>CAWFOW010000009.1:0-622158 GCA_963817535.1 uncultured Alphaproteobacteria bacterium
CCACGAAGTGCCCGCGTAGGCGGCCGTCGACGGATTTCGCGAAACCGCAGCTCAGAGCGGGTGTGGCGGTTCGGGTCGGTTCGCCGCGTGCCGTCGTTGGACGCCGTTTCCGGGGCCTCGTGCATCACTCTCGTGCATCACTCGCGAGGGAGGAAGTGTGCGCCATCCCGAGGCCCACGAGCGCTAGACCAAGGTCTCGACAACGTTCTGAGCCTGGCCGAGGACCTCGTTGGCGAAGTCGATCAGGTGCTCGCGCTCGTCGCCGCTCAACGCCATCAGATCCTGAACGTTGATAGACACCACGGCAAGTTGGCTGGCAGCAATCTCGACAAAGTCGTGGTAGCGCCGCTTCTCGTCTTCCCTGAGCGAGTCCCACCTCATGGGCCGCGTCGTGATCTGCGTCGCCCAGCGCTCGAGGGCGTGGGCCGCGTGAATGGCGATGTAATCGAGAGTCTTCGTCGCTCGCGGAGGATCTCGACGAGCGCATCAAAGCCGGGCTTCGTCGCCGCGATCTCGGCATCGGCGTCATCCAAGCGATCAGCGAGCTCTTCCTGCTGCTTGCGATTTCGCCTTGCCATCCACACCAGGCCCCCGACCGCCAGCAGAACAGCCGGTGCCGCAACGATGCTTGTGAGCAGCATTGTGCCGCCCGCGACTCCTGACCCTCCGGCAGCGAGAGTCCCGCCCCCTAGGAGAGCCAGCGCAGCATTGGTTGCGGCTACTCCCGAAAGCCCGGAGATCGCGGCCCCCGTCGAGGCTGTCCCGAAAGACACGGCAGCTATGAAGGTGCCGTAGGCGGCAGCGCCGCCGACTGCCGCCCCCGCGGCAGCGCCACCAGCGCCGCCTGCGAGGACCTGAGCAATCCCGTGGGATGTGAACCTCAACCGAGCAGTCGCCTCGCTCTCAACATCGTCGCCCTCGTCGCCCTCCGAGAGGTCTAACGGATCCGGCTGCGGTGCGCCCTCCACATCGCTGGCAAGGTCAACGAAGCGCATGAAGAAGTCGTCACGGGCACGGTCGTGGGCATCGTTAAACGCGTCCCCAAGGTCGGTGACCAGGGCAGTCCGATGCGCGATCTCGTCCTCTATCCGCCTCGCCCGGTCCTTCAATCGCTCGCGTCCCGCCGTGGGCTTCGCACCGACTGCGGAACCTGCGACGTAGCCAGTTGATGCGCCCAGATCATGGCTTGTGCGATTGGTTGCCTGCCGCTCCAAGTCATCCGGCGTGAGCTCAAGTGCGCGTGCGAGGCCCTCGAATCGCTCCGGACCGGGTCGTGTCAGGCCGCTCTCGATCCTAGAAATCGAGACCCCAGCCCCCGAGCCGTACCCAGCCGCGGTCCCAAGCGCGTCCTGCGTAAAGCCCTTCGCTTCGCGGCGTGCGCGGATCACCTCGCCTAGCGCTTCAGCCGAGAACGTTGTCATAGCCTCAGCATAGCGTACTTAGTTCGACTGGGCCTTGACTCTGGCTAACTTAGTCACTAAGTTCGCATCATCCCGTCACCACCCCTCGAAGGAGCAAGACCATGGCACGCATCAACACCAGCAGGTTGGTCTTCCAGGCGACCGACGTCGCCGACCGCGCCAACTTCGTCCGGACGGACCCCGCGGTCGTCAAGGCATGGAAGGTGGCCAGTTCGGACCTCAACCACGCCTTCCGGTCCACCACATTGGCCGTTCTGGAGACGAAGTCGGCCTGGGGGCGGGCCGGTGACCAGCGGCTCCGAGCAGCTCGCGCCGTGTAGGCCCAGTGGTGGCCAGCGCCGCGCGTGCTGTCGCCATGGTCACGCCGTGTTGCGCGTGCACCATCGGTGCTCACGTGGGCCTTGGTCGCTCTCGTTTCGAAGGCGGCAGCAGATCTGTGAGCGCAGGGCGGGCGCGCAGGGACGAGACTTCTTCGGCAGGCGCGATGCGCTTCTCCTCCCAGACCAGCAGCTGGTCGAGCCGCCAGCGGTCGGGGTGGGTCATCACCGGCGGCGGGACCAGCGAGCGGTCCTTGAGGTTCTGGTAGCCCCTCGTCTTGCCCCAGCCGTAGCGAGCCATCACCTCGCCCGCGCTGAGGAAGACGTGGCGCGGGTCGTCCACGGCCCTCACACCGCCTTCGGCCGACCGACGACAGGACGGGCGGCCAGACGCTGCGTTCGGACGAAGAGACGCAGGTCGCCGACCGTGGTGTAGAGCCGCCGGCCGATCTTGAAGAACTCCGGGCCGGTGCCCATCTGGCGCCACCAGCGGACGGTGTTGGGGGAGGTCTGCAGGATCTCGGCCACCTCGTCGAGGGTCAGCAGCTCGTCCTCGTGGCGGGCGTGGAACGGGACCTCATGCGTGTTGCTGTTCATGGTTCCTCCTGATTGGCGAAGGCCCGGGAGATTCGCGGACAACAGGCAGGTGTTCAGGCTGGACCCGTTTCGAGGGTCGAATACATCCGATTGGGTATCGTCGCCGCATGGACCGCGGCTACCTGTTGACCCGGGCACGGCAGGCTCGGGGTTTCACGCAGGCGCAGCTCGCAGGGGTAGCGGGCACGTCGCAGGCGACGTTGTCGGCGTACGAGCGTGGGTTGAAGTCGCCGTCACTGAAGGTCGCGTCGAGGATCCTGGCGGCGATCGGCCACGAGCTGACGCTGCGCAAGCACATCGACTGGGTGGAGCACCACCCCGTCGGGATCGTCGCGTTCTGGGCGCCGAGCGAGCTGTGGAGCGTCGAGCCGCCGACCTGCTTCGCCACTTGCGACATCCCCGACGAGATCCGCAACACCGGGATGCGTACGTGGAAAATGCGCGACCGCGGGGAGCGCACGGGTGTCTACGAGCAGCTGATCCGCCGCGGGCTCCCGCACCAGATGATCCGATGGATCGACGGCGGTCTGCTCGTCGACGTCTGGGAGGAGCTCGACCTGCCCGACCCGGTCCGCGAGGCCTGGCGACCGGCCATCGAGCTGGCGAGACGGCCGCTGGAGCTGGACGGCCTCACCTTCTACGTCGAGGAGAACCCAGACGTCGCGCCTCGTGCACGGATCCGTGGGTACGACCCTCTGCCGCCCCCACCTCCTCCGCCACCGCCTCGGCGGACACGCTTCGATCCGCGGCCGCCTCCGCCGAAAGGCTAGAAGCCGAGGCTCGGGCCGGACGCCGGCGAGGCGACGCCGGAGGTCCGTGGGCGAAGTCGTCCTCGTTGCGCCGCGCCACTCGCCGCACGGCAGGACGCTTCGGTGCGTTGGGGCCGTAGCGGTCGATGGCTTCGGCGGCCGCCCCGCGGGCGTGCGTCGGGCCGAGGTCGGCACGGTCGCGGCCGAACACGGCAACCCACTGGTTGCGCGCGTCCTCGACCGACTCGGCGACGAGGTGCGCGACGTTGCGCTCGCGGCCGCGGGTCATCCCGACGTACGCCGAGGCCGCTCCGGTGTGCTCGCCGATCAGCACGTGGGTGACCGGCACGGTGGAGCCCTGCGCCCCGTAGGCGGTGGTGGCGTAGGCGAGCTCGACGTGAGCACGCACGTAGTCCGGCGGCAGGACTCGCTTGCCGGCCTCGCCTTGGACCCTGAGCGAGCCGCCGTCGCAGGCGAGCACGGTCCAGGTCTCGCGGTTCGCGACGTCGGCGTCGCGGTCGTTGCGACGGGTGGCGATCCGGTCGCCGACGCCGATCCGCTCACCCGCCGCGGTGACGACGCTGTCGGTCACCTCGCCGGCGGCCTGGCGGGTCTGGTGGGCGAGGGTGTTGATCCTGCCCACCTGATCGCGGGTGTCGGCGACCACGAGCTCACCGTCGGCCCCATGCCGCGCCAGGTGCTGGAGCAGCTCGACGTCGCTCGCGTGCACGGCCACCTCGCCCCGGCGCACCAGCTCGTCGAACACCTCGCCGGGCTGCTCACCCGTGCGCATCCGCAACGACAGCTCGTGCATAGGCGGGATCGGCGAAACGACGTACCCCGTCGAGCTGCGTCACCCGGTCGGGTGCGTAGCGGATCGCCAGGTCCAGCACTCCGCCACGACCGACGGCGGGGAGCTGATGGCGGTCGCCCACCAGCATCACCGGGGTGTGGAGCTCGTCCGCCAGGCGCAGCAACGCGCGAGCAGTGTCCTGGTCGACCATGCCGGCCTCGTCGACCACCAGCAGGTCGCCCGCCCGCATCCGGGCGGCGATGTCCGGCGAGGCAGCGACGCGGCTCCACCGGCCGTCCTCGTCCCAGCGGAAGCCGTGCTGGTGCAGCAGCCAGGCGGCGGAGTAGGACGCGGCCCCGAGCGCGCCCTCCGCGACCTGTGCGGCCTTGCGGGTCGGGGTGACCACCACCATCCGGTGCCCGGCGGCGAGCGCGCGCTCGCGGGTCGCCGCCAGCCGCGCGGTCTTGCCGGCGCCCGCGGCACCCTCGACGATCCGGATCGCCCCGGCGTCGGCGCGTGCCGCGATGCGGTCCACGATCTCGTGCTCGACGGCCAAGACGTCGGCCGAGGTGAACGACCGCACGTGCTCGGGCACATCGGTGCGGCCGAGCAGGGGCCGTGATGCCGCGACGACGCGAGCGGTCAGGTCCTCGGCCAGCTCGCGCCTGACCGCGGAGTCGATGGCGCCGCCCGTCGCCGCGACCAGCCGCTCGACCTCGCCGCGGGCGTCGGCGGCGTTCCACGCCGAGCGACGCGCACCGAGTCGGACGAGCGCCAGGTCCACCAAGCCGTCGCGGTCCAGTGCGCCCGCCTTGAGTTCGGAGACGCCATGTCGTCGGTCGAGCTTGTCGAGACCCTGGAAGCCGAGCTCGTGCAACTCCTCGACCCAATGCGCGCGGAGCTCCTCCCCGCTGGTGGGCACGACCTTGTCGGGCCGGGCGTCGGCCCACGCCCGTCGATCCCAGGCCTGCCGCAACGCCGGCCCGGGCTCCTCGCCCGGATGCTCGGCACGCCATTCGGCCTCGTAGGTGTCGATGTTCGACTCGATCTGCTTGGCCCGGGCGCTGAAGGCGCCGGCGTAGCGGGCCAGTTCGACGACCTCGCCGGTCTCGGCGTCGAGCGTGAGCCCGTGCGCCGCCAAGGAACTTCGGAACTCGGGGTTGGTCATCACGGCCGCGTGCCCGATCCCGTTGATCGCCTCCAGGCCGTCGCGGACGCCGACGGTGTGGAGCCCCCGCCACTTGCGGTCCGCGAACACTCTGGCGTTGATCTGGAGATGCAGGTGTCGGTGGGGGTCGCCGGCCCGGGAGGTGAAATGGCGGACGATGGCGGCCTCGATCTGTTCGACCGGCACTTGCACCTGGCGGTCCCGCGGCCCAACGCGGGTCGTCGCGTGCTCGGCGACCCAGCCGATGATCTCCTGGGCCGCCTGCTGCTGCGCGGCGTCGTACGCCGCCCCGATCTCGGGGTGCAGCGCGGCCGCGAGCGACCAGGACTTCGGGCCGTTGACGGTGACCTCGACGAACCGGACGCCCTTCTCGTCTTTCCGCAACCGCCCCTTCGCGAGCGCCGGTCTCGACGCCATAGCCGGCGACCCAGTGCTCGTAGGTCTCGCCGTCCATGTCGGCTCGCCGCTCGACGCAGTCCGGAGGTCGCGCGCGAAGTGCATGGCGACTCCGCTGCCCTCGGCGAGGTAGTAGTCGTCGGCGCGGGAGCGATCGGCCTCGACGTAGTGGCGTGCGGCGGCTGCCGCGCCACGGTAGATCTTCATGCCGCCATGCACCTGGGACACCTCCCTCAACAACCGTCGACAGCCGTGAAACCGCAGGTCAGCGGCCACATCAGCGCCCGTCCCGCTACGAAACTTCGTAGCATGCGTGCCGTTTGAAGGAGGGGGGAAGCCGAGGCAGATGGGCGAGGTATTGAGGAGTCATTCGTGATTGGCGATGGACAGGCAGGGAGGTGGAGCAGCAGGAGCGAGAGGCTGAGGCGAAGGGCTGGGGTTTCAGGCTGAGCGTCGGTCATCGGCTTAGGAGTCGGCGCTGACCTTCTCCCCCGTATCCAAGACGCGAGCCGCTCTGGGGGTGGTGCCGTCACCAGGCCGACTCGGGCAGCCGCCAGATCACCGGCCGGGCGTCGGGAGACATGGATATCTCCAAGTTTTCTAAGAGCCGGACCCGGAGACTGCCTCGAAGCCGCGCCTCATCGATTCTGGTTCGCTGTTCACGGCCGACGATGTCCTCCATCTCCTCCGGCGGGAGTTCGCTGACTCCAACGATGACGCCCAGGTCGTCGAGCGCTTCGTCACCTTCGACGCGTGTCGTTGGGGGGAGCAGGTGCACATTTGGGGTGCCCGCCGGCGAGAGCAGCGCAACGTATGCGGAACGGTCGTCGTATACGCGAAGTACTGGACCTGCACCAAAGGGGGTGGAGGAATCGGGGGTATCCACGGGGCGCCCTGTCAGGAGTGCGTGCGCCTCGTAGCTGTTGGTGACAACAACTGGGCTTGAAACTCCGTCGGAGGCCGCCTCCAGGTCCGACAGCAACGAATCAAATGTCGCCTCGGTCGCACTCGACAGATCGGCAACCGCGAGCTCGAGGATCCGATCTTCTTCACCTCGGACTAGGCCGCGGACGATGTCGTCGGCAAGTCGCTCTGGCTCCGCGAATACTCGCGTTTCGGCGAAGTACCAGCGCGGGATGAGCGTGTCGAGCCCGAAGTTGGTGTCAGCGGGTTCCGGCAGGTTAGCGGGACGCGTGACGAGAGCCGCGGCCAACGAGTGCTTCCGCTGCTCGGCGAGCTTCTGGCGCACCGAGGCCCTGAACTTCTCGACGCGATCCGGGTCGACGGGAACCCGCGCGTAGCTCTCCTCCAAGATCGCATCACCTTGCTGGACAACTTCGCTTAGATGCGTCTTCAGGCTGTCGAAGTGGTGATCGGGCACGCCGAGAGCCGCACGAGCACCTGCGAAGCCGCCCTTTTCGATCGAGTCGATCACTGTCATGAGGCGCCGTGCCACATCCACGTCGCTGTCGCTTGCAGGATCAATTGGCTGCCACGTCAGCCGCGGCCCAGCGACGAGTATCAGTGCCAGTGACATGTAGGTCCCGATCTGAATCACGCCACCGCTCATCGGCCCGCGTTCATTTAGCTCCCACCAATGAATGCCGAGCTCGTTTTCCAGCTCGTCGGATGCGCGGAGCGTCGGGACGAACGATTCTTCGCGTTCGAACGCATTCGAAATCTGGGAGCAAACGGCCTTGAAGGACTCATCTTGGTCGCCGTGATCGAACCGATACAGAATCCAGGCGTAGAGAGCTAGGAGTCCTGCCCCTGTCACCGGGCCGAGGGACGAGCCGGGTGAGGTGCTGCCGTGCAGGAAGTACTTGATTGCAACCCGCGCGGCCTCGGGATCGCTCGACTCGATGGCACTCTTCACCACTCGCAGGAAGGTACGGGTGTAGATGACGTCGGCCCCGCGAACGACCTCTTGGTCGGCGTGGCCAAGGTGTAGGTAGAAACTCCCGAACTCGGACAGGCGGAGCAGGAGGGCGTCTTGACGCGCTGTGGTGTCCGCGCTTGGCGCGGCCAGTTCCTGGCTCCACGCTGACTCGAATAACGTGAGAATCATTCCGAGCGCGTTGAGCACTCCTCGTTCAACGCACGCGACCGCCACTTGGCGCACCCACGAGAGGACGTCGACCCAGAGAAGGCGGGACGCACTTGCGCTGACGCTGTCGATGACTCCATGCAGGTCGCGGAGGATCTGGTCCCACTCGCGGCCCAGTGGGAGGTTGGGGGCGGCTACGGCCGACGTGACTGCCTGAAGACTGAGCTGCTCATCGAGGATGGTCTCGATCAGGTGCTGATAGACGTCAAGCCCATCCTGGACAACGCCCATCTCGCGCCTCTCGATTGCCATGACGACGTTGTCGCGCAGGGCTGCCAGCGAGGCTTCGAACGCAGAGCGTGTCATGACGCTTCCTCCCAGCGAAGCGCCTTTGAGAGGCGGCCCCGCAACTTGTCGAGGTCGCCCGAGAACGACTCGGCGTTCTTCAGGATGAAGATCTCCTGGCCCGACTCGATCGTTGAGCCGATTGAGACCATGATTCGAAGTTCTGGCGAATTTCCTGTGGAGGGCTCTCGGCTCTTCCCAGATGAGGGTGTAGAGCCTGCCCTCCGGGGCATCGGCGCGTCGGTCCGGGGTAGGGGTCGAGGTCTCTCAAGGATGGAGGTTCCTACGCCAGCCATCTGAGAGACCTCGACGTGCGTGACGCTACCTTCGCCTGCCCTGACCTGACTACGTTCTGCCGCCTTGACGAGCTCGGTCTCGAAGCCGTCGGGCAGCGTCTGGAGTCCGACCGGGCGGTGGTCGCCTGCCGGGTTGTCGAGCCGGACCGGTGGTGCCGCCGGTGCGGTTGTGAGGGTGTGCCGCGCGACAGCGTGACTCGCCGGCTGGCGCACGAGCCGTTGGGATGGCGACCGACCACGCTGGTCGTCACGATCCGTCGCTACCGGTGCAGCGGCTGTGGGCACGTGTGGCGCCAGGACACCACCGCCGCGGCCGAGCCTCGGGCCAAGCTCTCGCGTCGCGGCCTGCGGTGGGCACTGGAAGGGATCGTGGTCCAGCACCTGACCGTGGCGCGGGTCGCCGAGGGGCTCGGGGTCGCGTGGGACACCGCCAATGACGCCGTGCTGGCCGAGGGCAAGCGGGTCCTGATCGGTGACGAGCACCGTTTCGACAACGTGCTGGTCATCGGGGTCGATGAGCACGTGTGGCGCCACACCCGCCGCGGCGCCAAGTACGTCACCGTGATCATCGACCTCACCCCGGTGCGTGATGGCACCGGCCCAGCACGGCTGCTGGACATGGTCGAGGGCCGCTCGAAGCAGGCGTTCAAGACCTGGCTCGCTGAGCGCGAGGAGGCCTGGCGCGACGCGGTCGAGGTGGTCGCGATGGATGGGTTCACCGGCTTCAAGACCGCTGCCGCCGAGGAGGTCCCTGACGCCGTGGCGGTGATGGATCCCTTCCACGTGGTGCGTCTGGCCGGCGACGCCCTGGACAAGTGCCGGCGCCGCGTCCAGCTCGCGATCCACGGTCACCGTGGCTTCAAGGACGATCCGCTCTACACGTCGCGGCGGACCCTGCACACCGGTACCGGGCTGCTCACCGACAAGCAGATCGACCGACTCACCACCCTGTTCGCCGACGACGGCCACGTCGAGGTCGAGGCGACCTGGGGCATCTACCAGCGGCTGATCGCGGCCTACCGGCACGAGGACCGGCGGCGCGGCCGCGAGCTGATGGTCAAGCTGATCGACTCCATCAGCGCCGGCGTGCCGAAGACCCTGACCGAGGTCATCACCCTGGGCCGGACATTGAAGAAGCGAGCCGCCGACGTGCTCGCCTACTTCGACCACCCCGGCACCAGCAACGGACCGACGGAGGCGATCAACGGCCGGCTCGAGCACCTCCGCGGCAGCGCGCTCGGGTTCCGCAACCTCACCAACTACATCGCAAGAAGCCTGCTCGAAACCGGCGGATTCAGACCCCAACTACACCCTCGATTCGGATGAGCCGGGCTCTCCAGGAGCGTTGGCGGTTGCGGATGCGGTGAAGGCGCTGGCATCGTCGTCGGCGATGTCCTTAGTGATGTCGATCAGAAGGTCGATGTCGACGTCCATTAGTGGCTCTTCGTACCTGCGGTGGGTGTGAGCGACATGGCCTGACGGCCTGACCCGGAGATAGGTCGAGGCCCTCCAGAGTTTGGTGCGACCAAGCAACCGAACCGGAAGGCCTCGACGGTGTCCGAGCCTACGGCGTGCGGTCGCGCGCGCTCGTGCCCAGTTCCCTCCTCTGACCACTGCGAGCGTTGCGACCTGCTGGTCGGGTTGGAGGGGTTCCACGTCCTCGACGTCGCCGAGCGCCACGGCCGGCTGCGGGTCGTCGTGGAGTCGGCGGCAGCACCGCTGGCGTGTCCGGGCTGCGGGGTGATCGCGGCCAGCCGCGGACGACGGAACGTGCACCTGGTCGACGTGCCCTGCTTCGGCCGGCCGGTGCAGCTGGTCTGGCGCAAGCGCACCGGCCGCTGCGCCGAACCGAAGTGCGCGACCAAGGGGTTCACCGAGCAACACGAGGACCTCGCGCAGCCGCGGGCGCTGCTGAGTGCGCGGGCGTGCTGGTGGGCAGTCGGCCAGCTGCGCCGCGAGCACGCCTCCGTCGCGGGCCTCGCTCGGCAGCTCGGCACCACCTGGCGCACCGTGTGGGAGTCGATCAAGCCGCTGCTGGAGCAGATGGCCGCCGACCAGACGAGGTTCGACGACGTGGCCTCGCTCGGGGTGGACGAGCACATCTGGCACCACACCTCGACCAAGCCCGAGGACCAGGGCGGACGCGGCCCCAAGGAGTTCACCGGGATGGTCGATCTGACCCGTGACCAGCGCGGACGCGTCCGTGCCAGGCTGCTGGACCTGGTCCCGGGCCGCTCGGGCAAGGTCTACGGCGACTGGCTCGCCCAGCGCGGCGAGGCGTTCCGGCAGGGAGTGCAGGTCGCGACGCTGGACCCGTTCCACGGCTACAAGAACGCCATCGACGACCAGCTCGAGGACGCCGTCGCCGTGCTCGACGCCTTCCACGTGGTCAAGCTCGGCACCGCCGCCGTGGATGAGTGCCGCCGCCGGGTCCAGCAAGACACCCTCGGGCATCGTGGCCGCAAGGGCGACCCGCTCTACGGGATCCGGACCATGCTGCGCGCCGGGGCGGAGAAGCTCACCGATCGCCAGTGGGCCCGGTTCGAGTCCGCGATCGGCGCCGACGAGGCCCACCTGCAGGTCTGGCTGGCCTGGGTGTGTGCCCAACAGCTGCGGGCCGCCTACCGCCACCCCGACCCAGCCGAGGGGAGGAAGACCGCCGAGAAGGTGCTGGCCGCGTTCCCGACCTGCCCGGTGCCCGAGATCGCCCGACTCGGCCGGACCCTGAAGCAGTGGCGCTCAGCGTTCCTGGCCTACTTCGAGACCAGCCGCTCCTCCAACGGCGGCACCGAAGCGATCAACGGCCTCATCGAGCTGCACCGCCGCGTCGCCCGCGGCTTCCGCAACCGCGAGAACTACCGACTACGCATGCTCCTGATCGGCGGCGGACTCACCAGCCCCCACCTCAGGTAAGAAGAGCCCCATTAGTGCGCCCGCCCGGTCCGCTGTGACGAGGACCGTTCCGCCGACTGTTGCGGTACTACTCCAGCGCCACTCGCGGGGAGCCACCGCGTGGAGTCGAGCCTCTGCCGCCGCGCGCGTGTGGGCTTCGCGCATGCTCTTCTTGAGGTCGTCGACGAGCGCCTTCTCGCCCAGGCGGAGCGCCTCGCCTGGATTGGCGTAAATGTTGCCGACGCGTGCGTAGGACCAACCGATCCAGAGGACTGTCACCGCAACGACCGCCACTTCGACCATGGCGGATTCGGGTTGATCGAGGAAGAGCGTGGCAGCTCCCACTTGGATGGCGCCGACAATCGAGAATGCTAGGACGGGTCGGAACTGGCTCTGCCGGAACAAGACCTGTCGGACTCCACGCGACGTGACGACAGGCTCCGATGTCAGTTGCATGAGGATGGCTAGGCCCGCGAAGGCGATGGAAGCGAACCCCGCCAGAACCTGCCAGGCCGTGGCGACGACTGCCGAGGGGTCGTCAACGTCGAAGGCACTCAAGTGCGGGAACAAGGTCACGGCACCAGTCGTCCAGGCGATCGCGAACGCAGCGGTATGCACGAAGCTGCTCCAGGCGAACGGTCGGCGATCCCAAGAATCGCGAAGACCGTCAATGGCCGACCTGGCCCGGCCGGCCTTCGGTGAGTGGTGCGCAATCTCCCATCGGACTCGTTCAACGAGCCACCTTGAGCGTGATGCGTGCCGACTTCGCCACATCACGCAACGTCCTCCGGGACCGCGGTTCGTTTGATGTGGTGGAGGGTGTCGACGATGACATCGACATCGACATCGGGGAAGAAGTAGTCGGGGCCTGTCGGGGCGTGATCCGTGTACGGCGACTCGAAGAGACGAGTCGGCTCCATGACGCCGTTCTTGGTGAGCTCGTCCACGATGAGGTTGACGAAGCGGATCTGGTCGGCCGAGAAGGCGGTGCCGTCGAGGTACTTCTCGAAGGCCTCTTTGGCGGCGGCCCGGTCTAGGCCCACGAGGTGACGAACGAAGATCCCGAGGCCCCCGACCTGTTCGGTCGCCCAGGCGATGTCGACCTGCTGACCGCCGGAGGCGACGAGCATCTGCTCCAGCTCCGTCAGATCCTCGGGCGTGAGCTGCTTGTTCCGGCGCAGGCGCTGGAGGGCGAGGTTGTCGAGGTGCTCACGTAGGTACGTCTCGGCCTTGGCGCGGAATCGCTCGAAGTTCGTGCCGGGCGTGACGCGGGGGAGCACGACCTCGACGCCTTCGCCGATCGTGTCTTCGAAGTCGGTGTAGATCGGATTGCGGGTCGTCTTCTCGATAAAACGGGCGAGACCACGGATGCGGAGCCGGGCGACTTCCAACATCGAGAGAGTGACGTCGATCCACCACTCGTCGCCAGCGACCGACTCCAGCAGGACGGCCTGCTCGGCGACGCTGGGGATGCTCGTCTTCCCGAGCAGCGCCGCGGCGATCCGCTGCGCCGCCTCACGCAAGCGCTCGGCCAGGACGAGGTCACCGTCGAGCTGGGCTAGTTGGCGGCGCAGGATGAGCAGGTCGAAGCGCTTTGCGTCCTCGTCGTCGTCACGGACGGACGACGGGAGTCCAGCGAGCGTGAGCAGCCCCTCGGAGGGGTTCTGGAGCGCATCGCCCGGCTGAAGTCGATGGGCATTACCCAGCTTGCGCTGATCGTCGATTTCGGCTCGCTCGCGCAGGCCGACATCATGCGCTCGCTCGAAGTGTTCGCCCGCGATATCCTGCCCCAGGCGAAGGACATCTGACGGAGGGTCCTATGTCGGAAGGCACGGCGGCGGTCGGCTCTGAAGCCGGCACGGAGGCGCGGTTCTACGGCGTCCATCACCTCGCGCTCAACACCGACGACATGAAGATGACCGTGGACTTCTATGTCGGCGTCCTCGGCATGAAGCTGGTCCATGCGATGAAGGTGCCGCCCGGCCTCGGCACAGGGCCGGGCAATCGCGGCAATCCGCCCTTCGAGAATCTGCGCCACTATTTCTTCGCGATGGGGCGCGACGCGCTGCTCGCCTTCTACGAGATGCCGAAGGGCACGAAGGGCATGGGCGACCGCGACGCCATCGCCGCCATGCAGCATGTCGCCTTCGCCGTTTCGCCGGCGACCGCCGAAGCGATCCTCGGCCGGCTGAAAGCGCACGACGTCGCCATCCAGGGGCCGGTCGAGTCATTGCCCGGCGTGTGGTCGGTGTATTTCTTCGACCCGAACGGGATAAGGCTCGAGATCGCGTACCAGCCGGGCGACGGCGAGGGTGAGCCGGCGATCGTGCCGGGGCTGACCCAGACCAAGGCGGTCGCGCTCGCGGAGCTGCGTACCCTCACCCGCGATGCCAAGTGGCTGGACTGGGCGACGGTCGCGCTGCCGGATGCGGAATAGGTCATCGCGGCGGATGGCCCCGCCAACCCCCCTCCCTGTCCCTCCCCCTCAAGGGGGGAGGGAACGTGGTGTCGAAACCGTAATGCCATGGCCACGTTCGCACGGGCCTGTGTGTTCGCCCCCTTGGCACCGCCAGACATGCCACTGGCATGTCCGGGCCCGGCGTCCAGTGGACGCCGGGCAGGTGCCAAGCCCCTTGAGGGGGAGGGACGGGGAGAGGGGTCATCTCCGTTGCAAGGCGCATGGCTGAGACGCGCGTTTTGATCGCGGGCGGCGGGCCGGTCGGGCTGCTCTGCGCCTACCTGCTGGCGCGCGCCGGCGTGAAGGTCCGGGTGTTCGATGAGAACAAGGGCCTGACCGAGGACCCCCGCGCGGCAACGACGCACCCGGCGACGCTGGAGCTGCTGGCCGAGGCCGGGCTGGTCGACGACGTCATCGCGGCCGGGCTGGTCGCGCCGATCTTCCAGTTCTGGGACCGCCCGACCGGCGCGCTGGTCGCGTCATTCGACCACGCCCTCTTGAAGGACGACACGCGCTACCCGTTCGTCGTCCAGTGCGAGCAGTTCAAGACGACGCGAATCCTGCTCGCCCGGTTGCAGAACCTGCCCAACGCCGAGGTGCTGTTCGATCATGCCGTGACCGGCGTCGTTCAGGATTCGGACTCGGTCACTGTCACGGTTCGCGGACCGGACAGCGAGCGCCGCCACACCGGTGCATGGCTGATCGGCGCCGACGGCGGGCGCTCGGTCGTGCGCAAGTCGTGCGACATCGATTTCGAGGGCTTCACCTGGCCCGAGCGCTTCATCGTGCTGACCACGCCGTTCGATTTCGCGACGCGCGGCTACTGCCCGCGCAGCTACTTCGCCGACCCCGAGGCGTGGTGCAACTGCTTCAAGGTGGCGGCAAATGGCCCGCCGGGCCTGTGGCGCACCGTGTTCCCGACCGATCCGGCCGCGCGCGATGAAGACCTCACCAGCGACGAAGGCGTGCAGGCGCGGCTGCAGAAATTCTTCCCCTCCGAGGCGCCGTACGAGGTGGTGCATCGCAACCTCTACGTCACGCACCAGCGCGTGGCGGCTCGGTTCCGCGCGGGCCGCGTGGCGCTCGCCGGCGACGCCGCGCACGTCAACAACCCGATCGGCGGGATGGGCCTCAATGGCGGCATCCAGGATGCGTGCAACCTGGCAGAGAAGCTCGTTCGCATCCTGAAGAACGGCGCCCCCGACACGCTGCTCGACGTCTATGAGCGCCAGCGTCGCACCGTGGCGCTGGAATTTGTGCAGACCCAGTCGATCGAGAACAAGAAGCGGCTCGAAGCGCATGAGCCCGCGGTGCGCGCGCAAAACCTCGCCGACCTGCGCGAGATGGCGGCCGATCCTGCCCGTGCGCGCCAGTTCCTGTTGAAAAGCTCGATGATCGCCATGCAGCGCCGTGCCGATGCCATCGGTCTGGAGGCGGCGTGAGGTTGCGGCTTGATCTTCTCTTTCGTCATGCCCGGACTTGTTCCGGGCATCTGCGGTGGTGCCGCCATCGAGGCGCGCGCCGCTATGTTGAGGCTCGTGCCACGCAGAGAGCCCATGAGATGCCCGGAACAAGTCCGGGCATGACGGTAGTGGGGTGGCGAGAGCTAGGCAGGCCGCAAAGAGCGATCAAGCAAAGGACGTGAAAAAATGAAACTCGCCGTTCCCGACCTGATCTCGAACTCGTACTTCCCCGCGGCGGCGGCGGTCGAGCTCGGCTTCTTCGCCGCGGAGGGGCTCGACGTCACGCTCGAGCTCGTCTACCCGGTGGACAAGTGCTACGTCAACCTGCGCGACGGCGCGGTCGATTTCGTCGGCGGCTCGGCGCACTCGGCGTTGTCGGCGTTTCCCGAGTGGGAGGGGGCGAAGCTGCTCTGCGCCCAGGCGCAGGGCATGTACTGGTTCCTGGTCATGCGCGCGGACCTCGGCGCGAAGCGCGGCGACATCGATGTGGTGAAGGGCAAGTCGATCGGCGCGGCGCCCTGGGTGGATATCGGCCTCAAGCGCCTGCTCGTCGCGGCCGGCCTCGACCTCGCGCGTGACCGGATCACCGTCCAGCCGGTGCCGGGCGCGGTGGGCGCCGGCACCAATTTCGGCCTGACCGCGGCCAAGGCGCTGGCCGACGGCAAGATCGACGGGTTCTGGGCGAACGGGATGGGCGCCGAGGTGGCGGTGCGCTCCGGCGCCGGCACGGTGGTGCTCGATATCCGGCGCGGGGACGGGCCGAAGCCCTGCTTCAACTACACGATGGCGGCGGTCGCGACGTCCGACCGGCTGATCGCGGAAAAGCCGGAGGCCGCGGCGGGCGCGATCCGCGCCATCAAGAAGACCCATGCGGCGCTCAAATCCGACGTCGCGCTCGCCACCAAGGTCGGGCGCAAGCTGTTCCCGCCCCAGGAGGCCGAGCTGATCGCCGAGCTGATCCGCCGCGACCTGCCCTATTACGACCCGACCATCTCCGAGGATTTCGTGGCCGGCATGAATGCGTTCGCCCGCGACGTCGGCGTGCTGAAGGGCGACGTGCCCTACGACCGCGTGGTGGCCACGCAATTCCGCGAATTATGGAAGGCGTAAGTCGGCCCTCCCCCTCGCTTCACTGTCATCCCGGCCAAGCCGCAAACAAAGTGAGCGGCGCGAGCCGGGACCCATCTTGAAACGGCTGTGATGCCCGGACATGGGTCCCGGGTCAGCAGCGCCCCACTTCGTGCTGCGCTGCGCCCGGGATGACGATCGGCGCGTTCAGCGGATCGCGAAATTTTCTGCCGCCACGTCGTAGTCATACAGCCAGGCGGTCTGCAGCGGCGACTTGTCGGAGCCGAAGCGCGCGCGAATCGCGAGGCGCAGGTCGCGCTTCAGCCGTGCGACGGGCGAGGCGAGGTGGTTCTCCTTCGCGCGGTGGCGCGAGCCGAGCTGGGCGCGGCGCGTCCGCGGCATGCGCAGCCGCTCGTAGGCGCGCAGCGCCGCCACGGGGTCGTCCGGCGTGCGCGCCAGCAATTCGGCCAGAATGCAGCCGTCCTCGACCGCCATGCAGGCGCCCTGGCCCAGATAGGGCAACATCGGGTGGGCGGAATCGCCGAGCAGCGTTGCCCGCCCGCGTCCCCACGCCTCCAGCGGATCCCGGTCGTAGAGCGCCCATTTGTAGTAGCGCTCGCTCAATTCGAAGAGCGTCGCGAGCGAGGGGTGCCAGCGCGCGTAGGTGTCAATCAACTCGGACCGCTCGCATTCGTGCGTCCAGGATTCCTCGGTCCACGCGTCGCTGTTGATGTGCGCGACGAAATTCACCAGTTCGCCGCGCCGCACGCGGTAATGCACGACATGCCCGTTCGGCCCCCACCACGACGTGTTGTCCGGGTTGCGCAGGCTGTCGGGCAGCGCCTCGACCGGCACCAGCCCGCGCCAGCACACGCAGCCGGTGAAGTGCGGTGCGTCCGGCCCGAACAGCAATTCGCGCACCGCCGAATGGATGCCGTCGGCGCCCACCACCACGTCGGCCTCGATCTCGCTGCCGTCGGCGAAGCGGGCGACGGCCACGCCGTTCCCGGCCGCAACGCCTGTGCATTCGACGTTCACCCGCACGGCGCCCGCGGGCAGCGCCCGGGCCAGCACATCGAGGAGGTCGGCGCGATGGATGGTGAGGAAGGTGGCGCCGAACCGCTCGGTCACGCCCGCGTGGCGGGACTGGCGCGCGATCACCCGCCCGCTGCGCCAGCTCCGGATCACCTGATGCTCGGCCTGCCAGCCGACCGCCAGCGCCGCGTCCTCGACGCCCAGCGCGCGGAACGCCTTCAGCGCGTTGGGGCTGAGGGTCAGCCCGGCGCCGATCTCGCTCAGCTGCGCGGACTTCTCGTAGACCGTCGCCGGAATGCCGCGGCGATGCAGGGCGAGGCAGGCGGCGAGCCCGCCGATTCCGCCGCCGATGATCGCTATACCGGGCTGCCGCGCCATGGTTGCCCCTCCCGCGCGGTCGATGGTGATCAAAAGCGGGGGCCCGCGCAATCATCTCGACGGGCGCCCGGCGCCACCCCATATAGGGGGCGCCATGAGAGCCATTCGTACCCTCGCCGTCCTCGCTGTTCTTGCCGCCGCCGCCCTCCCGGCGCGCGCCGCCGAGCAGCTTGCTGCGCTCACGCCGACCGATCGCGCCACAGCCGCGAAGGTCGAGCGTGCGCTCAATTCGGTCCGCACCATGAAGTCGCATTTCGTGCAGTCCTCGTCGAACGGCGTGGTCGCGGAGGGCGAGCTCTGGCTCGCGCGGCCTGGTGAGCTGCGCATCGACTATGCGCCGCCGCAGCATATGAAGCTGATCGTGCAGGGCGAGTGGCTGATCCAGGTCGACACCAACTTGCAGACGCTCACCTACATCCCGCTGTCGCGTACGCCGGCCGACGTTCTGGTCGCCGACAAGCTCAACCTGGGCGACGACGTTCAGGTGACGGGGGTCAGCACCGACAAGGGGCTTCTGCGCGTCGGGCTCAACCGGCGGGAGGCCGAGGATCAGGGGCAGCTGGTGCTGGTGCTGGACGAAACGACGCTCGCGCTGCGCCAGTGGGAGGTGACCGATCCGCAGGGCATCGTCACGCGTGTCACCCTGACCGATCCCCGGACAAACGTCGCGATCGACCCGCAAGTCTTCGCCTTCGACGCCTCAAAATACGACCGCAACGCCATCCAATAACCATTCGCTCAAATCCTTCGAAATCCGCCGTCACTTTGAGATCGCGGGACCCGGCGCTTGCCCGGCGGCCCCCGCCATGGTACCCATAACGCCATGTCCGATGCGTCCCTGAAGCCCCTCGTCGGGGTTCCCGTCAGCATTTCGCTGCACTTTCGCCGCAAAATTCGCCACCACGGCACCGGCGAGCGCTATTTGACGGCCTTGCACGATGCGGCCGGGGCGATGCCGATGCTGGTTCCGGCTCTGCCCGACCACACCGACGTGAAGGACTTGGCGCGCCAACTCGATGGGCTGTTCCTCACCGGGGGGCGCGCCAACATCGAGCCGCACCATTACGGCGGGCCGCCTTTCCCGGACGACGAGATTCGCGATCCCGACCGCGATGCGCTGGTTTTGCCCTTGATTCGGGCTTGTTTGGACGAGGGCGTTCCGATCTTCGGCGTCTGCCGCGGCATTCAGGAGCTGAACGTCGCGCTCGGTGGCTCGCTGCACTACCGCGTCCACCTGGTCGATGGGATGCTCGACCATCGTCGGCAGAAGCGCCGCACGATCTATGGCAACCGTCACGTGATCACGCTGTCCTCCGGCGGGCTGTTCGAGAAGCTGGCCGGCATGCCCGAGGTCGAGGTCAACTCGCTGCACGGCCAGGGCGTCGATCTCATCGCGCCGGGTCTCGAGATCGAGGCGCGGGCGCCCGACAAGCTGGTCGAGGGGCTGCGTGTCGCCGGCGCGAAGAACTTCGCCTGCGCGGTGCAGTGGCACGCCGAGGCCACCAACATGGAGGCCTGCCCGCTGTCATCCGCCCTGTTCGCGGCGTTCGGCGATGCCGCGCGCGAACGTGCAGAGAAGCGAACGGCGCGGCCATCAGGCGTCCGCGCGGCCTGAGCACGCGCGTGCGTATCGCCACCTGGAACATCAACTCGGTCCGGCTGCGTGCGGCCACTCTCGCCCGGGTGGTCGAGGCGACGCGCCCCGACATCGTATGCCTGCAGGAAACCAAGGCCGAGGACGGCGTGTTCCCGATGGACGCGGTGCGGGCGATGGGGTTCGACCACGTCCTCGCGCGCGGCCAGAAGAGCTATAACGGCGTCGCCATCCTGTCGCGACTGCCGTTGACGGAGATCGACCGCACCTCGTGGTGCGGGCGCGACGATTGCCGCCATCTCGCGGCGATCCTGCCCGGCGGGGTGGAACTCCACAACTTCTACATTCCCGCGGGCGGCGACGTGCCCGACCGCGAGGCCAACGACAAGTTCGCCCACAAGCTCGACTTCCTGGCCGAGATCACCGCCTGGTCGAAAGCGCTGGCGCCGGGCAAGCGCATCCTTGTCGGTGACCTGAACATCGCGCCGCTCGAGGCCGATGTCTGGTCGCACACCCAGCTTCTCGATGTGGTCTCGCACACGCCGGTCGAGACCGAAGGGCTGACGGCGCTGATGAAGACGGGCTGGACCGATGCGGTGCGCCACTTCGTGCCCGCAGATCAGAAGCTCTACACGTGGTGGAGCTATCGCAACCGCACTTGGCCGGGCTCCGACCGCGGACGGCGGCTCGACCACGTGTGGGTGACGGCGCCGCTTGCCACGAAGCTCCGGCAGGCCGAGGTGCTGCGCGAGGCGCGCGGCTGGCCCAGCCCGTCCGACCACGTGCCGGTCATCGTCGATATCAATTCCTGACCCTCGCCGCCAGAACGGCCTTGATCCGTGCGGAACGGCATGGAGGTGCATGCGTTCTCCTATCAGTGACCAACGACTGTTGGAGGAATCATGCGCTATTCGACGATGACAGCCATGACGCTCGCCGGTGCGCTGGCGATCGCCCCGTCGCTCGCCGCGACGGCGGCTGACATGAATGACAGTGGTGCCGCCACCCGCGCACCGATGGAATCAACCGCGCCGGCCAACATGCCGGCCGCGTCGCAGCAATATCCCGCCGACAAGCTGGTCGGCCATTCGGTCAAGAACCATGCCGGCGACACGATCGGCGATATCGATTCGATCATCCTTGACCCGAACGGCAAGGCCGCCGCGGTGATCGTCGGTGTCGGCGGCTTCCTCGGCATGGGCGAGCATACCGTTGCCATCGACTGGCGGCGCCTGCAGATCGACAGGAATGGCGACGACGTGACGGTGATGACCGACCTGACCAAGGCCGATCTGAAGGCGATGCCCGCCTACACCTATCCCAAGTCGGCCAAGCGCCACACGGCGTTCGAGGACCAGCGCTACGTGGCCACCGCCGGGGCGCCCGCGCGGACCGGGACGGACAAGACCGCCGCGCGGCCGGAGGGCAAGAAGGTCGAGGCCGATGCTCAGGGCCGGATTTACCTGTCCAGCCTGAACGGCACCGATGTGATCAACGGAAATGGTGACAAGATCGGCGAGGTCGAGGACGTGCTGGTCGACAAAGACGGCCGGCCTCAGCTTCTCGTGTCGGTCGGCGGCTTCCTTGGCATCGGCGAACGCGACGTGCTGGTGCCCTGGGACCAGCTCAAGGTCCAGCAGACCGACCGCGAGAACGTGGTCGTCAGCCTGCCCATGACCAAGGAGCAGTTGAAGGCGATCCCCGAGTACAAGAAGTAGTCACGACGTTTCACCGTCACGGAAGGCCGCTCCCAGCGGGCGGCCTTCCGCTTGCCTTCGAGGCTTCCCCCGGTAATCCCTTCCGATAGAATGGGCGCGCTGCGCGATGGTGGCGTAGGCGCGATCGAACGGACCGGGAGCGACATCGTGGAATTCGGCTACTTCACGCTCAGCGACAACCACTATCTCGACAACAAGCGCGGGGCGAACCGCTTCATCGACGACATCGTGGACGAAGCCATCTATGCCGATCGGATCGGCATGAACTCGGCCTGGATCGGCGAGCACCATTTCTCGACGCTCGGCGTACTGTCCTGCCCCGACATCGTACTCGCGCGCGTCGCGGCCGAGACCAAGCATGTGCGGCTCGCCCCGGCCGTCACCGTCCTGCCGCTGCATCATCCGATCCGGGTGGCCGAGCAGTGGGCGACGCTCGACCTTATGTCGGGCGGACGCGTCGATTTCGCCGCCGGCCGCGGCTATGACCGGCGCGAATACGGCCCGCTGGGCCACGCCGAGCTGTTCGAGGACAACGCGGCGGTCTTCGCCGAAGGGCTTGAGGTGGTGCGGGGCCTGTGGTCGGGCCAGGGACCGATGACCCATCGCGACCGCTACTACCAGTTCGAGGACATCCAGATCACCCCGCAGCCGGTGCAGAAGCCGATCCCGATCTATGTCGCCTGCTTCTCGCGCCCATCGGTCGAGCTGGCCGCGCGGATGGGGCTCAACATCCTGGTTGCGCCCTTCGCCACCGCGATGGCTTTCGGCGGGCTGAAGGAGGTGAACGAGATCTATTCCGAGGCGTGCGACAAGGCCGGCCACAAGCCGGGCCGGCTGATGTGCAGCTACTTCACCCATTTCGCCGACAACCCGGCGGCCGAGCGCGCGGCGCGCAAGCGGCAGCTCCGCTATTTCCAGGAATGCGTCATCGGGGCCCTGCCGGGCGATCCCAAGACCGCGCCGCCGACCTATCGCTACTTCATCGGCATGGTCGACAAGCTGCGCAACATGAAGCCCGAGCATTTGACCGACAACTCGGTGATCCTGGGCTCGCCGGACCACATGATGGAAACCATCGCCAAGGCCGAGCGCGCGGGCGTGGCCGAGATCATCCTCTACTTCAACGTGGGACTGAAGCCGCACAACCAGGTGAAGGACGAGATGGCTCGGTTCATGGAAGAGGTCGCGCCGGCCTTCAAGGGCAAGCACAGGAAGCGCAGCGCGGCGTAAGGGCCAAGGCCGCGCAGTCCCCCTTCTCGTCATCCCGGCCGCAGCGCCGAGACGCGGTGGCGTGGCCCCGGGTGGCGTCGCTGACGCTCGGCGTCCGGGGTGACAGCGGTGATTACAGAATGAACTTGGAGAGGTCGGCGTCCTTGGCGAGGCCGGCAACGGTCTCGCGCACGTAGGAGGCGTCGATGGTGACCGTCTCGCCGCCACGGTCCGAGGCGGTGAAGCTGATCTCCTCGAGGAGCCGCTCCATCACCGTGTGCAGGCGGCGCGCGCCGATATTCTCGACCGAGCCGTTCACCTCGGCGGCGACGCGCGCGATCTCGGCGATGCCGTCGTCGGTAAAGGAAAGGTGGACGTTCTCCGTCTCCATCAAGGCGATGTACTGCTTGATCAGGCTCGCCTCGGGCTCGGTCAGGATGCGGCGGAAATCGTCCTCGGTCAGCGCCTTGAGCTCGACGCGGATGGGCAGGCGGCCCTGCAGCTCGGGCAGCAGGTCCGACGGCTTGGCGAGGTGGAACGCGCCCGACGCGATGAACAATATGTGGTCGGTCTTGACCTGACCGTGCTTGGTGGCGACCTGGGTCCCCTCGATCAGCGGCAGCAGGTCGCGCTGCACACCCTCGCGGCTGACGTCGGCGCCCATGCGCTCCGACCGCGCGGTGATCTTGTCGATCTCGTCGAGAAACACGATGCCGTTCTGCTCGACCGCTTCGATCGCGGCGCGCTGCACCGAGTCCTGGTCCAACAGCTTGTCGGACTCCTCGGCGACCAGAAGGTCGTGCGATTGTTCCACGGTCATGCGCCGCTTGGTCGTGCGACCGCCGAACGCCTTGCCGAACATCTCGCCCAGGTTCATCACGCCCATCTGCGCGCCCGGCATGCCGGGAATCTCGAAGGTCGGCATGCCGCCGCCCGAGTCCGACAGCTCGACCTCGATCTCCTTGTCGTTCAGCTCGCCCGCGCGCAGCATCTGGCGGAACTTGCGGCGGGTGTCCGGCGAGGCGGACGGGCCGACCAGCGCGTCGAGAACGCGCTCCTCGGCGTTCTGCTCGGCCTTGGCGGTAACCTCCTTCCGCATGCGCTCGCGCGTCATGGTCATCGAGATCTCGACCAGGTCGCGCACGATCTGCTCGACATCGCGCCCGACATAGCCGACCTCGGTGAACTTGGTCGCCTCTACCTTGAGGAACGGCGCCTGGGCGAGGCGTGCGAGGCGGCGCGCGATCTCGGTCTTGCCGACTCCGGTGGGCCCGATCATCAGGATGTTCTTGGGCAGCACCTCCTCGCGCAACCCATCCTCGAGCTGCAGCCGGCGCCAGCGATTGCGCAGGGCGATGGCGACCGCGCGCTTGGCGTCGTGCTGACCGACGATGTAGCGGTCGAGCTCGGAAACGATTTCGCGGGGCGAAAAGCTGGTCACGGCGCTACAAGCTTTCGAGCGTGAGGAACGTGTTGGTGTAGATGCAGATGTTGGCGGCGATGCCCATCGACTTGCGGGCGATCGCCTCGGCCTCCATCCCGTCGAGGTCGACCAGCGCGCGCGCGGCGGCCAGCGCATAGGCGCCGCCCGAGCCGATGCCGATCAGCCCGTCCTCCGGCTCCAGCACGTCGCCGGTGCCGGTCAGCACCAGCGAGGTCTGCTTGTCGGCCACGGCCATCATCGCCTCAAGCCGGCGGAGATAGCGGTCGGTGCGCCAGTCCTTGGCAAGCTCGACGCAGGCGCGGGTGAGCTGGCCAGGATATTGCTCGAGCTTCGCCTCCAGACGTTCGAACAGGGTGAAGGCGTCGGCGGTGGCGCCGGCGAAACCCGCGATCACCTTGCCGTCGCCCAGCGGGCGCACCTTGCGCGCGTTGGATTTCATCACCGTATTGCCGACCGTGACCTGTCCGTCGCCGGCGACCACGACCCGGCCGCCCTTGCGGACGGAAAGAATCGTCGTGCCGTGCCAGTCGGTGAGCGTTTCGGGCGTGGTCCGTCTCCAGATAAGCGTGGGCCGGCCGCGCCGGCCGGCGAAAGCGCTCCCCAAATGTGGCACCCGGCGGGCCGAGGTCAAGGGCGCTTGGCGGGCGCACCCGATGGTGGCAGACTCGCGCCATGGTCAAGATCGTGTGGGTCGCGGCGGGAATTCTGGTTCTGGTGTTTCTGGTGACGCGCGGGCCGGCCGTCGCGCAGCAGCCCCAGTCCCTCGGCTGCCTCGCCGCGGGCAATTGCGGCACCAAGGGCACGACGCCCGGCGCGCGGCGTGACTATTGGTACAACTGGGTGTGCTCCGGTTGCCATACCGGGCCGCTCGCGCCGCTTTCCGCCAGCCCGCAGGAATACGCACTGATCCAGGTTCCGGTGCGGTTCTGGACCATGCACGCCGAGGCCGTGCGCAACGGCGAGACGCGCATGCGCGCGCAGCAGTACGGGCTGCGGTCGCCGGCCCAGCTTTCGGGCCCGTTCCGGTCCCTGATGGCCAATCGCCCGGCGCAGAGATAGGCGCAGCGCGTCAGGCCGGGTCCAGCTCGGAATCCCAGTACAGGAAGTCGCGCCAGCTCTCGTGCAGGAAGTTCGGCGGGAACAGGCGCCCGTGCTCCTGCAGCTCGCGGTTGGTCGGCTGGCGCGGGGCGCGCCTCGGCTGCATGTCGCACTCGCCCGCCAGCTTGTCGCCCTTGGCCAGGTTGCAGCCGGTGCAGGCGGTGACGACATTTTCCCACGTCGTGTAGCCGCCGCGCGAGCGCGGGACAACGTGGTCGAAGGTCAGCATGGTCGAGGGCTGCGCGCCGCCGCAATACTGGCAGACGAAACGGTCGCGCAGGAACACGTTGAACCGGGTGAAGGCCGGCCGGCGCGCCATCGGGATGTAGGATTTCAGCGCGATCACGCTTGGCAGGCGCATCGAGATCGAGGGCGAGCGTACCTCGCGATCATACTCGGAGATGATGTTGACGCGGTCGAGGAAGACCGCCTTGACCGCTTCCTGCCAGGGCCAGAGCGACAGCGGGAAGTAGCTGAGGGGCCGGAAATCGGCGTTCAGGACCAGGGCTGGGCAGTCTCCGGCGGTACTCACGTGAGGCGCTCCGGCGGCAAGCTGTGGACAACTCTCCGGCAGATGCAGGTTAACCCTCTGCTACGACTAAGACAATGGGCGGCCGATGACGGTTCGGTTACGGCGCGAGCTCGAATGTGGCGACGATCGGGGCGTGGTACGAGCCGGGGGCGGGATGGGCGCGCGCCTCGGGGCTCGCCTCGTCGCCCAGCGTTTCGTTGTGGACTTCGAGCGCGCGGTAGCGGGCGAACAGGGAATCGGACACCAACACATGGTCGAGCATGACGGCCCGCCCGCCATGCAGCACCGTGTAGCGCCGCGTCGCGGCCAGGGTGCGCTCGAGGGGCGCGAGGGCACGCGCGGCCAGGGCCGGGGCGCCGGTGTCGTCGGGGTCGGCGCGCAGGATGCGCAGCGGCATCTCGGCAAGCTCCGCGTTCATGTCGCCACACACGACGATCAGCGCTTCGGGCTCGGCATCGAACACGGCGTCGATGGCGAGCCGCGCCTCCAGCGCCTGCCCGACGCGTTTCAGCGTGGCGAGGAAAAAGCCCTCGGCCCAGCCGGCGGTCGTGCGCCACACGAAGGCCGACTCCTTCTGGCCCGGCACGGCGGCGGCCAGAGGCGCGCGCAGATGCAGGTTGAACACGTGCAGCAGCCGGCCGGGTGCCGCCTCGATCGCGGCGTGCAGAACCGGCCGCTCCCATGCGATTTCGGCGTCGCCCGCGCCGTTCAGGTACGTCCACGGCAGCGGGTTTACCGAATCGTGCCAGCACTGGCGGTGCCAGGCGATCGGCAGGCGCGACAGGATGGCGAGGTTGTGCACGTCGAGCGGTCCGTGGCCGTCCCGCGCCAGCGAGACGACGCGGTGGTAGCTGGCGTAGCGCGTGGTCTCCAGCAGCGTGTCGAGCGCGGCGAGGCGGCGCGGCGCGTGCTTGTCGGCGCCATGGCGCGCATGCACCTCCTGCACGCACAGCACGTCGGCGGCCAGCCGCTCCAGTATCGGGCGCAACGTCGCGACGCGCTCGGCGAATGGCGGGTCGTCCGCCCGGTCGTCGAGGCTTTCCAGGTTGAACGTGGCAATCCGCAGCGCGGCCATCCGTTCAACTTAGCACGCGTGTCGCGCGTGCCCGGCGCCCTACTTCTTCGCCGCCTGGATGGCCCGCCAGACACGCTCGGGCGTCGCCGGCGGGTCGATGTGGCGCACGCCGAGCGGCGACAGAGCGTCGACGACGGCGTTGATCACGCTGGGCAGCGCGCCGACCGTGCCGCCCTCGCCCGCGCCCTTGACGCCCAGCGGGTTGGTCGGGGTCGGCACGCAGTTCTCTTCGGCAAGCACGTCGCACATGTCGTCGGCGCGCGGCATGGCGTAGTCCATGAACGAGCCGGTGACGAGCTGGCCCGTGCCGTCATAGACCAGCTCCTCCATCAGCGCCTCGCCCACGCCCTGGCAAATGCCGCCGATGATCTGGCCTTCGAGCAGAAGCGGGTTGAGCACGCGCCCGACGTCGTCGACCACCGCGTACTTGACGATGCGGGTGACGCCGGTGTCGGGGTCGATCTCTACCTCGCACACCTGGCAGCCGTTCGGGAAGTTGGACGAATTGTTGGTGAAGGTCGCCGTCTCGTACAGGCCCGGCTCCATCCCCTTGGGGATCTGGTTCGGCTCGAACGCCGCCTGGGCGACGTCGGTGAAGGCGATCTTGCGGTCGGTGCCGGCGACGACGAACACACCGTCGGTCAGCTCGATGTCGGCCTCGGCCGCTTCCAGGAGGTGCGCGGCGATCTTCCGCGCCTTCGCCTCGATCTTGCCCGAGGCGAGATGGACCGCCGAGCCCGCCATGGTCGCCGAGCGCGACCCGCCGGTGCCGACGCCGAACGCGACCTTGTCGGTGTCGCCATAGATGTAGCGCACCTTGTCGGGCGGGATGCCCAGCCGGTCGCACATCACCTGGATGAAAGTCGTCTCGTGGCCCTGGCCGTGCGAGACCGCGCCGCAGACCAGCGTCACGGTGCCCGAAGGGTCGAAGCGGATTTCCGCCGTCTCCAGCGCCTCGCCGCCCGCCGCCGCCTCGATGGTGGTCGAGACGCCGATGCCGCGCAGCAGCCCCTTCTTCTCCGACTCGGCCTTGCGCGCAGCGAAGCCCGCATAGTCGGCAAGGTGCAGCGCCACGTCCATCGTCTTCTCGAAGGCGCCGGAATCGTAGCGGAAGGTCAGCGCCGTCTTGTACGGCATGGCGTCGGCCGGGATCATGTTCCGCCGGCGCAGCTCGACCGGGTCGATTCCGAGCTCGTCGGCGGCGATGTCGATGATGCGTTCGACCACCAGCGATGCCTCGGGCCGTCCCGCGCCACGATAGGGCGACGTGGGAACGGTGTTGGTCATCATGCCCGACACCGTGACGTGTGCGGCCTCGAACGTGTAGACGCCGGCGAGCCCGCCGATATTGCTGGTGGGCGGGCCCGCGCCGCGGAACGAGACGACGGCGCCCAGGTTAGCGTCGGTCTTGACTCGTAGCGCGAGGAATTTTCCGTCGGGGCCCAGCGCCAACTCGGCGTCGGTCACGTTGTCGCGCGCGTGGTCGTCGGCCACGAACCCCTCGGTGCGGTCGGCGATCCAGCGCACCGGCCGGCCGACGCGTCGCGCCGCCCAGATCACCAGGATCATCTCGGGATAGACCGAGCCGCGCAGCCCGAAGCTGCCGCCGATGTCGCCGGTGACCAGCCGAAGGTCGGTCTCCGGAATGTTCATGATCCGCTGCGCGATGTTGCGGCGGAACAGGAACGGCCGCTGCAGCCCGCAATAGAGCGTGTAGCGGCCCTCGCCCGGATCCCACACACCGACCGCGCCGCGCGGCTCCATCGGGTTCATCGCGACGCGCGGAATGCGGATGCGCTGGCGGACGACGTGCGCGGCCTTGGCGAACGCGGCCTCGGTCGCCTTGGCGTCGCCGGCCTGGTGGTAGATCGCCTCGTTGCCGGAGCAATCCTCCCACAGCGTCGGCGCGTCCGACCCGTGGGCGTCCGGCGCGTCGATCACCGACTTGATCGGCTCGTAATCGACCTCGACCCGCTCGGCGGCGTCGCGCGCCGACGCCAGCGTTTCGGCCACCACGACCGCCACCGGGTGGCCGACATACTGGGCCGTCCCATGGGCCAGGGCGGGGCGCGGCGGGGTGAACATGGGGCGGCCGTCGCGCCGCTTGCGCGGGAGGTCGCAGGGGATCGAGCCCAGCCCGTCGGCGGCGTAGTCCTCCGGCGTCAGCACAGCCAGAACGCCGGGCATCTGCGAGGCGGCGCGGGTGTCGATGGACCGGATGCGGGCATGGGCGTGGGGCGAACGGACGACGGCGGCGTGCGTCTCGCGCGGGAAGAACATGTCGTCGAGATAGCGCCCCTCGCCCCGCAGCAGCCGGGGGTCCTCGCGCCGCGTTACGCCCTGCCCGATCGCGTACTCGCCCATCTTCCGCCCCTTCGTTAACCGTCGCCCCTATACCATCCCCGGACCGCCACTTGAAGTCCGCGCGGGATGGGGCATATCCATCGCTGTTCATTCGTGGCGCGCCGCGCCCATGGGATATCGAGATCATGCAAAAACCGACTACGGCCAACCGCCGGCGGGGCACGCGGCCCCACGGCGCTGCGGGTCATGACCGTCCGCTGCAAGGTAACGCCGACGCGCTTCTCGAAACTCTGGACCTGGCGGGCGAGGCGGCCGCCGGCGAGGAAGCGGCCGCGCACATCGTCGAACAGGTCGGGATCGGGACGGACGACCGGGTCCTCGATCTGGGCTGCGGCGCGGCCGGGATGTGCATCGCTTTGGCGCGGCGCGGCTTCAAGGGCGTGACCGGGGCCGAGCGGTCGCGCCACCTGATCCGCATGGCGCGCCGGGCCGCCCAGCAGGCGGGCCTCACCGTGCGGTTCCTCGAACGCGACCCGCGCGAGCTCCTGCCGCGCGACGGGCACTATGACCTGGTCGCGCTGATGGGCAATCGCTTCGCCCTGTTCGCGGCGCAGGATGCCACGGCGGTGCTCGATGCGGCGAAGCGCGTGTTGCGCCCCGGCGGGCATCTGGTGCTGGAGATCGACGACGGCGTCTGGCTCAAGAGGCATTTCGTGCCCAGCGAGTGGCGCTGGGTCGATCGCGACCACCTGTTGTGCCGCGAGCGATCGCTTTCGGCCGAGGGCGACCGGCTGATCTGCCGCGATATCCTGATGCATCGCGAGCGGGGCATTGCCGCCGACCGGTTCTACGCCGTCGTGCTGTACACAGCCGACCAATTCCGGGCGCTGCTGACCGCGGCCGGATTTGGCGGCGTGCGGGTGGTCGAGCGGCCGGCCGCCGGGGAAGCGCCGCCGCGGCTGATGCTTCTGGCCGAGATGCCGCGCGCCAAGGCGGCCGAGGCGCCGCTGCGCGCGCCTTTCCCTGCGGTGACGGTGATCCTGGGCGACCCGCGCCTCGCCGACAACACCAAGATCGGCGACCGCTACACCCCCGAAGATTTCGAGGCGGTCGACAAGATGAAGGCCGGCCTCGCCACGCTCTCGGCCTACCGGTTCAGCTACGTCGACGACCACGCGGCGCTGCTGGCGACGCTGACGCGCGACCGGCCGGGCTTCGTCTTCAACATGTGCGACAACGGCTACAAGAACGACGCGACGCGCGAGCTCGAAGTGCCCGCCCTGCTCGACCTGCTGGAGATTCCCTATACCGGAGCCGGGCCCACCTGCCTCGGCATGTGCTACGACAAGTCGCTCGTCCGCGCGCTCGCCTCCGCCCATGGCGTGCCGGTGCCGCGCGAGACCTATTTCGACATGACCCAGCAGACGGGCGAAATCCCGTCCATGTTCCCCGCTCTGATCAAGCCCAACCGCGCGGACGGCAGCGTCGGCATCACCACCGGCTCGGTCGTCTATGACGCCGAGGAGGCGATCGCCTACCTCAACCGGCTGCGCAAGACCGTGCCGGGTCGCGACGCGCTGATCCAGGAGTACCTCACCGGGGCCGAGTATTCAGTGGGGCTGATCGGCAATCCCGGGCTAGGGTTCACCGTGCTCCCGCCGCTGGAAGTCGACTATTCTGGCCTCGATCCCGAGTTGCCGCATATCCTGTCCTTCGAATCCAAGTTCGACCCGAGCTCGCCTTACTTCACGGAGATCAAGTATCGGCGCGCAGACATCACCGAAAGCGTGCGACGCCGCCTGGCCGACTACTCACGTATTCTGTTCGAGCGGCTGGAATGCCGGGATTATGCCCGGTTCGACTTCCGCGCCGATTCTGCGGGCGAAATCAAGCTGTTGGAGGTGAATCCCAACCCTGCCTGGTGCTGGGACGGCAAGCTCGCCATGATGGCGGGCTTCGCCGGATACGGCTATCCTGACCTTCTGCGGCTGATTCTCGAGGCCGCCCAGTCCCGCGTGGTGTCCGAGGGTCTGGGCTGGTCGCAGCCCGAACCCCAGCCCGCCGGAGCGGAGAACTAGGCATATGGACGAGTTGGTCCACGCTCGCGAGTCGGCGCCCCGCGCGCCGGTCGCCGAGAGGCGGCCTGTGGCGAGCGAGCGCCACGGGGTCCGGCTGGTCGACGACTATGCGTGGCTGCGCGATCCGCACTGGCGGGAGGTGATGCACGATCCTGCCGTGCTGGCGCCCGACATCCGCGCCCATCTCGATGCGGAGAACGCCTATACCGAAGCGGTGCTGGCCCCGGTCGAGTCCTTGCGCGCGCGCCTGTTCGAGGAGATGAAGGGTCGCATCAAAGAGGACGATTCGACCGTCCCCGACCGCGACGGGCCGTATCTCTACTACACGCGCTTCGACACCGGGCGGCAGCACGCGATCTATTGCCGCCGCCGGGCCGAGGAGGGCGCGCCGGAAGAGGTGATGCTCGACGGCAACCGCGAGGCCGAGGGCAAGCCGTTCTTCCGCGTCTCGGCCTGCGAGCACAGCCGCGACCATGCGCGCCTCGCCTACACGGTCGACGTCAAGGGCTCGGAATTCTATACGCTGCGCCTCCGCGACCTCGCGACCGGCGAGGACCATGACGAGCGGATCGCGAACCTGCAGGGCGACGTGGTGTGGGCGTCCGACGGGCGCACTCTGTTCTACGTGGCGCTGGACGAGCATCACCGGCCGCACAGCGTCTATCGCCACACGGTGGGCGACGATCCGGCCGGCGACATGCTGGTCTATGACGACCCCGATCCGTCCTTTTACCTCTCGATCGAGCAGACCGAGAGCCGGCGCTACCTGCTGATCCAGGCCTACGGCCATTCCTCGACGTCCGAGGTGCGTTTCGTCGATCTCGACGCGCCGCACGGGGCGCCCATACTCGTGGCGCCGCGTAAGACCGGCATCCTTTACGATGTGAGCCATCACGCCGACCGGTTCCTGATCCGCACCAACGCCGACGGCGCGATCGACTTCAAGATCGTCGAGACGCCCGTCGCCGCGCCGGGGCGGGCGAACTGGCGCGAGATCGTGCCGCACGTGCCGGGCCGGATGATCCGCTCGCTGATGGTGTTCCGCGACCACATGGTGCGGCACGACCGTGTCGAGGGCCTGCCGCGCATCGTCGTCACCCGCTTTGCCGACAATGCCTCGCACGAGATCTCCTTCGACGAGGAGGCCTATAACCTCGGCCTCGAGATCGGCTACGAGTTCGACACGCGCAACCTGCGCTTTTCGTATTCGTCGATGACGACGCCCGAGCGCATCTACGACTACGACATGGAGACGCGCGCGCGCACCCTGCGCAAGGAGCAGGAGATCCCGTCGGGCCACGATCCGGCGAACTACGTGACGCGTCGGGTCTTCGCGACCAGCCACGACGGCAAGCGCGTGCCGATCTCGCTGCTTTACGCCAAGGGCACCCGGCTCGACGGCTCGGCGCCGCTGCTGCTTTACGGCTATGGCTCGTACGGTCTGGCGATGGGGGCATGGTTTACCGCGAACCGCCTGTCTCTGGTCGATCGCGGTTTCGTCGTTGCGGTCGCGCATATCCGCGGCGGCACCGAACTGGGCTATGGCTGGTACCTCGACGGCAAGCTGATGAAGAAGAAGAACACCTTCTTCGACTTCATCGCCTGCGCCGAGCACCTGATCGCCGAACGCTTCACCTCCAAGGGCGCGATCGTCGCCCAGGGCGGGTCGGCGGGAGGCATGCTGATGGGCGTGAGCGCCAACATGCGGCCCGACCTGTTCGGCGGCGTCATCGCCGAGGTTCCATTCGTCGACGTGATCAATACGATGTGCGACGCGACCCTGCCGCTGACCCCGCCGGAATGGTCGGAGTGGGGCAACCCGATCGAGAGCGAAGAGGCGTTCCGCTATATCCTCTCCTATTCGCCCTACGAGAACGTGACGGCACAGGACTACCCGCATATTCTGGCGACCACCGGCCTTACCGACCCGCGCGTGACCTATTGGGAACCGGCGAAATGGATCGCCCGGCTGCGCGCCACCAAAACCGGCACGCACCACGTCATGCTGCGCACCAACATGGAAGCCGGCCATGGCGGCGCCTCAGGCCGGTTCGACCGGCTCGACGAGGTGGCGCTGGTCTATGCCTTCGCGCTTTGGGTGGCGGGCAGGGCGTAGGCCGCGAAGCTACAAGCAGTCCCGCTTGATCCGCTCCGACCAGGTACGGGCGAAGACGCGGTCCTTGCCCTCATAGGCGTGAAGCTCGGCCTCCAGCAGGAATTCGTCGACGGTCGCGGTCAGCGCGGTGCGCGTCTCGACCACGGCGTTCCAACCGTCGCGCTTGAACTCAGTGCGGTTGCGCAGCTCGGCGCGCGCGGACAGCGGATCGTCGTCGCGGATGCGAAGCCGGCGCCACATCGCCTGGCCGATATCGAGATCGATGTCGTCGAGGCGGGTCAGGCCGCCCTCGGCGAGATCATCGTCCACAAGGCCCGAGGCGTGCACGATTTCGTGCGTCGAAAGGTCGTGCTCGACTGATCTGCGCGCACGGAAGGGGCGAAGGCGCGTCTCCACCGGGCCCCGCGCGGCCTCGGGCAATCCGAACGGCGGCAAAGACTCGTCATCCGCGCGTGGCGGCCGCACGGGAAGGTCAAGGTGGCTGCCGCCTGAGAAGATCGTCAGGGTCACCGTTTCCGGCGACGGCCAGGCGATCGGCCAGTAGCCCGTGGAGATCGCGATGCGCAGGCGATGGCCGGCGGCGAACGAATGCGCCGCATCGTTGAGCTGGATGCGAACGCGGGTGCGCGCGCCGGGCACGAGCGTCTTCGGCGTTTCGTGCCCGTCGCGATGGCTGAGGTTGAGCAGCCCGTACGTGACCCGCTCCGACGCGCCATCGGGGTGCAGTTCGCACAGCCGCACCGCCACCATCGCCTGCGGCCGGTCGGCGGCCAGCGCCAGCTCGACCACCGGCGCACCGAGAATCTCGAGAGTCGTGGGAAGCGGTTCGGAATCGAACACCAGCGCATGGTCGTCGTCGATGCGCTGGTCGGTCGGCATTTCGCCCTTGGCGCCGAACCCGCACCATGCGCCGGAGGCAAGCCCGGTGGACTGGGGCGACGAGATCGCGAGCGGCACGTCGCCTCCGGCGGTTTCGGCCAGCCGGCCCGGCGCGAAGAACGTCGCGCGCGTCTCGATGCGCGGCGACGGCCAGGTCTCCTCCGCCACCCAGCGGCCGGGGCGTGTCTCGTAGTCGGGCTCGGGCTTCACGCCGTCCTGCATCCAGGCACGCAGCGTCGGCTCCGACATGATCCCGTTTTCGACGCCCTTGAGCCACCGGTCCCACCAGCGCAGTGCCTCCTGCAGAAACCCGATGGCGGGGCCGGGAATGCCCTCCTGCGGGTACTGATGGCCCCATGGCCCGATCAGTCCCTTGCGCGGGCAGGTGAGCCCGGCCAGCAGGCGCGGGATCGCGTTGGTGTAGGCGTCGGCCCAGCCGCCCACGGCGTACACCGCGCATTTGATCGCAGCGAAATCCTCGCAGACCGAGCCGTGCTTCCAGTAATCGTCGCGGTGCGGGTGGCGCATCCATTCGGCGGCGACCGGGTGCGCGGCCTCCAGCCGGTCGCGCCACATCGCTCGCCACGTATTGCCCACCAGCGCGGGGTCGGGCGGCTGGGCCATCAGGTTGAAGAAGGCCGAGCCCCACGACAGGTTCTCGTTGATCAGGCATCCGCCCATGTAGTGGGCGTCGTCGGCGTAGCGGTCGTCGGTCGAGGCGACGGTAACGATGGCCTTCAGCGCCTCGGGATTGCGCGCCGCCACCTGCAGCCCGTTGAACCCGCCCCACGACTTGCCGAACATGCCGACCGCGCCGTCGCACCAGGGCTGCGCTGCGATCCAGGCGATGGCGGTCTCGGCGTCGTCGAGCTCCTGCGGCAGGTACTCGTCGCGCAGGACGCCCTCGGACTCGCCCGTGCCGCGGATGTCGAGCCGGATCGCCGCGTAGCCGTGTCCGGCGAAATAGCGGTGGATCGGTTCGTCGCGCGAACGCAAGAGGTCGCGCTTCCGGTAGGGGATGTACTCCAGGATGGCGGGCACGGGCCGCGCCTCGGCGTCCTCCGGCAACCAGATGCGCGCGGCGAGGCGCGCCCCGTCCGGCATCGGGATCCATGTGTTCTCGATCTCCCGCACCGGGCGCGGGAATTCGGCGACGATCCTCATCCCGCCGGGGACGGCGTGTCGGCGCGCAGGCTGGGCGTCGACCAGAACGACAATGCCAGCCGCTCGCGGGCGCGCTTGCCGGCTTCCAGCTCCCAGCCATTGACGATGGCGAGGCGGAACCCGCCCGGCGGCATGGCGTGCGCCTCGGCCGGCAGGTTTTCGTGGAACGTCACCTGGACGGACGAGATGGTGGGGTCGGACTTGATCTCCTGCACCAGCGCCGGGTCGGGATGGCGATAGGGCAGGCCATGCGCGCCGAACAGCACCACGCTATATCCGGTGTGCCGGTCGGCGTCGTCATAGTCCCACACCCCATCGCGATAGAGCTTCACCACCGCGTCGAGCCAGCCCTTGCCGTACAGGTCGGGCCACTGGTCGGCGAAGCGCAGGTGGCATTCGATGATGCGCGCGCCGATGGTCTCGAAGTTCACGCAACCGGAATAGCCGCGCAGGTTGCGGCGCAGCCAGTCGCCGCAATACGCCTCGATGGCGGGCCGCGGCTCGGCCAGCACGGTCCAGTAGTCGAACATGCCGCCGCCGAGCGCGAGGCCGATGGTGTGGCGCCACCATTTCGGCTCTCCGTCCAACACCGCCACGTCGGTCGAGACATGCTCGCCCTCCAGAAGCCGCATCCACATGAAGCCGGGCAGCACCTCGCGATCGAGATCGGCCTGGCTTTCCACCATGCGCGAGCCGATGCCCATGCCGTGCATGTTGTAGATCGGCTTGGAGAACACGGGAAAATGCGGCGGGTCGATGCCGTGCGGCGCGCCCTCCATCCCCTGGGATTCGCACACCTCGAGCTTGTTGTAGACCCAACGATGGTCGGGAAACAGCTTCCAAGCCGTCATGTCGTCGGTCGGGACGACCAGCGCTTCGGGGCAGGCGATGCCCTCGAAATACTGGTCGCGCCAGGGATCCTTCTCGACGATCGGCATGGACGCATTGAACCACAACGTCGCGCGCGCGGGAAGCGGAGCCGGTTGGAAGCGCAGCTCCGATGCGGCAAGATGGCGCCGGTCCAACGGGGAACGAACATGGTCGACAATTTCGCGGGCGTGCGCATGGCGCGCTCGCCGGTCTACGGCACGCGCGGCATGGTGGTGTCGGGGCATTCGCTCGCCTCGCTCGCGGGGCTCGGGGTGCTGGAGCGCGGCGGCTCGATCTGCGACGCGATGATCGCGACCTCGGCGGTGCTGTGCACGGTCATCCCGCAGGCGACCTCGCTGGGCGGCGACGCATTCATCCTGTATCGCGACGCCAAGGCGGGAAAAACCTACGGGCTCAACGCGTCGGGCCCGGCGCCCAGCGGCGCGACCCCCGACAGGTTCCCCGACGGGATGGTCGCGCGCGGCCCGCTGGCGGCCAGCGTCCCGGGCCTCGTGCGCGGCTGGGAGGAGATGCACCGCCGCTTCGGCCGGCTCGGCTGGGCGGATCTTTTCGGCCCGGCGATCCTGCTGGCCGAGGAGGGTCATCCGCTGTCGCGCGTGCTCGCCGCTGCCCTCCATCTTTTCCGCAAGGACGTCGAGGCCGACCCCGGCTGCCGCGCGCTCTATTATCCGAACGGCACGCCGCTCGAGCGCGCGCACGTGCTGCGCCAGCCGGTGCTCGCCCAATCCCTCCGGCTGATCGCGCGCGATGGCAGCGCCGCCTATTACGAAGGCCCGATCGCGCGTTCGATCGGCGCGGCCAGCCGCGCTGCCGGGGGGCTCCTCTCCGCCGAGGATTTCGCGGGCTATGCGCCGGAATGGTGCGAGCCGATCGAGACCGACTATCGCGGCCTTACGGTCCAGGTCATGCCGCCGACGTCCTATGGCCTTCTGATGCTGCTGCAGCTCAACGCGCTCGGCGCAGTGACAAGCGAGCAGCTTGCGAATGCGGACGACGCGACGCGCCTCGACATCCTGATCCGCGCGCAGCGCGCCGCCTTCGCCGAGGGGCTCGACCATATCGCCGACCCGCGCATTGCACCCGCGCCGCTCGATACGCTGCTCGGCGCCGAGACGGCGGCGCGGCTGCAGGCCTCGGTGGCGAACGGCGATGCGCCGAAGCGGGCCGGGGCGCAGGGCGGCACGTCCTGCATCGCCATCGCCGACGGCGCGGGCAACGCGATGACGGTGGTCCAGAGCGTGTTCCACGTGTTCGGCTCGGCCTTCATCGATCCCGGCACCGGAATCCTGCTCAACAACCGGATGACCGGCTTCACCACCAAGGCGGGCCACGCCAACCAGGTCGCGCCGGGCAAGCGGCCGGCCCACACGCTGAACCCGGTCATGGTGCTGGAGGACGGCAAGGTCCGCTATCTGCTATCGACGCCGGGCGGGCCGGCCCAAACCATCTCGAACGTGCAGGTGCTGACCAATTTGCGCGACAGGGGCATGGAGCTGTCGGCGGCGATCGAGGCGCCACGCTGGTCGATCACGATGTCGGGCGACCCGGTACTCGAGGACGGCTATACGGACCAGGTCGCCGCCGCACTCGCCGCATGCGGGCACCGGCTGTCGCGGGCGACCGGCGCATCCTATTTCGGCTCGTCCAAATGCATCGAGCGACTGCCCGACGGTGTCCTGGCGGGCGCCGCGGATGCGCGGCGCGAGGCCTACGCCGCCGGCTGCTGAGCCTGCCCGCAACTGTCGTAGGAAATGCGACGTAAACCATACGAATCGCGGAACCCGGCTTGACAAGCCACATTGCGCCCCTTCATGGTGCCGGAAGTTAACCAATTGTTGTGACACTGCCCGTTACGTAATGGGGACCGCACATATTGCGGTAGGCAGTGGGGGGACATGAGGGGACCGGCCCAGCCAACGCGCAGCTTGCGCCGTGCAGTCGTCCTGATCGCGCTGATCGCGATCGGGACCGTCGTCGCCACCCAATCCGCAACATCGAAGAACGGGTCCGCATCCCAGACGGCCCGCCTGCCTCCGTCGGGCCAGGCGCCGATGGATGCGGCCTTGCCGCCCGAGATCACGGTCGTCAAGCACGCGACGCGTGGCGATACGCTGCACCGGATCCTGGTCAAGTCCGGCGCGACCGAGACCGATGCCGCCAATGCCATCGCGGCGCTGCGCAAGGTCTACAATCCGCGCACGCTCGCGGTCGGCGACCAGGTGGTGCTGCGCTTCGACCGGCTGACCGGCCACAAGACCGGCCAGCTCAACGCCATCTCTCTCGATTCCGGCACCGACTTCAAGATTCGCGCGGAACGTACCGGCGAGGATTCCTTCGCCGCAGCCAAGGCGCAGAAGGCGCTGGTGACCACGCTGACGCGGGCGGCCGGCACGATCGACTCTTCGCTCTATGCCGCCGCCGCGGACTCGGGCCTTGCGCCCGAGACGATCACCCAGCTCGCCCACCTCTTCTCATGGGACGTCGACTTCCAGCGCGACCTGCAGCCGGGCGACACGTTCGACATCGCTTATGAACGCGTCACCGACAAGGCCGGCGCGTTCGTGCGCGCGGGCGACATCCTGTATGCGACGCTGACCATCAGCGGCGAGCGCAAGACGGTCTATCGCTTCAAGCCGGCCCACGGCGTTGCGGGCTATTACGACGCGAACGGCAAGAGCGTGAAAAAGGCGCTGCTGCGCACCCCGCTCGACGCGATCCGCATCACGTCACGCTTCGGGCGCCGGCGCGATCCGATCCTGGGCTTCACCCGCAAGCACAAGGGCGTCGATTTCGGTGCGCCCGCCGGTACGCCAGTCTATGCCGCCGGCAACGGCGTGGTCGAGGTGCGCGGGCGCGAGCGCGGCTACGGCAACTACATCCGCATCCGGCATGATTCGACGCATGAGACCGCCTACGCCCATCTCAGCCGGTTCGCCAAGGGGCTGCGCCGCGGCGAGCGCGTGCATCAGGGCGACGTGATCGCCTATGTCGGCCAGACCGGCCGCGCCACGGGCCCGCACCTGCATTACGAGGTGCTGGTGAAGGGCCAACAGGTGAATCCGATGAGCGTCAAGTTCGCCGCGGGCACCGCCCTTGCCGGGCGCGATCTCAAGACCTTTGCGGTCGCACGTCGGGCCATCGATGAGCGCATCGCCGCACTCAAGCCCGCGGCCACCAAGGTCAGCAAGCGCTAAATCGCTTCTCCCACTGCTCTCACTGCAAATTGTAGCCGAGCACCGCCGGCAGCCACAGCGCCAGAGCCGGGAACAGGATGATGATCGTGATCCTGACCAGGTCGGCGTAGAGGAACGGCAGAATCCCGCGGAAGATGGTGTTGAGCGCGAGGGTCCGCGCGACGCCGTAGATCACGAACACGTTCATGCCGATCGGCGGCGTGATCATGCCGACCTCGATCACCATGACCAGCACCACGCCCCACCAGATCGGGTTGTAGCCGATCGACATGACCAGCGGGAACACGAACGGCATGGTGATCACCATCGCCGCCACCGTGTCGAAGATCGAGCCCAGAATCAGGTAGGCGATCATCAGCACGCCGATCACGGCGAGCGGCGGCAGGTCCCAGCTGTTGATCACATGCACCAACTCGTCGGGCATCTTGGTCGCGGTGATGAAGTAGGTGAAGATCGAGGCGCCCATGATGATCAGGTAGATCATCGCCGAGTTCGACGCCGTCTCATGCACCACCTGCCAGAACGATTCGCGCGTCAGCCGGCCGCGCGCCACGGTGAAAAGGAACGCGAGACCGGCGCCGAGCGAGGCCGCCTCGGTGACGGTGAACACGCCCCCGTAGATGCCGCCGATCACGGCGATCAGCAGAAGCACCACGCCCCAGCTCTGGCGCGCCACCATCCAGCGTTCCGGCCAGGTCATGCGCGCCCCCGCCGGCCCGGCCTCCGGGTTGATACGCACCACCACGTTGATGGCGACGCAATGCAGCGCGATCGCGAGGAGGCCTGGGATCAGTGCTGCAATGAACAGCGTGATCACGAATTGCTGGGCGAGGAAGGCGTAGATCACCATCACGACCGACGGCGGGATCAGCATGCCGAGCGTGCCGCCCGCCGCGATCGAGCCCGAGGCGAGCGTCGGCGCATAGCCCCGCTTCAGCATCTCGGGCAGCGCCACGCGTCCCATCGTCGCCGCCGTGGCCAGCGACGAGCCGCATACCGCACCGAACCCGGCGCAGCCGCCGATGGTGGCGAGCGCCAGCCCGCCGCGGCGATGGCCGATCAGCGCGTAGGCGAGGCGATAGATGTCGGCGGACAGGCCGCTGACGCCGGCGAAGCTGCCCATCAGCAGGAACAGCGGGATGACGGCGAGATCGAGGCTCGACAGCACGCCGACAGGCTCGGTGGCAAACAGCGAGATCGCCGGGCCGAACCCGCCGAGGAAGCCGAACCCGACGAACCCGGCCACTGCCATCGCAATTCCGATGGGGATTTGCAGCAGGATCAGCACGAACATGCCGACCAGCCCGAGCGAGGCGAGCAGGATCGGGTCCATCAATATTCCCCGTCGGTGGGCGACACGGTCTCGCCCAGCACCTCGCCCGACCCGCCCGCGCCGCCGCGCAGTGCCCGGCCGATCTCGGCGGTGAACACGACCAGCTGCACCGGGATGCAGACGATCATGAAGGCGGTCACCACCGTCCACCACGGCGCCACGGGCCAGGCCAGGATCCAGGTGGTCTCGCCCGCGTCCTGCACCTGCGCGGTGTAGGCGACGAACTCCCAGCCGACCGCGAAGAAGAACAGCGACGTCACGCAGGCCGATAGCGCCTCGAGCCAGGCGTGGCCGCGCGGGCCCGTCAGCTTGCCGAGGAAGGTGATGGAGATGTGATGGCGGTCGGCCAGCGCGGCGGGGAAGAAGGCGGCGATGGCGATGGCGACCACCAGCTTCGACACCTCCTCGACGCCGTCGATCGGGCTTGCGAACAGCCAGCGCATCATCACGTCGACGATGGTCACCAGCGCCACCGCGACGAAGGCGACCAGCCCCGCGAGCGCGATCCAGCGCGAGGCGCGCGAGGCGAGCGCTTCGAGCCCGGTCATCGCCGGCGCGCCACGTCCGTCAGCTTTCGCTGCGCACCGACTTGAGCTCCTTCTTCAGCGTATCGAGGAGCGTCTTGCCGTTCGGGTGCTTGGCCACCCACTTGCCGATCACCGGATCGACCGTCTTTTCCCATTCGGCCGTTGCGGCCTTGTCGGGGAAGACGAAGGTGTGGTCCTTCATCGCCCGGGTCTTGGCCAGGAACTCGTCCTGCACGCGGCCATTCACCTTGCCGAACCGGCGCGAGAGGGTTTCGCCCGACAGCTTGTCGATCTCGGCCTTGGCGTCGGCCGGCAGCTTCTCCCAGCTCGCCTTGTTCATCAGGACGCCGATCGGCACCGTGCCGAGCTGCGCCATGTAGTGATGCGTCGCCACGTCGACGATGCGGAAAGCGTACATCACGTTCCAGTCCGCCGCGGTGCCGTTCAGCACGTGCTTGGAGATGTTCTCGGCGACGGCCGGGATCGGCATGCCGACCGGCACCGCGCCCAGCGCCTTCATGGTGTCCGCGGCGACCGGCCCGCCCGCGCGCAGCTTCTTGCCCTTCAGGTCGGCGATCTTGGTGACCGGGAAATCGGTGTGGATGTTGTAGGGGAAGGTGGTCCACAGCGCGATGACGTGGAACTCGTCATAGCCGCGCAGCAGCCCCGCCTTGTACATGCGCCAGATGGCGATGGAGGACTCGTTCGAGTTGTCGATGATGCCGGGCAGCTCCATCACCTCATTGTCGGGGAAGCGGCCCGGCGTGTAGGACGGCACGAAGAAGGCGAGGTCGGCCACGCCGTCCTGCACCAGCTTGACCTGCACCGCCGGGTTGCGGCCCAGCGCCCCGCCCGGGAACCCGTCGATATGCACCTTGCCGGCCAGCGCCTTGTTGACGTCCTCGAACCACGGCTTGATGACGTCGGAATAGGTGGAGTCATTCGCGCCGGCGAAATCGGCAAGCTTGAGATTGATCTGGGCCTGCGCCGCACCCGCGAAAGCAACTGTCAGCGCGGCCACAGCCGCCAATGGCTTGAGCATTTCATCCTCCCTAGTCGGTTCCGCGGCCCTTGGACCTTGTTATTACAAATCGCGGAAATCGTCAGCCAAGTCCTGTTCAACGAACAATGCCCAATTCCTCGTGCGAGGGCAAGGACGCTTCCGGACGACGTTCCCACGACAGCCGCCATGCCATAGAATATGGCCATGGACCTTTCCTGGCCGTTCGTCCGCCTTGAGGAGTTGGTGCACCGCATTCCGGATGGCGCGATGCTGGCCGTGCCGAAGGACGAGGCGGGCATCGCCATGGCGGCGACCCGCGCGCTGATCCGGCGCGGCGCGAAGGACCTGCATTTGCTGTGTGTGCCGACTTCGGGGCTGCAGGCCGACCTTTTGATCGGCGCGGGCTGCGTCGCCGCCGTCGAATGCGGCGCCGTCACGCTCGACGAGTTCGGACCCGCGCCCCGGTTTCGCGCGGCGGTGGAGGCGGGAACGCTCCGCGTTCTCGATTCGACCTGCCCCGCGATCTACGCCGCGCTGCAGGCCGGCGAGAAGGGCAGCCCGTTCGCCCCGCTGCGCGGGTTGATCGGCTCCGACGTGCAGCGCTACCGCAACGACTGGCAGGTGATCGATAACCCGTTCGCCGCGTCCGCCGATCCGATCGTCCTTCTGCCGGCCCTTCGCCCCGACGCGGCACTGTTCCACGCGAGACTCGGCGACCGCGCAGGCAATGTCTGGGCCGGCAACAAGCGCGAGCTGATGATCATGGCGCATGCCGCCAAGGCCAGCTACGTCACGGTGGAGGAGATCTTCGACGGCGACCTCGTCGCGGACGAGCGCATGGCCGCCGGCACCATCCCGGCGCTTTATGTCGAAGCCGTCGCGCACGTGCCGCGCGGGGCGTGGCCGCTCGGCTTCTTCGGACGGTACGAGCAGGATACGGCCCACATCCGCGCCTACGTGCAGGCGGCGCGCACGGCGGACGGGTTCGCCGGCTATCTCGCCCGGAACGTGATGGGCGAGACTGTTCCCGCGTGAGCGCGCAAATTCGCCAGGACGAGCTGCTGATCGGCGCGCTCGTGCGGCTGATCGGCGACAGCCGCTCGGTCGCGACCGGCGTCGGATCGCCGATCCCCGGCGCGGCGGCGCTGCTGGCCCAGGCGCTGTCGCGTGGCGCGACCCGGGCGATGATTCTCGGCGGCACCAGGTTCGGCCCGTTCAGCGATGGCGGTCCGGAGCTGTTCGATCGCGCCGGCCAGGGGCGCATCGACGTGTTCTTCCTCGGCGGCGGCCAGATCGACGGCGAGGCGAACGTCAATCTGGTCGGCACCGGCCCCTACCCGACCTCCACGACGCGCTTTCCGGGCAGCTTCGGCTCAGCCTATCTCTACTACGTGGTGCCGCGGGTGATCCTGTTCCGCGAGGAGCATACGCGCCGCGTCCTGGTCGACCGGGTCGATTTCGTGAGCGCGCCGGGCTGGAGCCCCGAGGGGGTCCATCGCCCGGGCGGACCTTACGCGCTGCTGACCGGACGGTGCCTGTTCCTGTTCGACCGCGCGCGACGCCGGTTCCGGCTCGAAAGCCTGCACCCCGGCCATACGCTGGAGGAGATCCGCGAACATACCGGCTTCGCGTTCGACGTGCCGGCGCGCGTGCGCGAGACCGCGCCGCCCGAGCCCGCCTGGCGCGAGCTGCTGCACGGCGAAATTCGCGAGCAGATCGCCGAGGTCTATCCCGAATTCGCGCGGACGCGTCTCGCCGCACCGGCGTAAGCCGAATTCAGGCGTACTCCACAGCGCTGCGCTGCTCGATCTGTACCGGCTCGGCGTCCCACACCTCCTCGGCGTAGCCGTGCACGAGCCGGTCGGCCGAGAACACGCCCATCTGCGACGCATTGACGATCGCCTGGCGCGACCATTCCTCGGCGTCCCGATAGGCGGCGTCCACCCGATCCTGCGTCGCGATGTAGGCGGCGAAGTCGGCAATCAGCATATAGCGGTCGCCGTCGCGCGTCAGGGCGTCGACGATCGGAACGAACTGGTCCGGCTGGTCGGGGGAAAAATAGCCGGAGCGGATCATCTCGATCGCCTCGGTGAGCTCCGGGTTGGCCTCGAGCATCGCGACGGGATCGTACGCGCCGGAGCGGCGCAGTGCCGTCACCTCGCCGTAGTCGAGCCCGAATATGAAGATGTTGTCCTCGCCGACCGCGCGCGCGATCTCGACGTTGGCGCCGTCGCGCGTGCAGATCGTCATGGCGCCGTTCAGCGCCAGCTTCATGTTGCCGGTGCCCGATGCCTCGGTGCCGGCCAGCGAGATCTGCTGCGACAGGTCGGCGGCGGGAATGATGTCCTCGGCGGTCTGCACGTCGTAGTTCGGGATGAAGGCGAGCTTCAGCCTGTCCTGCACTGCCGGATCGTAGTTGACGACGTCGGCGACGCTGGTGATCAGCTGCAGGATACGCTTGGCCATGGCATAGCCCGGTGCCGCCTTGCCCGAGATGATCACGGTGCGCGGGACGATGTCGCTGTGGGTGCCGTGGCGGATGCGGTTGTATCGCACGATGACGTGCAGAACGTTCAGGAGCTGGCGCTTGTATTCGTGGATGCGCTTGACGTGCACGTCGAACAGCGAGTCGGGATCGACCCACAGCCCCAGCCTCTTCTCCATCACCGCGGCCAAGCGCGCCTTGTTGGCGCGCTTGACCTGGCGGAAGGCGGCGCGGAAGGCGGCGTCCTCGGCGGCGGGCGCAAGGCCTGCGATGACGCCCAGATCGCGGCGCCACGCACCGCCGATGCGCCCGTCGATCAGGGCTGCGAAATCGGGATTCGCCTCGTCCAGCCAGCGGCGAAAGGCGATGCCGTTGGTCAGGTTCGTGATGCGGTCCGGGAAATGCGCGTCGAAATCGCGGAACGTCGTGGCGCGCATGATGCCGGTGTGCATGTCTGAGACGCCGTTCACGCGATGGCTGCCCACGAAGGCGAGATGGGCCATGCGCACCATGTGCCGTCCGTCGCTGCTATCGTCGATCAGCGACATGCGCTGCACCCGCGCGATGTCGCCGGGGTGGCGATGCGTCACTTCGCGCAGGAAGCGGTGGTTGATCTCGTAGATGATCTGCATGTGGCGGGGCAGAAGCGTCGCGATCTGCTCGATGGGCCAGCATTCCAGCGCCTCGGCCAGCAGCGTGTGGTTGGTGAAGGCAACGGTGCGCTGGGTGATGTCCCACGCCGCGTCCCAGCCCAGCCGGCGCTCGTCGACCAGGATGCGCATCAGCTCGGGCACGGCGAGTGACGGGTGGGTGTCGTTCAGCTGGATCGCCACCTTGTCCGGCAGGCGCTCGATCGCGCCGTGCTTGCGCTCGAAGCGCGACAATATGTCCTGCAGCGAGGCGGAGACCAGGAAGTACTCCTGCTTCAGGCGCAGTTCGCGCCCCATGTTGGTGGTGTCGGACGGGTAGAGGACCTTCGAGACCGTCTCGGACTCGCTTTTCTCCTCGACCGCCTCGATGTAGTTGCCCCGGTTGAAGTAGTCGAGGTTGAAGTCCGTCGTCGCCTTCGCCGACCACAGACGGATGGTCGAAACCGTGTCGTTGCCGAATCCGACGACCGGGATGTCGTAGCCCATCGCCATGATGTCGTCGGTGTTGCCCCAGTAGCATTCCAGCTCGCCGCGCCAGTTGTGCACCTGCGCGACTTCGCCCTTGTAATGCACCGGGTACATCACGTTGGGGCGGCCGAATTCCCACGGGTTGCCGTATTTCAGCCAGTTCTCCGGATGCTCGACCTGGGCGCCGTTCTCCATCATCTGGCGGAACATGCCGTACTCGTAGCGGATCGAGTAGCCGAGGCCGGCGTAGCCGAGCGTCGCCATCGAATCGAGGATGCAGGCGGCGAGTCGACCCAGCCCGCCATTGCCGAGCGCGGGCTCGACCTCGTAGCTGCGCAGCGTCTCGAGGTCGATGCCGAGCTCGGCCAGCGCCGCGGAACAGGGCTCGAGCAGCCCGAGGTTGCGCAGGCAGCTCGCCAGCAGCCGACCGGGCAGGAATTCCAGCGACAGGTAGTACACCCACTTCGCGTCCTGGTCGAAATTGCGCCGCCAGGTGCGGATGCGCGAGGCGCTCAGCCGGCCGCGCAGGAAATAGGCCAGCGCGTAGAACCAGTCCTGGTGCGACGCATAGGCCGGATCGCGCCCCATGTCCTGCACCATGCAGCGCACCAGCTCGCGCTTGACCCCGGCGACGCTGTCGTCATCGCTGGTCAGGGAGGTTTCGCCGAGGGGACGTGGAATATCGTTGCTCATCGCAATACCCTAAAGGGACGCCCGGGCTGCGACCGGGAAGTCGGCCGATCCGAAAGACTACGCGCAGGCCGTCGCAGTTTTCTTAACGATGCGACCGCTGCGGCGTCCCTTCCCGTGCCGGGGGGTAACATGCGGGGCGCCAACTCGCAACGGCCGCCGCGCCGGCGCAGGCGATTCCAAATCGGCGAAATAGGCTCTAGGATCGGGTGTGGAGGAGACCGCCATGCACCAACCGATCCCCGGCCCGGCCGACTGGCGCGGGCCCGATCTTGCCCGCTCCGACCGCTGGATCCACCGTTTCAACGCCGACGAGGTTGCCGAGATCGACGCGGCGCTCGCCCACGCGAAGGGGCTGGGCCGCACGCCGGCGGACCTCACGCGCGAAGACTTCCCGCTGCCGACCGTCGCCGCCGAGATCGCCCGGGTGCGGGACGACCTGGAAAACGGCCCCGGCCTGCGCCTGCTGCGCGGGTTCCCGGCCGTGCGCTATGACAAGCCGGACCTGAAGTTCATCTATTGGGGGCTCGGGCTGCATCTCGGCACCGCGGTCACGCAGTCGATGGCGGGCGACGTTCTGGGCGACGTGCGCGACCTCGGCGTCGATATCAACTCGGCGCGCGGGCGCGGCTACACCTCCTCGGCCGAACTGTCCTGCCATTGCAATTCGTGCGACGTGACCGGGCTGTTCTGCCTGCAGGTCGCGAAGTCGGGCGGGCTCAGCCACCTGACCAGCTCGGTCGCGGTTCACAACGAGATGCTGCGCCGTCGCCCCGACCTGGTGGAGGTGCTGTACCAGCCGATGTGGTGGTCGTGGCAGGGGCAGGAGCCGGCGGGCGCCAAGCCCTACTACCCGCAGACCGTGTTCTCGATGACCGGCGGCAAGTTCGCCAGCCGCTACGTGCGCGGCCATATCCGCAATGCGCAGGCCATGCCCGAGGTGCCGCGCCTGACGGCAGCCCAGGCCGAAGCGCTCGATCTGCTCGACGCGATCGCCAATTCGGACGAATTCCGCCTGACCATGATGTTCGAGCCGGGCGACATCCAGTTCGTCAACAACCACACCATGTTCCATTCGCGCACCGAATTCGAGGACTGGCCCGAGCCCGAGCGGCACCGCCACCTGCTGCGGCTGTGGCTGTCGGTACCGAACTCGCGCACGCTGGGCGAGGGGTTCCGCACCTTCTACCGCGACCTGCGTCCGGGCGCGGTGCGGGGCGGCTTTCCGTCGCGCCGCACCGAAAAGGCGTTCGAGACGTTCCTGATCGCGTGAGGGCTCGTGGCGATCGAATGCACGTTCCACCCGTCGACGCCTGACCCCTCACCCTGTCCCTCTCCCCGCGGGAGAGGGAACCCTGCCCGTACTTTCGTGGACTCGATCGCGGATTCGGCGCCCGACAGAGATTCGGAAAGATCATCGCGGCGTGCCCTCTCCCCTTGGGAGAGGGACAGGGTGAGGGGCTGCTTTTCTCGGCTCCGCAATCGCGCGATGACCGGCTGATGGGACGGCTCGAGGCGCAACAGGCCGAGCCGGGGCGGGTACGGCTTCGCACCCTGACCACGATTCGCTGGGTCGGCGTTGCCGGCCAGGCACTTGCCATCCTGGTCGTTCATTACGGGCTGGAATTTCGCCTGCCGCTTGCCGAGTGCCTGATCGTGATCGGCGCGTCGGCGGCGGTCAACCTCGCGGTGACGGTGGCGATGCTCGAGCGGCCGCGGGCGGTGCGGCTCAGCGAGCCGGCGGCGGCGTGGTTCCTCGCCTATGACATCGTCCAGCTCTCGGTGCTGCTGTACCTGACCGGCGGGCTGCAGAACCCGTTTGCCGTGCTGCTGCTGGCGCCCGTCTCGGTGTCGGCGACCATTCTGGGCGCGCGGCCGACCGTGACGCTGTGCACGCTGTCGGTGGTCGCCATCAGCGTGCTTGCGGTCCTGCACATGCCGCTGCCGTGGCAGGGCGGCGGGCTCGCGCTGCCCCTGGTCTACGTGCTCGGGATCTGGACGGCGCTCGGCCTCGGCATCGTGTTCTTCGCCACCTACGCCTGGCGTGTCGCGGCCGAGGCGCGCCGCATGCAGGATGCGTTTGCGGCCGCACAGCTCGCCTTGTCGCGCGAGCGCCAGCTTTCGGCCCTCGGCGCGCTCGCCGCCGCCGCCGCGCATGAGCTGGGGAGTCCCCTGGGCACCATTTCGGTCGTGGCGCGCGAGATCGCGCGCGACGTGCCAGCCGACAGCCCGATCGGCGAAGATGTCGCGCTGCTGCTCAGCGAGGCGGCGCGGTGTCGCGACATCCTCGCCCGCCTCGCGGCCCGGCCCGAGGGAGACGAGCCGTTCATGCACTTGCCGCTGTCGTCGGTGGTGGAGCTGGCGGCCGCCCCCTATGCCAACAAGGGCACGCACATCCGCTTCGATGCCGGCCCGGCCGATGGCGCGACGGCCACGGAGCCGCAGGTCCTGCGCTCGGCCGAGTTTCTCCAGGGTCTCGGAAATTTGATCCAGAACGCGGTCCAGGTGGCCCGCGAGACGGTCGACGTCGCAACGCGCTGGGACGACGATACCGCCTCGGTGGTCGTCGCCGATGACGGGCCCGGATTTCAGCCGGGAATCATGGAACGGCTGGGCGAGCCCTACGTCTCGGGCTGGCGCGACGGCGCCGCACATATGGGGCTCGGCATCTTCATCGCCCAGACCCTGCTGCGCCACACAGGCGGGCGGGTGTCGTTCGCCAACCGGCCCCAAGGCGGTGCGGAGGTTGCAGTTCGCTGGAATCGCTCCATATTGGAGGCAGCCGAGGCGGACGAGCCCGCCTCGTTCCCGCCCGAAGAAAGCAGATTGCCATGACCCAGCTTCAAGAGTCCCCCCGGGGCCAGGGCGCCGAACGGTCACTCCTGATCGTCGACGACGATGCCCCTTTCCTGGCCCGTCTCGCCCGCGCGATGGAGCGCCGCGGCTACGAGGTGCGAACCGCCCTGTCGGTGGCCGACGGCATCGCGTCCGCGCGCGCCGAGCCTCCGGCCTTCGCGGTCCTCGACCTCCGCCTCGAGGATGGCAGCGGTCTCGACGTCGTGACGGCGCTGCGCGCTGCGCGGCCCGACTCCCGCATCGTGATGCTGACCGGCTACGGCAACATCGCCACCGCCGTTGCGGCGGTGAAGGCCGGCGCGCTCGATTACCTCGCCAAGCCCGCCGACGCCGACCAGGTGGAAGCGGCGCTGCTCGCGGGCGAGCACGCCCTGCCGCCGCCGCCCGAAAACCCGATGTCGGCCGATCGCGTGCGGTGGGAACATATCCAGCGCGTCTTCGAGCAATGCGACCGCAACGTCTCCGAGACGGCGCGCCGGCTCAACATGCACCGGCGCACCCTCCAGCGGATTCTTTCCAAGCATGCGCCGCGCGAGAACGTCGCGGACTAGAGCGCCTTCCGCTTCTTTCGCTGGCGACGCCTGGCGGCTCGGCCCCGACACGGCGCCGATTGTCGTTGCCGGTGCCGGCGCGGAGCCGGTGATCGAACAACTCGGACTGTTCCTGTACGGCTGGCGCGTTCGCCCGGCCGAGCCAGCGGATTTCGCAGACATCCAAATCGGCCGCACGGCGTCCGGCGGCTATGCGGTGAGCGGCAGCTACGGCGCCGTCCTTGAATTCGACAACGCGCTCGACGCGGCGAACGGCGCTGCCGGCGCGCTGGTCATGGTCGTGGTGGCGCGCGACGCGTCACTGATCTGCCTGCATGCGGGCGCCGCGCGGATCGGCGCGGGCATCGTCGCGCTGGTCGGCAATTCCGGCGCCGGAAAATCCTCCGTCGCGCTGATGCTGGCGGAATTGGGACATCTCCTGTTCGGCGACGACCGGATCGGCATACGTCCGGGCGATGCTCCCGAGGCCATGTCGTTCGGCCTCGCCCCCAAGGCCCGCCAGCCCTTGCCGCCGGGCAGCGGCGCCGCCTATGCGCGCTTCATCATGGAGCGCACGGCATATGCAGGGGAGATCGCGACATACCTGCGTATGAAGCCGGGCGAGGCGGCGCCGTTCGGTGCGACCGCGCCGCTTGCCGCCGTTGTGATTCTCGCGCGCGGCGCGTCCGGCGACGGTCCGACACCGCTGTCTCCCTCCCAGGCGGTCCGGGCGCTCGTGCCCCACTGCTATGCCGCGGACCGGCCGGCGGATGCGCTGGTGCGCGCGCTCGAAGGGCTCGCCCGGCGTGTGCCGGTCCTGCGGCTGCCGTTCGCGTCCAGCCCGGCGGCGGCGGCTCTGCTGGCCGCGGAATTCGCGCCGGCCGAGGACACGGCGAATGGCTGAAATCCGCTATCTGCGCAACCCGGCGATCAGCGCGACCGTTGTCGACGACGAGACCTTTCTGGTCGAGCCGTCGAGCCAGGAGGTCTTCTATCTCGACGCCGTCACCAGCGCGCTGTGGCGGCTGCTGGCCGAGCCGCGCAGCGCGGACGAGCTCACCGAGGCGTTCGCCGCCGCCTTTCCCGACGCCGGGCGGGCGCGAATTCGGGCCGATCTGGATCGCGCGACGGCCGATCTGCTGGCGCGCGGACTGGCCGTCGTGACTGGCGAGACGGGCGTTAACGAATCGTGAAGACGCCGGGCGCACCATCGGGGGCGGAAAAGGCCACCAGATTCGGTGTATACTTCCACGGGGTGGCGCGGCGCCGGGCGGAAGGCCCGGTACCAACAGAGGATGGAAGGCCGCGGAACAGGGCATGTCTCGACGTTCGATCCGATATTTTGCGATGCTCGTCCTCACGGCGGCGCTGACCCTGGGCTTTGGCTCCGGCTCCGCCTTCGCGCAGGATTCGGCGCCGGTTCAGGCCGCAAATCCGCCTCCCGCGAACGGGGCGCAGCAGCCACCACCGCAGCCGTCGGACCAGGTGATGGAAGGCATCTTTTCGGGAAGCGAGCGCGGTATGCGGGCACTGCGCGCCTGGCTGGGCATCGACGTGCCGTTACGCGAGCTGAAACGCCGCGTGCTTCATCTCGTCCAGTCGGTGCGCGCCCGCGCGGCGGAAATGACCCCGGATCAAGTCGTCGCGGCGCTGGGCCGCATCATGGATCTGACGCGTGCCTCGCTGGCGCGAGGCCAGAACGCGCCGGGCGGCGCGATCCCGGAAGACGTCCGCCTGGCCATCGAGTCGGAGCTTCAGACGGCGATGGCGGCGCTGCTGCAGGACCTCGGCACGTTGGCGCAGCTGCAGGACATTGCGCCGGCGGCCGGGCCCAACACCGCGCAACAAGCCATTCCGCTCGACCTGCCGCCGCCGGTCTTCGAAAACACGGATCAGGCAAGCCCGAGTTGATATGGGCGTAGAAGGCCGGTCCCGGCGTCTGGCCGCCTGGCCACGGGCCAGCTTTGGATTGATGGCCGCGGCCGCGGCCGCGCTCGCGCTCCTTCCCGTCGTCACTCACGCACAGCAGGCGCGGACCGAATCCGTGCTCGACCGCCCCCGCCCCGAGTTCGCGCCGATCGGTCTCGAGCTGGACGAGGTGCTCTACCATGTCGGGCTGGTGGACGAGCAGACGGTCGCGAACAAGAGCTCGCCGCTCGCAAGCTTCGTGGTGCATCCGACCGCCGAGGTCGCGATGTCCTATGACTCCAACATCTTCCGCACCGAAACCGACAAGCGCGGCGACGCGATCTTCGACTTCCGCCCATCGGTGTCGATCGCCTCGGACTGGGCCAACCACGAGGCGCATTTCGCCGTCGGCGGCGACGTCGGCCGGCATTTCGTGTATCCCGGCGAGGACTTCGTCAATTACCGGACCAGTCTCGGGGGACGGATCGACGTCACCGAGGCGCTGTACGTCTCCGGCGAGGCGGGCTATTCCGAAGCCCAGACGCAGCGCGGCACGCCCGACAATCCCGGCGGCGCCAACGTCCCACCGCAAACGGCCGACGTCCTGAACGCGCATGGCGAGGTGCGCTACATGGCGGACGCCGTCCTGCTCAGCGCCAGGATCGCGCGCGACGAGATTACCAATTCGGGCGGCGATCCCCTGACCACGCCGGACGGCGACCGCGTCGAGACCACCTACGCCGTGCGCACCGGCTACGAGTTCAGTCCCGGCACCACCGTGTTCGTCGAGCCGCGCTACAATACCCGCAACTATGCGCGGCGCGTCGATGCCGGCGGCCTGCTGCAGGGCTCGAACGGCTACAACATCCAGGCCGGACTGACCTGGGATGTGACGGGCGTGACCTTCATCGAGTTCGGTGCGGGCTATCTGAGCCAGCGCTTCGACGAGCCGGGGTTCGAGACGGTGTCGGGTGTATCGCTCGACGGCAAGCTGATCTGGAACCCGACCGGTCTGCTGACCGTCACCGCCGGGCTGACGCGGCGCATCGACGAGACGACCCTGGTCGGGGCGTCCGGCGTCCTGGTCAGCGAGGGGAAGATCGGCGTCGACTACGAATACCTCGACAATCTCATCGTCTCGCTGCGCGCCGGATATTCGGACCAGTCGTTCCGCGGCTTCCGGCGCGACGACACGGTGATCGACGGCTCGCTCGCGTTCGACTACCGGATCGGCAGCAGGTGGTATGCCCGCCTCGCCTATTCGATGGCCCGCCGGAATTCGACCTTGGCCGGCGCCGGTTTCAGCGACCAGGTCATGACGCTCGCCGTCGGCGAACACCTTTAGGAAGGGACCATTAAGAAGGGACCAATGGTGCGACAAAGCCGGAGCGGTCGCGGCTCGCCCTTGCGATTCGTGGTTAACGAACAATTATGATCCGCATGCTTACGCGTCGTGGGATGGCGCACCTGGTCGCGAGATCCGGCCGGCGAATCTCAGCGGTTTGTGACGACCGTCACAGCCAATTCGCCCTGAATTTGAAATAGGGCGGCGGATACGAGGTAAATATTAACAGTGATTAACCGACAGAAGACAATTTTGGGTCGTCCCATCCGGCCGGCGCGGCGTCGTGCTGGGCTTGCCGCTGCGGTCCTGGCGGCGATGCTGGCTATGGCCGGCTGCAGCGGACCAGCGGACGAGAGCGCCTCGCAGGTCGAGCCGTCCGAGGGCAGCCCCGCAATGCAGGACATTTCCGCCTATCGGCTCGGCCCCGGCGACAAGCTGAAAGTCACCGTGTTTGGCCAGCCGCAGGAATCGGGACAGTTCGAGATCGACGGCTCCGGCACGATCGGTTACCCGCTGCTCGGCCAGATCGCCGCCAAGGGGCTGACCGTGCCCGAATTGCAGGAGAAGATCCGGGCGGAGCTCGACCGCAAGTTCATCGTCGATCCGCGCGTGACGGTCGAGGTGCTGAACTACCGTCCGTTCTATATCTACGGCGAGGTGAACAAGGCGGGCAGCTATCCCTACGTGGCCGGGTTGACCGTGCGCCGGGCCGTGGCCATCGCGGGCGGCTACACGCGCCGGGCGCGCTTTGCACCGGCCACCGTCGTGCGCGAAAGCGGCGAAGGCGTTCGCGAACTTTCCGTTCAGCTGGATACGCCCGTACTGCCCGGAGACACCGTCGAAATCACGCGCCGCCTGTTCTAGGTCGGGCCGGACGCAGGCTTGACAAACATGTTCTTAACCTGAATTTGACACGCTACCAGGCGGGCGAGCGGGGGAGGCCGGCCGGGGCAGGAGCACCCCTAACATAATGTCCACCATTGCGCGTCTTCCGCCCCGTCATCGGGAGCAGCTTGCCGATGTCGGCCCCTATATGCCACCCGGCGAGCCCGAGGGGCTCGATCCGCGTCGCCTGCTCGGCGGGCTGCGCCGCCGCAAGGTCCTGATCGGCGGGGTGACGTTCCTCGGCACCGCCATCGCGGTGCTGATGGTCAACCAGATCACGCCGCTCTACGTTGCCCAGTCCTCGGTGGTCGTCGAGGGCAACCGCCAGAACGTGGTGAACATCGAGTCCGTCGCCCAGGGGCTGACGCCGGACTACTACACGAACGAGACCCAGGCGGCGATCATCGGCTCACGCCATCTCGCGGCCCAGGCGGTCGACAAGCTCGACCTCTACCGCAGCCCGCTGTTCAACCCGGAGCTGGCCGAGCCGCATGAAAGCCTGATCGGTCTCGCCAAGGCCGCCGTCAAGCGCCTGCTCGGCGTGAAGCCGCAAGAGGCGCGGTCGCCCTGGGAGGGCATGACCGAGGCTGAGAAGCACGCCGCGATGCGCGAGGACCTGACCGATTCCTATCTCGCCGGTCTCGCCGTGATTCCCAGCCAGCGCTCGCGCGTCATCTCGATCGAATACACGTCGTCCGACCCCGACTTCGCCGCGCGTGCGGCCAATACGACGGCCGCGCTGTACATCGCCGACCAGCAGGCCACCAAGAGCGAGGCAACGTCGAGCGCCACTGCCTGGCTCGATCGCCGGGTCAACGAGCTACAGGCGAAGGTCGTCGAGTTCGAGCGCAAGCTCGACGAGTTCCGCGCGCAATCGGGCATCGTCGAAGCGGCCGGCGCAAACGTGCTGCAGGAACAGTTCGTCCGCCTCAACGTCGACCTGGTGGCGGCGCGCACCAAGCGCGCCGAATCCGAGGCGCGGCTCGAGCAGATCCAGTCGCTGCGGGCGAAGGGCGCGGCGGGGATCGACACGGCGGCGGCGATTCTCGACTCGCCCCTGATCCAGCGCCTGCAAGAGCAGGAAGCGACGGTCCTGCAGAAGATCGCACAGCTACGCACCACGCTGCGCCCGGGCCATCCGACGCTGGTGCTGGCCGAGAACGAGCTCAAGGACCTCCGCCTCAAGATCAGCGGCGAGACGCAGAAAATCGCGGCGAGCCTCGCGAACGACGTTCAGATCGCGAATGCGCGCGTGCGCAATCTCGAGACCGAATCGAAGAGGCTCGAAAACCAGATCGGCCGGCAGAACGATGCCGAGGTGTCGCTGCGCACGCTGGCCAGCGAGGTGAAGGCGAACCAGCAGCTCTATCAGACGGTGCTCGCGCGCTATAAGGAGACCTCGGTCTTCGACAAGGAGACGGAGCGACCCGACGCGCGCATCATCTCGCGCGCCACCGCGCCGTTCTATCCGTTCTATCCCCAGAAGCGGCTGATGATCCTGGCGGCGCTCCTGGTGTCGCTGGTCGTCGGCATCGCGCTGGCGCTGATCCTCGAGTTCCTCGACTCTGGCTTCCGCAACGTCACCCAGCTGGAAAGCGTGACCGGCCTCACGGTCCTCGGCGCGACGCCGCGCCTCAGCCGGCGCGAACGCCGCCGTCCGACGCACGAGGTGGCGGTCGACCGGCCGAACTCGTCCTTTGCCGAATCGGTGCGCTCCATCCGCACCGCACTGATGCTTGCCGATGCCGAGCACCCGCCGCGTACCGTGCTGATCACGTCGGCGGTGTCGGGCGAGGGCAAGAGCGCCCTGACCCTCTCGCTTGCGGCCCTGGCGTCGCGCTCGGGCCAGCGCTGCATCGTCGTGGACGGCGACATGCGCCATCCCAACCTGCACCTGATGCTCGAACAGCCCAACCAGACCGGTCTCGCCGAATATCTGGCCGGCCGCGCCGAGCTCGAGGACGTGATCGAGATCGATTCACGCTCGGGCATGCACTACATTACAGCCGGCGGGCGGGCCGCCCATCCGGCCGACCTCATCGGCTCGCAGAAGATGCGCGGCCTGCTGCAGCAGCTCGCGGCACTTTACGACCTGGTGATCCTCGACTCGCCGCCATTGCTCGCGGTGTCGGACAGCCTGCTTCTCGCACGCCATGTCGATCATGCGCTGTACGTGGTGCGGTGGGAAAAAACCCGGCGCGAGACGGCCATCGCCGGTATCCGCCAGCTCGTCGACGCCGGCGCCCCGCGCACGGGTCTGGTGCTCGCGCAGGTCGACGTTTCCAAGCAGGCGCGCTACGGCTATCGCGACTCGGGCTACTATTACAATTACGACCACCACAACAAGTACTACGCTGATTAGCATGCTTTCCGGTCGCACGGCTCCGGCCCTAGCCCTTCTCGCGGGTGCGGTGCTTGCCGTATTTGCGGCGCCGCGCGCCCTCGACAATATCCGCCTCGCGCCCGACAACGATGTCGTGGCCGGCCTCGCGCGGACGCCGCCGCCGTCACCCGACGCGGTGGCCCAGGCGCTCGCGCTGCGGCGCGATGCGCTGCGCGATACGCCGTCGACTCATGCCGATATCGCCGCCCTCGAGCTGGCGCAGGCACGTTCTGCCGGCACGACCACGCCGGCGGGCCGCGCGTCGCTCGACCTGGCGATCCGTGAATTGCGCGCCGCCATCGCGGAAGCGCCGGCCCAGCCCTTTGTCTGGACGGGACTCGTCTATGCCCTGGTCGCGCGTGGCGTGGGCACCGAACTCGGACCCGCGTGGCGCATGGCGGTGCGGACGGCGCCCGAGGATCCGGCGCTGATCGTGCCCCGCCTTGCGATCGGCTTCGCCGCTCGGGCGCGACTCGGGGAGGACGGCCCGCAGCTGCTCGCCGATCAGGTCCGCGTCGCGGCCCGTCTCGCCCCGCGTGACCTCGCGCTGATGGCGCGCCGCCACTTCCTGTTGGGGACGGTGCGCGAAATGCTCGCCGCTACGCCCGCCCTGCGCGATGCGTTCGACCGCGCCTATTTGTCGCTTGGGTAGGGTGGTTGACGCGATTCCGCATGAGCGGAAGAGATTCTACGACCGCGGCGCGGCGGCGGTGCCGAAGGACTGAGCGTAACCAATGCCGGCGAGCACCAGCCAGGTGATGGCGACGGCCGGAATGTCGACCGCGAAATCGTAGACGCCCTGGAGCGCCACCAGCACGGTCGCGGCAAGCCCGAGGCAGGGAAAAATCCGCGCCCGCCGGCGCCGGATCGCGCCCAGGAGGCAGATGCCTCCGATCGTCGCCGCGACGCCCAGCAGCACGATCGCTGCCGGAATGCCCAGCTCGGCGGCGCGCTCGAGATAGATGCTGTGGGCATGCACGAAGGGCGGCGTGGTCCACGGAAATTCGTCGCCGCGATAGATTCGGAACAGGGACGGGAAGCTGCCCAGGCCCGTTCCCGTCCAGGGTGCATCGGCAATGGCGCGGCGGACGAGCGCGTGAATCGTGTCGCGCGCGCCGGGCCCGCCCAGCCCTTGTTCGATCCGCGCCAGCAGGAGCCCGCCGCTGATCGAAAGCACCGCGATTCCGGCGACCAGCGCGCCAAGCCCCAGCCCCACGCCGCGCCGCAGACCTGATTCGCGTTGGCGCAGCGTCGAGGCACCGATCATCGCCGCGACCGCCCCGACCATCGCGGCGAGCCCGCCGCGAGAATGGGTCAGCACCAGCGCCGTCGCCAGGGTCAGCGCCGCGGCGGCCAGGAAGTACGCGGCCGGCGGCAGCGAGTCCAGGAACCGGACGAGACCGGTCCGCGTGACCAGCTTGTACCCGCCCGACGGTCGCGTCGCCTCGCCCAGCAACGCCAGCACGGCAAGAAGCGCGAGCCCAGCCTGCACCGCATAGGCGTTGCGGTTGATGAAGGTGCTGGTGAGGTCCCAGCGATACGCGACCTTCGGCTCGCCCAGCACGGTGATCTCGACGCCGAGCTGGATGGCGAGCCCGTAGACCGCGTAGGCGAGCCCGGAGACGACGATGACCCACGCGGCCTGCCGCGCACGCCGCGCGTCGCGCCCGAGCTGCATGGCCAGCCAGAAGACGCAGCCATATGTGCCCAGGCGGATCGCGCCTTCCGACGCCGCCTCGGGGTCGAGCGCGATCGCGCCCGCCAGTGGCGTCTCCAGCGCGCGCGCCGCCGCGTCCCACAGCGGATGGTGCCACGAGGGTGGCGACAGGGACGTCCCCTGGAAGACGGCCCAGGCGATCACCGCGAAAAACGGCACGCTGACGAACGCATGCCGGCGCCAGCCGATCGGCGCGATGGCCGTGTCGGCAAATGCGGCGACGCTCCACGCGACCAGCAACGCGGCGACGAAAACGGCCAGCAGGTCCCACGCCCAGGGCCGGTTCGCGCCCAGCGGCAGCGGCGCAAGCGCCACCACCGCCATCAGCCCCCAGAACGCGATGCCTCCACTGGGCGCCGCCGCCCGCGGGGCAGCCGCCTCAGTACGCATTCTCGTTCACGAACCCGACGAACAGCGTCAGGACCAGGATCTTGAGGTCGAGCCACAGGGTCCAGTGCTCGATGTAGAAGATGTCGTACTCCACCCTGAGCCGCATGAGCTCAGGCGTCGCGGTTTCGCCGCGCAGCCCGTGCACCTGGGCCCAGCCCGTCATGCCCGGCTTCACGCGGTGGCGCCCGAGATAGCCACCGATCAGCGCGGCATATTGCTCGTTGTGCGGCACGGCATGCGGGCGCGGCCCAACCAGCGACATCTCGCCCCGCAGGACGTTGTAGAGCTGCGGCAGCTCGTCCAGGCTGGTGCGGCGCAGGAACGCGCCCACCCGCGTCACGCGCGAATCCTCCCGCGTCGCCTGGTGCATCTGCGCGCCGCCCGCGCCGTCGCGCATGGTGCGGAACTTGAGGACGGTGAACTCCTCATTGTTGAAGCCGTAACGCGTCTGGCGGAACAGCACCGGCCCGCGGCTGTCCAGCTTGATCGCCGCGGCGATGGCGAGGCATAGCGGCAGGGCCAGCACGAACAGGACCGCTCCCAGCGTCCGGTCCTCGATCGCCTTCACCACGTGGGACCAGCCGCCCAGCGGCCGCTCGAACACGTTGAGCATCGGCAGGCCGGCCAGCGCGCTATAGCCGATGGCCGGCAGGTCGACGGCGATCGCATCCGGGCACAGCTTCACGTCGGCCGGGACCGAGCGCAGCCGCGACAATATGTCGAGCAGATGCGGGCCCGCCCGCCAGGGCAGCGCGATCACGATCTCGTCCACGCGATGACGGCGTGCGAACAGCAGCAGGTCGTTCACGGAGCCGCGTACCGGTACGCCGGCGACCTCGTCCGGCACGCGCGTGTGCCGGTCGTCGAAGAAGCCGAGCACGCGGAGAGACGGGTCCGGCCGCGCCGCGATGCGCTCCATCAGCTTCTGGCCGTACTCGCCAGCACCGACGACGACGAGGTTCCGGGTCAGCTTTCCCTCGTACATCCAGGTCCGCACCTGGTCGGCGATGGCGAGCCGCAGGATGAACAGCGACAGCAGCGCGAGCGCGATCCACATCACGAACCACAGGCGCGAATACAGGTCCGACGACTTGGTGAGGTAGGCGATCGCCACCAGCGTCACCGCGACGGCGAATAGCGCGGTCGCGAGCGCGCCGTAGCCGGCCATTACCCGGCGCAGCGCCGCCAAGCTATAGATATGCGCGAAATGCGCGTAATTGGCCATCAGCAATGCGCCGATCGCGATGGCCACCAAATAGGGGTTGGGCGGCAGCGCGGTCGCGCCGTGCCGCAGCCAGTAGGCGAACACGCCAGCGAGCACAAGAATCGCGACGTCGGCGACGCGCAGCACCCCGATCAGCACCGTCGCGAAATCGGCCGCGAAGGCCGACCGGCCGGGAAGCGCCACCGACATGCGTGCACCTGCGGCCGTGTTGCGCGCGCGGCGGCTCTGCGGCGACGTCGTCGTCTCGTTCAATTCGATCCTTCCACCGGTCCCGCCCGCGGGAGGCGCCGCGCCACGACTATAGGGCTTCGGCGACGTTTGCGGAATCCCGCCCGACCGGCGTGCGTCTAGCGGCCCGCCGCCTGGAAATGTCCCGTCGGCCGCGTGCGGTACAACCACCAGGTCGTTTCGTTCAGCGAATAGATCGGGCGGTAATGATGGATCGATTCGGCGCGCACCACCTCGGGCACCTGATTGTCCAGCACCCAGGCGACTCCGTCGAGATAGACCACCAGGATCGCGTGCGCGATGCGCAGGTTCATGTCCTCCAGCACCACGATGCGCAGGTCGTCGTCGGCGAATCCCAGCGCGCGCAGCGACAGGTACTTGGTGATGGCGTAGTCCTCGCAATCGCCGTCCAGCTTCAGGAATTGCAGCGGTGTCGCCCAGTAGTCGGGGACGTGGTAATTCACCGGATCGGTCACGTAGGGCGCGTAATTCGCGAAGCGGTTGACCGCGCGAAGCTGGTCGTCGCGGCTCATCCGGTGGATGGTGCCGAGGAAGTGCCGCCACCGTTGCAACTGGCACGAGCGCGGGTCCGATGTGGGAACGCAGGGCGCCTCGGCCGCTGGCTCCTCCGTCAGGTAGCGCTGCAGCATGCCCGTCCATTTCGGGAACAGCTGGATCGCGTGAGATTCGATCGATGCAGCCCCGAAAATCGGCGGGTGCGCGTCCGGCGCGGCCGCGGCCGTCCCGCCCGAGGATAGGAGGGCCGCCGTCAGGGCCACAGGCAGGTGGCGGCGGAGCCGGAAGAAGCGCGCGCTCATGATCGGACAGGCTAGGCGGGGCAGGGTTAAGGGCCGGTGAACGGCGCGTTTACCAATGCCTAACCATGCGCGCCTAAAGCTGTGCCCAACGGCCGATGCGCGGGCGGCCGGGAGGGGCGACGCACGGCGTGCGGACCAGGATTCGGATAGCGCTGACGGGATTGGCGATCGCGGCGATTGTCGCGGCCGGGCTGCTCGCGCTGCGCGACATCACCGCCGCCGAGCGCGACCGAGACCTGCGCGCCTGGCAGACCCGTCTCGGCATCGTTGCCGACAGCCGCGCCCAGGCCGTGTCCGACTGGGTGGACGGGCAGTACCGCACGCTCGACGGCATCGCCGACAATCTGTCGGTCCAACTCTACATGACCCAGATTCGCGCCGCCGGCGGCGCGCCGACGCCGGAGACGCTGGCAAGCCAGGGCTATCTCCGGAACCTGCTGGACGCGGTCGCCGATCGGGCGGGCTTCTCCGCGCCGCCGCTCGGACCGCAGGTCAATGCCAACGTCCGGCGCGTCGGCGTCGCCGGCATCGCGCTGCTCGACGCGGCCGGCAATATCGTCGCCGCGACGCCCGGCATGCCACCGATCGAGGGGGCGCTCGCCGATTGGCTGGTGCAGGCCGCGCCTGCCGGCCGGGACCTCTACGACGTGCATCTCGACGCCGCCGGACGGCCGGCCATGGGCTTCTCCGTCCCGGTCTACGCCGTGCAGTCCGACCGCACGCCGGACCAACGGGTCGGGCGCGTCGTGGGCGTGCGCCAGGTGGCCGATACGCTCTATCCCGCCCTGCGCCAGCCGGGCCAGCCCTGGTCCACGGCCGAGGCCGTTCTGGTGCGCGCCCAGGGCGCCGCCGTTGCCTACGTGTCGCCGACGCGCGACGGGGCGAAGCCGCTGGCGCACGTCCTGTCCCGCGACACGCAATCGCTGGTCGGCGCGTGGGCGCTCGACCATCCCGGCGGGTTCACCATCGGGCGCGACTATCGCGATGCCGAGGTGCTGGCGACCGCGCGCGCGATTCCGGGGACGGGCTGGGCGCTGGTGTACAAGATCGACCGCGCCGAGGCGCTGGCCGGGACGGAGGCGCGGCTCCGCCGACTGACCATCGGGTTCCTGCTCGCGATGGCGGTCGTCGTCGTCGCGCTGTTCGCAATGTGGCGCCATGGCGCGTCTGTGCGTGCGTCGCGCGCGGCGTCGGAGCTGGCGGTGCTCGCCCGGCGCCATGAAAGCCAGCGACGGCTGCTCCAGCTCGTCACCGACAGCCAGCCCAACGCGATCACCATCGTCGATGCCGAAAGCCGCTACTTGTTCGCCAACCGGCCGGCGGCGGAGCGCGCGGGGATCGACGCCGCGGACATGATCGGCAAGACACTGGCCGCCGTGCTGGGTCCCGCTGCGGCCGCGCGCATCGAACGGCTCAACCAGGACGCGCGCGCGCAGGCCACCAAGCTCACCGATGTCGCGCGCACCGGCGCCAACGGCACACAGCGCGTGGTCCTGACCCATCACGTGCCGGTGCCCGCCTCGCCCGACATGGACGAGGGCGTGCTGGTCGTCGAGGAGGACGTGACCGCGGCCGTGACGGAGCGCGAGCGGCGCGAACGCACCCAGCGCCAGCTCGTCACCATGCTGGTGCGGCTGGTCGACCGGCGCGACCCGTACGCGGCCGACCATTCGGCTCGCGTCGCCGCCGTCGCGCGGGCGATCGCGACCGAGATGGAACTCGACCCGGTGGGCGTCGACACCGCCGAAACCGCCGGCAAGCTGATGAATCTGGGCAAGATCCTGGTGCCGAGCGCGGTATTGACCAAACCCGGTGCGCTGACCGACGACGAGCTGCGCCAGGTTCGCGACAGCCTGCAGGCCGTCGCCGACGTGCTCGAGGAGGTCGAGTTCGACGGGCCGGTCGTCGCCACGCTGCGCCAGCTCCAGGAACGCTGGGACGGCTCGGGCGGACCCGCCGGCCTCGCGGGCGAGAACATCCTGATCACCGCGCGCGTCGTGGCCGTCGCCAACGCCTTCGTCGCCATGGTCTCGGATCGCGCCTTCCGCGCCGGCATCGGGCTCGACGATGCGGCATCGCGCCTGATGGGCGAGGCCGGCCGCGCCTTCGACCGCCGCGCCATCGCCGCGCTCGTCAATCACCTCGACAATCGCGGCGGGCGTAGCGAGTGGGCCGGGTTCCATTCCGCCGCACCGGCGCCATGATCGTCGCCCTCTGGCGGCGGAGGGCGCTTCGCGCCATATTGCCCCCATGTTCGGACGACTTCGCCGGCGGGACGCGGCGCCGCGGCCGGCCGCAGAGGCCCCGTCGGGCACGCGGATCTATGCCATCGGCGACATCCATGGGCGATCCGACCTGCTCGACCGGCTCCACGACATGATTCGCGTCGACGCGCTGGGGCATCCATCGGCGGAAAAGGTGGTCGTCTATCTTGGCGACTACGTCGACCGCGGCGACGATTCGCGCGGCGTGATCGACCGGTTGATCGACCGGCCGCTTTCCGGGTTCCGCACCGTCGCGCTGCGCGGCAATCATGAGGAGTTCCTGCTGCGCTTTCTCGACGATCCCGAGGTCGGGCCCGCGTGGATCGCCAATGGCGGGGATGCGACCCTGTACAGCTACGGGGTGGATTGGCGGCCGGCCTTCGGCGAAGGCGATTTGGCCGCGGTGAGCGAGGCGTTCCGGCGCGAGCTGCCGCGCGACCATCTGGCGTTCCTCGACGGTCTGGCGCTCAGCGACGTCGAAGGCGACTACCTGTTCGTCCATGCCGGCATCCGGCCGGGCGTCGCGCTCGCGGCGCAGACGTCCGACGACCTGATGTGGATCCGCGGCGAGTTCCTCGATTCGACCGCGGACCATGGCCACGTGGTCGTACACGGCCACACCATCACCGAGGCGCCGGAGATGCGCGACAACCGGATCGGCATCGACACCGGCGCGTTCGCCACCGGACGGCTGACCTGCCTGGTGCTCGACGGCGCGGAGAGGCGCCTGTTGCAGACGTGAGCGCGCCCGACGATTCGGGCCTGTGGCCGCTCATCTTGGCGCCGGAGGCCCCGTTGCCGGCCGACCGGGACGGGCTGCAAGCTGCGGCCGGCCGGCTTGCCGAGCTGATCGGGCCGGCGCTCGCCAAACACCTGCTGGTGTCCGCCGAGGCGCGTCTCGGCATGACGCTGATCGACCCCGCGCGGGCGGAGACGGCGCGGCTCCTGAACCGGATGACTGCGGCGGTGCAGGCGCGCTGGGCGGCCGAGATCGCCCGGGCCGACATTCCGTTCGTCTGTCTCAAGGGGTTCGCCGCGGCGCGGACGCTCTATCCCGATCCCGACTTGCGGTCGACCGGCGATCTGGACCTGCTGGTGCACTCGGGCGACCGCGACCAGCTGATCGCGCATCTCGCCGCGCAAGGATTCCGCTTCGCCGGGACGGGCCTGCCGCGCTGGGGCTTCATCTCGGACGCGAGCTATGTGCCGTTCGTCTCCGAGGACGGAACGTGCAACATCGACATCCACATCCGGCCGGATAGCTGGCCCGCGCATCTGTCGCTGACCACCGAGCGCGTGTTCGCCGCGTCGCGCACCGCCACCTCGCGCGACGGAACGTGGCGCGTGCCGTCGCCGGAGCATGCGTTCGCGCTCTGCATCACCAACGCCGCCAAGGACAAGTTCGGGCCGTTCGTCGCGCTCAAGCTGGTCGATGCCATGCGCATCGCCGCGATGTCCCCACCGCCCGACTGGCGCGCGGTTCAGGCGCTCGCCGATGAGGGCCGCTTTGCCAAGCCGGCGCGCGTGTTCGTCGCGCTGCTCGCCGCTTTGGGGATGCCGGCGTCGCACTTGCCCGCCGCGCTGGCGAAGCCGCCGGGCGGGATCGCCACTGCCGCGTTCGCGACGCTGGTCGCCGACTGGCGCGCGGTCCGACCCGACCGGGCCGGCGCAGGCGGTGTGCTGTGGCGCGAACTGATGCTATGCACCGAGCCCGAGGTCGGGCTGCACAATGCGGGTCTCCGGCTGCGCGGCCTCGTACGGCCGGCGAGCGGCGTGCCCGGCCAGGGCTGAGGACGAAGGGAACGAACGATGGTCGCGAAACGTGTTCTGGTCACCGGCGGCGCCGGGTTCATCGGCTCGCATCTCTGCCGGCGGCTGCTCGCCGACGGGTGCGACGTGCTGTGCGTCGACAACTACTTCACGGGGCGGAAGGACAACATCGCCGAGCTGTTCTCGCACCCGCATTTCGAGGTGATGCGCCACGACGTGACATTCTCGCTCTATGTCGAGGTCGACGAGATCTACAACCTGGCGTGCCCGGCCTCGCCCATCCACTATCAGTTCGACCCGGTGCAGACGACCAAGACCAGCGTGCACGGCGCGATCAACATGCTGGGGCTCGCCAAGCGGGTGAAGGCGAAGATCCTGCAGGCTTCGACCAGCGAGGTCTACGGCGACCCGCAGATCCATCCGCAGACCGAAAGCTATTGGGGCCACGCCAACCCGATCGGGACGCGCGCCTGCTACGACGAGGGCAAGCGCTGCGCCGAGACGCTGTTCTTCGACTATCGCCGCCAGCACAAGCTGCGCATCAAGGTCGCGCGCATCTTCAACACCTACGGTCCCCACATGCATCCGGATGACGGGCGCGTGGTGTCCAACTTCATCATGCAGGCGCTCAGGGGCGATCCGATCACCGTGTACGGGCATGGCGAGCAGACCCGTTCGTTCTGCTTCGTCTCCGACCTGGTCGACGGGCTGGTACGGCTGATGAATACCGACGACGATTTCACCGGCCCGGTGAATCTCGGCAACCCCGCCGAGATGACGATCCTCGAACTCGCCGAGAAGGTCATCGCGATGACCGGCTCGCGCTCCCAGATCGTCTACAAGCCGCTGCCGGCCGACGATCCGGTGCGGCGCAAGCCCGACATCGCGCTGGCTGGCAAGGCCCTCGGCTGGGCACCCAAGGTCAAGCTCGAGGACGGGCTCGCGCCGACGATCGAATATTTCCGGTCGCAGCTCTGAACATCGTGCGCGGCCGCTGCCGCGCGGGCTCGGTCGCGAGATGGGGCAGCCGGAACAGGAATCCGGCGAAAAGCCAGAAATACACGTTGGTCGGGTCGAGATCGAGGTGGAAGCCTTTGAAAGCGTCCAGCTCGATCACTACCAGCAGCGCGCCGAACGCGGCGGCCGCCGAATGGATGCGCCCGCGGCAGGCCAGGATCGCACGGGCGCCGTACAGCGCGACCGCGGCGAACAAAGATACGAGGATCAACAGGCCGGGAATGCCCAGCTCGGCGATGGTCTTGGCGAAAAACCCCTCGTAGGCGACGAACTGGCGGGCCTCGACGGCGCTCATGATGTGCCGCGCGGCGCCGGTCGAGGTGCCCGTGCCCTGCCCCATCGGGTAGCGCTGCAGCGTCTCGATCAGGTCGTGCAGCACCAGGCCCGAGCCGTACTCGTTGAACAGCTCGTGCGTAACGCCGAACACGACGAAGGGGTCGAACCCGGTCACCCACAGGACGGTCAGGATCAGGCCGGGGAACAGGGCCAGCGCGGCAAGTGCGCCGCTGATGCGCAAGTCGGCCACGTAGATCAGCGCGATCAGCATCGGCACGAACACGAAGTTGCCGCGCGCGCCGCTCAGCAGCGCCGCGGCGATCGCGACCGCCATCATGATCCGGCCGAACACGCGCCAGCCGGGATTGGGGTCGACCCGTCCCAGCGCGTACGTCACCGCGACCATCGCCAAGGCAAACATGGCGTATTGCGCGACGAAGGTGAAGGTCGACGGGATGCGGAACAGGCTCGCGCCGTACTCGAACGTGCTGAACCCCTGGGTGGCGCCCTCCGCGGCCTCGGCGCCGTAGAACGCCTCGATGGCGCGCTCGGGCCCGATCGTGCTTGCCAGCGCGAACTGCACGAAGCCCACGGCGAACGGGATCACCGCGATCGCCACCATCAAGCGCAGCATCGCGACGAGGTCGTCCTGGGTGCGCAGGGCCGCACCGCCGACATAGAGCATGGGCAGGTAGAACAGCCACACCTTGGCGCCGACCAGCGCCACCATTACGTCGGACAGGTTCGGGTTGAACATCTGCAGCAGCGCCAGCACCGACAGGCCGAGGACCAGCGCCGTCACCGGGACCGGCACGCGGGCCCAGCCCAGCTCGCGCAGATGCACCAGCCCGAGCGAGAGATAGACCGGGATGACGAACAGGAAATCCTTGAACAGCAGCGGCGCCGGGTTGGGCGACAGCCACAGCGTGATCGCGCCGCCGACCGGCAGGTAGGCGAGCAGCATCGCAAGGCCGACCCGCCAGCGCACCAAGATCGCGAACCATGCGGCCAGCAGGATCGGCGCGCCCAGGATGACCAGCCAGATCAAGCGGCGACTCCGCGTCTCGTCAGGCCCCGTTCTAGCATGACGACTTGCCAAGGATTCGGCCGATCTCGGCGGCGAGGCCGCGCTCGTAGCGGGCGAGGTCGTACGCCTCCGCCTGGCGCCGCGCGCTTTCGCCCATCCGTTGCCGCAGCGCCGCGTCGGCGTGGAGCGCGCGCAGCCGGTCGCGGATCGCGGCTGCGTCGCGGATCGACACGACGAACCCCTCCGCGCCGTCACGCACCGGCGCACCCGCGTTGTGCGTCGTGATCACCGGCAGGCCCGACGCCATCGCCTCCAGCACGCTCAGCGCCATTCCCTCATGCAGCGAGGGGAAAACGAACACGTCGGCGTCGCGGTACAGCGTATGCACCTCGTGATACGGCACGTGCGCGATATGGCGGTAGAGGCCGCGATATGGCCGCAGCCATGCCCCGTCACCCGCGACGGCGCCGGCCAATACCAGCTCGCTTTCGGGCAGTGCGGCGTGGCGGAACGCCTCCAGCAGATAGCGCACGCCCTTGCGCGCCCCGATCTGGCCGACGAACAGGACGCGGAATCTGCCGTCCGGCGCGCGCGGCGCGGGGCGGAAGCGCGCCACGTCCACACCGTACGGCAGCAGCGCAATGCGAGCAGCGTCGACCCCCGCGGCGGTCAGCGTGTCGCGCACGTACTCGGACGGCGCGAAGATCCGATCGGCCGTCCGCGCCTCCTCTCGGCAGCGTGCGACGGTGGCCGCGTCGGCCCACGACGCGCTGGCCGCAAGCTCGGGATGGCGGGCGACTTCCTCCGAGAGCAGGCGCGCGCCCTCGCCCTCGAACCCGATCACCTGGTCCAGAATGCAGGGTGCGCCGATCGATGCGGCGGCGCGGAACGCCAGCAGGGCGCAGGTCTCGGCGGCCAGCACCGCACGCGGTCGCAGACGCCGCACCAGCCGTGCGCCGCGCCGGTCGTAGAACGCGTTGAAGGCGCGGTTGGATGCGGCCTCGCTGAATCCCGCCCGGCGCAGCGCCCGGGTCACGACCTCGCCCGTCGCCGCGCCGTCGACGATACCCGGTCCGATGCCCGGATGGCGGCGCCGGCGCAACGTCCGGTCTGCCCGGTCTCGCAAGGATGCGGGCAGATGGCGGGCGAGGCGCGCCGCGAGCCCGTCGGGTTCGTAGTAAAATCCGGTGGCGAAATGGACGCGAAGCCCGGCGCGCGTCAGTGCCGCGACCATGTCGTAGACGCGCGCGTTGCCGGGGTGCGAGACCAATATGTCGGGCCGCGTGTCCGGCATCATGGGGAGCTCCGCCGGCGGCGCAGCAACTCGGCCATCAGCTCGGCCTCGCGCGCGGTCGGGGTGAAGAGTGTCCCAAGCCCGATGCCGAGCGCGCGCTTCACCGTCGCGACCAGCAGGATGCAGGCGAGAACGTTCGAACCGCAGAGGGCCGCGGCGCCGCCGATGATGCCATAGCGTGGCAGCAGCGCGGCCAGCGCCGCGGCGAACGCCGCCAGCACCGCCGCCTCGATCCACCCGATCAGCAGCGCGCGATCATAGGCGCGCAGCCCGGCATAGAGCGTGATGCGGAAGGCGTGGAACACCATCCCCGCCGCAATTATGCGCGCTGCCGGCGCCGAGGGCACAAAGGCCGGGCCGAACAGCAGGCCGAGCAGCCAGGGCACCAAGGGGATCAGGACGATTACAGTCGCGAAGGCCAGCGCGACCGATAGACGGACATAGCGTCCCAACACCTCGGCGCGCACGGTCGGGTCGGCGGCGGCCACCTTGGGGAAGGCGAGCTGGTCGATCGCGGCGGTCACGATCCCGACAAGCCCGCCGGCCGACAGCGCGACGGCATAAAGCCCGAGATCGGCGGCCGGCAGCATCAGCGCGATAAGCGCCTGATCGAGGCGCTGGCCGATCACCGTGACGACGGTGCTGACGTGAACGGTGGCGGCGTAGCGCATCATGGCGCGCAGGATCGCGCGCGGCGCCTGCCAGCCCACCCAGCCGAACCGCGCGACCATCACGACCGAAAGGACCAGCGGCACGAAGGTGCCGCCGATCGCCGCCACCGCGAAGCCGCCCACCGTCGCGTACCCTAGCACCAAGGCGGCACCGATCAGCACGACATAGCTCACCGGCTGCAGCGCGCGCAGCAGGTTGAACGCGCCGAACCTGAGCTGCCCTTGCAGCAGCGCCGCATAGCTGAGGACGAACAGGTTGAGCGGCACCCACACGAGATACAGCCGGGCGATGTCCTGCAGTTCCGGTCGGTAGTCGCGATAGGCCTCCGGTATGATCGCAAGGCCCACGGCCACCAGCAGCGGCGACAGCACGGCGACCAGGGCCGTGGTTGCTGCGAAGATCTCGGCCGGCGGGCGGCGCTCCCCCGCGCCGAGATAGCCGGTCGCGGCGTTGAGCGAGAAGCCGCCGATCGCAGCGAGCAACGCCGGCCACAGCATCACGGCGGCGAGCTCGCCCCGCCCTTCGGGCAGCAGAAGGCGCGCCGCCAGAATGCCGCTCGCGATGTTGGCGAGCTGGACGACGGCGGTCGCCGCGAACGATGTGAACAGGTCCTTCACCGGCCGCCATCCCTAACGGCGGCGATCGCCGTCTTGAGCGCGGCGAGGTCCTCGTCGAACCCCCAATGCGCGACGATCTCGCGGCTCTGTTCGCCCATGCGCCGGCAGGCGTCGGTGTCGGCGAGACTCTTCCTCAGCGCGCCCGCCAGTGCATCGACATCGCCGGCTGGAAATACGAAGCCGTTGCCGCCCTCTCGCACCAAATCGGCGGCGGCGCCGACCTCGTCGCTCGCCACGATGGCGCAGCCGGCATTCATCGCTTCGTTGACGACCAGCCCCCACGGCTCGTGGCGCGAGGGCAGCACGAACACGTCCGCAAGGTCATACAGAGCCGGCAGCTCGGTCTGGCGGCGAAAGCCGAGCAGCCGGACGCCCTCCATCCCGCTCGCGCGTTCCGCCAGCCGCGCGGCCAGCTCGCCGTCGCCGGCGAACAGCAGATAGGGCCGTCGCGATTTGGGCGCGTCGGCAATGCGCCGATAGGCGTCCAGCAGATCGTCGGGACGCTTGCGGGCCTGCAGCTTGCCGGCGAACAGGACGACCGGGCGCCCGGCCTCGAGCCCAAGCTCGGCGCGCAGCGCGTCGCGTCCCTTCGCCGCTGCCGCCGCGCGGTCGCGGAAGAAGCGATTGTCCACGGCATAGGGCATCACGAACACCCGCGCCGGATCGAACCCGTACCCGACCATGTAGTCGCGGTTGTTGCTGCCGATGGCCAGCACCGCGTCGACGAGACGGCGCAAAGCGGCGAACCACGCGTCCTTGGCCAGGCGCTTGGCGCGGCCCGGATCGGGCCGGCTGCGCGCCCAGGGCTCGTCGCGCAGCAGCACCTTGAGGCCGAGGCGCTGCGCGTTCGCCATCGCGATCAAGTGCGGCAGGCGCGCATAGCCGTGCACCCATAGAATGTCGAACCGCCCGCGCCGCAGCGCACGCGCGAGCCCGTGGCTGACCGGCCGGAACGGCGTGAGGCGCTCGCGGCTGCCGTAGGCGGGCAGGAAGGCATGCGCGTACCCGTCGAGCAGCGGCACGTCCCAAGCGATCTCGCGCCCGAAATCGGCATCGTGGTGCGGGCGCAGCGACCGGTCGCTCGCGAAGAACGCGGTCAGGGCGATGTCCGGATCGGCCGCGATCCGGCGCAGCAGCGGCGCCTGGTACTGGATCGGGTGGGTGACGAGATAGGCGAGGCGCACGGGCGGCATGTCAGTCTTCCGCCGGCGCGACGCAGCGCGCGAGGGCCGCCTGAACGCGCGCGACGAAGGCGGGCCGCGCGTAGCGCGCCAGCCCATCGGGTACACCTTTCGCGCGGCGCAGCAACGCGGCCAGCGCGTCGCGCAAGGCCGCCGGATCGCGCGGATCGACCACCGCGCCGAGCAACCCGTCGCCCACCACCTCGCGCGAGGCGTCGAGCGTGCTGGCAAGCACGGGCACGCCAGTCGCCATCGCCTCCAGCAGCACGATGCCGAACCCCTCGCCGCTGCCGGCCAGCACGAACCCGTCGGCGAGCCTGTAGAGGCCCGGCTTGTCGGACTCGGGCACGTAGCCCGTGAACACGACGCGACCGCTGGCGCCCAGGCCCGCCGCCTTTTGCTCCAGCCGTTCGCGGTCGGTCCCTTCGCCCGCGACGACATAGACGAGGTCGGGGAACGCCGACCGTAGCGCAGGCAGCGCCTCCATCACCTCGTCGATGCCCTTGTAGCGGTCGCGCGCATCGAGTTGGCTGACGGTCAGGAGCACCGGCCGCCCGGTGATCCCATAGCGGGCGGCGAGGGACGGGTCGGGCGGTCCGGGCCGGAACCGTTCGGTGTCGGCGCAGTTGGACAGAATCTCGAAGCGCCGCTCTTCGAGGCGCGCCCAGCTGCGCATGCGGTCGCGGGTGTACGCGCTGACCGAGAGCACACAGTCGACGCCGCGCACGAGCCAGGGGGCAAGCCGGGTCGGCGGGTCCCACGCATCGATGCCGTGCACGATCAGCGCCATCGGGATTCGTCGCCCGCGCAGGCAACAGACGGCCCGCGCCAGCCATGCCGCGGGCAGGAGTCGCAGATGCCCGCACAGAACCAGGTCGTACTGTCCCCGCATCGCCGCACGCGCGACCGTGACGAGAAAGCGGAGGCGGCTACCGATCCCGCGGGTCAGCCAGATAAGACCGTCCGGCACCGGGCCGGGCGCTTCGATCGCGCGCAGCGGCACGCCGACGATTTCGGCATTGCCGGGTTCGGTCACCGCAGCCTCGATGAAGTCGCGGTTGAACTGGGCGATGCCGCCGCGCGCGCCATACGCCTCGTGCAGCACGAACAGAATCCTCACGGCTGGCCACGCAGGGCAGCCACCTTATCGCGCGGCACCATCGCCAGCTCGGCCAGGATCGGATCGTTCCAGCGGAACGGCAGCAGGCGGTACCGGTCGGAACGCTCGGCAAAGAAGCCGAAACGTGGCCGCGGCGACTGCACGACGAACAACTCGTGGTCCTCGCCGGCCAGCGCGCGAAGCCCGGCCGCGTCGTTCACGAGAGCGCGGCAGCGATGATCGCACTCGAATACGATCACCGGCCGATTGCGGCGTATGGTGTCGGCAAGGCCGCGCAGGACGAATACGTCGTACCCTTCGGCGTCGACCTTGATCACGTCGACGCGCTCGATCCCGTTTCGCGCGAGATAGCGGTCGCCGTTCACGACCTCAAGTGCGCCAATCGCCTCGCGCGTGACGCCCTCGATCCCCTCGACGAATCCGCCGGTTCCGGTGTTCTGGCCGGTCGGCGCGAAATAGGTGGGCGCCTCGTCGCGCTCGCCCAAACCGACCGGATGGATAACGACGTTGTCGATGCGGTTGTCGGACAGCTTGCGCGCCATCGACTCGCGCACCGGCCCATAAGGCTCGAACGCGTGGACGATGCCGGCGATCCGCGACATGAAAAGCGTGTGCTGGCCGACATTGGCGCCGACATCGACGCAAACGGCGTCCGGTCCGACCGCACGCGCAGCATCCGCGAGCAGGGCGAGGATATGACGCTCGTAGGCGCCGAAGAAGTACACCACCCATTCGATGTAATTGGCGAAGTTGCCGCGATAGCGCATCCCGAAGAAATCGACCACATATTCCCGGTCGCGCACCCGGTCCGGCGGAAACGCGCACCGCAACACCCGGTCGCGAACGCCATAGCGCAGCCATTGCGCGTGGCCTAGTCGTCGCAGCAGCCGCAATCCGATGGAGGCCGCCGACCGCGTCACTGCCCGCCCTCGAATGCAGCCATCACGGTCCGCGCCCATCCCCCGAGCCCGCGCTCCCGCCATTCCGGCGGTGCGCCAGCCACCTGGCATTCACTTACCGGCACGACGGGGCCGGTGTTCGGCCGATGGCTCTCGCAGCCTTGTCTCCTCCGCCACAATAACGGAAATCGGCGCCTCCTCCCTCGAATCGCACCCTCTCAGCGCGTCGGCACGAGATGCGCGTAGATCGCGGCCAGCGCCGCGCCGTGCGCCGAAAACGAAAGTGCCGCCGTTGCCGCCTCGGCCGCACCCGCCGCGGCCCGCGCGTAGGCGGCAGCATCGTCGGCAAGCTTGTGCACCGCACCCGCAATCGCCTCCGGCATGGCGGCGCATTCGATGCCCGCCGCGTACCGTGCGACGATCTCCGCGATGCCGGTCTCCGGCGAGACCAGTGCCGGGACGCCGCGCACCAGGGCTTCCGCCGCCGCCATGCCGAAGCACTCGAATGCCGAGGGCATCAGCAGAAGATCGATCTCGCGGAAAAACGCGTCTCTCGCCTCGCCCTCGACAAAGCCGAGCCAGTCGACCCGGGACCCGACGCCCAGCGTTTCGGCCAGGTTCCGATAATTTCCGGCCTCGGGTCCGTCGCCCGCGACGACAAGGCGGATGCCATCGCCCAACAGCGCGAGCGCGCGCAGGATGACCTCGAGATTCTTCTTGGGATGGAACCGACCTATGAAGCCGAGGCGCAGCGCACCCTCGGGTGGCGTGGGGCGGGGGACCGGGGGGCCTTTGCGATCGTCGTAAACCGGGTGGAATATCACCGCGCAGCGCGCCCGCGCGCGCCCCTCAGGGGTGGATTCGCTTGCCTCCAGCGCAGACGACATGACGAACCTGTCGAAGCCGTGCAGCAGCAGCGGATGCAGAAGGTGCTTGCCCAACTTAGTGATCCGCCGGGGCGTGCCCTCTATGTCGAACCGGGTCAGGCCTTCGTGCGGGCTTATCAAGCGCGGCCGCCCGGCCAGCCCGCCGGCGACGACCGCCAGAACGGTGCCCAGCACCCAGGTGCCGTCGGCATGGAGCACGTCGTGGTGGCGGACATGGCGTAGCAGCCACCAGGCAAGCCCGAGCGAAATGCCCCAGCGCGGGCCGTACTGTCCGAGCAGCCGCGTCGCCCGGAAGGTCTGCACCGCGACCCCCTCGCCTTCGAGCTCGGCGATGACACGGTCGACCCCAGGTCCGTCGTCGTGCGACCGCGCGAAAATCATCGTGGTCGCTATGCCGGCCCGACTTGCAGCGATGGCCGAATGGCGCGCGGCCTCGGGCGGCCCGCCGATCCGCGCGTCCATGCCGGCAATGATGCGCACCACCCGGATCGGGCGGTCGGGGCGGGGTTCGGCCAAGCGGCTTCCGGTCGAGTGGTGGCGTGGCGCAAGCGATTGTAAGGGAAATCCGGTAAACATGCCTTAAGCGCCGGTTCGGGGGCTTGGGCGATGGACGACGACCGAAGGCGAGCGGCTTCCGGCGGGCAGGGGCAGGGCGCCGTCGCCGTCGACCCGCGCACGCGCGTTTCGGTCGTGGTTCTCACCTTCAACTCCGAACGCTCGATCGGCGCCACGCTGGCGGCCGCCGCGCGCGTCTCGGACGACGTCCATGTCGTCGATTCGGGCTCGACCGACGCGACGCGCGACATCGCGCGGGCCCACGGCGCCCGGCTGGTCGAACACCCGTTCGAGAGCTACGCCGCCCAGCGGAACTGGGCGATCGACACACTGCCGCTCGCCCACGAATGGGAACTGCACCTCGATGCCGACGAGCGTCTGACCGATGCGCTGGCCGCGGCGATCCTCGCGGCGATGCGCGACCCGCCCGCCGAGATGGCCGGCTATTTCATCCCGCGCCTCACCCACTTCCACGGAAGGCCGATCCGCCATGGCGGCATGTACCCGATCTGGCACATGCGGCTGTTTCGCCGCGGCGCGGGGAGATGCGAGCTCCGGCGCTACGACCAGCATTTCCGGGTCGCGGGCCCGACCGGCCGGCTCGACCATCCGATGATCGATGACGTGCGCATGGAATATGCCGAGTTCGTGGCGCGCCACGCCCGCTGGGCCGCGGCCGAGGCGGACGAGATCCTCGCGCCGGGCGGGCCGGGCGTGATCGCCGGACGGGCGCGCGGCAACCTGATCGAGCGCAAGCGCTATCTGCGCGGGATGTATTACCGCATGCCGCCATTTGCGCGTGCACTCGGATTGTTTCTCTACCGTTACGTGCTGCGTGGCGGGTTCCTGGACGGGCGCGAGGGGCTGATCTTTTTCGTGCTGCAGACGTTCGCGTTCCGGTTTTTGGTCGACGCCACCCTCGATGAGCGGCGCCGGGAGGGGAGGGCGGACGCAAGTGGACCTTGAGAAATCGCTCGGCGGACGCAATTTTCGTGAAGATGGGTAGAATATTTCTTCCAAGGTAGAAAGATGTCCCTCAACATCAAGGACAAGCGCACGCACGACATGGTCCGCGAGCTCGCCGGGAGCACGGGAGAGACCCTGACCGAGGCGGTTCGGATCGCCGTTCAGGAGCGTCTGGCGCGGATAAAGGCGCGCGGGCGCGCCAAACGCCCGCTGGCCGAGCGCCTTAACGAGATCGCCTCGCGCTGCGCGCGCCAGCCGGTCCGGCGGCTGCGCGGCGCCGATGAGATCCTCGGCTACGACGATCGGGGAATGCCGCGCTGATGGTTCTCGATACCTCGGCGGTCCTGGCGATCCTGTTCGACGAGCCCGAGCGCTCGGAGTTCACGGCTCATATCCAGGACGACCCGGTGCGGCTGCTTTCGGCCGCCTCATACCTCGAGGCGGGAAGCATTCTCGATGATCGGTTCGGCGAGGGCGGCGGCGCGGCCCTCCGCCAGCTTGTCGTCGAGGGCGAAATCGACGTGGTGCCGGTGACGTTGGACCAGGCCGAGGTGGCGCGCGACGCCTACCGGCGTTTCGGCCGCGGCAACCATCCCGCCGGGCTGAATTTCGGCGATTGCTTTTCGTATGCGCTCTCGCGCGTCAGCGGCGAGCCGCTTCTGTTCAAGGGCGACGATTTTTCGCGGACCGACATTCCCGTCGCCCGGCAGAACGCCGCTCCGACGTGACCGTTAACGACCGGCAAACAGGGCCGGGCTAGGCTGAGGCATGCGGCTCGTCGTCCACGACTATTCCGGGCATCCGTTCCAGGTGCAGTTGAGCCGCGCCCTGGCCGCGCGCGGTCATGAGGTGCATCACATCCATGCCAGCTTCTTCCCGACGCCGAAGGGCCCGCTCGAGCGGCGACCCGACGATCCGCCGGGCTTCCACACCCTGGCGCTCGATATCGGCCGGCCCTTCGCCAAGTATTCGTTCGTCCGGCGCGTGCGGCAGGAGATTGCGTATGGCCAACTGATCGCGGCCGAGGTCGCGCGCATCCGACCCGACGTGCTGATCTCGTCCAACATGCCGCTCGACCCGCAGGCGATCCTGGCGCGTGCCTCTCGCGCCCACGGATGCCGCTTCGTGTTCTGGCTGCAGGACATCTATTCCATGGCGATCGACCGGATCCTGCGCGCCCGCCTGCCCGTCGCGGGGGCCGCAATCGGCGCGCGCTACCGCGCGCTCGAACGGCGCCTCTTGCGCGAATCGGACGTGGTGGTGGCGATCACTGACGACTTCGTGCCCGTGCTCGAGGGGTGGGGGGTCCTGCCCGACCGGATCGCGGTGATCGAGAACTGGGCGCCGCTTCCCGACATGCCGGTGCGGCCGCGCAACAACGCCTGGCGCAGCGTGCATGGGCTCGACGACCGGCTCGTGTTCCTTTACGCGGGCACGCTGGGACTGAAGCACGACCCGTCGCTGCTGCTGGGCCTTGCCCGGGCGCTGGCCGCGCGGCCCGAAGCGCGCGTCGTCGTCGCGTCCGAGGGGCCGGGTGCCGGCTGGCTGGCGGCGCACCGGGCGGACCTTCCTGCCGACAACCTCGTCCTGCTGCCGTTCCAGCCGTTCGACGCCTTGCCCGACATGCTGGGCGCGGCCGACGTGCTCTGCGCCATTCTCGAGGCCGAGGCAGGCGTGTTCTCGGTCCCGTCCAAGGTGCTCAGCTATCTCTGCGCCGGGCGGCCGATCCTCGCCGCCATGCCGGCGGAAAACCTTGCCGCACGCACCATCGCGCGGGCCGGCGCGGGATGCGTCGTCGCGTCGAGCGATCCGGCAGGCTTCGCGGCAGCGGCACTGAACTTGGCGGACGATCCGACGGCGCGCGAACGCTGCGGCGCCGCGGCCCGCGCCTGGGCCGAATCACATTTCGATATCAATAAGATAGCCGATCGGTTCGAGGCGGTTTGCCGGCTGGAACCGGGGGTGAAAGCGATTGACCGACGATTCGCGAGAGCGTAGCCATCCATCACGTACAGGGAATTGTGGCATGTCCATCATCGGCAAGCATGACGGGATCCTGGTCGCCGGCGGCGGCGGATTCATCGGCGGGCACCTGGTGGCCGCGCTGCGCGCCGACGGGCACGACAACATCCGCTCGGTCGACATCAAGCCCTTCTCCGAATGGTACCAGGCCTTCCCGGACGTGGAGAACGTCGTCGCCGATCTGAAGGACCGCACAGCCTGCTGCGCGGCGACGCGCGGCGTGAAATACGTGTTCAACTTCGCCGCCGACATGGGCGGGATGGGGTTCATCGAGTTCCACAAGGCCGACTGCATGCTGTCGGTGCTGATCAACACCCACCTGCTGATGGCCGCGCGCGAGGCGAAGGTGAAGCGCTACTTCTTCGCGTCGTCAGCCTGCGTTTATGCCGCCGACAAGCAGACGCGGCCCGACGTCACGGCCCTGCGCGAGGAGGACGCCTATCCCGCCATGGCCGAGGACGGCTATGGCTGGGAAAAGCTGTTCTCCGAGCGCATGTGCCGCCACTTCACCGAGGATTTCGGGCTCGAGACCCGCGTCGCGCGCTATCACAACGTCTACGGCCCGCACGGCACCTGGGACGGCGGGCGCGAGAAGGCGCCGGCCGCGTGCTGCCGCAAGGCCATCGAATGCCGCGACAGCAACCGTCGCGAGGTCGAAGTCTGGGGCGACGGCCAGCAGACGCGCAGCTTCATGTATATCGACGACTGCATCGAGGGCACGCGGCGGCTGATGGAATTGGATCTGCGCGACCCGGTGAATATCGGCTCGGACGAGCTCGTCTCGATCGACCGGCTCTATCGCGTCGCCGAGGAGATCGCCGGCATCGAGCTCGAGCACAAATACGATCTCGCGAAGCCAAAGGGCGTGCGCGGGCGCAATTCCGACAACGCCATGATCCGGCGCGAGCTGGGCTGGGCGCCGTCCATCCCGCTGGAGGACGGCATGCGCCGCACCTTCGCCTGGATCGATGGCGAGATGCACGCGGCACCGGACCGCCGCGCGGCGCGCGCCTAGGGGGACGCGTGAACCGCACCGCCATGGCCTTCTTGGATATCGCCCGATGACCGATACCGCCGCCCTCGCCGCCCTGGTGTCGCGCTTCGCCGGTGTGCGGGTCACGGTCGTCGGCGACGTGATGCTCGACCGCTACGTCTATGGCGACGTCGACCGCATCTCGCCCGAGGCGCCGATCCCGGTGCTGCTCATCCGGCGCGAATCCGCGATGCTCGGCGGGGCGGGCAACGTGGCGCGCAACCTGGCGGCGCTGGGTGCGAAGCCGCGCCTTGTTGGCGTCATCGGCGACGACGCGGCGGGGCGTGAGATCGAGGCGCTGTGCAAGCGTGACGGGATCGAGTGCGGGCTGGTGCGCGAATCCGGACGCGAGACGACGCTGAAGACGCGCTATGTCTCGGGCAGCCAGCAATTGCTGCGCGCGGACAGCGAAACGACGGCGAAGACGCGCGCGACCGATGCGCTGGTCGCGGCGGCCAAAGACGGGGCCGAGGCGATCGTATTCTCCGACTACGGCAAGGGCGTGTTGACCGCCGAAGTCGCGGCGGCGCTGCGCCGCACCGCCAGCGCGCCGGTGATCGTCGATCCCAAGGGCACCGACTGGTCGCGCTACGCGGGCGCGGCACTGGTCACGCCGAACAAGAAGGAGCTGATCGAGGCCAGCCACGGCGCCATCGCCGACGACGCGACGCTGGTTGCCGCGGCGCGCGAGCTGATGGGCCGCCACAAGATCGGACAGATCCTGGTCACGCGGGGTGCCGAGGGCATGACGCTGGTCGCGCCGAAGGGCGAGACGCACCTTCCCGCCGAGGCGCGCGAGGTGTTCGACGTCTCGGGCGCGGGCGACACGGTGATCGCGGTCGTCGCCGCCGGCATCGCCGCGGGCATCGCGGCGGAGGATGCGGCGCGCCTCGCCAACGTCGCGGCCGGCATCGTGGTCGGGCGGTCCGGAACGGCCGTGGTCCATGCCGATGACATCGCCGCCGCTTTGCACGAAAGCGATATCGTCGGCGGCGGGCGCAAGCTCGCCAGCCTGCCTCAGGCGATCGAGGCGGTGGGCGACTGGCGCCGGCGCGGACTGCGCGTCGGCTTCACCAATGGCTGCTTCGACCTCATCCATCCGGGACACGTCTCGCTGATCGCCCAGGCGCGCGCCGCCTGCGACCGGCTGATCGTGGCGCTCAACGCCGACTTTTCGGTCGCCCGGCTCAAGGGCCCGACCCGGCCGGTCCAGTCCGAGGCAGCGCGTGCCGCCGTGCTCGGCTCGCTCACCGGGGTCGATCTGGTGATGATCTTCGCCGAGGAGACGCCGCTCGCCCTGATCGAGGCGCTGCGACCCGACGTATTGGTCAAGGGCGCGGACTACACCGAGGACACGGTAGTCGGCGCCGACATCGTCAAGTCGTATGGCGGGCGGGTGCTGCTGGCCGAGCTCGCGGCCGGCCACTCGACCACCTCCACCATCGCCCGCATGGCGCGGTGACGCGGGCGCCCGCAGTTACAATTCCGTCATTGCGAGCGCAGCGAAGCAATCCAGAGCTTCACACCGACCTGGATTGCCGCGTCGGCCTCTGGCCTCCTCGCAATGACGATAGGTTGGACCCGCCGGGGGCCCTCAAAGCTCGGGGTCGGTCAGGCGGAACAGCCGAGCGCTCGCCGCGTGGCCGTAGCGCACCAGAAGCCGGCGCTTGCGGGTCGGGTTGAGGGACAAAGGCGGGGCGGGGCGCCGCACGGCGGCTCCGTAGGCGTCGGCGACGATCAGCCCGCATTCGGCCGGCAGGATCTCCATCGGAAAGCCGACCGGCACCGCGAAATAGAATGCCTCGCAATACGGCACGTAATCCTGCCACTTGCGGTCGGCGCGATAGTCCGCGCGGCTCGATTTCACCTCGCAGATCGCGATCTCGCCCGCTTCGCTCAGCGCAACCACGTCGGCCCGGCGCCCGAGCGGAAGGCGGAATTCGGTCAGCGTGCCGTAGCCCATCGCATCGAACAGGCGGCGCACGCCGCGCACCACCTCGCGGGTCAGGCGCTCGGCCTCGCCGGACGTTGCGGGCGGGGCCAAGAAGGCGGATCGGATCGGTACGGGCATCGGGGGTAAGGGTTCGTTGATCCAACGCTGCAAGCATCAGAAACCAAAGATTGCAGCATGAATCCGGTCGAAAACAAAGCGGGAACGAACGCCCGGCGTGCATGAGCGCCGGCACGGGCATTCGGCCCTGGAAATCCGTGCCGTTTCAGCCCATTTTATCGGTGTCGCGGGCCCCTGCGGCCCGCCAAGGGGTGATCTGATATGTCCAGGCAGCGCGCCAGCGCCAGCGACCGCCAGCCCGACCTTGCCCGCCGCCGCGCGCTCGCCCGGCTGGGGCTGGGGGCGGCCGTTGCCTATGTCGCACCGTCGGTCGTCCATCTCGATCGCAGCGCCAACGCCGCCGTCACGCCGACGCCCTGCCCGCCCGGCAAGGGCCAGGGCGGTGGCAGCAATAAGGGCAAGGGGCGCGGCTGCCCGCCTGTCTGACGGCGGGCGCCCGCTGCCGGCCGGCGCATGATCGACCCGGCCACACTCGCTTCCCTGTTTGCTCGCGCCGAGATGCTCGCGGGCCAGGGGCACGCATCCGAGGCCGCCGAACTGTTCCGCCGCGTGCTCGCCGATGCACCCGGCCACGTCGCGGCACATCGCGGCCTCGCGCAGGCGCTGCGCGCGGCGGGTGAGGAATCCGCCGCGCGCGATGCCGACGGCGAAGCGGCGCGCATCGAGGCCGACAATCTGATCGCGGTCGGCCGCGCCGCGATGACCTACGGCAAGCCCGAGGCTGCCATCGCCAGCTACGAGCGCGCCCTCGCGATTGCGCCCGAGCTGCCCGAAGCGGTGTGGTTCCTGGGCGAGGCGCTGCATGGTGCCGGCAAGCGCAACCGCGCGATCGAGACCTACCGGCGGTTTCTCGCGCTTCGCCCCGGCAGCGCGGAGGCGATGCACATGGTGGCGGCGCTCGGCCGCGCGCCCGTTCCGGACCGCGCGCCCGACCGCTACGTGATCAGCCATTTCGACCGCTATGCCGACGATTACGACCGCAGCCTGCTCGAAGACTTGTCCTATCGTGGACCCGAGCTTGTGCTCGACGCGGTGATGGCGCTTCTGCCCGACGCGCGCGATCTCGACATCGTCGATCTCGGCTGCGGCACCGGTCTTGCCGGGGTGCGGTTCCGGCGGCTGGCACGGACCCTCACGGGAATCGATCTCGCGCCCGCAATGCTCGAACGCGCCCGCGCGCGCGGCATCTATGACGTGCTGGTCGAGGGCGAGATCGCCGCGTCGCTCGCCGGCCACGCGCAGGCGTTCGACCTCGCCCTTGCCGCCGACGTGTTCTGCTATCTCGGAGATCTCGCGCCGGTGTTTGCCGCCGTCGCGCGCGCGCTGCGTCCCGGCGGCCACCTCGCTCTCACCGTGGAATCGCGCAGGGGGCCGGGCTGGCGACTCACGGGCTCGGGCCGCTACGCGCACAACCCGTCCTGGCTGCGCAAGACGGCGCGGTCCGCCGGCCTTTCCGAACAGTCGGGACACGCCGCGACCCTGCGTACCGAGTATGGCGCGCCGGTCGCCGGCTATGTCTCGGTCATGCGCCGCGTGCTATAACGCGCCGGAAGCTTCCAGGAGATTCCCATGCCCGATACCGCCATCGCCCCGCCGCGCGCCGGACACAACAACGACGCCGCGCTCCGCATCAAGCGCGAGATGATGTACGGCTACCACATGCTTGGCCGGCACGGGCTCGGGCTCGGGCTTCTCGGCCACCTCACGGCGCGCGCTCCGGGCGGCAACACATTCTATTCCTACCCGCTGGGCGTCAGCTTCGACGAGGTCACGCTCGACGACATCTACGAGTGCGACTACGAGTGCAACGTGCTGGACGGCGACGCCAAGATCAACCCGACCATGCGCATCCATGGGATCATCTACGCCAACCGGCCCGACGTGATGGCAATCTCGCACCATCACGGCGACCACTGCATCGCGCTCGGCGCGATCGGCGAGGTGATCCGCCCGTACGAGCGCACCGCCTGCCGCTTCGCCGACGACATGGCCCTGATCGAGGATTACGACAACGTCCACCGCATCCCCGAGCAGGGCGACGTGATGCTGCGCGCGCTCGGCAACAGGATGTCGCTGATGCTGCAGCATCACGGCGTGCTGGTCGCCGGGCGCCACGTGCCGCACACGGTGGTGACGATCATGGAGGCCGAGCGTTCGGCGCGCATCCAGCTCATGGCGATGGCGGCGGGCACGCTCAAGCTCATGCAGTCGGCCGAGGAGGTGAAGGGCGCCCATGCCTTCAACAACTCGGACCAGGCCGTCATGGGCATCTGGGATTACGAGTGCCGCTGCCTGCGGCGCGAAAAGCCCGACTATTTCGCCTAGGCCGGACGCGGCACGGTGAACGACGTACCGGCGAAGATCATGGCGGCGGCCGAGGCGCGTGCGCGCCTCAAGGCAATCGTCGGCACGCGCTGCATGAAGCGCGGCCAGTTCAAGCTCGCCTCGGGCGCGACCTCGACCTGGTATTTCGACATGAAGCCGGCGCTGATGGATCCGGAGGGCAGCTACCTGGTCGCCCGGATGATGCTCGACGCGCTGGCCGACATGGACGTCGACGCGGTTGGCGGGCTCGCCATGGGCGCGGTGCCGATCGCCGCCTCGATCTGCACGCTGAGCCACAGCTATGGCGCGAAGCCGCTCGCCGCCTTCTTCGTCCGCAAGGAGCCGAAGGAGCGCGGCACCGAGAAGCTGCTGGAAGGCAACCTCGCGCCCGGCATGAAGGCGGTCGTGCTCGAGGACGTCACCACCACCGGCGGCTCGTCGATGAAGGCGGTCGCCGCGGTGCGCGAATTCGGCTGCACGGTCGACACGGTGCTCTCCGTGCTCGACCGCCAGGAAGGCGCGGAGGAGAACCTGACGAAGGAAGGGCTCCGCCTCGTGTCGCTGTTCCGCCGCGACGATTTCGCGTAGGCGCGCGGCCGACGCGCCAACCTGTCCGTTCGTCCTGAGGAGCGCCCGAAGGGCGCATCTCGAAGGACGAAGCTGCGAGACCGTGTCGCGCTCGCCCGTCGAGACGGGCGCTGCGCGGCCTCCTCAGGGTGAACGGAAATGTTGGAACACCCATGCGCCGGATGATCCTCTACATGGTGCTGTGCGTCGCGGCGGTCGCCGGGGCGATCGCGATCTTCGCCGCTGCGGGCGGGGCCAGCACGATGGGGATGAGCACGAACGGGCTCATCGCCATGGGGCTCGGCATCGTGTTCAGCGTGGCGCTCGCCATCGGGCTGATGGCGCTGGTTTTCTACTCCAACCGCTCCGGCCGCGACGATGCCGCCAGCCGCCGCGACGGGTCCGAGGATCGGACCTGATCCCGCAGCGCCGGCCCGGCCTTCGCCGCGCCGCGTCGTAGCCGAAACGCAACAGCCGCGTTTTCCGTCCCCGACTTGTGGAACCAAAGCCGCCCCGGGCCGTTCTCGCCTTGCCCTGGCAAGGGGGAGTGACTCCCATGGACGGAATCATTTATCTGATCGGCCTGATCGTCGTGATCATGGCCATCCTGTCGTTCTTCGGACTGCACTGACGTAATGCGTCCGCCGGGCCCGGCGCGCCGCCCAATTCTGCGGCCGCCGGCGGCGTGAAGGAGGGACCTGTCATGGCCACCAGTCGGACCTATGCGGACACCACCGTCGGCACCGCTGTCGCGGCACAGGCGGGCAGCGGCATTTCCCACCTCGACTGGGGCGCGATCATCGCCGGCGCCGTGCTGGCGGCGGCGATTTCATTCGTTCTGCTGACCTTCGGCACGGCGATCGGGCTGTCGATGGCGTCGCCCTATCGCGGCGAGGGCGCATCGCGGAACCTGTTCCTGATCGCGGTCGCGCTGTGGATGCTGTGGGTCATCGTCTCCAGCTTCATGGCCGGCGGCTACCTGGCCGGCCGGATGCGGCGCACCATCGGCGATGCCACTCCGCACGAGACCGAGGTGCGCGACGGCGCGCACGGGCTGATGGTGTGGGCGCTGGGCGTTCTGATCGCCGCGCTGCTCGCCGCTTCCGGCATCTCGGGACTGGTCCGCGGCGGGGCCGAGGCCGGCGCCACCCTCGCCGCAGGCGCGAGCGAACGGTTCGGCAGCACGGGACCGGTCAGCATGGCCGTCGACGGGCTGTTCCGTCCGGCAGCGCCGGCGCCGGCCGCGGGCGGTGCCCCTGCCCCCTCCACCCCGCCTGGCGCCACCGCGGAGGGGCCGGCCACCCCTGCCTCCGGTCCCGGCACGACCGACGCCCGCGAGTCGCGGGACGAGATCGGGCGGATCCTCACCGCCAACGCGCTGCGCGGCGATCTGGCCGCCGACGACCGGACCTATATCGTTCAGATGGTGGCCCGGCGCACGGGGCTGTCGCCCGCCGAGGCGGACCAGCGCGTGACCGCGGTGCTGACCAAGGCCCGCGATGCCGCTGAGAAGGCGCGCCAGGCCGGGGTGATTGCCGGGTTCCTTATCGCCGCCTCGCTGCTGGTGGGCGCGGCCGGCGCCTGGTGGGGTGCGGGCAATGGCGGTCGCCATCGCGACGAGAACACGGTTTTTGCGGGGTTCTTCCGCCGCCGGGCCTGAACGCGAGCCTTGGGCGGCGCTTGACTCGGCAATTGGCGCCGCCTAGGTTCGCGCTACCCAAGGCATTCGGCCGTTTGTAGCGCCCGAGGGTGTCCGCCGGTCCGCGCGTCGCGCGCGCCGGCGCCGTTTGCGTTTGGGGCGGTTCGGAAGGGTTTTCGCGATGTTCGAGTCCCTGAGCGGCAGGCTCGGCGAGGTGTTCGATCGGCTGCGCAAGCGCGGCGCGCTGACCGAATCCGACGTGGGCGAGGCGCTGCGCGAGGTGCGCGTGGCGCTCCTGGAGGCCGACGTCGCGCTCGAGGTGGTGAAGGATTTCATCGACCGCGTGCGCGAGAAGGCGGTCGGCGCCGAGGTGCTGCGCTCGGTCACGCCCGGCCAGATGGTCATCAAGATCGTCCATGACGAGCTGGTCGCCATGCTGGGCGAGGACTCGGACGGGCTCACACTGCGCGCGACGCCGCCGGTGCCGATCCTTCTGGTCGGGCTCCAGGGCTCGGGCAAGACCACGACCGCCGCCAAGATCGCGCTCCGCCTCAAGGACCGCGACAAGAAGAAGGTTCTGATGGCCTCGCTCGACGTGCAGCGCCCGGCCGCGCAGGAACAGCTCGCCATCCTCGGCCGCCAGGCCGGCATCGATACGCTGCCCATCGTGGCGGGCGAATGGCCGGCCATGATCGCGGCGCGCGCGATGGACCAGGCCCGGCGCGGCGGCTACGACGCAATTCTGCTCGATACCGCCGGCCGGCTGCACATCGACAACGCGCTGATGTCCGAGGCCGTGCAGGTGCGCGACATCGCCAAGCCGGCCGAGACTCTGCTGATCGCCGACGCGATGACCGGCCAGGACGCGGTCAACGTCGCCAAGGCGTTCCACGCCCAGGTCGGGCTGACCGGCATCGTGCTGACGCGGGTCGACGGCGACGCGCGCGGCGGCGCGGCGCTGTCCATGCGCGCCGTCACCGGCTGCCCGATCCGGCTGATCGGCGTCGGCGAGAAACTCGATGCGCTGGAGCCGTTCCATCCGGATCGGGTCGCCTCGCGCATCCTCGGCATGGGCGACGTGGTCTCGCTGGTCGAGAAGGCGGCGGAGACCATCGAGCAGGAAGAGGCGGAAAAGCTCGCCGCCAAGATGGCCAAGGGCCAGTTCGATTTCGACGACATGGCGTCGCAGCTGCGCCAGCTCCGCCGCATGGGCGGGATGGGCGGCGTGATGAACCTGCTGCCCGGCGTCGCCAAGGCGAAGGCGCAGATGGCGAACGCCAAGATCGACGAGAAGCTGCTGGCGCGCCAGGAGGCGATCATCGGGTCTATGACCAGAACCGAGCGGCGCAAGCCTGAGATCATCAAGGCGTCGCGCAAGCGGCGCATTGCCGAGGGCTCCGGCACCACGGTGCAGGAGATCAACCGGCTGATGAAGCAGCAGATGGAGATGGCCCGCGTGATGAAGCAGGCGAAGAAGCTGGGCCAAAAGGGACTCGCGCGGCACGGGCTTTCGGCCCTTCTGCCGCAACGCTAGACACGAACGCTGGAGGAAGAACCAAGCTCATGTCATTGACCATTCGTATGTCTCGCGGGGGCGCGAAGAAGCGGCCCTATTACCGGATCGTGGTGGCGGATACGCGGAGTCCCCGCGACGGCCGCTTCATCGAGCGGCTCGGCACTTACAACCCGATGGTGCCGAAGGACCACCCCGAGCGGGTGACGCTCAATACCGAGCGGATCCAGCACTGGCTGGCCTCGGGCGCGCAGCCATCGGACCGCGTGGCGCGGTTCCTGGGCGCGGCCGACCTCGTGCCGGCGCGCAAGATCCCGGCCCAGACCAAGCAGGACAAGCCGCGCAAGCGCACGCTGGAGCGCATGGCCGCCGCCGATGAGGCGCGCGCCAAGGCGGACGAAGCGCGCGCCAAGGCCGAAGAAGCACAGGCCAAGGCCGCGGCTGAGGCCGCAGCCGCGCCGGCTCCGGCCGAAGAAGCGCCGGCCGAAGAGGCGCCTGCCGCGGCCGCGCCGGCCGAGGAGGCGCAGAACGGCTAGCAACGGCGGGACCGGCCGGGACGGCGCGGCGCGCGTGTGCGTCGGCGCCATTGCCGGCGCCCATGGAGTGAAAGGCTTGGTGCGGATCAGGAGCTACACGGCAGAGCCGGCGGACGTCGCGTCCTACGGCCCGGTGACGGACGAGGCGGGGCGCCGCTTCGCGCTGTCCGTCGTCGGGACCGCGCGCGGCGCCGTACTCGCGCGCCTGGCCGGCGTGGCCGATCGCGATGCGGCCGAGGCGCTGAAGGGCGTGCGGCTCTATGTCGACCGCGAGGCCCTGCCGGAAGCGGACGCCGATGAGTACTACCATGCCGACCTGATTGGGATGCGGGCCGAACTGACGGACGGCACGGAGGTGGGTACCGTCGTCGCGATCGAGGATTTCGGCGCGGGGGACGTGCTGGAGGTGGCGCGGCCGGGGGCACGCTCGATCCTGCTGCCCTTCACGGCCGAAGCCGTCCCCGAGGTTGACCTCGCCGGCGGGCGCATCGTGATCGACCCGCCCGAGGAGATCGACGCGCCGGGGGAGGCCGAGCGATGAGCCCCCGGATGCGCCGCACGATGAACCTTATCCTTCGACAGGCTCAGGATGAGGTACAAAACGAAGTCTTCGTCCTGAGAACTTGTGAAGGTATCCGTGCGAGCCGGGCACCGGCATTACCCCTCACCCTGTCCCTCTCCCTGTGGGAGAGGGAACGCTGCGTCGATCTTTCTTATCCTATCCTCGCATCTCGTCGTTCGACCAAGACCAAGGCTGGCGGTACAGGGTCCCCTCTCCCTTTGGGAGAGGGACAGGGTGAGGGGGCAATCGCGAACGGTCCGGAGGCTCTGAGCTTGTCGAAGGGCGAGGGCCGGACGGGGAGGTCGGCATGACCGCCCCGGTCTGGACCGCGCGCGTGCTGACGCTGTTCCCGGCGATGTTCCCCGGCCCGCTCGCCCATTCGCTGGCCGGCAAGGCGCTGGAGGACGGCGTCTGGGCGCTGGAGACCGTGGACATTCGCGATTTTGCGCGCGATAAGCACCGCACCGTCGATGACGAGCCGTTCGGCGGCGGTCCCGGCATGGTGATGCGGCCCGACGTTCTGGACTCGGCGATCGCGGGTGCGGCGGTCCCCGGCGCGCCGCTGGTCTATTTCAGCCCGCGCGGCAAGCCGCTCGACCAGGCGCGGGTGCACGCGCTGGCGGCCGAGCGGGCGGTCACGCTGGTCTGCGGCCGGTTCGAGGGTGTGGACGAGCGTCTGCTCGAGGCGCGCGGGATGGAGGAGATCTCGCTCGGCGACTTCGTGCTGTCGGGCGGCGAGCCCGCGGCGATCGCGCTGATCGACGCCTGCGTGCGGCTGCTGCCGGGCGTGGTGGGCGCCGCCGAGTTGCTGGCGGAGGAAAGCTTCGAGGGGGGGCTGCTGGAGTACCCCCATTATACGCGGCCGCAAAGCTGGTGCGGCCGCGCGGTGCCCGAGGTTCTGCTCTCGGGCCACCACGAAAAGATCCGCGCGTGGCGCCGGCACGAGGCCGAGCGTCTGACGCGCGAGCGCCGGCCCGATCTCTGGGCCCGCTATGTCGAAACGCACCGGATGCGCGAGGAGTAGGTCATGAATATCATCGAGGACATCGAGAAGCGGGAGGCCGCGAAGGTCACGGCCGTCCGCGAGGTGCCGGCCTTCGAGCCCGGCGACACGGTGCGGGTCAACATGCGCATCGTCGAGGGCACGCGCGAGCGCGTCCAGGCATTCGAAGGGGTGTGCATCGCGCGCTCCGGCGGCGGGGTGAACGAGTCGTTCACCGTGCGCAAGATCTCGTATGGCGAGGGGGTGGAGCGCGTGTTCCCGCTGCTTTCGCCGCGCATCGCCTCGATCGAGGTGGTCCGTCGCGGCCGGGTGCGCCGGGCGAAGCTCTATTATTTGCGCGGCCTCAGGGGCAAGCGCGCGCGCATCGCCGAGCGCACCACGACGCGCGGGACCGATGCGGCGACGGCGGCCGAGGCCGGCGAGGAGATGTTCGATGCAGGCCCCGCCCCCGAGGCCGGAGGCAAGGCCAAGGGCGGGAAGTAAACGGAAGGAGTGCGTGGCATGGCGGCGCCGAAAACGCTGTTCGACAAGATCTGGGAAAGCCACCTGGTCGATCGCCAGGAGGACGGAACCTGCCTGATCTGGGTGGATCGCCAGATCATTCACGAGATCACGTCGGCCCAGGCGTTCGACGGGCTTCGCATGAACAAGCGCCGCGTGCGCCATCCCGACGCGCAGCTCTGCGTGCCGGACCACAACGTGCCGACCTCGAACCGCGCCGGCGGGATCAAGGACGAGGAGGCGCGCATCCAGATCGACGCGCTGAAGAAGAACGCCGCCGAGTTCGGCCTGCCCTATATCGACATCCTCGACGACCGCCAGGGAATCGTGCACGTCATCGGGCCGGAGCAGGGCTTCACCCAGCCCGGGCTGGTGATCGTCTGCGGCGATTCGCACACCTCGACGCACGGGGCGTTCGGCGCGCTCGCCTTCGGCATCGGCACCTCCGAGGTGGAGCACGTGCTGGCGACCCAGACCCTCATCCAGGCGCCCGCCAAGAACATGCGCGTCACCATCGACGGCGCGCTGCCGCCCGGCATCACCGCGAAGGACCTGATCCTCAAGATCATCGGCACCATCGGCACGGCGGGCGGCACCGGCCACGTCATCGAATACACCGGACAGGCCGTGCGCGACCTCTCGATGGAGGGCCGCATGACCATGTGCAACATGTCGATCGAGGCGGGCGCGCGGGCAGGGCTGGTGGCGCCCGACGAGAAGACGTTCGCCTACGTCGCCGGCAAGCCAATGGCGCCGAAGGGCGCCCAGTGGGAACAGGCGCTCGCGCACTGGAAGACGCTGCCGTCGGACGAAGGCGCCCGCTACGACACCGAGATCACCATCCCGGTCTCCGAAATCCCGCCGCAGGTGACCTGGGGTACCAGCCCGCAGGACGAGCTGCCGATCACCGCTTCCGTGCCGGACCCCGAGGCCGAGCAGGACGAATATCGCCGGCGTGCGATCACGCGCTCGCTGGAATATATGGGCCTCAAGGCCGGCACCCGTCTCACCGACATCAAGGTGGACAAGGTGTTCATCGGCTCCTGCACCAACTCGCGGATCGAGGATCTGCGCGCCGCCGCCGCCATCGCCAAAGGCCGCAAGGTGGCGGCAAGCGTATACGCCATGGTCGTGCCGGGCTCCGGCCTCATCAAGCATCAGGCGGAGGAGGAAGGGCTCGACCAGGTCTTCCGCGAGGCCGGCTTCGATTGGCGCGAGCCGGGCTGTTCGATGTGCATCGCGATGAATGGCGACATGCTGAAGCCGGGCGAGCGCTCGGCGTCCACGTCGAACCGCAATTTCGAGGGCCGCCAGGGCCCCGGCGGGCGCACGCATCTGATGAGCCCGGCCATGGCCGCGGCGGCGGCGATCGCCGGTCACCTGGCGGACGTCCGCGAGTACATTTAGGAGCGCGCCCATGGAAAAGTTCGACAAGCTTGAGGGCGTCGCGGCGCCGCTGCCGATGGTCAATTGCGACACCGACCGGATCATTCCCGCGCGGTTCCTTAAGACCATCAAGCGCACCGGCCTCGGCAAGAACCTATTCAACGATGTCCGCTTCAACCCTGACGGGTCGGAGAAGCCCGAGTTCGTGCTGAACAAGCCCGCCTATCGCAACGCCAAGATCCTGGTGGCGGGCCCCAATTTCGGCTGCGGCTCGTCGCGCGAGCACGCGCCCTGGGCGCTGATCGATTTCGGGATTCGCTGCGTGATCTCGTCGTCCTTCGCCGACATCTTCTACAACAATGCCTTCAAGAACGGCATGCTGCTGATCAAGCTCGACCAGGCCACCGTCGAGTCGCTGATGAAGGACGCCGAGCTCGGCTCGAACGCGCGGCTTACCATCGACCTCGCCAGGCAGGAGATCACGCGGCCCGACGGCAGCGTGGTGAAGTTCGACATCGACCCGTTCAAGAAGCATTGCCTGCTGAACGGGCTCGACGATATCGGGCTCACGCTGCAGAAGGAGGACAAGATCGCCGCCTTCGAGGCGAAGGACCGCACCGCGCAGCCCTGGCTGCAGGGCCACGTTCGGGTGTAGCGCCCTCAGCTTGCCTCGTCCGCCTCGACGGTGGGCTTGCGCGACGAAGACAGGTCCTTGTTGGCGAGCTTTTCGAACGACGCCTTGATCTGTTCGAGTTCCTCGTCGGTCAGGTCCTCCAGCGTCATCAGCCGGTTCCGCGCGCTCTCCGTGACGCGGATCAGCTCGTCGAGCTTGAGCTGGATCGCTGCCGTGTCGCGGTTCTGCGTGTTCTGGATCAGGAACACCATCAGGAAGGTGACGATGGTGGTGCCCGTGTTGATCACGAGCTGCCACGTGTCCGACCAGCCGACGGCGGGGCCCGTCACCGCCCACACCACGATCACCCCGATCGCGAGGGCAAAGGTATGCGTGCGTCCCGCCTGGTGCGACGCCGCCACGGCGAAGCGCGAGAAAAAGTCGCCTTTCCTGACGTCTCTCATTGCCCTGACCCACTCCCACCACGACAGGTGAGAACGCTGGGCGCGGCGATCGGTTGCCACAGGGAATGCGGGCGCCGAAAATTTTCCTCGGCCGGCGCGGCCGCTCCAGTCAGGCCGCGCGCGCCTTGCCCCAGAGCTGCTGGGAGGCGAGCTTCGCGCCCTGGGCCAGGGCTTCCAGCTTCGCCCACATGATCGAAGGGTGGACGCGCCGATGCGCCGGCGCCTGGGCGAAGCCGCAATCGGTCGAGGCGATCACGTTCTCGCGGCCCACGACGCTGGCATAGCGGCCGATGCGCTGGGCGACCAGCTCGGGATGCTCGACCACGTTGGTCGCGTGGCTGATGACGCCGGGCACCAGGATCTTGCCCTCGGGCAGTTTCACGTCCTGCCAAACCGCCCACTCGTGCTCGTGGCGCGGGTTGGCGCCCTCGATCACGTAGGCCTGCGCCTTCACCTTCAGGATCAGATCGACGATGTCCTTCAGCGGCACGTCCGTTACGTGCGGGCCGGGCCAGCTGCCCCAGCAGACGTGGTAGCGCACCTTCTCCTCGGGGATGCCCTCGAGCGCGTAGTTCATCGCATCGACATGCATCGCGACCCACTTGTAGTAGTCGTCGAAGCTCTTGGGCGGCACCATGCGGTCGAACGTCACCGCCGCGCGCGCATCGTCGAGCTGCACCAGAAGCCCCGCGTCGGTGATGGTCTTGTACTCGACGTGCATCGCGTCGGCGATCGCGGCGACGCATTCCTCCTCGGTCTTGTAGTACTCGTTCCGGCGGTCGGGCACGACCGAGGCGGGCGCGGCGACCGGAAGGAACCCTTCCTCGACGCCCGCCGCCTTCATTGCGGCCTTGAAATTGTCGATGTCGGTCTGCAGCTCGGCCTGGCCGGTATACTTGATCGGGCCGTTGCAGACGGCCTGGAAGCTTCCCATCGCGCGCGACGGGTCGGACTTGTCCATCTCCTCGTAGAACGCGGAGAAGCGCGTGCGGTCCGCGCCCTTGGCGTAGGGATCGAGCGGCACCGGCTTGCGCTCGAAGCCCGACATGCGCTCGAGCACGTATTGCGACCAGCTGATCATCTTGCCGAACTCGCCGTCCGACGGGATGTCGATGCCGATCTCCTTCTGCTCGCGGACGATCTCGGCGACGCCGTCCTTCAGGATCTGGGCGAACTTCGCCTTGTCGTAGCTCTCGCCGCGCTGGCGGAGCCGGATCAGCTCCAGAAGTTCGGGCGGGCGGATCAGGCTGCCGACATGGCTGGTCAGGATCCGGTCGGTCGAGCGCTTCATGTCGGGGACTCCGTTTTGGGGGGTGTCGGAACTAACCACACAGGCGAAAACGGGTCAAATGGGCCTCTCCCCACCATTTCCGGGTGGCCGCGCGCCGCCTCAGCCGCTAGATTTCGCGCCTCTTCTCCAACCCACGGAAGCGAACAGATGGTCGCCAACAGGAAGGTTCTCATGCTGCCCGGCGACGGGATCGGGCCCGAGGTGATGGGCGAAGTGCGCCGCATCATCGGCTGGATGGACCGGCGCCGCCATGTGGGGTTCGACGTGTCGGAAGGGCTGGTCGGCGGCTGCGCCTACGACAAGGACGGCGTCGCGATCACCGACGAGACGATGGACGAGGCGATGAACGCCGACGCGGTGCTGCTCGGCGCCGTCGGCGGGCCCAAATGGGACAAGGTGCCGTTCGCCGTCCGGCCCGAGGCGGGGCTGCTGCGGCTGCGCAAGGACCTGGAGCTGTTCGCCAATCTGCGCCCGGCCATCGTGTTCCCGGCGCTGGCCGAGGCGTCGACGCTCAAGACCGAGCTGGTGGCCGGGCTCGACATATTGATCGTGCGCGAGCTTACGGGCGGCGTCTATTTCGGCGAGCCGCGCGGCATCGAAACCCTGCCCAACGGCGAGCGGCGCGGCGTCAACACCCAGGTCTACACGACGTCGGAGATCGTGCGCGTCGCGCGTGTGGCGTTCGACCTGGCTCGGCTCCGGGGCAACCGGCTGTGCTCGGTCGAGAAGTCGAACGTCATGGAATCCGGCCTGCTGTGGCGCGAGGAGGTGCAGAAGCTGCACGATGCCGAATATGCCGACGTCCAGCTCTCGCACATGCTGGCCGACAATTGCGGCATGCAGCTCGTGCGCAACCCCAAGCAGTTCGACGTGATCGTGACCGACAACCTGTTCGGCGACATGCTGTCCGACGTCGCCTCGATGCTCACCGGCTCGCTCGGCATGCTGCCCTCAGCCTCGCTCGGCGCGACCGACGCGTCGGGCCGCCGCCGGGCATTGTACGAGCCGGTACACGGCTCGGCGCCCGACATCGCGGGCCAGTCCAAGGCCAATCCGCTGGCCATGATCCAGTCCTTCGCGATGATGCTGCGCTACTCGTTCGAGATGGGCGAGGACGCCGACATGGTGGAAGCCGCGGTGCGCGACGTGCTGGATGCCGGGCTGCGCACCGGCGACATCATGCAGCCGGGCAAGACGCTGGTCTCCACTACCGCGATGGGCGAGGCGGTGATTGCCGCGCTCGACAAGCGCGCGGCGTAAGGCGCCTAACGCTGCTGCTTGCGCCAGCGGTCGACCACGCGATTGACGAAGTTGCCCACGTCGAGGTCGACCTCCCAGGCCAGCGGGAAGTTGGCCGAGGCGCTGTGCGGGCGGAACTCCTCGTCCAGGTCGCGGAAGCGGATGCGCATCGGGTGGGTCACGCCTTCGCCGATCACCACCGCCTCCTGGTGGCGCAGCGCCGGCAGGGTGTTGAGCAGCGCCGAGGCGCTTTCCGGCAGGGTGCCGCGCACGAAGTTCAAATCCTTGTCGCTCGCCATGCGCAGGGCGAACACGGTCGAGCATTGCGACAGCACGGCCTCCGAGATTTCGGACGGGCGCTGGCTGACGAGGCACAGCGAAACGCCGTACTTGCGTCCCTCCTTGGCGATGCGGCCCATCGCGCGCCGGGTCGGCTCGAACCCGGCATTCTCGTCGGACGGCACATAGCGGTGCGCCTCGTCGCAGACCAGAAGCACGGGCACCGACTCGCTGCGGTCGCTCCATAGCGCGAAGTCGAACACCAGCCTGCACAGAAGCGACACGACGACGTTCATGATCTCGGACGGGATCGCCGAGACGTCGAGGATGGTCACCGGCTTGCCGTCGACCGGGATGCGCAGCAGGCGCGAGACGATCTGGGCCAGATTGTCGCGCACGGTCAGCCCGCCGCCGAACATGAAGGCGTAGCGCCGGTCGGCCTGCAGCGCCTCGAGCTGGGTGATCAGCCGCAGGTAGAAGATCGACCCGTCGGCCTTGTCGAGCTTGCCCATCCCATCGGTCAGGCGCTGCATCAGGCCGGACAGGCGGTAGGGTACCGGCGTGTCGACGGTGATCAGCGGCGCGTCGGGCGCGTTGCCGGCGAACTCGCGCCTGGCGGCGACGATGCAGTCCTTGAGGATGCCCGACTCGCGCGACCGGTTGATCGGGTCGCGGCTGCACATCACCTCGCAGATCTCCTCGAACGTCAGCAGCCAGTAGGGAAGCTGAAGGTTCTGCGTGGTGACCAGCTCGCACATGTCGGTGAAAGCCGTCGCATATTCGCCGTGCGGGTCGATCAGCAGCACATGGCCGTTGGGGTGGGCCTTCAGCAGCTCACGCAGGATCAAGGTCACCGAGCACGACTTGCCGGAGCCCGTCGTGCCCAGGATCGCCGAATGCTTGCACAGGAATTCCTGCGAGATCAGATAGGCCGGCTGGGTCGAATCCTGGTACAGCCGCCCGATCTCGAGGTGCCAGGAATTGGGCTTGGCATAGATCACCGCCATGTCGGCGTGGGTTGCGGCCGAGACGGGCGCGCCCAGGACGGGGTAGACCGACACGCCGCGGGTGAATTGTAGCGGCTTGTCGCCGCCGATGCCGTGGATTTCGCCGAACAGCTCGATTTCGGCCACCGCATGGCCGGAGCCGTTGCCGCTGGTAATCTGCAGCTTCACCGAATCGATGAAGCCGAACGTCGCCGTGCCTTTCTCGGTCACGATCTTCACGATCGAACCGATCTGCGCCTCGCGATAGGCGCTCAGCTCGGCGTCCGGCCCGCGCCGTTCGGCCAGAAGGAAGGTGCAGCGATAGCCGGAGATCGAGATGATGCGCCCGATCGGCGGCGCTTCGGTCGCGGGTTCCGGCCGTTCGAGCAGGGCGGCGTCGGTATCCATGGCGGGGCCTCTCGCAGTGTCCGGCCCACACTGCCGCCTCAGCGTTAACAATGGGTTCAACAATGGGCGATGGCCGGCCGCGGGCGTCACAACGCCACCCCTTGATTCCCGCCGGGCACGCGCGTACTTGAGGGCGAACCAAGGAGATTTCCATGGGTTACCGGGTCGCGGTGGCGGGTGCCACCGGCAATGTCGGGCGCGAAATTCTGTCCATCCTCGCCGAGCGGAAGTTTCCCGCCGACGAGGTGATCGCGCTCGCCTCCGAGCGCTCGATCGGGCGCGAGGTATCGTTCGGCGACGACAAGGTGCTCAAGATCAAGAATCTCGCCGATTTCGACTTTACCGGGGTCGATATCTGCCTCAGCTCGCCCGGCGCTAAGGTCTCCGCCGTGCACAGCCCGCGCGCCGCCGCCAAGGGGTGCGTGGTGATCGACAATACCTCTCAGTTCCGCATGGACCCGGACGTGCCGCTGGTCGTGCCCGAGGTGAACCCTGATGCCATCGCGCGCTACGCCAAGCGCAATATCATTGCCAACCCGAACTGCTCGACCATCCAGATGGTGATGGCGCTGAAACCGCTGCACGACGCGGCCACCGTCAAGCGCGTCGTGGTCGCGACCTACCAGTCCACCTCGGGCGCCGGCAAGGAGGCGATGGACGAGCTGTTCAACCAGACGCGCGCCATCTACGTGAACGATCCGGTCAAGCGCGAGCGCTTCACCAAGCAGATCGCGTTCAACGTCATCCCGCATATCGACGTGTTCATGGAGGATGGCGCGACCAAGGAAGAGTGGAAGATGGCAGTCGAGACCCGCAAGATCCTCGACCGCGACATCAAGGTGCATGCCACCTGCGTGCGCGTGCCCGTCTTCGTCGGGCACGGCGAGGCGGTGAATGTCGAGTTCGCCCGGCCGATCACGCCCGACGAGGCCCGCGACATGCTGCGCGAGGCACCGGGCCTGGCGGTGGTCGATAAGCGTGCCGACGAGGGCTACGTCACCCCGGTCGAGTGCGCGGGCGACGACCTGGTCTATGTCAGCCGCATCCGCAAGGACGACACGGTGAAGAACGGCCTGTCGCTCTGGGTGGTGTCGGACAATCTCCGCAAGGGCGCCGCGCTCAACGCCGTGCAGATCGCCGAGGAGCTGGTGCGCCACCACCTCAAGGCGAAAGCCGAGGTCTAGTCGGGGCCATTCCAAACCGTCATTGCGAGGAGCGTAGCGACGAAGCAATCCAGGACTCGCGTCGACGTCTGGATCGCTTCGCTTCGCTCGCGATGACGCGGTAGGGAGGGAGCTGGTAATGCCGCGGATCAGCTTCACGGGAAACCTCAGGCGCCATCTCGCCTGCCCGCCCGCGACCGTCGAGGGGGAAACGGCGCGCGCGGTGCTCGATGCCGTGTTCGCTGACAATCCGCGGCTCCGCTCCTACGTGCTCGACGACCAGGGCCGGCTGCGCAAGCACGTCAACGTCTTCATCAACGATCGAATGATCGCCGACCGGATCGGTCTTGCCGATCCGGTGGCGGCGCATGACGAGCTCTTCGTGCTTCAGGCTTTGTCGGGAGGCTGAGGATGGCCACGCTGCATGTCGCGACACGAAAGGGGTTGCTCACGTTCGAGGAACGGTCCGGCGCCTGGCGCCTCGCCGATACCGCGTTCCTCGGCGATCCGGTCAGTGCGGTGCTCGCCGACGCGCGCGACGGCACGCTCTACGCCACGCTCAATTTGGGCCATTTCGGCGTGAAGCTGCACCGCTCGGACGACCGCGGCAAGAGCTGGACCGAGCTTTCCCCGCCGGCCTTCGCGGAAGCCGACGGTCCCAAGGACGACGCCCCCAGCGTGTCGCTGATCTGGACCTTGGAGCCGGGCGGGGCCGACCGGCCGGGCGTGTTGTGGGCCGGCACGATTCCCGGCGGGCTGTTCCGCAGCGACAACCGGGGCGAGAGCTGGACGCTGAACGAGGCGCTGTGGAACGACGAAACCCGCCCGAACTGGTTCGGCGGCGGGTACGACAAGCCCGGCATCCATTCCATCTGCGTCGACCCGCGCGACTCGCGCCGGCTGACCATCGGCATCTCGACGGCCGGCGTCTGGCTTAGCGACGACGGCGGCGCCCACTGGCGGCTCGGCGGCAAGGGGCTGCGCGCCGCCTACATGCCGCCCGACAAGGCGTTCGAGCCGCTGACGCAGGACCCGCACCGGCTGGCGCAGTGTGCGGCCGCGCCCGACACGATCTGGTGCCAGCACCATAACGGCATCTTCCTCACGCGCGACCGTGGCGCGACCTTCACCGAGATCGAATCCCCGGCGCCGTCGCGCTTCGGGTTCGGTGTGGTCGTGCATCCGGCCGATCCTGAGACGGCCTGGTTCGTGCCGGCGGTGAAGGACGAGTGCCGCGTCCCGGTCGACCAGCGACTCGTGGTCACGCGCACCTCGGACGGCGGCAAGAGCTTCGCGGTGCTGAATGGCGGCCTGCCGCCGCCGCCCGCCTTCGACCTGATCTACCGCCACGGGCTCGACATCGACGCCACCGGGCGCGGCCTGGCGATGGGCTCGACCACCGGCAGCCTGTGGGCCAGCGCCGATGGCGGCGCAGCCTGGAGCCCGCTCGCGACCCATCTGCCGCCGATCGCCCAGGTGCGCTGGGCGCCGGACGACTGGGCATGACGCTGCCCGCCGCGCCTCGCCCGCGCCGCAGCGTGCTCTACGTGCCGGGTTCGAACGCCCGCGCCCTCGAGAAAGCGCGGGAGCTGCCGTGCGATGGGCTGATCCTCGACCTCGAGGACGCGGTTGCGCCGGAAAAGAAGTCGGAGGCGCGCGCGGCCATCGTCGCGGCGCTGGCCAAGGGCTACGGCTCGCGCGAGGTGGCCGTGCGCATCAACGGGCGCGGCACCGAATGGTACGAAGACGACGTCGCGGCGCTCGCCACGGCCGGCGCCGACGCTTTGGTCGTGCCCAAGTGCGACGATGCGGCGACGGTCGCCGAGACCGACCGGCGCCTCGCAGCCGCGGGTGCGCCGGCGGCGCTCGCCATCTGGTGCATGATCGAGACGCCCGCGGGTGTGCTGGACGTGCGCGAGATCGCGGCGGCCTCGCCTCGCATGGGTGCACTGCTGCTGGGCGCGGCTGACCTGACAAAGGCGCTCGGCGCGCGCGCGACGCCCGACCGAGCGGCGCTCGCCACCTCGATTGGGCTGGTGATCCTCGCGGCGCGGGCGGCGGGGATCGCCGCGCTCGACAGCCCGTTCTTCGATTTGTCCGACGACGCGGGGTTCGAGCGCGCATGCCGTGACGGCCGAACGCTCGGCTTCGACGGCAAGACGCTGATCCATCCCAAGACCATCGCTGCGGCCAACGCGATCTATGCCCCCGACCCGGCCGAGGTGGCCGCCGCGCGCCGCATCGTCGCTGCGTTCGAAGCGGCCGCCGCGCGCGGTCAGGGCGTCACGCTGCTCGACGGAAAGCTGGTCGAAGGGCTGCACGCCGAGGAGGCCCGCGCCCTGATCGCCTTCGCCGACGCGATCGCCACCCGGGGTTAATACCAAGTTCCAAGCCGACAACCTGTCCGTTCGTCCTGAGGAGCGCCCGGAAGGGGCGCGTCTCGAAGGGCGAAGCCGCCAGATCGTGCCGCGTTCGCCCTTCGAGACGCTTGCTTCGCAAGCTCCTCAGGACGAACGGAATGTGTATTCTTCAGCGGGCCTTGGTATAAGTTCCTACTGATAGAACCGGTCGGCGCCGATGGTCGCGGTACGCTTCAGCCGGTGCGCCCAGTCCGGCTCCACCGTGCCGTCGTGGAAATACAGCGCCCCGGCAGTGGGGTCGGGATCGCTTGGCTGGATCACCTGCTGGGCGATTTCCTTGGCCTCCCCCCACGCCACCTTGTTGTAGGGGCGGTCAGATTTGCCATCGCACCACCACGAGAACTGGCAGGCGTTGCGCTTCTCGCCGCCCTGCTTGACGACGCCGCAGATCGTCTTGGGAAAGCGCGGGTCAGCGAGGCGGTTGAGCACCACATGCGCCACGGCGCGGCGGAATTCCTGACCTTCCGAACGCGCCTCGAAATAGATCGTGAGGGCGAGGCAGCGCATCGATTCCTTGTCGTATTCGGGCGCGCCAGCGGGAATGGCGATCTCGTCCTCGGGCGGCAGCGAAGCCACCTGCGGCGCGGCGACCGGGTCGGCGACCGCAGCGGCCCCTGCCGGGCTCCCGTCCTCGGCATGGGCCATGGCGCAGCCCGCCAGTAGCATGGTGGTGACGAGCATGGAACTGCGGACGGCGGCGGCCCGGAAGGGACGGTGCGTCATCGGATGCGTTCTCCTGCGACCTGCTCGCGGGGCCTTGCAGGATGAACGCCCGGGCCGGCATTCCGTTTCATCGGAACAGATGCGCCCCCCGCTCGCCGGTGGCGCCGCCGCCGGCCCCCTCGCCTTGTCTCGCCCGGTGTTTGTAACCATAATCCGGCCGCATGCAAGTCAGGGAGAACGGACCATGTCGGACAACGTGATTCCGGTCCCGGAGGAGTGGGCGGAAAACGCCTGGATCGACGAATCCGGCTACTTTGCGATGTATCAGCGCTCGGTCGACGACCCCGAGGGATTCTGGGCCGAGCAGGCCAAGCGGCTGCACTGGATCAAGCCGCCCACCAAGATCAAGAACGTCGATTACACGGGCGACGTGCGCATTCGCTGGTACGAGGACGGCGTGCTGAACGCCGCGGCCAATTGCATCGACCGGCATCTGTCCACCCGCGCCAACCAGACCGCCATCATCTGGGAGGGCGACAGCCCCTCCGAAAGCCGCCACATCTCCTATGCCGAGCTGCACCAGGACGTCTGCCGGCTGGCCAATGCGATGAAGGCCAGGGGCGTCAAGAAGGGCGACCGGATCACGATCTACATGCCGATGATCCCCGAGGCGGCGGTCGCCATGCTGGCCTGCGCGCGGATCGGCGCCGTCCATTCGGTGGTGTTCGGCGGGTTCTCGCCCAACTCCTTGCGGGATCGAATCCTCGACTGCAAGTCCGACGTCGTGATCACCGCCGACGAGGGGCTGCGCGGCGGGCGCAAGGTGCCGCTCAAGGCCAACACCGACGAGGCGCTGAAATCCTGCCCGAACGTCAAGACGGTCATCGTGGTGCGCCGGACCGGCGGCCAGATCGGCTGGGTCGACGGGCGCGACTTCTGGTACCACGATCTGTGCGCCGTCGCCTCGACCGACTGCCCGGCGGAGCCGATGGGGGCCGAGGATCCGCTGTTCATCCTCTACACGTCGGGTTCGACCGGAAAGCCCAAGGGCGTGCTGCACACCACGGGCGGGTACCTGGTCTACACCTCGCTCACCCACCAGTACGTGTTCGACTACCATGACGGCGACATCTACTGGTGCACCGCCGACGTCGGCTGGGTCACCGGGCACAGCTACATCCTCTACGGCCCGCTGGCGAACGGCGCGACCACGGTGATGTTCGAGGGTGTGCCCAACTATCCGGATTCGTCGCGCTGGTGGCAGGTGTGCGACAAGCACAAGATCGACATCTTCTACACCGCGCCGACCGGCATCCGCGCGCTGATGCGCGAGGGCGAGGGGCCGGTCAAGCGCACCTCGCGCAAGTCCGTCCGGCTGCTGGGCAGCGTGGGCGAGCCGATCAATCCCGAGGCGTGGCTCTGGTACTACAACGTGGTGGGCGAGGCGCGCTGCCCGATCGTCGACACGTGGTGGCAGACCGAGACGGGCGGGATCCTGATCTCGCCGCTGCCGGGCGCGACGCCGCTGAAGCCCGGGTCGGCCACCCGTCCGCTGTTCGGCATCAAGCCCGTGGTGGTCGACGGCGAGGGCAACCATCTCGAGGGCGCGTGCTCCGGCAATCTCTGCCTCGCCGACAGCTGGCCGGGCCAGATGCGCACCGTGTTCGGCGACCACAAGCGCTTCATCGAGACCTATTTCAGCCAGTTCCCCGGCAAGTACTTCACCGGCGACGGCTGCCGGCGTGACGAGGACGGGTATTACTGGATCACCGGCCGTGTCGACGACGTGCTGAACGTCGCCGGCCACCGGCTCGGCACCGCCGAGGTCGAAAGCGCGCTGGTCGCCCATCCGCAGGTGGCCGAGGCCGCGGTCGTCGGCTATCCGCACGACATCAAGGGCCAGGGCATCTACGCCTACGTCACCCTCAACCTCGACGCCGAGCCGACCGAGGATCTGCGCAAGGAGCTGGTGCAGTGGGTGCGGAAGGAGATCGGCCCGATCGCCACGCCCGACATCATCCAGTGGGCGCCCGGCCTGCCCAAGACGCGCTCGGGCAAGATCATGCGGCGCATCCTGCGCAAGATCGCCGAGAACGACCCGTCGAACCTGGGCGATACGACGACGCTTGCCGATCCGGCCGTTGTAGCCGACCTGGTCGGCAACCGCATGAACCGGGTGTAGGGAGGGAGGCGGGATTGGCCGAACGCCGCCGCCCGTCCGCCTCGCCGGTCTGCTACGCCGACGAGCCGGGCATCGACCCGTCCTATATGTGGGCCGGCGCGGCGCCGGGGACACGGGTCCGCCTCAAGCGTGTCTACGAGGCGCCGGCCGCCGACGACGGCGCCCGCATCCTGGTCGAGCGGCTGTGGCCGCGCGGCGTCGCCAAGGACAAGGCCGCGCTGGCGTCGTGGGAGAAGGACGTCGCTCCATCGCCCGAGCTGCGCAAATGGTACGGCCATGACCACGCGCGGTGGGACGAATTCCGCCGCCGCTACCTTGACGAGCTGGCCCAGCTTCCCGAGGCGCGGGCGGCGGTGACGCGGATCCGCGAGCGGGCGGCGCGCGAGTCGGTGACGCTGGTTTACGCGACGCGCGAAGCCGCATATTCTTCGGCGGCAATTCTCGCCGGGGTTTTGGCGGAGTCGGGGGACTGACATGCGACAGGGGTGGATCGTCGCCGCGGCGGCGTGTATCGCGGCGGTGGCTCTGGGCGGGTGCGAGCCGATGCGCGGCACGACGACCCAGAGCGTTTCGTTCAAGACCGAGCCCGCCGGCGCAACTATCGACGTCAAGGGCGCGGGCAAGTGCGCCACCCCGTGCGCCCTGACCATGTCGCGCGGCGAGACGCATGTGGCCGAGGTGTCGCGCCAGGGCTGCTATGCGACGCGGCTGATCGTGTATCCGACGGCAGACTACGGCCGGATGCTGATCCTGCCGGCGGCGTTTTTCGGCTATGGCTACGATCTCAATCCCAACCCGGCGACACTCAAGCTCATTTGCGGCAAGTAGGCTACCGGCGCGCCGTCTCGCACCAGGGCAGCTTGCGCCGTCCCCGATAGTGGTGGGCAAGCCCCGCCGATACCAGCGCATCCGACAGGTCGCGCCCGTCCGATGCGGCGACGCGCGCCACCACCCGCCCGCCATACTTGTCGCGCCGGATCGCGGTCAGTTGGACAGCTTCGCCCGCCCGGCGTGCCACCAGATCGCGCGCGGCGCGTGCCAGGTCGCGCTCGCGCGTGCAGCGTCCGCGCATCTCGGGCGCATCGACACCTGCCAGGCGGACGAGCACCGTCAGCTTCTGGCCCAGCCAGATGCGCGCCGCCACCTCGATCGTGTCGCCGTCGACCACGCGCAGGACGCGCGCCGCCACTGGCCCGTCGACGATCTCGGCCGCATCCGCCGGGATGCCGGCCGGCAGGAGGGCGAGGGCGAGACCCGTGAGACCTGCCCGGGACAGGGCGATGACCGACCGGCGCGCCTCTGGCGGCTTCCCCATCACAGGAAGCCAACGCCCGTCCGCTCTCGTGTCCTGCGATCCCCGGAACATCCCTTCACCCGAACCTGCCAGCCGGCCCGGCACCACCGGGCCATCCCGTCTATCACGGGCCGGATCAAAGACCGGCATGCCTACGTATGAAATCCGATATATAGGATAATATATCTATTTCAAGGGATTTAGGCAAGGACTTTCGTGCGCTTGACAGGGGTGAGGCCGCACGTGACGATCCGCCATGCCTATCATCAATCGCATCGCCGAATTCCAGGCCGAGATGACGGCGTGGCGCCGGCACATCCACGAGAATCCCGAAACTGCCTTCGAAGAGCGCGAGACCGGCGATTTCGTCGCCGAGAAGCTGGCCGGGTTCGGCATCGCGGTTGATCGCGGGCTGGGCCGGACCGGCGTGGTCGGCACGCTGGAAGGCGCCAGGGGGCCGGGGCCCGCCATTGCGCTGCGCGCCGACATGGACGCGCTGCACATCCTCGAGGCCAACGCGTTCGCGCATCGCTCGCACAACGAGGGGCGCATGCATGCCTGCGGCCATGACGGGCACACCACGATGCTGCTCGGCGCCGCGAAGTACCTGGCCGAGACGCGCAACTTTTCCGGTACGGTGCATTTCATCTTTCAGCCCGCCGAGGAGAACGAGGGCGGCGGGCGCGTGATGATCGAGGACGGGCTGTTCCGCCGTTTTCCGGTCGAGGCGGTCTATGGCCTACACAACATCCCCGGCATTCCGGCCGGTGAGATGGCGATGCGGCCGGGCCCGACCATGGCGGCCTACGACATCTTCGAGATCACGGTGACGGGGCGCGGCAGCCATGCGGCCATGCCGCATCTCGGCACCGACGCGGTGGTGGCTTCGGCCGCCCTCGTCACCGGTCTGCAGACCATCGTCGCGCGGACGCTCGACCCCATGCAGTCGGGCGTTGTGACGGTGACCCAGATCCATGGCGGAACCACGTGGAACGTGATCCCCGAGGAGGTGGCGATCCGCGGCACCGCGCGCTGGTTCCGCGACAAGATCGGCGACACGATCGAGGCCGCCATCCGCCGCATCGCCGACGGCGTCGCCACCGGTCATGGCGTTTCGGCCAACGTGCACTACGAGCGGCGCTATCCGCCGACGGTGAACGAGGCGACGGAGACCGCGTTCTGCGCCGAGGTGGCGCGCGCGCTGGTCGGGAACGACAAGGTGTTTACCGACAAGTCGCCGATGATGGGGGCCGAGGATTTCGCCTTCATGCTGCGGGAGAAACCGGGATGCTACGCCTGGATCGGCAACGGCTCGGCGGACAACGACCGCCAGCTCCACAATCCGCACTACGATTTCAACGACGAGATATTGCCGGTGGGCGCCAGCTATTGGGCGCGCCTGGCCGAGACGAAGCTGGCGCCGCGCGACTGATCCGAGGCCATCCCCTCACCCTGTCCCTCTCCCGTGGGGGAGAGGGGACCCTGAAACCAAAGCCTTGGTGATTGTCATGGGCCGAAGCGTTGGCAGGTCTGCCGGAGCGTCATCGTAGCGTTCCCTCTCCCATGGGGATAGGGACAGGGTGAGGGGCTCTTCGCTCGGTGCTAGAGGATGAACGTCAAATTGCCGATCGGGATGTCGCGGTTGAGCAGCAGCATCTTTTTCAGCGCGATGCGCCAGCCGCCGCCGTCCGGACGCAGCACGTGCTCGCAGCGGATCGCGAACGAGCGCGGCTCGCCCAGCTCCAGATAGCGGTAATTGCCGCCGCCCGCGCGCATCTCGTAGACGATCTGGCTGGAGAAGACGCGCGCCTCGTCCGGCGTGCCCCCGTCCTCCACCTCGACGTTCGAGACGACGTGCAGGGTCCGCGAGATCGGGCTCTGCGACGGCGGATCGGCGTTGATGCGGAACACGCGCTCCTCGCGGCGCAGCGCGTCGTCGTGGATCAACGAGACCTTGTCGTAGGGGTCGCGCGCCGTGTCGTCGGTCGGCGCCCAGTAGATCCCGTCCTCGCTGAACAAGGCGAGCCATTCGTCGAAGCGGCGCTCGTCCAGAAGCCGCGCCTCGCGGTAGAGGAACTGCGCGGCTTCGTCGGTGGTCAGGCGCGGCATGCCGAAGCCGTTTCATTTGAAGGTGTCATTGCGAGCGAAGCGAAGCAATCTAGAGCCTTCGCCCGCCCCTGGATTGCTTCGGCGCTTCGCGCCTCGCAATGACAGGTAGGTTCCGCGCTTGTCACGCGTCCGCCATCATGCGCTTCCAGGCGCGGTGGAAGGCGCGCTGCGGCGTCTCGTCCGTCGGGTGGCCGATGCGGATGCCCTCATCGTCGGTCCGCTCGCGGATCATGCCGCGCGACAGGATCAGCCAGGTGACCTCCTTCGCGCCGAGGCCGGTCTGGTTCATCGCGAACATCTCGACGTCGTCGGGCGAGCCGAAGGCCGAAGGGCCGAAGAACCGCTCGTACCCGTCGAACCGCTTGCGGTTCACCTCGTCGGGCACGCCATCGAGATCGTAGAGCTGGATCGTCACCTCGGTCCGGTCGGGCGCGATCGGACGGACCAGGCGAATCTGGTCGAGCAGGATGCCGACCGACGGGAACAGCATCACGTTGTATTGCGGCATGATGGCCTCGAGCCCGGCGCGGCCGTGCTTCGCCTCGAGTGCGCGCAGATAGTCGCCCTCGGGCCCCGGCTTCGAGGTGTCGAGCCCGGTCTCGGGCAGCGGGTATTCGAGGATGCCGTGCCCGCCCTCGAAACCGTAGGTCGCGCCCTCTTCACGCCGCTTCAGGATCTTCTTGATGTCGGTCGCGGCGTAGTTGCCGTGCTGCCCGCCGCGATTGCCGAACTCGTGCATGACCTTCCAGAACAATTCATGCACCGTGTTGCCGTGATAACCGTCCGTCGAGTTCTCGACCTGGAACTTCCAGTTGCCGCGATACTCGGTGCGGTGGATGCCGCGGTTCATGCGGAACTTGCGGTTGGGCGCGTGGTCGAGCTGGTAGTCGAGGAAGCGCTTGCACGGCCCCAGGAACGTCTCGAAGTCCGGGCCTTCGTGCGACATGTTGCCGAAAATCAGCCCGCCATAGTTCACGACGCGCGCGACCGGCATCATCCCCAGCTTGGACCGGTCCATGGTCTCGGGATAGGCGCCCTTGGCCTGCGGGATGGAGACGAGGTTGCCGTCCGCGCCATAGGTCCAGCCGTGATAGCGGCAGGAATGGAACTCCGCGTTGCCGTAGTTCTGCCGGCACACGACGTTGGCGCGATGCCGGCAGCGGTTGAGCAGCACGTGGATTCCGCCGTCCATGGCGCGGGTGACCAGCACCGGGCGCAGCCCGATCGTGGTGGTCTTGAAGTCGCCGGGATTCGGGATCTCGCTCTCGTGCGCGACATACACCCAGGTGCGGCCGAAGATGCGGTCCATCTCCAGCTCGAAGATGCGCTGGTCGGTGTAGACCACCCCGTCGACGCGGAAATCGTCGTCCGTCTCGACCACAAGCTCGTCGAGGTCGAGCGCGTCACGGTCGCGGTTCGAAAGCAGCGTCGCCATGGCCGCATCCTTCGTTCGTTCCGCCCCGGAGCATAGCGGCGGCGGCAGCGGGGGGCAAACGTGGGTGCCCGCGGCGCCAGACAAAAAGTGCGTGGGGCGGTGATCCGGCCGCGCGGCCGCTCCGTATTGCTGTCGAACCCGGCGCACCAGCCGGGCTGATGACAGGATCAATTATCAACCGGAGACGTTCAGATGCTTTCGCTCAAGCGCACTTTCACCAGCCTCGCGGCCGTGGCCGCCATCGTCGCCGCCACGTCGGCCGCGCGCGCCGCCGACATCGTCGACACGGCCGCTTCGGCAGGCTCGTTCAACACGCTGGTCACGGCGGTCAAGGCCGCCGGCCTTGTCGACACGCTCAAAGGGCCCGGGCCCTATACGGTGTTCGCGCCGACCGACGCGGCCTTCGCCAAACTGCCGGCCGGCACCGTCGAGTCGCTGCTCAAGCCCGAGAACCGCGACAAGCTGGTCGCGATCCTCACCTACCACGTGCTGCCGGGCAAGGTGATGTCGGGCGACATCGCCGGCAAGACGATGGAGGTCAAGACCGTCGAAGGCCAGATGGTCGACATCGACGCGCGCGACGGCGTGAAGGTCGACAATGCGCACGTGACCCAGGCCGACATTTCGGCGTCAAACGGCGTGATCCATGTGATCGACACGGTGATCATGCCGAAGGGCTGACCGGCGGGGCGGGGAGGGCTCATGAATCCGGTCGCCCTTCCCGCCCTTGCGGTCCCGGCGCCAGGGACGCGCTATGCTGCCGCCAGCCGCATCGTGATTGCGATGGGCGATATGACGGGGCAGGCCACGTTGCAGGACGCGGGGATCTCGGACCTGATCATGGCGATAGGCGCGAAGGGCGATCGCACCGCCTTCACGGCACTGTTCCGTCACTTCGCACCGCGCATCAAGGCTTACATCATGCGGTGCGGCGCCGACGCGGCGCTGGCCGAGGAGGTCGCGCAGGAGGCGATGGTTCAGGTATGGCGTCGGGCCGCGACCTACGATCCGGCCCGCGCCGGGGCGGCAAGCTGGATCTTCGCGATCGCCCGCAACAAGCGCATCGACCTCGTCCGGCGCGAGCGTCGACCGGAGATCGAGGCCGAGGACGAAGCGCTGGTTCCCGCCGCCGACGCGGACTACGACCTCGCGGAGAACCGCCGCGCGCTGGGCCGCGCGTTCGACACGCTGCCGGCCGATCAGGCCGCGATCCTGCGCAAGGCCTTCCTCGAGGACAAGTCGCACAGCAGCATCGCTGCCGAGACCGGTCTTCCGCTCGGAACCGTGAAAAGCCGCGCGCGCTTGGGCCTCGCGCGGATGCGGGTCCTGATGGCAGGATGGGAACCATGATCCGGCACCATCCGGCGCTCGACCTTTTGACCGACTACGCTTCGGGTGCGCTTGCCGAGCCGGTGGCGCTGGTCGTCGCCTGCCACGCCAGCATGTGCCCCGCCTGCCACGAACAGATCGTCCGGCTCGAGGGGCTGGGCGGCGCGATGCTGGACGCGCTGCCGCCTGAAGACGTCGCCGACGAGGCCCTGGCCGCCACGCTGGCCCGAATCGACCGGCCGGAGCCCAAAGCGGCGCCCATACCCGCGCCCGATGCCCAGACGCGCGCCGTCGTGCCGGCGCCGCTGCGCCGCTATCTCGACCGCGGTCTGGGCGCGCTCAAATGGCGCTGGCGCGGACGCGCCCTCAGCGAGGCGCCGCTCGCCATCGGCCGTCGCGACTTCCGGGTGAGCCTGTTCCGCATGAAGCCCGGCCGCGCCGCGCCGCGCCATGCCCATGGCGGCCACGAGTTCACGCTGGTGCTCCAGGGCGGTTTCACCGATGAGGGCGAACGCTACGATCGCGGCGACTTCGCCCTCGCCAATTCCGCGCGCGTGCATGTGCAGGTCGCGGATGACGAGGGCTGCCTGTGCCTCGTGGTGCTGGATGCGCCGGTTCGGCTGCGTGGACCGCTGGGCGCGGTCGCGAACCGGTTCCTGAAGTTCTGATCGTGGTGGGACTGCCGCGCGTGGGCGACGTGATCCGCGTCGCCGACCGCATGCAGACCGGCTACAGCTATGAGATCGTGGCGCCATCCGGCCGTGACTTCGCGCCGGGCTTCACGCCGTTCTATCCGCCGGCCGAGATGCTGGCGCTCGGCGTGTTCGAAGGGAAGTACCTGAACGACTGCCGGGGCGAGCTGCCCGACGATTGGTACGATCGGGCCAAGATCGGGGCCCGGCCGGACCCGGCGCTCAATTGCTTCGGCGTCAAAAGCCGCCAGCCGCTGTCCGTGTGGCGCGAGAAGGGATGGATCGTCGGGCCCGATCCGCGCGGCTGGTTTCAGTGGTACTGCCGCTACTGGCTGGGACGCCGCCTGCCGGAAATCGACGCGCACCAGATCAAAAGATGGCGCGCGTTCGCCCGCCATGCGGCCCAGGTTCGCCGCAATTGCGATCCCGCCGACGTGTTTTGCCGGCCGCGACAGCGCCAGGCGCTGCTGCAGTGGTCCTACGATCCGTTCGTCTGACGCGCGGGAGACGGGCGTTCAGCCCCAGAGGCGCTGCGAGGCGATCTTCGCGCCCTCGGCCATGGTCGCGAGCTTTTCCCATACGATCGAGGGCGCCACGTTCTGCGATCCGGCGAACGTGCCGAAGCCGCAATCGGTGCCGGCGATCACCCGCTCGCGGTCGCCCACCGCGGCGACGCAGCGCTCCAGCCGTTCGGCCACCAGCTCGGGATGCTCGACATAGTTGGTGCAGGAATCGATCACGCCGGGAATGAGGATCGCCTCCTTGGGGAAGCGGCCCTTGAGCGTCGCAACCTCGTGGGCGTGGCGCGGGTTGGCGAGTTCGATCGAGAACGCGCCCGCATTCACCTTGAGGATGGACGGCAGGATATCGGACAGCGCCACGTCGTAGGTGTGCGGCCCCTCGTAATTGCCGTGGCAGATGTGGATGCGCACGCGGTCCTTCGGGATGCCGTCCAACGCCTCGTTCAGCGCCGCGGCATGGATGTCGATCGCTTCCTGGTACGCCGCCATCGGCTTGTCGGAGAAGTATTTCGAATACTCGTTGGCGAAGTCGGGACAGTCGACCTGCAGCACGTGGCCCTGGTCGTGGATGAACCTGTATTCCTTGCCCATCTCGCGGGCGACGGCGAACACGTAGTCGGCGTGGCTCTTGTAGTGCGCGTTCATCATGCAGAACGCGATGGCGCCGGGCGACGCCGCGGTCAGGAACGTTTCGGTGAACGGGTTCGCGGCTTCATCCAGCGCATCGCGGAACAGCGTGCATTCCTCGGTGACGCTCGAAAGGTCCTTGTAGCGCACGTCGCCGACGCATTGCGGCGCGTTGAAGGTGCGTGCACGCACACCGGTCACCGCCGCGCGCTGGCGGAACCGCTCCAGGAAATCGGGATGTTCCAGAAGGTCGCGCCCCTGCGGCCGCTTGCTCTCGCCGCCGAAACCGGTCATGCGCAGCGGCACGTAGGTCAGGTAGCTGACGCGCGGCTGCTCGCCGTCATTGGCGATGTCGACACGCGCGTCGCGCTGGTGGGCGACGACGTCACGGATGCCGGCCTGCTTCAGCCGCGCGAGGGAGGCGGGATCGAAGGGCTGGCCGTTCTCTTCGGCCGACAGGGCTTCGGACAGGGCCTGCGCACGCGGCAGGCTGCCGGTATGCGTGGTCAGGATCCGGTCGACGCTGGCCTTCATCGCCGCACCCCGCGTCAGGCCGAGGGCGATTCGCTGCCGTTGCCGTTGGGGCGGGCGTGGTCGCTGCCGGACTCGCCGTAGCCTTCGCCCTCGGATTCATTGTCGCCGTCGTCGTACTCGTCATTCGGGACGTCGGCGACGGAGGGAAGCTCGGGCTGGGGCCCGCCGCCGGGGAATCCCGGCCGGCCGCCATTCGCGTTCTGCTGTGCGGCCGCCTGGGCGCTCAGGACGCGGTAATAGTGCTCGGCATGCTGGTAGTAGTTTTCCGCGGTGATGCGGTCGCCCGACAGGCTCGCATCGCGCGCCAGCGCCAGATATCGCTCCAGTACCTGATGCGCGTTGCCCCGAATCTTCACATCGGGCCCGTTGCTTTCATAGGTCTGGTTGCGTGGATTTCCGCCGTGGCGTCTCGGGTTGCCGCGGCCGCGTTGACGCTTTGGGTTTGGACCCTGTCTCATGGCAGCAATGTCTCGCACTTATTGAAGCGAACTGCTAATCGGCGCAAATCGGTCCGAAGGGGCCCCCCGGCCCGACATTCGCGAGTCTCGTTCCTATTGCGATATTCGGGGGTGAATACGGAGCCTGTATGCGTAGATGCACAGGCTCGGTAATTCGCCGGAACTGACCCTAGTCGCGAATCGTCAGTATTCCAACCCTTTTTTTATATGGTGTTAACGTGCCTCCGGACAAGGAGGCAGCGGTCCCGGCCGGCCAAATCATGCCTTACCCCGGCCGGGACGAGCCCGGCCGCCCGGGCGAGGGATGCCACGGATTTCGCCTGGTTCCAGCCGATCTCCAAGGCCGCGATCGCATCCGGCGCCATCAGCCGCCCGAGATCGGGCAGGATCGCACGATAGGCGTCGAGCCCGTCGGCGCCCCCGTCCAGCGCGCCACGCGGGTCCCAGTCCCGCACCTCGGGCGCCAGCTTCTCGATCGCGCCCGTCTCGATATAGGGCGGGTTGGCGAGGATCGCGTCGAAGAGGCCCGAAAGCCCTTGCGTCCAGTCGCCCGCTGCGAACCTCGCGCGTGCCGCAAGACCCAGCCGGGCCGCGTTTCCGCGCGCGATCTCCAGTGCTTCGGCGCTGGCATCGATGCCCAGCCCCTGCGCATTGGGAAGCTCGGACAGCACGGCGAGCAGCAGGCAGCCGGTGCCGGTGCCGAGGTCGAGCACGCGCCAGTCGCGGTCGCGGCCGCCGCGCGCAGCGAGATCGGCCAGCACGGCCTCGACCAGCGTCTCGGAATCCGGGCGCGGGTCGAGGCAGGCGGGCGACAGCGCGAACTCCAGGCTCCAGAATTCGCGCACGCCCAGGATGCGCGTGACCGGCTCGTGCGCCGCGCGGCGGGCGATCGGCGCGTCGAGCGCCGCACGCTCCGAATCCGAAAGCGTTCGGTCGCGGTCGCGGACGAGCGCTTCCGGCGAAAGGCCCAGCGCGTGCCGCGCGAGAAGCCGCGCATCCGCCGCCGCGTTCTCGATGTCGGCCGCAAGCAGTCGCCGCGCGGCGTCGGCCAGGGCGGCGGCGAGCGTCTCCGTCAAAGCACCGCGATGAACTCGAGCTGGACCAGCCGGCCGCCCGCCAGGTTATGCTCCACGGTGTGGCGCACCGGCCGGTCCTCCTCGTCGGGGAACATCTCGATCCAGTACTTGTTGACCGTCGGCCGGTCGTTGCGGTCCTTCACCGTCACCGTCACCTTGGCGATGTCGGCGGGCGAGCCTCCGGCCGCTTCCATCATGCGACGTATGTTGCCGAATACGTGGCGCGACTGCTCCTCCAGCGTGTCGGGCAGCTTGCCGGTCGCCGGGTCCTCGCCGCCGACGGCGGCGGAGAACACCATGTTGCCGATCTTGATCGCCGCCGGGAACGGCTGATTGTGTTCGGGAATGCCGGGGCCCTTCAATCGAATGCGCTTCGCCATGTCGCACCTCCTCGTTGGTTGGCAGGAGATTATCCGCGATAGGGACGGCCTGCCAGCCGGGCGCCGCGGCGTTTGCCCATCCGCTCGGGTTTCTGCTATTTGGGCGGAGCCAACCGGTCCGGCTCACCGTTGGATCGCCTCACAGACTGTCGGTCGGCCATGACGAACAAGCCACGCGGCGGCGCCCGGCAGCGCAAGCCGAAGGACGACGCGGCACGGCGTACCGCGGCGCCCGCGGCGGTGGGGCCCGGCAAGCCGGGCTTTCTGGCGGGCTATCCGGGCTACCTGATCCGGCGGGTGCACCAGATCGCCGATTTCTATTTCGCCGAAGAGACGGCTTCGTTCGGCGTGACGCCGGTGCAGTACGGCGCGCTGCAGGTGGTGCGCGCCCAGCCCGGCATCGACCAGCTGCGCCTCGGCAACGCCCTGCGCTGCGATCGCACGACGGTCAGCGGCGTGGTGCGCCGGCTCGAGGCGAAGCGGCTGATTCGCCGCACGACCGGGCGCACCGACCGGCGCGCCAAGGCGCTGTTCCTGACCGCCGCGGGCGGCCGGCTGCTCGACGGGCTGGCCGCGGCGGCCGCGCGCGCCGAAGGGCGCATCCTCGCCGGACTGCCCGACGCCGAGCGGCGGCACGTCTTTGCCGCGCTCGATCGCGCGATCCGGATTCACGAGTTGCAGGCGGCGGAAAAGTAAGCGTCTACTTCGCCGTTGCCGGCGCGCGGTCGCCCACGCGGTCGCGGAAGGCGCGCCAGATATCGCGATCGTCGACCGTCTCGGGCACCGTCTCCGACACCACGACCATGTCGGCCAGCGGGTCGGCGTTGCCCTCGGTGGACAGGATCGCGAGCGGCTTTTCCGCCTCGTGGTCGCGGATCGCGCGCAGCATCAGCCGGCGCATGGCGGTGACGCCGCGATCGGACGCGCCCAGATGCTCGCGCGTGCGGTCCGAGACCGGGCGCTGCGATTCCGTCGCGAACAGGTCGTGCACCTCGAAATTGTAGCCCATGCCGAGGAAGGTGTGCCGCTCCATCTCGGCGCGGTCCTGCTCGTAGCGGTTGGACGCGTTGCGCTTCGAGGTGAACTCGGGCGTGAACTCCGTCTCGATCATGCGGTGCTGGAAGTCGGGATCGATCGGCGTGTCGTAGGAATAGGCGACGATGTATTTCCAGTGGCGCTCATCGTCGATCGGCACGTGCCAGTGCATCCAGTAGCCCATGTTGGGTTGCCGCCGGGTGGTCTTCGGATCGTGCAGCGGCCCGCCGTCGAAGCAGCCCGTGTAGGGCATCACGAAGTTGGTGACGCGCACGTACTTGCGCTCGCCGGCGATGTGGCGCGTCGCGAACAGGCGCAGTCCGAACGACGTTTCCTCGAACGCGATTTCCGGCGACTCGTCGGCCGCGAACATGAAGTCGGAGCTCGTCTCGTCCACCTCCTGACCGGGAAACACCATGCGGTGCAGGTAGGAAAGATGCTGCGAGTCGGTCTCGCCCTCGACGCCCTGCAGGTAGTTGCAGTGGTGGAACAGCTTCGACACCCAGACGTGGCCTTCCGGCGCCTCGAAGATCGGGAAGCGCGGCAGGGGTGGCGGCGCGCCCGCGCCCATGTACGTCATGATCAGCCCGCCCGCCTCGCGGCAGGGATAGGCGAGATGGCGCACCTTGTCCTTGAAGCTGCTGCCCTTGGGCTCGCCCGGGTGGTCGAGGCAGCGCCCGTCGACGCCCATCTTCCAGCCGTGATAGAGGCAGCGCAGCCCGTCCTCCTCGATCCGGCCATAGCTCAGGTCCGTGCCGCGATGCGGGCAATGCAAGTCCATCAGCCCGGGAACGCCAGCCTTGGTGCGGAACAGCACCAGGTTCTCGCCCAGCAGCCGGACCGGCTTCGGCGCCGCGCCGGGCGGGAGCTCGCGCGACAGCGCCACCGGGTGCCAGTAGCGCCGGAACAGCCTTCCGGCGGCCGTGTCCGGCCCCGTGCGGGTGATCAGCTCGTTGTCTTCCCTGGACAGCATGACGTGCCTCCCAACTCGCCGACCCAACGATGATCGCTCGCACCGGGCGAGGCAAGAACTACGGCAAAATCGCGAAGGCGCGGGCCGGGAAACCCAGCCCGTTCTCGACCTTGGGCCACGTCACCACGATGATCGCGCCGGTGGCCGGCACCTGGTCCAGATTGGCCATCACCTCGATCTGGTAATGGCCGTTCCGCAGCAGCCAGGTCTCCGACTCCATCTTCTCGGTCGTGTCGGTATCGAGCGACTCGTGCCCGATGGCGGTGACGCCGCGCTGCTCGAACAGGAACTTCACGGCCGCCAGCGACCAGGCCGGGAAGGGGGCGCGCTTGAACCGCTCCGGGTTCGCATCCCAGTCCTTGTACATGTCGGTGCGCAGCGCGGCGAACGAGCCGGCCGGAACGCGGCCGTGCGCCTCCTCCCAGTTAGCGATGTCGGCGACGGCCAGCGCGTGGTTGGGATCGGACGCCAGCAGCGGCGTCTCGTCGATCACCACCAGTGGCAGGACCATCTGCTTCAGCGGGATCTTGTCCATGGTGATGCCGTCCGGGGCGAAATGCGCCGGCGGATCGACATGGGTGCCGTACTGGCCGACCATCGAATAGAAGGTCGCGCGGAACCCGTCCTCGGCAATGGTGTAGGGGCGGTGGGTCTTCGGGTCGGACGCGGCCGACATGGCCGCCTGGCCGAACCCGGACCAGACCGGCGTCGACACCCCGAACGTGTGGGTCAGGTCGACGAAGCGCTTCGACGCGATGATGCGATAGGCATCGGCCAGCGTGCCCTGGGCGCGTGCCGCAGCGGCCGGAGCGAGGGCGAGAAGCGCGGCGGCGGCGATGGCGGCGAGGCGGTACGGGGTCATGGCGGTCCTCCCGGTCGTAGGCGGGCGATTGTCGCGCGGAACCGGGCCGGACGGAACATTTTGGCGCGGCGCCGGCGCGCGTGCTACAGCAGGGCGCGCAACCGAAACAAGGCCGAACGGCTCGCCCAGGAGAGACACATGATCGTCGACTTCCAGCATCACTACACCCCTCCCGAGATGCTCGGCGCGCGCCAGGGCGAATCCGTCTCGGCCCGGCTCGATGCCAACGGCAACCCGTCCTACCTGGTCAACCCGCTGCTCGCCGACCTCGACGCGCATGTGCGGATGATGGACAAGGCGGGCATCGACATCGCCGTGCTTTCGTCGGGCGCCGGGTTCGACAACCCCGATCCCAACTCGTGCCGCCATCTGAACGACCGGCTGCGCGATGCGGAAACGGACTTCGAGGGCCGCTTCATCGGGCTCGCCCACGTGCCGGCGCTGAAGGGCAAGGATGCCGTCGCCGAGCTCGAGCGCTGCAAGCGCGACCTCGGCTTTCCCGGCGTGACCATCGCGTCCGAGCTTCAGGGGCTGCCGCTCGACTGTCAGGAGCTGGAGCCGTTCTGGGCCGCATGCGAGCGGCTCGACCTCTACGTCTTCATCCATCCGCTGCCTGCGGTGATCGCCTGGAACCAGATGTATGCCGACGACCTCGGCCGCGCGCTGGGCTGGGAATTCTCGCTGATGACCGCGACCGTGCGCATGATCAATGGCGGGGTACTCGACCGCTATCCCGGGCTCAAGGTGCAGTTCGCGCATTTCTGCGGCGGGGTCGCGCACTATTTGCCGCGCTTCCGCGGATTCGTGCAGCGCGAGAAGTGGGGCACCAAGGACGTACCCAACCACAACCGCCGCGCCGCGCGCGACTACGACTACTACCTCAACGAGCGGCTCTACTACGACATCGCCGGCTGGGCCGGGCCCGACCATGCCGCCGAATGGGGCATGGAGTGGGTGAAGGACAATCTCGGCCGCGTGGCGCTGTCGCAGACCGTGTTCGCCACCGACTATCCCCAGGCGGTGCGCGAGGACGACGAGGTGGTCGCGTACGTCAACGCCTACAAGCAGCTCGCCGAGGCCGCGACCATCGACGCCAACGCCGCCAAGCTGATCCCGAAGCTGGGGAAGTAGCCAAAGGATTGTGCCGAATTCCCTCTCCGCCCTTCAGGGGGAGACGGGATGACGATCTTCCGTTGAATGCTCAGTTCAGCCGGCCGACGCTGCGGGCGAGAAGCAGATAGAGCTTGCCGACGTCGGCCGAGAGGAACGTCGAGGACAACAGGTTCTCGGGGTCGGACTCGTTGGCCTCGGCGAGCAGCCGCTCGAACTGGTCGAGATAGCGCGAGACGTATTTCCGGAACGTCTCGTCCTCATGGTACTTGGAGCTGATCGTCGTGCGCGCGCGCTTGTCGTCGTCGCCCAGCATGTTGCGCACGAAGATGCCGCGGTCGCCGCGGCTGAACTTCGACCACAGACTGTCCGACGATTGGCGGTCGACGATGCGGTTCAAATCGATCGCCACCGAGTTCAGGTCCTCGATCACGAATTTCGATGCCTTCAGGAACATGTCGCGGCGCGAATCGAACGAGTTCTCGCGGATCACCCGTGCCTGCCCCTCCGCCGCCTCGGACGCGCGCACCAGCGACAGGGCCTGCTCGCGGAAATTCTCCGACACGGTGCCGGCCTGCCCCGCCGCCTTGTCGAGTGCCCCCAGGAGCTCGCCCGAATAGGTTTTGAGCGTGTCCTGCACGTACTGGACCTGCTCGACCGCGGCCTCGGAGGCGAGCTGCAAATCGCGCGCCCGGTCGCGGAACTGGCGCCCGACGCCCTGCATGCGCTCTTCGGCGACCTTGGTCGAGGTGCCGAGCTCGGCCGCCTCGGCCTTGAGCCCGGCGGTCACGTCGCCGATCTCGTTGGTCAGCTTCGCGGTCAACTCGCCCACGCTGCGCGCGCTCGCCGCCAGCTGCTCGCCGACCAGCTTCAGATGCTCCGACGCGCTGCGCGACGCCGAATCCACGCCGGCGGCCTCGCCCGACAAAACCTCGCCGACGCGCGTCGCCTCGGCGGCGGCCCGCCCTACCGCGTCCTCGACGCGGGCGAGCTGTGCCTTGGCCGCCTGCTCGAACGTGGCGAGCTGCGCCGTGATGCGCGACGAGACGCGGTCGAACGCCTCGTCCTGCGATTCCAGCAAGGCGCGCACGCGGTCGGCCTGCTGCGCGGCGGATTCCGACGCGCCGCTCAGGTCGCGCGACTGGCGCTCGAAGATGCGGCCGGCGGCCTCGGCCTGCTCGCTCGCCTGATCGGCGGCGGCGCGCACCTGCGCGGTCCACTTGACCAGCTGCTCGCCCATCTTCTGAGCGTTCTCGGACGCACTGCCCGACGCCTCGGTCAGGTCGTCGGCCTGCCTGCGCAGCGCCGCGCCGACCACGCGCATGCGCGCCGTGGCCTGGGCCGAAACCCGCTCGCTCTCGTTGGCGAGCTCCTCGTTCTGGCGGCGCAGGGCGGCGCCCACCGACTCGACCTGTTGGGTGACATGCGCGGTCGCGCGCTCGGCGATGCCCGACGTCTCGTCCGACTGGCGGCGCAGCGCGGCGCCCACATCCTCGAGGCGCGTGGCCACCTGCTGGGCCGCGCGCGCCGAGGACGCGGCCATCTCGTCCGCCTGGCGACGCATGGCGAGGATCATCTCTTCGGCCTTCTTCAGCGTCTCGCGCGCCGCCTCGCCAGTGTCGCCCGCGACCTCGGCAGTACGCTTGGCCAGGAAGTCGCCGACCTCGTCGATACGCTCGCGCGCGTTGGCCGCGGCATGCTCGGTCGCGTCGAAGAACTCGGCCAGCTCGCGGCGCAGCACGGCGGTCATCTCGTCGGCGCGGGTCCGCACCGTGGCGCTGGTGCGCTCCGCCTCGGCCGTCACGTCGGCCGCGTGCTGGCGCAGCACCCCGCCCAACTCCTCGATCTGCGCTGCGGCCTTGGCGATGGCGTTGTCCGCCGTCTGGCCCATATCGGCCGCCTGGCGGCGCAAGCCGGAGGCGACGTCCTCGACGCGGGCCAGCACGCGCGCGGCGGTCTTGTCCGCCTCGGCGCGCATGTCGTCGGCCTGGCGGCGCAGGATGGCGCCGGTCGCCTCGGACTCGCCGGCAATGCGCGCCGCGGTCCGCTCCACCTCGCCGTTCAACTCCTCGCCATGGCGCTTCAGCGTCGCCTGCAGCTCGGACGCGCGGGCGGCGGCGTTCGCCGCGGCGCGGTCGGACTCGCTGACGATGGCATCCGCCTGGCGCTTGAGGGCGGTGTGCACCTCGGCGGATTTCTGGGTCGAATGGGCGACGGCGCGGTCGGTCTCGACAATCGTTACCTCGACCGTACCCCGGAGCGCGGCATTCATCGATTCCAGCCGGGCGGCGGCGGTTTCGGCGGCGCGCTCGGTGGCGGCGACCAGGTCGTTGGCGCGGTTCTGGATGTGCACGCCCACCTGGCCCAGCCGCTCGGCCGCGTGCTCGGTGCCGCGGTCGAGGCCGGCGGTCTCGTCGCGGAACGCCTCGCCCGCCGCACGAATGCCGGCGATCGCCGTCTGCGCGGCCTCGGACAATGTCTTGGATCGCGCGGTCAGCAGCGAGGTGGCGTCCTCCACCGTGCTGGCGGTGCTCGACGCGATGGTGCTTAGCTGCTTGCTCTGCTCGTCATAGGCGCCGCCGACCTCCTGCGCGCGGGCGACGGCGTTGGCCGCGGCGCGATCCATCGCGCGCGAGCCCTCCTGCACCGTCTCGGCCGACTCGCGCAGCCGCACGGCGGCGGCGTCGGCGGCCTGGCCCAGCTCGCCGGCCCTGCGGTAATAGGCGTCGCTCGCGTCGTTGACGCCGGAGACGATCTCGCCCAGATGGGCCAAAATCCCGTCGGTCTGGGCGCGCATCGAGGCCTGCAGCCCCTCGGTGCGCTGGCTGGCCCGTTCCCCCGCGGCGGCCAGCGCGTCGAGCTGGCTGCGGAACGTGTCGGAGGCGGTGTCCATGCGGTTGAGCGCCCGCTCCGAGGCGGCGTCCAGCTCGCGCGCCTGACGGGCGATCGAATCCTCGATTGCGGCGGCACGGATCGAGACCTGGTCGGCGGTGCGGTCGAGCGATTCGGTCTCGTGGCTCAGCGCCTCGCGCAGCCGCACGGCCTGGGCGGCGGAGCGGTCGGTGGCCTCGTTCAGCTCGCGCGCCTGCTCGCGCAGGCTTTCGGCGATGGCGCGAACGCGGCTCTCGGATTCCTCGGCGGGATAGACAAGCTGGTCGAGCTGGGCGGCGAGCGAATCGGTGATCGTCCTGAGCTCCCGCCCGCCGCCCCAAAGCGCCAGGACCAGCCACAGCACCGCCAGCGGCACGAATACGCCCAGCACCACCAGCGCCTGCTCGTGCGGCAGCAGGAAGCCCAGCGTGGACCAGCCGGTATCGATGGTGATGTAGATCGCGCTGAGAATCAGCCACGTGATCGACAGGCCGGCGCCCACCAAGTACGCCCTGCGCCTGTCCGGTGGCACGTCGAGACCCATGGCAGAGCCCCCCGCCTCTGTTTTCGAACGCCGGGTCGCCCCATCCCGGCCCGTTAATCATACCGGACGCGCCGGGCTCCGTCCACGCGCTGTAGGCGTGTGCCTAGTGCTTGTCGGACGACGCGGTCGTCCCGCGCGGCACGGCGTGGCCGATCCCCAGGGGCGTGGCGTCGCACAGCACGAAGGCGACGCGCGCCGGCACTGTGCCGCGATTGACCCAGCTATGGTTGGTGCCGCGCTGGATCAGCACGTCGCCCGTCTTCAGGTGGACGGTCGAATCGTCCATGTCCATGTCGATTTCGCCCGACATGACGATCACGTAGTCGATCGTCTCGGTGCGGTGCATGGTGCCGGGCGCGCCGGGGGGGAAGTCGATGACGGCGAACCGCGTGCCGTTGGGCGGCGGCGGGCTGCCCAGGACGCGGTCGCCCATGTCCTCGATCGTCTCGCCAATGGCGATGTCGGCCGGCGTCCGGTCGGTGCACCAGACCAGGGTCGAGACCGTGCCGGGCCCGGGGTGCTTCGCGTTGGTCGCCGGCGAATCCATCAGCACCTTGGCGACGTTCTTCGAATCGTGCCCGGTGACGACGCGGCGGATCGGCGGATAGTTGGTGTTGTCGGCCATGGTTCCCTCCCTGACGTGCCGGTTTCCTAGCACGATTCCCCGTATGCCTCATCCTTCGACAGGCTCAGGATGAGGTAGAAAATCAAATCCTCGTCCTGAGCTTGTCGAAGGACGAGAACCGTCCGGAATGCCTACCAGGCGAGATGCGCCATCGCGGCCGTGGGGAAGTGGCCGGCGCGGGCGCAGGCGGCGGCGACGGCGGCCGCGTCGGGCGCCTGGCCGGCGGCCGTGCCCAGCTCGTCGGCGTGCAGCCCGCCGGTGACCAGGATCGAATCGATCCCGACCGCCTCGGCGCCGGCAATGTCGGTGCGCAGCGAATCGCCGATGGCCAGCACGCGCGATTTGTCGGCGACGCCCAGCATGTCGAAGCACAGCCGGTAGATCGGCAGATGCGGCTTGCCGATCCAGCGCACGTTGCCGCCCAGCGCCTCGTAGCGCTGCGCCAGCGCGCCGGCGCAGATGATGCGCGTGCCGCCGCGAATCACCTCGAGGTCGGGGTTGACGCAGATCATCGGCAGGCCGAGGCGTGCCCCTGCGGCCAGGGTCGTCTCGTAGTCCGAGACCTTCTCCTCGTCGCGCCACGGGCCGGTGTTCATGATGAAGCCGGCGTCGGCGATCTCCGCCACGCGCTCGAGGTCGAGCCCGACGAACAGGTTCTCGTCGCGCTGCGGCCCGATATGGATGCATTTGTGGCCGATCCCGCGATACCACGGGTCGGAACGGGCCTTGAGCTCGATCCAGGTCGCCTCGCCCGACGACAGGATATGCCGGCAATGCGCCTCCGGGATGCCCATCGCCACCATGCCTTCCGCGATGGCGGTGGCGCGGCGCGGCGCGTTGGACAGCATGACGAAGCGCTTGCCGGCCGCGGCCATGCGGTCGAGCGCGTCGATCACGCCGGGAAACGCCGTGACCCCGTCATGGATCACCCCCCACAGATCGAGGATGAACCCGTCATAGCGGTCGGCGATCGGCGCGAGGCCGTCGAGGATCGGGACGTGCTTAGGCTGGGACACGCCGCCGTTTTACCCGATCACCCCTCTCCCTGTCCCTCCCCCTCAAGGGGGGAGGGCACCCTGGCATCAGCGACCATTCTTATTTCGGCCCCAGCGTGACCTGCAGGCGTCGCGCGGGTCGTCACGGTCGCCCCCTCCCCCCTTGAGGGGGAGGGTTGGGGAGAGGGGTTATCTATGCCCGCGCCGCGAAGGCGAGGTAGTTGACCTGCACGTCGCGCGCGAGGTGCCAGTCGTCGCCGGCCGCGTCCCAGGCGAGGCCGCAAAGATCGGCGAGGCGGAACCCGTTGGCCGCGAGGTCGCGGGCGAGCTCCGACGGGCGGACGAACTTGGACCATTGGTGCGTGCCGGGCGGCAGCCAGCGCATGACGTACTCGGCGCCGACGATCGCCAGCGCGAAGGCGCGCGGCGTGCGGTTGAGGGTCGAGAGGGCGAGCCCGCCGCCCGGCGCGACCAGGTCGCACAAGGCGGCGACGAACGCACCGCGGTCGGCGGTGTGCTCGACCACCTCGAACGACACCACCGCGTCGCAGGATTCGCCCGCCTCGACCAGGGCCTCGGCCGTGGTCACCCGGTAATCGATGGCAAGCCCTCCGCCGGCGGCGTGCGCCCGCGCGGCCTCGATCCCCTCGCCCACCGCATCGATGCCGGTGACGGTCGCGCCCAGCCGGGCGAGCGGTTCGCATAGCAGCCCGCCGCCGCAGCCGACATCGAGGATCCGAAGGCCGGCCAAGGGCTTGGGCCGCAGCGGATCGCGCCCGAAATGGCCGCACAGCGCGTCGCGCAGCCATTGCAGCCGGGTCGGGTTGATGCGGTGCAGCGGGCGGAACGGGCCGTCCGGGTCCCACCAGTCGTCGGCGAGCGCAGCAAAGCGCGCGGCCTCGGCGGCGTCGAGGGACGCATCGGCGGTGCGGCGGGCGTGCGGGGTTGCCTCTGCCATCGGGCACGGAGTATGTATGCGCCCGCCTTGCGCGGCAACCGGCCAGCCCCGGCTTGACGCCGTATCCCGGGCTCCGGCCCGGATCGCCGGCGCCGGGCGTGGGGAATCCGATGGCCCGACTGGTCCACAAGTTCGGCGGCACCTCGGTCGCCAATCTCGATCGCATCCGCGAGGCGGCGAAGCGCGTGAAGGCGGCTGTCGATGCGGGCGACCAGGTGGCCGTCGTGGTCTCGGCCATGGCGGGGGCGACCAACCAGCTGGTCAAGTGGACCCTGGAGGCATCGCGCTTCCACGACGCGCGCGAGTACGACGCGGTCGTCGCCTCGGGCGAGCAGGTGACCGCCGGACTGATGGCGATCGTGCTGCAGACGATGGGGGTGGACGCGCGCTCGTGGCTTGGCTGGCAGATCCCCATCCGCACCGACGGGGTGCATGGCCGCGCCCGCATCGAGGCGATCGAGACGGCCGAGCTGGAAAAGCGCATGGCGATGGGCCAGGTGCCGGTGGTCGCCGGGTTCCAGGGGCTCGGCCCCGACAATCGGATCACCACGCTGGGGCGCGGCGGGTCGGACACGTCGGCCGTCGCGATCGCCGCGGCGCTCAAGGCCGACCGCTGCGACATCTATACCGACGTCGACGGCGTCTATACCTGCGACCCGGGCATCGTTGCCAAGGCGCGCAAGCTCGATAGAATTACCTATGAGGAAATGCTCGAGCTCGCATCCCAGGGCGCGAAGGTACTGCAGACCCGTTCGGTCGAGCTGGCGATGAATTACGGCGTGCGCGTTCAGGTGCTGTCCTCGTTCGCGGACAAGCCGGGCACGCTGGTCGTCGACGAGGAGGAGATCGTGGAAAAGGAAGTCCTGTCCGGCATCGCCTATAGCCGCGACGAGGCCAAGGTCACGCTGGTGGGCGTCGCCGATCGTCCCGGCGTCGCGGCCACGATCTTCGGCTCGCTTGCCGACGCGTCGATCAATGTCGACATGATCGTGCAGAACGTGTCGGAGGACGGCAAGACCACGGGCATGACCTTCACGGTCGGCAAGTCCGACCTCGACCGCGCCACCCAGACGCTGGAGGCGAAGCGGGCCGAAATCGGCTATGCGCGGCTTGTCAGCGATGCCAACGTGGTCAAGATCTCGGTGATCGGTGTCGGGATGCGCAGCCATGCCGGCGTCGCCCAGCGCATGTTCAGCGCACTGGCCGAAAAAGGCATCAACATCCAGGTCATCTCGACCTCCGAGATCAAGGTCAGCGTGCTCGTCGCCGAGGAATACACCGAGCTCGCGCTGCGCTCGCTGCACACCGCGTACGGGCTCGACGCTGCCTAGCACGAACCGCGAACCGCGACCCCGGGAGAGGCCGCCCTGATGGATCGACGAGAGGCCAAGGCGCGCCTCGATGCGCTGTGGCGCAGCGGCCGGGAATTCCTCGGCGTGCGCTACGCCATCATGGGCGGGGCGATGACCTGGGTGTCCGAGCGGCATTTGGTGGCGGCGCTGTCGAACGGCGGCGGGTTCGGCGTGATCGCCTGCGGCTCGATGGAGCCCGACCAGCTTGCCGCCGAGATCGAGGGCACATTCGCGCTGACCGACAAGCCGTTCGGGGTGAACCTGATCATCATGCACCCCGCGCTCGACGCGCTGATCGACGTCTGCCTGGCGCACAAGGTAAGCCATGTCGTGCTGGCCGGCGGCATGCCGTCGTCCAAATCCATCGCCCGCGTGAAGGATGGCGGAGCGAAGTGCATCTGCTTCGCCCCCGCGCTGGCCATCGCGCGCCGGCTGGTGAAGGCGGGCGCCGACGCCATCGTCATCGAGGGCGCCGAGGCGGGCGGCCATATCGGGCCGGTTGCGACCAGCGTGCTGGCGCAGGAGATCCTGCCCAATTTGCGCGAGGTGCCGGTTTTCGTCGCCGGCGGCATCGGGCGTGGCGAGGCGATCCTCGCCTATCTCGAGATGGGCGCGGCCGGCTGCCAGCTCGGCACGCGGTTCGCCTGCGTCGCCGAATCCATCGCGCACACCAACTTCAAGCAGGCCTTCTACCGCGCCGCCGCGCGCGACGCGGTGCCGTCGGTCCAGCTCGACCCGCAATTCGCGGTGATCCCGGTGCGCGCGCTCGCCAACAAGGCGACGCGCCTGTTCGCCGAGACCCAGCGCGATGTGATCGACCGCTACCGGAAGGGCGAGATGCCGCTCGAGGAAGCCCAGCTCCTGATCGAGCGGTTCTGGGCGGGCGCGCTGCGCCGCGCGGTGATCGAGGGCGACGTGGAGAACGGCTCGCTGATGGCCGGCCAGTCGGTCGGCATGGTGACGCGCGAACAGCCTGCCGCCGAGGTGATCGGCGAGCTGGTGGACCAGGCGATCGACGCCCTCGCGGCGCGCCAAGCCGCCGAGGTTTAGAATGGCGCTCCGGGCCGCCTCCAGTCCCCGGCGTACTCTCCGGCGGATACGCGAGGTCATGGCGGGACAGGGCACCGCCCAGTCGCGCCTCGACAGCCTCGTGCAGATCATCGCCGTCGAGATGGTGGCCGAGGTCTGCTCGACCTATGTCATGCGCGCCGGTCAGGTGCTCGAGCTATTCGCCACCGAAGGCCTCAACCCTTCGGCCGTGCACCAGACGCGCCTCAGGGTCGGCGAGGGTCTGGTCGGCGACATCGCGGCCTATGCCCGGCCGCTGAACCTGCCCGAGGCTCAGTCCCACCCGCACTTCGCCTATCGGCCGGAGACGGGCGAGGAGGCCTTCCATTCATTCCTCGGCGTGCCGATCGTGCGCGGCGGCCGCGTGCGCGGTGTCCTCGTGGTGCAGAACCGCACCCAGCGCCACTACACCGACGAAGAGGCGGAGGCGCTCGAGATCATCGCCATGGTGCTGGCCGAGCTGATCGCAAGCGGCGAGCTGATCGCAGCCGAGGAGCGCGCGCCGTCGCAGGGCAACGCCGTACTGCCGGTCCGGCTGGGCGGGCTCGCGATCAACGGCGGCGTCGCGATGGGCGAGGCGGTCCTGCATACGCCACGCGTCTCGATCACTCAGCTCCTCGCCGAGGACCCCGACGCCGAGCTCGAGAAACTGTCCCAGGCGGTCGCCGCCATGCATTCCGCCCTCGACGACATGATGGAGCGGTCCGACCTCGCCCAGCGCGGCGAGCACCGTGACGTGCTGGAGGCGTACCGCATGTTCGCCGAGGACCGCGGCTGGCTGCGCCGCATCCGCGAGGCGATCAATGGCGGCCTCACCGTCGAGGCGGCGGTGCAGAAGGTCGAGGAGGACACCCGCGCCCGCATGGCCGAGGCGACCGATCCGGTGCTGCGCGAACGCCTCGCCGACCTCGAGGATCTGTCGGGCCGGCTGATGGGGCACCTTATGGGTGCGGCGCACACGGTGGACCGGCACGACATGCCGGAGGACGTCGTGCTGCTCGCCCGCACGATGGGGCCGGCGGAGCTGCTCGACTATCAGCGCTTCGGGCTGCGCGCGGTCGTGCTCGAGGAGGGCTCGGCGGAATCGCACGTCGCCATCATTGCCCGCGCGCTCGACATCCCGATGGTCGGCCAGGTGAAAGGCCTTCTGTCGTCGATCGACCCGCACGACCCGGTGATCGTCGATGCCGATAACGGCGCGGTGTTCGTCCGCCCCGGCGAGGACATCCGCGACACGGTCGCCGAGAGCATGCGCAACCGCGCCGCGCGCCGCGCGCGCTACGCGGCGATGCGCGACGTGCCGCCGGTCACGCGCGACGGCCAGCACGTGAAGCTCTGCATCAATGCGGGGTTGCTGATCGATCTGCGCAACATCGAGGAAAGCGGCGCCGAAGCCATCGGGCTGTTCCGCACCGAGATCCCGTTCATGGTGCAGTCGGAATTCCCCGATGTCGCCGCGCAGACGCGCATCTACCGCGAAGTGCTGGAGCTCGCCGGCCGCCGGCGGGTGCTGTTCCGCACGCTCGACATCGGCGCCGACAAGCGCCTGCCCTATATCGACGCGCCGGTCGAGGAGAACAACCCGGCGCTCGGCTGGCGCGCCATCCGCATCGCGCTCGACCGGCCGATGATGCTGCGCCACCAGCTTCGCGCGCTGATCCGCGCGACTGCGGGCTGCGAGCTGCACGTGATGTTCCCGATGATAACTGAAGTCGCCGAGTTCGACGCGGCGCGCGAGATCCTCGACATCGAGCTGGCGCGCGCCCGCGCCGCCGGGGTCGAAGCGCCCACCGTCGTCCGCGTCGGTGCCATGCTCGAGGTGCCGTCGCTGGTCTGGCAGTTGCCGGCGCTTTTAAGGCGGATCGATTTCCTGTCGGTCGGATCGAACGACCTGTTGCAGTACGCCTTCGCCATCGATCGCGGCGACCCGCGCCTCGCCCAGCGCTACGATGCGCTTGCGCCGGGGGCGCTCGCCATGCTGCGCGAGGTGGTGGCGCGTTCCGCCGAAGCTGAAGTCGATCTCTCGATCTGCGGCGAAATGGCCTCGCGCCCGCTCGATGCTATGGCATTGATCGGCATCGGGTTTCGGACGCTCTCGGTCAACCCCACCGCGGTCGGCCGGGTCAAAATGATGATCCGCAGCGTCTCGGCCAGGACGCTCGCAACCTACCTGGAGACCCAGCTGGGCGGACCCGACCACAGCCTGCGACCAAAGCTCCGCGCCTTCGCCGGCGACCACGGGGTTGTGCTGGAAGACGGGTGATTCCATCGAGTGCGTTGATTCCGACCCGAAAACGCTGATACTACTGGCGTGAGGGGTGCGGCGCGCGGCGCCGCCGGGGTCGGCGATGCCGGCGTCCGGGCCGGCGTGGCGCCGGGACGGGCGATAGTTTTGAACGCACAGGCAAGAGACGTGGAACGGTCCGGCCAGCCGGCCGCCCCGATGCCGCCTTCGGGCGGGGCCGAGGCGCTGGAGCTGGGGGCGACCCTGCGCGACGCGCGGCTGTCCCACCGGCGCGAGCTGGCGGACGTGGCCGCCGAGCTGCGGATCCGCGAGAACTATCTGCGCGCGATCGAGGACGGCCGCCTCGACGACTTGCCCGGCACGACCTACGCCTTCGGGTTCGTCCGCGCCTACGCCGAATATCTGGGGCTCAACGCGGGCGACATTGCCCGCCGCTTCCGCGAGGCCGCGGGCGGTGGCGCCGGCCATTTGAACCTCGTACTGCCTTCGCCGGTGGCCGAGGGGCGGATGCCCACCGGTGCGATCCTGCTGGTCGCCGCCATCATCGCGCTCGGCGCCTATGGCGGCTGGTATTACCTGTCGTCGCAGGGGCGCGACGCGGGCCAGATGATCGCCGCCCTGCCGGAGCGCCTGCAGGCGCTGATCCATCGCGAAAGCGCACCCGATACGCCAGCGCCGGCCGATACCACGCCCGCCGCGCCGCTGACGATGCCCGCGCCAGCCGCCGCGCCGACGACCGCGACAGCGCCGGAAATGGCGGCACCAGCAACCGGGTCGCAGGAATCGACGCTGCCATCGGTTTCCATGCCCCTGACACCCGAACCCGCGCCTGCGCCCGCGCCCGCGGACACCGCGGCATCCCGCCAGGCGCCCGCGGCGGATGACGAGGACGTTGCGCCGCCGCCGCCCGAACATTTGGAGCGCGCGGCCGGTTCCGCCGCGACCGAGGCTGAAACGGGACCCGATGCGTCTCAGGCGCCCACGGTGGCGCGCGCCCCCGCGGCGACTGCCACTGCGACGGTCGCCAGCGCGGTAGCGAAGGCGCCCGAGGTCGTGCGGCCTCCGCAATCGGCACGCCTGGGCGTGACGGTCGAGCCGCTGCCGCCGCGCCCCCCGCCGCGTCCCGACCTGGCCGCCGCGCCCACAGCGCCCGCGATGCCGTCCGCGACGCCCGCGCCGTCATCGGCCGCATCGGCCGCGACGACGGCGTCTCTCGGCACAGACGCGGTTCCGCCGCCGCCCGCACCGCCGGCAACCTCGCCGCACGACATCGTGCTGGTCGCCCGCGCCGACAGCTGGGTCGAGCTGCGCAGCGCCTCGGGCCAGCGCATCTATTCGCGCGTCCTGCGCTCGGGCGAGCGCTACACCGTGCCGGACGAGCCGGGCCTCATGATGATGACCGGCAACGCCGGCGGGATCGACGTGATCGTCGACGGCAAGACGGCGCCCGCGCTCGGCGAGGTCGGCGCGGTGCGCCGCGACATCCCGCTCGATCCCGTGCGCCTCCTGGCCGGCACCGCCGTCCCGCCCCAGCCATAGCGCCCTTCCCTGAAGACAAGGAGTTTCCGTGGCCGCTTTGAAGCCGGTCCGTGGCACACATGACATCCTGGCCGACGATGCCCGCCGCTTCCGCCGCATCGTCGAGACCGGACGCGCGACCGCCGCGCGCTACGGCTACGACGAGGTGGCGACGCCGATCTTCGAGCTGACCGAGGTGTTCCAGCGCACGCTCGGCGACACGTCGGACATCGTGACCAAGGAGATGTATTCATTCGAGGACAAGGGCGGCGACAGGATCACCCTGCGGCCCGAAGGGACGGCCGGCATCGCGCGCGCGGTGATTTCCGGCGGGCTTGCCCAGGAGGTGCCGCTCAAGTTCTTCTATTCGGGCCCGATGTTCCGCTACGAGCGGCCGCAGAAGGGACGGCTGCGCCAGTTCCACCAGATCGGCGTCGAGCTGATCGGCGTGGCCGAGCCGGCGGGCGACGTCGAAGTGATCGCCCTCGGCGCCGCGATCCTCAAGGCGCTCGGGCTCGGCGACAGGATCACGCTCGAGATAAATACACTCGGCAATCCATACAGCCGTGCCGCCTACCGCGATCGTCTGGTTGGCTACGTGCGAGGACACCTCGAAAGGCTTTCGAAGGATTCCCTTGACCGGTTGGAGCGCAACCCTTTGCGCATACTTGATTCCAAGGATCCTGGCGACCGAGAGGTGATTGCAAACGCGCCGACATTGGTCGAGTGCCTCGACGATGAATCGTATAGTTTTTTTGAGACAGTGAAATCGGGCCTTGATGCGCTTGGCATTCGTTACCGTGTGTCGCCCCACTTGGTGCGCGGGCTCGACTATTACTGCCACACCGCATTCGAGTTCACGACCGAGACGCTGGGCGCGCAGGGCACCGTTCTGGCCGGCGGGCGCTATGACGGGCTGATCTCGACGATGGGCGGGCCGGACCTTCCGGGCGTCGGCTGGGCCGCGGGCATCGAACGGCTGGCGATGATGATCGAGCCGCCCGAGGCCGCGCGCCCCATCGCCGTGGTCCCCATCGGCGCGGCGGCCGAAACGAAGGCGCTGACGCTTGCCCAGTCGCTGCGCGAGGCGGGCTTCGCCGTCGAGCTCGGCTATCGCGGCAATCTGAAACGGCGCATGCAGCGCGCCAACAAGCTAAACGCCCGCGCGGCCGTGATCCTCGGCGAGGACGAGCTGGCGAAGGGCGCCGCCACCGTGCGCGATCTCGATTCCGGCACGCAGGACGAGGTCGCGCTCGACCGTCTCGCCGAGCGCCTCGCCCCCTTCCGGTAGCACGCGCCATGGCCGCCTCCGGGCCGACCCTCCGGCCCCTGGTCGTCGGGGCCAACCACAGATCGAGCGGCGCGGCGACGCGCGAGGCCCTGTTCCTGCCCGAGGCCGCGGTGCCCGGTTTCCTCGACCGGCTGCGCGCGGCAGGGCTCGACCAGGCCCTGGTCATGTCGACCTGCGACCGGGTCGAGGTGCAGGCGGCCCACACCGATCCGGCCACCGCGACCCGCGCGATCACGCAGCTGCTGGCCGAGCAGGGCGGGATCGAGCCCGGCGCGCTGGCGCCCGAGCTCTACGCGCTGACCGATGCCGACGCGGTGCGCCACGTGTTCCTGGTCGCCGCCGCGCTGGACAGCCAGGTGATCGGGGAATCCAACGTTTCGGGCCAGCTCAAGGACAGCCACGACATGGCGAGAGAGCGCGGCATGACGGGCTCCGAGCTCGAAGCCGTGCTGCAGGCGGCATACGCCGCCTCCAAGCGGGTGCGCAGCGAGACCGCGATCGGCGAGGGCGCGGTGTCGATCGCTGCGGCGGCGGTCGAGATCGCGCGCGAGGTGCATGGCGATCTGGCGCGCTGCGCCGCGCTCCTGATCGGCGGCGGCGAGATGGGATCGCTGATCGTCGACCGGCTGCGCGCGTCGGGGCTCGGCCGGCTCACCGTCACCGCGCGCGCCCAGGCGCGGGCCGAGATGCTGGCGCGCCAGTGGTCGTGCCATCACACGCCGTTCGCCGGGCTTGACGCCGCGCTCGCCGACGCCGATATCGTCGTCGCGGCGCAGGCTGCCGGGGGTACCCTGGTCAAGGCCGACGCGGTCCGCGCCGCCCTCGCCGCACGCCGGCAACGGCCGGTCTATCTGATCGACGCCGCAGTGCCGGCCGACATCGAGATCGCCGCCGGCCGGCTCGACGGGGCGTACCTCTACCATGTCGACGACCTCGAGGACTTGGCGCTGCGCGGGCTCGCCGGGCGCGACCGGGCGGCCGAGGAGGCGCGCGAGATCGTCGAGCGCGAGGTCGAGGCGTTCCTCGGCGACCGGGCCGGGCGGGCGGCGGCGCCCCTCGTCGCGGCGCTGCGGGCGCATTTCGCCGAGGTGCGCGATGCGGCGCTCGCCGAGGCCAAGGGCGACGCCGAGCGGGCAACGCGGCTGATGATGAACCGGCTGCTGCACCAGCCGTCCTCGGCGCTGCGCCGGATCGCGGGCGCGGGCAGCGGCCCGGAGGCCGAGGCCCTGGTGCGCACGCTGTTCGGGCTGGACGATGACGGGCCCGACGAAGGAGAGAAGATTTGAGTCTCGACGAGAAGCTCGACCGGCTTGTGAAGCGCCACGCGGAGCTTGCGCGCGCGATGGAGGCGGGCGGCGGCGCCGACCCGCAGGCGTTCGTCAAGCTGTCGAAGGAATATGCCGAGCTCAACCCGGTGGTCGAGGGCATCGCCGCGCTGCGCAAGGCCGGGCGCGAGGCGGCCGAGCTCGAGGAGGTGATGAACGACACCGGCTCCGACGCCGAGATGCGCGCGCTGGCCCGCGAGGAATTTAAGTCGCTGCGCGAGCGCATGCCCGAGATCGAGCAGCACCTGAAGGTGCTGCTGCTGCCGAAGGACGAGGCCGACGAGCGCAACGCCATCCTCGAGGTGCGCGCCGGCACCGGCGGCGAGGAAGCGGCCCTGTTTGCCGCCGACCTGTTCCGCATGTACCAGCGCTACGCCGAAGGCCGGGGCTGGCGGTTCGAGGTGATGCAGCTCTCCGACACCGGAATCGGCGGCTACAAGGAGGCGCAGGCGCTGGTCTCGGGCCGCAACGTGTTCGCCCGCCTCAAGTTCGAATCCGGCGTCCACCGCGTCCAGCGCGTGCCCGAGACCGAGGGGTCGGGGCGCATCCATACCTCGGCCGCGACCGTCGCCGTGCTGCCCGAGGCGGAGGAGGTCGACGTCAAGATCGAGGACAAGGATCTGCGCATCGACGTCTACCGCTCGTCGGGACCGGGCGGCCAGTCGGTGAACACCACCAATTCCGCCGTGCGCATCACGCATATCCCGACCGGGATCGTGGTCACCCAGCAGGACGAGAAGTCGCAGCACAAGAACCGCGCCAAGGCGATGAAGGTGCTGCGTGCCCGCCTGTTCGAGGCCCAGCGCGAGGCGGCCGATCAGGCGCGCGCGGCGACGCGCAAGTCGATGGTCGGCACCGGCGACCGGTCCGAGCGCATCCGCACCTACAACTTCCCGCAGGGGCGCGTCACCGACCACCGCATCAACCTGACGCTCTACAAGCTCGACCGCGTGCTGGCCGGCGAGGCGCTCGACGAGCTGATCGATGCGCTGACGAACGAGGACCAGGCGGCGCGACTTGCCGACGTGGAATGATCCGCATCACCGCCACCATCGCCATCGACGAGGCCGAACTTGCCGAGCAGTTCGTGCGCGCCTCGGGTCCGGGCGGGCAGAACGTCAACAAGGTGGCGACGGCGGTCGAGCTGCGGTTCGATGCGCGCCACTCGCCCAGCCTGCCCGGCGCGGTGCGCACGCGGCTCGAGCGGCTGGCGGGTCATCGCCTCACCAAGGACGGCGTGATCGTGATCCGCGCCGACCGCTTCCGCACGCAGGAGAGCAACCGCGCCGACGCGCGAGAGCGGCTGGTCGAGCTGATCCGTCAGGCGACGTTCGTGCCGAAGAAGCGCGTCGCCACCCGGCCGTCCCGCGCCGCCAAGGCGCGCCGCGTCGATACCAAGACCCGGCGCGGCCGCGTCAAGCGCACCCGTCAGACGCGCCCGGACGAGGGGTGAGGCGACTTACGCCCGCCCGACCTCGATGACGTTGCCGTTGCGGTCCTTGCCCTGGGCCCGGTACTGGCCGACCGCCCTGTAGAGCGGGATGTCGGTGACGAGGTAGAGCACAGCGTCGCCCTTGCCGGTGTTGACATGGCGGCGCCACGCATAGGGCGGGATCAGGAAGAAGTCGTTCCGGCCCCATTCCAGCCGCTTGCCGTCGACCTCGGTATAGCCCTCGCCCTCGAGGCAGCAATACAAGCCCGAGGCCGAATGGCGGAAGGCGCGCGTTTCCTCGCCGGAGCGCAGAAGCTGGGCGCGATAGCTGAAGGTCGGCCACACCGGCCGTGCGTTCGCCGGGTCGACGAACTCGATGTTGATCCCCTCGTAGGGATCGCCGTCATAGGCCTTCATCTCGTTCAGCCGCGCGCGCGTGTCGACGCCCTTGAAGTGGAACATCGGCGTCACCTGGTCGCCGTAGCCCCGGCCGAACGGTGCGAACAGCGGCTTGATCCCGCCGCCGCCATAGAACGTGCCGGAGAAGCCCTGGTTAGGTGCGGCGTTGGGGGCGTTCTCGTAGTCGTTACGCACCTCGACGCAGCCGAGGAAGTCCATCAGCGGCCAGTCCAGGATGTCGGCCCAGTAGACCGGCGACTTGTCGTCGTTGCCATGCTGGTGCCACGTGCCGTTGGGGGTGAGGATCAGGTCGCCCCGGTCGGCTGGGATGCGCTCGCCCTCCACCACGGTGTAGCCGCCCGACTCGGACAGGATCGTGCGGCTCGCGTTCGGCGAATGCAGGTGCGGCGTCGCGTCGTCGCCGGGCTTGTAGATCGAGATGGCGACGCGGATCGTGTTGGAGACCTTCACACCCTGCGTGCCGAACGACGGGTTGGTCAGCAGCACCGACTGGCGCTCGGTCAGCTCCAGCGGGCACAGATCGGCCAGCGTGAACAGGTAGGGCTCGATGTCGGACCACTTCCACAGATGGGCGACCGGCTGGGCATGGTCGGGGCGCAGCCCGTGCGGCTTGACGCCTGGCGCGCCCGCCTCGCCCAGATGCCACGGCTTCTGGGTCGGCGTGTTCCATTTGGTGCGGATCCAGAGATCCTTGTTGCGCGCCTCGCCGTTGAGCCCTTCGAGTTCGTCGATGATTTCCTCGAGCTGCGCGGCGCGGTCGGCTGTGCGCTCGACGTCTTTGGTAGCCATGGCGATCTCCTTCCGGCGGTCTTTCGGCGCGGCCCTCGCCGCCGCCGGACCTTAGCAAATATCTAGGGAGCTGAACGAGCCATTACATCCATTGCCTAGGCCGCGCCGAGGGGCAGCCGCCCACCGGACAGCATCGGGCCGAGCCGCTTGCCGCCGAAGATATGGACGTGCAGATGCGGCACCTCCTGGTGGCTGTTCGGCCCGTGATTGGCGAGCAGGCGGTAGCCCGGCGCGTCGAGGCCCAGGATCGCCGCCGTCTTGCCGACCGCGCGGACGAACCCGGCCATCTCGGCGTCGCTGGCATGCTGGGCGAAATCGACCCACGAGACGTAGCGCCCCTTGGGAACGACCAGGACGTGCACCGGCGCCTGCGGATTGATGTCGTGAAACGCCAGCGCGTGCTCGTCCTCGTAGACGGTCTTGTTGGGGATCTCGCCCCGCAGGATCTTCGCGAACACGTTGCTGTCGTCATAGGCCATGGCTCAGCCCCTCCTGCGCGCGCGCTTTTCCTCGACGCCCGAGGTGCCCTCGCGGCGCGCCAACTCCTCCCACACCTGCTCGGGCGCGATGCCGGCGGCGGTCCAGGCGACGAGCAGATGATAGAGCACGTCGGCGCTCTCGCGGACCAGCGCATCGGCGTCGCCCGACTGGGCGGCCAGCGCGGCCTCGACGCCCTCCTCGCCCAGCTTCTTGGCGATCAGCATCGGCCCTCCGGCCAGAAGCTGCGCGGTGTAGGACGTCGCCGGATCTGCGCCGCGCCGGGCGCGCAGCGTGGCGGCAAGCCGCTCCAGCACGGCGGAGCTTGCGGCAGGCTTTCTCATGCGCCCAGTCTAACACGAACCGGAATACCCGCCTGTTCCATGTGCGCCTTCGCCGCAGCGATGCTGAACGTGCCGAAATGGAAGATCGAGGCGGCGAGGACCGCCGAGGCGTGACCGTCGCGCACGCCCTCGACCAGGTGGTCGAGCGTGCCCACCCCGCCCGAGGCGATCACCGGCACGCGGACGGCGTCGGATACCGCCCGCGTCAGCGCCACGTCGAACCCCTTCTTCGTGCCGTCGCGGTCCATCGAGGTGAGCAGGATTTCGCCGGCGCCCAGCGATTCCATGTGCTTCGCCCACAGCACGGCGTCGAGTTCCGTCGGGTTGCGCCCGCCATGGGTGAAGATTTCCCACCGCCCGCGCGCGGTCGACTTCGCGTCGACGGCGACGACGATGCATTGCGTGCCGAACTTGTCGGCCGCCTCGCGCACCAGCTTGGGCCGCACCACGGCTGCGGTGTTGATCGACACCTTGTCGGCGCCGGCCAGCAGAAGCTTGCGGATGTCCTCGACCGAGCGCACGCCGCCCCCGACGGTCAACGGCATGAAGCACTGCTCCGCGGTGCGCGCGACCACGTCGAACAGCGTGTCGCGCCGTTCGTGCGAGGCGGCGATGTCGAGAAAGCAGAGCTCGTCCGCGCCTTCGGAATCGTAGAACCGCGCCTGCTCCACCGGGTCGCCCGCGTCGACCAGGTCGACGAAGTTGACGCCCTTCACGGTGCGGCCGTCCTTCACGTCCAGGCACGGGATGATGCGGACCTTCAGCACGGCTCTGGCCTAGCCATCGGACCCCACACCGAGGACCCCCCTCCCCAACCCTCCCCCTCAAGGGGGGAGGGGGCGAATTCACCAGCCCGTGCGATCGTCGGAAGTCGAGGTGCGGCCCAACCAGGTATGCCGTCGATGCCGGGGTTCCCTCCCCCCGTGAGGGGGAGGGACAGGGAGAGGGGTTGACTCCCTCTCTCCGTGCCTCCGTGGGTCGCCGCTGTGACGGCCATCGTCCTACCCCGCCGCCACGCGCAGCGCGTCGGCCGGCGCGATCCGCCCGTCATACAGCGCGCGGCCGCAGATCACGCCGGCGATGCCCGACGGCTCGTGCTTCTTCAGCTCGACCAGGTCGGACAGTGACGACACGCCGCCCGAGGCGATCACCGGCGTGGTCAGCGCGAAGGCCAGATCGACCGTTGCCTCGACATTGACGCCGACCATCGCGCCGTCGCGTCCGATGTCGGTGTAGATGATCGCGGCGACGCCCGCGTCCTCGAACTTGAGGGCGAGGTCGAGCGCGCGCACCTCCGACGTGCGGGTCCAGCCGTCGACCGCGACCTTGCCGCCGCGCGCGTCGATCCCGACGGCGACCCGGCCGGGGAAGCGCTGGCACGCCTCCTTCACCAGCTCGGGCTTTTCCAGCGCGACGGTGCCGAGGATGACCCGCGCCACGCCCGCTTCCAGCCAGCGCTCCATCGTGGCGATGTCGCGGATGCCGCCGCCGAGCTGGGCGGGAATTTTCACCGCGGCAAGGATGGCGGCCACGGCGTCCGCATTCACCGGATGACCCTCGATGGCGCCGTTCAAATCCACCAGATGCAGCCACGAAAATCCCGCCTGGGCGAACTCGCGCGCCTGGGCGGCCGGGTCCGTGTTGAACACGGTCGCACGGCCCATCTCGCCGCGCAGCAGCCTGACGCACACGCCGTCCTTGAGGTCGATGGCGGGAAAGACGATCAAGAATCCAGTTCCTTGCCGCGCGTGGCGGACGATTTGCGCGCCGGGCGCAGGCGCTTGGAATAGAAATACCCGGCGACCATCTTGCGGTCGACCATCGCGTAGTTGGGATTGACGCCCCAGCGCTCGTAACCGAGCGACTCGTACAGGCCGATCGCGGCCGTCTGGGTCTCGCGCACGTCGAGGAAGATGAAGCGGAACCCGGCGGCGCGCGCGGCCTCTTCCGCCTCGACCGTCAGCCCGCGGGCCATGCCGTGGCCGCGCGCCCAGGGCGCGACGAAATCGGTGGTCAGCGTCACGGCGAAGGCTTGCGCCTCGTTGTTGCGCGGCGGCCGCACAAGCTGGACCGACCCTGCGATCACCCCGTCCAGCCGCCCGACGAACAGCATCCGCTCCGGCACCAGCACGACGCCCCGCCAGTAGCGTTCCAGCACGTCGCGCGGCGGGGGGCGCAGCCAGCCGAACCCGCCGCCCGCCAGGATGGCCGTCTCGGTCGCATCGCACAGGTCGCCCAAATCGTTGCCCTCGAACGCGTCCAGCTTGCCGATGGTGATGACGGGCATGATCGCTAGGGCCGCCAGGCCAGGAAGTTGCGGATCAGCATCAGCCCCGCCGCCTGGCTCTTCTCCGGGTGGAATTGCGTGCCGATCAGGTTGTCGCGCGCGACCACAGCGGTGACCGGCCCGCCATAGGCGACCGTCGCGCGCACATCCTCGGGCCGGGCGCAGGCCATGGCGTAGGAATGGACGAAATAGGCGTGCGTGCCCGGGTCGATCCCCAGCAGCACGGGATGGGCCGCCCCGGTCGGCTGCAGCTCGTTCCAGCCCATGTGCGGGATGCGCAGCGTGCGGTCGGCGGGCGCGAGCGGCACCACCTCGCCGGCAATCCAGCCGAGCCCGTCATGCGAGCCGTGCTCCAGCGAGCGCTCGGCCATGAGCTGCATGCCGACGCAGATGCCGAGGAACGGTTTCGCCTGCTCGATCACCGCCCGGTGCAGCGCTTCCATCATTTCCGGCAGGGCGGCAAGGCCCGCCATGCAGTCGGCGAAGGCGCCGACGCCCGGCAGCACCACGTGCGTCGCAGCGTCGAGCGCCGCGGCCTCCGCGCTGACCGTCACGGTGTCGCCGCGGCCGAGCTCGCGGGCGCAGCGCTCGAACGCCTTGCCCGCCGAGCGCAGATTGCCCGAGCCGTAATCGATGATGGCGACGCGGGACATGACGCCCTACGCCGTCCGCGGCGGGTGCAGGTCGAACCAGCGGCGCAGCGCCGCGTCGCGCCCGGCGGCGGCGACCAGCCCTTCGCCCACCCAGCCGCGCCGATCGAGCGCGCGCCGATGCAGATCGTTGGCCACCATACCCACCCCGATGGCCACGCCCGTCGTCACCGCCGTCGCGCCCAGCGGATGCAGCCCGACGGCGTCGCCGGCCAGGTCGGCGGCGAGCTCGAGGGCGAACACCACGATCGCGGTCAGCCACATGCCGTGCCACAGCGCCCAGATCGGTCCGAAAAAGAACGCGGGCCAGGCGAATCCTTCCTTCACCAGAACGGCGTCCTGGTCGGGGGCGGGCGATCCACGTCGAAGATGGACTGTATAAATTCGCATGCTCTTTGTCGGGCCAAGCGTGGTCCGCTCAGCCCGCGCTCAGCGTGCCCTTGGTCGATGGAATCGCGTTTTGTGCTCGGGGGTCGATCTCGACCGCGGCGCGCAGGGCTCGCGCCAGCCCCTTGTAGCAGGATTCGATGATGTGATGGCTGTTCTCGCCGTACAGGTTCTCGACGTGCAGGGTCACGCCGGCCGCCTGGGCGAAGGCCTGGAACCACTCCTTGAACAGCTCGGTGTCCATCTCGCCGACCTTCTGGCGCGGGAACGTGACCTTCCAGATCAGATAGGGCCGGTTCGACACGTCGATGGCGACCCGGGTCAGCGTCTCGTCCATCGGGATCAGCGCATCGGCATAGCGGCGGATGCCGCGCCGGTCGCCCAGCGCCTTGGCCACGGCCTGGCCGATGACGATGCCGGTATCCTCGGTGGTGTGGTGGAAGTCGATATGCAGGTCGCCCTTGGCCCGGACGTCGAGGTCCAGCAGCCCGTGCCGGGCGAGCTGGGCCAGCATGTGGTCCAGGAATCCGATCCCGGTCGTGACATCGGACTGGCCCGTGCCGTCCAGATCGACGCGGACCTCGATATCGGTTTCGGTGGTCTTGCGCGCGACCGTGGCTTCGCGCATGGGCCCTCCAGCCTTCGCCGGGCGCGGCGAAGCGCGTTTTTACCAGCCCGCCCGGGCTTTCGCCAGCCCGCCGTCTTTCCCTTTGCCCTTCGCGGCCAAACAGGCTACTAACGGCCACCGGACGGGCGGGCGCACGGCGCGCTTCGCGGTCCCCAGGTCCGGGCCACCCGAAAGATGAACGAGTTCGAGCAACGCGCCCTTCTGCCGACGGGGCTCCGCGACGTTCTGCCGCCCAACGCGGCCTTCGAGGCCGAGGTGGTGGAGCGGCTGGTCGCCTGCTTCGCCGCGCGCGGCTATGCCCGGGTCAAGGCGCCCCTGATCGAGTTCGAAGAGGGGCTGCTGTCGGGCGCCGGCGCCGCCATGGCGGCCGACACGTTCCGGCTGATGGACCCGGTCGACCAGCGCATGATGGGGCTCAGGGCCGACATCACGCCCCAGATCGCCCGCATCGCCGCCACACGGCTGCGCAAGGTGCCGCGCCCGCTGCGCCTCAGCTATGCCGGCGACGTGCTCCGCGTCAAAGGCACCCAGCTCCGCCCCGAGCGCCAGTTCGGCCAGGTGGGCGTCGAGCTGATCGGCGCCGAGAGCGCGGAGGCCGACGCCGAGGCGGTCTTGATGGCGGTCGCGGCGCTGGCGGCGGTCGGAATCGAGCGCATGTCGGTCGACCTCACCATTCCGCTGCTCGTCCCCTCGATCTGCGAGGCGTTGTCGCTCGCGCCCGCCGCCCAGGCCGAGCTGACCGCCGCGCTCGACCGCAAGGACGCCGCGGCTGTGGCCGCGCTCGGCGGCGAGCGGGGCCCGCTTCTCAGCGAGCTGCTGGCGACCGCCGGAAAGGCCGACCGCGCGCTTGCCCGGCTCGGCAGGATGGACCTGCCGCCCGCGGCCGCGGCCGAGCGCACGCGGCTCGGCGACGTGATGGCGCTTGTCCGTGCCGAGGCGCCCGACCTCACCCTCACCGTCGATCCGGTGGAGAATCGCGGCTTCGCCTACCATACCGGCGTCAGCTTCACGATCTTCGCGCCCGGCGTGCGCGGCGAGCTGGGCAGCGGCGGGCGCTACGTCGCGATCGACGGCACGCTCGGTGAGGCCGGGCCGCACGGCGAGCCGGCGACCGGCTTCACGCTTTACGTCGATACCATCCTGCGCGTCCTGCCCGACGCCGCGCCGCCACCCTCGGTGTTCGTGCCGCTCGGCACCGACGCCGGCGTGGCGAAGAAGCTGCGCGCGGAGGGATGGACGACGGTGGCGGGGCTCGCCCCCTGCGACGATGCCGCCGCCGAGGCCGTGCGTCTCGAGTGCACGCATGTCTACATTGCCGGCAAGGTCGTGTCGGCCGAAGGGAAAGCATAGGGATCCGATGGGCAACGTGGCGGTCGTCGGCGCCCAGTGGGGCGACGAGGGCAAGGGCAAGATCGTCGACTGGCTGTCCGAGCGGGCCGACGTGGTGGTGCGATTCCAGGGCGGGCACAATGCCGGCCACACGCTGGTCATCGGCAACAACACGTTCAAGCTGTCGCTGCTGCCGTCGGGGGTCGTCCGCCCGGGCAAGCTCTCGATCATCGGCAACGGCGTGGTCGTCGACCCTTGGGCGCTGCTGAAAGAGATCGACGAGATCGCCAAGCAGGGCGTCGCGGTCGGTCCGGACCGGCTGCGCATCGCCGAGAACGCCTGCCTGATCCTGCCGCTGCACGGGCGCATCGACCGCGCGCGCGAGGAGGTGGCGGGCACGCGCATCGGTACCACGGGTCGCGGCATCGGCCCGGCCTACGAGGACAAGGCGGCGCGCCGCGCCATCCGCGTGTGCGACCTGGCCGACCCCAAGGGGCTGGCCGAGCGGGTGGACGCGATGCTGGTCCACCACAACGCCCTGCTGCGCGGGCTCGGCGCGGAGGAGGCGAAGGCCGCCGAGATCGTCGAGGCGCTGCTCGCCATCGCGCCGCGCATCCTGCCCTATGTCGACATCGTCTGGCGCCGGCTCGACGAGGCGCGGCGCGGCGGCAAGCGCATCCTGTTCGAGGGCGCGCAGGGCCACATGCTCGACGTCGATCACGGCACCTACCCCTATGTCACCTCGTCCAACACCCATGCCGGCCAGGCGGCGGTGGGCTCGGGCGTCGCGCCGCGCGCGGTGGGGTTCGTGCTCGGCATCACCAAGGCCTATACCACGCGCGTCGGCTCGGGCCCGTTCCCGACCGAGCAGGACAACGAGATCGGCAATCTGCTGGGCGAGCGCGGCCACGAGTTCGGCACCGTCACCGGCCGCAAGCGGCGCTGCGGCTGGTTCGATGCCGTGCTGGTGCGCCAGGCGGTCAAGGTCGGCGGCATCGACGGCATCGCGCTCACCAAGCTCGACGTGCTCGACGGTATGCCCACGCTCGACGTCTGCACGGGCTACCGATACCAGGGCCGCACCTACGACTATTTCCCCGCCGCGCGCGAGATCGAGGCCGCGGTCGAGCCGGTCTACGAGACGCTGGAAGGCTGGTCGGAATCGACCCGCGGCGCGCGCAGCTGGGCCGACCTGCCGGCCACCGCCGTCAAGTATATCCGCCGCATCGAGGAGCTGATCGAGGCGCCGGTCGCGATGCTGTCCACCAGCCCCGAGCGCGACGACACGATCCTGGTCCGCGACCCGTTCGGGTATTGAGCTCGGGCCGGAACCCCTCTCCCTGTCCCTCCCCCTCAAGGGGGGAGGGGACCTGGGTGCAACATCCGTAACGCGCGTTCGCCATCGCACCCTCGATTGCCGCAAGCGCACGGACCGTCGTGCTCGCCCCCTCCCCCCTTGAGGGGGAGGGCTGGGGAGGGGGGTCTAAGCGGCGTCCCGTTGGATGCCTCCCACACCCTCGTAACCCACGGAGACGGCAGGGCTTCCGGGCAGCGTTAACGATCCGTTTGCCGTCGCCGGCTAGTGTTCGCAGGAAACGAGAATCGGAGGCGGACGGTGCCCGAGCGGGCGGGCGAAGCCGACAATCAGACCGCGAACGGGACGGGCCAGTCGGCGCCAGGGGTGATCCTCGTCGAGCGCTACCGGATTCTGTACGAGTTCCCGCTGCCCGAGCTCGACGCGCCGGGCACGCTGGCGTTCGAGGCGGCCGATTTGCAGGCGTCCAGCGCCAGGGTGTTCGCGCGCGTCTGCGTGCCGGGCACGCTGCCGCGGCGCGACCTGTTGTCCGGGCTGCGCCAGAACCGCGACATCAACATGATGCGCCCGCTGGAATGGGGCGCCGTCGACTGGCCGCCCTTCGACCGCGCCTGCTTCGTGGTCATATTCGAGCGGCCCGAGCGCGGTCCCCTGGTCCTGCCCCAGCAGCAGAGCTTCACCGCCTTGCCGGTCGCCGACCTGATCCAGAAGGTGCTGGCGCCGACCGCGCTCGCCCTCGCCCAGCTGTCGCGGCGCGGCATCGCCTACCGCGCGATCCGGCCGGACAATCTTTATGGCGGCGGGAAGGGCAGCCACATCCTGCTTGGCGAATGCGTGACGTCGCCGGTCGCGTTCGGCCAGCCGGCCGCCTACGAGTCCATCGAGTCGGCGATGACGCCGGCGCTCGGGCGCGGTGCCGGATCGCTCGCCAACGACATGTACGCGCTTGGCGCGACGGTGATGACGGTCGCGCTCGGGCGCGTGCCATTCGCCGGCATGGATGCCGAGGCGATCGTCACCGATAAGTTGCAGCGCGGCTCGTTCGCCGCGCTCCTGGGCGGCGAGCGCGTGCCGTTCGGCCTGCGCGAGGTGCTGCGCGGCCTGCTGGCAGACGATCCGAAGGCGCGCTGGGAACTCGCCGAGCTTCAGCAATGGCTCGGCGGCGGCGCGAACAAGAGCGTGCCGGACCAGTCCGACACGCGCATGGACCGGCCGTTTCCGGTCGGCAGCCGCGAATACTGGGGCTTCCGCGAAGTCGCGCACGCCTTCGGGCGCGAGTACCGGACGGCCGCCTCCGCCGTGCTCGACGAAACGTTCATCAAATGGGCCAAGCGCGGCCTCGCCGACGCCGACCTCGCGCTCGAGCTTGGCAACGCGCTCGCCGACGCGCGCCGCGCGGCGGGTGCGCAGGGCGCCGCCGAGGCGCGGCTGGTCACGCGCGTCTGCAAGGTGCTCGATCCCACCGGCCCCATCCGCTACAAGGGCGTGGTCGCCGCGCCCGACGGGCTCGGCCCGCTCCTCGCCAACGCGATGCGCACCGACAGCGGCGAACTCGCCCAGCGCATCTGCGAGCTGGTGGCCAAGGGCCTGCCGATCGAGCGGCTGGTCGACGATGCCGGTGGCGAAAGCGCCGAGGTGGCGGTCAAGGTTCGCCCCTATCGCCAGATCCAGCAGCTGCTGCGCCACACCGGTCCGGGATACGGGCGCGAGCGCTGCCTGTACGAGCTGAATCCGCACCATCCCTGCCTGAGCAAGGCGGTCGAGACCGACTATGTCGAGACGGTCGCCGAGCTCCTGCCGGCGCTCGATCGCGCGGTGAAGAACAAGGGCGGCCTCGCCGTGCTGTTCGATCGCCACCTCGCCGCGTTCGTGGCAAGCCGGGTGAAGCGCAACTTCGACCGCGACCTCGCCGCGCTCGACCATGTGCGGCCCGATGCGCCCGAGGGCAAGCTGGTGATGCTCCGCATTCTCGCCTGGCTGCAGCTCGAGTACGGTCCGGCAAACCTGCCGCATCTGTGCGCGTGGCTCGGCAAGGAGCTTCAGGATACGACCCAGCGGTTCGCCTCGCGCGCGGTGCGGGCGCTGGCACGCGAACGGCTGGAGGCCGTCGCCGGGTCCGGCGATCTCAGAGCGATCCTCAACGCGCTGAGCGATCGCGCGCTGGTCGAACGCGACATCGCGGGGCGGCGGCAGGCGCTGGCGCAGTACCGCGCCGCGCAGCACGATATCCTGCAGCTCGAAACCGGGCGCGGAATCGACACGGTCGAACACACCGGCGGGCGCATCGCCGCGGCGGCGGCCTGGACGTGCGCCGGCCTGTCCGCCATCGCGACGGTCATGTTCTGACCGATGGCCGCGCCCCGCCACACCGATCGGCAGCTTTCCCCGCGCGCGGCGCCACGCGCCGGCTGGCGCAGTCTCGGCTCGCTCGGTCTGTTCGTCCTGGCAGTCATCACCGTCCTGCCGACGACCATCGTGGTGGTCGTCGGCGTGATTCCGATGGTCGTGACGTTGATTGTCGACGATTCGGAGGGGCGCTATCTCGCCCGCACCGTCGCGGGCATGTCGACCGCGGCGATCATCCCGTTCATCGCCACGCTGTGGGGCGCCGGCAACTCGATGGCGGTCGCGATCCGGCTGGTGTCCGACGTGTATACCTGGTTCGCCGTCTATGCCGCGGTCGGGCTCGGCTGGCTGATGTTCCTGGGCTTTCCGTCGATCGTCGCCGAGCTGCGCAAGTTCAGCGTGCAGCGCCGCATCGCGCGACTCAAGAAGCAGCAGCAGGAGCTGATCGCGGAGTGGGGCCCGTCGATCGCCGAGACCGTCTCCGACCCGGCGGAGACCGCGTCCGAAAAGGCGAACGAGGCGTCGGCTACTTCGCCGCAGCCGGCTGCCTGATCCGCGCGAACTCCTCGACGCCGTCGGCGATCGTCCGCCCCGGCGCCAGGCGGAAGCGGGCCGAGCGCACCTGGTAGCTCATCGGGTCCAGGCCGGGCAGCGGACGGTCCGCCTCGTAATCGTCGAGCGCGGCGAGCAGCAGCTTCCGTATCTTGATGATGATCGTGTCGCTGACGCCGAGATGCTCGATCGTGCGATCGGCGATCGGGCCCATCAATTCCTGGATGCCGCAATCCTGGATGCCGAGGCCGGGTATGCCCGTGAAGGACGTGCCGCTGGCCTGCAATTCGCGGTCGATCAGGTAGTTGTTGTCGCGGTTGGCCTTCGCGCGGTCGGTGCCGGGGATGTTCTCCGTGTGGATGTGGTCCCAGCTCTTCGCGTAGGCGAGCTCGTCCGCGTCGAGCGGCCGCTCGGCGTTGTAGTCGACGCTGTAGTTCATCGTCGTCTCGTCGTCCATCGGCACCCAGGCATGCGCACCCATCGGCGACGTCGCGATGATCTTGTGGAACGGCATCAGCATGACGTTGACGATCCAGTCGGTCGCGCCGCCGGGCGCGTCGCGCCCCGTGCAGGCGATGTAGCCGAAATCGGCCGGCACCACGTCGTAGCGGTCGGGTGGCGTGGTCGGTGCCTTGACCGTGCCGCGATGCAGGAAGGCGAGGTGGCTGGTATCGAACCCGCCCTCGACCGCCTGCAGCCAGTTGCATTCCTGCACGTGGCGGGTGACGAAGCGGTGCGATTCGGGGACCAGCGTCCATTCGAAGGCGGGGAAGGCAGGCTTGAGCTCGGGCGGGCCCATATAGGTCCACACCACCCCGCCGCGCTCGACGCAGGGGTAGGAAGCGATCTTGATCTTGCTCTTGAAGCCCGAGCCCGGCGGCTCGGACGGCATGTCGACGCAGTTGCCGTTCACGTCGAACTTCCAGCCGTGATAGACGCAGCGCAGCCCGCACTCCTCGTTGCGGCCGAAGAACAGCGACACGGTGCGGTGCGGGCAGCGCTCGTCGATCAATCCGATGCGCCCCTCGGTGTCGCGGAACGCCACCAGCCGCTCGCCCAGCAGCTTGACGCGCACCGGTGGGCCGTCGGGCTTCGGGATCTGGTGCGCGAACAGGGCCGGCATCCAGTAGCGCCGCAACAGCCCGCCCATCGGCGTGCCCGGCCCAACCCGCGTCAGCCGTTCGTTTTCCTCGCGCGACAGCATCGTTTCCTCCCGGACCGTCCGGCCGCGGCCATTCTATCAACGCGCCAGATGCGGGAACAAGGCAAGGGCGTTGTCGCGCTCGATGGCGCGCAGCACCTGATCGCCAAGCCCCATGTCCGCAAGGCCCTTCACGGTGGCGGCCATGGTGGCCTCCGGCGCGAACGGGTAGTCCGAGCCGAACAGCACCTTGTCCGAGCCCACCAGCTCGAACAGCGAGCGGAAGGCGAGCCAGTTGGCCGACAGCGCCGTGTCGTAGTACAGCCGCTTCAGCTCGGGGATGACGCCGTTCGGCACCTTCTCCTTGAACTCGGGCCGGACGGCGAGGCGCGCGATGCGCTCGGCGAGGAACGGCACGCAGCCGCCGGCGTGGCTGAAGATGAAGCGGATGTTGCGGCAGCGCGCGAACGTGCCGCCATAGAGCAGGCTGGTGATCGCCCGCGTCGTGTCGAACGGGAAGTCGAGCGTCGCCGCCGGAATCTCGGGCAGGCAGGTCGAGCACGGCGCGTTGGTCGGGTGGAAGTAGACCACCGCCCCCCGACGGTCGAGCTCGTCGAAGACGGCTGCGAAGGCGGGATCGCCGGGGTACTTGTCGCCATAGCTGGTGAGCAGCCCGATGCCGTCGGCCTTCAGCGTGTCGAGCGCGTATGCGATCTCCTCCAGGCTCGCGTCCACCTCGGGCAGCGGCAGGCTTGCGAACAGCCCGAACCGGCCGGGATGGTCGTCGCGGGTGCGCGCCGCGAACTCGTTGCACAGCCTGGCGAGGTGCAGCGTTTCGGCGCGGTCGCCGAACCACATGCCGGGCGCCGAGATCGAGGTGATCGCCGTCTCGATGCCGTGCCGGTCCATCGCCGCCAGCGAGATCTCCGGCGTCCATTCCGGCGTCTTGCCCGACACGATCAGCGGGCCGATGCGCGCGTCGCCGACCGTGCGGACATATTCCGGCGGCAGGATGTGGTGGTGCACGTCGATGCGGTGGTTCGCCATGTGCTGCCTTTCGTGTTCCGGTTGGACGCGATTGTAGCCCGCCCATCCCGATTGTCATCCCGGCCAAGCCGCGTCCTTCGACTGCCGTCCCCATCCTCATCCTGAGCCTGTCGAAGGAGGGGATGGGGGATGGCCGCTCAGGATGAGGGCGGCGCGAGCCGGGATCCATCTTGCCGGCCCGTGTTGGTGGCCGAATGGTCCCCGGCTCGGCGCGCAAGCGCGCCGTCCGGGGTGACAGTCAGTAAGAACGAGACGCTATGCCCTGACCGCCACCACGAAAAGGCGCGGGAAGCGCAGCAGCACGCGCCCGTCGGCCCGTCGCGGATAGGCCGGCGTGATCGCCGCCTCGTAGGCGGCGAGGAAGGCCGCGCGCGTCGCCGCGTCCAGCGGGTCGAGGAACGGGCGCAGCGACGTGCCCTTGAACCATTCGACGATGGCGCCGGGCCCGTCCATCGGGTGCTGATAGAACGTATGCCAGACATCGACGCGCGCGGCCTCGCCGACCAGCAGGTCGTAATACGCGCCCGATGTCCCGAGTGCGCCACGCGCCTCGATCGCCTCGGCAAGCGCCGCCGCCCACGGCCCCGACCGCGCCGTCTCGCGCATCAGCGCATGCGACGGCTCGTCGAGATTGTCGGGCACCTGGATGGCCAGCGCGCCGCCCGCCGGCAGCGACGCGAACAGCCGGTGCAGCGTCGCCTTGTGGTCCGGCACCCACTGGAACACGGCGTTGGCGTAGAGCAGGTCGGTGTCGGGCTCGGGCGACCAGTCCGAGATGTCGGCGGCGACGAATTCGCATCGGGGCAGGCGCTTGCGCGCCGCGGCCAGCATGTCGGGGTCGCTGTCCAACCCGACGACGCGCGCCGCGGGGAAGCGTGCGGCGATCAGCGCGGTCGACGTGCCCGGTCCGCAGCCGAGATCGACGCAATGCCGCGCCTCGGCCAGCGGCACCTGGGCCAGCAGCTCGCGCGCCGGCCGCGTGCGCTCGTCCTCGAACTTGAGGTACTGCGACGCCGACCAGGCGGCGGTGTTGCGCGTCGCCGTCACGGCGTTCCCACCCGGTTGATGTAGTACCGCTCGGGGTCGATCCCCTCGGGCGGCGGCAGGCGCGTCCAGCCGGGGACTCGCAGGCGCTGGTCGGACACCACGATCCCGCCCGGCGCCATCAGCCTGGCGAGCGTCGGGCCGAGGAAGTCGGCCAGCGCGTCGTTGTCGGCCCTCACGCCGGTGCCTACGTCGCAATGGGCGAGCGCGGCGGGCTGCCCCATGCGCGCGAGCGACGCGGGCAACGTCTCGCGCACGTCGCCCAGAATCATGTGCGCCTCGTCCGGCACGCAGTCGGGATGGGCGGCGACGCGCCGGTCGAATACGAAAATCTCGCGGTCGGGCAGGATCGACCGAAGATGGTCGAACGTGCGGCCGTTGCCGAGGCCGAGCTCCAGCACCGGGCCGGGCACGCCGGCGATCAGCTTGGCGGCCAGCCCCAGGCAGGCGCGCTGCGCCTCGAGGCGCCGGATGAAGGAATCGAGCCGGCTCACGTGCTGCGAACGCGTCTCATGCCTCGGCCCGGGAGCGGGCCTCGCGCAGCTGGGCCGTGGTGGCCTCGAGCCGGTGGGCCAGCTCGCGCATGATCTCCACACCCATCTGCGGAAACTCGGTGACCATGCGGTAGAACAGGTCCTTCGAGATGGCGAGGGTGGTGACCGGCGTCAGCGCGCGCACCGTGGCGGTGCGGGGCACGTCGATCAGGATGGCGATCTCGCCCACCAGGTCGTTCTTGCCCAGCGTGGCGACCTTCAGCTCGCCCCCCGGTGCGTTGACCAGCACGTCGGCCTCTCCGTCGATGATGATGTAGGCGGTCGATCCGGTCTCGCCCTGGTGGCACAGCTCCTGACCCGCCGCGAATTGAAGCCGCTCGCTGGTGAAGGCCAGAAGCTTCAGCTTCGAGGCCTCGATCTTCGAGAACAGCGGTATTTTCCGCAGCAGATCGACTTCCTCGTTCAGACCCATGCTTTTCTCCCTACCGCGTCAGCTCGCCGGGCTCATCGCCGGCGCGCCCTCCGCGGCGCTGTCGGCCGACGGCTCGGCATCTTCCTGGCGGACGATCCGCCCTTCGCGCATCTCGATGATCGTGTCGAACCCTGCCGCCGCTTCCGGCGAGTCCAGCGTGACCACAAGGCCGCGGTCGGCGAACTCGCGCCGCAGGGCGGCGAGGATGCGCCCCTGCGTCGCCGTGTCGAACACGGCGAGCGCGTCGCCCAGCACCAGGATGTCCGGACCCTTGATCACGACCCGGGCGATGCCCAGCTTCTGGCGTTGCACGGTGGACAGGCGCGAGCCGCCGATGCCCACCTGGTAGTCGAGCCCGACCTCCATCACCGCGCGGCGCAGCTCGAGCTGCTCGATCACCTCGCCGATCAGCGCGGCCACGCGGTCGCCGCCCGCGGCCTGGCCGTATGCGGTCTTGCCGAACAGGATGTTGTCCTGAATCGTGGCGGCGGTGTTCCACTTGCTCGAATCGAAGAACTCGACGGAGCCCTTCAGGCTTTCCGGCAGCTCGGCCGCGAAGATGCGCCGCGCCTCCAGGATGCGCTCCTGCATCTTCGCGTCGATCACGTCCAGGCGGTGCCGCGCCTCGATGACGCGGAACGGCAGGGACAGCATCATCGTGCGGTCCTCGGCCGTGGCGCCCGCGATGCCCTGACGCTCGACGCGGTTCAGCATCGCCTGGAACTCGGGCAGGTCGTCCGAGCGGATGAAGCTGAACTGGTCGAAGAATTCGTGACTCGGCGGCAGGTCGGCGAACAGCTCGACCATGGTCTGCGCGACACGCCGCCCGGCGTCCAACAGGTCGTCGGTCATGCCGGCCTTGTCCAGCACCGACAGCACGTAGGGGTTCTCGGCCAGCCGGTCCATGTTGAACGCTTCGCCGACCGGCGTGCCGAACAGCAGGTTCTCGCCCAGCGTCGCGTTCGCGTTGTATCGGTGCTCGTCGAACACCTCGACCAGCGGCGCGATCTCGGGGTCCTTCAGCCGCTCGCGCAGGGCGGTGCGGGCGGCGAGGAACCGCTCGGCGAGCTCGGGGCGCGCCGTCGCGTCGATCCGGCCGCGGATCCCGAGCCGGTAGATGTCGCCTTCCATGTCGACGATGGCGAGCGCCTCGATCGCGCGCTGGATCAGCTCGGCCTCGCCCGAAACGCCGACCGCCTGGTAGTCCACCCACTCGGCATCGTGGTCGTCGGTCGAGTTGCCCGACGCGAGCGATTCCTTGTGCGCCTTGTCGCGCGCCACGGTCTCGTCGGCCTTCTCGGTGCGCAGCGACACCGGGCGCTGCTTCAGCCCGTAGAACAGGTTCTCGCGCACGCTGGCCGAGAACAGATACGCGCCCTCTCCGACATAGCCGAGACGCCGGCCGATCAGCGGTTCGGGAAGGACGGCGAGGTTTACCGTGCCGATTCGCAGCGTGCCGCCGGTCCACATATACTGGCGGGCGATCAGTCGCGCGAGCGTGTCCTTGCCGCTGGTCCCGTCGCCGACGATGGCCACGTGCCGGCCGATATGGAAGCGGAAGCTCGCGCCCTCGACGAGCGCGGTGCCGCTTTCGTCGACGAAGGCCAGGTTGGCACCGGCCACCTCGCCCTCGAAGGGCTGGCTGAAATCGGGCTCGGCGGTAATCGATTCGTAGTCGGCCATGCCGGGAATGTCGAACTGCTCGATCACCTGCTCGAACTTGATGCGTGCGTCCTGCTGCTGCTGATAGTAGGCCAGCAGCTCCTTCCACGGCGCGGCCAGGTCCTTCTGCGCACCAAGCGCGGCGACCAGCGTGCCGATCTCGAGCTTGCCGGTGATCACCAGGTAGCCGCCGATCGAATAGAAGAAGAACGGGCCCAGCTGGCTGATCGAATTGTTGACGAACTTGATGACGAACTTCCAGAGATAGATCTTGAAGCGCACCCAGAAGATCGAGCCCAGCCGTTCGGAGAACTCGGCGAGCTCGAGACGCGCGGTGCCGTGGGCACGGATCTCCTGGATGCCCGCGACGGTCTCGCCGATCCGGTCCGACATCAGCCGCACCATGCGCACGCGCTGCTTGGACAGCAGGTTCACCTTGCGCTGCAGCCTGGGGATGATGACGAACTGGATCGGGTACATCGCGATGGCGGCGAGCCCGATCATCGGGTTCTGCCACATCAGGAACCCGAGGATGACGAGCAGCGTTCCCCCCTGGAACACGGGCAGGGCGAAGGCGTCGCCGATGAAGCCGCCCAACGGCTCGACTTCGGTGTTGATCATGTTGATGATCATGCCCGACGACTTCTTGCGGAAAGCGGGCAGGGGGAAGCGCAGCACCCGTGCATACAGGTCGTAGCGCAGCCGGCGCAGCATTCGCTCGCCAGTCAGGCCGCGCGAGACGTTGATGACGTATTTAAACCCCTGGTTGATGAAAATCAGCACCAGGAATCCAATGCAGAGCAGGGTCAGATACTCGATCTGGTCGAATTTGTAGCCGAATACTTCGATCGGAAAGGCAACGTTCTTGCCCTGGATCGCGTTGTTCACGATCTTTTTGGGCAGCTCGTAGAACATGTAAAGAAACGGGAACGACACCACTGCCAGAATGGTCAGCATGAGCTGCTGGCGCAGGCTGTGGTTCAGGATGTAACGGTAAAGGCTCAATTCCATGGCCGAGCGGCCCCCGGGCCATCCAGCGCGCCTCAACGGGCGCAAACGCTTTGTTTCTACGCTACGGCAACCACTTGCCGCAAACACCAAATATGACCGATCACGTGGGATTGGCGAGGATTGGGCCCCGATCGGTCGGAACGGGAGGGTCGCCCTCTATGATTAACCGAGGGTTTCGCGCCGGCGGGGTTGTATGCCATATTTCGCGTCACACAGAGTCCCGCGCCATCAAAATGAGCCAAGGGGGGCGTAGCGTGCGATGAAGGGACCGCGCCGGGACCTCCGGGTCCTGATCTACAGCCACGACAGTTTCGGGCTCGGCCATCTGCGCCGTTGCCGCGCCATTGCGCATGCGCTGGTCGCGCGGAACCGCGACCTTTCGGTCCTGCTCCTGTCGGGGTCGCCGATCATCGGCAATTTCGAGTTCCGGGCACGGGTCGATTTCGTGCGCATTCCGGGCGTGATCAAGCTGCGCAACGGCGAATACACGCCGCTGTCCCTGCACATCAATATCGACAACACGATCGCGCTGCGCGCCTCGATCATCCAGCATACGGCCGACATCTTCGATCCCGACATCTTCATCGTCGACAAGGAGCCGCTGGGCCTCCGCGGCGAGGTGACCGACACGCTGAAGATGCTGAAGGAGCGCGGCACGCCCCTGGTGCTCGGTCTGCGCGACGTGATGGACGAGCCGACGCTTCTGGCGCCCGAATGGGCGCGCAAGAACGTGCTGCCGGCGCTGCGCGACCTTTATGACGAGCTGTGGGTCTACGGCCTGCCCGAGATCTGCGATCCCCTGGCCGACATCGCGCTGCCGCGCGCGGTGCGCAACAAGATGATCTACACGGGCTACCTGAAGCGCAGCGTGCCCGATGCGCTGGTCAAGAAGCAGCCCGACCCGCCGTTCGACGAGCCTTATCTGCTGGTCACGGCGGGCGGCGGCGGCGACGGTGAGGCGCTGGTCGACTGGGTGCTGCGCGCCTACGAGCACGACCGCGACGCGCCCTATCCCGCGCTGATCGTGTTCGGTCCGTTCATGCGGCCGGAATCGCAGGCTGCGTTCAACAACCGCGCCGAACGGCTGCCGAAGGTGCGGACCATCACCTTCGATGCGCGCATCGAGGCGCTGATGGCGCGCTCGGCCGGCGTGGTCAGCATGGGCGGCTACAACACGTTCTGCGAGATTCTGTCGTTCGACAAGCCGGCCCTGATCGTGCCGCGCTCGCGGCCCCGGCGCGAGCAGACGATCCGCGCCCAGCGCGCCCAGGAGATCGGGCTGGCGCGCATGCTGACCGCCGACAGCCCGCGCAACGCACATGTCATGGCGAACGCCCTGCGCGAACTGCCTCGCCAGTCGCGCCCCTCCCAGGTGATGGTCCCCGGCATGCTCGACGGCCTTACCACGGTCGACCGGCTGACCCGCCGGCTCATCGACGGGCCGAGCGAGGGACGGGTCGCCATGGGCGCGCGGCGCGCCTGATCGTCGCTATGTCCGTCGCGTTCATCCTCAAGGGTTATCCGCGGCTCTCCGAAACATTCATCGCGCAGGAGATCCGGGCGCTCGAGGCGCGCGGCCTCGACATCCGGATCGTCTCGCTGCGCCAGCCGACCGAGGGCGCCGTCCATCCGGTCCATCGCGAGATCGCGGCGCCGGTGCTGTATCTGCCCGAATATCTGTGGCGCGCGCCGCTGCGCGTGGCTCGCGGCCTCGCCGTGGCGCGGCGCCGGCCCGGTTTTCGTGCCGCGCGCCGGGCCTTCCTGCGCGACCTCGTGCGCGACGTGACACCCAACCGGGTGCGCCGCTTCGGCCAGGCGGCGGTGCTGGCGGCGGAGCTGCCGGCCGGCGTCGACCACCTGCACGCCCATTTCATCCATACGCCGGCGTCGGTCGCGCGCTACGCCGCGATGATGTGCGGCCTGGACTGGTCGGTTTCGGCGCACGCCAAGGACATCTGGACGACGCCCGGCTGGGAGAAGTCCGAAAAGCTCGCCGATGCGGCCTGGGCCGTCACCTGCTCGAAGGCGGCGCATGACCATCTCGCGGCGCTCGCACCGTTTGCTGCGCCCACGACCGAACCGGCCCGGCTCGGCCTCGTCTATCACGGGCTCGATCTCGAGCGGTTTCCGCCGGCGCCGCAGCGTCCGATGCGCGACGGCACGGACCCGGCCGCGCCGGTGACGATCCTCACCGTCGGGCGCGCGGTCGAAAAGAAGGGCCACGACGTGCTGATCGATGCGCTGGCGCTGCTACCGGCCGACCTCGCCTGGCGCCTGGTCCATGTCGGGGGCGGGCCGCTTCGCCGCCGCCTGGAGGCGCGCGCGCGCCGTGCCGGCATCGCCGACCGCGTCACCTGGCGCGGCTCGCTGGCGCAGGAGGCGCTGATCGCCGAGTACCGCGCGGCCGACGCGTTCGCGCTGGCGTGCCGCGTGGCGCGCGATGGCGACCGCGACGGGCTGCCCAACGTGCTGATGGAGGCGGCGAGCCAGGGGCTTGCGACCGTCGCGACGCGTGTCTCGGCGGTGCCCGAGCTGGTCGAGGACGGGGCGACGGGCCTGTTGGTGCCGCCCGAGGATCCGGCGGCGCTTGCCGCCGCGCTCGAATCGCTGATCCGCACGCCGTCGCGCCGCCTGTTCCTCGGCCGTGCCGCCGAGCGCCGCGTGCGCGAGAGGTTTTCCTGCGTCGCGGGGATCGACGCGCTCGCGGCCCGGTTCGGGCTCGCGCGCGACGCCGGCCCGCGCCGGCGCGTTGCGGAGGCAGGTTGATGCGGATTGCGTTCTATGCCCCGATGAAGGCGCCGACCGATCCGGTTCCCTCCGGCGACCGGCACATGGCGCGGATGCTGATGGCGGCGCTTCGGCTGGCCGGGCACGAGGTCACGCTCGCCTCCAAGTTCAAGAGCCGCGACGGGGCGGGCGACGCCGCGGTGCAGCAGGGGCTGAAGACGAAGGGCCTCGCCGCGGCGAAGCGGCTCATCTCGCGCTACCGCGCCAAGCCCGAGGACCAGCGGCCGCAGGTCTGGCTGACCTACCACCTCTATCACCGCGCGCCCGACTGGATCGGACCGGCGGTGTGCGACGCGTTGGGCATCCCGTATCTCGCGGCGGAGGCGTCGTTCGCCCCCAAGCAGGCGGGGGGCAGGTGGGCGCTGGGCCACGAGGCGGTCGAAGCGGCCCTGCGCCGCGCCGACGGGGTGATCCATCTGAATTCGCGCGACGCGATCTGCGTCGAGCCGCTGCTGAAGCCGGGCGCCGCATCGGTGCAGATCCGGCCGTTCCTCGAGACCGTGCCGTTCGCCACCGCGGCGGCGGGCCGTGCCGCGCATCGCAAGGCGCTGTCCGAGCGGTTCGACATTCCGGCCGGGACGCCCATCATGCTGGCGGTCGGGATGATGCGCCAGGGCGACAAGCTCGAATCCTACAGGGTGCTGGGCCGCGCGCTGGCGAGCCTCGCCGGCCGGCCATGGCACCTGGTGGTGGCGGGCGAGGGGCCGGCGGAATCCGATGTGCGCGCGGCGCTCGCCCCGCTCGGCGGCCGCGTGTCCTACGCCGGCTTCGTGACCGAGAGGGACATCCCGGCGCTTTACGCCGGCGCCGACCTCTATGTCTGGCCGGCGGTCCGCGAGGCCTACGGCATGGCGATCCTCGAGGCGCAGTCGGCCGGACTCCCCGTGGTGGCCGGCGGCGCCGGCGGCGTGCCCGACATCGTGCGCGACGGCAATACCGGGCTGGTCATCGCCGAGGGCGACGAGGCCGCGTTCGCCGCCGCCGTGGTCGCGCTGCTCGATGACGCCAACCGGCGCAAGGAGATGGGGCTGCGCGCCCTCGCCCTCGCCGCCGGCGAGCACACGCTGGCCGCTGCGGCGCGCGCGCTGCACAATGCGCTGGCGCGGGTCTGCGGGACCGTCGTCGCTGCCCAATGACGCCGGTCGCCTTCATCCGCCACGGCCCCACCGAATGGAACGAGACGCACCGGCTGCAGGGGCTCGCGGATAACCCGCTCAGCGCGGCCGGCCGCGCCAAGGTGGGAACATGGCGTCTGCCCGAGGAGTTTCGCGGCTGGGACTGGGTGGCGAGCCCTTTGGTGCGCGCGCAGCAGACGGCGCGGCTGCTCGGCATCGCGTTCGCCATCGAGCCGCAGGTACGCGAGATGGACTGGGGCGGCTGGGAAGGCCACACGAGCGACGAGTTGATCGCCGCCTACGGGCAGGAGTTTCACGACCGCGCCGCGAAGGGGCTCGACCTCCGCCCCGACAATGGCGAGACGCCGCGCGAGGTGCGGACGCGCGTCGCGGCCTGGGTCGCCGACGTTGCGCGCCGCGGACGGCCGGCCGGCGCGGTGGCCCACCAGGGCATCATCCGCGCGGCGCTCTCGCTCGCCACCGGGTGGGAGATGATCGGCAAGCCGCCGGTGCGCATGGATTGGGCCGCCATCCACGTCTTCATCGCCGCCGAGGACGGCACGCTCTCCGTCGACCGGCTCAATGTCAGCCTGGAAAGCGCGTGAGCGGTCGCGTCCTCTTCTACGTCCAGCACCTGCTCGGCATCGGCCATCTGCGCCGCGCGGCGACGCTCGCCCGCGCCCTGGTCGGGGCCGGGCTCGACGTCACGTTCGTGTCGGGCGGGCATGCGGTGCCCGGGCTCGATGTCGGCGCGGCGCGCTTCGTGCAGCTTCCGCCGGTCCGTGCCGTCGACGTGTACTTCAAGGTGCTGGTCGACGAGACCGACCGGGTGATCGACGACGCCTTCCGCGCGCGCCGGCGCGACCGGCTGATGCAGGTGTTCCGCGAGGCGCAGCCCGACGTCATCGTCACCGAGCTCTACCCGTTCGGCCGCCGCCAGCTCCGCTTCGAGCTCGAGCCGCTGCTCGATGCGGCGCGCGCCCTCGATCCGCGGCCGCGCGTCGTGTCTTCCGTGCGCGACATACTGGTGGAGCCCGACAAGCCCGAGCGCATCGACGAGATGCTGGCGCGGCTCGACCGCGATTACGACCTTGTCATGGTGCACGGCGACCCGAACCTGATCCCGTTCGACGAGACCTTCCCGCTCGCCGGCCGTATCCCCAACCTGCGCTACACCGGCTACGTTGTGGAAGAGAAGGCGGCCGCTTCCGCCGGACCGGCACCGCCGCGCGAAGGCGTCGTCGTGTCGGCGGGCGGCGGCGCGGTCAGCGAGCCTCTGTTCCGCGCGGCAATGGCGGCGCGCGCGCTGACCAGCCTCGCCGACGCGCCATGGCGCGTGCTGGCGGGCTATGCCCTGCCCGATGACATCTTCGCGAGCCTGGTGGGCGATGCACCGGCAGGCGTCACGGTCGAGCGGTCGCGGCCCGATTTCATCGCGCTTCTGCGCGGCGCGGCGCTTTCGATCTCGCAGGGCGGCTACAACACGGTGATGGAGCTGATGGCGACCGGCACGCGGGCGGTCGTCGCGCCCTATGCCGGCGGGCTCGAGACCGAGCAGACCCTGCGCGCGCGCCTGCTGGCGGCGCGCGGTGCGCTCCAGATCGTGCCCGAGGATGCGATCACGCCCGAGGCGCTCGCCCGTGCGGCCGAGCAGGCGCTTGCCGCACCGCCCCCCGATGCAGGTGGGCTCGACGTCGGCGGCGGCGCCAGGTCGGCCGCGATGATCGCGGCCCTTGCGCGCGGCGAGACGGTGGCGTGACCGCCGATCCCTGGGACGCGCTTTCCGTCGAGCTCGATCGCTGGGCGGCGGCCGGACGCATCGCGACCTTCTGGTGGCGCGACGACGACGCGGTCGCCGCCACGTCGGCGCTCGACCGGCTGCTCGCGCTGCGCGAATCGCTCGGCGTGCCGCTCACTCTTGCGATCGTTCCGGCGCCGGCCGAGCCGTCCCTCGCCGAACGCCTGGCCGGCGAATCGAACGTTGACGCGGTGCAGCATGGCTATGCGCATCGCAATCACGCCCCCGACGGCGCGCCGAAGCGCGAGCTGGGATGCCGCACACCCGTCGCCGTCGCCGACGAGCTGCGCGAAGGCTGGCGCCGGCTCACCGCCCTGCTCCCCGCCGCGCGGCCGGTGATGGTGCCGCCATGGAACCGGATCGACGATTCGGTGGTCGCAGCGCTGCCGGCGCTGGGCTATCGCGGCCTGTCGCGCTTCGCCGCCCGCGCCTCGCGCGACGCCCGGCCGGGCCTCATCGAGGCCAACACCCATGTCGACATCGTCGACTGGCCCGGCACCCGCCAATTCGCGGGCGATGCGGCGGCGCTCGGCGCCGCGATCGAGCACCTTGCGGCGCGGCGCGAGGAAACCGCCGATCCTGCCGAGCCGACCGGCCTGCTGACCCATCATCTCGCCCATGACGAGGAGTGTTGGGACTTCGTTAATCGCTTCGTCGCACGCTCTAGCGCACATTCCTCGGTGCGGTGGATCGATGCCGACGAGACGTTCGGAACCGGGCGGTGAGCGTGCATCGCTACGACCGTGGCGCGCTACGCGGCGACTACGCTCGGAGCGCCGTGGGGCTCGTCCTGACCGCGGGTCCCATGTTGCTGGCGCGCCCCGCTGCACCTATGATGGCCCTGCTTGGCGGCTTGGCAGGCCTGTTTGCCGTCTATGGCGTGCGGACCTGGATCAGAAGCGCGACGCGGATCACGCTGGACGAGGAGGAGATCTCGGCGTCAGGTCCGCGCAAAGCGACGCTGCGCTGGCACGAGCTGGTGCGAATCAAGCTGAACTACTATTCGACCCGGCGCGACCGAACGAAGGGCTGGATGCAGATGAAGCTTGAGGGCGACGGGGAGACGGTTCGCCTCGATTCGTCGCTTGAGGGATTCGCCGACATCGCTCGCCGGGCGGCCCGGGAGGCGGCGCTGCGGGGTATCGTGTTGCCGCCCGCGACGCGGACGAATCTGGCCGCGCTCGGGATCGGCGACATGGGCCCCAACACGCAGGACCCGGACCGTTGAATGATCTGCTGAACGTTCGCAATCTCGCCGTCGAGTTTCACGTCCATGAAGGCGCGATACGGGCCGTCAACGGCGTGTCTTTCCGCGTGCCCCAGGCCGGCGTCGTGGCGCTGGTCGGCGAATCGGGCTCGGGCAAGTCGGTCGTGTCGCAGTCGATCATGGGCATCCTGCCACAGGCGGCGCGCATCACCGGCGGCGAGATCCTGTTCCGCGACCCGCAATCGGGCGAGGTCACCGACATCGCCGCGCTCGACCGCAACAGCAAGCGCATGCGGGCGATCCGCGGCGGGCGCATTTCGATCATTTTCCAGGAGCCGATGACCTCGCTGTCGCCGCTGCACACGGTGGGCGACCAGGTGTCGGAAGCGCTGCGCCTGCACCGGGACACCACGCCCAAGGACGCGCTCGCGCTGACTGCCGAGATGCTGAAGCTGGTCGGATTTCCCGATCCGGAACAGGCGCTCAAGACCTATCCATTCGAGCTGTCGGGCGGGCTGCGCCAGCGCGCGATGATTGCCATGGCGCTGGTGTGCCGGCCGGCGCTGCTGATCGCCGACGAGCCGACCACCGCGCTCGACGTCACCATCCAGGCGCAGATCCTGAAGCTTCTGAAGGATCTCCAGGCCGAGCTCGGCATGGCAGTGCTGCTGATCACCCACGATCTCGGCGTCGTCGCCAACATGGCCGACGAGGTGGTGGTGATGTATCGCGGCCAGGTGACCGAGGCCGGCACTATCGACGACGTGTTCGAGGATCCGCGCCACCCCTATCTCAAGGCGCTGCTGCATGCCGTCCCGCGCTTCGACATGGAGCCGGGCGAGCGGCTGCAGCCGCTGCGCGAGATCAAGCACACCACCGGCCACCTGCTGGCCCGGCGCGATGCGCCACAGCCGGCGGCCAACGGCAACGACGCGCCGCTGCTCGCCGTCGAGGGGCTGACCAAAACGTACCGCACGCGCAAGGCCGGACTGTTCTCGGGCGCGTCCAACGGCGTCGTCCTTGCGGTCGACGATGTCAGCTTCGAGGTGCGCCGCGGCGAATGCCTCGGCCTCGTCGGCGAATCGGGCTGCGGCAAGACCACTCTGTCGAAGCTGATCATGCGCGCGCTCTCGCCCGATGCCGGCACGATCCGATTCAACCAGGATGGCGAGCTGGTCGACCTTACCGACCTCGACGAGAAGAAGCTGCTTACTTATCGCCGCAAGGTGCAGTTCATCTTCCAGGACCCGTTCTCCTCGCTCAACCCGCGCATGACCGTCTTCGACATCGTGGGCGAGCCACTGGCGATCCACGGCATCGGCGACGCGGCGTGGCGGCGCGAGATGGTGTGCGAGCTGATGGCGCTGGTCGGGCTCGACATGCGCCACCTCAACCGCTACCCGCATTCGTTCTCCGGCGGCCAGCGCCAGCGCATCGGCATCGCCCGTGCGCTCGCGCTCAAGCCCGAGATGCTGCTGTGCGACGAGCCGGTCTCGGCGCTCGACGTTTCGATCCAGGCGCAGATCCTGAACCTGCTGAAGGATTTGCAGAAGGAGCTGGGCCTCACCTACCTGTTCGTGTCCCACAACCTGGCGGTGGTCGACTACATCGCCGGCCGCATCGCCGTGATGTGCCGTGGCCGGCTGGTCGAAACCGCGCCGCGCGAGATGCTGTTCAAGCAGCCGGTCCACCCCTACACCAAGGCGCTACTCGCCGCCGTGCCGAAGCCCGACCTCGGTGCCCGGCTCGACCTCACCGCCCTGATGGAAGGCCGCGCGTCCGACCCGGCGGCCTGGCCGCAGCCCTTCACCATCGACGGCGGTGGAAAGCTTGCACTGATCGAGATCGCGCCCGGCCATATGGTGCGCGCCCATCCCGACGCCGACATGCGGGAGCTTGTCTCGTGAGGCGGGCGGTCGCGGCGCTGGCGCTGCTCGCGGCTCTGATCGCCGGCCCAGCTTCGGCCACCGAGACGTTCGCGCCGGTCGAGACTCCCTTTTTCGCCAAGGATGTGGCCGAAGGGAAGCTGCCGCCGGTCGAGAAGCGCCTGCCGGAAGAGCCGAAGATCGTCGCGTTCGGCCAGTATGGCCGGACCGTCGGCAAGCCCGGCGGGACGCTCCGCATCCTGATGAGCGGGCCGCGCGACACGCGCATGATGGTCGTCTACGGCTATGCGCGCCTCGTGGTGTACGACCGCAACTACAACCTCGTGCCCGACATCCTGAAGTCGCTCGATATCAAGGACGACCGCATCTTCACCCTGCACTTGCGCAAGGGTATGAAATGGTCGGACGGCGCGCCGTTTACCGCCGAGGATTTCCGCTTCTTCTGGGAGGACATGGCGGGCAACAGGAAGGTGTCGCCCGCTGGCGCGCCGCGCGAAATGATGGTCGACGGCGCCAAGGCCAAGTTCACCGTCATCGACGCGACGACCGTCCGCTACGAATGGGCGAAGCCCAACCCCGCGTTCCTGCCGGCGCTGGCGGGGCCGTCGCCGCTCTACATCTACAAGCCGGCGCACTACCTGAAGCAGTTCCACGTGAAGTACCAGGACCCGGAAAAGCTCGCCGCCATGGTCAAGAAGGCGAAGCGGCGCAACTGGGCGGCGCTGCTCAACCGCCGCGACGAGCAGTACCGCAACGACAATCCGGACATGCCGACGCTCGAGCCCTGGGTGCTGAAGACGCGGCCGCCGTCGCAGCGCTTCGTGTTCGAGCGCAACCCGTACTATTTCCGCGTCGACCGCGAGGGCCATCAGCTGCCCTACATCGACCAGATCGCGATGAACCTGGCCGACACGAAGATCGTGCCGTTGAAGACCGGCGCCGGCGAATCCGATCTGCAGGCGCGCTATCTGCGCTTCGACAACTACACGTTCCTGAAGCAGGCGGAGAAGCGCAACGGCTACCAGGTGCGGCTGTGGCGCGAGGCGCGCGGCGACCACATGGTGCTGTACCCCAACCTGAACGTTGACGACCCGGTATGGCGCAAGCTGTTCCGCGATGTGCGGTTCCGCCGCGCCCTGTCGCTCGCCACCAACCGGCACGAGATCAACCAGGTGGTGTTTTTCGGCCTTGCGCTCGAGGGCCAGAACACCGTCCTGCCGCAAAGCCCGCTCTACAAGCCCTCCTACCGCAATGCCTGGGCGACGTTCGATCTTAAGAAGGCGAACGCGCTCCTGGACGAAATCGGGCTCACCAGGCGCAACGCCGAGGGCATCCGGCTGCTGCCCGACGGACGACCGGCCGAAATCGTGGTCGAGACCGCCGGTGAATCGTCCGAGCAGACCGACGTGCTGGAGCTGGTCCACAATTCGTGGCGCAAGGCGGGCATCAAGATCTACACCCGCCCATCCCAGCGCGAGGTTCTGCGCAACCGCATCTTCGCGGGCAAGACGCAGATAGCCGTGTGGTCGGGGTGGGAGAACGGCCTGCCGACCGCCGACACCTCGCCCGAGGAGGTCGCGCCCACAAGCCAGATGCAGCTGCAATGGCCGAAATGGGGCGAGTACTACCAGACCAAGGGCAAGATGGGCGAGAAGCCCGACATGGGCCCGGCCGAGGAGCTCTTGGAACTCTATCACGATTGGCGCACCGCCAGCTCGCGCGCGGCACGCGCCGAGATCTGGCACAAGATGCTGGCGATCAATTCGCAACAAGTCTTCTCGATCGGGCTGATCGGTTCGGTGCCCCAGCCCGTCGTGGTCAACGACAGGCTGCGCAACGTGCCGGTCGAAGGCGTCTACAACTGGGATCCCGGTGCGCATTTCGGCATCTACCAGCCGGATACGTTCTGGTGGGACAACAACGGAAAGGCGGTCGACGCGCGTGCCGCGCGCTAGAGCAGGATCGGGTCGGCTTGATTCAAGCCGACCCCGTGAATCCTGCTCTCACCATAAGAGCAAAGCGCGATTCACGTCCCAAGCCGCTTCGGCCTGAGACGATCGCGCAGTAGGGGGAAGGGCAGTCCGGTGTTCGGTTACCTCGTTCATCGCGTGTTGATCATGATCCCGACGATCGTCGCGATCAGCTTCATGGTGTTCGTCATCATCCAGCTGCCGCCCGGCAACTACCTCACCACCTACGTCGCCGAGCTGGAAAGCCAGGGCGAGAAGGTGAGCGAGGACAAGATCGCCTTCCTGAAGGAGCAGTACGGCTTCGACAAGCCGTGGTACCAGCAATACGCGAGCTGGCTCGGTGGCATGCTGCAGGGCGATTTCGGATATTCGTTCGAATACAACCTGCCGGTCTCCAGGGTGGTGGGCGACCGGCTGTGGCTGACCTTCATCGTGTCGTTCGCGACGATCCTGTTCACCTGGATCGTATCGTTCCCCATAGGGGTGTATTCGGCGACCCACCAGTATAGCTGGGGCGATTACGGGCTGACGTTCCTGGGCTTCCTTGGCCTCGCAACGCCCAACTTCCTGCTCGCCCTGGTGCTGCTCTACCTCGCGCAGATCTGGTTCGGCACGTCGGTCGGCGGGCTGATGGACCCGCAATACGTGAACCAGCCATGGACCCTCGGCAAGATCGGCTCGATCCTCGCGCATCTCTGGATTCCGGTGATCGTCATCGGCACGTCCGGCACCGCGGGCATGATCCGCCGGCTGCGCGCCAACCTGCTGGACGAGCTGCAGAAGCAGTACGTCATCACCGGCCGGGCCAAGGGGCTGTCGCCCTTCCGGCTGCTGGTCAAGTACCCGCTCCGCATGTCGCTCAACCCGTTCATCGCCGACATCGGCAACCTTCTGCCGGCAGTGATCTCGGGCTCGGCGATCGTCTCGGTCGTGCTGTCGCTGCCGACCACCGGGCCGATGCTGGTCGCCGCGCTGAAAAGCCAGGACATGTATCTCGCCGGCTCGTTCCTGATGTTCGTGGCGACATTGACCGTGATCGGCGTGTTCATCTCCGACCTCGCGCTCGCCGCTCTCGACCCGCGCATCCGCTTCGGCGCCGGCATCCGCCGATGAGCGCGCCCACCCGCGACCGGCTGGAGCATTTCGTCTCCACCGCCCCGTTCGACGTCACGGCCGAAGCCGCCCTGACGCCCGAGCAGGAGCGGGTCTACATGGCCTCGCAGTGGCAGATGATGTGGTGGCGCCTCAAGCGCCACCGCCTCGCCGTTATCTCAGGCGGACTGATCGCGCTGATGTATCTCTCGATCCTGGTCAGCGAGATCATCGCGCCGTACGACCTGCACACGCGCAACACCGATTTCATTTACGCGCCGCCGCAGCAGGTGCACCTGTTCGACGAGGGCCGCTTCGCCGGCCCGTTCGTCTACGGGCTCGACTACAAGCTGAACATGACCAACCTCCGGCGCGAATACGTGGCGAACACGTCGCGCGTGCAGCCGATCCGCTTCTTCTGCCACGGCGATGCGTACATGTTCTGGGGGCTGGTGCAGGGCGATTTCCACCTGATCTGCCCGGCCCAGGGGGGCACGCTGTTCCTGCTCGGCACCGACCGGCTCGGGCGAGACATGCTGTCCCGCATCGTGCTCGGCACGCGCATCTCGCTCACCGTCGGGCTCGTCGGCATCACCATCAGCTTCTGCATGGGGCTCGTGATCGGCGGGCTCGCCGGCTATTACGGGGGCTGGGTCGACCTCATCTCGCAGCGCGCGATCGAGGTGCTGCGCTCCTTCCCCGAGATCCCGCTCTGGCTCGCTCTGTCGGCCGCCCTGCCGGTGACGTGGAGCCCGCTGCTGATCTATTTCGGGATCACCCTGATCCTGGGCTTCCTCGACTGGCCCGGCCTCGCCCGCGCGGTGCGCTCCAAGCTCCTCGCCGTGCGCGAGGAGGACTACGTCTCCGCCGCCGTGCTGATGGGCGCGAAGCCCCGGCGCATCATCGGCCGGCACATGCTGCCCGCCTTCATGAGCCATTTGATCGCCTCGGCGACCTTGTCCATCCCTAACATGATCCTGGGCGAGACGGCGCTCTCCTATCTCGGCCTCGGCCTGCGCCCGCCGATCACGAGCTGGGGCGTGCTGCTGAACGAGGCGCAGAACATCAACGTCGTCGCGCTCTACCCCTGGCTGATGCTGCCGGTGGTGCCGGTGATCGTCATCGTGCTGGCGTTCAACTTCTTCGGCGACGGGCTGCGCGACGCGGCCGACCCGTATAGCTGAATTTCTACGCCGTCTTCCGCACCCACAGGCTCGCCTCGTGCGCGCCGTCGAACAAAGGCAGGCGCGAGATAACGGTGCCGGCCAGCGCGTCGGCGAGGCGCGTCACGGCGTAGTGCGAGGCGAACAGCAGCTCTGCCCCTCCCGACGCGATCAGCGGTGCGAGCGCGGTCTGCTCGTTGTAGCCGCGCCATGCCCAGTCCGGCGGATAGTCGTCGGGCAGGAAGATGTCGTGGAAATGCACGATCACACCGCGGGGCAGGGCGGGCCAGACGCGGTTCAGGATCACGTCGACATCGGTGCCCGGCATGGCGACGTGCGAGGAATCGACGAACAGCATGTCGCCGGCCTCGAGCGGGGCGAACACCGCCCGGTTGGCGCGCTGGACCGGCAGGCGCACGAACTCGAAGTCGAGGCCGTACAGCGCCGCGCGCGGCTCGGGGTCGATGGTGGTGATGCGCACGTCATGCTTGCCGTCGGCTGCGGCGCGGGCGAGGAAGCGGGTCGAGTGGCCGGCGCCGACCTCGACGATGCGCCGCGGGGCGAGCCAGCGCACCATGGCGTAGGCGCAGGCCGCGTCGAGCCGGGGGAACCAGCCCTGGGCAAAGCGGGGCGCGCGGGAATTGGCGCCCTCGCGCTCGGCCCTTGCGATCGCCTCCAGCGCGGGGGCCAGCTTGTCGAGTGCCGAGATCACGTCGCGGAACTCGCGCGTGCGTCCGGCGAAGACCCGCTCGATCTCGCGATAGGCGCCCCGCGCGCCGGGCGCGTCGGCTTCGGCGGCGTAGCGGTGCGGGATGAAGAAGCCGCGCGGCGCAAGGCCCAGGACCGTCGGCAGGCCGAGCGCGATCCTTCGCCTTCGGGCGCGGAAACCCGTCAAAGCGTCAGCGTCTCGCCCTCGCGCGCGACGAAGGCGCCCGGATACATGCGAGCCGCGGCCTCGCCGATCTGGTCCAGCACGTCGTCGTCGCGCGACGGTTCGTGGTGGAAGAACGCAAGCCGCTTGACGTGGGCGGCCCGGGCGAGGCGCACCCCCTCCTCCCAGGTCGAATGACCCCAGCCGATGAAGTTCGGGAACTCGCTGTCCGTGTACGACGAGTCGTAGATCATCAGGTCGGCCCCCTCGATGAGGGAAAGGATGTTGCGGTCGGGCGAACCGATTACATGTTCGGTGTCGGTGATGTAGCACGCCGCCTTGCCGCCATATTCGACCCGGTATCCGGTCGCGCGGTTCGGGTGGTTCAGCGCCGTGGTGCGCACCGTGACCACCGGGCGCGGCTGCAGCGTGTCGCCGGCGATGAAATCGTGGAAGTCGATATGGGCGTTGAAGATGTCGAGCGGCACCGGAAACAGCGGGTCGGTCATGAATCCGCGCAGCACCGATTCGATCGTGCGCTCGGGTTTCAGGTGGCCGGCCCACACGCGGAACGAATTGCGCGGGTTGAACACCGAGCCGAAGAACGGCAGGCCGACCAGGTGGTCGTAATGGGTGTGGCTCAGGAACAGGTCGGCATCGACGGGCCCGCCCGCCTCCAGCGCGACGCCGAGTTCGCGAATGCCCGATCCGGCATCGAAGATGAGAAGGTGCGGGCCGCAGCGCATCTCGACGCATGACGTGTTCCCGCCGTACTTGGCGGTCGAACCGCCCGGCGACGGGATACTGCCACGCACACCCCAAAATCGAACCGAGAACCCGGTTTTTCCGTTCAACGACGCTTTCCCCGGTCGCCCCCGCGGGCCGGCGCACTCAGCGTTCGACCCGGCCTTCGTTGTTGCGGCGCCTTCGCCTTGCCAAGTTGGTCACGGCGTGCAGAGCCGACCCATAACACTTACCTCCATTCGTAGCCGTTTTCCATATATCGAACCGATTGTTGCGAATCGACGGCCGATCCTTTGAAGGCGTCGCCAGATTCGTTAACGCTGCGTCAGGCGAGGCGCTGCGGCCGTGCGCCCGCCGCGGTGGGAACGAGGACCGGCCCGCCGTACAGGAATGGACCGGACGCGTCGGCCAGATGGAAGGCGACGCTCGCCACCGACCCGGCCGGCACCGCGTTCACCATGCTGAGCGGCGCGGTGGTGCGCTGCACCTCCGCCGTCGCGCTTACCATCCGTATGCCGTTGGCCGTTCCGCCGAGCGTTGCGACCTCGGCGCCCGCCGAGATCCGGTCCAGCGCGCCGTCTGCCCAGGATTCGGCTGCGGCGCCCGCACCGGTCCGGTCGAACGTACGGACGATGCGTACCCATGCGCCGCTATAGGCAATCGACGCGCGCACGGCGAACCGGTCCGCCAGCGTCGCGTCGCCCTCGATCCGGGCGAGCCTCGTGTCGCGGGCCAGGTCGGGGGCGACGTTGACGATTACCTCCTCGGCCGCGTTCAGGCGCGCGTCGTTCTCTATGGCGGCGATCAGCGCATCGGCGGTGGCGGGCGGCGTCGCCAGCGCTGCGTCCAGCGCGGCGGCGGTGATATGGGCGGCGCGGCGGCTCACCGCGATCTCGGTCTCGTCGGCGGGATGGCGGATCGCGGCGAACAGCGACGTCGCGTCGACCAGGGCCGCGCCGCCCAGCCCCGCCGCCAGCGGACGTCCGATGCCGCCGGGCAGCTTGGAAAGCTCGACCACTCCCACGCGCGTCACGCCGCGCGCGGCGATGTGCTTCGCGGCGCCGGCGCCGATATCGCCTGTGGAGACGATCTCGCCGATATGGCCGGTCTCGTGGACCCAGCCCGACACGCGCTTCGACAGGGCCGAGACCAGCGCCGTCGGGCCGGACTCGAACACCACAAGGGCCGCCTGCGACCAGTAGGGTACGAAGTGGGTCAGGAACGACACCGCCGCCGGGCGCGGGAAGTTGGTGTAGATCAGCATGGCGCCGACCCCTTCGCGCGCCATCGCCGCCTGCAGCCGCCCCAGCCGCGCCTCCAGCACCGCGACCGGCACCTCGTCCTGGTTCCACGCAAGATTTCCGCGCCGCATGTCTACGCCCCTCCTTACGCCGGAACCGAAAGCAGCGTGCGCGGCGTGGTCGCCAGCCGGCGGAACCCGTCCTTCTCCACCAGCAGCGTGTCGCCGAACACCATGTAGCCGACCTCGGGATGGTAGGTGTTCGGGTGCACGATGACCGCCGCACCCTCCGGCAGCGGCACCTCGACGTCCTCCAGCAGATGCGGCTTCGAATCGGCGAACAGCCCCATCCCGTGGCCGCGCACCCGCGTGTATTCGCTGGTGCAGTAGACGCCCAGCCCGCGCGCCCGGAACACGTCGTTCTCCGCCCGGGCGACCGCGGCCGCCGTGACGCCGGCGCGCAGCACCGCCTCGCCGGCCACCGCCGCGTCGATATAGACCTGGAAGGCGTCGCGCTGGGCCTGCGACGGCTCGCCGATCACCAGTGTCCGGCACAGCTGGGCGTAATAGCCCTCGACGCACGGGGTCAGCTCGGTGGTCACCAGGTCGCCCACCTGCAGCACCCGCTCGCCGGCCGGGTGCATGCCGCGCACCTCGACCCCGCCCGAGCCCAGGATCATGAAGTTTTCGGGGCATCCCTCGGCGCGGAAGAACGCCTCGATGTCGGCGACCAGCTCGTACTCGCGACGGCCCGGCCGCGCCGCCTGCATGAACACCTCGTAGCCGTGATCGGCCAGCGCCGCGGCCCGCGCGATGGCGTCGAGCTCCGACGGCAGCTTGGCTATCAGCAGCCGGTCGAGCATGGCCGTCGCGTCGTCGATGCGCGCCGCGTCGTCGGGCTGGCTCAGGCCGAATGGCACCAGCGTGCCGGGCGCCGAGGCGACGGCGCGGTTGCCCAGCCGCTTCAGATAGGCGCGCGCGTCGGCCACGATGTCGGCGCTGGCCTCCGCCGCGACGCCGGGGCATTCGATGGCGGCGCGTGCCGCCTCGGACGGCGATTCGACGAACAGCCGCGTCTCGCCGGCCGTCACGACCGCCAGCGCGTCGCCCTCGACGGCGGCGAAATCGGTGGCGTAGCGCAGATAGTCGGCCTGCCACGCATTGCCGAACAGCACCAGCGCATCGGTGCCGGCCTCCTCCATCGCCGCCCGCAGCCGGGCGCTCCGTTCGTCGGCGATCGCACTCATGCCAGTCCTTTCAAGGGTCGCGCCGAAGGGTCGCAAGGTTGGCCGTTGCGCCGGCGCGTGGCAAGGGCTAGCTGTGACGCATGACGCTCTCGCGCGCCGCGGCCCTTGTCATCGCCTGCGCCGCCCTGGCCGGGCTCGCCGCCGTCGTGCTCGGGGCATGGTCGGCGCACGGTCTCGCGCCCCAGCCGGCCTCGTGGATCGAGACCGCCTCGCGCTACGCCATGTGGCATGCGCTGGCCATGATCGGCGCGGCGCTGATGGCAGAGCGTGTCGCGGGCGCGGCGCGCCGCCTCGTGCTTGCCGCCGCGATCCTGTTCGGCACCGGGATCGTGCTGTTCTCCGGCTCACTGGTCGTGCTCGCCACCGGCGGATGGGGCGGCGCGGCGCCGTTCGGTGGGGTCGCGTTCATGATCGGCTGGGGGCTGCTCGCCGCCGCCGCACTCGCTGCGCTGCGGGGCCGCGCTACCTCAGGGCAAGCGCCCTGACGAAATCGATGTGCAGCCGCAGATGGTACAGGCTGTCGGCGTAGCCGAGCGGCACGCTGACATTGCCGACCAATTCCTGCATCCGGTCCAGCCGCTCGACCAGCTCGGCCCGCGCCGGCTCGCTGGTATGCGAGGTGCGCAGCATTGTCTCGAGGCCGCGCAGCTCCTTGTACCAGCGCAGGATCTTGCTGCGGACGCGCCACCGATAAAGCGGCGGGGCGAAGCGGAACAGCGGGATCAGCAAGGTGAGCAGCGGCACCAGCATGATCGCCAGCCGCTCGACCAGGTTCGCCCAGCCGAACGGCAGATAGCGCCGGAGCAGGGTGGGGCCCGACTTGAGGTAGCGCCGCGCCTCGTCGCTCAGCGGCAGGTCGAGGTAGCGCGAGGACGGGAACTGGCCGGCATCTTGGAACAGGCCGGGCGCGCGGTGCACCTCGGTCGCTGCATCCAGAAGCAAATCGATGATCGCCGGGTGCAGATCCTCGCGCGCGACCAGCGCGGCGGCGGGGGCGAGCATGGGGACCGTCTTCGGCGGGATGTCGCGGCCGAGATCGAGCAGCCCCTCGGGCGCGGTCAGCCGCTCGAGATAGCGGAAGCGGCGCGTGTAGGCGTCGGCGCGGGAGAAGCCGACCAGCGCGATGCCGGGCGCGCGCAGAAGCTGCTCCATCGAGGGCGACGGGCGCGCCATCACGAAGAACGCGGCGTCCAGCTGGCCGGCCAGCAGCGCCTTGGCGGCATCGGCGCCGCCGAGCGGCCGCTCGTCCACCTTGCCGTCGCCCAGCCCGTTGGCGGCGAGAAGCTGGCGCGCGACGGGGCGCGTGCCGCTGCCCTCCGGCCCGATGGCCACGCGCCGCCCGGCCAGGTCGGACAGGTGGCGGACGGTGATGCCCCGGCGCGCGAACAGCCAGATCGGCTCGAACGCCACGCTGGCCAGCGAGACGAGCCCGGGCGTCGCGTCGGGATCGGCGATGCCGCCCTGGATCAGCGCGACGTCGACCCCACCCTCCTTGCTCTGCAGCAGCGCCAGGTTCTCGACCGAGCCCTTGCTCGCCACCAGCTCCAGCGTCACGCCCTCGCGCGCCAGGATCCGCTGGTAGCGCTTGGCGAACTCGGCGTAGGCGCCGTCGGGCGGGCCCGAGGCCATCCGCACGATGCGCGGCGGGGCCGGCGCGACGAACTGATAGGCGACGACGAACCCCGCCACGGCGAGCAGCGTCAGCGGCACGTAGACCTTCAGGAATTCCCACATGGCCTTAACGCCGCGGCGGAACGGGACGGGCGCGGATCGCCTCCTCGTTCACCTCGGTGCCCCAGCCCGGCCCGGTCGGCAGCACCAGCTCGCCATTCTCGACGACGGGCGGGTGGGTCACGAACTCGTCCTTCCAGGGCACGTCGTCGACCTCGTATTCCATGATGCGGAAATTGGGGATGGCCGCGCAGAAATGCGCGCTGATCAGCGTCGAAAGATGGCCGGTGAAGTTGTGCGGCGCAACGTCCACCTCGTAGGCGTCGGCCAAAGCTGCGATGCGCAGCAACTCCCACATCCCGTTCCACAGCACGTCGACGATCGCCACGTCCTGCGCATAGCCCGCCAGGAACGGGCGGTACTCGCGCAGCCCGTGCAGCAATTCCAGCGACGCGATCGGCGTGGTGGTGGACCGCCGCACCAGCGCCAGCGCGTCCGGGTCGTGCATGTCGATCTCGAGCCACTGCAGCGCGTAGGGCTCGACCGCCTGGGCGATGCGCAGGAATCCCTCCGTGCGCTGGTTGAAGTTGAGGTCGAGCTGGATGCCGATGTCGGGGCCGACCGAATCGCGGAACGCGCCCAGCACGTCGGTGATGCCGCGTATGTAGCGCGCGCTCGGCCGCCGCTCGAGAAGGCCCGGCCCCGGCCGGAAGCCCGAGTTGAACGGCGTCGCGCCGGGATCGAGGTTCAGCGGGTTGGTCTTCAGCGCCTTGAAGCCGCGCCTCGCCACATCGGCGCCCAGCGCCTTCACGTCTTCGAGCGTGCGCACCCCGCTCATCCCCAGGCGCTTTTCGAACAGGTCCGGCTGCCAGGCGCGGAAGCTCGCGCAGTGCGACCAGTAGAGCCCCAGCCGCTCGCGCACCGGCCCGCCGAACAGCTCGTAGACCGGCACGCCCAGCGCCTTCGCCTTGACGTCCAGACAGGCGTTCTCGATGGCGGCGATCGCCTGGTGGTTGAGCCCGCCGGCCGCCTGGCGCGTCATGGCGCGCAGCGTGGCGCCGAGGCGCGCGACCGCACGCGGGTCGGTGCCGACGACGTGCGGCGCGAACTTCTGGATGATCTCGGAGACGCCGCCCGCCCCGAACCCCTCGTTGAACTCCGACCAGCCGACCAGCCCCTCGTCGGTCGAAAGCTTGAGGAACGAGAATTTCCGCCAGCCCGCGTCGGCGTGCAGGTCTTCCAGCCCGGTGATCTTCATGGAGCCCCCTCCCGCCATGCCAGTGTGCCGCGCGCGCCGCGCCGCGTCGAGCCTGTCGCGCGCCGCGGCGCCTGGATCAAATCACGTTGAGGTCGGGCGGGTGGCCCAGCATCCAGGCGCCGACGACGGCGAAGTGCGACTTCCGCCCCTGCACCTGCTGCGCGACGGTGTGAATGTCGCGGAAGCGCCGCTCGAACGGGCTCGCCGGGAAGATCGCGCTGGTGCCGGCGGTGTTGTACAGGATGTCGACCACCGCCACGGATTCCTGGATCGCATGCGTCGCGGCCAGCCGGATGCGCATGCGCTGCGCGACGGTCAAGTCGTCGGTCGCCACCACCTCGTCCCAGACGCGCGTGCATTCGTCGAGCAGTAAGGCGCGCGCCGCCGACAGGCGTGCCTCGCAGCGTGCCAGCTCGTCATGCACCACCGGGTTGTTGGCCAGCGTCAGGGGGACGAGCCGCGGCTGCTTGCCCGGTGCCAGCCCGCGGAACTCGTCCGCGAAGGCGCGGGCGAGGCCCAAGGCGGTGCCGGCAAACCCCGCGCCGTAAATGGCGTAGGCGGGGAACAGGAACAGCGGGCGGCGCAGGCGCAGCGTGTGCAGCTCCTCGCGAGTCAGGGTGCGTTCCTCGGCGACGAACAGATCCTCGACGGCGAAGCTGTCGCTGCCCGTGCCCTTGAGGCCGATGGCATCCCAATTGTCGGTCAGCGGCGCGACCGATGCCGGGAACAGCACCGTCCGCCGCTCGCCCCGCCCGTCGGACGCCATGCGCTCGCTGCCGTCCGGCTCGATCACCTTGCAGTGCGCGCCGAGCCAGGTGGCGTAGTGTCCGCCCGAAACGAACGAGATTTTCGCGGTCACACGGTAGCCGCCATCCACCGCCTTCGCCTCGGCCGGCCCGACGCCCCAGGCGAGGATGGAATCCGCCGCGCCCCAGATCTCGCCGGCGACGGGCGCATCCAGGAACGACGCCATCATCGCGCAGCCGGCCGCCTGGCAGACGCACCACGACGTCGAGCCGTCATGGAGCGCCAGCGCCTCGACCACGCGAACGAATGTGGCGAGCGGCACCTCGGCCCCATCGAGCTCGCGCGGCAGCAGAAGGCGGAACAGCCCCTCGTCGTGCAGCGTCGCCATCAGCTTGCCGGTCAGGCGGCGCGCGCGCTCCGAGTCCGGCGCGGCGGCGGCAATCTCCGGCCCGATCGCTGCGATGCGCGCGAGCCACGCCTCGTCCGTAGCGGGCCAGGCGGCGCGGTCGCGGGCCGGGGTCGGCGCATCGTTCATCGGTTCATTATGCGGCCGGCGGCGGGGCCTGTCACCGCAAAGCCGGATCAGGCCAGCGGCGTCGACCAGGCGTCGAACCCGTAGACGCGGGCCGGATCGTTGGCGAAGCGCAGCCAGTCATTGCGGTTCGATTCCTGCTGGATGGCGCTCGCCCGCGCGATGCGGGTGCGCTCGTAGCGGGCGAAGGCGCCGGCGACGTCGTCGCCGGCCTCGGCCAGGCAGCGCACCAGCACGGCAACGCTTTCCAGCCCCATCGCCGCGCCCTGCGCCATGAAGGGCAGCATCGGATGGCAGGCATCGCCCAGCAGCGTCACGCGCCCCTCGCCCCAGCGCGGGAGCGAGTCGCGCACGTAGAGCGCGGTCTTGAGGGGCTGGTCGATGGCGGCCAGCGTGCGGCGCGCATCCGGGTGGTAGTCGGCAAAGGCGGCGCGCAGCTCGGCCACGTCGGCCTCCGCCGACCACGATTCCCGCGCGCCCTCGGGCTCGCCCTTGGTCGCGAAGACGAACACCTCGCTGCCGCGATTGATCGAGAAGGTGACCAGCATGCTGTCGAGCGTCGGTCCCCACCACTTGGTCGAGCCGCTGAAATCGAGGTCCGGCAGGCGCTCCTTCGGCACGATGCCGCGATAGGCGGTCATGCCCGAATAGGTCGGGCTTTCCGCGCCGAACACGGCCGCGCGCACCACCGAATGAATGCCGTCGGCGCCGATCACGCCGGCTACGGTCCGGCGCGTGCCGTCCTCGAAGACCAGCACGACGCCGTCAGCGGTCTGGTCGAGCCCGACCAGACGCGTGCCCAGATGCACCGATCCCGCCGGCAGCGCATTTTCGAGCGCGGACAGGAGATCGGCGCGGTGGGTCATGATCTGCGGCGCGCCGAACCGCGCCTCGGCGTCGGTCAGGTCGGTGCGCGAGGTCTCCTCGGCGGTGTCGTAGATCAGGCTGTTGCGATAGGCCGGGATGTGGGCGCGCTCGCGCAGCGCCGGACCGATCCCCATCCCGTCGAGGACGCGGACCGCGTTGGGGCACAGATTGATCGCGGCGCCGATGCGGCGGAACACGCTCGCCTGCTCGAACACTTCCACCGCGCGCCCGGCGCGGGCGAGCGCGATGGCCGCGGCGAGGCCCGAGATGCCGGCCCCGATGATCGCAATGGGACGCGTGTCCACGGGCATCCTCAGCGCCAGAGCTGGCGCGAGGCGATGCGCGCGCCCTCGGCCATCGCCTCGAACTTGGCCTTGAGCACGGTCGGGTGCACTTCCGTCTTGTAGCAGGCCTGCGAGGAGAAGCCGCAATCGGCGCTGGCGAGCACGTTCTCGCGCCCGACCAGCTTGGCATAGCGCACCAGCCGCTCGGCGATCAGCTCGGGATGCTCGACGATGTTCGAGGCGTGGGTGATGACGCCCGGGATGATGGCCTTGCCCTCGGGCAGCTTCACCGACTCCCAAAGATGATATTCGTGCTCGTGGCGGCAGTTCGCGCCCTCGAACGAGTAGGCGCCGGCATTGACCTTCAGCATGTGGCCGGCCACGTCCTTGAGCGCGGCTTCGTGGATGCGCGGCCCCTCGTTGATTCCGTAGCAGGTGTGGAAGCGCACGCGGTCGGCCGGAATGCCCTTCAGCGCCTCGTTGATCGATTCGACGTAGATGTCCGCGCGCTTCCGCTTCGCCGCGTCGTCCGAGGACTCGTCGGCGAAGATGTCGGACAGGAACGGGTCGTCCACCTGCAGCAGCAGGCCGGAGTCCACGATGGCGCGGTATTCCTGCGACAGCGCCGCGCCCAGCGCGTGGAAGAACTCTTCCTCGGTCTTGTAGTACGCGTTGTAGCCGACGCCCGAAGGCGCGGTCGCCGGGATGAACGCCTCGGCGACGTCCAGCCCCTCGATGGCCGACGTCAGGTTCGCGATGTCGGTCTTCACCTCGTCCAGCCCGGTATATTCGACGGGCCCGACGCAGTAGAGCGGCACGATCGGCGCGACCGACCCGCCCAGCATCGCGCGGGCGAAATAATCGGCGTAGTACTCGGGGAAGGCCGCCACCTCGGCCTCGAACAGCTTGTGCTTTGCGTCCGGCCGATCCTCGAATCCCGTCAGACGCTCCTTCACGTAGCTGAAGAACCCGGCCTTCGACATCTCGCCGTCGGCGACGACATCGATGCCGGACTGGGCCTGCATCTTCACCGTGTCGGCGACCGCCGCCTTCACCGCGCGATCGTATTCCGAGCGGTTGTAGCCTTCGCCCGCCAGCTTCGCCTTCATCAGGTCGAGCAGGGCCTTCGGCCGCGGCATCGACCCGACATGGGTGACGAGGATACGGTCCGTGCTCAGCTTCATGGCGTCCTCCCGTTCCGTCCGGCGCCGATCTTCGCGCGCGGGTGCGCCTTATCGTACACGCGGATCAGCCCGGCCGCATCGACCGCGGTGTAGCGCTGCGTGGTCGAGAGCGAGGCGTGGCCCAGCAACTCCTGGATGGTGCGCAGATCGCCGCCATTCGCCAGCAAATGCGTGGCGAAGCTGTGGCGCAGCGCGTGCGGCGTCGCGCTGGCGGGCAGCCCCAGCGAGGCGCGCAGGCTCCGCATCGTGCGCTGCACCACGCCGGGGTTCAGCGCCCCGCCGCGCGCGCCCAGGAACAAAGGCGCGTCCGGCTTGGGCTTGAACGGGCAGGCCGCGCGATAGGCGGCGACCGCGTCGGCGACGACCGGCAGGATCGGCACGATGCGCTGCTTGTTGCCCTTGCCGGTGACGGTCAGCGTCTCCGCCATCGGCGCGGCGCGCTGGGTCAGCGACAGCGCCTCGCCGATGCGCAGCCCCGCCCCGTACAGCAGCAGGAACAAAGCCGCGTCGCGCGCGGCGATCCACAGCGCGGGGTGGTCCTCGGCGGCGGCCGCGACCAGGTCCAGCGCGTCGTCGGCGGTCAGCGCGCGCGGCACGGGGCGCGCGCCCTGCGGCGTGCGCACGCCGGCAAGGGCCGGGTTGGACACCCGTCCGGTGCGGTCGAGGAAGCGGAAGAACGAGCGCACGGTCGACATGGCCCGCGCGCTGGACGATTGCGCGAGCCCCTGGGCGGCGCGGCGCGCCAGCCAGCTCCGGAAGTCCCGCACCTCCAGCGTCGCAAGGTCGGCGAGCGAAGGCAGCCCGCCGAGATGGGCGGACACGAAATCGAGGAACGCGGCGAGGTCGCGCTGATAGGCGTCGAGCGTGTGCGGCGAGGCGCGCCGCTCATGCGCCAGCCAGTCGCGCCATTCCCCGACGGTCGCAATCAGCCCCGCATCGGCCGCGAAGCGGATTACGGGGTGGGCGTCAGCGTCAGCCATCTCCGGATGCAATGCGCCACGATGCGGGCAAGGAAGGCGAGCAGCTCCGTCGCCTGGTCCGGCGTGTAGAAGTCGGGCCGCGCCGCGCCGAGAGCTAGCAGGCCCGGCGGCGTCCCCGGTCCGAACGACAGGCGTGCCAGCGCGGTCGAGCGCACGCGGTCGTGCGCCGCGCCGAACAGCAGGCGGCTGCCGGTCGCGTCGGCTTCCAGCGCGATGGTGGCATCGCTTCCGATCAGCCGGTCGATCGCGCCCTTCTTCAATAGGCGCACGCCGCTCACCTCGGCCTTCTTGGCGAACGCCGCATCGGCCTCGACGCAAAGCGCCGTGGCTTCGAGCTCCAGCAGCTCGGGAAGCTCAACGGTGGCGATCTCGATCAAATGCTCGAACGAACGGGCGGCGAGCAGCGCCAGCACTGCGGCGTGGGCGCGCTCCTGGCTCGCCAGGTTGGCGGCGCCGATGGCCTGCAGCCGCCTTTCGTCGTCCTCCAGCGTGCGCACCCGCTCGCGCAGCCGCTCCACCATGAATCGTTGCAGATCGACCACGCCGTCGCCCTGGCGCCGCTCGGGCGGGGTCAGCGTCTCCATCAGCTCCGGCCGGTCGGCGAGGAATCCCGGGTGGCTCTCGAGATAGGCCTCGACCGCGTCGTCCCCGATCGGCTGGGTCGAAAGCGCCGTCACGTCGTCCGGTTTGCCTGCCATCGGATCAGGCTCCGGCCGGGCGAATCGCGTGCCCGATGCGGGCGGGCGACAGGTCACCTAAACTATGGTCCATGACCGACACCCTTACCACACAGCCCGGCGCCGGCGCACGAATCATGGGCGCGCGGGTGGGCGTGCTGCTGCCGCTCCCGCTCGACGTGGCCTACGACTACCGCGTGCCGGCGGGGCTTGCGCTGGCCGAGGGCGATGTCGTGTCGGTGCCGCTCGGCGGGCGCATCGTCGCCGGCGTGGTGTGGGGCCCGGCGGCGGGCGACGTGGCCGAGGCGAAGCTCAAGGACGTCGTCGGCCGGCTCGACGTGCCGCCGCTCGGCGCCGGGCTGCGCCGCTTCGTCGACTGGACCGCGGGCTACACGCTGGCGCCGCGCGGGGCGGTGCTGCGCATGGTGCTGTCGGTGCCCAAGGCGCTCGATGCGCCGCGCCCGACCATCGCCTACGCCCTGGCCCCCGGCATGCTCGACCGGGTCGAGACCGGCACGGCCGGGCTCCGCCTCACCCCCGCCCGCAAGCGCGTGCTCGCGGTGCTGGAGATCGGGCCGCCGCGTCCGCCGACCGAGCTCGCGCGCGAGGCCGGGGTGACGCCGTCGGTGGTGCGCGGCCTGCTCGATGCCGCGCTGCTGGTCCCCGTGGCGTTGTCGGCGGAGGATTCGCTGCCCGAGCCCGACTGGCGGGTCAACGGGCCGACGCTTTCGATGGCCCAGCGCGCGGCGGCGGACGCGCTGGCCGGCGCGGTCGACAAGGGATTCTCCGTCACCCTGCTCGACGGCGTTACCGGGTCGGGCAAGACCGAGGTCTATTTCGAGGCGATTGCCGCGGCCCTGGCCGCCGGCCGCCAGGCGCTGGTGCTGGTGCCCGAGATCGCGCTGACCGCGCAGTGGCTCGAACGGTTCGAGCGGCGATTCGGCGCGCGGCCGGTCGAATGGCATTCGGACCTGACCGGAACGCAGCGCCGCGCGGCATGGCGCGCCATCGCCGCCGGGCGGGCGAAGGTCGTGGTCGGCGCGCGTTCCGCCCTGTACCTGCCATACGCCGCCCTCGGGCTGATCGTGGTCGACGAGGAGCAGGATTCCTCGTTCAAGCAGGAGGATGGCGTCATCTACAACGCGCGCGACATGGCGGTCGTCCGCGGGCGCGTCGAGGGCTTCCCGGTCGCGCTGGTCTCGGCCACCCCGTCGCTCGAGACGATGGTCAATGTCGAGCGTGGCCGCTATGCCCGGCTTGCTCTGCCCGAGCGCCATGCCGGGGCGGCGCTGCCCGAGATCGGCGTGATCGACATGCGGGCCGAGCTCGCGGCCGGGCGCCAGTCCTGGATCTCGCCCACCCTGCGCGACGCGCTCGCCCTCGCGCTGGCCTCCGGCGAGCAGGCGATGCTGTTCCTCAACCGGCGCGGTTACGCGCCTCTCACGCTGTGCCGCGCCTGCGGCCACCGGCTCGAATGCCCGAACTGCAGCGCCTGGCTGGTCGAGCACCGGCTGGAGGGCAGGCTGCAATGCCACCATTGCGGCTTCACCACATCGCCGCTCGACGTCTGCCCCGAATGCAAGGCGGAGGGACGGTTCGCGCCGTGCGGGCCGGGCGTCGAGCGGCTGGCCGAGGAGCTGGCCACGACCTTCCCCCAGGCGCGCGCGGCGATCATGGCGTCGGACACGCTGACCGGCCCGCACGCGGCGGCCGAGCTGGTGCGCCGCATGGACCGGCACGAGATCGACGTGCTGATCGGCACCCAGGTGATGGCGAAGGGTCACCACTTCCCGATGCTGACGCTCGTGGGCGTGATCGACGCCGACCTCGGGCTTGCCGGCGGTGACTTGCGCGCAGCCGAGCGCACCTTCCAGCTCCTGTCCCAAGTGGCGGGCCGCGCCGGCCGCGCCGAGCGGCCGGGCAAGGTCTGGCTGCAGACCTTCCTGCCCGAGCACCCGGTGATGCGCGCTTTGGTCTCGGGCCGGCGCGAGGCGTTCTACGAGGCGGAGAGCGCGCAGCGGCGCGACCACGACATGCCGCCCTTCGGCCGGCTCGCCGCGCTGATCGTGTCGGGGCGCGCCGCCGCCGCGGTCGATGCGCTCGCCGCCGCGCTCGGACGCGCCGCGCCGCACGGCAACGGCGTCGAGGTGCTGGGCCCGGCGCCCGCGCCGCTCGCCCTGCTGCGCGGCCAGCATCGCCGCCGCCTGCTGCTCAAGGCCGGGCGCGAGGTCGACGTGCAGGCGACGTTGCGCGGCTGGCTGTCGCGGGTCACGCCACGCGGCGGGGCGCGCATCCAGGTCGACGTCGATCCGTACAGCTTCTTCTGAGAGTCCGTACCGCAGTGTCGAAACGGGTCACCGCCGCCGGCGGCGCTGCCAGATCCAGCCCTTGCGCCAGAAGTAATAGACCAGACCGCCGGCGATCGCCGCCATCAGGCCGACCGCGAAGGGATAGCCCCAGCGCCAGTGCAGCTCGGGCATGTTGTAGGGCGAGGCCTGGGTGTCGAAATTCATCCCGTACAGGCTCGCGATGAAGCCGAGCGGGATGAAGATCGTCGAGATGATGGTCAGCACCTTCATGATCTCGTTCAGCCGGGTCGAGACCGACGAGAGGTAGAGGTCATGCAGGCCCGACGCGATGTCGCGGTAGGTTTCGACCACGTCGAGCAGCGTGATCGCATGGTCGTAGCAGTCGCGCAGATAGATTGCGGTCGCGTCCGAGATGCGGGGCGAGCGGTCGCGGATCAGCGCATTGATCAGCTCGCGCTGCGGCCAGACGACGCGGCGCAGCGCCAGCAGGTCGCGCTTCAGCGCGTGGATGCGCCCGATCAGCCGGGGATCGGCATGCTCGGTCAGCTCGTCTTCCAGCGTCTCGACCGCCTCGCCGGTGTTTTCGAGCACCGGGAAGTAGGAATCGATCACCGCGTCGACCAGCGCGTAGGTCAAATAGTCGCCGGCGGTCGCTCGCAGCCTGCCGCGCCGCGTGCGCAGCCGGTCGCGCACCGGATCGAAGCAGTCGCCCTCGCTCTCCTGGAAGGTCAGGACGTAGTTGTCGCCAAGGAAGATCGAGAGCTGCTCGGTATCGAACCGCTCCTCGGTCGGGCGCGGCATGCGGATGACGATGAAGGTATGCTGCTCGTACTCTTCCACCTTGGGGCGCTGGTGCGACGATACGACATCCTCCAGAGCGAGGCGATGCACGCCGAACTTGTCGGCGATGCGCTGGACGGTGTCGAGATCGCCAAGGCCGTCGACATTGACCCAGACGACGGGGAAGCGCCCGGTCAGGTCGTCGACGTCGTCGACATGGGCGCAGCGGCGCTCGACCATCTGGTCCGGCCCGTAGGCCATGACGCGGATGACCGGGTGGGGCGCGTCGGGGTCGGCGACCAGCGTGCCGGGCGCCGAACCGGGCGGCGGGCGCTGCGACCCGACGATCGCCTCGACGTCGCTGCGGACGTCGTCTTCGTCGCGAAGCTGGTCGCCGTCGTCCATGCCGTTTGCGCCCAAGCCGCTTGGTGCGAACGGCCGGACACTAGCGCCGCCCGGGCGGCGGGGAAAGCGCGATCGCGCCGCAGCCCCGGTCGCTAGCCCTTGCGGCCGATCTCCAGCATGCGCTCGACCGAGCGGCGGGCGCGGGCGGCAATGGCGGGCGCGATCTCGACCCGGGGGGCGAGGGTGAGCAGCGAACTGTGGATGTTGTCGAGCGTGATGCGCTTCATGTGCGGGCACAGGTTGCAGGGCCGCACGAACTCGATGTCCGGATAGTCGGCGGCGACGTTGTCGCTCATCGAGCACTCGGTGACCATCAGCACACGGGCCGGCCGCTTGTCGCGCACATAGGCGCTCATCCCCGCGGTCGAGCCGACGAAGTCCGATGCATCCAGAACGTCGGGCGGGCATTCCGGGTGCGCGATCACGGTCAGGCCGGGATGGGCGGCGCGGTAGGCCGCGATCTCGGCGCCGGTGAAGCGCTCGTGCACCTCGCAATGGCCGTGCCAGGCGATGATCTCGACGTCGGTGTTGCGCGCCACGTGGTTGGCCAGGTAGGCGTCGGGCAGGAAGATCACCTTCGGAACCCCCAGCGCCTCGACCACCTCCACCGCATTGGCCGAGGTGCAGCAGATGTCGGTCTCGGCCTTCACTTCGGCCGAGGTGTTGACGTAGGCGACCACCGGCACGCCGGGATAGCGCTGGCGCAGCAGGCGCACATCCGCGCCGGTGATCGAGGCGGCGAGCGAGCATCCGGCGCCACGATCGGGGATCAGCACGGTCTTCTCGGGGTTCAGCAGCTTCGCCGTCTCGGCCATGAAATGCACGCCGGCCAGAACGATGATTTCGGCATCGGTCTCGGTCGCCTGGCGGGCGAGGGCCAGCGAGTCGCCCACGATGTCGGCGACGCAGTGGTAAATCTCCGGCGTCTGGTAGTTATGCGCCAGGATCACCGCATTGCGCTGGCGTTTCAGCCGGTTGATCGCATCGACCAGCGGCGCGTGCACCGGCCACTCGATCTCCGGGATGACGTGGCGTACCCGCTCGTACAGGGGCGCGGTCGCGCGCGCCACCGCCGGGGTGTAGGACAGTTCCGCCGTAGCCGTATCCATCGTCCGTCGCGCCCTATGCCGCCTTATGGGAGCTATTTATACTCATGTTGAGTATATAATATAGGACGCCCGGCGCCCGGACGCAATGAAAGTTTCACGGAAGCAGCTGGATTCCCGCGGCTGCGGGGAAATGACAATTCGTCGCAAGGTGGCGACAGGCCGGGAATTCGGCCGCGTGCGGCGGCTTCAGGCCGTCAGGCGCTGGGTCGGGATGCCGACGCCGGGGGCCGTGCGCTCCAGCAGCACCTCCTGGCGGAACCGGAACAGCTCGGCGGGCCGGCCGCGTCCGCCCGCCTCGCGCCGGCCGGTGCGCTCGACCAGCCCGCCGGTGATCACCAGCCGGCGGAAGTTCTGCTTGTGCAGCCGGACGCCCGCCAGCGCCTCGACGGCGCGCTGCAGCATCAGCAGGGTGAAATGCGGCGGCACCAGCTCGAACACCACCGGGCGATAGCGCAGCTTGCCGCGCAGGCGGCCCAGCGCGGTCGCCAGGATGCGCCGGTTGTCGAGCGCCATCGGCGCGCCGAGCAGCGCCGCGGTCTCGAGCGCCGCCTCGTCGGGACGTGTGTCGGCATCGTCGCGGATCACTTGGTCGCGCAGCGCCTCGGCCACCAGCCCGGCCTCGTAGAGAAGCTCGTAGCGTTCGAGCGTGCGTTCGAAGTCCCAGGCAGCGGCGTCGGCGCCGAACGCCATGGAGATGCGCTGCCGCCGGCGCCCGCGCGCCTCCTCGTCGGGCGCCTGCCGGGCCCACGCGTCGAGATGCGGCCGGATGGTGCGCTCGATCACGCGGGGACGGCCGCGGCGCCAGTCCTCCCACGGGAAATAGCCGTACCAGTCGCGCCACTCGGCCTCGCCGGTGCCGGCCAGCGGCGCCTCGCGCACCAGCGCGATGTAGCCGACCGACACCAGGCGCGGTCCGCCCAGGAACTCGCGCGTGTCGCGATAGCGGTCGGCGAAGGTATAGAGCTGCTCGACATAGCGCAGCGGAAGGCCGGTCTGCTCCTGCACCCAGTTGCGCAGGCCTCTTTCCAGCGTGCGGTCGCGATCCGCGTCGAACGGGCCGAAGGGCAGCGCCTCCGCCGAATCGGCCAGCGTCTCGGTCTCGCCCTTCTGCACCGGGGTGGCCAGGGCGTGGGTCATGCGGCGCACCACCAGGATTCGCGGCACCTCCTGGGTCACCGCCACGATCACTGCGGTCAGGCCGACCGCCAGCTCGGATTCAATGGCCATAGCCTCGCGTACACGGATGAGCGGTCAGTATTCCGTCGAAACGCTTGGCGCAACGCCGAAATTCGGAGGTTAACGCAATCTTTACGAGGTTCTTATGACACTCGATGCGTGCAAGGGCGGAGTGCGGTTGTATGGGTGGGGCAGCCTTGAGGGGCACGGCACGCAAGACGGAGCCGGCGCTCGACGACGTGATTGTCGCCGACGAGACGCTGGCGCCGCTGCGCGATATTCTGGAGCCCGCGGCCTTCGCGGAGATTCTGACACTTTACGAGGATACGATCCGCGACACGGTGGCCAAGATCGCCGCGGCGGCGGGACAGGGCGACCTTGCGGCGCTGGGCCGCGCGGCGCACGACCTGTCCGGCCTGTGCGGCCAGATCGGCTCGGGCCGTACCGCGGCGCTCGCCCGGCGGATCGAGACGTGCTGCGGCGAAGGCCCCACCCCCACTGCGCTCGCCCTCGTGGTCGAGGTCGCGCCGGCCGCCGACGAGACGCTGGCGGCGCTCGCCCGCTACCACCACGCGCCCGCGGAGGGGTGATGGCAGACGCGCTCGAACGCCACGTCCTGCTGGTCGAGGATACGCTGCCGCTCGCACGCAGCTATATCGAGTTCCTCAAGACCGGCAGCTACCGGGTCGACCATGTCGATACCGGACGCAAGGCGCTCAACTTCCTGAAGCGCAACACGCCCGACGTCGTGCTGCTCGACGTCAAGCTGCCCGACATGAGCGGGCTCGACATCCTCGACCAGCTCACCGAACAGGGGCTCGCCTGCCCGATCGTCGTGATCACCGCGCATGGCTCGATCAAGCTCGCCGTCGACGCGATGCGCGCCGGCGCCGCCGACTTCCTGGTCAAGCCGTTCAACGCCCAGCGCCTCAAGAACGCGCTCGCCGCCGTATTCGAGCGCGTTGCGATCGAGGGCGCGCTGCCGGCCCCCACGCCGCGCCGCGTCGGGCACGTGGAGGGCGGGCCCGAGACGAACGCCTCCGGCCGGGCGGAGTGCGGCGGCTATATCGGCTCGTCCGACGCGATGCAGGCGGTCTACCGCACCATCGAGGCGGCCGCCGCCTCGAAGGCCAGCGTGTTCGTCACCGGCGAGAGCGGCACCGGCAAGGAGCTCTGCGCCGAGGCGATCCACCGGATCGGCCCGCGCGCCGACAAGCCGCTGGTCGCGCTCAACTGTGCCGCCATCCCGCGGGAATTGATGGAAAGCGAGATCTTCGGCCACATCAAGGGCGCATTTTCGGGCGCCGTGGCCGACCGCGAGGGCGCCGCGTCGCTCGCCGACGGCGGCACGCTGTTCCTCGACGAGATCTGCGACATGAATATCGATCTGCAGGCCAAGCTCCTGCGGTTCATCCAGACCGAGACCTACCGCCCCGTGGGGGGGGCCGAGCTGCTCCGCGTTGACGTGCGCTTCGTGTGCGCGACCAACAAGGAGCCGCTCGAGGAGGTGGCGGAGGGACGGCTGCGCGAGGACTTGTACTATCGCCTGCACGTCATCCCGATCCACCTGCCGCCGCTGCGCGCGCGCGGCACCGATATGATCGAGATCGCCGAAAGCTTCCTCGCCGACATCGCGGCGGAGGAGGGCAAGGGCTTCAAGAGCTTCGCCGGCGACACGAAGGCGGCGCTGCTTGCCTATGACTGGCCGGGCAACGTGCGCCAGCTCGAGAACGTCATCCGCAACATCGTCGTGATGCATTCGGGCGAGACGGTCACCGTCGACATGCTGCCGCCGCCGCTCGACGCCTGCGTGCTGCAACGCACGTTCAAGGCGGTGAGTTGACGCCGCCTTGGCTGTTGCGGCGTCGCCGCTGCTGCCACAGATACCATAGCCAGACGATCAGCCCACCGCCGGCGACGATGCCGAAGGCCGCCGCCTCGTAGTGCTTCAGCTTGCCGACGACGATCTCGAACGCCTCGCCGAACAGATAGCCCAGCCCGCCGACGACGATTGCCCAGACCGCGGCGGCGACGAAGTTCAGCGTCATGAACTTGAGCGGGCGCACGCGCGCGAGCCCGATGGCAAGAGATGACACGGTGCGCACGCCGTAGATGAACCGGAAACCCAGGATGAACGGCACCTGGTAGCGATGGACCAGCCGCAGCGCCTTGTCGATCCGCGCACGCCACGACTTGACGCGCTCCAGCAGCCGGTCGCCCCAGTGCCGGCCGGCGAAATACATCGTCTGGTCGCCCAGGAAGCTGCCGATCAGCGCCGCGCCGATCACCGTCCAGATGTCGAGATAGCCGCGATAGGCGGCGAGCCCGGCCAGCACCAGGATCGTCTCGCCCTCGAAGAACGTGCCGATGAAGACGGCCGCGTATCCGTATTTTTCGATGAATTCGCCCATCGGCGTATTGCCGCTCGGGATCGGGTCAGACCTCGGCCTCTCGCGCCAGCGCTGTGAAGCGGGCGCGGTGCCGGGCGGCATTGCCCCACAGCGCGGCCAGCGCCATCGCGCGGCGCAGATAGAGCCCGATGTCGTGCTCGTCGGTGAAGCCGATCGCGCCGTGCAGCTGGATCGCCGCCTTGGTCACCTCCAGCGCCTTGTCGGAGGCGCGCGCCTTGAGCGCCGAGGCAAGCGCCGCGGTCGCGGCCCGCCCCGAATCCATCGCGCCGGCCGCCTGGAACAGGAACGAACGCATCGTCTCCACCTCGACATAAAGGTTGACCGAGCGGTGCTGCAGCACTTGGAACGCGCCGATCGGCCGGCCGAACTGGACGCGTGTCTTGATGTAGTCGAGCGCGATGGCATGGGCCGCGTCCATGATGCCGAGCAGCTCGGCGGCGTGGCCGATCAGCGCCGCCTCGGTCGCGCGCGCGATCACGTCCGGTGCGCGGTTCGGCCCGGCGACGACGGCGCTCTCGGGCACCGCGACGCCGGTCATCTCGATCGCGCCGATGCCGCACCCGTCCACCGTGGTGGCGATGCTGCGCTTTAGCCCTGCCGCGTCGGCCGGCACGTAGGCCAGTACGATCCCGTCGGGCGCGCGCGCCGGGACCAGGAAGCCGTCGGCGATGGCGGCGCTACCGATGAAGCGCTTGGCGCCGGTGAGCTTCAGCCCCGTGCCGTCGCGTGCGGCGGTGACGTTTGTCTCGGCGGGGTCGGGCCCCAGCGGCCCCTCCTGGAACGCCGGCAGCACGACCGTCTCGCCTGCGACGAGCTTGGCGAGCACGCCGATGCGCAACGCGTCGGAGTTGGCTTCCGACAATGCGAGCGCGGCAGCCGCGCCGGCGGCCAGCGGATCGGTCAGCAGGGTGCGGCCCGCCTCCTGCAGCACGAGGCACAGCTCGGTGCGGCCGAGCCCCAGCCCGCCGGCCGCCTCCGGCAGCATGATGCCGAGCCAGCCGGCAGCCGCCATCTTGCGCCAGCGTGCGCGGTCGAACCCGTGCGATTCGCCCCGCAGCGCGCGCAGGCGCTTGGGCCCCGCGGCGCGGGCCAAAAGCGTCGCCGCCGAATCCTGGATCAGCGTCTGGTCTTCGCCGAGAAGAAGCTGCATGTCGTGGTCTCGGCCTACTGACCCTTGAAGCGCGGCGGGCGCTTCTCGGCGAAGGCGGTGACGCCCTCGTCGCGGTCCTCGGAGAAGGCCAGCAGGTAGGCCAGGTCCTGCTCCTCGTACCAGCCATGCATCAGCGGCACGTCCATGCCGCGATTGACCGCCTGCTTGATCATCATGATCGCCAGCGGCCCGTTCTTCGCCATGGCGGCGACGATCTCGCGCACCTTGCCCAGCGCCTCGCCCTTGGGCACGCAATGGTTCACCAGGCGCATCTCCAGCGCCTCCCTGGCGGTGATGCGCCGCGCCGTCCACATCAGCTCCTTGGCCAGCGCCTTGCCGATCAGGCGCGGCAGATTCTGCGTGCCGCCCGCGCCGGGGATCAGCCCGTGCCGCGCCTCGGGCAGGCCGAACTGCGCGCCCTCGCCGGCAACGATGATGTCGCCCATCATGGCGAGCTCCAGCCCGCCGCCCAGGCAGTAGCCTTCGACCGCCGAGATCACCGGCTTGGTGCAGGCCTGGACGTATTTGTACAGCGTGCGGTTGGGCCGCAGATTGTGCCGCTCGCGATAGGTGTCGAATTTGGTTTCGGCCGATTCCTTGAACCCGCCCAGGTCGGCGCCGGAGCAGAAGGCCCGCTCGTCGCCCGCCAGCACGATGGCCAGCACGTCGCGCTCGCGCTCGGCCGCCATCATGGCGTCCAGGATCTCGCGCGCCATCGCCTCGTTCATGGCGTTCAGCCGCTCGGGCCGGTGCAGCGTGATCTCGATCGCCACGCCCTCGCGCGCCACAAGGATGTTCTCGTAGCCATCGGGCTTCTTGGCCATTGCGCTCCCTTCGCGATGCTGGTTGGCCCGGCCGCGGCCCGGCGGCGCGATCATCGGTCGGCGGCCCGCGCGCGTCAAGGCGAGGGCAGGTCGTTCTCGCGCAGCACGCGTTCGCGGCACTCGGGACAGATGCCGTGGCTGATGCGCACCTCGGACGTGCCGCCGCGGCGATAATATTCCTCGGCCGTGGTCCATACGGCGGGCGCCGCATCGTCCCGGTCGGGATCTCCAATCCGGACGTGGGCGCAATAGGCGCAGATTGTGGCGATCGGCAGGCCGCGGGTCGCCTCCAGGCTCGCATACAGCACCTCCGGCTCCAGCAGATTGATGGCCGGCCGGTCCGACGCGTGCAGGAGGATGGCATGGTAGAGGATGTGCGCGGGCTCGTCGCCGCTGCCAACCGGGGTCATCATCATGCGCATCTCGCGCACGACCGCCGGTCCGTCGCAGCGGAAGGCGAACTCCACCTGCGGCACCTCGCGCCGCCGCAGTGCCCGTTCGTAGCGCCGGACGGCGGCGCGAACCTCCTCGCCCGCGATGAACGACAGGACATCGCGGCCGACGACAGAGGCGGCGGTCAGTTCGGGACAACCATTCTGTACGGCGAACGAATCCCAGTTGCGCCCGCCGATCGCCGCCAGGCGCGACTCCCGGTCGACGAGATAGGCGACTCCGCACAACCCGTCCAGCAGGGCCGCACCCTCGACCGGACCAACGACCGCCGCCGCCATCTGCGCCTCCGCATCGGTTTCGTGCAGGATGACGCGGGTTGGTTAGCGCCGCCTTGATGTGGATCACGAGATTCGCCGGCACGCCTGGACCGCGCCGGAAGGGACGGCTATGACTGCGCGGTCAGCGCGGGAGGGAACGCATGATCGATGCCGCCATCGTGGGAGTCGGCCGCTGGGGCCGGATGCTGGTCGACTCGGTGCAGGGCCAGTCCGACAGGATTCGCTTCACCCGCGCGGTGGCGCACACGCCCGCCAAGGCCGCCGATTACTGCAAGGAAAAGGGCATGGCGCTCGACGGCGACTATGCCGAGGCGCTCGCCGATCCGGCGGTGAAGGCGGTGGTGCTGACCACGCCGCACACGCAGCACGGCGCGCAGATCGCCGCCGCCGCCAAGGCCGGCAAGCACGTGTTCGTCGAAAAGCCGCTGACGCTTACCCGCGCCAGCGCGGCGAAGGCGGTCGAGGATTGCAAGGAAGCGGGCGTCGTGCTCGGCGTCGGTCTCAACCGGCGCTTCTACCCCGCGACGCGCGAGATCAAGCGCATGATCGAGGCCGACGAACTCGGCACGCTCCTGCACGTCGAAGGCAATTTCTCGGCCAACCTCGCCATGGCGGCGAATACCTGGCGGGCGAACCGCAAGGAGTGCCCGGCCGGCGGCATGACCTCGCTCGGCATTCACGCGCTCGACGCAATGATCATGCTGTGCGGGCGGATCCGCATTCTCGACGCCAAGAGCCTGCGCCGCGCGCTGCCCTATGACGTCGACGACGTGACCTCGATGCTGCTGACGTTCGAAAGCGGCATGACCGGTTATCTCGCCACGCTGCAATCGACGGCGCATCTGTTCTACCTGCGCGTGTTCGGCACCAAGGGGTGGGTGCTGATGCCTGACTACGACACGTTGGTGAAGCAGCTCGGCCAGGGCACGCCCGAAACGGTGAAATACCCCTCGACCCCCACCCTGAAGCTCGAGCTCGAGGCGTTCGCCGCGGCGGCCGAAGGGGGCGCGCCCTTCCCGATCACCACGGACGAGATGATTCACGGGATTTCGGCGCTCGAGGCCATCTCGTCCTCGGCCGCCCGCGGTTCGCCCTGCCAGGTGGACTGACCTCTCGCCTGTCACCTCGGCCAAGCCGTCCTTGCGAGATTTGCGGATCGGCGTTGTTCTGCTAGGCTGAATGTCCCATTCCGGCAGCGAGAGGTCGCGATCATGGCTCCCGATGACGTCAGGCTCAAGGACACCGCGTCCCCCTCAACCGCCCGGCCCGCGGGAAAGCCGCTGGCGCTCAGCGTGGCCTTCGCGGATTACGACCGCACGCGGCCGCTGCTCGACGGGCGCATTAAGATCGAGGGCGTCGCGCCCAAGTACAAGACGAGCTGGATCGGCGATTTCTGTACCCGTCCGGTCTACGAGGAGTACGACGTCGCCGAGATGTCGATGTCCTGGTTCACCGCGGCCCGCGTGCGCGGCGAGCCGGTGATCGCCCTCCCGGTCTTCCCGCTGCGCATGGCGGTGCTCGGCTACATCTTCGTGCGCGCGGATTCGCCGATCACGCACCCCAGCCAGCTCAAGGGCAGGACGATCGCCACCACCGGCTATCGCTACACCGTCAATCTCTGGCTGCGCGGCATGCTGGCCGAGCATTACGACCTGCGGCCCGAGGAGGTGCACTGGATCTCCAACGAGCCCGAGACCGCCGGCTATCTAATCCCGTCCAACATCGACCGCAAGATCGTGCCGGAGCGCTCGGTCGGCGAGATGCTGCTCTCCGGCGAGGCCGACTGCGTGATCGGGCCCGAGGCGCCGGACGAGTATCTGAAGGGCGATCCGCGCATCCGCCGCCTGTTCCCAGACGCGCGCGCCGAGACGCTCGATTTCTACCGGCGGCACGGCTACTTCCCGGCCACCCATACGGTGGTGATGAAGGAGGAGCTGGCGCGCGACGAGCCGTGGATCTGCGAAAGCGTGATGAAGGCGTTCCGCGAGGCGCAGACGATGTGCAATTCGTTCTACTACGAGAATGCGAAGCACACCTCGTTCCCCTCCACCGTGTTCTTCATGGAAGAGGAAAAGCGCGATTACGGCGCCGACAACACCTACATCCACGGGCTCGAGCCCAACCGCAAGGTGGTCGAGGCGTTCGTGCGCTACGCCCACGAGCAGAACTACATCTCGCGCCTGCCGAAGATCGAGGAGCTGTTCGCGCCCAACACACTCAAGCTGTAGGGCAGCGTCAGTCCGGCGTTCAGGGGCGGGTCATGGACCCACCCCTTTCCGCATCAGTTCGTCATTGCGAGCGGAGCGAAGCAATCCAGGGCGTGCAATAGCCTGGATTGCTTCGGCGCTGCGCGCCTCGCAATGACGTCAATGTGGGGCTTACAGGTACCCCAGCTCGCGCCAGACGTGTTCGGCGGCGGGGTGCAGCGGCACGTCCTGCGGCGTGTCGGGCGCCTCGCGGCACATGCGCTCGACCGGCAGCGGCCCCTCGCCCTCCCACGGAATGTTGTGCTTGCGCGCGTCGAGGGCGCGACACATCTGCTCGACCACCTCATCGGGAAGGTCGGCGCGCACGAAGATCGGCCAGCCGGAGAAGTCGATCGTCAAGATGTCGGCCGGCAGCTTCGGGAAGTCCGCCTTGCGGATATAGGCGCGGCGGAACCCGACATCCTCCAGCTTCCGCACCGTATCCTCGGCGAGCGGCAGGACGGTGAGGCCGGCGTCCAGCGCCTGGCCGACCCAGGCCGGCGCCGCCTCGTCGAATACCGCGTCGTACCTGCCCTCGACCAAAGCGGCGAACTTGGGCCCGTTGGGGAACGGAATGTTGCCCTCGTACCGCGCCGCGCCGCCCCATCTGTCGAGGTCGTGGATGTCGAAGCCCGCGGCCTCGGCCACGTCCTCGATCATCGGGGTCAGCGCGTGGTCGAGCTGGCCGCGCAGACCGACGACGAGCTTCGGCTTCTTTTCGCCGATCTGCTCGAACCGAGTGATGCCATGCTCGGGCCGGATGACGAAGGCGAACTGGTCGGCCGACGGGATGACGGCGATGGTGCTCACCGGCTGCGGGCGCGTGTAACGCCCCTTGCCGCGCCAGGCCATGGCGAGCGGACCCATCGGGTTCATCATGGCGATCTGCGCTTCGCCGCTGACGACCGCGTCGATCATCTCGAAGGTCGAGGCGCCGTAGAAATTGCTGCTCCAATCGCGGCCCTGCTGCGAGCGGAACGAGATTTTCGCCTGGCGGTAGTTGAGGTTCGGCCCACCCACCATCTCCGACGCGATCTCGAGCACGATCCGCGATCGGGTCGTCATCGGGTGAGCCGGCATGGTCCCCCTCCCTTAAGGCGGGCGCGTCAGCCCGCGAGCGTCTTGAGCCTCGGCAGCAGCCGCTCGGCATTGCCCCGGCATATCGCGGCAAGGTCGGCCTCCGTCAGCCCGAACTCCGCCACCCCTTCCAGGGTCGTCCCGGTCGATCCGAACGGGTAGTCGGTGCCGAGCAGCACCTGCGAGACGGGCACGAAGGCGAACAGCGCCGCGAGCGCCGGCTTGTTCGCCGACAGCGCCACGTCGTAATGCAGCTTGAGAAGCTCATGATCGATGCCCTTGGGCGCGACTTCGGCACCCTTCGGCATGAACCCGCCCATCGACATGCGTCCGCGCATCATCGGCAGCGTGCCGCCCGCGTGGCAGAAGATGAACCGGATGTCGGGGCAGCGCGCCAGCGTGCCGTTGACCAGAAGGCTCGTGATGGTGCGCGTCGTGTCATGCGGGAATTCCAGAACCGCCGGCGGCACGCCCTCCAGCAGGTTATGGCAGCACACCGGCTCCAGCGGGTGGACGAACACCACCGCCTTGCGGCGGTTCAGCTCGTCGAACACGGGCGCGAACTTCGGATCGCCCAGCCACACGTCGGAATAGCTGGTCATGAGCTGGATGCCGTCGGCGCCCAGCGTGTCGAGCGCGTAGGCGATCTCGGCCAGGGTTCCGTCGACGTCGGGCATCGGCACCGAGGCGAATTGGCCGAACCGCGTCGGGTACTCCGTGCGCAGTTTCTTCCCGTGCTCGTTGATCGCGCGGGCCAGCGTGCGGTTCTGCTCCGCCGTGCCCTGATGATAGCCCGGCGGCGACAGCGACAGCACGCCCAGCGCGATGTCGTTCTTGTCCATCTCCTCGATGGTGCGGGCCAGCGTCCAGTCGCGCGTCACCGCCCGCGCCGACAGCCCCTTCGACGACGCCATGTATTCGGGCGGATAGAAATGGTGGTGCACGTCGATGCGGCGGCGGGGAAGCGCGGAACTCATGAATCACCTCGTAAAATGGTGCCGGAGCCTCGCCCGCGCCCGCGCACCCTGTCAATGCGAAACGGGCGCCGCGCTCACCACTTCGCGACGAGGTGGGGGCCCAGCACATCGCGCCAGTCGGCGCCGGGCGGCACCACACCGTCATGCGGGCGGAGGCCGCGATAGGCGGCGGGCTCGGCGCCCTTGGGGCGCTTGCCATCCTCGACGTCGCGGGTGGCTTCCAGCAGCATCTTGCGCATCTGGATGATCGCCTTGTCCGACGTGCCAAGATGCTCCTTCGAGCGGTCGACGATCGGGCCCATCCCTTCCTGCAGCGCGAAGTCCTGGGTGTTCACGCCGTGGATGCCGGTATAGGTCGTGGTCCGCTGCAGCTCGCGGTCGATCATGTAGTCGTTGGAGGCGTTGCGCCGGAGCTGGAACGTGCCGGGGATCAGGTCGTCCTTGCCGCGGCCGTAGAACGCCTCCGACGCCTCGCCATGCTCCTCCGAGATCGGCGTCGTCGGATCGAAGCTGTAGAGAATGTTGTAGACGAAGGTCTGGTGGTCGTCGATCGGCACCCAGATGTGGCCGTGGATGGCCGGCACCTGGTTGCGCCCGAACGAGCCCGACACGCCGCCGCGCATCTGCTGTGCCGGCATGACGTAGCGGTAGACGCGCACGTAATTGCCTTCGTCGGGGCCGAGCCGGCGGGTCGAGACGTAGGTGTAGCCGTAATCGGTCGGCTCGACGTCGAGGGTGGGCGCGCGGTCGCGCTGGCGCAGCTCGTTGTCGCCGCCGTCGAGCCGCAAATTGTGCAGGAAGGACGAGTGCGTCGTGTCGAGCCCGCCCTCCAGCGCCTGAAGGTAGTTGCACGCCTCGTAGGTCTTCGACAGGTGCCGGTGCGTCGGCGGCACGCGCAGCCATTCGTAGTCGGGCGGGGGCGGCATCTCGTCGGCGGGGCCGAGATAGGCCCAGATCGCGCCGCCGCCCTCCCATGTCGGGTAGGTCTTGATCTTGACCTTGTCCTTCAGCGGCGAGCCCGCCGGCTCGGACGGCAGGTCGACGCAGTTGCCGTCCGCGTCGAACTTCCAGCCGTGATAGACGCAGCGCAGCCCGCACTGCTCGTTCCGGCCATAGAACAACGGCGCGCGCCGGTGCGGGCAGAACGCGTCGATCAGCCCGATGCGCCCGTTGGTGTCGCGAAACGCCACCAGATCCTCGCCCAGCGCGCGCACGCGCACCGGCGGCCCGTCGGGCCCGGCCAGCTCGGACGACAGCAGGACCGGCTGCCAGTAGCGGCGGAGCAGCTCGCCGGCCGGCTTGCCCGGCCCGACGCGCACCAGCCGTTCGTTGTCTTCGTGTTTCAGCATCGAAAGCCCTCACGCCTTCCACGGATCGACGGTGATATGGATCGAACGCTCCTCGGACTCGCCGCCCAGCATGCGCAAGCCCCGATCGACATCGGCGAGGCCGATGACGTGCGACGACATCTTCTCCAGCGGGAAGCGCCCGCCGGACATCGTGCCCAGCGCCAGCTCGACCGCCTGGTAGCTGTGGCCGCGCGTGCCGCGCAGCACGATCTGCTTGGCGACGACCTGGTCGAGGTCGAATTCGGGAATCGCGCCCTTGCGCGTCGCGACCAGGAACGTGCCGCGCTTGCGCAGCAGCGCCAGCGAGTCGTTGATGATCTCGGTGCCGCCGCCCGAGCATTCGATGACGATGTCGGCCATCCGCCCACCCGTGAAGCGCTCGACGGCCGGGGCCAGCTTCTCCTGGTCGACCATTACGACGTGATCCGCGCCCAGCTCCTTCGCCACCGCCAGGCGGCCTTCGTCGCGCGCGACGCCCGAGACGATGATCCTGTCGGCGCCCGAGGCGCGCGCGGCCACCACGCAGCCCAGCCCCTGCTGGCCCGGCCCCTGGATGACGATGGTCTTGCCCGGCCCGACCGCGGCGTCGAGCCGCGCCCACTGGAAGCCGTTGCCGATCGGCAGGGCCATCGCGGCGATGTGCGACGGCACGCCGGGCGGCACGCGGTGCAGCACCGAGCGCGGGTGCAAATAGAGATACTGGCTGTAGCCGCCCCACAGCGCCGGCGCCTTCTCGACGGAGGTGGAGCCGTAGCGGACGGCGCCCGCCATGCGCGTATCGGTCTCCAGGCACGAGCGGTACTCGCCGGTCAGGCAGTACTCGCAATGGCCGCAGGGCAGATATTCCTCCAGCGCCACCACGTCGCCCTCGGCAACGCCCCAGCGCTGGCGCGCAATGTCGCCCAGTCTCTCGATGGTGCCGACCATCTCATGGCCCAGGATGCGCGGCCGGTCCTTCCGGTCGAGATACATCGGCCAGTCGCTGCCGCAGATGCCGGTGGCCATCACGCGCAGCAGGCCGGCGTCGGGCGGAATCTCGGGCAGTGGGAAGCGGCGGAGCTCGGTCCGCTTCGGCTCGACCTTCACGGCCGCCAGGACTTCCGTCGCCTCGCCCATTACGCCTTCTCCCGCTGGGCCCGTCCGGGGGCCGCGCCGCGATGGGCGGGAGACTAGCACCTGCCACGGCGCCGGGCCAAACGCGGCGCGCTACCCCGCCACCTCCTCGCGCAGCAAAGCGGCGCGGCGCAGCACCTCGCGGTCGGTGAACTGGAACAGGTGCGCCTGCCCGCTCGCGGCCTTGTGCGAGATCCAGTTCCAGTGCGGCAGGGTGAACACGTCGTGCTTGCGCCACCGGATGGTCTTGTCGCCGACGGTCGTCGTGCCCTCGCCGTCGACCGCCAGGCACACGGCGTTGGCCGTCGTGCGGTAGGCGGTCGTCGCCCGGCCGCCCTCCAGCTGCATGGCGTAGCAGTCCATGGTGGGCATCACCGGCCCGCCATCGACCGGGTTGGTGTAGCGCAGCCGGCGGCTGCCGTCGGCGGCGGGCGCCATCGCGTGGAACGTGGCGAGGACGCCGGTCCAGGGATAGCGGAACATCGGCGAGTGCGGGGCTTCGTCGCCGGCGCCGGCGGGCATGAGCCCGCCTTGGGCGAATGCGGGATCGTCGAAGAACGGCGCATTCGGCTTCGAAGCCTCGGGATCGCCGCCCTCGGCGAAGATCGCGCCGAGATTGGCGGCGAGCGGCAGGTCGAGCCCGTCGAGCCAGACGACGCGCTTTGTGCCGCGGTTGTAGTGCGAATGCCATGCCCAGTTGGGGGTGAGGATCAGGTCGCCCGGCTTCATCGGGCAGTCATGGCCGTTTACGACCGTGGCGCCGTGCTCGCTCTCGATCACCAGCCGCAATGCCGAGGCGGTGTGGCGGTGCGGCCGCGCGGACTCGCCGGGTTCCAGGATCTGCAGGCCGGCGAACAAGTTGGTGGTGGCGGCCGGCCGCGTGCCGAAATCGGGATTGACCAGCATCAGCACGCGGCGCTCCGCGTCCGCCATCGACACCTCGCGCGCGGCCCGTTCGATCAGCTTCTGAAGCGCGTCCCAATGCCAGACGATGGGCCGGTCCGGCGCGACCGGCTCCGGCTTCAGCAGTTCGTGATAGCGGTCCCACAGCGGCAGGACCGCGCTCTTTTCCATTTCGGCCAGGAAGTCGGGCGCGACCGCCGCGCCTTGCGCATGTTGCCAGGTTGCCATGGGGCCGCCTCCTCGCGGTTCACGGCGGCCATGGTCCGTGTTTGCCCGCTAGGCCATGTTGATCTGGATCAACCGCGCCTGCGACGGAATGACGGTAGACGGGGCCCGCTACTTCCCGAACAGGCCCTTGATGGCACCGCCCACGTCGGGCACCGGGCTCGACGTGCCGCCGGAGGTCCCGCCGTTCTTGCCGCCCGGCAGGACCTTCTGCAGCTGCTCCATCGCCTTGCCCTTGGCCGCGCCCGAAAGGGCGCCGGCGAGGTCGGGCTTGTAGCTGAGATTGTCCCACGGGCCGGACACGATCACCGGCACCATCACCCCGGACAGGTCGGACTTGCCGCCCTGGCCGGTGGTGGACGCCACCACCTTCGGCTCGACGCGGTAGTCCACCGTCCGCTGCGGCAGGTTCACCGTGCCCTTGCCCGAAATGCGCAACAGCGGCGATTTCAGCTCGAGGTCGTTGTTCGTCAGTATGCCGTTCTTGATGACGTAGGTGCCGCCCAGCTCGGCGAAGTCGGTCTTCTGCGTCTTGTTCGCCTCGGGGTTGAGGAAGGCGGAGCCGACATTGCGCACCATCGCGGCCAGGTTTATGCCGCGGATCGCCCCGTTCAGGAACTGCATCTTGCCTGCGCCGTCCAGCGCCGACACGAGGGCGCGCTGCGAGCCGCCGGCACCCTTGACGTCGAGATGCGCGTTGGCCGTGCCCTCCAGCCGGTCGAGCCCGATCGCATCGGTGAGCAGCGGGTTCGCCTGCACGCTGGCGAGGTCGAAGGCGAGCGCGACGGCCGGCACCTTGCCCGATCCGTCGGCCGTCACCTTGGCCGTGCCCTTGCCGTCATAGAGCGCCATCTCGGTCAGGTCGGCGACCAGCCGGCCGTTCTTCAAGGTCGCGGCCAGATGCGACTTGCCGATCTTGATCTTCTTCATGATCAGCCCGCCCAAGGTGAAGTCCAGGTCGGCATCGGCCTGCTTCAGAGGGCTGAGGTCCAGCGGCTCGTCCGACCAGCCGGCCGGCTTGGCTGCCGCGCCGCCCTGCGCCGGCGCACTGCCGCCCGCGGGCTTGGCGCTGCCGCCGGACGATGCGCTCTCGGGCGGCATGTACGGGTTGAGGTCGAGCGTCTCGACCGCGAGCTTCGCGTTGACGTAGGGCCGCGCACGGCTGCCGTCGAACTGCACGTCGCCGGTGCCCTTGATCGCGTCGAAAGCGAGCTTCGCGTTCGTGAACGAGTATTTCTGCCCGTTCACGCCGACCGTCCCGGCGATCGAAAGCGGCCCGAACCCGGAGCCGGGCGCGTTCAGCGGCGCGCCGGCCCAGGCCGCGAGCTTGCGGACCGACGGCACGTCCAGGTTGGTCTGGCCCTGCGCCTTGATCGCCTTGTCGTTCTGCACGTCGCCCTTGAAGGCGAACTTCACGGGCGCGGACAGGACACTGACATTCACCGCGGTCCGCTCGGCGTTCAGCAGCGCGTTGGGATTGGTCACGTGCGCCGACAGCGTGATCTTCTCCTTGTTCCACACGACCGAGCCGTCGGCCTGCATCGGGCTCGACAGCGACGGCAGGGCGACCTTCATGTTCACCGCGTCGAGCACGTAGCTCTTGTTCGTGCGCGCGTCGGAATAGCTGACCTTGCCGTCGACGATGCGCACGTCACCCAGGGTGAGGCCCTTGAGCATCGAGGGCGCGCCGCCGCCCTCTGCCGGCTTCGCGCCGCCCGATGGGGCCGGGGCGGGCTTGGCCGGCGCGGCGGCTTCCTTCTTCGCGAACTGCCAGTTGGGCACGCCGTTCTTGTCGACCGAAAGGTTGATGACCGGCTTGTCCAGCACGAAGGAATCGATCTGCACGTTGCCGGACAGAAGCGGCATGACGGCGACGCGGACCTTCAGGTTGTCGAGCGTGACCATCTTGTCCGGGCTCGCCCCCTTCGCGTTGGCGAGCGAGACCTTGCCGGCGGTGAACTGGACGTTGGGCAGGATCGAAAAGCCGAAATCGCCGTCGATGCGGGCCTCGCGCCCGGTCGCGTCCTGGATGGCGGCCAGCAGGCGGCCCTTGTACGTGTCCACCGGAATGAGCATCGGCACGACGAGGGCGGCGATCACCAGCACCACGATGACGGCGCCAAGGCCGATCAATATCTTTTTCATAATCGATCCTCCCGAGGGGAAAGGCGAAGAATGCTATTTTGCGCCGAAGACGCGCTGCAGCAACGCCGTGGTGCGCTTCGCCGGATTTTCGCGGATGGCGGCTTCCTCGCGGCCCAGATAGAGGAATATGCCGTCGATCGCCTTGCCCAGCACGTACTGCGTGAGGTCGGCCTTGGCGTCGGGCATGAAGGGCAGGGTGCGGTACTGGCCCATCATCTTGTCGTAGGCCTGCACCGCGCCGACATTGGCCAGCTCCTGGTCGACGATCGGCTTCATGTCGGCGGCCAGCGGCGCGGACATCTTCTTGCGGAAGTACTGGGTGGCGGCGTCCTTGGGACCGTTATAGATGCCGCGCACGTCGTCCAGCGTCATCTGCTGGATGGCATCGCCGAACAGCGCCTTGGCCTTCGGCGTCGCGGCCTCGGCCGCGCGGTTGAGGCGCAGCTCCAGATCGTCGGTGAGGCTGCCCGCGCCGACGCGGTCGAGCGCCTTCTTGACGGTGGCCAGCGTGCCCGGCAGGGGGATGTGCACGTCCGGACTGCCGTTGAATCCGTTGGTGCGGCCCAGCGTGCCGACCACCCGCTCGGTGCCGACGCGCAGCGCGTCCTTCAGGCCGCCGGCGATCTCGCCGGTGCTCAGGCTGCCCACCGAGGACGTGCCGCCGCTGCCGCTGCCGGACGAGCCGCCCATCCGGTCGAGCATGCCCTTGCCCTGCTCCATCATCTTGCCTGGGAATTGCGCCTCGGCGGCCAGCGGACACAGGACAAGCGCCACCGCCGCGATCCATCGCCGTCCGATCATCCTGGCTCCTCCCCCGAGAATTCTTATCCCGTCACCTGGACAAATGGTCATTCCGTGTCGAATTTCCATCGTCCGCCGCGTCGCGGCACTGTGGCGCATGGCCTTACCCGGCGCTACCATGAAGGCGGGAAGGACATCGCATGATCACCATCACCCCGCTTTCGCCGGCTCTCGGCGCGGAGGTCGCGGGCGTCGACCTTGCCGCCCCGCTCGACAATTCGACCGTGGCGCAGATTCGCGCGGCCTGGCTCGCCCACCAGGTGATCGTGTTCCGCGGCCAGCAGCTCGACGCCGAGGCCCAGCTGCGCTTCTGCCGCGCGCTGGGCGAGATCGAGCTGACGCGCACGACCCGGCGCGACGGCCGCGAGATTCCGGGCGTGCTGTTCGTCGCCAACCGCGCGCGCGACGGGTTCAAGGGCATCCTGCCCGACGGCGAGATGCAGTTCCACACCGACCAGTGCTACTACGAGGTTCCCATTGCGGCGACCAGCCTCTTCGCGCTGGAGATCCCGTCACAAGGCGGCAACACGCTGTTCGCCAACGCCTATCGCGCCTACGACGCGCTGCCCGGTGCGCTCAAGACGCGGCTCGCGGGGCTTCGCGCGCTCAACGTCTACGACTACGCCGCCAACGCCATGGTGCGCGCGACCGAGCCCAACCCCGACGCGCCGCGCTACGTCCACCCCGTGGTGCGCACCCATCCCGAGACCGGGCGCAAGGCGATCTACGTCAACCGGCTGATGACCGACCATATCGAGGGCATGGCGCCGGACGAAAGCCGCGACCTGCTCGACACGCTGTTCGCCGCCGTCGAGCGGCCCGAGCACATCTACGAGCACGCCTGGCGGCCCGGCGACCTGGTGCTGTGGGACAATCGCTGCACGCTGCATGCGCGCACCGACTTCGATCCCGCCGAGGCGCGCGTGCTGCGCCGCGTCGCGGTGCGCGGCGACCGTCCGTACTGAGCCGAAGCCGCGCCGCGCCGGCTACTTCTTCTTCTTGCCGCCGCGCGCGGGCTCGGCGCGGATCGGCGTGCGCAGCGTGCCGATGCCGCTGATCTCGACCTCGCAGATGTCGCCCGGCTTCATCCAGACCGGCGGGTTGCGCGCCGCGCCGACGCCGCCCGGCGTGCCGGTGACGATCAAATCGCCCGGCACCAGGGTGGTGAAGTTCGAGACGTAGGACACGAGATAGACCACGTCGAAGAACAGGTCGCTGGTCGGCGAATGCTGCATCACCGTGCCGTTCAGCCGCGTCTCCAGCGTGAGCTTGGACGGGTCCTTGATCTCGTCCGACGTCACCATCCACGGGCCGGACGGGCCGGTGGTCGGGAAGTTCTTGCCCGGCGTGAACTGGACGGTGTGGCGCTGCCAGTCGCGCACCGAGCCGTCGTTGTAGCAGGTGTAGCCGGCGACGTGCTTGAGCGAGTCCTTCTTGTCGATGTAGCGCCCGCCCTTGCCGATGACGACGGCGAGCTCGCCCTCGTAATCGAGGTTCTTCGACACTTTCGGCACCAGCATCGGCCGGTTGTGGCCGGTCTGCGAATCGTTGAAGCGCACGAACACCATCGGGTACTTGGGCAGGTCGCGCCCGGTCTCGCGCATGTGGGCTTCGTAGTTGATGCCGATGCAGATGATCTTGTCCGGGTTGGGGATCACCGGGTTGAACCGCACCGCCGCGAGCTTGTGGTCGGGCTTCTTGCCCTTGGCGAGGCGGCGGATCTCGGCCATCCGGTTGCCGGCGATCGCGTCGCGCAGCGTCGGGTATTGCTTGCCGAGGCGCTTGCCCACGTCGAACACGCCGCCATCGACCACCACGCCGTAGCTGTCCTTGCCCTTGGCGCTGAAGCTCATCAGTTTCATGCGAAGCCCCCCTGCAGAACGACGCGCCCTGTTAGGCGAGCGGTCGGACCAAGTCAAGCAACGCCGCCGCGCGTCGCGCCCGCTGTCGCCCCGCCCGTCGCGCGCATGTCACCTCAAGGCCGCCCAAACGAACCTGAACGAACCTCGAACGAACCCGAACGAACCTGAAGGAACCTCCGTTGACGCGACCGTCGCCTCGCAAGTCCTTGATATCAAACGATTGTCGCCTCAAGGAAGTGGAAAAATTCCTCGAGGCGCCCCGAACGGCCTCGAATCTCAGTATGACCCGCCGCCCCTTATACAGGAATTTATTCTATAACTCAAGAGTTGCGGTCATCCGCCGTCGAGAAGCCGAGCCACGAGCGCATCGATCTTCCCGGCGATGCCGGCCTCGGCCAGCGCGTCGCGCACCATCCGCCGGGCACGCTGGAACTTCACGGCCTCGGGCAACTCGACTGCGGCGGCCACCTTCTCCGCTTCCGCCGCCGCCGCCGCGAGGGCGAGGTGCAGCTCGTTCTTCGGATCGAAGCGCGGGATCGGCAGGTTGAACATCACCTTGTCGAAATGCCGCGCTCCCCATTGGCCTCGAGCTTGGAATGTTCCGCCAACGACGCGCGCGATGGTTTCGCTATTCAGAATTGCGGCTGCCAAATAAGGCCCTTCGCTCTCGTTTGCTCGGCGCCGCCCAATAGAGTAAGTGGTCAATTATGCATCGCCCGCTTCTCACCACGCACGCGGCGGGCAAGGTTCCTGCCTTTGCATAAACGACGCGCAGCGGCGGGACGGGAAACTGAGCGGTAAGCTGGTTGATATAGTTCAACTGATCGGCGAGCGTCCTTTGGGATTTCGTGGACTTCGTCGAACGTTCGTTCGGCTTCGCTGAGCCAGCCGTGAAGGCCGCTGAAGCCGCGGTTCGCGGCCGATTCGGCGTTCAGCATCTCGCCTTTGTCGGAAACTGGCACAACGGCCTCGACTGGCCGGAAAACCCGATACGGGACAATGGACTTCACCAAGTAGAGCCGGACGCAGGAACTCGGCCTCGACGTTGTGCTCGATGCTGGGTGCATCGCGCCACGGCTTCTTCTCCTGTCCCGACCGCCGGCTGACGACCAAGGGCGCGGAAGGGTTGCTTCCCAGCCGGCCGGCGACCTTGCGTTCCACGAGGCACAACATTCGGGGCACGAGTATCGCGCCCTGCCGGAACCGGCTGCGGTACGCGGACCCGCCTTCCCGCTGCGCGACCTCCAGCGCCGGAGCTCCCTCCACGACATTGAGACAATCATTCGCAATCGCCTCGGGCGCATCGCGTAGAGGCAGCGAGCCAGAATAGGCCCGAACCTTGGCCGGCATCGCCGCCGCCTTAGCCTGCCGGCGCCCGAACACGACGCACGACGGCACGGGAAAGAGGGGCTGGACCGTGTCGTCCATCGTCCAAGCGTCCTGCCAAGCGATCATCGCTGACTTAAATTCGCCAGTTTGAAGCCGCTCGAACTGATCCGCGCGTCAAAGCCGCGAGCGGAAGGACGAAGGCAATGCGTCCGCCCGGACCGCAGATAGAGCTCGGCGCAGCGCACGGTAAACAGGGCGCACAGGTCGTTATGGGACGGCAACGCGCGACATAGACCTTCTCCCTTTTGCCATCGCCTTGAACCGCTTCTGCAGGTCGGCGTTCATGTGACGGAACGCGAGCCAGGGCGGATTGCCGACAACCACGTTGGCCCAGCCGCCGGCCGACGAGAAGAACAAGGGCCGCGACAGGTTGCGCGCGACATAGGCCCACACGCTGTCGCGCCCTTCCCGGCGCAGCTGGTCGAAGGTGAGGTAGGTCTTGCCCAGGTCGCCGATGGCGAGCTCCTGCTCGGGCGTGACCTCGGCCATGTAGTGCTGCCTGACGATCTGGCGCAGCGCCGCCTCGATCTGCGGCCGGGTCATGCCCGCTTCCGAGCCTGTCCGCATGCGCTCGATGGCCTTGTCGAACAGGCCGGGATCGCGACAGAACGTGTCAGGGAAATCCAGCTTCTCGCGCCCGTTGCCGTCCTTCTCACCGCTTTGTGTCGCCCGGCCGGGGGCGGCGGGACGGAGATCACCAGCTCCTTTCCGGTCATGAACTCCGAAATCGAAAGCTGGAGCAAGTCGCCCAGATAGACCGGGATCGAAAGCCCGCCCTGCCGCCGCATCAGCGCGGGCGCAAGGGCCAGCAGGTACGTCACCCGCGCGATGATGACCGCGACGGGGTGGATGTCGATGCCCGCAATATAGGCGGTCGCCTCGGCCGCGCGGCGGCTGGGTCGCATGCCCGCATCCTCCGCCTCCGCCAGGAAGTTGCGGACGGCATGGAACAGGAAGGTGCCGGAGCCGCAGGCGGGGTCGAGGACGCGCTGTTCGATGGGGCGTTCGACGGCGTGGCGCACGATCTTCGCGGCCAGCCAGTCGGGCGTGTAATACTCGCCAAGCCCGTGACGCTCCTCGCGGTCGATCAGCAACTCGTAGAGGATTTTCAGCACGTCGCTTTCGACCTCGCCCAGGCGAAAACGGCGCACGTGATTCATGATCCTGCGTACCAGCGCCTCGCCTTCTGGGTCGGCGATGACCCAGTCGAAGAAGTCGCTTTCGACCGCCCCGTGGATGCCGGCCGCCGTGAACGCCTCGCCGGTGAGAAGCTTTTTCGGGTCGTCCTCGGCGATGCCCATGACCGCGAGCGCGATGCACTTGGCGACCACGACCAGGAAAGTGTGCTGAAACCAGAGCGCGTCGCCCTCCATCTCGCGGCCATAGACCAGCTTGAGCAGATCGGCCCAAAGCTGGCGCTTGAGGGCGACGTCAGGGTGGTCTTTCAGCCGGTCCCACAGGGCGCGCAGCCGGGCATCCACGAGGCGATAGGCGACGGAATCGTGGCCCAACTCGGCGCGGATGGTGAGCGCGTCGGGCGGGAGGGAGGATTTGAGCGCGAGCGCCCCGTCGAGCCAGGCGAGGAATGGGCCGGGCTTTTCGGGGTCCAGAACGGTTTCCTTGACGGTGACCAAGGTGTCGCCCGAAAGCTCGAACACGGCCCAGTTCAGCCCGTCGGAGGCGACGCCGACGAACCGCTCCCCTTCCTCGCGCTCGCGGTCGGCGAGATAGGCGGGCATGCGTCGCTCGACATCGGCCCACTCCCGCTTGAGGTCGCGCTTGGCCTCGAACACGGTGCGGCCGATCAGGGCGTCGAGCCGCCCACGTATCTCGATGTAGCGCTCGAACCGGACCTCGGCACGCGCGACGCCGAACTCGTGGACCAGGAGCTCGCGGAAATCGGCCTTTACCTCGTCGTGGCCCGGGCGGGTGGCGAGGTGATGGAGAAGATCGGCGGTCGACAGGGATTCGTTCATGCCGGCGGGACCGTAGCCCAAGAGCGGAGACTCGGCCACCGCCGCACCGCTTGCCCGACTCGGGGGCACCCGGTAGCGTCCGGGGATGGCGCTCGATCCCGCCCAACGCTCCGTCGCGCGCGGCATGGCCGCGGGGGCGGTGTTCTCCGCCCTGGTGCTGGGCATCGGCTATGCCGCGGTCACCTTTCCCATCGGCGGTCCGCTGCCGACGCTGGCGGACCGGCTGGGCCACGCGCTGCGCGCCGACGTGTTCGTCTGGCTGTGGCTGGTGGTCGCCATCGGGCGCGTTGCGAAGGGGCGGTTCTTCTCGCCGGCCGACATCGACGGGTCGGGCCTGACCGAGGCGAGCGCGCGGGTACGCATCCCGGCGGCGATCCTGCAGAACACGCTGGAGCAGTGCGTGCTGGCGGGTGCCGCGCATCTTGCGCTCGCCGCGACGCTGCGCCCGCGCGAGATGGTGCTGGTGCCGCTTCTGGTCGCGCTGTTCTGCATCGGACGCGCCGCGTTCTGGGCGGGCTATGCGAACGGCGCGGGGGCGCGCGCCTTCGGCTTCGCCACGACGTTCTATCCCAGCGCGTTCGCGCTGCTGCTGGCGGCGGTGCTGGTTTTCGTGCGCTGAGGGCAGAAGCGCGGAGCCCCGCCGGGGACAGGGTCCGCCTCGCGGGGCTCGTGGCTTTCGCCATCCCGGTAACAACCGGGCAATTCATCCGGACCTTCGTCCGGTCATCGCGTTCGATATTTCGGCGGTTGCGTCGTGGCGCGGTGTGTCAGGCCGTGCCGTGCGACGCACCGTGGCTCCCCGTCGCTAGGCAGGGAGCCCAACCCAATGGGTCGGTGGAGTCTCTGCTGTCATCGCACCTCCCTGTTGCGGTTTCGCGCCGGCCGCGGCCCGTTGAGCGCGCCGACGATTCTGAGCTAGGCATCGCGCGCGCCGGCGTCAATGGGGCGGCGCGACTTATCCACCGCGGCGTCCGCCCCGACCGCCTCGACAAGGGACCTCTCGACAAGGGACCCCCTCGACAAGGCGGGGGCGCGGCGTCAATGTGGCTGCGACGAATTCTCAAACTCCCGGAGGCGGACATGATCGCGTTGTACTTTTCGCCCGGCGCATGCTCGATGGCGTCGCACATCACGCTCGAGGAGATCGGCGAGCCCTACGAGGAGCGGCCGACCCTGCTTCCCAAGGGCGAGCATCGCGCCGAAAGCTACCTGAAGAACGTCAACCCGCGCGGCAAGGTGCCCGCGCTCGAGGTCGACGGCAAGATGCTGACCGAGAACCTGGCCATTCTCGCCTATCTCGCCAAGCGCTTCCCGGCGAAGAACCTGCTGCCCGCCGACCCGCTGCAGGAGGCGCAGTGCCTGTCGACCATGGCGTACTTCTCCAACACCGTGCACACGACCTTCGCGCATTTCGCCCGGCCCGAGCGCTTCGCCGCGAACGAGGCGTCGCATCCCGACGTGAAGGAGATGGCGCGCAAGACCTTCTTCACGCTGCTGGGCGAGATCGACGGCATGCTGGCCGGCAAGGACTGGATCATGGGATCGCAGTTCACCGTGGCCGATCCCTATGCGCTGGTGTTCTACGGCTGGGGGCTGCGCATCGGCCTGCCGATGGGCGAGCTCAAGAACTACACCGCGTTCAAGGACCGGATGATGGCCCGCCCGGCCGTCAGGCGCGTGCTCGAGCGCGAGGACTCGCCGATCCTGAAGGCGGCGTAAGGCACGTTCACACCGTCGTCGCGACCCTCGGGCCTCGGCCCGAGGGCTGCGATGATGAATGGGAGTGTTGGGAATGGCGAGCGAAACGGCGATCGTCGCGGGCGGCTGCTTCTGGTGCACCGAGGCGGTGTTCAAGATGGTCAAGGGCGTCGCGAAGGTGCGCTCCGGCTATATCGGCGGCCAGGGCGCCAACCCGACCTACCAGGCGGTCTGCACCGGGCGCACCGGCCATGCCGAGGCGGTGCAGATCACGTTCGACCCGGAGGTGGTGTCCTACGACACGCTGCTCGACGTGTTCTTCGCGACGCACGATCCGACCACGCTGAACCGGCAGGGCAACGACGTCGGCACGCAGTACCGCTCCGCCGTGTTCACCAAGGACGCGGCACAGAAGGCGGCGGCCGAGGCGGCGCGCGAGCGCGCCAACACGCTGTGGGACGGCAAGGTGGTCACCGAGATCGCCGAGGCGGGTCCGTTCTACGAGGCCGAAGGCTATCACCAGGACTATTTCGAGCTGAACCCGTTCCAGCCCTACTGCCAGGCGATCATCAACCCCAAGGTCGCCAAGGCGCGCAAGGCCTTCGCCCACCTGCTGACCGCCGAGGCGGCGCGAGGATAGGGACTCCCTCCTTTTCAAGCAACGGCGACTGCGCGTGCAGTGCAGTCGTCCCGCAAGAATCGCGAACGCTTCTCCGTCTGTCCTAGGCGGATGGTCCTGATTCAGGTAATCTCTCCGAACGTCCGGCGACCATAAGGAAATCAAGGAGGTCGCAGAATAAAGTGCGGATGTATTCCTCCGCGCTCCGTCACTTGCCTGGGTGGGGTCTACGTCCCGCATCGTCAAATGAAGATCTTGTATCATCACCGTATCCGGTCGAAGGACGGGCAGTACGTCCATATCGAGGAGTTAGTGCGGGCCCTGCGCGACCGCGGCCACGAGGTGGTGATCGTCGGCCCCGCGGCGGTGAGCGAGGCGCAGTTCGGCGCGGATGCGGGGGCGGTGGCGCTGCTGAAACGGCTGCTGCCCAAGACCCTTTACGAGATATTGGAACTTGGCTACGCGTTGATTGCGTATTGGCGCCTGCGCGAAGCCTATCTTCGGCATCGTCCGGATATTCTTTACGAGCGCTACCAGCTCTATATGCCGGCGGGCGCGTGGCTTAAGCGCCGCCATCGATTGCCCCTGCTGATGGAGGTCAACTCGCCCCTCGCGCAGGAGCGTGCGCGCATCAACGGTCTCGCCCTCGCGCGGCTTGCCCGCGCGATCGAATGCTATACGTGGAAAAGCGCCGACCACGTGCTGGCGGCGACCGCGGCGCTGACGCCATATCTGCTCGAGGCGGGTGTTCGGAAATCCAGCGTTCGGGTCATTCGGAATGCCGTCAACCTTTCCCAGTTCGATTCCGGCATGGACACGGAAAGCGCCAAGCGCCGGCTCGGCCTCGACGGCCGGCTTGTGCTCGGGTTCACTGGCTTTGTCCGCGAATGGCATCGCATGGATCGGGTGGTCGACTACCTTGCGGCTGCCGATCCCGCCCTGAACCTCCATCTGCTGCTCGTGGGCGACGGCCCGTCGCGTGCTGAATTGCAGGCCCGTGCCGCGCAGCTCGGCGTGGCGGATCGCATGACCATCACCGGTGTCGTGCCGCGTGAGGCCGTAGCCGGATACGTCGCCGCCTTCGACATCGCCCTCAACATCGACGTGGTGCCCTACGCGCTAGCTCTCAAGCTGTTCGAATATCTCGGGATGGGACGGGCCATCGTCGCGCACGATTGGCCCAATATCCGCGAAATCCTGACCCACGGCGAAAACGCGCTGCTGGTCGACCCGGAGCGACCCGAAGCCCTCAAGGAAACGCTCGACCGGCTATGCACCGACGCGGGGTTGCGCCGCCGGCTCGGGGCGGCCGCTCGGCAGACGATCCTGGACAAGGGGTTGACCTGGGACGCCAACGCCGCGCGGGTCGAGGCGCTTTGCAAGGGTCTCCTGGCGCGGAACGCGAGCGGCGAAACGCCGCTGTCATAAGGGCTTGGCCGCGCATCGCGCGGCGGGAGCGGGCCGCCGGCCTTGCTCGAGTTGCGCGGGATACGGTAGCTTGCGGCCGCGAGGGATCGCGCGGTCGCAGGTGCGCGCGAGCGCGATCCGGACCAATCATAGTCGGAATGGCCGGATCTGGCGTGCCTTTAGCCCCCTCCCTGGCGACGCTGCTCGCTCCCGCGATCGGATGAAGATTCTCTATCACCACCGGATCCGGTCGAAGGACGGGCAGTATGTTCATATCGAGGAGCTGGTGCGGGCGCTGCGCGACCGCGGCCACGAGGTGGTGATCGTCGGCCCCGCGGCGGTGAGCGAGGCGAAGTTCGGCGCGGACGCGGGCATCGTCGCGCACCTCAAGAAGCTGCTGCCGCTGGCCGTGTACGAGTACATGGAGGCGGCCTATGCGCGCTATGCCGACCGGCGGCTGCGCCGCGCCTACCTGGCGCACCGGCCGGACGTTCTGTACGAGCGCTACACCCTGTTCATGTCGGCCGGGGCCAGGCTGAAGGCGCGCTACGGCCTGCCGATGCTGTCGGAGGTGAACTCCCCGCTGATCGAAGAGCGCCAGCGCTATGGCGGGCTCGCCTGCGTCGCGCTGGCCCGGCGGATGCAGCGCGAGACCTGGGCGGCGGCCGACTATGTGCTGCCGGTGACCGAAGTGCTCGCCGCATTCGTGCGGCGCGAGGGCGTGCCCGACGACAAGATCGTGGTCGTGCCCAACGGCATCGACCTGCGCGAGTTCGACGGCCGCGACGGCGCGGCGGCCAAGCGCCGGCTGGGGATCGAGGGACGGCTGGTGCTGGGCTTTACCGGCTTCCTGCGCGACTGGCACGGGCTCGACCGCGCGGTGGATTTCATCGTGCGCCGCGGCGCCGAGTGGAATCTGCATTTGCTGATCGTGGGCGACGGGCCGGCGCGCGCCTCCACCGAGGCGCAGGCCGCCCGGCTGGGGGTGGCGGACCGCGTGTCCTTCACCGGCATCGTCGGGCGCGACGCGGTGGGCGACCACGTGGCCGCGTTCGACGTCGCGCTGCAGCCCGACGTGGTTCCCTACGCCTCGCCCCTCAAGCTGTTCGAGTACATGGCGCTGGGCTGCGCCATCGTGGCGCCCGCCTCGCCCAACATCCGCGAGGTGCTGACCGACGGCGAGGACGCGGTGCTATTCGACGATGCCGATTCCGGCGCCTTCGCCCGGGCCATCGAGACGCTGTGCGCGGACGAGGCGCTGCGCCGCCGGCTGGGCGCGGCGGCCCGCGCCACGATCGACCGCAAGGGGCTGACCTGGGACAACAACGCGGCCCGCGTCGAAGCCCTGTTCGCCAAGGCGGGGGCCGGCCGGACGGCTTGACGGTCAGGCGCCGGGACGCCACGGCCCGCGCGGCGGGGTTGCCTGCGTGCGTCCCAGCCCCCATTATCCTGTCGATGGATTTCGTCCGGGCGCCATGTCGTCCCGGGCAGCTTAAGGAGAGAACGATGGCCCGGGCCTTCGACAGCAAGCCGGAAACGACCAACGCGCGCACCGACTACTATCACCGCATCGACGCCGAGAACATGACGCCGCTGTGGGAGGTGCTGTCGAGCATTCTGCTGCGCGAGCCGAAGACCGCGGCCAAGCCGTATCTCTGGCACTACGACGCGCTGCGCAAGCACATCTTCGAGGCGGGCGAGCTGATCACCGCCGAGGAGGCCGAGCGCCGCGTGCTGGTGCTGGAGAACCCCGGCATGCGCGGCGAGAGCCGCATCTCCGAGTCGCTCTATGCCGGGCTGCAGCTCATCCTGCCGGGCGAGGTCGCGCCGGCCCACCGCCATTCGCCCTGCGCCCTGCGCTACATCCAGGAGGGCTCGGGCGCCTACACGGCGGTGAATGGCGAGAAGGCGTTCATGGAGCCGGGCGACCTGATCCTCACCCCGTCCTGGACCTGGCACGACCACGGCCACGAAGGCACCGAGCCGGTGGTGTGGCTCGACGGGCTCGACCTGCCGCTGATCCGCTCGCTCGGCCCGATGTTCACCGAGCCCTACGGCCACGAGGCGCGCTATCCCGGCACGCGCCCGGTCGGCGACAATATTGCCCGCTACGGCGAAGGGCTGATCCCGATGGGCGAGGCGCCCGGCGCGCACGTCAACTCGCCGATCTTCCACTATCCCTACACGCGCACGCGCGACGCGCTGATGCGCCTTGCCAAGTCGGGCGAGTTCGACCCGTGCCACGGGATCAAGCTGGAATACGTGAACCCCACGACCGGCGGGCCGGTGATGCCGACCATCTCGTGCTACATGCAGTATCTGCCGAAGTCGTTCACGACCCAGCCTTACCAGACCACGGCCGCCTGGGTGTACGCCTGCCGCGAGGGGAAGGGCCGCACCGTCGTCGGCGACCAAGTGCTGGAGTGGGGACCGCGCGACGTGTTCTGCGTGCCGTGCTGGGCCGAGCACCATCACGAGGCGGCGGACGAGTCGATCCTGTTCAGCTTCTCCGACGCCCGCATGCAGCAGCGCCTCGGCATCTGGCGCGAGGTCAAGGGGAACGCGTAACCCAGTATCGTCATCCCGGGCGCGGCCTCGAACTTCCATTGTCACCCCGGACGGCGCGAAGCGCCGAGCCGGGGCCCATGGCGCCGCGTCCGCGATGCGCAGAAATGGGTCCCGGGTCTGCGGCGCGTCACTTCGCGCTGCGCCGCGCCCGGGATGACAAGCTGTAATGAACCTACGGTACGGGTTTGGCGTCGACCAGGATGAAGGCGACGCGGGCGGGCTTGTCGGTCCGGTTCGACCAGGCATGCGCGGTGCCGCGCTGGATCAGCACGTCGCCGGTCTTCATCAGCTTCTCGCCCTCGTCCATCAGGGCGTATATCTCGCCCTCGATCACGATGGCGTAGTCGATCGTGTCGGTCTTGTGGAAGCCGAAATGGCGCCTTCCGTCGAGATAGTGGTGGCTGGGCGCCCCGCTGGCCTGCATCGCCGCCTGGCGCACCGCGTCGGGGGCGTATTCGACGATGCGGAAGATGTGCCCACCCGGCGGCATGTCGAGCCCGAACGCGGGCGCGCCGCAGTCCTCGTTGCCGGAATTGTCGACCGGCACCTTGTCCGACCACCACAGCTCGGTCAGGGCGTTGCCGTTGCCCCGGTCGAAATGGTGCGGGCACGGCCCGTCGGCGATGAAGATCGATTTGCCCTCCGCATCGTGGCCGGTGACGATGCGCCGCGCGGCGGTGCTCATGGTCGCGTCCCCCTTCGTTTACCTTCGTTGCCGGGGGCAGTCTAATCCGGGGTGCGAACTGGTCAATCGCGGGCGCGTTACATATATCAGTCGCGGTGCTGATTAACGACGTCGCCGCGAGGAAGTTTGCCGGACCGGCCGGAATCGCCTATCATAACGCCCATGTCGGATCGCTATTTGAGCCCCTGCTCACCGTTACGCGCGCCGAACACGATGGGTGACGACGAGGACGGCGCGAAGCCGCCCGGCCGCGACGGTGCCGGGACGGGTGTGGTCGTCAAGCCGAAGACGCGCACCAAGAAGCCGTCGATGTACAAAGTGCTGTTGTTGAACGACGACTACACGCCCATGGAGTTCGTCGTGATGGTACTGGAGCGTTTCTTCTCCAAGAGCCATGAGGAGGCCACAAGGATCATGCTCCATGTGCATCAGAAGGGCATCGGGGTTTGCGGTGTCTACACGTACGAGGTGGCGGAGACCAAGGTAACCCAGACCATGGACCTCGCCCGCCAGCACCAGCACCCCCTGCAGTGCACACTGGAACGGGATTGAGTTTGAATGTTGTCGCGCAATCTTGAACGCAGCCTTCACCGCGCCCTGGCGCTCGCAAGCGAGCGGACGCACGAATACGCGACGCTCGAGCATCTGCTGCTGTCGCTGATCGACGATCAGGACGCGGTGGCGGTGCTGCGGGCCTGCGGCGTCGACCTCGACAAGCTGCGGACGGAGCTGACGAACTACCTGGACAACGAGCTGTCGAATCTCGTCGTCGCGCGGCGCGACGACCCGAAGCCGACCGCCAGCTTCCAGCGCGTGGTGCAGCGCGCCGCCATTCATGTGCAGTCATCCGGTCGCGAGGAAGTGACGGGCGCCAACGTTCTGGTCGCCATGTTCTCCGAGCGCGAATCGCACGCGGTCTATTTCCTGCAAGAGCAGGACATGTCCCGCTATGATGCGGTGAACTACATCTCACACGGCATTGCGAAGGTTCACGGGCGATCCGAAGCCCGTACCGTACGTGGTGCCGAGGAGGAATCGGGCGGAGAAAAGACCGTGCGTCGGGGTGAAGAGGCGTTGAACGCCTATTGCGTGAACCTCAACCGCAAGTCGGAAGAGGGCAAGATCGATCCCCTTATCGGGCGCGAGCTCGAGATCGAGCGCACGATTCAGGTATTGTGCCGACGAACCAAGAACAATCCGCTCTATGTCGGCGAAGCGGGCGTCGGCAAGACCGCCATCGCCGAGGGGCTGGCAAGGCGCATCGTCAACGGCGAGGTGCCGGACGTGCTGCGCGACGCGACCATCTTCTCACTCGACATGGGCACGCTGCTCGCCGGCACGCGCTATCGCGGCGATTTCGAGGAGCGGCTGAAGGCGGTGATCGCCGAGCTCGAGGCCTATCCCGGCGCGATCCTGTTCATCGACGAGATCCACACCGTGATCGGCGCGGGCGCCACCTCGGGCGGTTCGATGGACGCGTCGAACCTGCTGAAACCGGCGCTGGCCTCGGGCAACCTGCGCTGCATCGGCTCCACGACCTACAAGGAATACCGGTCCTATTTCGAAAAGGACCGCGCGCTGGTCCGCCGCTTCCAGAAGATCGACGTGAACGAGCCGTCGGTCGAGGACACGGTGAAGATCCTGCGCGGCCTCAAGCCCTATTACGAGAAGCACCACAACGTGCGCTACACGGCCGAGGCGATCCGCTCGGCGGTCGAGCTCGCGGCGCGCTACATCCACGACCGCAAGCTGCCCGACAAGGCGATCGACGTGATCGACGAGGTCGGCGCCTCGCAGAAGCTCAAGCCCGAATCGCGCCGGCGCAAGCTGATCAACGTGCGCGATGTCGAGGAGGTGGTGGCCAAGATCGCCCGCATCCCCCCGAAGGCGGTCTCGCGCAACGATCAGGAATCGCTCAAGAGCCTGGAGCGCGACCTCAAGACCGTCGTGTTCGGTCAGGACAAGCCGATCGAGGCGCTGTCGTCGGCGATCAAGCTCGCCCGCGCCGGGCTGCGCGAGCCCGAGAAGCCGATCGGCTGCTATTTGTTCTCCGGCCCGACGGGCGTCGGCAAGACCGAGGTCGCGCGCCAGCTCGCGCTCACCCTCGGGATCGAGCTGATCCGTTTCGACATGTCGGAATACATGGAGCGCCACACCGTGTCGCGCCTGATCGGCGCGCCGCCGGGCTATGTCGGGTTCGACCAGGGCGGCCTGCTGACCGACCAGATCGATCAGCACCCGCACTCGGTGCTACTGCTCGACGAGATCGAGAAGGCTCATCCGGACCTGTTCAACATCCTTCTGCAGGTGATGGACCACGGCAAGCTTACCGACCACAACGGCAAGTCGGTCGACTTCCGCAACGTGATCCTGATCATGACCACGAATGCGGGCGCCGCCGACATGGTGAAGCCCGCCATCGGGTTCGAGCGCGATGCGCGCGTCGGCGATGACGAGGAAGCCATCCGGCGCATGTTCACGCCGGAGTTCCGCAACCGGCTGGATTCGATTATCGGGTTCAACAACCTGACGCCCGATATCGTCGAGCGCGTGGTCGACAAGTTCGTGATGCAGCTCGAGGCGCAGCTCGGCGACCGCAACGTGCAGATCGTGCTCTCGGAGCCGGCGCGCAACTTCCTCGCGCGCAAGGGCTACGACAAGGCGTTCGGCGCCCGCCCGCTCGGCCGCGTCATCCAGGAGCATATCAAGAAGCCGCTGGCGGAGGAGCTGCTGTTCGGCCAGCTCATCAAGGGCGGCATCGTCGAGATCGGGCTGGAGGGCGACAAGCTCACCTTCGCCTACAAGCCCGACCCCGGTGCGCGCAAGCGCGAGGGCGGCGACGAGGATGGCGGCCAGGGCGCCGAGGGCGGCAAGGAGCCCGTGCTGGCGGATTAACACTCCGCCGTCGCACACACAGGCTATCATCCCGGCCAAGCCGCGAATATCGTTTCCGCCGCCATCCTTTGCGCTGAGCGGCCTTCGGCGCATACTCCCGCCAAAGGGATCGGGGAAACGTCCGTGGGCGTTCTGTACACGCTGCTTGCCGCGGCGTCGTTCGGATTTTCGAACGCGTCGCTGCGCCGCGGCGTCCTCACCGGCACGGTCATCCAGGCCGTGGCGGTGTCGATGCCGATCGGGTTCGTCGTGTTCGTCGGTGCCGCCTGGGTGTCGGGCGAGCTCATGCGCATCGGCGAGATCTCGGGCGAGGCGGCGCTGCTGCTGGCGGCCGCGGGGATCGTGCATTTCCTGTTCGGGCGCTACTGCAACTACCGTTCGATCGCGGCGATCGGGGCGAACCTGTCGACGCCGGCCCAGCAGGGCACGCTTCTGGTCTCGCTCACGCTCGCGCTGATCTTTCTGGGCGAGGTGCTGACCCCGCTCAAGATCGCCGGCATCGCGCTCCTGGTGATCGCCCCCGCGCTGGTGTTCCGGCGCGAGGTGCGCAAGCGCGCCGGCCAAAATGCGGCCATGCCCCGTTCGGCCGGCGCCGCTGCCGCGCCGCGCGCCAAGCCCGACTATTCGGATCGCATGGTCGAGGGCTACGCCTTCGCCTTCCTGTCCTCGCTCGCCTACGGCACCAGCCCGGTGCTGGTGCGCGCAGGGCTTCAGGAATCGCACCTTTCGCTCGGCGGCGGCGCGGTGTCGTACGGCGCGGCGGTGGTCGTCGTCGTGCTGGTCGGGCTGCTTCCGGCGGTGCGGCGCGACGTGGCCCGGCTCGACAGGCGGGGGGTGTTCTGGTTCGTGGTGCAGGGTGTCTCGGTCTGCGTCTCGCAGATGTTCCTCTACATGGCGCTGGCACTCGCGCCGGTGACGCTGGTTCAGCCGCTGATGCGCTTCTCGCCCGTGTTCCGCACCATGTTCAGCTGGGTGCTGAACCGCGACCACGAGGATTTCTCCGCCGGCGTGATGTGGGCGATCGGCATCTCGCTGATCGGCGCGATGGCGCTGGGGCTCGATACGCATTTCGTGATCCGCATCCTTCACGCGCCCGACTGGCTCGGCGCGATCCTCGCCTGGACCTGGCCGTAAGGCGCGCCGGGCCAGTGCGAAGCTGCGTCAGCGGAACAGCGACCTAATCGCCGGGAGGCCGGGCGGCTTCGGCGCGCGCTCTTGCGAGCTCGTCCTCGGTCATGGTGCGGGCGATCGCGTCGCGCGCCATCGCCGCTTCCGCGATACCCGCGCGCGCGGCCCGATCGAGCCAGGCCCAGCCGGAGACCACGTCGCGCTGCCCGCCGACCCCGTTGGCGAGGAACGCACCGAGCTTGAACTGGGCGAGCGCGAAGCCCTGCTTCGCCGACATGCCGTACCAGTGCCGCGCCTTTGCGGGATTCCGGGGCCGACCCTCGCCCCGCTCGTACATCAGCGCGAGCAGGAACTGCGCCTTGGCCGAGCCGGCCTTCGCCGCGCGGTCGTACCAGCCCAGCGCCTCGCCATAGCCCTGCGGGACCGGCATATCGGCAGCGCGCGCGGCCGGGGCCGCGAGGGCGCACGCAATAATGATCGCGGCGACGGCTCGTTTCATCGTCAATCCGGACCCGAGATAGGGAAAGATACCGGCCGCACCCCGAATCTCCTAATATTGCACCCCTGCCCACGGAGGCGCGCCATGAAAGTCGACGGGAGCTGCCATTGCGGCCGGGTGACGTTCGAGGCGGAGGTATCCGGGCCCCTGGGCCGTCGTCGCATGGACGCAGCTCTTGGGAGAAATTCTCGGGCGTATGCCCGAGCCCGCAGCGGTCCACGTGCTACCGCCAGGGGCCCGATGCGAACAATATGCCGACAATGACGACGAGCAGGGCGGCAGCCGAAAGGAATGCGGCCAGGTGCCTGGAAACGAAGAGCTGAGCGCTTTTCCGGCGCGCCTGCGCATCGAACCTGCCGTGTGAGCCGAAATCGCCGGGAACCGGCGCGAACAAATTGTCGGGGCGGCCAGGTGTCTCGTCTTCGCTGGTGAACTGGCCGTCGTACGCCTTCTTCGCGAGCAGGCGATCCATGATGGAAGGTGCAATCTTGTTTGCCAGGATCGATTCCAGGGCGGGCAGGCCGACCGACAGCTCGCGCCGCCGATGGGTGGCGGCCCAGACGATGGCCTCGGCCGCCACTTCGGGCTGGTAGACGGGCGGCACCGGCTGCGGGCGCTTCTCGAATTTGTTGCGCGCCCAATCGAATTGCGGCGTGTTGAAACCCGCGAGCAGCACCATCGTGAGGTGTACGGGCACGTTGTCGTGGATCAGCTCGCAGCGGAGCGAGTCGGTGAAGCCGCGCAGCGCGAACTTCGCGCCGCAATAGGCCGACTGCAGCGGTATCGCGCGATAGCCGAGTGCCGAGCCGACCTGGACGATGACGCCCCGGTTTCGCGGCTTCATGTGCTTGAGCGCCGCCATGGTGCCGTACACCGCGCCGAGATACGTGACTTCCGTCGCGCGTTTGAATTCGTCCGGCGCGATGCGGTCGACGGGCGCGAAGATGGTCGCCATCGCGTCGTTGACCCAGATGTCGATCGGCCCGCACGCCGCTTCGACCGCATCGGCCGCGGCGAACATCGCGTCGGCATCCGAGACGTCGATCTTGTGGACGAAGGGGCGCCCGCCCGCCGCCGTGACGTCGCGGGAAGCGCCGGCGAGCCCATCCTCGCCGCGGGCCAGCAGTGCGACTGTCGCGCCCTCGCGGGCGAAGGCGACGGCGGCGGCGCGCCCGACACCTGCGGACGCACCTGTCACGACCACGGTCGTGCCGGCAAGCGTCATGCCTCGGCGCCAGCGTAAGCCATGGTGGACAGCAGCGCGAGCGCGGCTTGGCGCGAATCCAACCGCGTATGCTGAACCACGATCGGCACGTCGGATTCGATCAGGCTCGCATATTCGGTGTCGCGCGGCACCTTCTCGGGGTCGTCGAGTTCGTTGAAGCGGAAGTGGCGGGTGCGCCGCGCCGGCACCGCGAGGCGGTAAGGTCCGGCCGGCTCGCGGTCGTGGAAATAAATGGTGACCGTGACCGTGGCGTCGCAGTCGCCGGCGTTCAGGATGCACAACGTCTCGTGGCTGGTGAGAGCCGGCCCCTCCCCGGTGCTCCGGGATGGAATCCAGCCTTCGGCGATGGCCCAGCGCATGCTGCCGATCGGCCCGGCCATGCGGCTACAGCCTGATCAGCGCGAGGCCCGTCTCCGGGTCGGTCTCGCGGCGCAGATGGGCAGGCGTTTCGGTCAGCACGATCTCGAGGGTCGGGCGCACATGCGCTTCCAGCAGGTGGCCGCCCACGGCGCTGCCGTCGGACCTCGCAAGCACGATGTGCGGGTGAAGCTTCGGTTCGCCCTTGGGCCCCAGCGTCACGTCGCCGACGAACGACACCACCTCGACCTGCTCGTCGATCGGAATGCGGTCGTAGTCCTTCTTCTCCCAGTCGAAATAGCCGAGAACCGCATCGCGGAACGCGCCGAGACCGGTGAAGCTGCTGGCAGAGAGTTTCTGCTCGCGCGCAAAACCGGTGAGCGTCTCGATCACCTCGTCGTCCGTGTCGAGCACCAGCGCGAACGTCCTGAGCTCGCCCGATTGAAGCTGCTTCGATTTCATGGGAGTCCTCTGCGCTCCGGAGGTTGCGTCGGAAATGACATAGGTCAGGCCGGCGTCGCACGGTGCCGGAGCCCTTCGTACAGGAGCTCGGCGAGCGTGAGCGGGGTGCGGCATCCGGCCTGGCGCCCCTGTTCGCGGCAGCTATAGCCGTTCGCGACGAAGTGCACGTCATCGGGCGTGTCGCGCAGCGCCGGCAGGAAGCCCAGCTCGGCCACCCCGATCGATACGTCGTAGGTCTTCGCGCGAAAGCCGAAATCGCCGGCCATGCCGCAGCACGTCTCGTCGAGCATCCGCACCTCGAGCCCGGTTTTCTTCAGGACCGAGATCTCGGCATCCATCTGCAGGACGGCGCGGTGGTGACAATGGCCGTGCACCACGGCCCGGCCGTCCAGCCGCGGCGGGACATAGTCCTCCATCTCCAGGAACTCGCTGAGGAGATGCACCTGGCGCGACAGGCGCTTCGCATCCTCGTCCTTGGGAAACAGATTCGGAAGCTCATCGCGGAACGAGGCCGCGCAGGCGGGCTCGACCGCCACGATCGGCATGTCGGCGCGGATATAGGGCTCGAGCGCGGCGAGGTTGCGGCGCCATAGCCGTCGCGCCAGCGAAAGCATGCCGGGCGCATAGAGCGGGCGACCGCAGCAGAGCGGCCGCTGCGGAATCCGCACCTCGAATCCTGCCTCGGACAGCACATGGGCGGCGGCCTGAAGCGGGCCGGGGGTGAAGTAGCCGTTGAACGTGTCGGGCCACAGGAGCACCGTTTCCGGCTTCCGGGCGCGCACCTGGCCCATGGGATTGAGCCCGCCGCGGAGGGCACGGTGTCCCGTCGTGCTGGGCGCGGCGTAAGTCGATTGTCCATGGCGCAGCAACTCCGCATGGCTCATTGCGCCGCCGCGTTCGTGGTGACGCCGTCCGCCCGTGCCGGGGGCCATCAGCTCGGCGTCGTCGAACCAGCGGCGGAACGGCGTGTCTGCGAAGGGCGGTATCTCCCGCTGCGCGGCGATGCCGCCGGCCCACTTCGCGAGGCGCGCGAGGCCGGGCGCGTGGAATGCGGCGTTGGCAAGCCGCGGCGCGTGTGACGCCGCGCGCGCCCACCACCAGATCAGTCCCATCGCGTATTGGTCGCGCGGGCACAGCCGGCCCTTGTAGTGCTGGTGCATGAACTCGGCTTTGTAGGTGGCCATGTCCACGTTCACCGGGCACTCGGTCTTGCAGGCCTTGCAGGCCAGGCAGTACTCGAGAGAATCCTTCACCGCCTCGGACCGCCAGCGGTCGTGGACGAGATCGCCCCGCATCATCTCGAACAGCATGCGGGCGCGGCCGCGCGTCGAATAGGCCTCCTCGTAGGTGGCGCGGTAGCTTGGGCACATCACGCCGGAATCGTGGCGCCGGCATTCGCCGACACCGACGCAGCGCGCCGCCGCGGCGATGAAGTTCCCGCCGTCTTCGGGAAAGGAGAACTGCGTGTCGGGAACGAACGGGCGGAAATCCGGTCCCTGGCGCAGATCGTCGTCGGGCTGGCGGGGCTCGACGATCTTGCCGGGATTCATCCGGCCGCGCGGATCCCAGATGCCCTTGAAGGCGCGGAACGCCGCGACCAGCTCCGGCCCGTACATGCGTTCCAGCAGCGCCGCCCGGCTCTGCCCGTCGCCGTGCTCGCCGGAAAGCGAGCCGCCATAGGACATGACCAGATCGGCCGCTTCCTCGATGAAGTGCAGATAGTCGCCCACGCCGCTCAGGGACTTGAAGTCGAAGTCGATGCGGCAATGGATGCAGCCATCGCCGAAATGGCCATAGAGCGAGCAGTCGTACCCGAACCGGTCGAGCAGCTTGCGAAAGTCGCGGAGATAGGCGCCGACCCTGTCGGGCGGAACCGCCGCGTCTTCCCAGCCCGGATGCGTCTCGGGCATGTTGGGCACGTGGGCGGTGGCGGCGAGGCCGGCCTTGCGCACCTCCCATATCTTGGTGGCCTGCCAGCCTTCGCCATAGACCTTGGCCCAATCCCTTTCGAGGCCAAGGTCGTCGATCAGCTTGTGCGCTTTCTCCCGTGCCGCGTCCTCGCTTTCCGCGCCGAACTCGACCAGCAGCCAGCCCTCGCCCTCGGGCAGAAGTTCGACGTCCTCCGGGTGCAGCCCCTTCACCTTCATGAACTCGACCAGCTTCTCGTCGAGCCCCTCGAGTCCGATAGGTGCGTGCGCGCGGACCACCGGCACCGCGTCGGCCGCGTCGTAGACGTTGCGATAGCCAAGCACGGCGAGGGCGCGCTTCGGCGGACTTTCCACGAGGCGCAGCCTGGCACCCAGCACGACGACGCATGTGCCTTCCGAGCCCACCAGTGCCCGCGCCACGTTGAAGCCGCGCTCGGGCAGAAGTTCGTCGAGATTGTAGCCGGAAATGCGCCGCGGGATTTGCGGATAGCGCGCGCGAATGTTCCGTGCCTCGGTGTCGCGCAGCGCCGCAAGGCTGCGGTAGATTTCGCCGCGCCGGCCGTCCTCCGCCGCCAGCCGGGCGAATTCCGCGTCGTCGGTCGCGCCCACCGTCATCCGCACCCCGTCATAGGTGAGGATGTCGAGCGCCTCGACATTGTCGGCGGTGCGCCCGGCATAAAGCGCATGCACGCCGCACGAGTTGTTGCCGATCATCCCGCCCAGCGTGTTGTGGTTGTGGGTCGAGGGATCGGGCCCGAAGGTGAGGTGGTGCTCCTCCGCCGCGTTGCGCAGATCGTCGAGGACGCAGCCCGGCTCGACCCAGGCGCAGCGCCGGGCCGGGTCGAGTTCCACGATCCGGTTCAAATGCCTGGAGAAGTCGATCACGACGCCGACATTGCAGCACTGGCCGGCGAGGCTGGTGCCGCCGCCGCGGCAGGTGATCGGCACGTCGAACTCGCGGCAGACCTTCACCGCCGCGACCACGTCATCGATGCTGGCGGGGGTCACCACGCCGATCGGCACGCGGCGATAGTTCGACGCATCGGTCGAATAGAGCGCCTTCGCCTGGGTGTCGAACCGCACCTCGCCCGAGATCGCGTCGGCGAGTGCACGCTCCAGCGCCGCGACATCGACGCGGCGCTGTGGCCCGGAATCGACGGAGGGCGCGGCGGCCGTGGTTGGCGCGTCGGTTCCGGAGGCGGTGTCGGGTGGGCTCACGACCCGTTCCCTGGCGAGACGGCGAAGCGCGCCGCATCGGTCTCCTTGACGTCCAGCCCGAGGCCAGGGCGCGATAGATCCGGCGCAAGCCGGCCGTCTTCGGGCGCCGGTGCGCCATCGAACAGCATGCGCTCGACACGCAGATGGTCGTGGAAGGCCTCGACATGGATGCAGTTCTTGGCGGCGCACGCCGCATGGGCATGCAGCGCCGGCGCGCAATGCGCAGACAGAGGCAGGCCATGCGCCTGGCAGAGCGCGTCGACCGCCATGAACCCGGTAATTCCGCCGGCGCGCGTCGCGTCTGCCTGCAGCACATCGACCGAGCCGGCGACGATCATGCGCTCGAAATAGGGGAGGTCGTAGCCGTACTCGCCGGCCGCGATTTCGATCGGGGCCGGTGCGCGGTCACGCAGCAGGCGCAGCCCGTCGAGGTCGTCCGACGACACGGGCTCCTCGAACCAGCTCACCCCGTGGGACGCCAACGTGTCGGCGAAGGCGAGGGCCTGCTTGCGGGAATACGCGCCGTTCGCGTCGACCATCAATGCGACATGCGGGCCGGCCGCCGCACGTGCGAGCCCTACCCGATGGAGTTCGCGCGCGGGCTCGCGCCCGATCTTCATCTTCACGCGCCGATAGCCGTCCTCGGCCCATCCGGAAACCTGCCGGCGCAACCGGTCGTCGTCGTAAGAGGTGAACCCGCCTGAGCCATAGGCCTCGACGGACCGGCGGGCGGCGCCGAGAAGCGTGATCACGGGCGCGTCGAGAAGCTTTCCCTTCAGGTCCCACAAGGCGGCATCGACTGCGGAGACGGCCATCGCGGAAAGGCCCGCCCGGCCCTGGTTGCGCAGCGCGCCGACCATGGCGCGCCAGCACGCGCCGGTCGCCAGCGCGTCGGCGCCGTCGAGGGCCCGCGCCAGCAGGGTATCGATCAATTGTACGATCGCGGCGTTGCCGTACCCGTACCCGACGCCGGTTTCGCCCGCCGCCGTCACGCGGGCGAGGATGAGGGTGGTCGAGTCCCAGGACAGCGTGCCATCGGATTCGGGTGCATCGGTCGGGACCTTGTAGGCCTCGGCCACGACGCGCTCGATCGGCGCCTCCGTCGTCGTGATTGCGCGTGTACGGGTCACGCAAGCAGGCTCCGCTCCAGGCTGTGCCAGACGATGGCGCGCGCCTCCGGATCGCCTTTCAGGAGCGCCTTGGCGTAGCTCTTCGCCTGGCTGCGCGTGATATGCGGCGGCAATGTCGGCACCGTGGGATCGACGCGCGCATCGATCAGGCAGGGCCGGTCTGCGCTGAGCGCCGCGTCCCACGCGGGGCCCACATCCTCGGGCTTGTTGACGCGGATCGCCTTGAGGCCGAGCAGCTCGGCATAGCCGGCGAAGGCAAAGGGCGGCACGTCCTGCGTCTCCTCGACTTTCGGCGTGCCGGCCATGGCCCGCAGCTCCCACGTCACCTGGTTGAGGTCGCCATTGTTCAGCACGGCGATGATGCAGCGCGGGTCCGACCATTCGCGCCAGTACTTGGCGATGGTGATCAGCGCATTGATGCCGAGCATCTGCATCGCGCCGTCGCCGACGAAGCCGATGGCGACCCGGTCGGGGAAGCAGAACTTCGCGGCCGTCGTGTAAGGTACGCCCGGGCACATGGTGGCCAAAGTTCCCGAAAGTGTTGCCTTCATGCCGCGGCGGAACTTCAAGGCACGGGCAAACCAGTTGGCGGACGTGCCGGAATCGGCTGAGACGATCGCATTGTCGGGCAGGCGCGAGGACAGCTCCCAGAACAGCAGCTCCGGATTCACCGGATCGGCCGACTGGTGGGCGCGCTTCTCGACATCCTCCCACCAGCCCGCGACGTTCTTCTCGATCTTCTCGCGCCAGAAGCGGTCCTCCTTGCGCGTCAGGAGCGGACGCAGCGCACGCAGCGTGGCCGCCGCGTCGCCCTGGAGGTTCACCTCCATCGGATAGCGGATCGACAGCATGCGGGGGTCGATGTCGATCTGCACGCCGCGCGCCGTACCTTCCTTGGGCAAGAACTCGGAATAGGGGAAGCCCGACCCGACCATGAGCAGCGTGTCGCAGTCCTGCATCATCTCCCAGGTCGGCTTGGTGCCGAGGAGGCCGGTCTGGCCGGTCACAAACGGAAGATCGTCGGGCACGGCCGCGCGGCCGAGCAGGGCCTTGGCGATTCCGGCACCGAGGAGTTCGGCCGTCTCGATCACCTCATCGGTCGCGTTGAGGCAGCCCGCGCCGACGAGCATGGCGACCTTCTTGCCGTCGTTCAGAATGGCAGCCGCGCGCTCCAGATCGTCCTGTGGTGGCACCATCACGCCGCCGGCGTGACCGACGCCGGAATGCACCGTGCCATGCTTGCGCGGAGGGGTCTCCACCGCGTCGAGCGTCTGCACGTCGTCGGGTACGATCAGCGCCGTTACGGTTCGATATCCGCAGGCGATGCGCATGGCGCTGTCGATCAGGTGACGCATCTGCTCGGGCGCGGCACACATCTGCACGTATTCATGCGCGACGTCCTTGAACAGCGACGGCAGGTCGACCTCCTGCTGATACGAGCCGCCGAGCGCCGAGCGCGGCTGCTGCCCCACGATCGCCACCACGGGCTGGTGATCCAGCTTGGCGTCGTAAAGCCCGTTGAGAAGGTGGATGGCGCCCGGTCCCGAGGTCGCGATGCACACGCCGACCTCGCCCGAGAACTTGGCGTGGGCGCAGGCCATGAAGGCGGCCTCTTCCTCGTGGCGCGCCTGGATGAAGGTGATCCCGCCATCGGCGCGCTCAAGCGCGCTCAGGATGCCGCTGATGCCGTCGCCCGGATAGCCGTAGACGCGCTTGACGCCCCAGTCCTGCAGGCGTTCCAGCATAAAGTCGGCAACTGTCTTCGACACGGCGGAGCCCTCCGGATTGGCGTATGAGCGAAGCGGGGAGGGCCAGATCGTGCGCGGACGGCATCACTCTCCGCACTCAGCCTATGAACGGGGCGTGCCGCGAAAGGGTTCCGATTTCGATGGGGGCCGGTGGCGGGCAAAGCGACGCAGTTTGGCTCCGCAGTCGCCGATAGCTTGCAGCCCGCGCTACCTGCGGCGCGGGGGCGGGTGCGTGAGGAAGCCGTGGCGGTCGGGTCAGCCCGCCTTTCGTTCCTTGGATTTCTGTCGCTTCTTTCCTCCCGTCCTTCCGCCCGTGCCGCTTTTGCGCGCGGTCCTCGACTTGCTCGATGTCCGCGACTCCGCGGTGCCGCCCTTGTCCAGACTCTTCTTGAGGGCGTCGAAAAGGTTGACCACGTTGCTCGGTCGGTGCGGCTCGTGCGAGGCCTTTGGCTTCCGACCCTTCAATTTCGCCTCGATCAACTCGCGCAGCTTCTCCTGATAGCGGTCTTTGAACATCGAGAGGTCGAAATCGCCCTTCATATTCTCGATGAGCTTCTCCGCCATCTGCAGGTTGCGCGATTGGACTTTCGCCTCCGGTATCGAATCGAACACCTGCTTCGGTGTCCTTACCTCGTCGGGGTCACGCATCGTGATCAGCAACATGCCCCGGCCGCACGCCATGAGGAGGACGGGATGTTCGCGAAGTGCCAGCACCATCCGGCCGACCACGGCCACCTTCTTGCTTCGGACCGCGTCGCGGATGGTCGCGAAGATGTCTGCGCCGGTCTTGCCATCGGGCTCGACCAGGTAGGGTGTGTCCCAGTAAAGCCAGTCGACATCGGATGTGGGGACCGCGTGCTCGATCTCGATGGTCTCTGAGCTTTCCGTCTTGACCGAGTCGAGTTCTTCCCGCTCAACCGCGACGTAGCGGTTCTTTTCGAACTCGTAACCCATGACCGTTTCATCGCGATCCACGGGATCTCCCGTCTCCGCGTCGATCATTTCCTGGCGCAGCCGGTTTCCCGTTTCGCGATTCAACTTGTGAAATCTGATCCGGTCTCGCGCGGATGTCGCTGGAATCAGACGGATCGGACAATTCACGAGGGCCAATCGAAGTTGCCCTCTCCAGACGGGGCGCGGCGCCATGCTTTTCGACCGGATGTTACCGCTTGTCTAAATAGAACTACGTCATATGGAATGGAGTTCCCGAGAGCGTATTGGTCGTTCGCTCGTATTTCAATTCCGCCCTGCCGCCCCGAGAACCACCGACTGATCACGAGACGGTCGCTGCTTGGTCACGTTCCCTTCTGGAAGCGGACTTTTGGAACGAGGGGGAGGATCGAAATGCGTGTTACGTCCAGCCAATACCACCGGACAACTCGCTCCGCACACCGGTCTTTGTGCCGTCCGTCCTGGTGGCATGGCGTCTGGTGCCTTGCTCTCGTTTCCGGTCTGGGGCCGCTGCATGCCGCGCACGCCGCACCGGGTGCGGCGCTGAGTTGCCCTTCGGGCCCTGGCGTCCTGCATGTCGGGCCGGGGGAGACGTATGCGACCCTGAATGCGGCGGTCACCGCGGCGAGCAATGGCAACACGATTTGCGTCGATGCGGGGCTGTACACCAACGATTTCGTCACCACGAACAAGAACCTGACGATCCGTGGCGTGGGCGGCCTCGCCCATTTCGAGCAGACCATCCCCGCGAGCATGCACCCCAATGGCAAGGCGACCATCGTCACCTCGGGCAATCTGACGATCGAGGCGCTGGAGTTCTCCGGGGCGGACGTGAACGACAACAATGGCGCGGCAATTCGCTACGAAGGCGGCGACCTCACCATCCGCCAGAGCTATTTCCACGACAACGAGGAAGGAATTCTGGGCTCGGCCGGTCGCGGCAATGTCGTGATCGAGGATTCCAAGTTCGTCGATAACGGGTTCGGGACCGGCCAAACACACGGCATCTATCTCAGCCTGGTCAACTCGCTGACCGTCGACAACAGCTATTTCGACAGCACGCATGTCGGACATCACGTCAAGATCATCGCGCCCGCGAACGGTGCGACGATCAGCAACTCGACGCTGGAGGACGGGTTCGGCGTGCCGGCCACGAAGCCGAGCTACAGCGTCGATGCCGCCGGCGGCGGAGACATCGAGGTGCACAACAATACGATCAACCAGCGCGTGGGTGCCCAGAACCCCGCCATCGTGCATTACTCCACCGACCAGGCCCCGGATCCGGCGAACCCGCCCGGCCACAACCTGACGATCGACGAAAACGTTGTCCGCAACGACCGCCATCCTGGTACGCTCCTGCTCAACCAGACCAGCGACAGCGCCCTCATAACCGACAACCAACTCGTCGGCGTCGATACGATCGCTGTCGGGCCGGCGACGATCAGCGGCAACCAGACGTCGGGCTTCACGCCTCACAGCTTCGTCGGGCCGCTACTTGGGCTCAACGGCGCCGATGGCGAGGGCCAGATCGCCGAACTGAACGGTGCGGGCGCATTGACCGGCATGCTCGCCCAACCGAGCGGCATCGTCGGCAATACCGGTATCGCCTCGCTGAATGGAAACATCTACGTCGCCAATCGCATACAGGGCGTCGGCATCGTGGATCCCGAGACGGGCAGTTCGACCGCCTATCGCGGGCCTCAAGGAATCGAAGCGCTGGGCACTTACCAGGACATGTTGATCGCCGGGGTATTCGACACCAACTCGATCGTCATGTACTCGGTCGATCCCTACCCGACCCCGATCTCGACCATTCAGCTTCAGATCGATCACGCGCTGGGCATCACCGGGCTGGATTCGGACGAAACGAACTTCTACGTCGGGTCCTACGATGACGGAAACGTGTACGTGTTCAATCCGTTCGGTGCGCTCCTGGATACGATCATCACCGGGCTCACCGCCGACATTCTTTCCGGCCTGGCCTACGACCGGGGCAACGATACGTTGTGGCTGAGCACGGGCTATGGCGACAACCGGATATTGCACTATGACCTGACAGGAACGCTGCTCGACAGCGTCATGGCGCCGATCGGAGCGAACGGCGGATTGGATGTGTTCGCCGCGGGTGTCCCGGATGGCGGCGAGCCGCCGCCCTCGGATGCCGCCGAACCGCCCTCCGGCATCATCTTCGCCCTGGCCGCGCTGGCACTGTTCGCGGGAACGCGGCAGCGCCGCTGGCGATTGCGCCAAGTCGCCGGCGACCATTCGGGCGAGCCCCGCAGGCAACCGATCGCCGCTTAAGGCGTAAGGAAGCGGCTTGCCGCGGACAACATCGCTTGCCGCATCAGTTGAAGGACGGCCGCGCATGTCTTGATCCCAGATATGTCACTCGGCATTCCCTAGGCAGGAAGGCAGCCTAGAGACGGGTGAGGTGCGGGGGAGAGGCAATGACGCCGCAACGCGCGCACCATTTGCGAAGCAGGACCGGCTTCCGCCCGCCCAACTGGCGACGCAGCATTTGGGTTGGCGCCGGATTGGCGGCCGCGGGAGCGATTACCTTCGCGTTAATGCCGTTCAATAGCGATCAGGCCAGGTCGGTCAAGGTCGCTGGGCGCTGCATGGACGCCCCAACGGGAGAATGGGCCACCTACAGTGGTGAATTCGTTTCCCGGCGCCATCCGGACTCGCCGCAGGCGCCCATCTACGGCAAGGTTCTTCGCGACGAGCTTTCAGACGTGCAACAGGGAGAGGTGACAGCGCGATTCGGAGGGCCATTTGCGGTCGTCTTTTCGAAGCTGAGCCGAGCGGAGCTCAAAAGCAGGACCTTTCTCCTTCAGGGCGTCGGTGAGTATCTTGCGCTTGATAAGGCAGGGCAGCCGGTAAGGCACCCGGCGACCTGCGAGCTCCACATCGTCGGCGCGTGGAGGGAACGGTAACGGCGGCGCCGGGCGACCCCGAGCGCACTCGGACGTTCGATCGTCGTGAACGGGGCATTCGCTCGGCATCACACCGCAAGCATGGCGATTACGGTCAACCAAGCGGCCGCGCAAAGAAACGACAGCCATTTCAGTGTCCGCGAGCCGGCCGTTCGCGCCGAATTCGTTTCATAGGTTCTGGCGTCATACCACCTCTTGAGAGACACATTCTCGGCCGTCCAGCCCGAAGTTCCCGAAGAATATTTGGCCGCACGGGGTACCCATTTGTTGCTCATGAGTCCATTCCCTTCAGTTTGAGCTCTTCCCTGTCGTTCGGGCGGTAAACGTGCCCGTCAAGGACGCGCGTTGGGCAATGAGACCACGCGGCCAACCAATGCGGTGGCCTGGTGCCCGAGATTGGCGGTGCCGACATAAGCCGGAACCCGTGCGCGGATTCCTCTACCGCCTTCTGGGTCCGGGGCCGTGCGCGAAGCCCACGTCACCGTCGTGCCGGATTCGTCGTGCCGCGAAAGCAATGTCTGAAATGAGTAGAGCGTCCCGAACATTCCCAAGACAAAAAAGGCGGTCAGTCGAAACTTGATTTTGATATCGCCGAGCGAGCGACGCTGCCCCTGAAACGGTGTGATGGTGACCATCATCGTTCTCCGAAACTTGCTTCCCAACGGCGCGCCTCCACGTTTGAGTCGCGCGTTTCGCTTTTGCGTACGTCATCACGTCGAGAAGTACCATGTCTCGTCAGAGGCAAAAATTCGGACGAAGCCGTAAGGACGTAAACCTAGGGAAACTTACGGATTTCCACGGACGCTCATTGCTGACAGCTTTGCCGCGCGCCGTTTCGCCGGGTGGATCCGGCGCGGTACGAGGGCGAGCGGGCTGTCGGAAAACATCCTGGATCTGGAGGTACGGATGCCCGCTGTGGTCCGGCTACCCACGCACGAACAAGCCAGCGTCGTTATTATCGAGGACGAGACGCTTGTCGCGATGTACCAGAAAGAATTGCTGGAGGCGTCGGGCTATCGGGTTGTCGGGATAACCGACAATGCGGATGAAGCATTCAAGCTGGTTCAAGAAACGCAGCCGGTGGTCGCGGTTGTCGATGTCCAGATCGACGGACACCTCAACGGGGTTACGATCGCGATCGAAATGGCAAAGAGGTACAAGGTTGCGCCAGTCCTGGTGACCGCTGTTCCCAAAGTCGTGCTCGACCAGGCTTGGGAGTTCCGCTACGCGCTTCTTGCCAAGCCGTTCGACGATGACGAGTTCCTGAACGCGGTCGCCACGGCGTACCTCAACGCTCAAATCGCGCGTCGGAACGAGATCACACCGCCAGATTCCGCTTCGTCTCCGAAATGAGATTCGCGATTGTCGCGATCACAACGTCCGGATCGTAGGGCTTCGTGACAATCTGGATGCCCTCCGCCTTTGCGGCGTCGACCATGTCACTGAAGCCGGTTGCGAGGAGCACCGGCAGTGCCGGGTAGTCGCTGCGAAGCAGGCGCGCGAACTGTACGCCGCTCATGCCGCCGGGCATCACGATGTCCGAGAACACGATGTCGAATCGGCCTCCGGCCCTCAGATGCTCGAGCGCCTCGGTGGCCGTTTCGGCGACCACGACGCGATAGCCTGATTGCTCGAGAAGCTGCGAGGTGAAACCGGCGAGACTTTTGTCGTCCTCGACCATCAATACGACATAGCCCATCGCATCCGGGACCGTGCCCTTCGTGACGCCGCTCGCGACCACATCGGGCGCCAACTGACTGGCTGGAAGCCTCAGCGTCAGGGTCGTGCCGACGCCGACTTCGCTTTCCACCTCGATCGTACCCCCCGACTGGGTGACGAATCCGTAGGCTTGGCTAAGACCGAGTCCGCTGCCTTTGCCCAACTCTTTCGTCGTGAAGAAGGGTTCGAATATCTTGGGCAGGATGTGGTCCGGGATGCCGATGCCGGTATCCGAAATACGGATCGATACGAGGTCCTGGCGGATGTCGGTCGTAGAATCGGACGAGCTCTCGTTGCGAGCCGAAATTGTCAATGTGCCGCCGTCCGGCATCGCGTCCCTGGCGTTGAGGCAGATGTTGAGCAGGGCGAACTCGAACTGGCTCGGATCGATCCAGGCGCAGTTGAGGCCGTCTTCCACCATGATCGACACGCGGACGTTGCTTCCAAGGATGTGTTCGATGAGGTCGCCCATCGTCGTGAAACGTTCACGCAGATCTACGACCGTGGGCTGGAGCTCGTGACCGCGTGAGAAGGAGAGAAGCTGCTTTGTCATGCGCTCGCCGCGCGACACCGCCTTCCTGGTTTCATCGACCACGAAGGTGACGCGATCCTTGTCATCGCCGGCCCGCTGGATCAGGGCGAGGCCGGAAAGCATGACCGCGAGGAGATTGTTGAAATCGTGCGCGACGCCGCCGACCAGCCGCCCGAGTGCTTCCATCTTCTGCGACTGATAGAGTTGCTCTCGTGCCTCGTCCAACGCCTGTTGGTTCCGGCGGCGCTCTGTAATATCGCGGGTGACCTTCGAGAAGCCCACGATATTGCCATCGCCATCGGTGAGCCGATTGATGACCACGCTGGCCCAGAACTGGCTGCCATCCTTGCGGACGCGCCATCCCTCGGCCTCGAACCTGCCGAGCTCCGCTGCGGTAGCGAGGGCTTCCAGCGGCGCTCCGCTGTCGCGCATTTGGGGCGGATAGAACCGGTCAAAACGCTGGCCCAGCATCTCGGTCGCCGTATATCCATGAATCCGCTCCGCGCCGCTGTTCCAGTTCGTGATGCGGCCGTCCGGGTCGAGCATGTAGATCGCATGGTCGGCCACGCCATCCACGAACATGCGGAACCGCTGCTCGCTTTCCACGAGGTCCGCCTGCGTGCGCTTGCGGGCCTCGATGTCCCGCGTCAGATCGCCTTCGAGTTTGCGGCGCCGGTCGATCTCCTCTTTGAGAGCCGCGTTGGTGTCCACGAGAGTCGCGGTTCGCTCGCGGACACGCTGGTCGAGATCGTCAAGGGTAGCGCGCAGGCCGGTCTCGGCCCGCTTGCGAATCACGACGTCGGCGCTGAGGGCAAGAATCGGAACGGACATTCCGATCATGAACGTAAGAAGAAGCATGAAGGATTCGTTGAGCGTCGCCCGCGCGAACGGACCTTCCGTCCAAGCGACACCCCAGACCGCAAAGGCGGAAAAAATCAACGAAACCGTTGCGGCCTCGCGCCTCCCGAGCCTTAGTGCCGACCACAGGAGGGGTACAATTGCGAGAAACGCCAACGGCCCGCTATTCAAGGGAGGATAGGAGAGAGGGCTGTAGGCGACAATCCCGACCAGCGTCGCCATCGCATAGGTCCCTATCTCCTCCCCGATGCGGACACTCGAGCGCACCTTCGGAAGGTCCGTCGCCCACAGCACGAGCGCCGGGGTCACGACAAGCGCTCCTGCGATGTCGCCAAGCCACCATGTCAGCCAGATCGGCAGGTAGTCGGCCCACGCAGCGAAGCCAGCGACGCCGAGTGTCGTGACGCCAATCGTCGCGCTGACGGGAGTTGCTGCCGCGAGGCATAGCACCGCAAAGCGGAATATTCCCACCGGCGTGTCGAATGTGCGTACGCCGTCCGACCGCCGGTTGATAAGCCAGGCGCCGACCAGCCCTTCCAAAGTGTTGCCCGACGCGATAACGAGCGACGTCGAAAGCGTTCCTGCGGTTGTGGCGTTAACCGCGAGCGCCGCGATGAAAATGGCCGGCCAGACGCGGTAGCCGAAGAGAAGAAACGAAGCGAGCGCGATTCCGGTCGCCGGCCATACCGGGGTCGCGCTCGGGTTGATCGTGGCGAGGTCGAGGCCGAGCTTTCCCACCGCATAGTAGGTCAAGGCAACGCACGGGAACTGCACGGCGAAGCGCCACCGCCAAATCGGCCCTTGCGGAATCATGTCTAGCGTTTCGTCCTCGGGCGGGAACGATGCCGATGCGTGGAAGCTGGAGGGCCTGTTGCGCCAGCAGGGTGCCACGGCACGCAATGTGTCGACGTCGGATTCGCGCAGCCCGCCAATGGTTGTTGCTTGCCTCTAAGGCGGGCCAAAGTGGTCTTCGCTGTCAATACGTAGAAATACTGACCGTAAGGTACCGAATAGGAGGACGCCGTGAACATTCTGTAGAAATTGCGCTGGCATCATCTCGGGTAAGGGGCTGTGGGGGCGGAAAGCAGCAGCAATGATGAACCTGATGGCCAGCACCACGGTGAGGGTGACGGCGCCAAAGCGGGTCCACGCATTCTCCTCGTCGAAGATGAGGCCCTGATCAGGCTCTATCTCGTCGACCTCTTGGGTGATCTTCAGTTCACCGTTTGCGGCGTTGCGACCACCAGTGCGCAGGCGATGGAATTCGCTCGGGCGACCAAACCCGATCTTGCACTTGTCGATATCGGATTGCGGGGCAAGACCGATGGCATTGCAACCGCCGAGCAGCTTCGCGCCCAGTTTGAAATTCCGACCATCTTCCTGTCCGGAAACTCCGATTCAGCCACGCTCGAGCGGGCGATGATGGTCGGACCGGTCGATTTCATCGAGAAGCCGTTTCGTCCGGAACGGCTCGTGGCTGCACTGGAAAAGGCACTGTCCATCGGCTGAGCATGTGGCGCAATCCGCGGGCGGACGGATGAGGGCCCGTGACGATTTACTGTGGTGTTGTGCTTGGCGCCTGCGCGGCGCCGGATAAATTCGGCAAAAGGGGAAGCAATCCATGCCCGATTCCATTACGCCCCTGACGGAACAGCTCGACTCGCGACAGCTTCTCGCCGCGCTGCGAAGCTTCAAGAAGGGCGACTTCTCGGTACGGCTGCCGATGGGGTTGACGGGGATCGAAGGCGAGATCGCCACGACTTTCAACGAAGTCGTCGAACTCAATCAACTTACCGCAAAGGAATTCGAACGGCTCAGCACGGTTGTCGGGAAGGAAGGCAAGATCGGTCAGCGCGGCAATGTCGCCGGCGCGACAGGCGGTTGGGCCACGGCCGTCGATTCGGTCAACACGCTGATTGGCGACATGGTTCAGCCAACCTCCGAGGTTGCGCGAGTGATTGGGGCGGTGGCGCGTGGCGACCTTTCCCAGACGATGCTTCTCGAAATCGACGGTCGTCCGCTGCGTGGCGAATTTCTGCGCATCGGCAAGATCGTCAACACGATGGTCAATCAGCTGAGCTCCTTCGCCTCGGAGGTGACGCGCGTCGCACGCGAGGTGGGCACCGAGGGGAAGCTGGGCGGCCAGGCCCGGGTGAAGGGCGTCGCCGGCACCTGGAAGGATTTGACCGACAATGTGAACGCGATGGCGACGAACCTGACCGGCCAGGTCCGCAACATCGCCGAGGTGACCACGGCGGTCGCGAAGGGCGACCTATCGAAGAAGATCACCGTCGATGTGAAGGGCGAGATTCTGGAGCTGAAGAACACCATCAACACGATGGTGGACCAGCTCAACTCGTTCGCCTCCGAGGTGACGCGCGTCGCGCGCGAGGTGGGGACGGAAGGGAAGCTCGGCGGCCAAGCCCGTGTGGAGGGCGTCGCCGGGACTTGGAAGGATCTGACCGATAACGTGAACGCGATGGCGACGAACCTGACAGGGCAGGTTCGCAATATCGCCGAGGTGACGACGGCGGTTGCGAAGGGCGACCTGTCGAAGAAGATCACCGTCGACGTAAAGGGCGAGATCCTGGAGCTGAAGAACACCATCAACACGATGGTGGACCAGCTCAACTCGTTCGCCTCCGAGGTGACGCGCGTCGCGCGCGAGGTGGGCACCGAAGGGAAGCTCGGCGGCCAGGCGCGGGTTAAGGGCGTCGCCGGCACCTGGAAGGACCTGACCGACAACGTGAACGCGATGGCGACGAACCTGACGGGCCAGGTCCGCAACATCGCCGAGGTGACGACGGCGGTCGCGACGGGCGACCTGTCGAAGAAGATCACCGTCGACGTGAAGGGCGAGATATTGGAGCTGAAGAACACCATCAACACGATGGTGGACCAGCTCAACTCGTTCGCCTCGGAGGTGACGCGCGTCGCGCGCGAAGTCGGCACCGAGGGCAAGCTCGGTGGCCAGGCGCGGGTGACCGGCGTCGCCGGAACCTGGAAGGATTTGACCGACAATGTGAACGCGATGGCGACGAACCTGACCGGCCAGGTCCGCAACATCGCCGAGGTGACCAAGGCTGTCGCGACGGGCGACCTGTCGAAGAAGATCACGGTGAATGTCGAGGGTGAAATTCTTGAACTCAAGGACACCATCAACACGATGGTGGACCAGCTCAACTCGTTCGCTTCGGAGGTGACGCGCGTCGCGCGTGAGGTGGGGACGGAAGGGAAGCTCGGCGGCCAGGCAAGGGTGGAGGGCGTCGCCGGGACCTGGAAGGATCTGACCGATAACGTGAACGCGATGGCGACGAACCTGACAGGGCAGGTTCGCAATATCGCCGAGGTGACGACGGCGGTTGCGAAGGGCGACCTGTCGAAGAAGATCACCGTCGACGTAAAGGGCGAGATATTGGAGCTGAAGAACACCATCAACACGATGGTGGACCAGCTCAACTCGTTCGCCTCCGAGGTGACGCGCGTCGCGCGCGAAGTCGGCACGGAAGGCAAGCTCGGCGGCCAGGCGCGGGTTAAGGGCGTCGCCGGCACCTGGAAGGACCTGACCGACAACGTGAACGCGATGGCGACGAACCTGACGGGTCAGGTCCGCAACATCGCCGAGGTGACGACGGCGGTCGCGACGGGCGACCTGTCGAAGAAGATCACCGTCGACGTGAAGGGCGAGATATTGGAGCTGAAGAACACCATCAACACGATGGTGGATCAGCTCAACTCGTTCGCCTCGGAGGTGACGCGCGTCGCGCGCGAAGTCGGCACCGAGGGCAAGCTCGGTGGCCAGGCAAGGGTGCCCGGCGTCGCCGGCACCTGGAAGGATTTGACCGACAACGTGAACGCGATGGCGACGAACCTGACCGGCCAGGTCCGCAACATCGCCGAGGTCACCACGGCCGTCGCGCTGGGCGATCTCTCCAAGAAAATCACGGTGGACGTGAAGGGCGAGATCCTGGAGCTGAAGAACACCATCAACACGATGGTGGACCAGCTCAACTCGTTCGCCTCGGAGGTGACGCGCGTCGCGCGCGAAGTCGGCACGGAAGGCAAGCTCGGCGGCCAGGCAAGGGTGGAAGGCGTGGCCGGCACCTGGAAGGACCTGACCGACAACGTGAACCTGATGGCGACCAACCTCACCAGCCAGGTTCGCGGTATCGCCGAGGTTGTCACCGCGGTCGCGAACGGCAACCTGAAGCGCAAGCTCACGGTGGATGCGAAGGGCGAGATCGCCGCCCTCGCCGACACGATCAACGAGATGATCGAGACGCTCGCGATCTTTGCGGACCAGGTCACCAACGTGGCGCGCGCCGTGGGAATCGAAGGCAAGCTGGGCGGTCAGGCTGCGGTGCCGGGTGCGGCCGGACTGTGGCGCGACCTGACCGACAACGTCAATCAGCTTGCGGCAAACCTGACCACGCAGGTGCGTGCGATCGCCGAGGTGGCGACCGCGGTGACCAAGGGCGACCTGACCCGGTCGATCGCAGTCGAGGCGCAAGGCGAAGTCGCGTCCCTCAAGGACAACATCAATGAGATGATCCGCAACCTGAAGGACACGACCCTGAAGAACAACGAGCAGGACTGGCTCAAGACGAACCTCACCCGATTCACCCGGCTGCTGCAAGGCGAGCGGGATCTGGAAACGGTGTCGAACCTGATCCTGTCCGAGCTCGCGCCGCTGGTGAACGCACACCACGCCGTGTTCTATGTGATCCGTCACCACGACGAGGAGCGCATGCTCGATCTCGTCGCGACCTACGCCTACGAAGCCGGCCGGCTGCAGTCGCGAATCCATATTCACGAGGGGCTGATCGGCCAATGCGCGTACGAAAGAAAGAAGATTGTCGTCACGGAGGTTCCGGCCGGCTACATCAACATCACCTCGGGCCTCGGACACGCGGCTCCTCTCAACATCATCGTTCTTCCGGTGTTGTTCGAAGGCGAGATTTCGGCGGTCATCGAGATCGGCTCGTTCAACGCCTTCAACGAGACGCATCACGCGTTCATCGACCAGCTGATGCAGAGCGTCGGCATCGTGCTCAACACGATCGAGACGAACATGCGCACCGAGGACCTTTTGCGGCAGTCGCAGCGCCTGACCGCAGAGCTGCAGAGCCAGCAGGGCGAACTCAAGAAGACCAATGACACGTTGGAGCGCCAGGCCATGTCGCTCCGCGAGTCGGAGGACATGCTGAAGACCCAGCAGGAGGAGCTGCGCAAGACCAATGAGGAGCTGGAGGAGAAGGCGCAGCTCCTCTCGAATGAAAAGAAGCAGGTCGAGGGGAAGAACCGCGAAGTGGAGCTCGCGAAGGCTGCGCTCGAGGAGAAGGCGGAGCAGCTGGCGCTGACCTCGCGCTACAAGTCGGAGTTCCTGGCCAACATGTCCCATGAGCTTCGGACGCCGCTGAACAGCCTTCTGATGCTGTCCAAGCTGCTCAGCGACAACGCCGAGGGAAATCTGACGGACAAGCAGATCAAGTTCGCGCGCACGATCCATGGCGGCGGCTCGGAGCTTCTTTCCCTCATCAACGACATTCTCGATCTGTCCAAGATCGAATCCGGGACCGTCACGCTCGACATCGGCGAAATGTCGTTCGACGATCTCAGGGAGCGCATGGAGCGCACGTTCGGCCAGGTCGCGCAGAACAAGCGTCTTGGCTTCGCGATCGAGATCGACCCGGAGCTTCCGCAGACGCTCCGGACCGACGAGAAGCGATTGCAGCAGGTCATCAAGAACCTGCTATCCAATGCCTTCAAATTCACCGATTCAGGCGAGGTGACATTTTCGGCGAGGCGCGCAACGGAGGGCTGGAGTGTCGGCCATCCCGTTCTCAGCGCCACGAGCGACGTGGTGGCCCTGTCCGTGACCGACACGGGAGTGGGGATCCCGGAGGAAAAGCAACAGATCATTTTCGAGGCATTTCAGCAGGCCGACGGCACGACCAACCGGAAGTATGGCGGCACCGGGCTCGGGCTGTCGATCAGCCGCGAACTGGCAGGCCTGCTCGGTGGAGAGATCACGATCCGGAGCGAGCCCGGTTCGGGAAGCAGCTTCACCCTCTATCTTCCGTTGCGGCTCGATCCCCAGTCGCTGCTGACCGGCAGCGAACTGGCGCTGTGGCAGACGAAACTCGCAAAGGTCGATGGGACCGAAGCGACAATTCTGACCAAGCCGGACCCGATCGATGACGACCGGCACCAGATCCAGATCGGGGATTGGGTGGCGTTGATCGTGGACGACGACAGTGCCATCGCCGACGTCGCACTAGAGGCGGCCCACACTCACGGGTTCAAAGGGCTGGTAACGCGTGTCGAACAGGCCTTGCAGTTCGTGAGGCGCTACCGGCCGCACGTGATCATGCTGGGCATCGAGGGCGCCGACATGGATGGCTGGGCTCTTCTCGATTTGCTGAAGCACGACGCGAAGCTCTGCACGATTCCCGTCCAGATCGTTTCAGCGGCTGCCAACCGTACCCGTGCGCTTCTGATGGGTGCTTTCGGCTTTACGCCGCAGCCTTCCGACTGCGACGCTCTGTCGAGGGCATTCGGGCGGACAAGGCGCTTCCTCGACCGGAGCGATCGTTCCCTCGTCGTGTTCGGATCCGATGAAGCCGATCAGGACGACCTGACGGTCCCCTTGGCCGACAGGAAGATCGGAGCGTTCAGAGCGAGCTGCGGGCCGGAGGCGCTGCAACAGCTTGCTCTCGATTCGTTCGACGCCCTCCTCGTCGACTTGCGGCACGCGCGGTCCCAGGGCCTTGATGTGATCGAGCAGGTGCGTGCGCATGAGCCCTTTGTCGATCTCCCGGTGATCGCTCTCACGAATTCCGAGGAGAAAGCGGACGACCAGAAATCGTTGCGCTGCGCTGCCATGCAAAGCGCAACGCGGCTGACCAACTCGATCGATCAGATGATGGTCGAGGTCGGCCTCTGTCTGCACCGGAATCTCGACGATCTTCAACCGACCGAGGGATCGGTCGCGGATTTGAGCTCGAAGAAGGACCCGGCTCTCGCGGGACGGAAGATTGCCGTGATCGACGACGATTTCCGCAACATCTTTTCGCTGACGAGCGCGCTCGAACAGCACGATATGGACGTGCTCTACGCCGAGACGGGTCGCGAGGGCATCGAGCTTCTCAAGTCCACGCCCGACATCGACCTGGTACTCGTGGACGTCATGATGCCGGAAATGGATGGCTACGAGACGATGCAGCAAATCCGCAGCATCGAGGACTTCGCCGACCTGCCGATCATCGCGGTGACCGCGAAGGCCATGAAAGGCGACCGGGAAAAATGCATCGAGGCCGGGGCATCGGACTACCTCGCAAAGCCGGTCGAAATTGCCCAGCTCCTTTCGCTTCTGCGCGTCTGGCTCTACAGGTAGGGGGGGCTTCGAATGCCGCAGTCGGACGATCATATCGGCGCGATCGGGCATGCCGTAGAACCCGGCGACGAGGCAGCCGTGACAGCGGCCGCCGAGACCATGCTCGAGCCGCTCCCCGTCAGCATCCTCGTTGTCGACGACAATTCGCGGTCACTGTACGCATTGGAGCGAACGCTTTCGCAATCCGGCCTCAATATTGTCACGGCGCGAAGCGGCGAAGAAGCGCTCAAGCGCCTGCTGCGGGAGGATTTTGCGCTCATCCTGCTCGACATCCGCATGCCGGGGATGGATGGGTATGAGACGGCCTCGGTCATTCGGACGCGAGGGAAGACGCGCCAAATCCCGATCATATTCCTCACCGCGATGGACAGGGACGACGTCCAGATGTTTCGCGGCTATACCGCGGGCGCGGTTGATTACGTCTTCAAGCCGGTCGATCCGCTGATTCTGCAGTCGAAGGTTTCGGTGTTCGTCGAGCTGTACCGGCGGACCGAAGAGGTCCGGCGCGAAGAGCGGCTGAAGCGCTTGCTCGAGCGGCAGAACTTTCAGGTCAAAAACGAAAAGCTCCGCGCCGAACAGGCTTTGCGAGCGAGTGAGGAGCGCCAATCGCTGATCATCAATTCGCTTCCCATTGCCTTCTACGTGGCCGACCTGTCCGACAGCTTTGCGGGACCGAGATTCGTCGGCGACAGCATCGAGCGCCTCACTGGCATTCCCGCGCCGCGCTTCGAATCCGAGCCCGACTATTGGAAAAGTCGCATTCACGACGCCGATCGGGAGCGCGTGCTCGGCGAGGTACGGCATGTCGGAACCGATGGCGCGTTCGTCGTCGAGTATCGCTGGCAATGTGCCGACGGCACGTACCGGTACTTTCTGGATCGCTCCGTGCGCGTTCAGTCTCCTGACGGTGACGGGCACGAGCTGCATGGCATGTGGCTAGACGTGACGGAACAGCGCCAGATGCACGAACAGCTTGTCCATGCCCAGAAGATGGATGCGGTTGGGCGCCTCACCGGCGGAATCGCCCATGATTTCAGCAATATGCTGACGGCGTTGCTCGGCAACCTCGACCTGTTGCGGCGATCCGTCGAACCTGACGGTCGGGCGGCGCGCTGGGCCGGCCTGGCCATCGAAAGCGCTCAGCGTTGTGCCGACCTGACCCAGCGCCTTCTCTATTTCGCGCGCCGCCAGCCCTTGCAGCCGACTCCGCTCGACGTGAACGCGCTTGTGACCGGGATGAAGGGAATCGTCGATCGGGCGCTGGATGAAAGCGTCCGTGTCGTGTTTCGGCTCGAATCGGACTTGCCGCAGATCTATGTCGATCGGTCGCAACTGGAATCGGCGCTTTTGAATTTGGTGATCAACGCGCGTGATGCGATGCCGGAAGGGGGCGAGGTGGTGATCGAAACGTCACGCGCGCGGCTGGTGGAGCGTTATCGCGGCCGCGGCTTCGATGCCGATCCCGGCGACTACGTGCTGATGGGCGTAACCGATACGGGGTCGGGGATGGACTCGGAGGTTGCCGAGCGGGTCTTCGAGCCATTCTTCACGACCAAGGAGCCCGGGTCTGGCACAGGCCTCGGCCTCGCCATGGTCCACACGTTCATCCGCCAGTGCGACGGGTTCGTGCGCATCGACAGCGAAATCGGACGGGGCACCAGCGTTCGTCTTTATATAAAAATTGCGCAGGAACATTCGGTGCGGTCGATCGATCGGGCGGAGACCGGCGATGAACTGCCGATTGCGCGTGAAAACGAGACCATCCTCCTGGTCGAGGACGACCAGGATGTACTGCGCGCATCGGCCGAAGCGTTGCGCCGGTTGGGCTATTTCGTACTGGAGGCTGATTCCGCGTTCGCCGCACTCGACGTCCTGTCGAACGCCGATGCCGTGAATCTCCTGTTCAGCGACATCGCGATGCCCGGCGGCATGTCGGGTCTGCAGCTGGCGAAGGAGGTGTGCAGACGCGACGCGGCGATCAAGGTGCTGCTGACCTCCGGCTATGCGAGCCGCGTATGCGAAGGCGACGGCGATGCAGGAGCTTTCATCCACTACCTGCGAAAGCCGTACCGCGATTATGAGCTTGCGCGTGCCGTACGGAGCGTCATCGACGGTTCAGCGGAAGTCGTCGTCGATCGATAGCGCTAGGGGACGGGATTCGAAGTCCGTAGCAGGCGAGGCGAAGCGCCAAGGCGGGTCATTAACCTGCGTCAAGCCGGGCGCGGCTCAATCCGTGCGACGATCACGCGATGAGCGTGGGACATCACGAGGCGTGGCAGCTTGCGTGGGAGTTCGAGCCGTCGGTCGTCGTCGCCACCGCGGTCGTCGCCGGCGTGTATGCGCGCGGCATGTGGCGGCGGGGACGGCGACGCCGGGCCGAGCGCGGCCAGCATGCCATGTTCCTTGCCGGAACCGCTTTTGCCTACCTCGTCCTTGAATCGCCGCTCGATGCGCTTGCCGATCACCTCTTCTTCATGCACCAGGTCCAGCACCTCTTCCTGATGTCGATCGTTCCCATGCTGGTCGTTTTGGCGGCGCCGCAGGCCACGCTCACCGCAGGGCTGGCCGGCCCGCTGCGGCGTAACGTCCTCGCCCCTGTCATGGCGAACCGCGCCGTGCGTGCGACGTTCGGCATGCTCGTCCACCCGGTGACGGCCGGCGTGGTGATGAGTGCGACACTGTATTTCTGGCAGGTGCCGCGCTTCCACGATGCCGCTGTGCGCGACGAGTCGATCCACTACGTGATGCACATGACCATGCTCGCGGCCGGGCTCGCCTTTTGGTGGCCCGTGCTCGACCGTCGTGCGCCGCCGGCGGGGCTCGGGTATCTCTACAGGCTGTTCATGCTGAAGGCGAATGTGATGATGGTCGTCTTTCTGGGCGTCTATCTGACCGCCAAGGGGATCGTGCTCTACGACGTCTACGACCGGATCTACATGCCGGGCCTCACGGCCCTGCAGGATGAGATGCTGGGTGGCGCGGTGCTCTGGTTCGGTGGTGCGGCCGTGATGTTCCTTGGCGCCGGCATGGTCGCGCGGGGGTGGCGGCGTGACGCGGCGTCGGTCACACCGCGTATCGGCAACGCATCGCAATCGCTACTGCTTCGGACCTGAGCCCGCAAGGAACGGGTCGGGCTGCATGCCGGCGAGCGGCCGGTCGTCCGCGCCCCACTCGCGCGTGATCTCGTGGATATGCACGTCGTGCGTCGAATAGCGCGACAGGATGTCGAGTGCGCGCTGTTCATGCTCGCGATCGCGGACGTTCACCCACAGCAGGAGCCCGCCCGCGTCGACCTGCTCGGCGATCGCCTTGGCGTGCCGCTCCCCCAGCCACTTCGCCGCGATGGAACCAAGGGCCCCGCCGCCTCCGCCGGCCGCGATCGCCGCCAGGATCACCGCCGCCATCGTACCGCCCGAGGCGACCACGAGCCCGGCCGCCGCCGTCGCGCCGATATAGGCGAGGCCAGCCATCGCCGCGCCCTGGGCGTTGCCCACGTCGGGCGTGGAGACATAGGCGCTGCGCGGCACGGAGGGGTCGTCCTCCATCCGCTCGACCCGGCGGTACTTGTGCGGAAGCTTCTCGTCTACCGCGGCCTCGCTGGCCAGCAGGCTGATGTCGGCGCGCTCGAACCCGGAGCTGTTGAGTTCCTCGATGGCGGCCTCGTACTCCTCCGCCCGGTCGAACACGGCGACCGCCTCGCGGACCTTGACGGTCGTGCGGGCGGCCTTGGGGGCGGATTGGCGTGTGCTGGGCATGGTCCCGTCCACTCGTTGATACCGACCGATGATCAGACCGGATCGAAAGGACACCCGCATTAGCCTAGGTTACCCACGCACCACACTAGCGATGCGTGTAGTCGAGGAAAGTGAAGCCGAACAGGATCACGAGCCACAACACGCTGCCGCCCGCGATCACCTGCACCAAATGCGGTGAGGCGCGAAGCCGCATGAACACCAGTACGATCATGAGAGCGCTGACCAACGCGATGGCGAGGTGCGCCGCAATACGTACCGGCGATAGCGGGAGGAAGCTCAGCCCGACCGTGAGTGCGAGGAGCGCCAGCAGCGCCGCATAGACGACCAGCCGCATCGTCACCTGTCCCAGCGGCCGCCTCATCGGTGCAGCAGATAGAGGGCGGGGTAGATGAAGGTCCACACGATGTCCACGAACGCCCAGTAGAGCCCGATGATGCGCACCGGCCGGCTCAGCCGCTCGGGATCGCGCCACCGCCCGACCAGAACGAGCAGGAGCGCGAGCAGCCCGACACCGACGATCATGTGCAGCGCGTGCAGCCCGGTGAGCGCGAAGTAGAAGCCGAAGAAAATCTTCGCCTGGTCCGGGTGCGGCCCGTCATACCGGAAATCGAAACCCGCGAACGGCGCCGTCCCTTCCGCGAAGTCGAGGCGGTACTCGTAGCCCTTGAGGGCAAGGAAGGCGAGGCCGAGGAGCAGTGCGATCCCGATGACGAGCCGCGCCCGCCCGCGGTTCCTGGCTTCCATCGCCGGGTCGGCGAGCGACATCGCCATGGACGACGACAGCAGAACGGCGGTGTTGATTCCGCCGAGCCAGAGCTTCAGCTGGCCGGCCGCTGCGGCGAACGCATCCGGATACGACGCGCGGTACACGGCGTAGGCGAGGAACAGCCCGCCGAAGAACAGCAACTCGGTCGCGAGGAACACCCACATGCCGGCGAGGTCGGCGCGAAGCTGCTGGCACGCTGTCTCGAACTGCGCGGCGACCCGGAGCGTGGCGTCAGTCATACTGGTACGGCGCGCGCGTCACTTGCGGCACCGCCTCGAAATTGTGCTTGGGTGGCGGCGAGGTCGTGTCGGTCCATTCGAGGCCTGTCGCGTTCCATGGATTCGCCTCGGCGCGCCGGCCCCAGCGCAGCGACCAGAGGAGATAGACGGCCGGCATCAGGTAGCCGAGCGCAAGGACCAGCGCGCCCACCGACGACAGATCGTGCAGCACCTGGAACTTGGCGGGATAGGTGTGGTAGCGCCGCGGCATGCCGGCATAGCCCAGCAGGAACTGCGGGAAAAAGGTCAGGTTGAATCCGATGAACAGCGTCGCCGCCGCGATGCGCGACCACAGCTCGGGGTAGAGCCGGCCGGTCATCTTGGGCCACCAGAAATGCAGGCCGCCGAGATAGGCGGTCACCATTCCGCCGACCATGATGTAGTGGAAATGCGCGACCACGAAGTATGTGTCCGTCATATGCACGTCGACGGCGAGGGTCGAGAGCATCACTCCGGTCAGCCCGCCGACGATGAACAGGCCGATGAAGTTGAGTGCGTAGATCATCGGCGCCGTCATCGAGATGCGGCCCTTGTAGAGTGTCGCGGTCCAGTTGAAGACCTTGATCGCCGATGGCACCGCCACAACGAAGGTGAAGAAGGAGAACACGACGCTGGCATACACGGACTGGCCCGACACGAACATGTGGTGGCCCCACACCATGAATCCGAAGATGGCGATCGCCATCATCGAGGCCGCCATGGCCGTGTAACCGAACACGTGCTTGCGGGCGAAGCAGGTGATGATCTCGCTCACCACGCCCATGCCCGGCAGGATCATGATGTAGACGGCCGGGTGCGAGTAGAACCAGAACATGTGCTGGAACAGCAGCGGATCTCCGCCGAGCGTGGGATCGAAGATGCCGATGCCGAAGGCGCGCTCGACCGCGACCAGCAGGAGGGTGATGGCGAGCACGGGGGTCGCCAGGACCATGATCAGGCTGGTGGCATAGATCGACCAGACGAACAGTGGCAGCCGCCGCCAGGTCAGCCCCGGCGCGCGCATCGTGTGGGTCGTCACGATGAAGTTGAGCCCGGTCATGATCGACGAGAACCCGACGACGAACACGCCCAGCGTGGAGAGGATCACCGACGCGTTGGAATAGAGCGTCGAGTAGGGCGTGTAGAACGTCCAGCCGGTGTCCACGCCGCCCGCCACCACGGCGACAAGCGTGAGCAGCGCGCCCCCCAGGTAGACGTACCACGACATCAGGTTGATGCGCGGAAAGGCGAGGTCGCGCGCCCCGACCATCAGCGGCAGCAGGAAGTTGCCCAGCGTCGCCGGAATCGACGGGATCAGGAAGAACCAGACCATGATCACGCCGTGTGCCGTGAACAAGCGATTGTATGTTTCCGAGCTGAAGATCAGCCCGTTGGGCACGATCAGCTCGAGCCGGATCAGTGCTGCCGCAATACCGCCGATGAAGAAAAACCCGGTGATCGTGACCAAGTACAGCCACGCGATACGCTTGTGGTCGGTGGTGAGCAGCCACGAACCGAGGCTCACCCCCGCGGTGAGGTATCCACCGCCGAGCGCATGGCCCGGCGCCGCGCTGGCCGCGCGGGTCACGGCCGCGCCTCCGTCGTGCCGGACCGCCACTTGATATAGGCGATCAGCTTCTCGATGTCCGCGTCGCTCGTCTGGCCCTTGAAGCTCGGCATGACAGGCTTGTAGCCGGCCACAACGTCCTTGTTCGGCAGCAGGATCGAATCCCGGATATAGGCGTCGTCGACGATGCGGGTCGCGCCCGACATCAGATGCACGGGCCGGCCGTATATGCCGTCGAAGCTCGGGGCATGGACGGACGACGCCGGCTCGTGGCAGCCGGAGCAGCCGAGTGCGCGGTAAAGCCGCTCGCCCGCCATCACCGCCGCGCCCGGCCTCGGTTGCCGGGCAAGCCAGTTTGCGTAGGAGGCGGGCGTCATCGCGATCACCCGGCCGCGCATGCGCGAATGGTCGCGGCCGCAATATTCGGCGCACTCCAGCTCGTAGGTGCCCGGCCGGGTCGCCTTGAACCAGTAAGTGGTCACACGGCCCGGGACGGCGTCCTGCTTCAGCCGGAACGCCGGGATGAAAAAGCTGTGGATCACGTCTTCGGATGCGATCCGAAGCTTCACCTTCTCCCCGACCGGCACGTGCAGCGTATCGATCTCGCGCACGCCGTTGGCGTGCTGGATCTTCCACATCCACTGCTTGCCGACGACATCGACCTGCACCGCGTCGGGCGGCGGTCGGTAGTCGGGAATATAGAGCGCCGCACCCCAATAGAAGAACGACAGGAAGACCGCGAAGGTCGGCAGGGTCCAGCCGAGCTCCATCCAGTGCTCGCGGCGTTCGGTCAGGCGCGTCGAGCGGTTCACCTCAGCCCCGGCGCGGTAGCGGATGCAGAAGAAGAAGATCGTCGCGCCGATCAGCAGCACCGCGGCGCCGCTCATCGCCAGAAGGTAGAAGAACAGCATGTCGACGGAATGCGCGTTGGCCGAGCCCTCGACGGGGATGAGGCGCAGGGCCGTCGCCGCGTCGCGGATATAGCCGGCATGCTGCATCGTCAGCGGCCCTTGCCCGCGCCGCGCGCGGCCTCGATCGCCATGGCGCGCCCGATCGGGATGTGAACGATTCCGTGCCGCTGGTCGACCCAGCCGGTTCCGTTCAGCCGCTGCTCCTTGGCAGCGCGCAGAGCCTTCAGCTCTGCCGCCGGTTCGATTTGCAAGTGCGGCTGCGGACTCGTTGCGGTGTACCAGAGGTTCAATGCCGACGCGGGATTCCCGTGAAAGCCCCACAGGCTTGCGCCCAACCACGACACGGTGCCCACAAGCGCGATCACCGTCGCGACGAAGCAGGCCGCGAAGACCGTGGCGCCGCGTCGCGGCACGTCGCGGGCTTCGAAGCGTTCGCCCGGGGCTGTCGTGCTCACGCCGCGGCCTCCGCATGTTGCGGGGCTGCGGCACCGATCCGCGCCATGCGCTCCACGAACAGCGCGAGCCACACCGCGCCGATCGCCGCCCATGTCACGGGGCCCATCAGGGCGGATGCCAGCGGGTCGCCCGGGACGCTCGGCATCACCATCCACGCGCAGTTGGCGTAGTGGCCCGCGAGGATCAGCGCGGCCACCGCGATCAGCGCGGCGCGGCTGCGCTTCACGGCGCGGAACAGGAACGCGATCTGGGGAACGATGAAGAACGCGCACAGTACCGCCCAGGTGACGGCACGCCACCAACCCTGGCTGCGGTGCAGGAACCAGCCGATCTCGTCCGGCATGTTGCCCATCCAGACGATCAGGTATTGCGCGAAGTCGAAGAACACCCAGCCGAGGATCACGGCCAGGGTCAGGTTGGCGTAATCCTGCAGCCGGCCGGTCGTTACGGTATCCGCGGCGCCGCGATCGCGTGCCGCGACCAGCAGGACGAACGCCATCGCGGGCACGACCAGCCCGGCACCGAAGAACAGGCCGAACTCGTCCGAATAGAACCGCGGCTCGAGCGACATGATCCAGTCGGTGGCGAAGAAGGTGGTGGTCAACACCCAGACGATCGGCCCGCCCGCGCCAAGGCGGGGATGCGTGCCCGCCTCATGCCGCCACGCCCCGATCCCCCATGCGAGGGCCAGCCAGATGATGAAAAACAGCACCGTCCGCGCGATGAAGAACGGGACGTTGAGATAGACCAATTTGTGCCGCACGACATCGCTCAGCGTCGCCGCCGCCGCGGTCCACGGGTAGAGGTCGTGCAGCCCGAACAGGACCGGTACCAGGAAGGCGACGGCGCCCACCGGAAGGGTCGCGATGGCGGCGCGCGTCACCCTCTCGGTCGCCGTGCCCCACCCGCCGCCGGTGATGTGCCAGGCCATCAGCACCGGCAGGGCGCCGAGCGGGATGGCGAGCCAGTACAGCGACGCCACCAGCCACATCCGCATGAAGGCACCGGGTGCAACGATCGCGCCGACGGCCGCGGCGGCCAGCCCGGCGCCGGCGACGAGATTGAGGGTCGTCCGGCGGCGGTTCACTTCGCGGTGCCGGGCGCGGCGGTCAGCGTGCGCCGCAGGTCGGCCGGCAGGTCGGCGAGCTTCGCGTCCTGGCTGAGCTGCAACGCGCGGATGTAGTAGGTGATCGCCCAGCGATCCGCCGGCGCCACCCGGTTCGGGTAGGGATACATCACGCCGTACCCGTCGGTGATCGTGTCGTAGAACAGCGTGTCGTCCGCGTCGCGCAGGCGCTTCTGGTGGAAGGTCGGCGGGCGCGGAAAGCCGCGCCGCACCACGATCCCGTCGCCGTCGCCGAGCCGGCTGTGACAGGGCGCGCAGATGCCGTCGAACAGGTCGCGTCCGCGCGCGAGCTGCGCCATCGTGACGTCGGGCTTCGGCACGCGCGGCCCGATGAAGTCGTCGCGCGCGACGGTCCCTGCGGGCGGCCGGCGCGGCGCGGCGGATTCGTATGGCTTTTCGCGCCCGTGTTCCGCCATCTGCTTCTGGTCGCAGCCGGCGAGGGCGACCGTCAACGAAAGTGCGACGAGTAGGCGCGCACCGGTCATTCCGGCACCTCCACCACCTCGCTCGCGGCAAGCCCCAGCAGAAAATCGCGCAGCGCAGCAGCATCGAACTGCGGATCGTCCGCGCGCACGCACAGGAAAAAGCCGTCCGCCGAGCTCCGCGTCGAAGCTCGCCACGTTGAACACCGGGTGGTAGAGCGCCGGCAGGCCGTTGAGGAGCAGCATCGCGATCACGGCAATCAGCACGGCGGCGAGCGCGCCCATCTCGAACGTCACCACCATGAAGGGCGGCCATGCATGGAACGGCTTGCCGCCCACGATGAAGCTGTAGTCGTGGAGCGAGTAGTCCTGCAGCACATACCAGAAGGCCGCCGAGGCGATCCCGCAGGCGAGCGCGAGCGCCGGCACGGTGCGGGCGCGATGGCCGAGAGCGTCGGAGAGCTCGGGAATCGGAATCGGGCTGAACGCGTCGAGCCGGGTAAAGCCCGCCGCCCGCGCGCGCGCTGCCGCCGCACGCAGCGCTTCCGCCGACTCGAATCGCGCCATCAGCCCGTACAGGTCTTCAGCGGTTGCCATGGACCATCTCGCGCATGTCGCGGATCGAGATCGGTGGAAGGAACCGGATGAACAGCAGCAGCAGGAAGAAGAACGTCCCGATGGAGCCGAACTGGACCGCGTAGTCGGTCAGCGAAGGCCATACCGTCGCCCAGTTCGACGGCATGTAGTCGGCATGGGTGGAGGTGAACACGATCTGGTAGCGCTCGAGCCACATGCCCAGATCCGCGACGATGGCGATCAGCATCATCGGGATGGGCCGCATGCGCACCCGCCGGAACCAGAGGAGCTGCAGCACGACCACGTTGCAGAAGATCATCGCCCACCAGAACGGCGCGTAGGGGCCCGTCCACCGGTCGATATAGACGTAGCGGTAGTAGTCCGCGCCCGAGTACCAGGCGGTGAACATCTCCATCACGTAGGCGTAGTCGACGACCAGCCCGAAGGAGAGCATCAGCCGCCCGAGCTTCTCGATGTGGTCGCGGGTCACGAGGTCGGTGACGCCGAACAGCCCGCGCACGATGACGGCGATCAGGATGACCGTCGCAAATCCGGAATAGAGCGCGCCGGCCACGAAATAAGGCGGAAAGATCGTGAAATGATAGCCGGGCACGATCGAGACCGACGAGGTCGAGCGAGATCGTGCCGGTCACCGAAGCGACGATCGGCGCGGCGAGCGCGGCGAGCACCAGCGTCGCCTGGCGATAGCGGTGCCAGTGCGCCGCCGAATTGCGCCAGCCGATCGCGAGAAGGCCGTAGACGATCTGGCCGGCCCGCGTCCGCGCGCGGTCGCGCAGCGTGGCGACGTCGGGCAGCAGGCTCAGATAGAGGAAGCTCAGCGTGAAGAGCAGGTAGGTGGAGATCGCGAAGAAATCCCACACCAGCGGACTGCGCCATTGCGGCCACAGCCCCATCGTGTCCGGGTAGGGGAACAGGAAGTAGAAGAACCAGGGCCGGCCCAGATGCAGAAGAGGAAAAATGCCCGCCAGCACCACGGCGAACATCGCCATCGCCTCGGCGAACCGGTTCACCGCGGCGCGCCAGGGCTGGCGGGTGAGCAGCAGCACGGCAGAGATCAGGGTTCCGGCGTGCGCCATGCCGATCCACCAGATCGTGTTGACGATGGGAAACCCCCACGCGACCGGGATGTTGATCCCGAACAGCCCGACCCCGTAGGTGACGACCGCGACGACCGTAACGAGGAACGCCGCCGCCAGAAGCGCGGCGAACAGAACGGCGACAAGCCAGGCGGGCGAGGGGCGCCGGTCGAGCACCAGCGACGCCAGCCGGTCGCTGATCTCGCCCATGCTCCGGTCCCGGCCCGTCGGCCCGGCGGCCATGTCACTTGCGTTCGAAGAAGGCGGCATCGGATTCGGATTCGAGATCGGGGTTGGGGTCGGTGACGCCCGCGAGGTAGGTCGTGCGCGGCCGGGTGTTCAGCTCGGCCAGCATGCCGTAGTTGCGCGGCGTGTCCTTCAGCCGGCGCACGGCGCTCTCCGCGTTGTTGATGTCGCCGAACACGATGGCCCGCGTCGGGCATGCGTCCTGGCAGGCGGTGGTCACCTCGCCCTCGGCGATGGTGCGGTTTTCGCGATCGGCCCGGATGCGCGCGCGGTCGATGCGCTGGACGCAGTAGGTGCATTTCTCCATGACCCCGCGCGAGCGCACCGTCACCTGCGGGTTGTCGGCCCTCGTGTTGGAGGGGTGGTCGGCGGCCGGGCCGGTATAGTCGAACCAGTTGAAGCGCCGCACCTTGTAGGGGCAGTTCTGCGAGCAGTACCGCGTGCCGATGCAGCGGTTATAGACCATTTCGTTCAGCCCTTCCGAGCTGTGCTGCGTCGCCTCGACGGGGCAGACGTATTCGCACGGCGCGTTCTCGCACTGCATGCAGGGCACCGGCTGGAACACGGTCGCCGGGTTGTCGGGCGGGCCTGCGTAGTAGCGGTCGATGCGCAGCCACTGCATCTCGCGCCCGCGCGCCACCTCCTCCGCCCCGACGATCGGCCAGTTGTTCTCCGACTGGCAGGCGACGACGCAGGCGTTGCAGCCGATGCAGCTTTCCGTATCGATCACCATCCCCCACGCATAGGGTGTCCAGCCGTCCGCGCCGGGTGTGCGCGCCGCAGGGCTCGGCTCGGGATAGAGCGACGTCGTCGGCGCCTCGTATGGCGGGCGCGTCGCGAAGTGCGGGTCGGCGCGGTATTCGCGCCAGGTGGCCGTGCGCACCAGGCCGCGCCCTTCGATCGCGTGGTGATGCTGCGTGGTGACAAGGTCGCTGGTCGCGGGCAGGACCTCGATGCGCGCCCCTGCGGCGAACCACGGCGCGTCACTCGTGCGCAGGCGATAGGCGTCGTAGCCCAACCCGCCGCCGACCCGCCCCGCCTCCGCGCGGCCATAGCCCAGCGTCAGGGTTACGGTCTCGTCGGGCTGGCCGGGCAGCACCCAGACGGGCGCCTCGACGGCGCGCCCGCCGCGCACGATGCGAACGTGGCGGCCCCGTCTCGATTCCGAGCCGCGCGGCATGGGCAGGCGCGATCATGGCGGCGTTGCCCCACACCAGCTTGGTCAGCGGCCGCGCCAGCTCCTGCAGCCAGCCATTGTTGATATAGCGCCCGTCCCATGCCGATGGGTCGGGGCGGAACTGCACCTCGATGCCGGGGCGCGCATCCGGTTGCGTCGGACGGTCCCGCGCGCCGCCGAGATTGGCGCGGAGCGTGGGCGTGACGGGCGTGGCCGCGGTTCCTTCGACCACGCCCGCCTTCAGGGCGCCGCGCCAGAACGCCTCGAAGTCCTGTTCACCTCGCACCGCTTGCCAATGTTCGCGCACCAGCGTGCGCGGAGCCGCATCGTCCCGCCCCGCGAAGGCCGCGATCAGCTCGATCGCGCTGCGGCCCTCGTAAAGCGGCTCGATCAGCGGCTGCTGGATCGTGACCGTGCCGTCGAACGCACGCGCGTCGCCCCAGCTTTCGAGGTCATGGCGCGCGGGGACGTGCCAGTCGGCGATCCGCGCCGTCTCGTCAACGTACAGGCCGGAATGGATGAACAGGCGCGTCCTGGTCCGGATCAAGTCGGCGAGGCCAAGATCCGCCGGCGCGCTGTAGGCGGGATTCTCGGCGAAGCTTGCCAGCGTCTCGATCCGGCCCGCGGCGAGGTCGCGCGCGAGCGCGGCGACGTCGCCGTCGGGCGACGCGGCTACCGGCTCGACATAGTGGACCGTGTGTCCGGAATTGCCGAGCCGGTCGTTGATCGCGTGCGCCAGCGCATGCACCACTGGCGGCTGGGTGGAGCCGACGGCGACGGGTGCTGCGCCATGGTGCGCGGCGAGGTCGCGTGCTGCCGCGTCGAGCCACCGCCGCTCGCGTGCGGTCATCTCGTCCGGTCCCACCGCGTCGATGCCGAGGCGCTGGGCGAGGCCACGCGCCAGCATCTCTACCCGGCCGGCCTTCACCAGAAGCACATGCTCCGCCGCGGCGCCGGTGAGGCCGGGCGTGGATTCGACCGCATAGTGGCGCGTCGGCGCGCGCCGCTCCGGCGCCTTGCGGCCAGCCATGAATTCCCGCGCGTAGACGATCTGGCCGGGCGAGGCCGCATCGAGGAAATCGCCATCGAGCGACACGACGACGCGCGCGTCCTCGAACCGGTAGATCGTATCGAGCGCGCGACCGAAGGCGAGCTTCGCGCCCTCCGCGGCCGCCGCACCGTCCACCGGCTCATGGCCATACCAGCGGAGGTCGGGATAGGTCTTGCGCAGCGTCGCGATGGCCGCGAGAAGCGTCGGCGAGGTGATGCGGCCGGTGAGGATCGCGAAGCCCTTCCCGCCGGAGGTGCGCCAGCGCGCGCGCGCATCGATCAGCATGGCAAGGAACGAGTTGTACGTGTCGGCGACGCCCTTGCGGCGCACGGCTTGCGACCGGTCGGGGTCGTAGAGGCCCAATATGGCCGCCTGGTCGAACACGCTGGTCGCGCCGCGGCTCGCCGGATGGTCCGGATTGCCGGCGAGCTGCGTCGGCCGCCCGTCATAGGCCTCGCCGATCACCGGGCGGGCATAGCCGTCATGGACCAGCGCGGTCGCGTAATGGCGCGGCTCGCCCGGCGTCGCGCCGGCCGGCTGGCGCACATAGGGCACGATCTTCTCTGGCGACCGGCCGCAGCCGGCAAGGCCGGCGAGCGCGAGGCTCGCCCCCATCAGCCGCAGGAGGTGGCGCCGGTCCACGGCCTGGTCCCAGATGCCAGCCTGGCGCGGCCATTCATTGTGGAGGTGGTCGAGGAAGTCCGGCGCCGCCGCCAGCTCCTCCAGCGAGCGCCAGAATTGCGACCCGCGCTTGCCCTCGAGCGCAGCGCGTATGCCGCCGGCGCCGCTCACCGCGCGCCCCCGCGCGCCCCGTCGCCAGTCAGCGGTGACAGATCGTGCAATGCGTCAGTGTCTTGTCGTGGATCCGGTAGCTGCGCATCAGCGCCTCGCCGAGGGCACGACGGTCGGTGCCCCTGGGGGGCGTCCAGCCCATCGTGAACACCTCGGCATGCGGGCGCAAATGCGGCGCCGGATCGCGATGGCAGGCGAGGCACCAACCCATGGTGAGCGGCTGCGCCTTCCGCATCAGCGGCATCCGGTCGACGCGCCCATGGCAGGTCTCGCAGCCCACGCCCTTGGCGACGTGGATTGCGTGGTTGAAGTAGACGAAGTCCGGCAGGTCGTGGACGCGATTCCACCGGATCGGCGTGTCGTCGCGCAAGCTTGCGCGGACGGGCTCCAGCATCGCCGCGTTGGTCCATATCTGGGAATGGCAGGTCATGCAGGTCTCGGTCGGCGGCAGCCCGGCGAAGGACGAACGCTCCACCGAGGTGTGGCAGTAGCGGCAGTCGATGCCCAGCCCGCCGACATGATGCGCATGGCTGAACGGCACAGGCTGCTCGATCGCGATGCCGACCGCTGTGCCTCCCGCGCCACGCACGTAGAGAACGCCGGCCAGGACGCCGACGATCGCGGCGAGGGGAACGCCGATCAGGAGCAGTCGGGCGAGGGCGTTGGCTGGGCGGCCGAAAATCTGCGGCACGGCGTGTCAGTGTCCTTGCTCCATTGCTCGTACGGCGGATCGATCTGGTCGGCGGGAGATGAGCTCGAAGAGCTTGACGCTGGGAATGAAAACACCCGTGGCACGCGCGGACATTAACTTTGGATAACCCCGTGATGCGGCGGCGCGCCGCGCCCGACGGGACCGGCCATTAACCTTTGTTATGGCGGGCTTCGCCGCACCGTCTATCGTTGGTGAAATCGGGCGATTACCGATTGCGGGAGCATTCAGCGATGTTGCAGCGAAAGATCGAAGCAGCACGACAGTACCGCCAGGGCGACGTCCTTCTGGTTCCCTGCGACGCGGTTCCGCCGGGGGCTCGCGAGCAGGCACCGGACGAGGGCCGCATCGTCCTCGCCTATGGCGAGGTGTCGGGCCATGCCCATGCTCTCCCGGGCGACCGCGCGCGCCTGTTCCGCGAGGACGGCACCGGTCACGCCTTCCTGTATGTCCCCGGTACCGCGCCCGCAGCGCTGACGCACGAGGAACATGGCGCCCTTCACGTCGCGCCGGGAACGTATCGCGTGGTGCGTCAGCGCGAGTACGTGCCGAGCGAGCCGCCGCGCCTGATCGCCGACTGAGCGGCGCCGCGCCGCCATGGCCGAGGCCGCCGCTCCGCCACGCTCGACCGCCGCCTGGCGCGACCGGCTGGCGGGGCGGCGCTTAACGCCGACGCCTGAGGCCGACGACGCCATCCGCCACGCCTACGAGGCGAGCGGGCTTGCGCGTCCTCGACACATCATCTGGGCCGACGGGCCGGACGAGGCCGCGAACACGATCTCCTTTCTGATCCGACCGCCACGGACGCAGCGGTCGCGGGCGCTGTGCTACGCGGTGCTGGGTACGGTCGCCTGGGCCGGGATCGTTCTCGCGGTCGTCAACCATCCAACGATGTTCGACGACCGGCGTGCCATCCTGGGTGCCGCGCTTGCGCTGGCACTGGCGGGAGCGGCGCTCTGCCTTGCACTGTGTGCCCGGCTGCCGGCGCCGCCCGGACAGAAATCGGGTTCGGTCGGGCCCGTGCCGATCTGGATAATGGGCACCATCCTGTGCGTGGCGACCGCGCAGGTCGTGGCTCTGACCGTCATGCCCGATCTGCCCGCGGGCCTGCTGGGGCGCGATCCGATTGCCGGCACGGTCGTCGTGCTGGGCGCCGTGCCGGGCGTGCTGCTCTTCCTCCGTGCGCGCCGCGCCTATCGCGGGCTCCCACTCTTTCTGCGCGAGGTCCGACCCGTGCGTTCGGTGGCCGGCCGGATGCGCGCGGCACGGCAGGCGGCATGGAGTGACCGAGCCATCCCGCCTGGCGAGGGGCTCGCACCGCATGAAGCGCTGGTACGTCTCTTCGACGAGGCGCATCGCCGCGCCTTCGCGCCGCGCGCGCCGTTCGGCGCCGGCCGCGATGACGGCGGGGGCATGCCTCCCAGCGCGGCGATGCGAGCCCTGTCGAGCAGTGCGATGGGGCGTGGCATCTGGAGCCGGCACTGGCAAATGTTCGGTTGGGTGCCACCCTATTTCGACGGCGTCGAGGACGCGTCGCGCGCCGGGGTCGTCGACCGCGTGGAGGGGCAGGCACCGCGTGCCGCGCGCAGCTTCGTCCGGCTGGCCTTCGCGGTCGACCGGCTCTACCCGTTCGACACAGTCGGAGTCGCGGTGCGCCCGCCGACGCTCGAGCGGCTGGATGCGGAGGGCAGGCCTCACGCCGACTCCGGTCCGGCGCTCGCCTGGGCCGACGGCACGGTGATCCACGCGTGGCGCGGCCGGGCGGTTCCGCCCGAGCTGGTCGATCCCGAAATGCCTCTGACCCTGGCGCGCGTGCTACGCGAGTTCGACCCGGGCAGCCGCTGGGTCCTGATCGAGCGCTACGGCCTCGGGCGTTTCATGCGCGATGCCGGCGCGGAGGAGGTGCACCGCGACGCGAGTGGCCGGCTCTACCGCCTGCGCAACATGGTCGGCCCGCCGATCGTCGCGGTGCGCGTGGTCAACCACTCGCCCGAGCCCGACGGCACGTTCCGCGAGTTCTGGCTGCACGTGCCGCCCGCGATCACGACCGCGCGCGCGGCGGTGGCCTGGACGTTCGGGCTGCGCGAGGACGAATACCAGCCCTGGCGCGAGTCCTAGAGCATCTTCCGCTCGCGAGGAATCGCGCCGGCCCTCTCCCCCGCCCGGCCACCCGACGACATCATGCTGGTATGGGTGGCCGGGCGGGGGAGAGGGCCGGACCCGTTCGATCGGAAAACGCGCTGGCCGGAACCGCGCCGTCGCGGGTCGCGTCGGCCCGGTTTCCGCAACTGAAGCGCAGATGCGCCATGCCGTTCAGTATCGGCGGTCCTGGCGGCTTCGTCCTCCGCGCCACCGATGGCGAGATCGGCCATGCCCGCGACGTGCGATCGACGATGCGGATTGGTCGGTGCGCTATCCTGTGGCCGACACGCAGCTGATCTTCGGGCGACGTATGCTGCTCGCGCCGCTCAATACGACGAAGGCGGCAAGCCGAGGATGGCCCATTCGGCAATAGCGAGCCACATGCGATAGCGCTTCGATCAGGCACCCCAGCCGGGACCATAGGCGGCGAACAGTGGCGTATCAACCGGCCCTGAACGGAAGGCGCAAATGCGGGGTAAATCTGGCCTCGGAGGGCCGGCTAAGCACCTGAAAAAACAAACATAAATGGAGAATTGGCGTCCCCTAGGGGATTCGAACCCCTGTTATCGCCGTGAGAGGGCGACGTCCTAGGCCACTAGACGAAGGGGACGCGGCGCGCCGACTCATAGGGCAAGGGCCGCTGGCGATCAAGCGTCTCGGCGGCGGGCGCGCGCACTTCCTTGGTACTTGCGCCGCAAGACGGCGCCAAGTGTTCACCGAAGTTGTCAACAGGAAAGGACTTCAACGGATATTGCAATTCTTGCGTGTTTTGGTGTAATCGCCGCGAACCCGCCCGATTGCGCGGCGGGACGATTGGGGAGGAATGCATGAGTCGCAAACTCGCGCGCGGGCTGCGCGCCGGCGTGTTGGCCGTGTCGGCGGCGGTTTTGTTTCATGCCGGCGTGGCTGCGGCGGAAACGCCGGTCGCGCGCGGCAAGTATCTGATGGAGGCGATCGTCGGCTGCGACGACTGCCACACCATTCCAGGGCCGCCGGGGGCGGCGCTGAAATATGCCGGCGGGTTCGTCTTCGACCTGCCGGGCATGAAGGCGGTGAGCCCGAACATCACCCAGGATCCCGAAACCGGCATCGGCAAGTGGACCGATGCGCAGATCGTCGCCGCCATCCGCGACGGCCGGCGGCCGGACAACACGGTGATCGGTCCGCCCATGCCGATCGGCATGTACAACCGGATGTCCGACGACGACGTGAATGCGCTGGTCGCCTATCTGCGTACGATTCCGCCGATCAAGCACAAGACGGCGAAATCGAGCTACAAGATCCCGCTGCAGGCGCCGCCGCCGGCGCGCGACGTCGCCGCTCCGCCGCGCAGCGACAAGGTGGCCTATGGCGGCTACGTCGCGGGGCCGCTCGCCCACTGCATGGAATGCCACACCCCGATGGAGCGCGGCCAGCGCGACTACGCGCACATGGCGGGCGCCGGCGGATTTCCGTTCGAGCAGCCGGGCGGCGGCGTGATCAAGGCACCCAACATCACGCCCGACCCGGAAACCGGTATCGGCAAGTGGACCGACGACCAGATCAAGAAGGTGATCACGACGGGCATCCACATCACGGGGCGCAAGATGGGCGTGCCCATGCCCTACGACCATTTCGCCAAGATGACGGCGGAAGATCTCGACGCGGTGGTCGTGTATCTGCGCTCGCTGAAGCCGATCCGCCACAAGGTGGAGTAGAGCTGGCGCGACGTTCGAATGCCGGCGGAGGAGTCCTACCGGCTGGGAACGGTCGCGGCGTCGAGCTCGATCGTGCCCGCCGCGCGGCCGGTCGTGAGCTCGTAGAGGCGCACTTCCTCCCGCCCGTCGGGGCGGGCGAGGCGCAGCACCAGCCGGCCGTCCTCGACATGGGTCTCGAGCACCCGCGCGCCCGCGGGCAGCGCGACGCGCACCGTGCCGAGCGCCGCGGATGGCGCTGTGCCGGTTGTCGAAGCCGGCTTGCCGCCGCCCGACATGCGGTTCGTGACCGTCACCGCGATGATGCCGAGCGCGATGACGATCAGCACGCCCAGCCCGACGACCAGCCCCTTGAGCATCGCCATGATTCGTGATCTCTCGCGCCCATGATGGCGGAAGGGGGAAGCGAGCACCGCGTCACCGCGGGGCCCGACATGGCGGGTGCCCGGCTCGACCGGCTGATCGCCGACCTGGTGCCGGGCCTGTCGCGCAGCCAGGCCCAGGCGCTGATCGCTTCCGGCCAAGTTTCCCAAGCCGGCGCGACCATAGACGAGCCCTCCTACCGGGTCAAACCGGGCCAGATGTTCCGCGTTCTGGTGCCGCCCGCGGCCCCGGCCGTGCCGCTGCCCGAGGCGATCCCCCTCGACATCGTCTACGAGGATGCGCACCTCCTGGTGCTCGACAAGCCCCCGGGGATGGTCGTGCATCCGGCGCCGGGCGCGGCGCGCGGCACGCTGGTCAATGCGCTGCTCGCCCATTGCGCCGATTCGCTCTCGGGGATCGGCGGGGTGCGCCGGCCGGGCATCGTGCACCGGCTGGATAAGGACACTTCGGGGCTGATGGTCGTGGCCAAGAACGACGAGGCGCACCGCGACCTCGCCGCCCAGTTCGCCATCCATTCGGTGACACGCACCTACCGCGCCATCGTCTGGGGCGTCCCGCGCCCGGCCGAAGGCGTGATCACCGGTAATATCGGGCGCGCGACGCATGACCGGAAGAAGATGGCGGTGGTCGAGAAAGGCGGGAAGCGCGCCGTCACGCACTATCGGGTGGTGCGCCGGGTCGGGCGGGCGGCAAGCCTGATCGAATGCCGGCTGGAGACGGGAAGGACCCACCAGATACGTGTTCATATGGCGCGCATCGGCCATCCCGTGGTGGGCGATGCAACCTATGGTGGCGGGGCCCAGGCGGCGCGCCGCCATGGGGCGGCGGCCGCGATCCCGGCGGTCGACGTGCTGGGCCACCAGGCGCTCGATGCCTGCCGGCTCGGCTTCACCCATCCGGCCACGGGCGAGCGCCTTGATTTCGTCAAAGATTCGCCTTCTTTTATGAATATGTTAGAACGCCGCTTAGAGGATATATAACCTGGAACTCCCACCGTTTGCCGGTCGTTAAGCCCTTAAGGGGGTAATTGAAAGGCCGTCCGCGGGGGAAACCGCCACTGGTGCGCGGTTCGGCCAGGGGGAAGGCAAGAGAATGAATACGCGACTACCCAGCCTCACGAAGGTCAGTCCGGAAACGAATCTCTCCCGCTACCTGCAGGAGATTCGCAAGTTTCCGATGCTGGACGTCGACGAAGAATTCATGCTGGCCAAGCGCTGGCGTGAGCATGACGACACCGAGGCCGCACATCGGCTGGTCACCAGCCATCTGCGCCTCGTCGCCAAGATCGCGATGGGCTATCGCGGCTATGGCCTGCCGCTCGGCGAACTGATCAGCGAAGGCAATGTCGGGATGATGCAGGCGGTGCGCCGCTTCGATCCCGACCGCGGCTTCCGCCTCGCGACCTACGCCATGTGGTGGATCCGCGCGTCGATCCAGGAATACATCCTGCATAGCTGGTCGCTGGTGAAGATGGGCACGACGGCGGCGCAGAAGAAGCTGTTCTTCAACCTGCGCAAGCTGAAGGGCCAGCTGCAGGAGATCGAGGAGGGCGACCTGTCGCCCGAAAGCGTGAAGGAGATCGCGAAGCGCCTCGAAGTGCCTGAGGACGACGTGGTGTCGATGAATCGGCGCCTTGCCGCGCCCGACCATTCGCTCAACGCGCCGCTGCGCGCCGAGGGCGAGGGGGAGTGGCAGGACTGGCTGGTCGACGAGTCGGAGTCGCAGGAGACCGTGCTGGCCGACCGCGAGGAGCTGGACGGACGGCGCAAGATGCTGGGCGCCGCGATGAAGAACCTGAACAAGCGCGAGCGGCGCATCCTCACCGAACGGCGGCTGAAGGACGAGCCGTCGACGCTCGAGGAGCTGTCGCAGGAATACGGCATCTCGCGCGAGCGCGTGCGCCAGATCGAGGTCCGCGCCTTCGAGAAGCTGCAGAAGGCGATCCGCGCCGCCACCCTCGAGCGCCAGGCGAGCCGCGACGCCGCCATCGAGCAGCGCTCGGGCTGATAACCGCCGAACTTTGCGGTCAGTACGGCGCGGGACCGATCGCGCCGATCAGGCGCTCTTCCGCATGCGGCTGCGGCCGCAAGTAGCAATCCGGATGGGCCAGCGTGCGGTAGCAGTAGCGCGGCTCCGGCGTATAGGGCAGCGGCGCGAGCGTGCTGCTGCGCAGCAGCTTCTCCTCGTTCCAGCCGAACGCGTCCTGGATGGGGTTCAGCCCCTTGCGCAGCTCCTCGGTGTCGGCGCATGCCGCAAGGGCGAGGGCGAGGCAGACGAGGGCGGCGCAACGCACGGCTGGAGACATGATACGCGGTCCGGTTGGGGGCGGCGCGCTGCCGCCCGGCACCCCGATTGTCCGACGCCGAGCCCTAACCGATGCTGAACGAACAGGGTTAACCGAGCGCGATGACGATGCGCCCCTCGGTCTCGCCGGCCAGGATCCGGGCGCCGAGCGCGGGCACCTCTTCGAGTGACACGGTGGTGGTCAGCGCGTCGAGCGCGCCGGGCTTCATCTCGCGCGCGAGGCGCTGCCACGCCTGCTCGCGCCGCGCCCGCGGGCACATGACCGAATCGACGCCGATCAGCCGCACGCCGCGCAGGATGAAGGGCAGGACGGTGGTCTCGAACGCGACGCCGCCGGCATTGCCGCACGCCGCGACCGCGCCGCCATAGCGCATCGCGGCCAGAATGCGGGGCAGCGCCGCTCCGCCCACTGCGTCGACGCAGCCGGCCCAGCGCGACGAGGCCAGCGGGCGGTCGGGCTTGCCCGAGATTTCGGCCCGGTCGATCACCTCGGACGCGCCCAGCGCCTTCAGCCGCTCGGCAAGGCTCGCCCGGCCGGTCGCGGCGACGACCTGGTAGCCCAGCCCAGCCAGCAGCGCGATGGCGGTTCCGCCGACCCCGCCGCCCGCGCCGGTGACCAGCACCTCGCCCGAAGCCGGGGTGACGCCCGCTTCCTCCAGCGCCATGACGCACAGCATCGCGGTGAAGCCGGCGGTGCCCAGCGCCATTGCGTGCGCGGCGTCGAGCCCGTCCGGCATCCTGACCAGCCACTCGGCCTTCACTCGCGCGCGCTGGGCATAGCCGCCCCAATGGGCCTCGCCCACGCGCCAGCCGGTCAGGATCACCTTGTCGCCCGGCTTGAAGGCGTCGGCGCGCGACTCGGTGACGGTGCCGGCGAAGTCGATGCCCGGCACGTGCGGATAGGTGCGCACCAGCCCGCCGAGCCCGGCCAGGATCAGCCCGTCCTTGTAGTTGAGGTCGGAGTGCGAGATCGCGACGGTCACGTCGCCCTCGGGCAGGTCGGCCTCGTTCAGCGTGCGGATCGCGGCCGTCGGTTTCTTGTCGCCCTGCTCCAAGAGCAGCGCGCGGAACTCGCCTTCGGCCATTACGCCTCCGTCACAACGTTTCCAGGAATCGGACCGGCACGCCGATCGGCGCGCCCTGCACCTCGTCGTCGCGCATCACGACGTTGCCGCGGATGATGGTGGCGCGCGGCCAGCCGGTGACCTCGATCCCGTCGAAAGGCGACCATCCCGCGCGCGTCGCGATCCAGTCGTTGCGGATCGTACGCTTCGCGGCCAGATCGACCAGGGTGAGGTCGGCATCGTAGCCGGGCGACAGCCGGCCCTTGCACGCCGCGCCATAGACGCGCGCCGGGCCGGTGCAGACGAGATCGACCAGCCGCTCGAGCGTCAGCCGGCCGGCGGTCACATGGTCGAGCATGATGGGCAGCAGCGTCTGCACGCCGGGCATGCCGGACGGACTCTTGGGATAGGGGCGGGATTTCTCCTCGCGCGTGTGCGGTGCGTGGTCGGATCCGATCACGTCCGCGAGGCCGCTGGCGATGGCGCGCCACAGCCCGTCGCGATGCGCGGCGTCGCGGATCGGCGGGTTCATCTGGGCGAGCGTTCCCAGCCGCGCGTAGCAGTCCGGTGCGGCGAGGGTCAGATGCTGCGGCGTGATCTCGAACGTCGCGATGTCGCGCGATTCCTGCAGCAGCGCCGGCTCGTCCGCCGTCGAGATGTGCAGCACGTGGACCCGCCGGCGCGCCGCGCGTGCGAGGGTAAGCAGGCGGCGCGTCGCGCGCACGGCCGTCTCCGTGTCGCGCCATTCGGGGTGCTGCGACACGTCGGCGCCGGCCTCGACCAGCTTCCACCGCTCGCGCAGCCGGTCCTCGTCCTCGGAATGGACCGCCATGCGGCGCTTGCCCGAGGCGAGGACGCGCGAGATCGTCGCGTCGTCGGCGACCAGAAGCGTGCCGGTCGAGCTTCCCATGAACATTTTCACGCCGGAGCAGCCCGGCAGGCGTTCGAGATCCCCGAGCGCGTCGGCGTTCTCGGCTGTCGCGCCGATGAAGAAGGCGTGGTCGCACCAGGCGCGGCCCTTGGCGCGGGCGAGCTTGTCGTTGAGCGCCGCCTCATTGTCGGTGTTGGGATTGGTGTTGGGCATCTCGAACACGGCGGTGACGCCGCCCAGCACCGCGGCGCGCGTGCCGGTGGATAGGTCCTCCTTGTGCTCGAGGCCGGGCTCGCGGAAATGGCACTGGCTGTCGATGACGCCGGGCAGCACGTGCAGCCCGGTGGCGTCGAAGGCGGTGGCGGCCGCGTCCTTGTCGAGGCGCCCGATCGCCGCGATCTTGCCGTCGCGCACGCCGATATCGGCCGCGACGCGCCCGGCGGGCGTCAGGCAGGTCCCGCCCGAGACGATCAGGTCATAGCGTTCCGCCACGCGAGGCTCCTCTCTCCCACGTCCTCACAATTCGCGGGCGATCATAGGGGTTGGCGGCGATGGCGCAACCTCGGCGGATTACGGACGCTGTGCGAGGCACGCGAACACGTCACCTTCGGGCGCGCGGCCAAGAACGTGGCGGCGATGCCACAGCGCGTAGAACAGCAGGTTCCAGGCGGCACGGCCGGCGCGTCGCGACGAATCGCGGAACAGCGCTTCGACCGCGTCGGGCCGGCAGGCCTCGGCGATGCCGGGCTGCGATGCGACCAGCGGACCGAGCCGCGCACCGTGTCGGGCGATCCAGTCGCCGACCGGCACGGTGAAGCCCTGCTTGCGCGACCAGGCGTCGGCCTGGGGCACGCGATCGGCCAGCCAGCTTCGCAGCAGCACCTTGCCGAAGCTGCGCCGCAGCTTCAGCGCGTCGGGCAGGCGGAAGGCGGCGCCCGCGACCACGGGATCGAGAAAGGGCGTGCGCCCCTCGACGCCATGCGCCATCAGACAGCGGTCGAGCTTGATCAGCAGATCGCCGGGCAGCCAGCCGTCGATGTCGACGGCCTGTGCCGCCTGCAACGCGCTGCGCCCGGCGCGCCGCTCGGCGGCCATGAGCGCATTCGAGTCGTCGCGCCACGCGGTCTCGTCGCGCAGCACGCCGAGCCCTTCGAGTGCGCCGCGCCCGCGCAGCCGGCGGCCGGGCAGGAAACGTCGCGTCGCTCGGCGATAGCGCCCATAGCCGGCGAACAGCTCGTCGCCACCTTCGCCGGACAGCACGACCTTCACCTCCGCCGCCGCGACGCTTGCGAGCTTGTAGCTCGGCAGGGCGGCGTAGTCGGCGGCCGGATCGTCCATCGCCGCGGCGACGTGCGGCAGCAGCGCGAGGAAATCGCTTTCGTCGAACGGCACCTCGACATGGGCGGCGCCGACGGCGTTCGCGACGGCACGGGCCCGCGCGCGCTCGTCGGCCGCGCCGGTGCCGGGAAACCACGCGGTGTAGGCGCGCACCGGCCGGTCGTTCAGCCGCGCCATCAGGGCCAGCAGCGCCGACGAATCGATCCCGCCCGAGAGGAACATGCCGTAGGGCACGTCGGCGCGCTGGTGCAACTCGACGCTCTCGGTGAGCGCGGCATCGAGCGCGGCGAGCGCATCCTCCGCCGTGATCGCCTCCGGCCCGCCGTCGGGCAAGGCAAGGCGACGATGGCGCTCGACGATGCGTCCGCCCTCGACGATCAGCGTCTCGCCGGGAAGCACGCGGTGGATGGCTTCGAAGACGGTCTCGCTGCCGGCCACGAACTGGCGCTGCAGCAATGCCGCGCGCGCCTCGGGGCGCAAATTGGGCGCGGCCAGCCCGGCGGCGATCAGGGCCTGCGCCTCGGACGCGAAGGCGAAGCCCTTCGGCGTTTCGGCGTAGTAGAGCGGCTTGATGCCGAACGGGTCGCGCGCGAGCAGAAGCCGGCCGGACGCCGGATCGTGGATCGCGAGGGCGTACATGCCGCGCAGACGCTCGACGAACGCTGGCCCGTGGGCGCGCCAGAGATGCAGCGGCGGCTCGCAGTCCGACGCTGTGCGGAACGGCACATCGGGACGCGCCGCGCGCAGCTCGCGGAAATTGTAGATCTCGGCGTTGGCGATCAGCACTGCCCCGCCCGCCTCGCCGATCGGCTGGTCGCCCGTCGCAAGGTCGATGATGGCGAGGCGCGTGTGGGCCAGCGCAACGTTGCCAGCGACGTGGCGCCCGGTCCCGTCCGGGCCGCGATGGGCCAGCGCGCGCTGCATCGCGTCGAGCGCGGCGAGGTCGGACGCGACGCCCGTGGGCGCCATGATGCCGGCGATGCCGCACATCAGCGCGCGATCCGTTCGAAGAAATCGCGCCAGGCGCGCAGCACGGCCTCCTCGGTGAACTCCTTCCGCCACGCCGCGCGTCCGCCTTCGACGAGACGTGCTGCGAGGGATGGATCATCGAGCACGCGTGCGATCGCGCCCGCCAGCGCCGCCGCATCGTCCACCGGCACCAAAAGGCCGCTTTTCCCGTCGGCGATCAACGCGCGCGGGCCAACGGCATCGGCGGCGACGACCGGCGTGCCGTGCGCCCATGCCTCGATCACCACGTTGCCGAGCGGCTCGATGCGTGACGGGCAGATAAGCATGTCGCAGGCGGCGAGCAGCGAAGGCGCATCGTCGCGCCAACCGAGGAACCGCACGCGGTCGGCGACGCCTTCGCGGCGCGCCAGCGCCTGCAGCTCGCCAGCCAGCGGTCCCTCGCCCGCGATCCAGAGATGCACGTCCGGGAGGGCCGCCAGCGCCCGGATCGCCACGTCGAACGCTTTGTTTCGATGCAGCCGGCCGAGGGCGAGCAGCAGCTTCGTGTCGTCGGGCGTCTCGAGGCTTGCGCGCGCGACGGGCAGGGCGGGCGCGGCCTCGACGAAGTTCGGCAGATAATGGACGCGTTCGGCGGGCCATCCGCCGCGCACGGCATAATCGACGATGTCGCGCGTGTTGCCGACCAGGTGATCGCAGCGCCGGTAGTATTTGAGGTCGTAATAGCCGCCGAGCCGCGCGGCGTGGACGAACCGGCGTCGGGCTGTCGCCCGCGGGCAGTGGCGGGTCGCGCGACTCATCCAGGTCAGCACCACGTCGGGCCGGAACGAGTCGATCTCGCGGCCGAGCGCCCGGCCGGTGGCGAAATCCAGCCAGCCGCCGAAGCGAAGCTCGACCGGGGCAAGGCCCGCCTGGGCCAGTGCCGCCGCGCGTTGCGCATCGCGGCGGATGACGACGCGCTGGTCGAGGCCGGAACGCGACAGAGCGCACGCCAACCGCATGAAGAACGCCTCCGCCCCGCCGACCGGCGCGCCCGCCATCGCCTGCAGGACCCGCATCACTCGTCCTCGAGACGTGCCTTGAGGTAGGACAGCATCGGGTAGAGCCCCGCGAACAGCGCGATCAGGAAGCCGTAGCCCCCTTCGCGATAGCCGCGTCGGCTGAAATAGCATTTCCAGAAGCGGGTGAAGATGCGTCGCAGATTATGCCCGAACGAGCCGATCTTGCCCGAATCGCGCAGGTCGCGCGCCCGCAACGTCGTGTAGCGGTCGAGCCGCCGGATCATGTCGGAAATGTCGCGGTCGACATGGTGCACGAGGCGCGCGGCGAGGCGCGGCCCCTTCGCGCCGCCGAGCTCGATGCCCGGATGCACGCGGCCGGCGCCCCAGCGCTTGGCACCCTTGCGGCTGAGGCGCGGGACGGCGGACGTGCCGTAGGACGCGCCCCATCCATAGCGCACCAGCCGCGTGCCGACATAGTTGTCGACCGGGATCTCGTGCCAGTCGTGCGCCGACGTCGCGACGACGCGGCGGATCTCGGCGGCGAGCGCCTCGGTGACCCGCTCGTCGGCGTCGATCTCGAGAATCCAGTCGCCGGTGCAGGCGTCCAGCCCGGCGTTGCGGCGCGGGCCTTCCAGCGGCCACGCGCCTTCGACCAGCCGGCCGGTGAAGCGCGCGGCGATATTCTTTGAGCCGTCGGTACAGCGGTCGAGCACCACCACGATCTCGTCGGCGAAGCCGAGCCGGCCGAGGCATTCGGCGAGCTGCGCCTCCTCGTTGTGAATCACCACCAGCGCGGAGAGGCGCGGCTCGCTCACGCGGCTTCCCCCTGGCAGCGGCGCCACAGCGCGGTCGCGGCGGCGACGGCGGCGTCGACCGATAGCGTATCCATCAGCCGCGCCGTCAGGTCGCGGTGGTCGTAGCCCGGCGTGCCGATCAGCTCGTCGTACGACAGGATGGTGCGGGCGATGGCGGTGCGCGCGCCCCATGGCGCGTAGATCTCGGGCCGGCTCGGCCCGAACAGAGCGAGGGTCGGCGTGCCGACCGCGGCGGCCATGTGGGTCAGACCCGAATCGTTCCCGACATAGAGGGTGAGCCGTGCGAGGCAGGCGGCGACGGTCGCGATGCCGGCGCGCCCGACCAGGTCGATGCGGCGCGCGGGCGGGATCGCGTCGAGCACCTTCTGCGCGGCGGCGCGCTCGTCGGCCGCGCCGAACACGGCGATGCGGGCACCGGGAAGGATGCCGTCGGCCGCGGTCAGGCGCGCCGCGAGCGCGGCGAAGCGGTCGGCCGGCCAGGATTTGGGCGGCCAGTTCGCCGTGGGGCCGAGCCCCAGCACCGGCGTGCCGGCCGGGATCAGCCGCGCCGCCGCCTCGGCCTCGCGCGTCGGGATCGAGAGGGATGGGGCGGGGGGCGGATCGAGCGCCAGCACGGTCGCCAGCCGCTCGACCTGATGTCCCCGGTCGGGCCGGCGCAGCGCCCGCACCTTGCGCGCCAGCAGCAGGCGCGAGACGGCGGAATGGCGCAGATCGACGATCAGGTCCCAGAAGCGCGGCACGCAGGCGAGCCACAGACGCACCCAATGGCCGGCGAAAGGCCGTTTCTCGAGTGCGATCACCCGCTCCACCGCCCGGGCGGCGGCGAACAGCGGCGCCGGAACCGGCCCACAGGCGACGGTGATGCGGGCGTCGGGATAGCGCGCTGCGAGGTGGCGCAAAAGCCCCGTCGAGAGGACGGCGTCGCCGAGGCGGGTCGAGGTGATGAACAGGATTCTCATGCGCGCGCCCGCCCCGGTCGGCGCCGTCGCCGGCGGATGGCGGCTTTATCGCCCATGGGTGCCTTATACCGTTGCCCTCGCCGGGTTGCCAAGCGGACCCTTGCCATGGCCGGCCGCGCGCCCCACGTCACAGCCGCCATGGACCGCTTGCTTTACGTGCCCCTGCCCAGCCGCGCCCTGATCGCCGTGTCCGGCGACGAGGCACGACCGTTCCTGCAGGGGCTGGTGACGAACGATGTCGACCGGGTAGCGCCGGATCGGGCGATCTACGCGGCGCTGCTGTCGCCGCAGGGGCGATATCTGTTCGACTTCTTCATCTTCCAGCGCGGCGGCACGCTCTATCTCGACTGCGAGGGGTTGGGCCGCGAGACGCTGATGAAGCGGCTCGCACTCTACCGGCTGCGGGCGAAGGTCACCGTCGCGGCCGAGGACGGGCTTGCCGTCCACGCCGCGTTCGGCGCGGGGGCGGCGAAGGCCCTGGGGCTTGAGACACAGGAAGGGCAGGCGCGGGAATTCGGCGGCGGGATCGCGCTCGTCGATCCGCGCAGCGTCGAAATCGGTGCGCGGGTCGTCCTGCCGGCCGAATCTGCGGCAAGCGCGCTGGGTGGAGCGGGGTTTTCGGAGGGAGATTTCGCAGCCTATGACGCCGCGCGTATCCGGCTGGGCTTGCCGGATGGCAGCCGCGATTTCATCGCCGACCGGCTGCTGCTGCTGGAAGGCGGCGCCGACGCGCTGAACGGCGTCGATTTCGAGAAGGGCTGCTATGTGGGGCAGGAGGTCACGACGCGCATGAAGCGCCGCGACCTGGTGAGGAAGCGCCTGATGCCGGTCTCGATCGCGGGGCCGGCGCCCGCGCCCGGCACCAAGGTCCTGCGCGGCGACGTGGAGGCGGGCGAGATGCGCTCGGCCGCGGGCGACGTCGGGATCGCGCTGCTGCGGCTCGATCTCGTCGAAGCGGGCGGCCAGCTGGTGGCGGGCGAGGCGCGCCTGACACCGCGGCCCGCCGGTCTCACGCCGTCGAGCTGACGCCGATCTCCGAGTCCTCGCCGGCGAGCGCCGCCTGGGCGGCGGCCAGCCGCGCGATCGGCACGCGGAACGGCGAGGCGGACACGTAGTCGAGCCCGATGGCGTGGCAGAACCGCACCGAGGCGGGGTCGCCGCCGTGCTCGCCGCAGATGCCGAGCTTCAGGTTCGGCCTCGTGGCGCGGCCGCGCTCCGACGCGATCTTCACCAGCTCGCCCACCCCGTCGCGGTCGAGCGTGACGAACGGGTCCTTCTCGAAGATGCCCGCCTTTTCGTAGGCGGCGAGGAAGCTTCCCGAATCGTCGCGCGACAGGCCGAACGTGGTCTGGGTCAGGTCGTTGGTGCCGAAGCTGAAGAACTCGGCGGATTCGGCGATCGAGCCGGCCATCAGCGCGGCGCGCGGCAGCTCGATCATCGTGCCGACCAGATAGGGTATCTTCGCGCCGGTGGCCTTGGTCACCTCGCCGGCCACGCGGTCGACCATCTCCTTCAGGATGTCGAATTCGCGCTTCGTCGCGATCAGCGGGATCATCACCTCGGGCGCGACCTTGGTGCCGTCCTTCTGCACGGTCGCCGCGGCCTCGAAGATGGCGCGGCACTGCATCTCGTAGATCTCGGGATAGGTGATGCCGAGGCGGCAGCCGCGATGGCCCAGCATCGGGTTCGCCTCGTGCAGCGCGTTGGCGCGCGCGCGCACGTCCTCGACGGCGACGCCGGTCGAGCGCGCGACCTCGTCGAACTCCGCGTCGGTATTGGGCAGGAACTCGTGCAGCGGCGGGTCGAGCAGGCGGATGGTGACGGGGCGCCCCTCCATGATGCGGAGCAGCTCGATGAAGTCGTCGCGCTGCATCGGCAGGATCTTGGCCAGCGCCTTGCGCCGCCCGTCGACGTTCTGCGCCAGGATCATCTCGCGCACCGCCACGATGCGGTCCTCGTCGAAGAACATGTGCTCGGTGCGCGACAGCCCGATCCCGTCGGCGCCGAACTTGATCGCGGTCATCGCGTCCTCGGGCGTCTCGGCGTTAGCGCGCACGCCCAGCCTGCGCACCTTGTCGACCCATTCCATCAAGGTGGCGAAGTCGCCGGACAGGGTCGGCTGGATGGTGGGCACGGCGCCCAGCATCACCTCGCCGGCCGCGCCGTCCAGCGTGATCACGTCGCCGGCCTTCACGGTGACGTCGCGCACGCGCATGGTCTTGGCCTTGTAGTCGATCACCAGCTCGCCCGCGCCGGCGACGCAGGGCGTGCCCATGCCGCGCGCGACGACGGCGGCGTGGCTGGTCATGCCGCCGCGGCTGGTCAGGATGCCCTTGGCGGCGTGCATGCCGTGGATGTCCTCGGGGCTGGTCTCGATGCGGACCAGGATCACGTCCTCGCCCTTGGCGGCCATCGCTTCGGCCTCGTCGGCGGAGAACACTACCTTGCCGCAGGCCGCGCCCGGCGAGGCGGGCAGGCCGCGCGTCAGGAACGTCCGCTCGGCCTTGGGGTCGAGCGTTGGATGCAGGAGCTGGTCGAGCGATTCCGGCTCGATGCGCGAGACCGCCTCGGTCTCCTCGATCAGCCCGTCGCGCACCATGTCGCAGGCGATCTTGAGCGCGGCCGCCGCGGTGCGCTTCCCGGTCCGAGTCTGCAGCATGTAGAGCTTGCCGGACTGCACGGTGAATTCGATGTCCTGCATGTCGCGATAGTGCTTCTCGAGCCGGCCGCGCACGTCCATGAGCTGGCCGAACACGTCGGGCATCACCTCTTCCATCGCCGGCAGGTCGGAATCGGCCTGCGCCTTGCCGGCGATGGTCAGGCGCTGCGGCGTGCGGATGCCGGCCACGACGTCCTCGCCCTGCGCGTTCACGAGGTATTCGCCATAGAACACGTCGGCGCCGGTCGACGGGTCGCGGGTGAACGCGACGCCGGTCGCGCAGTCGTCGCCCATGTTGCCGAACACCATGGCCTGAACGGTCACGGCGGTGCCCCATTCCTCGGGGATGTTGTTGTAGCGGCGATAGGCGATGGCGCGCTGGTTCATCCAGCTCCCGAACACGGCGCCGATCGCGCCCCAGAGCTGCTCGCGCGGCTCCTGCGGGAAGGGCTTGCCCAGCAGCTCGGCGACCCGCGCCTTGTACTGACCAGCCAGCGCCTTCCAGTCGTCGGCGACAAGGTCGGTGTCGAGCGTGTAGCCCTTCTCCAGCTTGAGATCGTCCAGCAGCTCCTCGAGTTGGTGGTGCTCGACCCCCAGCACCACGTCCGAATACATCTGAATGAAACGCCGGTACGAATCGTAGGCGAAGCGCGCGTCGCCCGACCGGTCGATCAGCCCCTTCACCGTCTGGTCGTTGAGCCCGAGATTGAGGACGGTGTCCATCATGCCGGGCATCGAGGCGCGTGCGCCCGAACGGACCGAGACCAGAAGCGGATTCTTGGCGTCGCCGAATTTCGCGCCGACCTCCGTCTCGACGTGGGCGAGGGCAGCGTCGACCTCCTTGGTCAGACCGTCCGGGTATTTCCGGTCGTTCTTGTAGAAGGCGGTGCAGACCTCGGTGGTGATGGTGAAGCCCGGCGGCACAGGAAGCCCCAGGCTCGACATCTCGGCCAGGTTCGCGCCCTTGCCACCCAGCAGGTCGCGCATCGAGGCCTTGCCTTCGGCCTTGCCGCCGCTGAAGCGGTATACCCACTTGTCCGCCATCGTAACCTTCCCGATTGCCGGTGCGTTCCGGTCTATCCCTCGATCTCGGCGAAATCGGCAACCCGATTCATGGTCGCCCGGATCTGCGACAGAAGTCTTAACCGATTGGCGCGCAGGGCGGGCTCGTCGGCGTTGACCGTGACCTTGTCGAAGAATGCATCGACGGGCTGCCGCAGCCCCGCCAGGGCGCTCATCGCCGCCACAAAATCCTCGGACTCCAGAGCCCGCTCCAGTCCGCCCTCGGCATCGCGCAGCCTCTGCAGAAGCGCCGTTTCCTCGGGCAGGACCAGCGCCGCCGCGTCTGGCGCGCCGTCATGTCGGACGCCGTCCTTGCGCTCCTCGATGCGCACGATGTTCGCCGCGCGCCGGTAGGCGGTCAGCAGGTTGGCGCCGTCGTCGGTTGCGAGGAAGCGCTGCAACGCATCCACGCGCGCGAGAAGCCGCACCAGGTCGTCCTCGCCGGTGAGCGAAAAGACCGCGCTGACCAGGTCGTGACGCACGCCTTGCTCGCGGAGATGCGCCTTCAGCCGGTCAGCGAAGAACGCGACCAGATCGTCGGCCACCTGGTTCGCCGCTGCGGCGTCGAGCGCGACGGCCTCTCCCCTGCGGGCGCGGTCGAAGGCTGCCCGCAGGGGCAGGCGCAGCCGGTTCTCCAGAATCAGGCGGATGACGCCCAGCGCTGCGCGGCGCAGCGCGAACGGGTCCTTCGAGCCGGTCGGCTTCTCGTCGATCGCGAAGAACCAGAACAGCGTGTCGAGCTTGTCGGCCAGCGCGACCGCCACGCTGACGGGGCGCGTCGGGCAGCGGTCGTTCGGTCCGGCGGGGGCGTAATGATCGGCGATGGCTTCGGCCACGTCTGGTTTCTCGCCCTCTTCCAACGCGTAATAGCGCCCCATGATCCCCTGAAGCTCGGGAAATTCGCCGACCATGCCGGAGGTGAGGTCGGCCTTGGCGAGAAGCGCGGCGCTGCGGGCGAGGTCTCGGTCGCAGCCGGGCACGAACTCCCCCAGCTCGGCGGCCAGCGTCTGCAGCCGGCCGATCTTGGCGCCAAGGCTGCCGAGCCGCGCATGGAAGACGATGTCGTCGAGGGCAGCGACGCGGTCCTCCAGCTTGCGCTTCCGGTCCTGGTCCCAGAAGAACCGGGCGTCGGCAAGGCGCGCGCGCAGGACGCGCTCGTTGCCGGCGACGATGGCCTTGCCGCCATCCGGCGCCTCGATGTTCGCGACGGCGATGAAGCGGGGGGCGAGCTTGCCGTCCGGCTGCAAGGTCGCGAAGTATTTCTGGTGGGTGCGCATCGCCGTGGTCAGCACCTCCGGCGGCACCTCCATGAACCGGTCGTCGATGGCGCCGATGACGACCACGGGCCATTCGACCAGCCCGGCGACCTCGGCGAGCAGGGCGGGATCGTCCTTGACGCTCAACCCGGCGGCCGCGGCGGCGCCGGTGGCGCCCTCAACGATGCGCCGCTGACGCTCCGGCGGATCGAGAACGACGCGCGCCGCCATTAGAAGTTCGCGGTACGCCGCGAAAGACGTGACTGTGATCGGCTCGGGGTGATGGATGCGGTGGCCCAGTGTGGTGGTGCCGAACGGCAGGCCAAGCAGCGAGCCGGCGAGCGGGCGCCCATCGAACAGGCCGAGCACGCTGACCAGCGGGCGCACCCAGCGGATCGTACCGCTTCCCCAGCGCATCGATTTCGGCCAGGGCAGGTCGAGCGCTGCGGCTTCCAGGAGCGCGGGAAGGACCTCCCCTGTCGGCCGGCCCGGTCGCTCCACGACCGCGAACCAGAACTCGGCCTTGCCCGACTCGCGCCGCTCGCACTGCTCCAGCGTGGCGAGGCCGTTGGCCTTGAGAAAGCCCTGGATCGCCTGATCGGGCGCGCCGACGCGCGGACCGCGCTTCTCCTCGGTCACGTCGGGCTGGCGCGCGGGCAACCCCTCGACGACCAGCGCGAGGCGGCGCGGCGTCACGAACGCCTCGGCCGTGGTAAAGGCAAGCTGCGCCGCCCTGAGCCGGTCGGTGACCGCGCGCTCGAGATCCGCCGCCGCACGCGACTGCATGCGGGCGGGGATTTCCTCGGACAGGATTTCGAACAGAAGCTCGGCCATGGCTAGCGCGCCGTGCCCTTCAGCCAGCCCTCGCAACATCCCTTCGCGAGGGCCCGGACACGGCCGATATAGGCGGCGCGCTCGGTGACGCTGATCACGCCGCGCGCGTCCAGCAGGTTGAACAGATGGCTCGCCTTGATGCACTGGTCATAGGCGGGCAGGGCGAGATCGCGAACCAGCAGGGCGCCGCACTCGGCCTCGGCGAAGGCGAACTGGCGGAACAGGTTCTCGGTGTTGGCTGCCTCGAAATTGTAGGCCGAGAACTCGCGCTCGCCGCGCAGGAAGACGTCGCCGTAGCTCACGCCCCGGCCGTTGAAGTCGAGGTCGTAAACGTTCTCGACGCCCTGGATGTACATGGCGAGCCGCTCGAGCCCGTAGGTCAGCTCGACCGCTACGGGGTCGCACTCGATGCCACCGACCTGCTGGAAGTAGGTGAACTGGGTCACCTCCATCCCGTCGCACCACACCTCCCAGCCGAGACCGGCGGCGCCCAGCGTGGGGCTCTCCCAGTCGTCCTCGACGAAGCGGATGTCGTGCAGCGCGGCGTCGATGCCCAGCGTGCGCAGGCTATTGAGATAGAGCTGCTGGCTGTCCGGCGGCGACGGCTTCAGGATGACCTGGAACTGGTAGTAGTGCTGCAGCCGGTTGGGGTTCTCGCCATAGCGCCCGTCGGCCGGGCGACGCGACGGCTGCACATAGGCGCAACGCCAGGACTCGGGTCCAAGCGCACGCAGCGTGGTCGCGGGGTGGAACGTGCCCGCGCCCACCTCCATGTCATAGGGCTGAAGGAGGACGCACCCTTCGGCCGCCCAGTAGGATTGCAATGCGAGGATCAGGCCCTGGAACGAGGTCCTCGCGGGGGAAGATTCGGTCATCGGCGGAATCCCGGCGTGCGGCGCAACTTACCGGCGGGTCCGAGGGCGGTCAAGGCGACGCGGACCCTCGGAATCCCTCAGTTTTTGGGAGGATAGGGGCATCCCGATCGGCCACAGTTGCGAGGATCGCGCGCGACCACATAGGTGTCGCAGACCGTACACTTGACCATGTCCTCCGCGCCGACGGAGGTGCGGTTGGTCGTCCCCGCCCGCGGCTTCGCATCGCGTTGTCGCGTGGGCGCCGCCCCGGACCGGTTCAGCCATTTGAAGCCGTACCAGACGACCAGGATCACGACGACGAGAAAGACGAGCTTCGAAAAGCCGAGCCCCAGCATGATCGCCTTCTAGGCTTGCGCGCGGGTGCCGGTCAAGGACGGGGGACGGTGGTGGGAACGCGACCGCGTCCAACGGATACGAAAAGAGCGGCGGCCTGGATGTCCAGACCGCCGCTTCATTTCAACCGCGCCGACCGTGGCGCGGGTTCCGTCCACCTCGGTCGGTCGGAAACTACTTCTTCTTCTTGGTCGCCGTCTTCTTCTTGGTGGCGGTCTTCTTGGCGGCCTTCTTTGCCGGAGCAGCCATGTTCGTATCTCCACTTGCGTCGGCACCCATTTGCCAACGAACGCAATATACCGCGAACGCTGTGAGATTCAATTGTTCATGCGGATTCGGCCGCTGAATTTTGCGGTTCGTCAATGATCGTCGACCGTCTCGCACAACTCGGTCATGACGACGACCGTTCACGGCCAAGTCACGCCGCCAAGCGCGTCAGAGTTCCAGCGGACGACCGTCGCGCAGGACCGCATTTGCGTCGCTGGTATAGGTGCCGTCGGGCCGGTGCAGGACCAGCCCGGCCGCTAGCCGGAACGGAGCGGCGCTTCCTTTGCGGATGCGCATGATCACGCGGCTTGCCGGATTTCCCTTGGAATCCGGCCAAAGTGGGAAGACGACGATGTCGCCCGCGCGGCCGCCGAACGCAGCGAGCAAGTCCGGCAGGCGGTCGGCGCGATGAATAAGAGTCAGCGTGCCCTTCGGACGTAATGCGCCGAGCGCGACGTCGATCCATTGTGTGAGCGTGGCCTCGCCCTCGACCATCGAAGTCTCGCGCGTGGCCGACCGGGGCGCGCGCGATCGCGCGGGGTCGAGATAGGGCGGGTTCATCATGACGTGGTCGAAGCCGCCCAGGGTGATTCGCGCCGGAGGCTGCGCGACATCGCCGACCAATACTTCGAACGATCCTTCCCGTCCGTTCCGCGCCGCGTTCACGCGCGCCAAGTCCGCCAGGCCGGGCTGCAGTTCCAGGCCGAGGAGACGGCATCCCGGCACGCGACAGAGCACACATAGGGCGGCTGCGCCCACACCGGTCCCCGGCTCCAGCACTGTCTCGCCGTCACGTGCCGGAATCGCGGCAGCCAATAGAACGGAATCGATAGCGACGCGGAAGCCCTTGCGAGGCTGGCGCACGACCACGCGACCGCCGAGGATCGCGTCCTCCGTGGTGGCCTCAGGCGAGATGGGCGCCCTCGCCGGCGTCTTTGATGATCCCTCGGGCCCGGGCATACTCGTCGTCCGCCACCATCAGCCGCCGTGGGATGGCGCTGATGCTGCCCTCCATCACCGACGTATGGGTATCGAACTGGATGGGCTCGATCCCCTCGGCGCGCAACAGGGCGGTGAGCCAGGAAAGAAGCACCGCATCATTGGTTCGCAGAAGCTCCTTCATGTCCTGCTCGTCCTGCTTGCGCGCCACGGGCAGTGCGCGGCCCCGTGCGGCCCTGCGGCTCCTTGACCAGCGCCGCGACCGGACTATGCTCCGGTCATTCCACCATCACGTCAACAGCCACGGGAGCCGAGGGTGAGCGTCGTCGTCAGCCTGGAAGGCGGCCGGGATGAATCCCCGCGCCCGACGCTCGAATCCCTGGTCGCGCTCACCCACGACGATCTCGCGCGCGTCAACGAGGTCATCCTGCAGCGCATGCAGTCGCCGGTGCTGCTCATTCCCCAGCTCGCAGGCCACATCATCGCCGCCGGCGGCAAGCGGCTACGGCCCATGCTCACGCTGGGCACGGCGCGGCTGTGCGGCTATCAGGGCACCCGCCATATCGGTCTCGCCGCGTCGGTCGAATTCATCCACACGGCGACCCTTCTGCACGACGACGTGGTCGATGAAAGCGACCTTCGTCGCGGCCTCGCCACCGCCAACGCCGTCTGGGGCAACAAGTCGAGCGTGCTGGTCGGCGACTTCCTGTTCAGCCGCGCCTTCCAGCTTATGGTGACGGACGGCTCCCTCGTCGTGCTCGAGATCCTGTCCGACGCCTCCGCCGTGATCGCCGAAGGCGAGGTGGCGCAGCTGGTCACCGCCAACGACACCGATACGACCGAAGAGGATTACCTCGCCGTCATCCGGGCCAAGACCGCCAAGCTGTTTGCGGCGGCGAGCGAGATCGGTGCCGTCGTCGCCGAGCGGCCGGAGGCTGAGCGCGAGGCGCTCAGGACCTATGGCCACAATCTCGGCATCGCGTTCCAGCTCGTCGACGACGTGCTCGACTACTCCGCCCAGCAGGCGACGCTCGGCAAGACGGTCGGCGATGACTTTCGCGAGGGCAAGATCACCCTGCCCATCGTGCTCGCCTTTCGGAACGGCGACGAGGAACAGCGTGCCTTCTGGCGCCGGACGCTCGAGGATCTGGAGCAGAAGAAGGGCGATTTCCGCCGGGCGGCTGCCCTGCTCGATAAGGTCGGCGCGCTCAAGGCCACGATCGAGCGGGCCCGGGCCTACGGCGCGATCGCGCGCCAGGCGCTCGAGATTTTCCCCGACAGCCCGGAACGGGCCGCTTTGGTCGAGGCGGCGGAGTTCGCCATCGACCGGGCTTACTAGCGCGCCCCGCTCGCCCGCTTGCGGCTTACGGGACGGAACGCTATATAGGCGGACCTCACGGGATGCCGGAGCGTAGCTCAGCCTGGTAGAGCACCGTCTTCGGGAGGCGGGGGTCGGAGGTTCGAATCCTCTCGCTCCGACCAGCACCTAGCTGGTTTCACGGCATCGCCGCCAGCCACAAGCGTCGTTCCGCCGCCCGCCGCCGGACCAGGCCCGGAAGCACGCGACCGCGTCCGTGGATCCAGCGGAGGAACTGCTCGGCAGCCGCCTCGTCGTCACCGGCGCGGACCCGACGTCGCAGCGTCGAAGCCTGATAGGCCCCCGCGCCGAGGTTGTAGACGAAGCTGGTCAGTGCGCCGAGCTGGTGCTCGGCGAGCGGCCGTGGCAGGGACAGGCGCACCGCCGCCTCGGCCGCCCTGTCGGCGTCCCGCGCAAGCAGGCTGGCGGCTTCGTCGCGGTCGATCGCGGGCGAATGGCGTGTCACCCGCTCACCGGCGCTGTCGCGGGTCGACCCCCACCCAAGGGTCCAATACCCGGCCGGACAGAGATAAGGCTGCAAACCGGGCGCGATCGCGTCGCCGTCGCCCAGCCCCTCGAAGCGCCGGATCAGGGCCAGGCCGCATTCGGGCACGATCACAGCGGCCGGTACCTCAGGACCCGGTCGAGAAACCAGAAATTGATGATCGCCCCGAACGTCGCGGCGTCGAACTCCGTCCAGATCTGCAGTACGGCGTCGGCGAGGGCGACCCCGCCTCGCAGTGCGACGATCATCAGCGACACCTTGACCGCCGTGTAGATGGCCAGCCACCAGTAGGTCACGAAGGGGCGTACCGTCGCGCTGATCGCGTCGACCCAGCCGATGCCGGTTCGGGTGGCCTGGCCTTTGATGGCCTCGACCAGGGCTGTAAGGCCCTTGTTTTCCGCGGCAACCGCACCCTGTGTCCTGATCTCCTCCAGCTTTCCCGCGCGCTCGGCCCGGGACTGGTCGGCGGAGAGTTTCGCCATGCGGTATTCGTGATCGCGGTCTGCCTTGGTGGTGAACAGGCGCAGCACCTCGGGCGCGAGCCGCAGCAGCCCCCCGATCAACCCGCCGGACAGCACGTTCACCCCGGTTCCGATCACCCCGCCGATGATGTCGCCGATGCCCGCGTGCAGTGCGAGCGTGGCCGGTTCCATCTCAGCTTCCTCCGAAATGCGCCATGAACACCCAGCCGAACGCGACCAGCAGAACGCCGATCACCGCGGCGGCGCCGCGCAAACGGAGGTCGGAAAGTCCGTTCACGCGGCCATGCACCTCGTCGATGCGCCGGTGCGTTTCGTCGAATCCGCGCGTCAGTGCTTCCTTGATCTCTTCTTGCGCGCGCCGGCTCGCTTCCCAGCGTTCCTTGCAGACGCGCTCGTGGGTCTCGATGCGGGCAAGCGCCTGGTTGGCGAGCTCGATGGCGCGGCTGTCGAGCTGATCCTGTGCCGTCATGGCCCTGCCAGGATTTCCGCGGGGTCGGCGCCGATGGCGCCGAGCAGTACCGCCGCTGCCGGATCGTCGTTCCATACCTCGACGCAGGCATCCCATCGGCTCTTGATCGTCGCATTGGCGGGATCGTCCAGCGCGGCGGTCACCGCAGCCATCAGCCCGGCGGCGATCAAACGATCGACGACCGCGAGTTTCGGCACGAGCCAGCGCGACGGCACCAGGGCCGCGTCGAGTTCGGCCTGGCTCGGCGGCCCGTCCACGGCGTCGACCCAGTAGCCGCCGACCTGATAACGCGCCGCGTCGGGGTGTTGGACGGCCGGCGGAAACGCCGGCTCAACCGCATAGACGACTCGGATGGTGCTCATCCCATGATCTCCCTGATGATGAGGGTGCTCGCCAGCGTTCCTCCCAGCTTGCGCGCGCCGCTCTCGCCGTTCATCGTCGTGGTACCGGCCGTGCTGCCGCCGATCCGCGTGATGAACCCGGTCGCGTCCGACGCCCGCCTTCCGCGGTAGCGGAGCGAGATCGGTCCGCCGATCGTGTTGGCCGCAGCCTGGTAGTGGGCAGCGCTGGCGAGAGCGTTGGTCGTGGCGCCACCGTAGTTGAACAGAGCGAGCGTGATCCGCGCGGCCGCGACCGAATGCGCGGCGTAGGCCGTCACGTCGAATTCGAAGGGGTTGCATGGCGATACCGGCGTGAACGACGCGAGGTACGCCCAGGCATCGCCTTCGCCCGACTGCGGAATGGTGTCGTCGTAAGGTATGACGCTAGTACCCGACTGCACGGCGCCGCTTCCGCCCCTGTAGGTCCAGATCACTTCGCCGGGCAATGCGATACCGGCGCCGAACAACCGGCCGCCATCGGGTTCGACGTCCCAGTCGCCCGCGAAGCTGAGCCCGCTTTCCCAGTCCAGATGGCCCAGGACGCCATATGGCATCGCGGCAACCGCGACGGCGCTGTATATGACCTGAGCACTATTGGCGCTGCCGCCCTCGGCGGTCGACAACTCCGTCCGATGCTGCCCCAGCGCGTAGATGCCGCTGCTGCTGTTGACGCAGTTGACCAATCCCAGCCGGACCGTGCCGGAATCATCGAACGCGATCACCCACACGCGAAAGGGCGTGCCCGACGCCACACCGAGCGTCGAGCCATACGAGATGGTCACGGCGAGCGCGGTGGTGACGTCGCGCACGTAATAGGTGCCGCCACCGCCGTCGAATTCGATCCGCACCGGGTCGGCGGCGCTCGGATCGTTCCCAGCCAGCGTCTTAATCGCGATCGTGCAGCTCCCGGCACCAACAGAGGCAGCGAGCGTCCCATTGACCAGGGATACCCCCAATGCGCTGGGTGCGAGCTTGGCAGACGTCACCGCGCCGCCGTCGAGGAGGTCCGACGTGACCACGTCGAGCCCGAGTGTCCCCCTTGCCGTCGCCGCGTCGGCGTCGTCGAGCATGCTCGACATGAACGCGGATACGACATTGCCGCCTTCGGGAACGGTGGCGGAAATCGGCTTTCCGTCTGCGTCGAATGCCATGTAGCGGGATGCGCGCGCCACGCTGCTCGGCACGAGATCGATCGAGTCGGTCGGATCGGTCGCTGGAACCGACAGCGTGCGGGCGAGCAACTCGGAATGCTGCTGGACCAGCATCGTCAGCCGATCGAGTGCGGTCTCGATCGTTGCCGACGGGAATGCGCCGCCCGCGGGAAAGGCCGATCCCTGAACCTCGGCGGCCCGGCGCCGGATCACCAGCGTCTCGCCCGTTTGCGGCGTATAATCAGACGGGCTCGTCGTGACGGTCAACGAGCCGCCGGAATCGTTGCCCGCGCCGGTCAGCGAGAACTGGGTGTTTTCGGTCCAGCCCGCCTCGTCGCCGGTCGCATCGTCGCGCAGGAGCGCCTCGATATCGCCATTGGCGAGGAACTTGAACGGCACGGCGAAGACCGTCGTCGCGCCATCGCCGGCATAGGCGACCTTGCTGTCGGTCGAGTTCAGCGTCATCGGTCTCTCCGATCGATCGGTTGGGTCTGGGAAGGCGTGCGCATCTCAGGAGAACGTCGTGTTGAAGCCCCTGAGCAGGGTCGTTCCCGCGCGCAATCCGCTCGTCTGCAAGGAACCTGACGTTGCTGCGCAACTCGCGGCCGCCTGCTGTTCGAGGCGCGATGCCTTGGCTTCGCCCCCGGCGCGGATGCTGGCAGTACCCATCGCGATGTCCTGGATCGCGGCGTCGTCGGCAAGCAGGGGAGAGCCGGCGAGCGCGATGCCCGAGCCGGCACGGCGCACGCGGTCGGCCGCCAGGGCCGCGTTCTGGCGCCGGCGGAAATCCTCCGCCTGCTGAGCGGCGATCTGGCGCTCGCGCGCGGCTTGCTGCATGGCGATCTCCGCCGCGGCATTCGGGGTGCCGGCCTGGTTGGTCGCCGTCGCGATCGTGCCGATGGCGGACGCGGCCGCCATGAAGACTTCCATACCTGTCATCGTTCATAGACCCGAAATTCGCCGTCGCGGCCGACGGCATGAAACCCAAGGCGCTCGAGCCAGCGGCACGCGCCGTCCCATTCCTCGAGTGCCCGCGCTTGGATGCGGCGGGTGTTGCCGGATGCCAGCTCGTGGTCGAGCACGCGGCACGCTGCCCGGTGGACCGGCAAAGTCCGCACCGGATGGCTGAGGATCACCCAGCCGAGCCCGACGTCGCCGGTGCGCAGGATCCCCCCGCAACCGACCGGCCTGCCGTCCGACATCGCGGTCCAGGCCGGCCCCGTGGCGCGATACTGCCTCGCGAACCGGTCGAGCAGGTCCGGATCGGCGACCGGAGGGGTGAGGGCACGAAGATGTTCGGGCCGGAACGGCACCAGCCTCATCACACCATCTCGTTGGTCTTCAGCGCCGGCGCGGCAGCCAACAGCACGAACGGGCCGGGACTGTCGCCACTGAGCACGAAGCGCGCATCGAGCTGGTAGTCGCCCTCGAGCTCGACGTAGCGTTCGCCGGAGAACAAAGGCACCGCCGCATCCATTGCGTCAGCGACCTCGCGGAACTCGAGTGCGGTGAGGTTCGTACGGTCGGGGCCGATCCGTGCGTCCGTCGAATCGAGCAGCACGAGCGTAATGCCGTGGATGCGCTTGGTTCGGCCGACTGCGGTACCCGCGCGGGCTCCCGCGTCGATCTTCAGGCATTCGAATGTGTGGGCGTAGCCGAGCCCGACCTGCACCTTCGATGCCGAGGCATCCAGTACGATCGTCCCGCCCGCGACGGTGCGATCCGGATGAACCGCCCCGTCGGCCAATACCTTGACCGTCTCGCCGTTCAGGTGATCGAGACCGGTGATCGTGTCGGTCGGCGCGTCATCGTAGGTCAGGCCGCAATCGACGTAGAACGCGTCGCACTGCGCGGCGAGCATGGCGCCGCGCCAACCGGCATAGGTCGCATAGTCGCGCGGGTCGGGACCGATAAAGGCTTTCTCGAAGAACTCGACCGTCCGGCAGGGCGCGCCGCCGATGGTGCGGTTCGCGATGATCCACACCTCGTCGCGATCCGATGAATCGGACACCTGTCCGGCGTCGTCATTGCCGGGGACGACCGCCACGGATTCGACCGCCGCGTCGCCGCCCAGCACCTGCCGGGTCCAGCCGATCACATCCTCGTCGCGCCGGTAGGTCATGCAGGCGAGCTGGCCGTCGGCGCGCACGCACCACAGCACCAAATCCGGCTCCTCCTGGTAGGCCATTTCCACCAGTCCGGAGCGCGTCACGTGATCTGACAGAATGGTGAGGTCGGGCGCCTGGTAGCCGTCGACCTGGAAATCGTATGTGAACTCGCGGATCTTGCGACGCGCCCGCTGCAGGAACAGGGCGGTCGGGCCGACGCGCACGGCGGGCATCGCGGCCGAGCCGTGCGTCGTCTGTCGTTTCACGCTGATATCGGTTGGCGTGACGACCGGCCCGCTCGACTGCACGATCCATTCTCCGCCCGACGTGCCGATCACCAGCTTCGAGCCGGGCGACAGCCACTGGATGACGTCGACCCGCTCGGCCGCCATGGTGAAGTCGAGCGCATCGTCGTCCTGCACCGTGTTTTCCGAGCCGTCGCGGCTGTCCGGCCGCATGTTCTCGAGGTCGGCCGATTGCGACATCCAGAACGTCTGCGGCTGGTTCGCCGTTTTGGCGTAACAGGCGCGCTGCTCGAAAAACGCCACGGCCTGCGGGTAACCGGTCGCCGCCGACCAGGCGCCGAGGCGCCAGTCGGCCGTGGCCGATGTCGAGGCGAAGTTGCGCCGGATGTCCACGGTCACCTGGGTGGCGGAGACATAGCCTACGATCACCCCCCATCCGGGCTCGCCGGTTCCGTGCGCGAGGCGCAACATGCGGCCGACATCGGTGGCGACGAACGGCGCGTGGCCGGAGGCCGTCACCGTGACGCCGAGACCGCTCGTTGCCGCCGCTGCCAGCGTTTTCGCACTATCGGCGTTTTCGGCGAGCCACGGACCGTCATCGAACGCCACCTCGATCAGCGACCACGAGGTATGTCCCGACCTGGCGAGCTTCTGCACCGGATGGCCGGCATGGCACAGGAAGGCCACGTCCGCCGACTGGGCGCTTTGGACGGCGGCCAGCTCGGGAGCAGCGTAGGGGGTCGCGAGCTCCAGTGACCCGGGGGGCAGGATCGAAACGTCGTCGACCTGCAGCGTCTTGCCGGCCTTGTGGCGGAATTGCACGTAGAACGGGCTGCTCGTCGGCGTAAAAGCGAAGACGTGCCGCCCGGTCGCGAAGGCCACGTCGTCGGTGACCTCGCCGCCCGTCGAGCTGCTGCCGATGCGCAGCAGGACCTCGTCGCCCGGCGCGCCGAGCGTGCGGAAGGACAGGACGTGCTCCTCGCCCGTTTGCGCGGTGGTGACGTCCTGCTCGGCGTGGGCGTAGGTCGTGCCGTTGGAGGCGAGCGAGAGCCGCCCGTCGGTCGCGTCGTGCGCGATCGAAGACCCCGAGCCCGACCGGTCGTCCCAGCCGGTGATGCCGGCCGTGAAATCGCCATTCGCGATGGCGGCGCCGGTCGCGGCGAGGGTGATGCGTCCCTGGTTGCGATAGAAACGGAAATAGCCCTCGCCGGCCTCGATGACGTAGGCCTGCTCGGTCGAGAATTCGAAGCGCAGCAGGCGCCCGGCCGTCTCCGAGTCCTTTAGCGTCGCCACGTAGCGCGTGCCGGGCCGGCGCATGATCCCGCCCTGCGGCAGTGCGATCATGTTCTCGCAGATCGCGGCGGCCGCGCCGTACTTGCTGAAATCGACCCGCGCCGCCATGCGCGGACTGATCTCGCCGGCGTTGAAGGCCGGCTGCAGGGGATTGACCCGGGCCATCAGCGCACCGCCACCCAGCTGCCCTCGGGCATCGGCTCCGGGCAATCCTCGACCGCGTCGACGCTCTTCGCCCGCGCCAATGCGTCGCGGAAGGCTCCGTCCATCTGGTCCCGCAGGCTGTTCGATTGCGCGATGGGAATCGACAGGTCGCAGGCGAGCATCGCGGCCAGCGCCTCGCGGAAATCCGAGGGCATGTCGTTGGCGTCGGTCACCGCCCGGACGTAAACGAGGTAGAGCGCCTCGGCCGACGACAGGATCGTGCGCCCCTCGATGCGGTAATCGGCAAGGAAACCGGCCGCGTCGTCGCCATACACGCCGACCGTGCGCAGCCAGTCGGAGGGAAGCTGGTAGGCGTAGGCGAAGCCGAACGCCGGCGCGGCGGCCAGCCGTGCGAGCTTCAGCCGCACGCACGCGAAATTCCACACGTGCCGGCGAAGCAGGTCGTCGCGCAGCTTCGGGTACAGCTCGGCGCAGGCGTTGGCGTTCTTCGAGCCGTCGTCGAGCGCCACGATGCGCGCGGCGCCGATCTTGGTCAGCGCCGAATTGCAGATGCCCACTTCGGAAGCCATGGTCCTTACCCTTTCCGTCAGGCGACGCGCAGATCGCGCCCGACCACCGGCGTCGCGCCGTAGAGCCCCTCGTAGAGACGTGCGAGCTCGCCTTGCACGCGGGACGAGCGGTAGCTCTCGCGCTCGCGCGGGTCGTCGTGGAACTGCAGCGCGTGCAGCTCGTCGAGGCGCTGGCGCATGCGCTCGGACTCGGCGTTGGCCGCTGCCGCAGGCGCTGCCCCGTAAATCCGCCGTGCCACCTCGGCCACGGCGCGTAGCAGCGCCGGGTCGTCGCCCAGCCCGGCACGGTCGAACGCCGCCATCAGCTCGGGCCCCGCCACCTCGCCGACCAGGCGCTGGGCGAGTTCCACATTCGCGTCGAACGCCTCGCCCCAGTCGTGGCGCAGCGTCTCGAGCGCTTCGTCGCGCGCGGCCCGCTCCGCGGCCAGCTCGGCGCCGACGCGCTGCCATTCCTCGGCACCGGGCGGCGCATCGCCAATCGGGGCGGGCTCAGGGCCCGGCGCGTCCGGCGCGGAGTCTGGCGCGGGCGATGGTGCAGGGGCCGGAGCGGGCGCGGCGGCAGTGGCGGCGACGTTCGTGTCGTCGGGCATGAATATCTCCTGTTCTGGAAAAGGAACCGGGCGGGGCGCGCGCACCCCGCCCGGCGGACCGAGGGGCGGCGTCAGTCGGTATCGGCCACCGTCGCGCCCAGCAGGTCGTCGGACACGTCCACCGCCGACCCGTCGTTCGACAGGACGATGTGCAGCGAAACGTCCGAGATGCCCGCGGTCAGGTCGTCCTCGTCCGAGGCCTGGTAGACCCAGACGAGGTCGCCGACCGCCAGCTCGTCGACCTTGGCGTTGAAGTAGCCGGCGGAATCGACCGCCGCCGGCGCGTCCTCGGTCACGTAGTGCCAGACTTTCAGCGGGTGCTTCCCGCCGACATAGGACCCGAGCGCCATATAGGCGTCCTTGTAGGACATGAACTCCTCCTTAGCTGGTCGGGATTGCGGCGGTGTCGTCCACGTGGATGCCGACGACGCCCTGCGCGTCGATCAGCACCGCGCCGCCAGACATGAAGTGGTTGACGAAATGCGCGGCGCGGTCGCCGTGCCATGTGATGTCGGCGGTGATCGCATCGCCCGACGCGTAGCCCAGCGCCGAGCGGTGATAGACCAGGTTGCGCGCCTGGCTGGTCCCCTTGCCGGTCACGCCGGTGTGGACCATCCAGTGCACGCCCATCCAGGTGCGCGGCTCGGCGCCCTTGAGGAAGGGCAGGCCATCCTTGCCGACGAAGTCGGCGTCGGCGAACTCCGGGATGGTCATGGCGACCGACCACGACCGCGGCGTCAGCAGCCCGAAGCGCTGGCCGTCGCGCGGCACGTCGTTGTCGTCCAGCATCTCCGACGCCTGCAGCAGCAGCGCGCGGGTGATGGCCGTCGAATAGTCGCCGACGGTCGAGCCGGTGGCGTCGGTCGCGGCGATGATCTGCTCGTCCGCCTTGCGGCCCAGCGCCCAGGCCCCGCCATTGGCGATGGCATCGCGGTCGTCGTGCCGGGTCTTCAACTCGTCCAGCTTGTCCACCCAGTCGCCGGCATAGAAATCCGACAGGGTGCACTCGACGGCCGAATGGCTCTGGTTCATCGGGGTGATCGTGCCGTGGCGCGCCTTGGTGGTGGCGACGCCCTTGCCGATCACCTGGAAGGTGGTGGTGGCGCCGACGACGCCGGCCTGGCGGCGGATGGTCGATAGCAGGAACGACCCGCGTCGCTGGAAGACCTCGTGAACCTCGCGCTCGTACTGCTTGACGAAGCTCACGCTGATCGAAGTGCTCATCTCGTTCTCCGATGGAAGGTTGAGGCGAGCACGCCGCGTGGTGGGCCGGACGCGCGACGCGGTGGGCCCGCGCGGAAAGACCGCGCCGGGTCGCGCCGGGTGTCAGGGTCACTCGCGTGCGACGAAAAACGCCCCGGCGATCGCTCGCACGGGGCGTGAAACCAAGGGTCGCGGAGCCTCAGCTCACGCGGTGGGCCTGGGCAAAATCAGTATGCCGTTCGCCCTTCGAGACGCGCCCTGCGGGCACTCCTCAGGGCGAACGGAAAGCGCGTTCACGCCACCCGCCCCTCGGCGCCGACGACGGGGGCGTCGCCGTGGAGCGAGCGGTAGAGCGCCGCCAGCTCGTCCTGCACGTCGGCAGCGCGGTAGCGGGCGCGCAGCGCCGGGTCGTCGGCGTGCTGCCAGCCATGGATCTCATCGATCCGCTCCTGCGCCGTGCCGGCGGCCGACGACGGCGCGCCGTCATGCAGCGTGTCCTCGGCAAGCTGCGCGCCGACGGCGGCGGCATAGCGCACGAAGGCGGGGTGCGAGCCGAGCAGCCTGCCGTCCGCCAGCGGGACGTTCAGGATTTCCTGCGCGTCGCCGTCATGAAAGCGGGCGACGGCGCGCTCGGCGAGCGCCCGGTTGCGATCGTAGTCCGGCCCCCAGGCATGGCGCAGCATTGCCTCGGCCTCGTCCGCCGCACGCGCATCGGCCGCTTCCTGCACCGCGCGCGCTTCGTCGAGCATCGCGTTCCAGCCCTGGTTCAGCGTCTCGGCCTGGCGGTCGCTCACCCCCGCCGCATGGAACAGCCGTCCCATGCGGTCGTGGAAGGCCCGATCGGACTCGCCCGCCTCGCCGCCGCCCGGCAGGGTGAACCGGTAGCCCTCCGGTGCCTCCGGCACGCCGTCGCCGAACGGCGATGCGACGGACAGCTTCTGGCGCAGCTCGAACGCGGTCTTGACCGCGTCGCCCGGCGTCGCGAAGCGCGCGGCGAACTCGCGCAGCCGACCTTCCTCGATCCCCGCGCGCCAATCGTCCGGCGTTGCGGTTTCCACCGGTGCCGCTTGCGTCACATCGTCAGCCATGGGTTGGTCTCCTCTCCCGCTCGCGCCGTTCGGGCTCCACGTTCAGCGTGACCAGGATGCGCAGCCCGACATTGCGCTCGCCGTCCCGGAAATAGGTTTCATGCGGGTCGCCCGGTGCCGCGACGCGCTGGTACATGCGGGTCCATTCCAGGATCTGCCACAGCACCCGGTTGCCCTGCTCGGGCCCCGACTGGCCCAGGAACACGGCACGGAAATCGCGATACCGGTCGGCCTCGCCGTACCCGTCGCCCAGTCGCGCCTGGATCAGCGCATCGAAGAAGGCCTGCGGATCGGGCGGCGGCGGAACCGGACCGCGCCGGAACAGGCGACCAAGCCGGCCTCTCATGCCACCCCCGGCGCGCGGTCGGTCCCGAGCTTCGCCGCGATGTCGGCGATCCGGCCCGCACCCTGCAGCAGCTCCTCGGCGCGCTGGCCCAAAAGCCTTGCGTCGCGCAGCGCGTGCACCTCGCCGGGCGAACGCAGCCAGCTTCGCGGCAGGCCGAAGATGTCGGGTGCGTCGCGCGCGATGGCATCGGTGTCGAAATTGTCCATCAGCTCGGGCCGTGCGGCGAAGAACGGCGCCAGCAGCTCCATCGCGCGCGCGGCGCCGGCGGCCTCGATCTGGCGGCGTGCCTGCTCGACCGTCGATGACACCGTGACGCGCACGCGCCCGCCCGTCAGCGCCGAGGGCGGCTTTCCGAACGCACCGGCGCGCAGCAGGATCATGAAGGCGCGCTGCGGCACGACGCCGACATAGTCGGTCTCGAGCCTTCCCACGACCGGGCCGATGGTCCGCAGGAACTCCTCCTTCCGCTCCAACACTTCGGTTGCGGTCATCTGCGGCCCGCCGACCGGCAGGTGGAAGACGTTGCGGAAGAATGCGGCCTCGATCTGGCTGCGCGTGTCGTTCTGCATCTCGCGGCCCAGCGGGATGTTGCCGCCGGTCTCGAGCGGCGCGAGCGGCCGCATGCCGCCCAGGTCGCGCAGCGCCTGCGCGTCGACATAGCTGACCCCGCCGGGGAAGGTGCGCGCCGTGCCGATCACCGCGTCGTTGATTTGCACCAGGGGTGGATCGACAGCCTTGTGGCCGGCGACCAGGATGGTCTTCCCCATCTGCTGCAGCGTGTTGGCGTCGGCCAGTGCGATCATGCCGGGCGAGCGGCCGTAGATCTCGCCCGAGGCGGTGTCCCAGCGCGGCACGGCGAACGGGAACTCGTGAAAGCCGGACTCGGCCGCCACGTGCTCGGACGCGACGTCGATCACGACCGAGGCGAAGGGCAGGTTGCGCGCGTCGCGCCGGCGCGGATCGCGGGCGGTGCGCGGGCTCACCACCTGCAGGTAGACCAGCTTTTCGTCCGGCCGGCCGGCGGCGATGGCCTCGCGCGTCTTGTCGCCCACCTGGTCCGCGCCGAAGCGTTGCACCGCCTGGTGCGCGGTCAGGCGCAGCCTGAGGAAGACCGTGTCCACCTCGCCGTCGGCATTCTCCGCGATGAACGTGTCGCGAAGGTGCGACGAGCGGAAGGCCAGCCGGTCGAGCGACCGGGACTCGCCGATATAAAGCACGCCGGTGCCGAACGTGACGAGGTCGTCGTCCACCTCGCCCGAGCGCTGCACGAAACGGGCGCGCGGGTTGTAGAGCGCGGCGAACAGCCTTTCCTCGGCCCGATCGAGCCAGGCGCGCACCTCGTCCTGCGCGTCCAGCGCCTCGTCCTCCGGCTTGATGCGGAACCAGCGCGTCGATTTGGGCTTCAGCAGCCCGTCGATCGCGGCGGCGAGCCCGCGTCGCGCCAGCATCGGTGTGCCGTCGAAGATCTTCTCGGTGCGCTTGGCGCCCGCCTGTCCCTCGGTGGTGAACGATGCGCGGCGCGGCAGCATTACCTCGGCCAGCTCCTGCCAGTGCGCGTCCCACGCGCGCCGCTCGTCCGCCAGCGCCTTGAAACGGCCGAGCAAATCTTCGATGCGCCCGTCCATCTACAGCTTCCCCGGCTGGCCGAGCAGCGTCGGGCGGTTCACGGGCGCGGCGCTGGTGTCGCCCAGCCCGCTGGTCAGGATCGCCGCGCGCATGCCCATGCGGCGCAGCCGCGCCTGGCGCTCGTCCTCCTTACGCTGCTGGACGGACGGGTCCGCGACGGTCGGCGGCGGGGGAGGGGGCGGCGTCGATGGCGAAGGGGGGCTGAACAAAGACGACATTTCGGACCTCCGATCGTTTCGGGTCAGGTGCTTCCAAAGCCGGTAGGGCGTGAGCGCGAACGGTGCGCGCAGCCCGAGGACACGCTTCGCCGCGCCGACGCATGTCGCCAGCACCACCGGTTGTCGTGGCGGGCGTGGCGCGGCGGCGATCTCCGCTACGGCGTAGCCGAGACCGCGATAGAACGCGGCGAGGTCGGTATCGGCGCCGGCGACCACCTCGATCGCGGGCAGGCCGCGGCGGCCGTCGATCGCGATCCAGTACGGACCGCTGGCGACGGCGCAAAAGCAATGGCGGAAGCCGGGCCGCAGCAGCGGGCGCAGCCACCCGCCGCCGTGGTCGTGGAACACGGCGAGAGCGCGCATCTCTACCAGCCGTGCACCGCGTAGCGGTTGTCGCTGCGCTGCGCCGCCCGGTGCGCCGTGGCCAGGCCCACCGGCGCGGCGAAGGTCAACGCCAGCGCGTCGCCGCCATCGGTCGAACTGCCCAGCCGCGCGCGGATCGAATCCTTGTCCTCCAGCACGACCTGCTGGTTGGCGTTGTACTTGTAGCCGGGTGCGGTCAGCTCGGCGTCCAGCACGTCGTCGTCGGGCACCGACGCGCCGCCGGGGTCGGCCAGCCAGTCGCGCAGCTCGCCCCACATCTCGGCGCGCTTGTTGGCCCAGCGGCGCGGATCGCGCGGCGCGCCGCCGAAATTCACCAGGGCGAGCCGGCGGGCGTAGCCGCGCGCGCGCAGCATGTCGAAGACCGCCGCGCCGCCGCCGCCGGCATCGAGGAAGCACATTGCCGCGCCCACCCGGTCGATAAGCCGCGCAAGCCGGCCGGCGATGTCCTCCAGGTCGTCCGAATGGAACCGCTCGCTCACCTTCGTGCCGGCCGCGCGCCCCTGGCGGTCGATGAACCAGTTCCAGTCGCGCTGGCCGCGGGCGAAGTCGCAGCCGATAACGACCGGTGCGTGGTCCTGCGGCGGTGCGGTGAAGTCGCGCGCCCGTAACACCAGGTGCGGCGGGATGAATCCGTCGGCGCCGCTCGCGCGGAATGCCTCCCCGGCATCGGCGGGGTATTCCTGGCGAAAGCGCCAGCACGGCTCGTCCGTGTCGAGCCCGGCGGCGGCCGCGATCTCGGCATTCTTCGACCAGGCCCAATAGGTCTGGTCCGGCGCCAGCCGATGCGGCGCCGCGTACTCGGCGAACGGCGCGGGTGCGGCCCATCCCTCCGGCGCCGCTGCGCGGTATTCGACGTGGTCGAACCACGGTATGAAGAGGGCAAAGTAGCCACTCTCGCCGGCTTCCGCCGCGCGCCACATGTTGTGGAACAGCCCGCCCGCGCCGCGCGCCGTCGATTCCAGCCACACCTCCGTCATAGGCTCGTTGGGCACGGCTTGCAGCACGCCCGAGGCGTGCTCCTCGGCGCTCGGCCATTGGGCCACCTCCGAGCCGTGGAAGTACTGGATCGTGTCGGACCGGCCGACCCCGGCGGCTTTTGCGGTGCCGATGCGATAGCCCGAGTCGAGCGCGCCGAAATCGAGCTCCTGCGCGTTCGATGCGCGGAGCGCGGGCCGCACCGAGTCCGGACAGTGATCGTGGAAGCGCTTGGCGATGGCGAACAGGTTGCTGGTCGCCTGGTCGCGGTGGGTCAGGATGAAGGCGCGTACGCCCTTGCGGTGGGTCACCTTCCAGTAGAGCCGACCCTCGACATAGGTGGACACGCCCGGCTGGCGCGCTTTCAGCACGATTACGCGCACCCGTCCCGTCGCCGCGTTCTGCGTTTCGGCCGCGTCATGCAGCCGTCGCTGCACCGCGTTCAGCGCGAACGGTTCCAGCCCGCCCGATTTGGGACGGATCTTCAGGCAGTGCTCCGCATAAAGCGCGAAGTCGTCCTTGAGGCGCTGGCGCTGCGGACGCTTCGTCCGGTCCACGACGATCAATCGAGCAGGTCGAGGACGTCTTCGTGCCGCACGCTCCCCTCCGGTGCGGCCTCGGCCGTGCCATGCCGCCCATGCAGGTAGGGGGCCGCCAGCTTGGCGATGTCGCAGGCCTGACGCGCGAGATCGAAATTTACGACCCTGCCTTCGGCGTCGCGGGCCGCCGCGTACAGGGCGCGCATGGTGCCGAGCTGGACGTCGAGCGGGCTCGCCGCCTCGGCCGGGGCGGCGGGCGCGGTGGCGGTCCGTTCCGCCGGCGAGGTGATCGCCGTGCCGCGCTCTGCCCGCCGGCGCCCGGCCGAGGTCCTGGTGCGCGCTGCATCTGGTGGGGAGGACGTGCGAGTCCGCCCGGATCGGCGCGTCGAATCCGTCATCTGGGTTCCGCTTCTGGAGGTCTGGAAACGAAAGCGGCGCCCGAAACGGGCGCCGCGTCGAGGCCGAAAAAGAAAAGGGAGAGACCCGCACCTACCGAGGTTAGGGGGTCTCTCCCGCGGTGGCTGGGGGCCCGGTGGCTGCTCCGGCAAGAGTATCGCCGCGGGGCCCTCGTCGCGACCGTGAACCGACTTATACACTATGGCGGAACGCTTGTCAAGGAACATACTCCTAAGCGGGTCGCCACCCTGTGGGGAAACGAAAAAAGGCCCGCCGGACTTGGATTTCGGCGGGCCCTTTGTCACAGGCTGGGACGGCTTTTACACTATGGCGGAGCGGTTGTCAATCTCTTTATTCCTAGCTCTTCGACCGTTGTCGCACGCGGGCCAAAATGCCGACTCCGGCCACCAGAATCCCCTGCGCGGCGTCGTAGCGCATCCTTCGCCCCTGCCACCCATCGGTACGCGACCAGGCCCTCAGTGATTCCTCCAGCCCGACGACGTGCCAGACCGCCTGGGCGGCGGGCGCGCCGATCCCGCCGAGCGCCTCGAGGTCGCGCAATACGCGGCGGCGGGCCGCCTCGTGGCTGGGCGGCGCGTCGGGCGTACGCGAGGAATCGACGCGGATCAGCGCGGCGGTGCGAATGCCGTCGAGGTGGGCGACGCGGAAGTCGCGTGCGAACGCCTCGGCGGCCAGAGCCATCTCGTGGGTGATCGCGCCGTTGCGCTCCAGCATGCCGATCGTGTCGACAACGCGGTGGTGGGCGACCGTGCGCGATTGTGGATCGCCCTCGGTGACCAGGTCGGCGACGCGCCCGCCCGAAATTGGCAGGTTTTCGATCCGCCACGAGGGTGTGGAATCTGCCGCTGCGCGGCCGTGGCCTTCAGCTTGCGACATGCGATTCTCCCTCGGATACCCGGCGGACGATCTCCTCCCCCAGCCGCTGACGGTTCTCCAGCCCGCGCCAGCGATGGCAGGCCGCATCGTGCGCGGCACACCACGCGCCTCGCGCGATTGGCCTGCCGCAATAGCGCCAGCGCCGCCAGTCGATATCGGCGGCGATGAAGCGGCAGCCGTTTTCTCTCTGTCCCGGGTCATGATCCGGCGGCGGCACAGCGGCTTCGGGGGAAAGCGGTATCTCCGGCTCGATGAAAGCCGTGGCGAAAGCGGAACGATCCATCCGGACCGATTCCGCGGTGGCCGGCAAGGGGCCTCTGGGTGCTATGGGCATACACGGACATTACGTAAATCGCAATATTCTGTCAAGATGAAATTGCGAGATACGTAATTTTTATGTTGCGCCGGTCGTAACGGCCGGCGATACTCTGCCCATGAACGGTGCGCCGGACAAGGCATGGTTTCAGGAGCGGCTGAAAGCGCTGGGCAAATCGCAGCGCGGCCTCGCCGCCCATCTCGGGCTCGACGCGGCGCGCGTCACCGAGATCCTCAATAAGCGCCGTCGGGTCACCTACGACGAAGCCGTCGATATTGCCGAGTTTCTCGAGACCGGGCTCGATGAGGTCGTGGCCCGGCTGGGCAAGGCTGCGGTCCAGGTGCGCCGGCGGATTCCGGTGGTCGGCTATGTCGGGGCGGGCGAGGCGATCTTTGCGCTCGACGACCATTCGCAGGGAGCCGGCATGGACGAAACCGAGCCGCCGCCGGACGAGGACGGTGGATTTGCAGTCCGTGTGCGCGGCAATTCGATGGCGCCGCGCTTCAAGGAGGGCGAGTTGATCGGCTATTCGCGCGAGCGTGGGCTCAACCCGGATCGCTGCTACGGCACCGAATGTGTGGTGCAGACCGCCGACGGGCGCAAGCTGGTCAAGCTGCTCGAGCGCGGCTCGCGGCCTGGCGTCTTCACGCTAGTTTCGATTAACGCCTCCGTGCCGATCGAGCATGACGTCGAACTCGACTGGATCGCGCCGGTCATCTGGCACCGGTTGCGCGGCTAGCGGCGAACCATACGGTCGTATGTTGCGAACTACGTAATTTCTTCTTGACAATCATTGCGAAAAATGTAATTTGTGCCGGTCACAACGTCCATGAGGGGCGACTTGACCGGAGAACGACCGTCCGGCCTGACACGCATGGCCGGGCTCGAGCGGCGCTACGAGGTGCTGCCGCCTTGGGCATGGCGGCGCCCGCAATCGGCCATCGAGCGGCTCGAAGCGAAAATCGGCGCGATGGAAAGCCTGATTCGCGATAACGACCAGGTGCTCGCCGAAAATCTCGCTCGGATCGAGCGGCTGAACGCGCACCATCGGCGCAATCGCGCGGAATTTTGCCGCGCCTTGGCCCGCCATCGCGCGACACTCGATCGGTTGCGGCGGCTAACCGACCGTTAACCACGGTCGTCGACAATTGTCGGCGCGGCATGTAACAAACGTCGCCAACAAGAAAACGACAGAGGCTCGACGGGCCGCGAAAGTGCGGCCAGGGGTGACCGCCATTCGGATCGATTGGCGCCGTACGGGATTCGTGCGCGTCGTGGCGACGCTGTGGGGCGTCGCCGCCACCGGACACGTTGCGGCCCTTGCCCCGCACGCGCACGCCGCCGAGTCACTGGCTGCACATGGCGAACTGGCCGGTTCCGGCGCGGTGACGGTGGAGATCGCGGGCAACGTCGAACGCTCCAGCGCGGGCGTAGCCGCAGTTGGCGGAGATGGCCGCGCGGCGGTCTATGGCGGAAAGATTCGCTTCGCCGCCCTGGACGGGCGGCTCCGCATCATCAGCGAGTATGACGGCGCGACCGGTCCGACGAACGCGTCGATCGCCTCGAGTGGTGGTTGGCGCCGCGAGCTGACCGCGCCGAAAAGCGCCGGTGCCGCTGACGGAGCGAGCCAGCAACGCATCGAGGTCGACGTGCTGCGCCGGGGCGCGGACTACCTGTCCGCCTACGGGCGCCACTGTGCGGCGGGGCAGCGCTTCCGCCTTCCCAAGGACGGGCTCGCCCCGGACGCGGAGGGGATCGGGTACGGCCTGGATATGGCCTATGACGCTCTCTCCCTGCACTTCGGACACGAGCGGTTCGATCGCAATGTCGACGGGCTCGGCGGCGCACCGACGGTAAATGACCGACGCGACGTCCTGAAAGCGACGTTGTCGCTCACGGCGCTACGTGCGCCCGGACGGCTCGCCCACGATCTCGTTCCGGCCTCGGTCGAGTACGGGCACACCGATCGCGACCGCACCAGCTTCGACGGGGTCGACGGCGAGGTCACCTCGCGACTCGGCAATGTCACCGACGAGATCTTCCTCAACTGGCGCCTCGCGCTCGGCACAACCCGTCTCGGCGTCACGCAAACCGCATCCCGTGACCTGAATGGGCCAGCCGGCGGGAGCCGCGCTCTCGTAATCGGCGAAACGCTCGCCGGCAAGATCTGGCGGGCCGCCCTCCGCCTCGATTACGGGTCGCGGACCGCGCCGCACGCGGCGACGCCCTGGCGCGCCCAGATCGTTCGCGGCCGTCTCAAGTTTGCCCTGAAGACGCAGGACATGCCCGAGATTTCGGCCGGGCTCGACGTTGCCCATTTCGACATGAGCCTCTCGCCGGCGAAGCGCGGCAACGATTGGCGGCTCAATACCTCGATCGATTTCAGCCGGCTTGTCCCCAAGCCCGCACGCGGCTCGTCGCGGCTGCGCCTGACCGCCAGCATCGGACGCGGCACCCCGTACGCACCGGCACCCGAAACCGTGCGCCAGCTCGACGGCACGCTCCGGGTGGACGCCAGCTTCCGATTCTGACGGCGCGCGGGTTTACGCGTGAACGATGTACTCGCGCAGCGCTTCGGTCTCGTTCTCGATCTCGCCAAGCCGGCTTTTCACGACGTCGCCGATGCTGACGATTCCGGCAAGCCGGCCGTCCACCAGCACCGGCAAATGGCGGATACGCCGCTCGGTCATCTGCGACATCAGCTGGTCGACCGCGTCGCCCGGGGCCGAGCAATAGGCGTTCCGCGTCATCAAGGATTCGACGGTGCGGTCGAGCAGCTTTGCACCATCGCGGGCCAGCCCCTGGACGATATCGCGCTCGGACAGAATTCCGTCGACACGCGCGCCGTCCACGCTCACAACCAGCGCCCCGATATTCTCCTCCGCCAGGACGGCGAGGGCCCGCGCCACGGTCTCGCGCGGCGCAACCGTCACCACCCGGGACCCCTTGGTTCTCAGGATGTCTTCCACGTTCATGGCGGTTCTCCCCAAAGGGCCGCCCGCCGTATGCTTGCGGCCCGGCTCCCCCACCGCACCACGACGCGCATCGCTCGCGTTTGGGAGAGCCTACCGCACGCCCGGCCCCTGCGTCAAACCGTCGCGCCCCGCCCTTAGCGCGCTTTCTGTTCGAACGGGTCCAGCCCTCTCCTCCGCCCGGCCACCCATACCAGCATGATGTCGTTGGGTGGCCGGGCGGGGGAGAGGGCCGGCGCGAGATACCGCGCGAGCGGAAGATGCTCTATGCCGCCCGGGCAGGCTCCGGCAGCAGGTGGCCGATATTGCCCTCGAGGATGGCCGAGCCGTCGCCGCCAAGCTTGCGGATCTCGTCCACGAACAGCTTCACGGCGTCCGGCTCGCGGATTTCCTGGGGATAGTCCGAGCCGAACACGATCCGATTGGCCGGAAGCTCGACCAGCGAGCTCTTCACCGAGCTGATGGCGCCGCAGAACCCCGCCGTGTCGAACACCAGCCGCTCGTCGATATAGTGGTCGAATTCCTTCTCCGGCTTGCGGCCGTGGCGCTCGTTGCCCTTCGTGCCCCAGAACTCCTTGTCCTGGTAGCTGCGCACCCGCGCCAGCATCGAGGCCACGCCGCCCGACAGATGCGCCATCTGTATCTTGAGGCCGGGGAAGCGATCGAGCACGCCCCCGTTGATCAGCCGGATCGTCGCGACGATCAGCGAGAACTCGCGCCCCACCGAGCGCGCCAGGTCGTCGGCGTCGAAGAACTGGCCATTCACCAGCGCCAGCGCGGGATGGACGAACACGAACAGGCCCAGCCTCTGGCACTCCTCCCAGAACGGGTTGAGCTCGGGTGCGTCGAGCTGCATCCCGTTGACCTCGGACTGGATCACGACACCCGGGAAGCCCAGCTCGTGCTTGCAGCGCGCGAGCTCCTTGAACGCATCCTTGCCGCCCATCGGATGGGCATGCGCCGTGCCGATGAACCGTCCGGGATAATCGCGCTCGGCCTTCTTCGCCTGGTCGTTGACGAACTTCGACGGCTCGAGGTCGGCGCACATGGTGCCCGCGCAGGACAGCATCGCCGCGTCGATACCGGCGCGGTCCATCATCCGGATGTGCTCGTCGAGGTCGTACAGCAGCGAGTGGACGGTGTAGCTCGGCGCGCCCCACTTGTCGTATTTGAGGATCAGCTTGCCGCCGCTCACGTCCTCCTTGATCATCTCGCGCGGCGTGAAGTGATGCTGGAAATCGACGATCATGGAACGCTCCTCGAGCTGAATTCGGGTAGGGTGGCGAAGGAATAGCCTACCGGCGGTGGCCCTGCCACAACAGTTCGACGCCGTCCTCGCCGACCGCGATCATGGCGGACGGAAGGGCGCAGCCGGAGTTGCCCATCGCGCCGAGCCCGTCTTCCGCCAGAGCCGCCGGGACCGCCTTCAGTCTGAGAGCGTCGGCCATTGCCTACCTCTCCGTCGCGTAGCGAACTTCCAGCGCGTTGTAGTCGGGCAGCCCGACGGCGCGCTGCACCTCGTCGAACGGCGCCATCGCCGGCGCGTGCGCCATGTCGTCCTTCACAAGCGCCGCGAACGAATCCTTCACCGCCTGGATGATGGTGGCGAGCGCCGTGTTGTAAGTGACGAACTTGAAGCCCATGCGGTGCAGCTCGTCGCGCGAGACCAAAGGCGTCTTGGGCATCATGTTGGCCCACGGCGCGCGGTCGGCCAGCGCGTCGGCGTAGGCCTTCAGCTCGTCCTTCGACTGCAGCGCCTCGAGGAACACGATGTCGGCGCCTTCCTCGGCGAAGGCGCGGCCGCGCGCCAGCGCCTCGTCGAGCCCCAGCCCGCCGCGCGCGTCGGTGCGCGCCAGCACCAGTATGTCCGCTTCGCGCGCCGCTTCGACGGCCGCGCGGATCTTCATGCGCGCCTCGTCGCGCGGGATCACCTGGCGGGGCCCGCCGATATGGCCGCACTTCTTCGGCCATTGCTGGTCCTCGATCAGCACGCAGGCGGCGCCGGCCCGGGCATACTCGAACACGGTGCGGCGCACGTTCATCGCGTTGCCATAGCCGGTGTCGCCGTCGGCGACGACGGGAAAGCCGGGCGCGGCCGCGGTCAGACGGCGAAGCTGCTCGACCATCTCGTTGAAGCCGATCAGCCCGACGTCCGGCAGGCCGTAGACCGTGCCGGCCACGCCGAACCCGCCCATCAGCGCGACCGGAAAGCCCGCCTCCTGGGCCAGCTTGGCGGTCAGCCCGTCATGGATCACCGGGCAGACCAGCAGATCGGGTCCGACGATCAGTTCGCGCAGTCGTGCCGCTGCGGCGTTCATGTTTTCTCCCGCGTCTGGTAAGGCCCGATGCTATCCGCTCGCGCCGGCACGGTCGAGGGCGGCGAGCCCGATCGGCGCCTCCTTGCCGCGCAGCGCGACCAACCCCAGCGACGTCGCGTCCACACTCACCGGCAGGACGATCCGGTCGAGCAGCGCCAGCGAGGCAATGCGCGGCTTCGCGTGCGTGCGGCAGGCGTCGACGATGCGCGCCGCGGTGTTCATCCCGTCGCCGATATAAGCGATCTCGCGCTTGAAGCGTCCCAGCTCGCCCGACACCACGTCGCCCAGATGCAGCGCGTAGCGGAAGGACGGCACCGCACCGTAGCGCGCCAGGTAGCGGGTGGCGCGCCCGGCGAGCGCGTCCTCGATGGCGAAGACGCAGGCGACGCAGCGCCCGTCGGCGAGGCCGCGCGCCGGCACCCAGGTGACGATCACCTCGTCGCCGACATATTTGTGGATCTCGCCCGCGTGCTCCAGGACCGGTTCGGCAATGTCGTCATACGCTTCGTTGAGCAATGCGAGGAAGCGCTCGCCCCCCAGCCGCTCGGCGAGCGCGGTCGAGCCGACCAGATCCAGGAACAGGAACACGCGTTCCTCGAGGCGCGGCCGGTGATAGCGCCCGCGCAGGAACCGCGCGAGTTCGCCCTGGCCCAGCATCAGGTCGACCTGGATCACGAATGTCACGAGCGCCGCGAACAGCAGCGAGAACGCCGTCGACCAGGCGAGGGTGGCGTCGAGCCTGAGCCCGCCGCCGGCGCTGGGCACGGCAAGCGCCGCGGCCTGTTGCCCCACGGTGATGAGGACGAGATAGACCAGCGACTTGACCGCGATCAGCCGGACGAAGCTGAGCCGTCGCAAGGCCATGCCCGCCGGCCGGGAGACCACGAACAACTCGAACGCGCTGAGCGCCCCTGCAATCAGCAGCCCGGACAGGGCCCCACGGGCGAAGCCTGTCGCCGGATCGGGCGAGAGGGCGAGCCCGTAGAGGCCGCCGCCCGCCGCCGAAATCGCGATTATGCGCCCGGCGATACCGAGCCCGCGCCTTGTCCTCACCTGCATGCCGGGACGCTATCGGGTGGACCGGTCGCCATCAAGCGCACAAAAAACCGCGCGCCCCCGGGGGAGGCGCGCGGCGTCGGCCGATGTGGATCGAGTTGGCTAGGCCGCGATGCGCGGTTCCACCGTCTCGACGTGATTATCGGTCGCCATGCGCAACGCGTGCCGGGCCCGCGATAGGCGCGACCGCACGGTGCCGACCGGCACGTGCAGGGCGCGGGCGGTTTCGTCATAGCTGCGGCTTTCCAGCACCACCAGCCGCAGCACGGCGCGCTGGTCGGCCGGCAGGTCGGCGATCTCCTCGCCGACGCGCTGCAGAAGGATGCGGCTCTCCTGGTCCGGCGGGGTCGAGGAGCGGATCGCCCAGTCGGGCCCGTCGCAATCCTCGAAGCGACGCCGGTCGCGGCGCAGCCCGGAGATGAAGCAGTTGCGCAGGATGGTGAACAGCCACGCCCGCAGGTTGGTGCCGGGCTGGAACTTGTCCATGTTCTCCAGCGCCTTGACGACGCAGTCGTGCACAAGGTCGTCGGCAGCAGAGGAATCCTTTGCCAGGGAACGGGCAAAGCGGCGAAGCGTGGGCAGCGCGCGTGCGATCGCGGCGTGGGTGCAGACCGAGTCGTCGTTCGCCAGCGCTGTCGTCGTGCGGCTCGTCATTGCGGTCCTCCGTTTCGTCGCGTTGATGCGATGACATCAAGGTGGGCCTGCACGTTGGACATTGGGGTGAGCGGTCTGTGTCGAGCGTTGGACCGGCTGTGACCAAAAAAAGGGCGCCCGGAGGCGCCCTTTTTCCGCCGTTTTCGACGCGCGATCAGCTCGTGCCGGCTCCCGTGAGCTGGATCACGATGGCGGCGCGCCGGTTCTGCGGCTCGCGCACGCCGTCCGCGGTCGGCACGAGCGGGTCGCTCTCGCCGCGGGCCACCGTGGTGATCTCGCTGCGCTGCACGCCCTTGCCGGCTAGGTAGGCCGCCACCGAATCGGCACGACGCTGCGACAGACGGATGTTGTACGGCACCGGGCCGGACCGGTCGGCGTAGCCGGTGATCCGGATTCCGCTATAGCGCTCGTTGCGCAGCTGCGCGACGATCGAATCGAGCACCTGGCGGGCGTCCCCATTGAGATCGCTGCGGTCCCAGGCGAAGAACACCAGGAACTGGCGCGGCTGCTGGGGTACCGCCTCGACGCGCGGCTGGGCCGGCGGGGTGACATTGAGCGCGCCTTCCGCGGCCGCGATCGACGCCAGGAAGGCGTCGCGGCAGGCGCCGATATAGGCGGATTGCCAAGCCTCCTCCTGCTCCTCGACCCAGCAGTCGAACGATTGCTGCGCCTTGGCGGCATCGACCGGCGCCTTGGTGCGCCCGCCGGCGTTCAGGACGTTCATCAGCCGCGTCCGCGCCGCCTGCAGCTCTGCCATCTTGGCGGGATCCTTGATGTCCCAGTTCGCCGGATCCTCGGGAAGCACCTCGTTGCCTCCGGCGACCTGCATGCCCTTGTCGGCGAAATGCACGGCGTCGGGCCAGTCGTACATCTCGTGCGCCTCGAAGCTGGTGAAGGCCTTGTAATCGCGCGCGAGATTGCTGTTGAAGTCGTTGCCACTGACCTGTTGGTGCTCGAAGCGCTGCACGTTCATATCCGAGCATGCCATCAGCAGGCATGCCGGCAAGGCAACCGCTGCCAGGCGGCCGATTTGGGTGACATAGCGCATGGGTTCCTCCAGTCGTGAATGGGTCAGGCCGCGTGCCGAAGCCGCCCGTCCCGATGCGGTGCACCCCTGACGGCTTTGCCGGGCAAGCAGTCCGCCAGGAACGCACGGTGTCGCGGACATACCCCTTCGCCCTCCGCAGGCGATCGCACGCAGCGACCTGCCCCCATCAACGCGGCGTGCCGGTCCCGGTTCCCGTCCCAGGAATTCGTTCATGTTTCTTGCGGCAGCCCGTGGCAGGGCGTGAGTGCGAGCGGACCGGCGGTGGGCCGGTGTTTAGCGGCTGGCCTGCACCAGGCGCCGCTGGCCGGCGACCGCCGTCTCCACGATCCGGTCCAGGGTGGAAAGCTGCGGCGTCCAGCCGGTGGCGGCGCGCATGCGCACCGCGTCCGCGACCAGCACGGCGGGATCGCCCGGCCGTCGCGGCCCCTCGCGCATCGGGACCTTGCGGCCCGTGGCGCGCTCGACGGCAGTAATCACTTCGCGCACCGAATGGCCGTCGCCCGTGCCCAGATTGAATGCGCCGCTTTCGTTGTCGGCGGCGAGATAGGCGAGCGCCCTCACATGCGCGTCGGCCAGGTCGGTGACATGGATGTAGTCGCGCACGGCGGTGCCGTCCGGCGTCGGGTAGTCGGTGCCGTACACCACCAGCTCGCCGCCGCGACCCAGCGCGGCGCGGATCGTCAGCGGAATCAAATGCGTCTCGGGCTCATGGTCTTCCACCAGCTCGCCGTCGGGGTCGATGCCCGCCGCGTTGAAGTAGCGCAGCGACATCCAGCGCAGCTTATGGATCGCGCCGTACCAGCGCATGGCGCGCTCGAACATCAGCTTCGATTCGCCGTACGGGTTGATCGGCGCCTGCGGATGGTCCTCGGGAATCGGCACCGTATCCGGGATTCCATAGGTCGCACAGCTCGACGAGAACACGATGTCACGCACGCCGGTCTCCATCATCGCCTGCAGCAGCGACAGCGGGTCGGCCAGGTTGTTGCGGAAATAGATCTCAGGCGCGGTCATGGACTCGCCGACATAGGCGAAGCCCGCGAAATGCACGACGGCCTCGATGTTGTGGGCGCGGACGGTGCGGACGATCAGATCGCGGTCGGCGACCTCGCCCTTGACCAGCGGGCCCCAGCGCACCGCGTCGTCATGGCCGCGCGACAGGTTGTCCAGCGTGACGGGCAGGTAGCCCGAGGCGGCCAGCGCCTTGCAGGTATGGCTTCCGACATAGCCCGCGCCACCGGTGACCAGCACCGCGCGGCCGGCTGACGTGCCCGATTGCCCGCCGGGAGAGTCCGCCATGGCTGAATTCTTCCGATGTTGTCGCCCGGCCGGTCTCTACCCGCTCCACCCGGGCCGGTCAATCGGCGCGGGGCTTGGGCGAATTTCCGTTGCCCCGGACGCGCCGCGCCGCCACAGTGCCTGCGAACGGAGGCGGATATGGATACGCAAGCGCCGGGCGCCGGCGGAACGGTAACGGGGTCGGAGCACTGGACCCGCAAGGGCGAGGTGAAGCTGTTCCTGTGGCGCAAGGCGCCGGCAACCCCTGCCGGTCCGTCGCGCGGCACCATCCTGTTCGTCCACGGTTCGTCGATGGCGTCGCAGCCGACCTTCGACCTCGCCGTGCCCGGCCGCGACGATGCCTCCATCATGGACTGGTTCGCGCGGCGCGGCTACGTCACCTGGTGCGTCGACATGGAAGGCTATGGCCGGTCCGACAAGACGCGGAACATCAACTGCGACATCTCGAACGGCGCGGACGACCTCTCGGCCGCCGCCGACTATATCGCGACGGTCGACGGGCCGGCGCCGCTCCTGGTCTACGGCATTTCGTCGGGCGCTTTGCGGGCGGCCCTGTTCGCCGAGCGCCGGCCCGATCGCGTCGCCCGGCTCGCGCTCGACGCGATGGTGTGGACGGGCGAGGGCAGCCCGACGCTGGCCGACCGCAAGAAGCGCCTGCCCGAATATCTCGCCAAGAACCGGCGGCCGATCGACCGCGCCTTCGTGCGCTCGATCTTCACCCGCGACCATCCCGGCACGGCCGACGACGCGACGATCGAGGCGTTCGCCGACGCGATCCTGGCGCTCGACAATTCCGTGCCGACCGGCACCTACGTCGACATGTGCTCCAAGCTGCCGCTGGTCGATCCGGCGAAGATCGCGGCAGCGACCATCATCATGCGCGGCGAGTATGACGGGATCGCGTCGGTCGAGGATTTGATGGCGTTCTTCGCGCGACTGCCCAACCCGGACAAGCAGTTCGCGGTGATACCCGGCATCGCCCACGCCTCGTTCCAGCAGAAGAACTATGCGCTGGTCTACCACATCCTGGCGTCGTTCTTCGCCCAGCCCGCGCCGATCTACACGGGCCACTGAGCGCGCCGTGCGCCTCACGCCACGTCGGCGCGGGCGTAGCCGGTGACGCGCTTGTACTCCTCCATCATCCGGTCGAGCTCGGCGCGGGTAATGTACTTGTCGAGGTCATCGAACGGCCGGTCCCCCACAAGCTCCTCGACGCGGATCATCATGTAGTCGGGCGGGTTCGACCGGTTGGTGCGCACGATGCGCGCCGTGACCTCGCGCCGCGCGTCCTCGTAGGCGGCGAAGGCCGCGCGTGGATCGCCGCCCTTCGCCATCGCGTCGGCCAGCGTGCGGGAATCGATCACCGCCTGTGCGGAACCGTTGGAGCCTCGCTGGTACATCGGGTGCGCCGCGTCGCCCAGCAGCGTCACGCGTCCGAAGGTCCAGCGGTCCACCGGATCCTTGTCGATCATCGGGTACTCCAGCAGCACGTGCGATTTGCGGATCATCTCCGGCACGTCCAGCCAGTCGAACTTCCAGCTCTCGTAAATGTGGATGAAGTCCTCGATCTTTCCCTGCCGGTTCCAGTCGTTCGCCTCGAAGCCCGGCTGATAGACCTGGGTCGTCCAGTTGATCAGCTGCGTGCCGTTGCCATCGATGTCGTCCTCGATGGGGTAGATCACGATATTGCCGGTGCCCATCGCGCCGGCGCGCACATAGGTCTGGCCGGAAAGGAATGGCTTCATGCGGGTGACGCCGCGCCATGTGTTGATTCCGCCGAAGGCGAGCTTCTCGTCCGGATAGAACTTCCGGCGGATGGTCGAGTTCACCCCGTCGCAGCCGATGACCGCGTCGGCCCGCACGTCCGGCCGTGCCTCGCCGCGCGCGCTGGTGAAGTGCAGCGTGACACCCTGCTCGTCCTCATCGAACCCGACGCACTGGTGGTCGGCGAGCACCTGGTCCGTGCCCAGCCGTTCGATCGCGGCATTCCACAGGGTGAGATGCAGCTTGGCGCGATGAATCATCACCTCGGGCACGCCGTAGCCCGCGTACCGGCCGCGAGGTTCGGTGTGGATGAGCTGGCCGAACCGATTGTAGTGGCTGGCCTCGCGCGTCTCCACGCCCTGCGCGACGAGTGCCGCTTCAAGACCGAGCGCGCGGTACTCGCGCATTGCATGCGGCAGCAGAGTAATTCCGACGCCCAGCTCCTTGACCTCGGGCACGCCCTCGTAGACGTGCGAGGCGATGCCGCGCTGCTGCAGGGCAAGCGCGAGGGTCAGCCCGCCGATCCCGCCCCCGACGATCGCGATCTCCATGCCGCACTCCCGTCCTGCCGCGCCTGCGCGGCCGAACTTAGCCCGCCGCAGCCGGCTGCGCCACGTCGTCGAGGGAGAAGCCGGCGATCCGCTTATAGTCGTCCGACATTCGCTTCAGCTCGTCCTGGGTGATGAATTTGTCCAGGTCGTCGAACGGCTTGTCGCCCACCAACTCCTCGACCTTGATGATGATGAAGTCGGGCGGCTGCTCGCGGTTGGTGCGCACGATTTTCGCCGTCGGCCCGGTGCGTGCCGCCTGATAGGCCTCCAGCGCCGCAACCGCGTCGCCGCTCGTCGCCAGCAGGTCGGCGAGCGCGTGGGCATCGAGCACCGCCTGGGCCGAGCCGTTCGAGCCGCGCGGATACATCGGGTGCGCCGCATCGCCCAGGAGCGTCACGCGGCCGAACGTCCAGCGGTCGATCGGGTCCTTGTCGACCATCGGGTATTCGAAGATCACGTCCGAGCGGCGGATCATGTCGGGCACGTCGAGCCAGTCGAACGTCCAGCTCGCGTAGATGTCGATGAAGTCCTCGACCTTGCCCGGCTTGTTCCAGTCGTTGCGCTCGAACGAATCCTGCAGCACCTCCGTCGTCCAGTTGACCAGCTGGTTGCCCTGGCCGTCGATGTCGTCGACGATCGGATAGATCACGATCTTGCCGGTCTTGATCGAGCCTGCCCGCACGTAGGACCGGCCCGACAGGAACGGCTTGATGCGGCTCACCCCGCGCCACGTGTTGATGCCGATGAAGCGCACATCCTCGTCGGGATAGAAGCCGCGCCGTACCGTCGAGTTCACCCCGTCGCAGCCGATGGCGATGTCGGCCGCGACGGGCGGCCGGGCCTGGCCGGTCGCGCTCGACTTGAAACGCAGCGTCACCTTGTCGCCGGACTGGTCGAGCCCCATCAGATGGTGGTCGGTCAGCACGCGGTCGGCGCCGAGCCGTTCGCGCGCGGCTTCCAGCAGAGTCACATGCAGCCGGCCGCGGTGGATGCCCACCTCCGGCACCTTGTAGCCGGCGAACTTGCCGCGCGGCTCGGAATAGATCAGCTGGCCGAACCGGTTGAAGAAGCAGCTTTCGCGGTTCTCGATCCCTTGCGCCAGCAGAGTCTCGCCCAGTCCCAGCGCGGTGAATTCCCGCATCGCATGTGGCAGCAGCGTGATGCCGACGCCCAGCTCCTTCACCTCAGGCGCGCTCTCGTACACGCGGCAGTCGATGCCGCGCTGATGAAGATCGAGGGCGAGGGTGAGCCCGCCAATTCCGCCGCCGACAATGGCGATGTCCATGACCACGCTTTCCGTCGTTGCCGTTGCTTTCTTGGGTTAGGTGGATAGCCGACATTTGATCGATGTCAACGGGCGCTCGGTGTTTGTGGCGCTTGATGCGACATGACGGCCCTTGAAATGCCACAGGGGCGGCACATTATTTAGAATGTTTCTAATTCTTGTTCTTCCGGCGGTCGGGGGAGCGAGGGCGTGTCGATCACGCAGCACCAATCGGAGGGAGCACATGGACGGACGCGACAGCGCTGGCGCAGGCAAATGCCCGGTCATGCATGGTGGAAGCACAACCATCGGCATGGAAGTTATGGATTGGTGGCCCAAGGCTCTCAACCTCGACATTCTTTCCCAGCATGACACGAAGACCGACCCCCTCGGCCAGGGGTTCAACTATCGTGAAGAACTCAAGAAACTCGACGTCGCGGCCCTCAAGAAAGACATGCATGCGTTGATGACCGACAGCCAGGACTGGTGGCCGGCGGATTGGGGCCACTATGGCGGGTTGCTGATCCGCATGGCCTGGCACTCCGCGGGATCCTATCGGATCGCCGATGGCCGCGGCGGCGGCGGCACGGGCAACCAGCGTTTCGCGCCGCTCAACTCCTGGCCGGACAATGTCAGCCTCGACAAAGCGCGCCGTCTGCTGTGGCCGATCAAGAAAAAGTACGGCAACAAAGTCAGCTGGGCCGACCTGATCATCCTCGCCGGCACCATCGCCTACGAATCCATGGGCCTCAAGACCTTCGGTTTCGGCTTCGGCCGCGAGGATATCTGGCACCCCGAGAAGGACACCTATTGGGGGTCGGAGAAGGAGTGGCTCGGGAAGGGCCGCTATGCGAACGCCAGCGACGAGACCTCGCTGGAGAATCCGCTGGCCGCCGTACAGATGGGGCTGATCTACGTCAATCCGGAAGGCGTCGACGGCAAGCCGGATCCGATGAAGACGGCAGAGGCCGTTCGTGAAACTTTCGCGCGCATGGCGATGAACGACGAGGAAACCGTCGCCCTGACCGCCGGCGGCCACACCGTGGGCAAGACCCACGGCAACGGCGACGCAAGCAAGCTCGGTCCCGATCCGGAATCGGCCGATGTCGATCAGCAGGGTTTCGGCTGGCACAACCCGTCGGGCAAGGGCAAGGGCCGCGACACCATCACCAGCGGCATCGAAGGCGCCTGGACGTCCAATCCGACCAAGTTCGACATGGGCTATTTCGACATGCTGCTCGGTCACGAGTGGCAAATCCGGACGAGCCCCGCCGGTGCCCGGCAATGGCAGCCGGTCGAGATCGCCGAAAAGGACATGCCGGTCGATGTCGAGGACCCGTCGATCCGCTGCATGCCGATCATGACGGACGCCGACATGGCGATGAAGGTGGACCCGGCCTATCGCAAGATCATGGAGAAGTTCCGGGCAGATCCCGCCTATTTCAATGACACGTTCGCCCGCGCCTGGTTCAAGCTCACTCACCGCGACATGGGTCCGAAGGCGCGCTACTTCGGACCCGACGTGCCGAAGGAAGACCTGATCTGGCAGGATCCCGTGCCTGCGGGGCGCACCGACTACGACGTTGCCGCCGCGAAGGCCAAGATCGCCGCCGCCGGCCTGACGGTCGGCGAGATGGTCGCAACCGCGTGGGACAGCGCCCGCACCTATCGCGGCTCGGATATGCGGGGCGGCGCCAATGGCGCGCGCATCCGTCTAGCGCCGCAGAAGGACTGGGAAGGCAACGAACCCGCGCGTCTGGCCAAGGTTCTGGCCGCGCTCGAGCCCATCGCTGCCGAGACCGGTGCCAGCGTCGCGGACATGATCGTGCTGGCCGGCAATATCGGCGTCGAGCAGGCGGCGAAAGCCGCAGGCGTCAACGTCTCGGTGCCCTTCTCGCCAGGCCGCGGTGACGCGACCGACGCGATGACCGACGCCGACTCCTTCGTGCCATTGGAGCCGATCCACGACGGGTATCGCAACTGGCTCAAGAAGGACTATGCCGTCTCGGCGGAAGAGCTGATGCTCGACCGTACGCAGCTCATGGGCCTGACGGCCCCTGAGATGACGGTTCTGGTCGGCGGTATGCGTGTCCTGGGTACCAACCACGGCGGCACCAGGCATGGCGTGCTCACCGACCGTGAGGGCGCGTTGACGAACGACTTCTTCGTCAACCTGACCGACATGGCCTACGAGTGGAAGCCGAAGGGCGACGGCACCTACGAGATCCGTGACCGCAAGCGCGGCGCCGTCAAATGGACGGCGACGCGCATGGACCTCGTCTTCGGGTCGAACTCGATCCTTCGCGCCTACGCCGAAGTCTATGCGCAGGATGACAGCAAGGAAAAGTTCGTGAACGACTTCGTCGCGGCCTGGACCAAGGTGATGAACGCGGATTGCTTCGACCTCGCCTGATCCCGCGCGCGTATAACGACATTCGGGCGCTGCCGGCTTACGACAGCGCCCATTCTTTTTGTCCGGAGCGGTCCCCGTGCAATATGCCGTTGGGCCCGCCTATTCCTGGCTCGTCAGCGTGAGATACATCAGGAAGAGGTACACGACGGGAATGACGACAAGCACGCCGACGATCGAAACGGCGGGCGCGGCACAGCCCGTCGCGACGACCTGGTAACCGACATAAATGACCGCCGCCAGGATGATCACGATCCCGACGTACCACGGCAGCAGGCGATTGCGTCCGACGATCTTGTTCACAGCTCTTTCCTTCCTCGCCGATTGACGGAAGGCAAATAGCGCCAGACCCATGCTCGGGCCTTGATCGAGGTCAACCCCGCGTCCCGATGCGCTTCTCTCCTCTGCTTGCATCGCGCTCGCGCGCAGGCCTATCCTTCCGGGGCCCGACCCGGGCGGCTCGCGAGGAGGCATGGCATGTCATATACGCTTGAGCAGTTCTGCAGGGACGCGCACGACATTCTGAAAGACGGCGAAACCGACGAGACCCGCGCCAAGGTGGCGAAGAAACTCGAAGGGCTGCTGGTCGAAAGGGAATTCGTCGACAGCCATTTCGAACCGGGCAAGGGCCCGTCGTCCGAGGTGGTGTATCGCGACACTCTCGGCTTCAACGTGCTGATCCATCACCACCGTGAGCAGAAGCAGCCGGGCGCACCGCACAACCACGGCAATTCCTGGGCGATCTACGGTGTCGTGCGTGGCTTCACCGATATGACCGAGTGGCGCCGCACGGACGATCGCAAGACCCCCGGCCATGCGAACATCGAACGGGAGCGCACCTATCGTCTCGCCCCCGGCATGGCGGTGCCGTACCGGCCGCGCCAGATCCACAACACCTACATGCCCGAGGGCGCGTGGGTGGTGCGCGTCACAGGCTGCGACCTCGACTCCATCCCGCGCGAGCGCTTCGTACCCGAGCGGAACGAGGTGAAGGAGTTCGGCACCGTTCCGGCGTGATGGCAGTTTTGTCGCGAACCAAGTCAACCCGTCATGGCGCCCCTCGGGCTCTGGCCCGAGGGGAAGCGATCCAGACCACCGCCTGGATTGCGTCGTCGCAATGACAGGACCATAGGAAGGAAACGTCATGGCGACGCAGGTCAAGCCGGAAGCGAAATCCGGACCCGATGCACGCGTGCAGGCCGCGCGCGACCACTGGATGATCCGCTTCGCCGCGGCTGGCGTGCCGGTGACGGACTTCATCGAGGTCACCCAGTCGATCGACAAGTGGGACGACTGGTGCGCCGCGTGGTCGGCGCGCGCGGCGATGCACGAGGCGACCGGCCGCGCCTGTCTCGAGCGCAGCGAGAACCTGGCGGCCGGCATGCACCTGACGACCGCCGCGCTCGAATACCACTTCGCCAAGTTCCTCTATACCCACGACGTAGAGCAGATGCGCGCGGCACACGTGAAGGCGGTGGCGTGCCGCACGCTGGCCCTGCCGCATCTCAGCCCGCCGGGCGAGCGTGTCGCCATCCCGTTCGAGGGCAAGCACCTCTACGGCTATCTGCGCAAGCCGCTTGGGGCCGTCGGCCCGCAGCCGGTGATCCTCATCATCTCCGGCATGGATTCGACCAAGGAGGAGCAGCACAATTACGAGCAGCTCTTCCTCGAGCGCGGCATCGCCACCCTGTCGTTCGACGGGCCGGGCCAGGGCGAGGGCGAGTATGACTGGCCGATCCGCCACACGTTCGAGGAGCCGGTCTCGGCCGTCATCGACTGGGTCGAGAAGCGCATGGATCTCGATGCCGACCGGCTCGGCATCTCCGGCTCGTCGATGGGCGGCTACTACGCCCCGCGCGCGGCCGCGTTCGAGAAGCGCGTCAAGGCGGCCATCGCCAATGGCGGCGCCTTCAGCGTCATCGACAATTTCGACCAGCGCCCGCAGACGCTGAAGGACGCCTACAAGCTCCGCACCCATTCGCAGACGGTCGAGGAAGCGCGCGAGAAGACCCGTCCGTTCGACATGACCGGCGTGGCGGCCCGCGTCACCTGCCCGATCTTCATCATCGCCGGCGAGAACGACACGATCACACGCTGGCAGGATGCCGAGCGCGTCTCGAAGGAGGTGGCCGGGCCGTGCGTGTTCCTGCTGCTTCCGGGCGGCATCCATGTCGGCCACAATCGCGGCCATCTCTGGCGGACCCAGTGCGCCGACTGGATGGCCGAGCAGCTCGGCGTGCCGAAGCGTTAGGCGTCTCGTTTGCGACTGCCCGGGTGAGCAGCAGCGACGTCGGTTCGAAAGGCGGACCCCTCCCCCTGTCCCTTGGCGCCGCCAGGCATCCCTCAGGCATGTCTGGGCCGGGCGTCCAGTGGACGCCCGGCAGGCGCCAAGCCCTCAAGGGGGGACGGAACGCTCGTACCACTATCTATGCATCCTCCCTTCGTCGCGCCCCACATCGACGTACGGGCCCATGTGTTCGCCCCCTCCCCCCTTGAGGGGGAGGGCTGGGGAGAGGGGTGAATTTGGCTCTCGTCTATCCGCCGAGTGTGTGTCGTGTCCCGAACCCGGCGGGCAGTTCGCCGATCTCGGCGAGCAGCCGGCCATAGCCGGTCACGCTGTCCTGTATCCCGTTGTCGCGCAGCGCGTACCAGTAGGTCGCGGCGTTGATCGCGATCACCGGCTTGGCGAGCCAGCGCTCCGCCTCGTCGGCGAGCCGCGCCATGGCGAGGTTGGTGCCGACCTGCACGATCGCATCGACGTCGTCGCCGTCGAGCCGGAGTAGCGCGGCGCGCAGCGCGTCCTCGCCGACATGGGCGATCAGCATCGGGCTCCGGCACTTCAGCCCCTCGATCCGCACGACCTCGAGCCCGCACTGCTCGAAGAACCGCCGCACGTTCTTGTCGCCGACCGGCCAGTAGGGCGTCAGCACCGCGATCCGCTTCGCCCCGCCATAGGCCGCCAGTGCCGCGCGGCATGAATCCGACCCCATCGCGACGCCCAGCCCGGTGCGCTCCATCACCCGGGCGCGCATGCGCTCGCTTTCGGCCAGGCCGTCCCAGAACGTCTCGGCCGACATGCCCATCACGATGTAGTCGGGCCGGCAGGTCATGACGCGGTCGAGCGAATCGTCGAATGCGCCGCGAATATTGTCCATCAGCCGGTTGAAGTCGTCGTCGCTTTCCACCGGATCGTCGGGAATCCAGATGCGAACCTGGTGATTGGTGACGCCCTTTGGCCGCATCGCGTCGAATTCGGGCTGCACCGAGGTGTTGGTCGACGGCGCTACCACGCCGAATTTCCGCCGCCAGCCGAGGGCATCGGTCATCGATTTTCTCCTTTGCGCCGACGATAGACCGGTGTTTCGGCGCGGGCAAACACGCTGCCCACAGGGCCGAATCGTCCGGCTCCGCCGGGACTTCGACTCGGCCGCCGCACGACCCTAAGAATCGCAGCTATCGGTTCTTTCCAGAGAGGAGGCGGATGTGGCGACGGCGGGCGCGGCCCTTTTCGATTCCGAACTGACCAGCTTGAAGCTTGTGCGCAAGGGCAAGGTGCGCGACGTCTATGCCGTCGGTGACGACCGGCTGCTGATCGTCGCATCCGATCGGTTGTCGGCCTATGACGTCATCCTGCCGACGCCGATTCCCGACAAGGGACGCGTGCTCACCAGCCTGTCCAACTTCTGGTTCGCCCGCACGAAGGGCATCGTCGCGAATCACCTGACGGGCACGCCCATCGAGGACGTGCTGCGCGATCCGGTCGAGCGGCAGCGCGTGCAGGGCCGTGCGGTGGTCACGCGCCGGCTCGATCCGCTGCCGATCGAGGCGGTGGTGCGCGGCTACATCGTCGGCTCCGGCTGGAAGGACTACCAGGCGACCGGCGAGGTGTGCGGCGTGAAGCTGCCGAAGGGGCTCCAGCTCGCGCAGGAGCTGGTCGAGCCGATCTTCACCCCGGCGACCAAGGCCGATGTCGGCGAGCATGACGAGAACATCGATTTCGAGCGCGCGGCCAAGATCGTCGGCCGCGATGGCGCTACCAAGGTGCGCGACCTTTCGATCCGCATCTACACCGAGGCGCGCGCCTACGCGGCGAGCCGCGGCATCATCATCGCCGACACCAAGATGGAGTTCGGCCGTGACGCCCAAGGCAAAATCGTACTGATCGACGAGCTGCTGACGCCGGATTCGTCGCGCTTCTGGCCAGCGGCCGAATACAAGGTGGGCTCCAACCCGCCCTCATTCGACAAGCAGTTCGTGCGCGACTGGCTCGACGCCCAGGGCTGGGACCATACCCCGCCGGCGCCCGAGCTTCCGCCGGACGTCGTCGCCCGCACCACAGCCAAGTATCGCGAGGCCGAATCCTGGCTCACCGGCCTCGAGCGGGGTTGAGGGCGGCGTCCCCCTCTTGTGTCATTGCGAGCGCAGCGAAGCAATCCAGGGAGCCGCCCCGGACTCTGGATCGCTTCGTCGCTTCGCTTCTCGCGATCACGAAGGAGATTGAGGCCCGTGCCAGCGACGCGCACGCCCTCCCCCCGAACCGTCCACGCGACGGCGATCGCGATCGGCGCGGCGGGTGTGCTGCTGCGCGGCCCGTCCGGCGTCGGCAAGTCCGACCTCGCGCTCCGCCTGATCGAGGACGGCGCGAAGCTCGTCGCCGACGATCGCGTCACGCTGGTCCGCGCCGGCGATCGTGTCGAGATGCGCGCGCCCGAACGCCTGCGCGGCCGCATCGAGGCGCGCGGGATCGGCATCGTCACCGTTCCGTGGCGTGCCCGCGCCATGCTCGTCCTGGTTGTGGACCTCGTCCCGCCCGAATCGGTCGAGCGCATGCCGCGCGCCGCGCGCTGCACCCTGCTGGGCGTCGCGGTTCCGCACGTCAGGATTGCACCGTTCGAGGCCTCTGCGCCGGCCAAGGTTCGCCTTGCCGTGGCACGCGTCCGGCGGGATAGTACCGCCCGCACATGACCGAGCGAGACCCAGCGCTGTCGTCCGACGACGGTGCCGCCCTTGCCGCGCCGCCGGGCCGGCTGCGGGTCGTGCTGGTCACCGGCATGTCGGGCGCTGGCAAGACGAATGCCCTGAAGGCGCTCGAGGACATCGGCTACGAAGCGGTGGACAACCTGCCGATCTCGCTTCTTCCCAGCCTGGTCACCGGTCCGCATCGCGCGGCCCGTCCGCTCGCCATCGGCGTCGACGTGCGCACCCGCGATTTCGGCGTCGGCTCGTTCGTCGCCGAGCTCGACTCGCTGATGGCGATGGACGCGCTCGACGTGCGCGTGCTGTTCCTCGACTGTGCCGACGAGGTGCTGCGCCGGCGCTACACCGAAACGCGCCGCCGCCACCCGCTCGCCACCGACCGGCCGGTAATGGATGGCATCCGCCACGAGCGCGAGCTGGTGTCGCCGCTGCGCGCCCGCGCCGACGTGACGCTGGATACGTCCGACCTCACCCTCGGCGCGCTGCAGCGCGACCTGCGCGGCCATTTCGCGCTCGACGCGGCACCGGGCCTCGTGGTGTTCGTCACCTCCTTCTCCTACCGCCTCGGCCTGCCGCGCGAGGCCGACCTCGTGTTCGATGTGCGGTTCCTCGCGAACCCGCACTACGAGGCGGCGCTGCGCCCCCTCACCGGGCGCGACGAGGCGGTCGGAACGTTCATCGAATCCGATCCCGACTACGCCAGCTTTTTCCAGGCGCTCATCCAACTTCTGGGGCCGCTGCTTCCGCGCTTCCAACAGGAAGGGAAGAGCTACCTGACCATCGCCGTCGGCTGCACCGGCGGCAAGCACCGCTCGGTCTACGTCGCCGAGCGGCTCGCCGCCTGGCTCGAAGCCCAGGGCCAGCGCGCCAGCGTCGCCCATCGCGACATCTCGGGCGCCGCCGAGCCGTGACGCCCCACCCCGCCACAACGCAGGATAGGCCATGATCGGGATCGTACTCGTTACGCACGGCCGCCTCGCCGACGAGCTCGTCTCGGCGCTCGAGCACGTGGTCGGGCCGCAGACCGGCATCGCCACCGTCTGCATCGGGCCGGACGACGACATGGAGAGCCGCCGCAAGGAAATCCTCGACGATGTCGCCCGGGTCAACGAGGGGCAGGGCGCGGTGGTGCTGACCGACATGTTCGGCGGCACGCCGTCCAACCTCGCCATCTCGGTGATGGAGCAGGCGAAGGTCGAGGTGATCGCCGGCGTCAACCTGCCGATGCTGGTGAAGCTCGCCAGCGTGCGCGGCAGCCATTCGCTCGCCGACGCCGTCGTCGAGGCGCAGGAGGCCGGGCGCAAATACATCAACGTCGCGTCGCGGCTGCTCGCCGATCAGGCGGGATGAGCGGCGGTGTCCAGCGATCGGTGACGATCGTCAATCGCAAGGGGCTGCACGCCCGTGCGGCCGCGGCGTTCGTGCGCCTCGCGGGCGGCTACGATGCGCGCGTGACCGTCCAGGCCAAGGGCCAGACCGTGTCGGGCCATTCGATCATGGGACTGATGCTTCTGGCGGCCGGGCCGGGGACACCGCTCGTCATCAAGTGCGAAGGCGCCGAGGCCGAGCCGTCGGCCGACGCGCTCGCCCGGCTGGTGACGGACGGGTTCGACGAGGGAACGGCGTAGCGCGCCGCGCCCGCCGCGCTATTTGAGCGTGTCGCCGATCACTGCGACCGACTGGATCTCGACCATGATGTCGGGATTGGCGAAGTCCTTCGCGGTGATGAGCATGCTCGCTGGAAAGTTCTTTTTGAAGAACTCGCTGCGCACCTTGACGAATGTGTCGCCATCCGCCTGGTTGCGGATCATCACCGTCATCGAGACCAGGTCCTGAAGCGAGCCGCCCGCCTGCTTCAAGGTCTCGTCGATCCGCTGGAAGGCGCGACGGGTCTGCCCGGCGAAGTCGGTGATCTTCTTGTTGTCCGGCGTCGTCGTTCCGCCCATGCCGGCGAGCCAGACGATGCGCCCGCCTTCGGTCACCACACCGGCACCATAGGATCGCTGCGCGTTTTGCGGGGAAAGCGGCTTCACCGCGAACGCAGGCCCGGCGACAAGCACGGCAAGCGCCGTGGCAGCGATAAGATGCTTGGCAATCATGTCGGTCAGCCCCCAATAGGAGACGACGTCCCGTCGTCCGAACATTCTGAAGTGCGCTTATCGGATCTCCGGTCAAGAGGGCGGGTGTGAATATCCCCGCATTGAACGCACCGCTCCGGCCCGGGCGGGCCGCGCGTTCGGTTGCGTTCGCGCCGCGCGCTGCGTATCCTCGCACCAGATCGGCACTGCGCGGGCACCCCATGACCAACCTTTCCGAAGCCCACGACCGGCTTGCCAAGGCCGTTGCGCGTCTCGAGCACGCGGCCGGCCAGACCCTGCCCGCGACCGACGATGCCGAAGCCGAGATCGTGTCGCTGCGCGAACGCTGCCGTTCGCTGGAGCAGCGCAATGCCGAGGTCGCGAAGCGTCTCGACGCGGCGATCGCGCGGCTGCGCACCGCGCTCGCCCGCTGAGGCGCCGCCGATGGCCCAGGTCGATGTCGTCATCAACAAACGCACCTACCAGGTCGCCTGCGACGACGGGCAGGAAGAGCATGTGCGGCAGCTCGGCGACTTTTTCGGCCGCAAGGTCGAGGAACTGTTGTCCTCGGTCGGCCAGGTCGGCGACGCGCGGCTCCTGGTCATGGCCGGGCTCCTGATCGCCGACGAGCTGGCCGAGGCCTATGCCGAGCTGGAAGAGGCCACGAAATCCGGCGCGGATGCCGCCAGCGAGGCGCGGGGGGCGGCCCGTGACGCCGAGGGGCGTGCCGCCGCGGCCATCGCGGCGCTCGCCGAACGGATCGAGGGCATTGCGGCCAGGCTGGAGGCCGCCTAGATTCTCCCTGGGCGGGGCTGCGCGGTTCGAACGACCGCAAATCCCTGGGGCCAATGGTTTCCTCTTGGGAGCTGTCCCTGCCGGGATCGTGGTCTCGGCACACGGCGCCCACCTGCATCAGCAGGCCACAGAGGATTTCAGTGTCGCACGGCCGAGGCGGCTCCGCCCAACCGACCGCCTGAGCGCAGCCGCCCGGAGGGGACGAGATGAAGGCCGTGTTCGTTCAGCTTCGCTGCACGCCGGGCAAGACCTACGAGGTGGCCGACGCCCTCTATCGCCGCGAGATCGCGTCGGAGCTCTACTCCACCAGCGGCGACTACGACCTCCTGATGAAGCTCTACCTTCCCGAGGACGCTGACATCGGCAAGTTCATCAACGACCGCATCCTCGACATCCCCAACATTGCGCGGTCCCTGACGACCCTCACCTTCACCGCGTTTTGAGCGCGTTGCCCGACAGCGCGACCCTCGACCGCCTGCGCGCCGCCAAGGCCGCGCTGCGCAAGGAGATGATGTCGCGCCGCCGCGCCGCCCATCGCGCGATGGGGCCGGATGCGGCGGAGGCCGTCGCCGGACGCTTCCTCGCAGCTTTAGGCGAAACACTCGCCCGGCGCCCCGTGGTGTCGGGCTACTGGCCGATGGGCGACGAACTCGACGTGCGGCCTTTGCTCCACCGGCTGCATGCGCTCGGCTGCACGATCGGTCTGCCCATCGTCACGCCCAAGGGCACGCCGCTGGTCTTCCGCGCCTGGACGCCCGAATCGCCAATGGAGGCGGGCGTGTTCGGCACGTCGCACCCGGCGGAGGATTCGCGCGTGACGCCGGAGCTGCTGATCGCGGCGTTCCTCGCCTTCGACCGGCACGGCTGGCGGCTCGGCTATGGCGGCGGCTATTACGACCGCACGCTGGCCAGGTTGCGCACCGAGGGGACCGTGCTTGCCGCCGGCATCGGGTACGACGCGCAGGAGGTCGGCGCGGTGCCGACCGGCCCCTCGGACCAGCGGCTTGACTGGGTGATCACAGAGACCCGCGCCGTTCGAGCGGCGCCCCGGGCGATCGCATGAGGCTGCTGTTCTGCGGCGATGTCGTGGGTTCCGCCGGGCGGCGCGTCATGGTGGCGAACCTGCCGCGGCTCCGGCGCGACCTCGAGCTCGATTTCGTGGTCGTCAACGGCGAGAACGCCGCGCACGGGTTCGGCATCACCGCGCAGATATGCGACGAACTGTTCGACGCCGGCGCCGACGTCATCACCACCGGCAATCATGTGTGGGACCGGCGCGAGATCATCGGCCATTTCGATCGCGAGCCGCGCCTGATGCGCCCGCACAACTTTCCGGCCGGCACGCCGGGCTCGGGGGCGCGGGTGTTCGACGCGCCGGATGGGCGCAAGGTGTTCGTGCTGCATCTGATGGCGCGGCTGTTCATGGACCCGCTCGACGATCCGTTCGCGGCGGCCGATGCCGCGCTCGAGGCGTGCCGCCTGGGCGAGACGGTCGATGCGGTGATCCTCGATTTCCATGGCGAGGCGTCCAGCGAGAAGACCGCGATGGGGCACTTCGCCGATGGGCGCGCCTCGCTGGTGGTCGGTACCCACACCCATGTACCGACGGCCGACGCTCGCATCCTGCGCGCCGGAACGGCCTATCAGACCGATGCCGGCATGTGCGGCGACTACGATTCGGTGATCGGCATGCGCGCCCACGAGGCGGTGGAACGCTTCGTGACCAAGATGCCGACCGGCCGGCTTGAGCCCGCGGACGGCGAGGGGACGCTCTGCGCCGTGTTCTGCGAGACCGACGACCGCACCGGCCTCGCAGTCCGCGTCGCCCCGGTACGCACCGGCGGGATGCTGGCGCCCCACTGGCCGCGTTAGCCGCGGCTTGACGGCTGCGGCAATGCCGCATATATTTCATTTGTGCAGAGCGTCGTGGAGACCCCCAGCTATTTGGCTGACGCGCGCCGGGCGCACCTGACCGACGATGAGCGGTCAGCGGTTGTCGATCACCTCGCCGCTAATCCAACCGCGGGAGAAGTGATCGTCGGGACCGGTGGCGCACGAAAGGTTCGTTTTGCGGGGCGCGGTAAAGGCAAGAGCGGCGGGTACCGCGTCATTACGTTCTTCGGCGGCGGAGACATTCCGGTCTTCTTGCTCGCGATCTTCGGCAAGGGCGACAAGGTCAACTTGACTCAGGCAGAACGAAACGAGTTGCGAAAGGAATTGGCCGGCCTCGCCGGCGACTACCGGCGTGGACCACGAGGACGGACGTGAATATCGTGCTTTGGAGGACGTCATGAGCAAGGCTGGCGAGCAGTTACTGCGTGGTGCGCGCGAAGCTCGGGCGTTCGCGCGGGGCGAGGCCGAGGACGGGTTTGTCATGCACGTTCCCGCGGAGGTCGACGTGAAGGCCGTACGCGCAAAGCTCGGGCTTACGCAGCAGGAGTTCGCCCGGCGCTTTGGATTTGGTTATGATGCCGTTCGCGATTGGGAATCGCGCCGCCGCCATCCCGACCGTTCGGCCCGGGTGCTCCTCGCGGTCATCGACTACAAGCCAGAAATCGTTGACGAAGCGCTCGAACGCAGCGGGGGTTGAGCCGGCGTTCACGGCCAAGCCACAGGCATCCGGCCCCAATCTCGCCATATTGGATTGCTACCGGGCGGGCTGGTAAATAGGGCGCGCCTGTTGTGGGCCCGATGCGCTTTCGGCCTACATATGGTATAGACCCGTCATTTCCCGCACAACAAGGACGAACGGCCTATGGCCGGACATTCCCAGTTCAAGAACATCATGTACCGCAAGGGCGCGCAGGACGCGAAGCGCGCCAAGCAGTTCACCAAGCTGATCCGCGAGCTGACCGTCGCGGCGCGCACCGGCCAGGCTGACCCGTCCGCCAATCCGCGGCTGCGCGCGGCGATCGCGGCGGCGCGCACGGCCAACATGCCGAAGGACACGATGGAACGCGCCATCAAGCGCGGCCAGTCCGCCGGCGAGGGCGATAACTATGTCGAGATGCGCTACGAAGGCTACGGGCCAGGCGGCGTCGCCATCATCGTCGACGCGCTGACCGACAACCGCAACCGCACGGCGGGCGACGTGCGCGTCGCCTTCGACAAGCATGGCGGCACGCTCGGCGAGACCAACAGCGTCGCCTTCCAGTTCAACCGGGTGGGCGTGGTCAACTATCCCGCCGCGGCGGCGAAGGCAGAGGAGATGTTCGAGGCCGCGCTCGAGGCTGGCGCCTCCGACGTCGAATCGGGGACGGACGGGCACGAGGTGATCTGTGCGCCCGACGACCTCAACGCCGTGCGCGAGACGCTGGAGGCGCGGTTCGGCGAGGCGGAGCTGTCGGCGTTGGTCTGGCGGCCGCAAAACACCGTGCCGGTCGGGCCGGACCATGCCGAGACGCTGTTCCGCCTGCTCGATGTGCTGGAAGACAACGACGACGTGCAGACCGTCGCGGCGAATTACGAGATCGACGACGCGCTGATGGCCCGCCTGAGCGCTTAGAGCAAGATCGGGTCAGCATGAGAATCAGGCTGACCAGGGAATCTTGCTCTGCTTTAGGATTGGAGGCCGATTCACGTTTCGAGCCGCTTCGGCTTGAAACGATCGGGCTCCGGGCGCCGGTGCGGCCGGGGAAAGGAGCGGACGCCCATGCGATTTCTCGGGCTTGACCCGGGCCTCCGGGTCACCGGGTGGGGCGTCGTGGAAGCCAACGGAAGCCTGCTGCGCCACGTCGCCGACGGGGTGGTCCGGCCCGATGCGTCGCGTCCCATCGCCGAGCGGTTGGTCGCGTTGCATGAGGGCCTCGCGAAAGTGATCGCCACATTCGCGCCCGATGAGGCGGCGGTGGAGGAAACGTTCGTCGCCCAGAACGCCCGCTCGGCCCTTGCCCTCGGCCAGGCGCGCGGCGTGGTACTGCTCGCCCCCGCCCTCTTGGGCATCGCGGTGGCCGAATATCCCGCCAACACGGTGAAGAAGTCGGTGGTCGGGGCGGGCCACGCCGCCAAGCAGCAGATCGGCGCCATGGTGCGCATGCTCCTGCCCGGCGCGAACTGCGCCACCGAGGACGCGGCCGACGCGCTCGCCGTCGCCATCTGCCACGCCCATCACGCCGCGACCAGACGCGCCTGGCGCGCGGCGGGAGCGGTCGCGTGATCGCGCGTCTCACCGGCATTCTCGATTCGATCGGGCCGGACTGGGCGGTGATCGATGTCGGGGGCATCGGCTACCTGATCTTCTGCTCGGCGCGCACGCTGCGCCGCCTGCCGCCGCCCGGTGGTGCGGTGTCGGTCTCGGTCGAGACCCATGTGCGCGAGGACCACATTCACCTCTACGGCTTCGTCGATCTGACCGAGCGCGACTGGTTCCGGCTGCTCACCACGGTACAGGGCGTGGGCGCGCGGCACGCCCTCGCGATCCTTTCGGTCAACGAGCCGGAGGCCCTGACCGACGCGATCCTTGCCGGCGACCGCGCGTCGCTCACCCGCGCGGCCGGGGTAGGGCCCAAGCTCGCCGCCCGCATCCTCGCCGAGCTGAAGGACAAGGTCGCCGGGGACCTGGTCGTCGCGCGGCCGGCCTTCGCCGCCGCCGCGTCCGGGCCGGCCGGCTCGGTCCACGACGCGGTCTCGGCGCTGGTCAATCTCGGCTATCGCCGGGGCGAGGCGTTCGGCGCGGTCAGCCATGCCGCGCAACTGTTGGGCGCCGACGCGCCGGTCGAGGCGCTGATCACCGCTGGCCTCAAGGAGCTGTCGGCGTGAACGATCCGCGCCTTGTCGCCGCCGAACGCGCGGAGGCCGATGCGGGCGAGCCATCGCTCCGCCCCGACACGCTCGACGCCTTCGTCGGCCAAGCCGAGGCGCGCGCCAATCTCCGCGTCTATATCGAGGCGGCGCGTGCGCGCGGCGAAGCGCTCGACCACGTGCTGCTGTCGGGCCCGCCCGGACTCGGCAAGACGACGCTCGCCCAGATCGTCGCGCGCGAGCTCGGCGTGAATTTGCGCACCACCTCGGGCCCGGTGATCGCGCGCCCCGGCGACCTCGCCGCGCTGCTCACCAATATCGAGGCGCACGATGTCCTGTTCATCGACGAGATCCACCGCCTCTCGCCCGTGGTCGAGGAGATTCTCTACCCGGCGATGGAGGATTTCCGCCTCGACCTGATGATCGGCGAGGGACCGGCCGCGCGCTCGGTGCGCATCCAGCTCAAGCCGTTCACCCTGGTCGGCGCGACCACGCGCACCGGCCTTCTCACCACCGCGCTGCGCGACCGGTTCGGCATTCCGATCCGGCTCGAGTTCTATCGCGACGACGAGCTCGAGACGATCGTCCGCCGCGCCGCCGGCCTGCTCGGCATGAATCTGGGCGAGGATGGCGCGCGCGAGATCGCGCGGCGCGCCCGCGGCACGCCGCGCGTCGCCGGCCGGCTGCTCAAGCGCGTGCGCGATTTCGCTGCCGTCGACGGGCACGCGCGCATCGACCGGGCGGCGGCCGATGCCGCGCTCGCCCGCATGCAGGTCGACGCGCTGGGCTGCGACGCGCTCGACCGGCGCTATCTCGCCTGCATCGGCGAGACCTTCTCCGGCGGGCCGGTCGGGGTCGAAACCATCGCCGCCGCGCTCTCCGAGCAGCGCGACGCGATCGAGGACGTGATCGAGCCCTTCCTGATGCAGCGCGGGCTGGTGGCCCGCACCCCGCGCGGGCGCGTGCTGACCGAGGCGGCGTGGCGCCATCTCGGCCTCGCCCCGCCTGTCGACGTGAACGCGCAGCTCGACCTGCTTTCCGGCGACGGGGAGGGGACGGGGTGAGCGGTCACGCGTTTCCCGTCCGCGTCTATTACGAAGACACCGACGCGGGAGGCATCGTCTACTACGCGAACTACCTGAAATTCGCCGAACGCGCGCGTACCGAGCTGATGCGCCGCGCGGGGTGCGAGCATTCGACGCTGAAGCGCGATCACGACGTGGTGTTCGCGGTGCGAAGCTGCGAGACGGACTATCTGGCGCCCGCGCGCCTCGACGATCTGCTGGAGGTCGATTCCGAGATCGTCGAGCTGCGGGCGGCGAGCCTGAGGCTGGTTCAGACCGTGCGCCGCGGCACGGACACGATCGCGCGGCTTCGAATTCGCCTCGCCTGCGTGGCGAGCAACGGCCGGCCCGTCCCCTGGCCGCCGCGACTGCGCCACGCGCTCGACACGATTGGGCGGAATGATCCGGGGAAGGAGCGCTTCTAGGCAATGGAATCCACGGCGGTCAATTCAGTGGCGCTGGCCGGATCGGTTGGCACCGATCTGTCGGTCTGGGCGTTGTTCCAGCACGCCGATCTTCTCGTGAAGATCGTCATGCTGATCCTGGTTCTGGCTTCGTTCTGGTGCTGGTCGATCATTTTCGAGAAAATGATCCGGATTCGCCGGCTGCGCGCCCAGGCCGCCGCGTTCGAGGAGGCGTTCTGGTCGGGCGGCTCGCTCGACGATCTCTACGACCGGCTGGGATCGCGGCCCGAGGACCCGATGTCGGCGATCTTCATCTCGGCGATGCGCGAGTGGCGCCGATCCGCGGCGCGCGGCCTCAAGGGCGAGCATTCGCGCGAAAGCCTCGCCGACCGGATCGAGCGGGTGATGCACATCACGCTCGGGCGCGAGATGGAGCATCTCGAGCGCTACCTGCCGTTCCTCGCGTCGGTCGGCTCGACCGCGCCGTTCGTCGGGCTGTTCGGCACGGTCTGGGGCATCATGAACTCCTTCCAGTCGATCGCGCTCAGCAAGAACACCTCGCTCGCCGTCGTCGCGCCCGGCATCGCCGAGGCGCTGTTCGCCACGGCCCTCGGGCTGATCGCGGCGATCCCCGCCGTCATCGCGTACAACAAGATCTCCAACGATCTCGGCCGCTACGCCGCGCGCCTCGAATCCTTCGCGGGCGAGTTCGGCGCCATCCTGTCGCGCCGCTTCGAGGAGGCCGCCTGACATGGCGATGGGCTCGCTCGGCAACGGCAACGGGCGCGGCATTGGCGCGGGCGCGCGGCGCGGCTACCGCCCGATGAGCGAGATCAACGTTACGCCGATGGTCGACGTGATGCTGGTGCTGCTCGTCGTGTTCATGGTGACTGCACCGCTCCTGACCGCCGGCGTGCCGGTCGACCTGCCGAAGACCCAGGCGGCCCAGCTCACCGGGCAGGACGAGCCGCTGGTCGTCTCGATCGACAAGGCGGGCGGCGTGTTCCTGCAGGACCATCCGATCGAGCTTGCCCAGCTCGGCCCGCGCCTCACCGCCATCACCCAGAACCGCAAGGAGGCACGCATCTTCGTGCGTGGCGACAAGGCGATCGCCTATGGCCGCATCATGGAGGTGATGGGCGCGGTCAACCGGGCGGGGTTCGTCAAGGTGTCGCTCGTCGCCGAGATCCCCAGCGAGTCGAAAAGCCCGGGGCGCGGGAAGAGGTGATTGGTGCGGCGGGACGCGATCATTGCATCGGCCTCTCTGCATGTGGCCATCGTCGCGCTCGTCTTTTTCGGCTTGCCTTCGCTGTTCCGTCCGGCGCCGATCGAGGATACCGGGCCCGTCTCGGTCGAGGTGGTAACCCTGACCGACAAGGCCCCGGCCCCGTCCCCGGCGGCGAAGCCGGCACCGCCCCAGCCCAAGCCGCCACCGCCGCCGCCACCCCAGCCGCAGGCGGCCCATCCGCCACCGCCGCCGCCACCGCCCGATCCGGTGAAGGCGCCCGAGCCCGAAACCGTGCCGGTGCCGACGCCCAAGCCGAAGCCCGTCGAGGCACCCGCGCCCAAGCCGAAGCCCGAGCCGGTGAAGGAGGCCAAGGTTCCTCCGCGGCCCAAGGAAAAGCCCAAGCCGCCGGCGCCGAAGCAGACGCTGACCAGCCTGCTGAAGGACATCCGCAAGGATCTGAAGCCCGCGCCCACCAAGCCGGCGAACAAGCCCGAGCCGCCGAAGGACCTCGCAAGAGACCTGGTCGCCAGCCTCAAGCCCGAGGAGGCCCCGGCGCGGCCTGCCCAGGCACCCAGCGCCCTCGCCCAGCGCGAGGCCTCCCAGATTGCCGAGGCCGTGCGGTCACAGATCACCCCGTGCTGGGCGGTGCCGGCCGGGGCCAAGGATGCGCGCGACATGCGCATCGGCATCCATATCACGCTGAATCCCGACGGCACGCTGCGCGGGGTTCCCACGCTCGAGGATTCGTCGCGCGTGGGATCGGATCCGGTGTTTCGCGCGTTTGCGGAAAGTGCGCTTCGCGCCATCCAGAACCCGCGGTGCAGCCCGCTGCGCCTGCCGCCCGACCGCTACGCGACGTGGAGTGACATGACCATCGTATTCGACCCAAGGGAGCTGGTGGGACCATGAACAAGAAACGTGACCGAATGCGGGGCCCGCGGTCCCTGGCGGCAGCGTGTGCGGGGACGATCCTCGCGGTCGTGGCGGCGCTGACGATGGGGACGGCACCGGCGCGTGCGGCGCTGCAGGTCGACATTACGCGTGGCCACCTGGAGCCGTTGCCGATCGCGCTTCCCGATTTCTATGGCGAGAACCCGTCGAGCACCGAGCGCGGTCGCGAGATCGCGAACGTCGTCTCCGCCGACCTCGAGCGCTCGGGACTGTTCAAACCGATCAACAAACAAGCCTTTCTCGACGCCAACGGCCAGGTGCGCGCGGCCGCCCAGGGCGTGCAGCCACGCTTCGCGGACTGGCGCGCGATTAACGCCCAGGCCCTGGTGACGGGCGGGGTCGAGCCGGGTCAGGACGGGCGTCTGCGCGTCTCGTTCCGCTTGTGGGACGTGTTCGGCGCGACCCAGATGGCGGGCTTCGCGTATGGCACCCAGCCGGCCAACTGGCGCCGCGTCGCCCACATCATCGCCGACGCGATCTACAAGCGCATCACCGGAGAGGAAGGCTATTTCGACACGCGCATCGTCTACATCGCCGAGTCCGGCCCGGCCGACCGGCGGATCAAGCGCCTCGCCATCATGGACCAGGACGGCGCCAACCACCGGTTCCTCACCAACGGCCGCGCGCTGGTGCTGACGCCGCGCTTCTCGCCGACCGCGCAGGAGATCACCTACCTTTCCTACATACAGGGCACGCCGCGCGTGTTCCTGTTCAACATCGACACCGGCCAGCAGGAGGTGATCGGCGATTTCCCCGGCATGACCTTCGCGCCGCGCTTTTCGGCCGACGGCAACAAGGTGATCATGTCCCAGGCCTATAACGGCAATACGGACATCTACACGATGGATTTGCGCACGCGGCAAAAGGCGCGGCTCACCAACAACCCGGCGATCGACACCTCGCCCTCGTTCGCGCCCGATGACCGCCATGTCGTGTTCAACTCGGATCGCGGCGGGTCGCAACAGCTCTACGTCATGGATGCCGACGGCGGCGACGTTCGGCGCATCAGCTTCGGCAACGGCCGCTACGCGACGCCGGTGTGGTCGCCGCGCGGCGACCTGATCGCCTTCACCAAGATCAGCGGCGGTCAGTTCTCGATCGGCATCATGCGGCCGGACGGTTCGGGCGAGCGCATCCTCACCGACGGGTTCCTGGTGGAGGGCCCGACCTGGGCACCGAACGGGCGCGTAATGATGTATTTCCGCCAGACGCCGTCGGACCGCAACGGGCGCGGCGCCACGTCCCGGCTCTATTCGATCGACATCACCGGGTACAACGACCGCGAGGTGCTGACGCCGCAGGATGGGTCCGACCCGGCGTGGTCGCCCTTGAAGCGATGAATCGAGCGCACAATTTACGATGTGGCGCGGGGGTTTTGTGGATGGCCGTCCCCCTGCCACTGGTCAGTTCGGGCGGCCATCGGCTACAACCGGGTCGCGACGGTACGGCCGTCCGCGCCGCACGTTTGGGGGAATCGCGATGCGAATGCGCCTGAAACTGCTGCCCCTTCTTGGGGTTCTTCTGATCGTCGCCGGCTGCGAAAGCACCGGCGAGGACACGGCATCGATGAATACGTCCGGCTCGGCCGCGACGATGCCGTCTTCTGGTGGCGACTCCAACGTCACCTCCAACCAGATGGCGGGTCCCAAGCCCGGCACGCAGGAGGATCTGGCCGTCAATGTCGGCGACCGCGTCTATTTTGGCTTCGACAAGTTCGATCTCTCGGGCGAGGCGCGCACCACCCTGCAAAAGCAGGCGGTGTGGCTGCGGCGCTATCCCAGCGTGACCGTCTCGGTCGAAGGCCACACCGACGAGCGAGGCACGCGCGAATACAATTTGGCCCTGGGCGAGCGGCGCGCCAACGCGGTGCGCGACTACCTCGCCGCGCTCGGCGTCGATCCTTCGCGTATCAAGACGATCTCCTACGGCAAGGAGCGACCGGTCGCGCTCGGCTCGAACGAGGATGCGTGGGCGAAGAACCGCCGGGCCGTCACCGTCGTCACCGGCGGCCCGTCGGTCGTCAGCCGCTAGCGTGATGGGCAGGGCCGGCCGTGCGTATCGGGCTCTACTAGCCACCGCCGTCGTGGTGACGGCGGTGGCGCTGGCCGCTTCGCCCACGGGTGCGAGCGCCCAGCAGGGGCGCCAGTTTGGCGCAATGGCCGACCGCGTCGACCGGCTGCAGCGCGACGTCGAGGTGCTGCAGGAACAGGTCTATCGCGGCGGACCGCCGCCGGTCAGCGTGGCGCAGGCCCAGGGTCAGCCAGGTCTCGGCATCTCCGAAAACGCACGGTACCGCGCCGACCTCGAGGTCCGTCTCAGCCAGATCGAGACCCGCATCGCTGCGCTCAACGGTCGCAACGAGGAGCTCAGCCACGCGCTGGGCGAGTTGCGCCAGCGCCTCGACAAGCTGCAGTCCGACATCGAGCTGCGTCTCACCGCTCTCGAGCGCGCGGCGGGCCTTTCGAACAACGCGGCCGCGGCTGCTCCGGGCCGTTCCCCGGGCCCGGCACCGGCGCCCGGCTTGGCCCCGCAGGGTTCGGCCACGCCAGGGCCGCCGCCGTCGGGTGATGGGGGGATTGCCAATCCCGGCCCCGGCGCTCCGCCGCGTGCGCTCGGGACGCTGCCCAAGGACGAGGTGCCCGCGGGCGCGCCGCCACCCCAGCCGGCGCCCAGCAAGACCGCGTCCCTTCCGCCCGGCTCGGCGTCGGACCAGTACGATTATGCGATCAACCTGCTGCTGAAGCGCCAGGATTTCGCCGGCGCCGAGGTCGCATTCAAGCAGTTCCTCGCCGCGCACCCGAAGGACGAGCTTTCCGGCAACGCCCAGTACTGGCTGGGTGAAACCTATTACGTACGGAAGGACTACCAGAACGCCGCCTTCGCCTTCGCCGAGGGTATCGAGAAGTTTCCGAAAAGCCCCAAGGCGCCGGACTCGCTGCTGAAGCTCGGTATGTCGCTCGCCCGGCTCGACAAGACCGCACAGGCCTGCACCGCGTTCAGCCGGCTCAAGGAAAACTTCCCGCACGCCTCCAGCACCGTGATGCACCGCGCCGCCGCCGAGCAGCAGCGGCTCAAGTGCAAGTCCTGACTCTCCCTCCCCCTGCAAGGGGGAGGGTGGGGAGGGGGTCGGGCGTGGCACGGCATGGACCCGCGCCCAGCCCGCTGCACGGGCTGGCCTCTCCCTTGCAGGGGGAGGAATTTGAACGGCTGATGGCCCCGTTCGCGCCGTTCGAGAATGCGCCGCACCTTGCCGTCGCCGTCTCGGGCGGGGCGGATTCGATGGCGTTGTGCCTACTGGCCGATTTCTGGGCGCGTTCATGCCACGGATCGATCACCGCGCTCACGGTCGATCACGGGCTGAGAGCCGCATCCGCCGCCGAGGGGCGCCAGGTGGCGGGCTGGTGCCGGGCACGGAATATCGCGCACCGGACGCTGCGCTGGGCCGGGCCCAAACCCGCGACGGGCATCGAGGCGGCGGCGCGTGAGGCACGTCATCGCCTGCTCGCCCAATGGTCCGCGCGCCACGCGGTCCTGCACCTGCTGCTGGCCCACCATCGCGATGATCAGGCCGAAACGGTGGCGATCCGCACGGACCGGAGCAGCGGCGCCGACGGGCTGGCCGGCATGGCGGCCGTGGTCGAGCGGGCGGAACTGCGCCTCCTGCGCCCGCTCCTCGCCGTGCCGCCGTCGCGCATCCGCGCGACCCTCGTGGTGGCCGGACAGGGCTGGATCGAGGATCCGATGAACCGCGACCCCGCCTTCGCCCGGGCCCGGCTGCGCCTCGAGGGCCGGATTCGGGGGCGGGAGGCAATACGGCTGGCGGCCACCGCGCGCCGCAACGGAATCGCCCGCGCCGCGCGTGATACCAAGGTGGCCGAGCTTCTCGCCCGATCCGCCGCGTTCGAGGCTTCCGGCAGGATCGCGGCCGACATTGCGGCGATCGTCCGGGCCGACCCCGAGATCGGCCGCCGGGCGCTCGCCCGCATGCTGCTTGCGGTAGGCGGCGGGACCTATTCGCCACGCGCCGCGCGGCTGGAACGGCTCTATCGGGCGCTGCGCGATGGCGGCATCGTACGGACGCGCACGCTGGGGGGATGCCTGGTGGCGGTTGCGGACGGAAGGCTCGTCGTCTCGCGCGAGGGGCCGCGCCGCACGGGCCCGTCACGGCGGGCTGGGGAGACGGCCCACCCCCTGGCCCCGCCACGATTTGGTGTTGTTTAACGGTCGAACGGCATTATCTTAACGTCTGGCGGATATCGACGCATAATCCTGTAGGCGGCCGGTGTGGACCCGCGCCGCAGCACCCGAAACGAGGGTAGGCGCGTGAACAACTTCGGCAAGAACATTGCGTTGTGGACGATCATCGTCCTGTTGCTGTTCGCGCTGTTCCAACTGTTCCAGGCTCCCTCGTCGCGCACCGGCTCCGTCGGCATTCCGTTCTCCGATTTCCTGAGCGAGGTCGAGAACGGCCAGGTGCGCGAGGTGACGATCAAAGGCGACTCCATCTCGGGCTTCTACACCGACGGCCGCTCGTTCCGCACCTACGCCCCCAACGATCCCCAGCTCGTCGAACGGCTGCACAAGCGCGGCGTGGTGATCCGCGCGGTTCCGGCCGACGACGGCTCGCCGTCGCTGTTCCAGATCCTGATTTCGTGGTTCCCGATGCTGCTCCTCATCGGCGTATGGATATTCTTCATGCGCCAGATGCAATCGGGCGGCGGCAAGGCCATGGGCTTCGGCAAGTCGCGCGCCAGGCTGCTGACGGAGCGCACCGGCCGCGTCACGTTCGACGACGTCGCCGGCATCGACGAGGCCAAGCAGGAGCTCGAGGAGGTCGTGGAGTTCCTGCGCGACCCGCAGAAGTTCCAGCGTCTCGGCGGCAAGATCCCGAAGGGCGTGCTGCTGGTCGGCCCGCCCGGCACCGGCAAGACCCTGCTCGCCCGCGCCATCGCCGGCGAGGCGAACGTGCCGTTCTTCACGATCTCCGGCTCGGACTTCGTCGAGATGTTCGTCGGCGTCGGCGCCTCGCGCGTGCGCGACATGTTCGACCAGGGCAAGAAGAACGCCCCCTGCATCATCTTCATCGACGAGATCGACGCCGTCGGCCGCCATCGCGGCGCCGGGCTCGGCGGCGGTAATGACGAGCGCGAGCAGACGCTGAACCAACTCCTGGTCGAGATGGACGGGTTCGAGGCGAACGAGGGCGTCATCCTGATCGCCGCGACCAACCGGCCCGACGTGCTCGACCCCGCATTGCTCCGCCCCGGCCGGTTCGACCGCCAGGTCGTGGTGCCCAACCCCGATATCCTGGGCCGCGAGAAGATCCTCAAGGTCCACATGCGGAAGCTCCCGGTCGGGCCCGACGTCGACCCGCGCGTCATCGCGCGCGGCACGCCGGGCTTCTCGGGCGCCGACCTCGCCAACCTGGTGAACGAGGCGGCGCTCCTCGCCGCGCGCAAGAACAAGCGCCTCGTCACCATGCTCGAGTTCGAGGAGGCGAAGGACAAGGTCATGATGGGCGCCGAGCGCCGCTCGATGGTCATGACCGAGGAGGAGAAGACGCTGACCGCCTATCACGAGGCGGGTCATGCGCTGGTCGGCCTCCACGTGCCGAAGCACGATCCCTTGCACAAGGTGACCATCATCCCGCGCGGGCGCGCACTCGGCGTGACCATGTCGCTGCCCGAGCGCGACCGCTATGCCTATTCGCGCGTCGAGCTCAACTCCCGGCTCGCCCAGCTTTTCGGCGGCCGCGTGGCCGAGGAGCTGGTGTTCGGGGCCGAGAACGTCACGACCGGCGCGGGCAACGACATCCAGGTCGCCACGGGTTATGCGCGCCGTATGGTCACCGAATACGGCTTCTCCGAGAAGCTCGGTCCCCTGCGCTACTCCGACAACGAGGAGGAGGTGTTCCTCGGCCACTCGGTGACCCAGCGCAAGAACGTCTCGGACGCGACCGCCAAGCTGATCGACGACGAGATCCGTACGCTGATCGACAACGCCGAGACCACCGCGCGGCGCATCCTGACCGACCACCGCGACGATCTGGAAAAGATCGCCCGTGCGCTCCTGGAATACGAGACGCTGTCGGGCGAGGACATCGCGGCGCTGCTGCGCGGCGAGTCGATCGTGCGGCCCGACGAGTCCGAGCCGGTGAAGGACACGAAGCCGAAATCCTCGGTTCCCCAGTCGGGCAGCCGCGACCGGCCGAAGGACAGCCCCGGCGGCCTCGAGCCCGAGCCCCAGCCCGGGACCTAGGGGGCGATTGCCGCCGGCCGCCCACGGATTATTTCCCGTCGTTGCGACCCTTCGGGCTTGGCCCGAGGGGAAGCGATCCGGGCGACCCTGGATTGCGTCGTCGCTACGCTCCTCGCAATGATGGGTTGATCGAGCAACCGTCACCGTCATGACCCCTCTCGTCCCGACCGACGATCCGGATTCCCTGGCGCTGCGCCCGATCGGCATCGCGAGGGGCGACCGCGACGCGTTCGAGTTCGTGCGAGGCGCTGTTCCTGCGTGGGGGCCGGATCGAGAGCCTTATCGTCGCGCGGCGCGCCCTGGTCGCGCTTACGGGGACATTGGGTGTCCGCGCCCGCACGCTGCTCGCGCGCATCACCGCACCGCGCCCGCCCTTCGCTGGCGTTCCGCTCGACCGGCCGCGGATCATGGGCATCGTCAACGCCACGCCCAACTCGTTCCACGTGCGCCATGCGGACACCGACGCCGCCATCGCCCATGCCCGTGCCCAGATCGCAGCCGGCGCCGACATCGTGGATATCGGCGGCGAATCCACCCGCCCCGGCGCCCGGCCCGTCTCCGAGGCCGATGAGTTCGCCCGCATCCTGCCGGTGCTCCGGGCGCTCGCCGGTGCGCCGGTGCCGATCTCGATCGACAGCTACAAGCCCGCCATCATGGGCCCTGCCATCGAGTCCGGCGCCGCAATCGTCAACGACGTGAACGCCCTGCAGGCCGCCGGCGTGATCGGCCTGGTCGCACGTTCGGGCGTCGCTGCCGTGCTGATGCACAAGAAGGGCGAGCCCGCCACGATGAACGACGATCCGCGCTACGAGCACGCGCCCTACGAGATATTCCGCTTCCTCGAGGCGCGCGTCGCCGCGTGCGAGGCGGCCGGCATCCCGCGCGCGCGGCTGGCCGTCGATCCCGGCATCGGGTTCGGCATGACGGTCGCCCACAAGCGCCAGGTGCTCGACGCCGTCGCGCTCTATCACGGGCTCGGCTGCGCCGTGCTGATCGGCGCCTCGGGCAAGCTCCCCGGCGGGGCGGACGCCTCGCTCGCCGCCGCGGCAGCAGCGGTGGACCAGGGGGTGCAGATCGTTCGGGTCCATGACGTCGCGGCCACGCGAAAAGCGCTCGGTCTGTGACGAGAATCACCGACCCCGCCGGAATCACAGCGTTAACACCGTGTTATGATGTAGCCTGCGAACCTGCGGGCGACGTGACATGAGGGGGCCTGCGTGACGCGCAAGCTGTTCGGCACCGATGGAATCCGGGGCACGGCCAATTCCGGCCCCATGACGGCCGAGGTCGCGCTGCGCGTCGGCATGGCGGCCGGCAAGCTGTTCACCCGCGGCGACCATCGCCACGTGGTCGTGATCGGCAAGGACACGCGCCTGTCCGGCTACATGCTGGAGCCCGCCCTTGCGGCCGGCTTCATCTCCATGGGCATGGACGTGACCTTCGCCGGCCCGATGCCGACGCCCGCCGTCGCCATGCTCACCCGCTCGCTCCGTGCCGATCTGGGCGTGATGATTTCGGCCTCGCACAACCCGTACGAGGACAACGGCATCAAGCTGTTCGGCCCGGACGGGTACAAGCTGTCCGACGAGGCCGAGGCGGAGATCGAGCATCTGATGGAGAACGGGCTCAACGCCTCGCTTGCGGCGCCGTCGCGCCTCGGCCGCGCCCGTCGCCTCGCCGATGTCGAGGGACGCTATATCGAGTTCGCCAAGAACACGTTTCCCAAAGGCTTCCGGCTCGACGGGCTCAAGATCGTCATCGATTGCGCGAACGGCGCTTCCTACAAGGTGGCGCCCTCGGCCCTGTGGGAGCTGGGCGCCGAGGTGGTGCCGATCGGCGTCGATCCCGACGGGTTCAACATCAACAAGGGGTGCGGCTCGACCGATACTGCCGCCATGCGGGAGGCGGTGACGGTGCACGGCGCCGACCTCGGCATCGCGCTCGACGGCGACGCCGACCGCGTGATGATTTCCGACGAGTACGGCGCGCTTCTGGACGGCGACCAGCTGATGGCCATGGTCGCCGGCAACTGGCAGCGCGACGGCAGGCTCAAGGGCGGCGGGCTGGTCTCGACCGTCATGTCCAATCTCGGGCTCGAGCGCTACCTCGCCGGGCTCGGGCTCAAGCTGGTGCGAACCCAGGTGGGCGACCGCTACGTGGTCGAGAAGATGCGCGCCGACGGCTACAATGTCGGCGGCGAGCAGTCGGGCCACATCATCCTCGCCGACTACAACACCACGGGCGACGGGCTGATCGCGGCGCTCGAGGTGCTGGCGTGCGTGGTCCGCGCCGGCAAGCCGGTGTCCGAGGTCGGGCGCATGTTCGCGCCGCTGCCCCAGCTTCTCCGCAACGTGCGGTTCAACGGCGCCGCGCCGCTCGAGGAGACTGCCGTGAAGAAGGCGGTCAAGGCGGGCGAGACGCGTCTTGGCGCAAGCGGGCGGCTCCTGATCCGCAAGTCCGGCACCGAGCCCGTCATCCGCGTGATGGCCGAGGGCGAGGACGAGGCGCTGATCGGCAATGTCGTCGCCGACATCATCGGCGCCATCGAGCACGCCTGCGGGCCCGGGCCGGGGAAGTGATCGGCCGGGTGCTCGTCGTTGCCGGGTCGGATTCCGGCGGGGGCGCCGGCATCCAGGCGGACATCAAGGCGATCACCGCGCTCGATTCCTACGTCGCCACCGCGATCACCGCGCTCACCGCCCAGAACACGCAAGGCGTGTTCGGCGTCATGCCCGTCGCGCCCGACTTCATCCGTCAGCAGATCCGGCTCGTCGCCGAGGATATCGGCGCCGATTGCGTAAAAACGGGCATGTTGCATTCGGCCGAGGTGATCGCAGCGGTGTTCGCCGAGCTCGACGCCGCGCTTCCCGGCGTGCCGGTCGTGGTCGACCCGGTGCTGATCGCCAAGGGCGGCGCGCAGCTTCTCGAGGACGCCGCGCTCGACACGCTGATCCGGGTGGCGCTGCCGCGCGCCGCGCTGGTCACGCCGAACGTGCCCGAGGCCGAGGCGCTGTCCGGCCTCGCCATCGGCACGCTGGCGGACATGGCCCGCGCGGCGGAGCGGCTGCGAATCGCGGGCGCCGCCGCCGTGCTGGTCAAGGGCGGGCACATGGAAGGCGCGACGGTGCAGGACCTGCTGGTCACCGATACCGGTCAGCGCGTGTTCGAGGCGCCGCGCGTCGACACGCCCCACACCCACGGCACGGGCTGCACGCTCGCCTCGGCGATCGCCGCGGGCATCGCGCGCGGGATGGCGCTCGAGGCGGCCGTGGCGCGCGCGCACGCCTACCTGCAGGCGGCGATCCGCGCCGCACCCGGCCTCGGCAAGGGGCACGGGCCGCTCGGCCATAGCCACACCGTCCGGGATTTCGGGCTCGAGTGAGGTGTTAGAACGGGTTTCCCTCGGATTGAATCGCAAGGCCGGGCCCGCGCGTCCCTCCCCCTGAAAGGGGGAGGCCAGGTGGGGGTCGTTCGCCAGGCGTTCGACAAGCTGTATGGCTCGTGCAGCAGGTCCCCTCTCCCAGAGGGGGGAATTATATACCCGTGTTGATGAACAGCCGAGACTGCTCAGGGTCGTCCCGGTGGCGCGTCAGCTTCTTTGTCTTCGTCGTTGGCACTGTTTTCTTCGTCCTCTGGGCTTGGGGCATTAGGCGCGAGATAGCTGAAAAGGTCCGGTGGCTTCTCCGGCGGAAGCTCCAAATCTTCGAGCCTGATTATCTTGATCTTGGTTCTCTGCGCGATTGCCTTGATGTCTCGGTCATCGGAATAAATGGCTTCTGCCCCGGCGACCTTCGCAATTGCGACAATCTGGCGATCATATTTGAGCTTTGCCCACGTCGCGTCTGAGGTTTCTCTCTTTCGGCCACGCCCAGTCCCGACTCGGGACATCGTGGCGACCTCAATCGCCGCCCTTGAATTGAACGGAACGATCTGGAAGACGCTATACCGCTGTAGCCGGTTCACGATTTCTTGGGTTACCTCAGGGCTAGCCCGTACAAGCGCTTCACTGAGTGCCGGGGTCGGAACGATGATCGTGGTTCGGGCCTTCGACAGTTGTGCCACCAAATGATCGACGCGGTCTTTTGGCCGTTCGACCGGGAGTCCGTTTTGGCCGGCGGGAACGGGTGTGTCCGGCCGAAAAAGGAGTAACAGAAAGGTCGCATCAATTACTACCATTCCGTCCGCTTCTAGAGCCGTGCCGGATCGTCCCGAGCTCAGGGTAAGCTTCGTCCACCCACCCCATGGGGAGGGCCCTCAAATCTGCAAGCGCATCCGCCAGCGGAGCGCCGTCTAGCTGCTCAAAGCTTTCAACGATGAAGTCTGCCATTAGCCAGCTACCATCACTATCGCGTTGCCACCGGCCCCTGCCATAGAGTCGGACGGCCTCGTCAAACTTTGCTGCGAGTTGCTTTGCGATGGTGCGATTGGTGCGACAGCCGCTTATCTGCCTGCCTTCGGCCAGCAAAGTAATATGAACCGTCTCGTCCCGGCCCCGCACACCCTTGATGACCCCATCGACGAACCCCTGTTGGCGAACGGAAGCAAATTCTTCCTGCGCTTCATCCTTTCCCGGGAAGGCCAAAACGACCGCGCCGGCCCGCAATGTGCCAATGGCGTTATCGTCGCGTAGCATCTTGTTGAGCGCGGAATATGCCCGCACAGCCTCGCCCGGCCCGCCTCCGGACTTCACGCCGGCAATCCGATCCCTCGTTTTGGGGATGGCCTCCGCGTCCACGATCATGTTTAGGACCGTGCTGCCCTTGGTGAGCTTCGCGAAATGAACTTGCGTCGGCTGCCCCAACATCTGGGCGAGCTCCTGCATGTATTCTGCCAAGCGGGCCATAGGAAACTTGGCAGGCGTATAGGCATCGATCTTGAACCGATATGCTCCTTCATTCCTTCCCTGTCTCAGCGCGCGGGGCATCGGCAATCTCAATGGGAACTGTCTCGGCCATCGACAGACGCCGGGGACGAGTCCCTGTACATCAACCGCTTTCCGACGACGCCGCGCATGAGCTTCACAGCGCGCGTCTCGTCATCGACGCCGAGAGCTTGCCGCTCGTTATAGCGGATGTCAAACTCGGCGAGGTAGCGCTTGAGGTGTTGGCCGCTCACGTGGTGGTACGTCCTATTGATGCCGCGCTTGAGAATGCTGAAATAGTCCTCAATCGTGTTCGTGTGAACTGTGCCGCGCACGTACTCGCCGATGCCATGGTTTACAGTCTCAGGCTCCCCTCTCCCAACAGACCCGGAAAGGGGGAGGGCGGTCGGTGCGGTTCGGTAATGGAAAGACGTTCTACAAGATCGACGCGCGCGCGGGGGAGGCCAGCCGCATCGTATCGGCGACGATCTGCAGCGCCTCGGCCAGCCGCTCGCGCGAGGCCGGCGCGTTCAGGCTGATGCGCAGCCCGTTGCAGCCACCCTCACGCGACGCGACGAACGCATCGCCCGCCGCCACGCGCACGCCGCGCCGTGCGAACTCGCCGACCAGCTCCTCGGCGCGCCATGGGGCCGGCGGCTCGAACCACAGATGCAGCGAGTCGTTCGGGTTGGCGGCCAGCTTCCCGCAAATGTCGCGCGCCAGCGCCGCCCGCGCGTGCCGCTCGCGCCGGTGCCACGCCACCATCTCCTCGGCGATGCCGTCCTCCATCGCGACGGTCGCGATCTCCGCCGCCATCGACGAGGTCATCCATGCGAAAGCGCGCATGCGCGTGACCAGCGGCGCGATCGCGTCGTCGGGCGCGGCGACGTAGCCGACGCGCAGGCCCGGGGCCAGCGTCTTCGACACCGACGTCACGTACCAGGTGCGCTCGGGCGCGAAGGTGGCGAGCGGCGGCGGCGGTTCCAGCAGCTTGGCGAACACGTCGTCCTCGACGATCAGAAGGTCGCGCGCGCGTGCGATGCGCGCGATCTCGCGCCGGCGCGCCTCGCTCATGATCGCGCCGGTCGGGTTCTGCAAATTCGGGATCGTATAAAGCATACGTGCACCGGTGGCGCGGGCGGCCGCGTCAAGCGCGTCGGGCAGCAGCCCGTCCGCATCCATCGGCAGGCCGTGCAGCTTGAGGCCGAGCGAAGTGGCGAGGGTGATCACCGGGGGGAACAGCAGCGCCTCGCACAGCACCGCGTCGCCGGGGCGGGACAGCGCCGAGAACACGATCGAGAGCGCCTGCTGGGCGCCCGCCGTCACGAGGACGCGCTCCGGGTCGGGCCGGAAATCGCCGATCGCCATCCAGCGCGCGCCCGCCTCGCGGTGGCGCGCCGATCCGGCCGCCGGCCCATATTCCAGAAGCTGGCTCGACGGCGCCTCGCGCGCGAACCGGGCCATGACCCGCGCCAGCGCCTCCTGGCGCAGCGGGCAGGTGGCGTACGAGGTCGACAGGTCGATCATCCCGTCGGGCACGGGGTCCAGCGCGAAGCGCTGCGCGGGCGGCGTGTCCTCGCGAACGTAGGTGCCGCTGCCGACACGCCCGGCCAGCACGCCGCGCCGCTGGGTCTCGGCGTAGGCGCGCGTGACGGTGCCGACCGAGACGTTCAGCCGCCACGCCAGCTCGCGATGAGGCGGAAGTCGGTCGCCTGGCTTCAGCGTACCGGCGCGGATTGCGTCGCAGATCGCATCCGCGATGGCCTCGGCCTTGGGACCGGAATGGCCGGCGATATCCGGCGTCCATTCGGCAAGTGTCATAGGGACAAAATAATCTTTGACCGCGCCAATTGTCAAGCCTATCTGTCGAGTGTCTCGATACGTAGACATGAAAGTGACGACAATGTCCAAGTATATCGATACAATATATAGGTCCTGTTCCCAACCACCGGAGTCTGGCCGGTCCGACGCGCCGGGCCGGCTGATGCTGTCGCGCGACGCGCAGCCGCTGATCGGCCGCGTCGTTGCCACGCTGGGCGAGTGGCGCCACCGTTCGCGCTCGCGCCGGCTGCTCGGCACGCTCGACGACCGGACGCTGTCCGACATCGGGGTCAACCGCGCCGTCGCGCTGTACGAATCGTCCAAGCCGTTCTGGCGGCCGTGATGGGCGGGGAATTCATGGTGGCGGGGTCAGGATTGGCTTGCAACGCGGCGGCCACCCGACGACGATCCGCCCCCATGCGAATTCCGAACCTCATTGTCGACGCGTTCGTCTCCGACACGTGCCAGGGCAACCCGGCGGCGGTGTGCCCGCTCGATGCGTGGATCGACGACGCGGCGATGCAGGCGGTCGCGGCGCACAACGCTCTGCCCGAAACGGCGTTCTTCGTGCGCCGTGGGCGCGGCTACGATCTCCGCTGGTTCACGCCGACGGTCGAGGTCGCTTTGTGCGGCCACGCGACCCTCGCCTCGGCCTTCGTGATCTTCGAGCGCGTCGCACCCGAAAAGCGCAAGGTCTCGTTCGCGACGCGGTCGGGCACGCTTTCGGTCGCGCGCGCGAAGGACCTGCTCGTGATGGATTTCCCGTCGCTGCCGCCGGTGCCGATCGAGGCGCCGCCGATCCTCGAGGAGGGGCTCGGCGCCGCGCCGGTGGAAACATGGCGGGCGGCCAACATCCTCGCCGTGTTCGACGACGCCGAGCGGGTGCGCACCCTCGCGCCCGACTTCGACGTGCTGAAGCGGCTCCACCCCTACGGCGTGATCGTGACCGCGCCGGCCGGGCCCGGCGACGGGTGCGACTTCGTCTCGCGCTTTTTCGGGCCGAGCTTCGGCATCGACGAGGACCAGGTCACCGGCTCGGCGCACTGCACGCTGATCCCGTACTGGGCGGAACGTCTCGGCAAGGCGAAGCTCACCGCGCGCCAGGTGTCGGCCCGTGGCGGCGCGCTGGTCTGCGAGGACAAGGGCGCGCGCGTCGCGATCGGCGGGCGCTGCCGCCTCGCCAGCGAGGGCGAGATCGAGGCCTGAGAAACCGCGCTAAATCTTCAGCACGCGCGCGGCGTTGTCCCAGCAGATCTTGGCGCGCACCGCGTCGGAGACCGGTGCGGTCTCGATGAATTCCGCCGCCGGCTCCGCCTCCTCCAGCGGGTAATCTACCGAGAACATCACCCGGTCCTCGCCGAACGTCGCCAGCGTGCAGGCGAGCGGCGCGTGCGCGCAATTGCCGGCGGTGGTGGCGTAGAAGTTGTTGAGGATGTATTCCGACGGCTTGCGCGCCAGCCGCACCTTCGGCTTGTAGATGCCGTAACGGCTGTCGATACGCCACAGCAGGAAGGGCAAAGCCTCGCCCATATGGCCGAGCACGATGGACAGCGTCGGCAGCCGCTCGAACAGGCCCGAAAATACCAGACGCAGCGCGTGCCCGCCGGTCTCGCCCATCCAGCCCCAGATCGACCGGCCGAGCCCGGGATAGCCCTCGTACACCGCGGGCAGCACCATCGGATCGCCGGGATGCAGGTAGACCGGCACGTCGAGCTCGGCCACACGCTCCCAGAACGGCAGGTACCGTTCGTCGTCGAGATAGGCGCCCTGCGTCTGGCCGTTGATCAGCGCGCCCTTGAAGCCGAGCGTCCCGACGGCGCGCGCGAGCTCGTCCGCCGCGCCCTTCGCGTCGTGCATGGCGAGCGCCGCGAAGCCGCGATAGCGCGTCGGATGGCGCGCGACCTGCGCGGCCAGATCGTCGTTGCCGCGTTTCGCCGCGTCCGTCGCCTTGGCCGCGTCGCGCTCGGCGTGCGTGCCGGGCGCGAACAGCGACAGCACCGCGATCTCGATCCCCGCCGCATCCATTGCGCCGAGCCGCATCTCGTCGAACTCGGCCAGGCGCGGCACGGCGTAGTTCCAGTAGGCGGGCTCCGCGGTCGCCACGTTGTCGCGGGCCGGGTTGGGGAAGCCTTCGAGGTAGCAATGCTCCTCGAGCGCGATCTTCTTCTGCATGAAATGTCCGCCCACGCTACCGGTTGGCCTTGCCGGCGAAGCCCGCCCCGTGCCCCGCCTCGTGCGCCGCCCAGCCCCCGGCGACGCGGCCCGAGAAGATCGAGGGGCCCAGCATCGTGCCCTCGAGCCCCGCCTTGCCGTTGATGTGCCCGCCCGCCATGCCGCACAGCTCGCCGGCGGCGTATAGCCCGGCGATCGGCTCGAAATGCTTGTCGAGCACCCGGCAATGCAGGTCGGTCTTCACCCCGCCGAAATTCTTGCGCGCCAGCGGGAAGATCTGGATGGCGAAATAGGGCGGCGTGTCGAACCGCTTCGAGGCGTCGAGCGGCTTGCCGAATTCCGGGTCGCGCTCGCGCCCCTCGTCGAACGCCGCGTTGTAGCGCCGGACCGTCTCGAGGAACGTACCCGCATCGACGTCCATCTTCTTCGCCAGCGCCTCCAGCGTGTCGGCCTTCTTGATGTAGGGCGACCGGTTCAGGAGCTCCTCGATGCGGTCGCGCGCCACCTCGGGCCCCCGGCGATAGTAGGGATCGGCGATCACCATGTTGGCCGTCATCGGCGTGTCGACCACCGCCCAGGCGTGGCGCGGCGTCTGGGCCAGAAGCGCCGGGCTCGCCGAGTTGCCGCCCGAGAGCGTCTCGTTGTGGAAGCGCCGCCCCTGCTGGTTCACCCAGATGTAGCCGGGCGCCTGGCGGAACACCAGGCCGCGCCGCTGCGTCGGGTCGAGATAGTCGGGCGTCGCGTAGACGTAGAACCAGATCGCGTCCATGTGGGTCAGATAGGCGCCCACCTTCCGCACCATCTTGTGGCCGTCGCCGGTCGAGCCGCGCCCCGACCCCTCCATCACCGTCTCGTTGCCGAGCTCGGGCCGGATCTCCTTCACCATGTCGATGTTGGAGTTGAACCCGCCGGTCGTCGCCACCACCACCTTGCTGGTCACGTCCACCTGCTCGCCGGTCTGCGAATCGATGCCCTCGATGCCGGTGACCCGCCCGTTCGCCGTCTTGATGCCGGTGACCTGTGTGTTGACGCGGATCTCGCCGCCCTTGGCGCGGTAGGATTCGATCAGGGCGGTCATCAGCCCCAGCCCGTCCTTGTCGGGCCGCGTCCAGCGATGGACCGAGTTGCCCTCCTGGACCTTCAGGTCCATCCACTTCGCGCCGTTCGCCTCGGCCCAGAAATACAAATCGTGCAGCGAATGCTCGATGTAGTAGCGCGCCCACACCTCGTCGGCCGACGGCCCGCCCCATTCGATCCAGTCCTTGAAGGCGAGGTCGGGCGTGTCCTTGATGCCCTCGCGCTCCTGCACCGGCGAGCCGACGATGCAGCACCCGCCGCCCGAGACGATCGCGGCGCCGCCCGGCGCCTCGGCCTTCTCGAAGGCGATGGTGCGCGCGCCCGCGTCGCGCGCCTCGATCCCGGCGGCGATGCCGGCGCCGCCCGCGCCGATGATGGCGATGTCGGTTTCGATTTTCTTGGCCCCGGCCATGGCGATCCTCCCGCTATCCGCCTCTTTCTATAGCAGAGGGGGAGGACCGAAGCCTATCCTTGCGCGCTGGGATGGTGCACGGACCGGGGCCGGTCAGGTGGCGGGCGGCTCCCGGAACAGCTCGGGCGGCACGCGCACGCGGCGCAGCAGTCCCAGCCCCGACAGCACGGCCTTTTCATAGGGCGACAGCACGTATTGCTCGCGGTAGAGGGCCCTAAGCTCGTCCTCGGACCCGCGCTCATACACGGCACCAAACGCCGCAATCTGCTGTTTCCGCTCATCCCTCGTGATCGGAACGATTGCGGTTCCGTCATGGCGGCGGAGCATCTTTGTCTTCCACTCGCCGTATGTGCAGCAGTCGAAATGCAGGATGGCGGCGTTGTTCACGCGCTTTACCCGGATATCGCCGATCTCGTAGTCCGGCACGTGGATGCCCATGCTCGTGATTTTGGCGCTGGTCCGCACGGCCGACTTGCCGGCAACGTGGCCTTTGACAAAACCACCCTTGAAAGCTTGACGGCACCCGAAGCGCTTGGCGAGGCCGGCGACCCGGGGGCGGTCGGTCTCCGGCGCCTTGAACCACCGGGTCTCCTCGAAAACGTGGCCGGCATAATGCGCGTTCGGCAGCGCCTCGAGCGGCGCGATCCTCAGCGTGTCGCAATCGGCGCCCTCGCGGTCGAAGAAGGCGTCCAGGTCCCATCCGGGCGTCAGGACCAGCTCATCGCTGTCGACATGCATGATCCAGTCGATGCCGTCGTCGCGGGCCATTTTCAGCCCGGCATTCGCGTTGCATATCTGCCGGTCGATAATTGAGTTGGGCTTTTGCTGGCCCTGGGCAGCCCAGTAGGCGTGGTCGCAGGGGATGCAGATCACGTTCTTCCAAGAAGAAAAATGTTCGATTGTCGGATCCAGCGGGTCGTCAAAGAATAGGAATACAGTTCTTGTTCCAGTATTTAAATAGAAGCTGCCGAATTTCTTCAGATCGTTGAGCGGCGTGCGTACTGTGCTGACCGATGCGACTGACATTCGCGTTGTTCCGGCAGACGACTGGCGACGCCAGTCCGAACCTCTTGAAGGTGGGTACCGTCTGGTTTTTTCCAAGGTCATCATGTAAATAATGGAAGTGATCGCAGTTTCGAAGTCACTGGAGGGCTGCGGCGCGGAGATAAAAAATGGTTGTGCGGCATATATAATGTAATGATTTCCCTATATACTTTTCCCATTTTTGTTTAATCGATAAAATGAAATAAAGAAAAACTCATGATAAGTTCGTTGATCCAGAGTATTGCGGTACGTTTCGGCTGCAGGGTTCTGCCCATCTGGCGCGTGTCCGGCCTGCCAATGGCGACGAAACTGTCCAGGATATTTGATGAATACGACATCGATACGGTGATTGATGTCGGCGCGCACAAGGGCGAGTTCGGTGGCTTTCTGCGAAAGGAAGTCGGGTTTCGCGGCACGATCGAATCGTTCGAGCCGGTGCCCGAGTTCGCGGACGCGCTCGCACCTCTGGCCGAAGCCGATGCCAATTGGATCGTCCATCGATGTGCCCTGGGTGCACAGGTTGGTGAAGTGTCGATGAACGTAACGGCCGGGCCGCGATATAGTTCAATCCGCGCGCCGCGCCGGATCGGCGACAGCTACCACGACGAACGCACACGCGTGACAGCGACGGTCAAAGTATCGATCAGCACGCTGGACTGTGAATTTTCTGGGAACCGCGACCTTCGACGGACCTATCTCAAGCTCGATACGCAAGGCTACGACCTGGAAGTCCTTGCGGGTGGACGCAAAGCGATGTCGGAAATTCGCGCCGCCCAGACGGAGGTCTCGTTCCGTGCGCTTTACGATGGGATGCCGAATTACCAGGAGTCTATCGCGGCGTTTGAGGCTCTGGGTTACTCGGTCGCCGACTTTTTCCTGGTTGCAAGTGATTCAAAGCTCAAGGCGCTGGAGTTCGATTGCATCCTGGTGCGATGAGCGAGTTCGGCTTCATCCTGTAGCTTCATTCGGCTCGCAGCCTTCCACGGGACATTGATCGGTGCCAAAGCGATGCAGGCCGCCAGCCTTATCCCCGCTTCCCCCGTTGCCCACAGGATGAGTGAGCGGCAGGGCTATCCGTCCACGATGTGCACCGCCCCAATTCGGCCCATATTACACCCCCCATGGCCTTTGACCCGAACTTCCTGGACGAGCTGCGCGCGCGGGTGAGCCTCGCCGAGCTGGTGGGACGGCGCGTCCGGCTCGCGCGGCGCGGGCGCGAGCATATGGGGCTCTGCCCGTTCCACAACGAAAAGACGCCGTCTTTCACGGTCGTGGAGGACAAGGGCTTCTATCACTGCTTCGGCTGCGGCGCGCATGGCGACGCGATCGGCTGGATGATGCAGGCCGAGGGCATGGCCTTTCCCGAGGCGGTCGAGCGGCTCGCCTCCGAAGTCGGGCTGGCGGTGCCGCAGAGCTCGCCGGAGGAGCGGGCGCGGGCGAGCCGCCAGGCCGGGCTGATGGCGATCACCGAGGCGGCGGCCGCCTGGTTCGAGGCCGAGCTGCGCACGGCGCGCGGCCGGGGCGCGCTCGACTATCTGCACGGGCGCGGCCTCGACGACGCGACCATCGCGCGGTTCCGGCTGGGCTACGCGCCCGACACGCGGACGGCTTTGCGCGGCGCGCTCACTAAGGCGAAGGACGGGGCGCGGATCGAGGAGGCGGGGCTGATCGAGGCGGGGCTGCTGATCGCGCCCGAGGGTGGCGGGCAGCCCTATGACCGGTTCCGCGGCCGGGTGATCTTCCCCATCACCGACGCGCGCGGCCGGGTGATCGCGTTCGGCGGGCGCGTCCTGGGCCAGGGCGAGCCGAAATACCTCAACTCGCCCGACACGCCTCTGTTCCACAAGGGGCAGGTGCTCTATGGCCTCGCCACGGCGCGCGAGGCGGCGCGCAAGTCGGGCCGCGTCGTCGTGGTCGAGGGCTACATGGACGTGATCGCGCTGGCCCGCGCCGGGCTCGCCGAGGCCGTGGCGCCGCTCGGCACCGCGCTCACCGAATCGCACCTGGAGCTTTTGTGGAAGCTGGCGCCCGAGCCGATCCTCTGCTTCGACGGCGATGCGGCCGGGAAGCCGCGCGGCGGCGCGGGCGGCGGACCGGGCGCTGCCGGCGCTCAAGCCCGGCTGCTCGCTGCGCTTCGCCATGCTGCCGGCGGGCGAGGACCCGGACAGCCTGATCGCGCGCGACGGGCGGGCCGCCATCGAGGCGGTGCTCGACCGCGCCATCCCGCTCGACCGGCTGATCTGGCAGATCGAGACGGCGGGGGGGCGGCTGGACACGCCCGAGCGGCTCGCCGGGCTCGAGAAGCGGCTGGAGGACCGGGCGCGCCAGATCGCCGACGGCAAGGTGCAGGCGCAGTATCTGTCGGCCTTCCGGGGCCGCGTCCGCGAGGCGACGTGGGCTGCGCGCCGGCCGCTGCGGGTGGGCGCGGCCAAGGGCGTTGTGCGCGGCGTGGCGCGCGCCGCCTTTCCGCCCGGCGTGTCGGTGGCGCGGGCCGATCCGCAGATGCTTGCCGCCCGCCAGGAGGGCGGGTTGGCGCTCTGCTTTATTAACCATCCGACATTGCTGGAAGAATTCGCCGAAGAGCTTGCCCAGATTGCATTTTCCGATGTTCGGCTTGACAAGCTCCGCCTCGAACTCTTAAAGATTTCCGCGCAAACCCAAGGACTTGACTCGGACGCGCTCAGGGCCCACCTGAGAGCAGCCGGCTTGTCCGGTGTGCTTGCGGCGCTTGACCGCCCCGAGATGAGGGCCCATGACGGGTTCGCGCGGCTGGGGGCGCCGGTCGAGCGGGCGCGGCGTGGTTTGTTGCAGGTTCTGGCCCGCTTCCGCCGTGGCGAATGGCGGGCCCAGCTCGACGAGGCGCAGAGCGCCTGGGTCGAGGATCCGACCGAAGCGAATTGGGCCCGGTGGCAGGACTTGATCGAGGCGAGCCAGCGTGCAGAAGCCGAGATCGCAACGGTCGAAGACGATGACAGGCCTGCCCCGTGGGGTGGGCCGCCCGCGACATCCTAGGTAGTGGCAATGGCTGGGCCCGGTTGCGCGTACGCGCGGGCGGGGCTGCCCTTTTCGTGGACCGGATATTCATGGCGACAAAGGCAGCGAATGTAGTCGAGACCGATGCCGGCGGCGAGGCGGCCGATACGCCGCTGATCGATTCCGTCGAGGCGACGCTCAAGAAGCTGATCGGGCGCGGCAAGGAGCGCGGCTACGTCACCTATGACGAGCTGAACGGCGCCCTCGCCTCGGACACGGTCAGCTCCGAGCAGATCGAGGACGCCATGACCCAGCTCAACGAGCTGGGCATCAACGTCGTGGAGCACGAGGAAACCGAGGATTCCACGCCCGACGACAGCAGTAATAAGGAGTCCGAACAGGAAGAATCGTCCGAGGGCACGCCCGCCAAGGCATTTGACGAGGACGACATTGGCCGGACCGACGATCCCGTCCGCATGTATCTCCGGGAAATGGGGTCGGTCGAGTTGCTGTCGCGCGAGGGCGAGATCGCCATCGCCAAGCGCATCGAGGCCGGCCGCGAGAAGATGATCGGCGCGATCTGCGAGAGCCCGCTGACCTTCCGCGCGATCATCGGCTGGCGCCGCGCGCTGATGGACGGCAAGACCCTGCTGCGCGACATCATCGACCTCGACGCCACCTATGGCGGCGGGCCGGGCGCGAAGAACGGCGCGGGCGCCGGCGAGGCCGAGCTCGACGAGGAAGCCGAGCTCGAGGCGGGCGAGGGCGAGGGCGAATCGGAGGGCGAAGGCGGGGCGGACGGCGAGTCGGACGAGCCGACGGTTTCGCTGTCGGCGATGGAGCAGTCGCTGATGCCCGAGGTGCTGGGCCAGCTCGAGGAGATCGAGGCCACCTACCAGAAGCTCGGCCGGCTGCAGACGCGCCGGCTGTCCGCGCTGCAGGGCGCCGACGAGTTCTCGCGCGCCTCCGAGCGCCGCCACGACAAGCTGCACGAGGAGCTGGTCGCGCTGGTCAAGAGCGTGCGCCTCAACAACGCGCGCATCGAGCAGCTCGTCGAGCAGCTCTACGGCTACAACCGCCAGCTCATGCAGCTCGAGGGCAAGCTGCTCCGCATCGCCGAGCGCGCGCGCATCAAGCGCGAGGACTTCCTCGCCCAGTATATCGGCCACGAGCTCGACCATAACTGGCTGCGCCGCGTCGCGCGCCTCAAGGGCCGCGGCTGGGCCGATTTCGGCAAGAAATACGCGAAGGACGTCAAGGACATCCGCACCGAGATCGCCCGCATCGCCGACGAGATCGGCCTGCCCATCGCCGAGTACCGGCGCATCGTCGGCACGGTCCAGCGCGGCGAGCGCGAGGCCAGCCGCGCCAAGAAGGAGATGGTCGAGGCCAACCTCCGCCTCGTCATCTCGATCGCCAAGAAATACACCAACCGCGGGCTGCAGTTCCTGGACCTGATCCAGGAGGGCAACATCGGCCTGATGAAGGCGGTCGACAAGTTCGAGTACCGCCGCGGCTACAAGTTCTCGACCTACGCCACCTGGTGGATCCGCCAGGCCATCACCCGCTCGATCGCCGACCAGGCGCGCACCATCCGCATCCCGGTGCACATGATCGAGACGATCAACAAGCTGGTCCGCACCTCGCGCCAGATCCTGCACGAGATCGGCCGCGAGCCGACGCCGGAGGAGCTGGCCGGCCGGCTCGGCATGCCGCTCGAGAAGGTGCGCAAGGTCCTCAAGATCGCGAAGGAGCCGATCTCCCTCGAAACGCCCATCGGCGACGAGGAGGATTCGCACCTCGGCGACTTCATCGAGGACAAGAACGCGGTCCAGCCGCTCGACGCCGCGATCCAGGGCAATCTGCGCGAGACCACGACGCGCGTGCTCGCCAGCCTCACCGCGCGCGAGGAGCGCGTGCTCCGCATGCGGTTCGGCATCGGCATGAACACCGACCACACGCTCGAGGAGGTGGGCCAGCAATTCTCGGTCACCCGCGAGCGTATCCGCCAGATCGAGGCCAAGGCGCTGCGCAAGCTCAAGCACCCGTCGCGGTCCCGGCTGCTCAGGAGCTTCCTCGACACCTAGGCGCAAGATCGGGCCGGCGTCGCCGGCCCGTGAATCTTGCGCCCACGAAAGAGAGCTTTCTTTTCGCCTCATCCTGAGCTTGTCGAAGGATGAGGCGCCAATCCCCAGTTCCGTTCGTCCTGAGGAGGCCCGAAGGGCCGTCTCGAAGGGCGAACGTCCAACTCACCACAGAGGCACAGAGCCGCCCTGCACACGCGGGACGGTCTTGCTTCGGGCTGGCACGCACGTCTCTGCGCCGCTGCGGAAAGGCTCCCGTGCTCAATTGCCGACAACGGCACGCTCAGCCGACCCATGCAAGCGGAGGCAATGGCCCGCCCCCCATCGCTAACATGCGCAGAGAATGCGCTTTAATCTGAACCGCCAGGCGGGTGTCGGTTTGTCGCCGCTTCTTGCTCCAGGCGCTGGGCTTCCGCAGCAATGGAAACAAGAACCGTTTGATACAAACTCCAGATAAATGACTTGAGACGCACCAACGCCACCACCAGCCATACAAGAAAAATCGAAATTGCAAGAACCGTTCCCATTTTTGCAAGGCCGAGGGGCAAATGAACCACATTCGTTCCCAGAACAACAAATGGAGATTCTGGCAACAAAAGAATCATAGTAAATAAAGCAACCGACATAAGTGCTATGTAAATCGTAAAGACATTAAGGAAATTAAAAAATACAAACTGCAGTCTATTAATTCTTCCGTCTCCATACGGTATTGAAGCTAGCATTATGAACAATTTCGCGTTAGTTACGCTTGCAAAAATAGCAAATCCGGCAATCAAAAACCCCAAGATCCCCAGGGAAAATAGAAAACTTGCATTAGCTAATGCTCGGAGAAACCTCCCTGCATCGCTTAGTGAATACAGGTCTTGTCCTCCAGCCATCATCGTAACGAAAAATGCAACTGAGATTACTGTGGCAAATCTTACGCAATTCCTGTTGAATTTATTTCGAGGCATTACCCTACGAGATAAAAAATACACCTCCCATAGAGTCTTCTGTTCGAATATTTGTACCTTCCACGACGAGTTCATTTTAGAGGAGTCCGCGTAGATTCCGGATTTTATTAGTTACCTGCTCAGATTGTTCCCCTGTATGGATAACACCTGAGGCTTGCAACTCGCTAAATACTGAATAAAGCTTCTGAATCAGCCCGCTCCGCGTCGCAGGAATGGGGTCGATTGGCGCGGAAACTTGGAACTCTTTGTTGTCACCTCTCAAATCGTTTCCATCATAATCCACCCCGGTTAATTTCACTTCTTGATTGGCTGTGGCTGTCGCCGCCTTTATAACCGGCAAGGCGCTCGGGATATCGAGTCCCTTCGGATTCTTGGCCTCAATTTTCATGGTTTCTGGTTCAAGATTACTAAAGTAGGTCCGAACGTCGTCAAACAGCTCTGCCCCGTCGATCTCGTCGTTGGGTGTAATAAGGCGAAAATCTATCTTCTTGAGAATTTTATACCGTTTTAAGAACCTCTCTATTTCTTCTCCACCGGAAATGGGGATGAGCTCAAGGGACGGAAAGGGATGGGTTAAATTAAGGTCCTTCTTAGTCACCCTTTGCTCCAGCTGGCGGAGTCTCTCGTATTCTTTGTTGATAAATTCTTTGTGCTTATATTTCAAGAAATGCAGCAAAGTGGATCGAAATACACTTAGATCCGGCGCATGAGCGGTTTCAGGAAAGTAAATCAAACGATGGTTATTCAAGACTAATAAAAAACTAGCCGAGGGAGCTGATGGGAGAGTCGCTTCGTCTCGAATTACCCCTCGTCGCGGCACAAAAATCTGCTCGCGCATGAGCAACGTATTGTGGATGAAACGTCCTGACACTCCAAGCACCAGTTCATCTCGGGCTCGATATAATTCCACCAACTCAGTCTCGTAAAAGAAGAATTGGCTACTTCCGTAGGATCTTACTAAGGATTTATCTAAAAACGCCGGAAGAACAATCTCCGATGCATAATCGAGCAATACATTATCGTCGCCAAACCGACAAACGAGGTTCGCGAACGCGGCCACATGTTGTCTCATCCTCCCTCTCCCCCTTCTCCGATCCTAGGTTAGGCTTTACACATCACGTCCCGGCGCTACGCTTGGCGCCTACTTACGCGGGAATTGACATCCGCAACACTTTATGGCATAAAGTCCTAGGTTTGAAAAGGTCGGGTTGAGGGGCCGGGTCGGGTCCTTCCCACAGGCGCCGCGGGATTCCGCGGCGTTTTTCGTTTGAGGGCGCGCGGGTCGGTGACCCGCCCCTACGGACCCCTCTCCCTAACCTTGGCGCCGCCGAACCGTCCACTGGACGGTCCGGGCAGGGCGTCCGGTGGACGCCCGGCAGGCGCCAAGCCCTCAAGGGGGGAGGGAATTTATCAGCGCCGCGGGTTTCCGCGGCGTTTTTGTTTCGCGCGCAGGGCGCGCGCAAGGAGATGCCCGGAACAAGTCCGGGCATGACGATACTGGGAGTGGGCGGGTTGGGTCTCTCCCACAGGCGCCGCGGGGTTCCGCGGCGTTTGTGTTTGGGGCTGGTCGGGTCGGGGACCCGCCCCTACGGACCCCTCTCCCTATACCTTGTCGCCGCCGGACATGCCACTGGCATGTCCGGTCCCGGCGTCCGGTGGACGCCGGGCAGGCGCCAAGCCCTCAAGGGGGGAGGGGATTAGCGGACGGTTCATCCTAGCTCAGGATGAGGATTTCTCGTTTCGCGCGCGACGGCGCGCGTCCGTGGGTGCTCGGAACAAGTCCGAGCATGACAGGGCGAACGGGCTTTCTCGTTTCTCTGCTTTCTCGCTTTTCTCTTTTCACCAACGGAGGCCGGGATGACCGGACGGAAGGGGCCGCACACGCGCGCCTCGCTGATCGCCGAGGTGCGCCGGGCGGCGGAGCGCGCGGGGACGGGGACGCTCTCGGTCACCCAGTTCAAGCGCGCGACCGGCATCTCGGACGCGACGTTCTACCGCAAGTTCGAGAGCTGGGCGGAGCTGTGCGCCGCGGCCGGGGTGGCGCCGGTCGGGCGGCCGCCCGAGATCGCCGACGCGGCGCTGTTCGCCGCCATGCGCGACGCGTTCCTCGCCGCCGGGCGGGTGACGGGGAAGCTCGGCTTCGTGCGCCTGGCGGGGTTCGGCGGCAACGTGGTCCACCGCCGCTTCGGCGGCTGGGCGGGGGCGCTCGCCGCCTTTGCCGAGTGGGCGCGCGAGAACGCGCCCGACTTCCCCTATGGCGACGAGCTCGCGCGGCGGATCGCGCGCGGGCGGGGCGCGGCGGCGGCGCGGCCGGCGCCGGTCGCCTGGCCCTCGGCGGGCGGGCGCGCCTGCGGGGCGCCGCTCGGCTGGCGGGCGCTGCTGCACGCGCCGGTAAACGAGCAGGGGGTGGTGCTCGCCTTCGGCATGATGGCCGAGGCGCTGGGCTTCGCGGTCGAGGGGGTGGGGATCGCCTTCCCGGACTGCCTCGCCAAACGGCGCGTGGCGACCGACCGGTGGGAGACGGTGCGCATCGAGTTCGAGTTCCGCTCGCGCAGCTTCCGCGACCACGCGCACGACCCGGCGGGCTGCGACCTGGTGGTGTGCTGGGAGCATGACTGGGCCGACTGCCCGGTGGAGGTGCTGGCGCTCGCCGACGCGGTGGCACGATTGCGGGACGGGGGCGTGAGCGGCTAGGAAAGGGCGATAGACGGAGGGCGAGATGGCGGAAGCGGCAGGGCACGAATTCACCGCGCACGAATTCACGATCGAGGGGGCGCGCTTCGCGAGCGGGCAGGTGCTCGACCGGCTGCGGCTGCGCTATCTGACGGCCGGGACGCGGCGCGGCAACAACGCGGCGGTGCTGATCCACAACACGACGGGCTCGGCCGAGACGTGGCTGGCGCCCGGCCTCGCCGGCGCGCTGTTCGGGCCGGGCCAGCCGCTGGATCTTTCCCGGTGGTTCGTGATCGTGCCCGACATGGTGGGGTTCGGCGGCTCGTCCAAGCCGTCGGACGGGCTGCGCGCGCGCTTTCCCAACTACCGCTACGCCGACATGGTGGCGCAGACCGAGCGGCTGGTGCGCGAGGAGGTGGGGCTCGACCATGTGCGGCTGGTGCTCGGCATCTCGATGGGCGGGATGATGTGCTGGATGTGGGGGCAGGCAAGCCCCGGCTTCATGGACGCGCTGGTGCCGGTGGCGAGCCAGCCGGGCCCGATGAGCGGGCGCAACTGGATGCAGCGGCGCATCGCGATCGAGGCGATCCGCAACGACCCGACCTGGAAGGGCGGCGACTACGAGACGCCGCCGTCGCTCTACGTCAACACCGCGCCCTACTCGGCGCTGCTGACCCAGAGCGTGGTCCGGCTGCAGGAGGCGGGCCCGACGCGCGAGGCGGCCGACGCGCAGTACCGCCGGCTCGTGGAGCGGGCGAAGCAGGGCGACGCCAACGACCGGCTCTACCAGGTGGAGGCGTCGATGGATTACGACCCGTCGGCCGGGCTGGAGAAGATCACGGCGAAGCTGCTCGCCATCAACTTCGCCGACGACGCGCTCAACCCGCCCGAGCTCGGCGTGATGGAGCCCGCGATCGCGCGCATTCCGGGCGCGCAGTACGTGCTGGTCCCGGCCTCGGACAAGACCCAGGGCCACATGTCGAACCAGCAGGCGAGCCTGTGGGCCGCGCCGCTCGGGGAATTCCTGAAAGACTCTTTAGCGCGCTTTCCGCTTGGGCGGCTCCGGCCCGCTCCCCCGCTCGGCCACCCAACGACAGTATGCTGGTATGGGTGGCCGGGCGGGGGAGAGGGCCGGCACCGTCTGCAAAACATGTCAGGCCGCGAGCGGCGGCTCGGTGCCCTTGACCTGGATGCGGTAGCCCGAGCGCACGTCGGGCCAGTAGTCCCAGATCGCCTGGTGCTGCGAGGCGCGGTTGTCCCAGAACGCGATCGAATGGTTGCGCCAGTGGAAGCGCATGTGGAACTCGGGCCGCGCGCAGTGCTGGTACAGGAACTCGAGCAGCGCGTCGCTCTCGGCGCGCGGCAGCTCGTTGATGCGCGTGGTGAAGCCGCGATTGACGTAGATCAGCTTCTTGCCCGTCGCGGGGTGCTTGGCGATCACCGGGTGCACGGCGGTCGGGTAGGCGCTGGTCGACTTGTCGAACAGCTTCGCGCCGTCATGCGTCGCGGTCAGCCCTTCCAGCATCTGCTGCATGCGGTCGGACAGGCCTTCATAGGCCGCGTACATGCTGGCGAACAAAGTGTCGCCGCCGCCCGAGGGCGGCACGATGTGCTGGTGCAGGATACTGCCCATCGGCGGCAGGTCGGCGCAGGACTGGTCGGTGTGCCATACCTCGCCTGAGACGCGCTTGGAGTTGGCGTCGAAATGCTGGCGCCGGATCGCGGGATGGCCGTCCACCTTGCCGGACGCCGTGCCGTCGCCGCCGACATGGACGTGCAGCTCGCCGAAATAGCGGGCGAAGCGCGAATGGGCGTCGAAGTCGATCGGCTGGTCGCGGAAGAAGATCACGAGGTGGCGGATCAGCGCCTCATGCAGCTCGTCCACCTGGCGGTTGGTGAGCGGCGCCTGCAGGTCGACGCCGGCGATCTCCGCCCCCACATGGGGCGAGAGCGGCGTCACCTGGATCGTGTCGTATCCCATGGGCCGGATGATACCGCCACGGCCGTGCCTACGCCAAGCTTGCGTAGTCGACCGGCCGGGAGATGTCGAGCCGGGCTCCGGCCGCCGGCAGCGGGTATTTGAGGCCGGTCGCGCAGTTGAACAGAACCGCCCGCTCGGTGGGCTTGATGCGGCCGGACGCCAGCTCCTTGCGGTAGGCGGCGAAGGTGGCGGCCCCCTCGGGGCAGAGCAGCAGCCCTTCCTCGCGCGCGACCTCGGTGCGGGCGGCCTCGATGGCGTCGTCATCGACCGCGGTGGCGAAGCCGTCGCTCTCGCGCACCGCGCGCATGATCAGGAAGTCGCCGATCGCCTGGGGCACGCGGATGCCGGCGGCGACGGTGTGCGCGTTCTCCCAGCGTTCGGCATGCTCGAGCCCGGCCTCCCACGCGCGCACCATGGGCGCGCAGCCGGCGGCCTGCACCGCCACCATGCGCGGCCGCTTGGGCCCGATCCAGCCGATGGCGCCGAGCTCGGCGAACGCCTTCCACATGCCGATCAGCCCCGTCCCGCCGCCGGTCGGGTAGAGGATCACGTCGGGCACGTCCCAGCCGAGCTGCTCGGCGAGCTCCAGCCCCATCGTCTTCTTGCCCTCGATGCGGTACGGCTCCTTGAGGGTCGAGCAGTCGAACCAGCCCATCGCGCTCTTGCCGTCGCCCACCACCTTGCCGCACTGGTCGATCAGCCCGTTGACGAGGTAGGTGCGCGCGCCCTGCAGGGCGATCTCGCGCACGTTCACCTCGGGCGTGTCCTCGGGACAGAACACGAAGGTCTCGATGCCGGCGCGGCTGCAATAGGCCGCCATCGCCGAGCCGGCATTGCCGTTGGTCGGCATCGCCATCCGCTCGATGCCGAGCTCCTTCGCCATCGAGACGGCGAGGGCGAGGCCCCGCGCCTTGAACGAGCCGGTCGGAAGGCGTCCCTCGTCCTTCACCAGGATCTCGCTGGCACCCAGCGTCCGCGCGATGCGCGGCAAAGGCAGGATCGGCGTCATCACCTCGCCGAGGCGGACGATATTCTCGGCGCGCCGCACGGGCAGAAACTCGCGGTAGCGCCAGAACTCGGGCGGGCGCGCCGCGACAGTCGCCTTGTCGACCGATTTCGCTAATGCGGCGAGGTCGTAGCGCACCAGCAGCGGCTTTCCCGCCGGCGACAGGCCCTGGACGGTGTCGGCGGGCAGGCGCTCGCCGGTCAGGCTGCATTCGAGGTGGGTGACGAAGGTCGGTGTTTCAGGCATGGGATGTTCAACATTCTCATCGGTTCAAGAGGGGCACCATAGCCGACCCCTCACCCTGTCCCTCTCCCGATGGGAGAGGGAACGCTGCGTCGCTCATCCTTATCCTGTCGGCACCGACCTCACGTCGATAGAGACCAAGGCTCGCGCTTCGGGGTCCCCTCTCCCTGCGGGAGAGGGACAGGGTGAGGGGCCCAATGCCGAGCGATTCACAATCGCTCAGGGCGAACGGGGACGCGACGGATCACCCGGCGACGATGGGGTTCGACAGCGTGCCGACGCGCTCGACCGTGACCTCGATCGTGTCGCCCGGCTTCATGAACACCTTGGGATCGCGTCCGAACCCGACGCCCGGCGGCGAGCCGGTGGTCAATATGTCGCCCGGCTCGAACCGGTACCAGCGCGCGAAGTACGAGATCAGCTCGGGAATGCGCCAGATCAGGTCGTCGGTGTGCGCGTCCTGGTAGACCTCGCCGTTGAGGGTGGTCGTCATGCGAAGGTCATGCGGGTCCGGCACCTCGTCGGCGGTCACCACGACCGGGCCGAGCGGGCAGAAGGACGGGAGCTGCTTCCCCATGCGGTTGACCTCGGGGTCGCGCGTCTCGTGGAAGGTATGCACCCAGTTGCGCGCCGAAACGTCGTTGATGATGGTGTAGCCGATGATGTGCGGCATCGCGTCCTCGGGCTTCACGTTGTGGCAGCGCCGCCCGAAGACCAGCGAGAACTCGCCCTCGAAATCCACCATGTCGGCGCATTGCGGCGGTAGTACGATCGGCGCGCCGGGCCCGACGATGGCGTTGGTGTTCTTGATGAAGCCGGACGGGTTCTCCTCGATCTTCGGCTTTTCGGTCTTCTGCATCTCCTTGAGATGCGAGAGGTAGGCCCGGCCGTGCGACAGCAGGAGGCCCGGCCGCGGCAGGGGCGCCATGAGAAGGGCCCGCGACAGCGGCGCCAGCGCGCCCGATTCGCGCAATGCGTCGCGCTCTGCGCCCGTCGCCTTTTCGATCTGGCCGATCACGCGGCGCACGACCTCGAGTCCGTCCTGGCCGCCAGCGAGGATCGCCGAAACCGAGGACGGCACGAATCCCGCGAAGGGCAGCACGCGTGCGGCGCGCACGAATTCCAGCACATCGTCGCCGATCAGGACGGCGGCGCGGCCGGCGGCGCCGTCGTCAAGCGTCACGAACTTCATATGTTTTTCCGGATGCGGTGTTACTGGGACTTGGCGGCGCGGCGGGCGGAGAGAGAGTCCTCGTCCTCGAAATAGTCGCCGTGCTCGAAGCGCTTGTTGTACTTGTCGTCCTCGACGTGCTCGATCTCCCACCAGTTGTGGTCGAGATCTTCGAGGTAGAAGCCGTAGGCCCGGTCCTCGTCGCGCATCCGCATGATTTTCCGGATGCCGTACTTGTCCTTGTACTTGTGGGCCGCCGCGTAGGCGCGGTCGACCGCCTCGCGCGAGCCCACGTCGATGCCCCAATGGTTGCGGACGCCAAGCGCGCGCACCTTGTCGCCGACCTCGAGGCAGACGACCACCCAGTAGCCGCCCTTGCGGATGTTCAGCGCGAAGGGGCGGTGCTGCACGACGTCGAGCCCCAGGAATTCCTTGTAGAACTGCTTCGACTTCTTGAGGTCGATCATCTCCAACGTGCCGTGCGACAGCACGTCGGGCGTGCAGATGGGCAGCGGGTCGGTGACGTCGGCGTCGGCGGGGACGGGCTCGATCGTGGCCATTGGACTTCTCCAAAACTGGATGGCGGCGGGCGCCTACGGTGAAACGATGCTATGGGCTGGGGCCAGGCACGTCAATCGGTTGACCTCGCGCAGGGGCGCCGCTAGCGTCGCCCGCGAAACACACAAAGGGAAGTTAAGGATGATCAAGAAAGCACTTGCCGCCGCGTTTTCCGTGGCTGTCATGGCTGCGGTCGCCGCTCCGGCCCCGGCCGAACCGCTGAAGATCCGGGTCAACTGGTCGGTGACGCCGTCGCACCTGACGCCGCTGATTCCGCTGGTCCCGAAGAGCGTCTACAAGCACTACGGCAAGAGCTATGTCGTGGACACGATCCGGATGCGCGGCACCGGTCCGGCGCTGACGGCGCTTGCATCGGGCGATCTCGAGATCGGCGCGGTCAGCTACCAGGGCTTCGCCTACGCGATCACCAACGCGAAAATCGACGCCAAGGCGATCGCGGAGGTGCTGGAGGACCATCCGCCGCGCGCGAGCAGCGGCTTCTGGGTCCGCAACGATTCCGGCATCAAGAAGATCGAAGACCTGAAGGGCAAGCGCCTTGCGGTCAACGCGCGCGGGTCGGGCGTCGACGCCGGCGTTCGCGTGGCGATGCTGAAGCACGGCATGTCGGAAAACGACTACCAGATCGTCGAGATTCGGTTTCCGGCGATGCTGCCCGCGCTGGAATCCAAGCGCATCGACCTCGCCTTCCTGGTGAACCCGTTCAACTTCATGGCCGAGAAGGCGGGCAAGTATCGCGAGCTGTTCTCGCTGCGCGACGCGATGGGCGCGCAGGTGACCGTCGTATGGATGGCGAAGCAGGACTTCATCAAGGCGCATCGCGCCGCGCTGGTCGATTTCCTCGAGGACCAGATCCTGATGCGTCGCTGGCTCGAGGGCCATCCGAAGGAGATGGCCGATCTGCTGTCCAAGGTCACGCGCCAGCCCGCGAAGAATTTCGCAAGCTGGATCATGACCGACAAGGACACGGGCTATCATTCGGCGGACATGACGTTCGACGTGAAGACGCTGCAGCGCAACGTGGATACGCTGGTCCAGCTCAAGACGCTGCCGGCGACCTTCCCGGTGGCCGAGCATGTCGACCTGTCGCTGGCCAAGGAGGCCGCGGCGCGCGCCGGGATGATGAAGTCCGGCATGAAGTAACGCGCCGTTCGCGCTACGCGCGCCCCCACAGGGTGCGCGTGGCGCGGCGGGCACCCTCGGCCATCGCCTCGAACTTCGCCCAGCAGATCGAGGCATGGCCGACCCGCGTGCCCAGCCCGCAATCCGTGCCGGCCAGCACGTTCTCGCGCCCGACGAGGGTGGCGTAGCGCACCAGCCGCTCGGCGATCAGGTCCGGGTGCTCGATGAAGTCGGAGCAGTGGCCGACGACGCCCGGCACCAGCGTCGCGCCGTCGGGCAGCTTCACCGTCTCGAACACCTTCCACTCGTGCTCGTGGCACGGGTTCGACGCCTCGATCGAAAAGCTTTTGGCGCGCACGGACAGGATCAGGTCGACGATGTCGGCAAGCGGGATGTCGTCGTGGTGGGGGCCGTGGAAGCTGCCCCAGCACACGTGCAGACGCACCTTCTCCGGCGGGATGTCGCGCAGCGCGTGATTGAGCGCGGCCACGCGCAGCCCGGCATATTTGCGATAGCCGGCCACGTCCATGTCGGGCAGGCAGTTCCAGCCGTCCGGCAGGTCGGGATCGTCGATCTGCAATGTGAAGCCGGCATCGACGATGGCCTTGTATTCCTCGTGCAGCGCATCGGCGATGGCGAAGACGAACAACTCCTCGTCCTTGTAGTGCTCGTTCGCCAGCCAGTGCTCGACCGTGCCCGGTGTGTTGGCCGGCAGGAACGCCTCGGCGACCTGCACGCCGGCGAGCGCCGCCTTGAAGTTGGCGAGGTCGCGCGCGAGATCGGCCTGGCCGACATAGCGCAGCGGCCCGACGCAGACGTGACGCAGCGGCTCGCCCGGCGCACGCGAGCGCGGACGCACCTTGAAATATTCGGCGAATTTGGTTTCGTCGCGCGCGGTGATTTCCAGCCGGCGGTACTGCGCGGCCGGGCGCGTTTCCAGCCCGTCGAGACGGAGCCGGACATAGTCGGTGAAATTGAACTTCGAGAGCTCGCCGTCATTGACGCTGTCGAGCCCGCATTGGACCTGCTTCTGCACCACCTCGCGCGTCGCCGCGGTAAGCTCCGCGTTCAGGGCGGCCTCGTCGATCTCTTCGCCGCGCGAGCGGGCGACGACCATGTCGCGGAGCGCGGGCGGCCGCGGCAGCGAGCCGGCATGGGTCGTCTTGATGCGATCGGTCGAGTACAGCATCAGCTTTGTCCCCCGTTCGCTGGCGGGGGAAGCCTAGAACAAGATCGGGCCGGCTTGAAGCCGGCCCGAACCCAGTGCGTTCGATCAGTTGGGCCAGACGGCGCTGCGGACGGTGCGGGCGAGAGGCCCCACCTCGTCGTCTTCGTCGCGCTCGATCTCGCCGGCCGCGACCATCAGGTCGTTGATACGCCGCAGCACGACCTTGTGGGCGGTGGGCAGCGCAATCAGGCCGTCGGCCTTCAGCTTGGTCAGGGCGCGGCTCACCGTCTCGATGGTCAGGCCGAGATAGTCGGCGATGTCGAGCCGGGTCATCGGCAGCTCGATCTCGCGCACCGGCTCGCCGTCGGCCGACATCCGACGCGCGACCGACAGCAGGAAGCTCGCGATGCGCTCGTAGGCCGACTTGCGGGCGAGCAGCAGCACCTGGTCCTGCGCCGCCGACAGCTCGTCGCAGGCCATGGCCAGGACCTCGCGGCTGAGGCCGGGGCTCTTCGCCAGGTTGGCGTGGAGCAGGGCGCGCGGATAGCGCTGCAGCCGGACCTGCGTCACCGCTTCGGCCGAGTAGAGGTAGCGGTCCTTGACCGACACGCCCAGGATTTCGCCCGGGAAGAGGAAGCCGGTGATGGCGCGCCGCCCGTCGGGCATCAGCTTGTAGAGCCGCAACACGCCCTTCACGATCTCGAACACGTGCTCGGCCGGGTCGGTTTCGAAAAACACCACCTTGCCCGGGCCCAGAGTCTCGATTGCGCGGGCGGCGAAAAGGCTGTGGAAGCTTTCCTCGCCCATCGCGCGCGGCACGATGGCGCCGGCAGGGGTCTTGGCGATCAGGCTGGCATAGGAGGTGGCCATGTCTCGGTCCTTTTCGGGTGCCTCGTTGACCTGGATCAAACCACGCGGCCGTCACGCGCCGATGTCAGCCGGGCCCCGGAATGGCGGCAGTGCGTGACAAATTGTAACGGTTCGTGACAAATAGTCGGACACCGGTCCTGACGCCGCCGAGAGACCCGACCCCTGGCCGAGACCATGCCCCCCGCCCCCCGAGCCGATGCCGCCCACGTGCTGGTCGTGGACGACGACGCGAAGGTGCGCCGCATGCTCCTGGAGTATCTCGAGGAGCAGGGGCTGCGCGTCACCGGCGCGGGCTCGGGCGCCGAGATGCGCGCCGCCTTCGCGAAGGGCCCGGTCGACGTGGTGCTGCTCGACCTGGTGCTGCCTGGCGAGGACGGGCTGACGCTGGCGCGCGAGCTGCGTGCCGAGAGCGACGTCGGCATCATCATCGTCACCGGGCGGGGCGACGTGGTCGACCGGGTGGTCGGGCTCGAGGTCGGCGCGGACGACTACCTCGCCAAGCCATTCCACCTGCGCGAGGTGCTGGCCCGCATCAAGAGCGTGCTGCGCCGGTCGCGGCCCGCCCTGCGTGCGGTCGCGCCCGAGGCGGTGCCCGCCGCCGGCACAGGCGTGCTGGCCTTCGCCGGGTTCGTGCTCGATCCAGGCAAGCGGTCGCTCACCGCGCCGGGGGGCGACGAGGTGGCGCTAACCACCGGCGAGTTCAACCTGCTGGTCGCCTTCGCCGAGCGTCCCGGCCGGGTGCTCGATCGCGACACGCTGATGGACCTCGCCAAGGGACGCCAGTGGGAAGCGATGGACCGCAGCGTCGACACCCAGGTCGCAAGGCTGCGCCGCAAGATCGAGCCCGACCCGAAGAACCCGACGCTGATCCGCGCGGTGCGCGGCGTGGGCTACCTGCTCGCCGCCGAGGTCACGCGCCGCTAGGGGGTGTTTCGCCGGGCGCGAGGAGGCGGCACGGCCTCACCCACCAGCCGGGGCGGGCGGCGGCAAGGCGCGTTGCGGCGTCATCGGCCGCTGGGGAGTCGCCAAAGATCGCGAAGCAGGTGGCCCCACTGCCCGACAGCCGCGCCGTCAGCGAGCCCGGCAGGCCGGCGAGGGCGTCGAGCACGCCGGTGATGGCCGGCTCGATCGCGCAGGCGGCTTCGGCCAGGCCGTTGCCGCGCGCGGCCAGCAGCCGGGCGAGCTCGCTCAGGTCGGCCGGCGCCGCGTCGAACGCCGACGGGGTGGCGAACGGGCCGATGCGGGCGGCGAACACCGCGCGCGTCTCCACCGGGCGCAGCGGGTTGGCGAGGACCAGGTGGACCACCGGCAGGGGCGGGGCGGGGCGGATGACCTCGCCGATCCCGGAGACCAGCGCCGGCGCGCCGTACAGGCAGACCGGCACGTCGGCGCCGAGCGTGACCCCGATGCGGGCAAGTGCCGCATCGTCGATGCCAAGCCGCCACAGCGCCGCCAAGCCCCTGAGCGTCGCGGCGGCATCGGCGGAGCCGCCCCCGATGCCCGAGGCGACCGGCAGGCGCTTGGTGAGGATGATGCGCGCGCGGGGTGCGATGCCCGCTTCTTCGGCGAGGCGCCGGGCGGCGCGCAGCACGAGGTTGTCAGCGCCTTCCAGCCCGGCCGCGAACGGGCCTTTGACGGTGAGGCTCAACCGGTCGTCCGGCGCGAAGGCCAGCGTGTCGCCGACCGAGGCGAAGGCGATCAGGCTGTCGACCAGGTGATAGCCGTCGGGCCGGCGCCCGACGATCTCCAGCGTAAGGTTGATCTTGGCCGGCGCGGCGAGGACCAGCGCGGCGCCGTCGGCCGGCACGGCCATGAGGCGGTCAGGTGCCGTTCGGCTTCGTCGGCCGCTCGGCCGCGGCGAGCCCCTTGACGAGCTTCGCCCGGAGCGCGGAGGCGAGATCGGTGTCGGGCTCGAGCCCGAGCGCGCGCTGCCACTGGTAGCGCGCCTCGGCGGTGCGGCCCGCGCGCCAGTAGGCGTCGCCCAGATGGTCGTTGATCACCGGATCCTCGGGCTTCAGCTCGACGGCGCGCTCGAGCTGGTCGACAGCGTCCTTGTAGCGGCCGGTGCGGTAGTAGAGCCAGCCGAGGCTGTCGACGATATAGCCGTCGGTGGGGCGCAGCTCGACCGCCTTCTCGATCATTTCGCGCGCGCGGTTCATGTGCTCGCCCTTGTCGACCCAGGAATAGCCCAGATAGTTGAGCACGTAGGGCTGGTCGGGGTTGAGCTTCAGCGCCTCCTGCAGGTCCTTCTCGGCGCGGTCCCAGTGGTTCGACCGCTCGAGCGCAATCCCGCGCGAGTACAAGAGGCTCCAGTAGCGCGGCGTCAGCTTGCCGATGCGCGCGACCGCCTGGTCGTAGGCGGTGACCGCTTCGTCGAAGCGCTTGTGCACGCGCAGCAGGTCGCCGAGATTGATCAGCGCGTCGACCCGCTCGGGCCTTTCGGCGGCCATGGTCTTGAGCTCGGTGATCGCCATGTCGGTCTGGTCCATGGCGTCGAGGTTTGCCGCCTTGCGCAGGCGAGCCAGCCAGCTCAACGGCGAGTCGTGCGGCACCTTGTCGTACTGGGCGTTCGCGTCGGCCTCGCGCCCGTCGGACTCGAGCACGCCGGCGACCAGCATGCGCGCAAGCCCCAGATCGGGCTTCAGGTAGAGCGCGAGCCGGCCACAGATCATTGCCAGCTCGCCGGTGTTGCCGCCGGACAGCGTGCCGCCGATGTTGAGCAGTGCCTCGGCCATGCCGTCGCGGGCCGACGCGACCAGCGGCAGGGCCTTCGTGCCCTTGGCCAGCCGGTCGAGCGCGGGATCGAGGACCACGGAGTCGGGGTTCTCGGCGATGTATTTCTCATACAGCGCGCGTGCCTTCTCGGTCTGGCCGGTGCGCTCGTACAGCGAGCCGAGCGCCTGGACGACGCGCAGCGCCGACTGGTTGTTCTCCTTGTCCGCGCGCTCGAGGCTGGCGATGGCGGCCGTCGTCCGTCCGGCCAGATCCTGGATCAGGCCGGTGTGCAGGTCGCGCAGCACGGCGAAACCGGTCAGAGAGATCATCGGTCCGAGCGCCGCGATCGCGTCGTCATAGCGCTTGAGCCCGGCCAGCGACCAGGCCCGAAGCAGCGGTACGAAGAAGCTGTTCAGCCCCTGGACCGGGATCGCGGCGAGGCGCTTCTCGGCGGCCGCGAAGCGCTCGGCCTTGGCGTCCTCGACGACCAGCCCGAGATTGGCGAGCGGCGCGGCCTTGTCGGCCGTGACGATGCGCTCGGCCAGCGGGGCGGACCCGGCGATCTCGCCATTGGCGAGCCTCAGCCGGTAGGTCTGGCGCATCAGGATGGGGTTCTTCGGGTTCTCCGACAGCGCCTTGGACATGTAGTCGGCGGCGGATTCGAAGTCGCGCATCGTGCTGGCGTGGCGGCCCGCCAGATAGTTGCCCGAGGACGAGTCGCCGACGGCCATTCCCGGGCGGCGCGGCCCCTCGGCGCCAACCCGATTGGCTGCGTCAGCCGCAACGCTCGGCCCCCGCATGGATGGCCCGTCGCCGGCGCCGTTCGCCGCGCAGGCGGCGAGAGCGGCGGCGACGGACAGGGTCAGCACGCCACGCGACCAGCGTCGGCGCGGGGCTCCTGCCGGCCCCTCCGACGAGGGCGGGCGTCTATCGTGCATCCTGACGTTTTCCGATTTTGGCGCCATCGGGCGAACCGCCCCATCATATAGGTTCAGCCTGCCCGGGGTGAATGAAAATTCACTGAAGCCGGCTGCCGAGCGGGGCGCGCTATGGTTAATGGTCACGGCGGACGCGGCCATCACGCCGGGTATTCGGTCGTTGGGGACAGTGCCGCGCCCGTGGCGGCGAAACGCCTCAGCTGACGTTGCTGGCGCCCGAGGTCGGGTTGCCGATGACGGCCAGGAATTCGCGCCGTGTCGAGGGATCGTCACGCAGCGCGCCGATCATCTCGCTTGTGACCATCGTCAGGCCGCTCTTGTGCACGCCGCGGGTGGTCATGCATTCGTGCGACGCCTCGATCACCACGCCCACACCGCGCGGCTGCATCACCTCGTTGATCGTCTTGGCGATCTGCGAGGTCATCTTTTCCTGAATCTGCAGACGCTTGGCATAGACCTCGACCAGCCGCACCAGCTTGGAAATGCCGACGACGCGCCTGGAGGGCAGGTAGGCGATGTGGGCCTGGCCGATGATCGGCGCGAGATGGTGCTCGCAATGGGATTCGAACCGGATGTTTCGCAGGATGACCAGCTCGTCGTAGCCGTTCATCTCCTCGAACGTCTTGGACAGGAACTCGGCCGGATCCTCGCGATAGCCGGCGAACCATTCATCGTACGCCCGCACCACGCGGTCCGGCGTTTCGAGCAGCCCCTCACGCGCGGGGTCGTCGCCGGCCCAGCGGATCAGGGTGCGCACCGCCTCCTGCGCTTCCGCCGCGGTCGGGCGTGACGAAGGGCGCGTCTTGGCATGATCGGCGAGATCGGCCGACTTCGAACTGGCCACGAGATGAGTCCTCCGTTGGGTCCCGGGCGGGTCGGATGGGCCGGACTTAATGGGGTTCCCCCGGTCTGTCAAGGGAGGGGGGCCCGACGTTCCTGCATGCCCTTCCGGCAAATCCGGGTGCGTGTTCAGTTGATCCGGCGCGTCTCGTGCGGACTGTCGAGCGAGAACGCCGGGATGCGCACGGCGAACCGCTCGCCGGTCGCGGATTCCATCTCGTACGAGCCCACCATGATGCCCGACGGCGTCGGCAGCGGGGTCCCCGAGGTGTACTCGAACAATTCTCCGGCGCGCAGGGTGGGCTGTTCGCCCACGACGCCGGCGCCCATCACCTCCTGCATGTGGCCGCGCGAGTCGGTGATCTTCCAGTGCCGGTTCAGCAATCGGACGGTCTCGATCCCCTCGTTGGCGATCTGGACCTTGTATGCCCAGACGTAGTGATTGCGGTCGGGCGCCGACTGGTCGTCCAGATAGGTCGGCTCCACGGTAACGCGTATTTCCCGGGTGGTCTCGCTGTACATGTTCGGCCTCGGTTGGTCCCGGGAAAGGATAATCCCCGTCCCGGCGCCGGTCAAAGCGGGGTGCGGCGACCGTCCGGCCCGCTTGTCACCCCGGGCGAGTCGTTCTCGGCGGCGAGACCCGGGACCCATCTGTCCGCAACGCGGATCCTTCCAGACAGGCCCCGGCTCGGCTCGCTGCGCTCGCCGTTCGGGGTGACACGCGCGTCGGGTTGCAGTCACGCCGCCTTGAGGGCCTGGACGATGTCCTCCTTGAGGTCCTCGGGGTCCTCGAGCCCGACCGAAAGCCGGACGGTGCCGTCGAGGATGCCGATCGCCTCGCGCTCCTCGGGCTTGAGGCGCTGGTGGGTGGTGGTCGCCGGGTGGGTGACGATCGACTTGGCGTCGCCCAGATTGTTGGCGATGTCGACGGTGCGCAGCGAATCCATGAAGCGGAAGGTGCGCGCCTTGCCGCCCTCGACCACGAACGTGACGATCGAGCCGAAATCCGACATCTGGGTGCGGGCCAGGTTGTGCTGCGGGTGGCTGGCGAGGCCCGGATAGCGCACGCCGGCGATGCCGTCGAGCGTGCCGAGGAACTCGGCCAGCACGCGCGCATTGGCGCAGTGCCGCTCCATCCGGAGGTCGAGCGTCTCGAGCCCCTTGAGCATGATCCACGCGTTGAACGGGCTCATCGACGGGCCGGTATTGCGGTAGAAGGGCTGCAGCACGTCGTTGATGAACTTCTTCGTGCCGAGGATGGCGCCGCCCATGCCGCGCCCCTGCCCGTCGATGTGCTTGGTGGTCGAGTAGGCGACGACGTCGGCACCGAATTCCATCGGCTTCTGCAGGACCGGCGTCGCGAACACATTGTCGACGACGACGACCGCCCCGGCCGCGTGGGCGAGATCGCACACCGTCTTGAGGTCGATGATCTCCAGCGTGGGGTTGGACGGGGTTTCGAGGAAGACGCAGGCGGTCTTCTGGGACAGCGCCTTCTTCCACGCGTCGTTGTCGGTGCCGTCGACCAGCACGGTCTCGATGCCCCAGCGCGGCAGGATATCGGTCAGGATGTACACGCACGATCCGAACAAGGCGCGCGAGGCGACCACCCGGTCGCCCGCCTTGACCTGGCAGGCGAGGGCCGCGAACACCGCGGCCATGCCCGACGCGGTGGCCCGGCATGCCTCGGCACCTTCCAGGAGGCACATGCGCTCCTGGAACATCTCGACGGTTGGGTTGGCGTAGCGCGAATACATGAACCGCTCGATGCGGTTCTTGAACGCGTCCTCGGCCTCGGCCGCGGAGGAGTAGACATAGCCCGAGGTCATGAAGATGGCCTCGTCCATCTCCTCGAACTCGGACCGCATCAGTCCGCCGCGCACCAGCTTGGTCTGGGTGCGCCACTTTTCCGCCTGGTCCCTGGAATAGCTCCTCGTCATCGTTCCCTTCCCCATACCGCGCCGCGCATACGAAAAAACCCCGACCGATCGGCCAGGGTTCGCGCGCGTCCCCGACCTTTTAGCGATTGTTTTAGCGTGGCCGCAAGCCGGTCGGCTCAAATCACCACGTGGTCATCGTTCATACGTCGGCCGGCCGACGTCGTCAAGCTTCGCGCTCTTCCCGCTTCTGGAAGTTGCGCGTGACGCTGTCGAGCGCACGGGTGAAGGCCTGGTGGGTCAAATGCGCGGCCAGCATCGCGGGCGGCATGCGCAGCCAGTGCGAGCGCACGTAGAGGAAAAGGGCGGCGCCGGCCTGGCCGCGATTGGCCGCGTCGGGATCGCCGGGCAGCAGGGCGCGTGGGGCGAGCCTGTCCATCAGGCGGAGGACGGGCGCCGCCGGCGCGGTGTCGGCGAGCGCTGCCGCGGCGTCGTCCGGCACGTCGAGCGCCAGGATCGCCCCGGCGAAGCGCACCGCGTAGAACAAAGGCCGGGACAGGGCATGCACCGTCGCACGCGCGATCAGGCGATCCCAGAATTCGGGGTCGCGGGCGAAGTGGCGCACGAGATCGGTGAAGTCCACGAGGTCGCGGATGGCGTAGCGCAGATTGCCGTCCTGGAACAGGTGCGCGGTGCTGTGCAGGACCATGTCCTCGGGCGCCAGAACGCGGACCCGCGCGCGCGACGTTGCCACCGTGTCCTTCCACAGGAGATCGGCGTTGGGCTGCACCCGACCGGTGCGCGGCAGGATCGTGTGGTGCAGGTCCAGCTCGGTGCCGCGCGTCACATGCCACATCGGCGGCACCTCGTGCATCCAGTCGCGATAGTAGCGCTGGACATAGGCCGAGACGCGCGCGCCCTCCCAGCCGCCGTCGCGCAGACCGGCCTCGGCGCGTGCGAGTTCGGACAGCGGCACCAGCACGTCGACGTCGGCGGCGAGGCGACCTTCGGCGGGCGGCAGCTGCGCCGCCTCGTATGCGCCGCCCTTGAGCAGGACCAGCGGCAGGTCGAGCTTGTCGAAGACGCGGGTCAGCCGGTCGATCTCCCAGCGGGTCGCGCGGGCGTTCTCCTCGGCAAAGCAGCGCTCGCCCGCGAGGATGTCGGCGGCCCGGGCCGGAAAACGGTCGGTGAGGCCGAGCCGGGCGGACTGGCAGGCGAGCCGGCCCAGCAGGCGCGTGCGCCGCGCCTGGCGGATCACCATGTCCCAGGCGGCGGGGGTCAGCTCCGTCAGGCTTTCCGGCCGGACCAAAGCCGCGACAAGTGTGCGGCTGGCCGGCGGGACCGCGTCAGACGAGGCTTTCGAGGAGCGGGATCGCGTCATCGAAGGAAGAGTACCGCAAACGATAGCATCCGCATCCCTCGACGAGTTGCGCGAGCTCCAGAAACCCGTCGCGCCCGCGCACATGATAGTTGATCGAGTTGGCGGCGAAGACGAAGAACGACCGCGCGCGCGAATAGGGCTCGAGCGTTGCCGTGGCGCCGGGCTGGTAGGTGATGAAGACTACGGCGCGCGGCCAGGCCGGCCGGTCCATCGCGGCGACCGACTCGGCGGGCGGGCGCATATGGGCGACGTCGCCCTTCAGCGTGGTCCTGGACGCCGGGCCGAACACCTGGCCGGGAAAGCGGTCGCCGATCAGCCGGATGGAGTCGTTCTTGAGCGACAGGGGCCGGGCGAGCGGCAGCAGGGCGCCGTCGCTCGCCCGCACGACCGCGAGCTCGTCGGACAACAGCCGCCAGCCGCTCAGGGTCAGCGCGGCGGTCAGCGTGCTCTTGCCAGTCCCGGAATCGCCCGGGAAGAGGATGGCCTTGTCGTCGCGCGCCATGCAGGCGCAATGCACCACCAGATGCTGGTGGGCGGTCTTGTAGATGCAGGCGTTGAGTGACGATTCGAGCAGGATGGGCGAAACGCGCCGCAGGGTGGGGCCGAGCAGAGAAGCGCCAGACAGGAACGATTCGATCTGGCCAAGCACGCGCGATTTCAAGCTCGCGGCGCGGCCCAGCCGCACGTGAAAATCGAGAAGCCCGTCTTCGACGATCGGGAAGTCGCGATAGAGCAGGCGTACGAAGCCCGCATGCTCGGGCAGCGACGAGTGCAGGCGGAAGGCGAACGGGCCGGTGCGAAAGGCGAGCCCGCCGTGCCTGAGCGCGTCGGAGATGTCGCTCTCCGCAAGGTCGCCGATGCGCATGTCAGGCCGGCAGCGGCTCGGCGAGGCCTTCGGAATCGAAGAATGCGAGCGTCGTCTCGATCCGCGCCTCGATCTTCATGCGCTCCTCGGGACTTTCGTCCGGCTCGACGCAGCGCGCCAGAAGATCGGCGACGGAAACCGATCCCTGCTCGAGCTCGCTCAGGATCCAGTCGGAGAACGCGTCGAGTATGTGGGTTTCGCCGGAGGCGTCACTATAGACGACCGACTCGTCGTCCCACGTGCGCCGCAATAGGTTGACCGAAGGCGGCAGGCGCCATGCCCGCGCGTCGCCTACCACTTCGTGGTTTGGTGCAGGCTCGAGCCCTTGTCGATGGACGCCTGGACCGACGTGGTCACCTTGCCGCCACCGCCGCCGCCATCCCAGCCGCCCCAGGTGCTGCCCCAGGCGCGCTGGCCGCGCAAGGCGAGCAGCACGGGACCAGCCGCAAGCGCAGCCTTCAGCGCCGTGCGGCGACCTGTCGACAGGCCGGAACTCGTCTTGTTCTGAACCGCTTTCGCAGCGTCGTCTGGCTGCTTTGCGGGCGGGTTCGGTGCGTCGTCTGACATTGCGTTACCTGCGAGCCCTTACTCTAACCCCGCCTCTCCCACACGCAATATAGCAAGACTGCGCACAAAATTCACCTGCCACGAAGGGGTGTCATGAAGGATTCATGCCGATTCATGGTTAACGGCTACAGGCCCCGCCGCCGAGGACGCAGAACTTCGCGCAGTGCGGGTGGTTGAGCTTCACCGGCAGCCCCGCGCCGGCTAGCGTCGTGCCCAGCTCGAACCGGGAATCATAGGGAAGCAGCGTGCAAGCTACAACTACCGGTTGCATATCCCCCTTGCGCTTCACGACCATCCGGGAACTGGCGCACATCACGTCGCCGGGCGATTTGTGCAGGATTCCCCAGCAGGCGGCGGTGATCTCGGGCACATCCGCGGCCTCGTCCATCTCCGGGAACAGGACCAGCGCCTCCGGATCGTCGGAATCGAGCGCGATTCCGCGTCCGGCGAACAAGGCTGCGTAGCCGGCACGCAGATCTGCCTCGTCATCGTTCCAGCACGTGCGCCCGGCGATCTGCGGGGCGAAACCGTTCGCGGCCAGCCAGGCGATGCCGTCCATGGTAGGGGCCCAGCTGCCGGCGCCGCGTTCGGTCTCGTGCAGGGCCTCGGTGTAATGGTCGAGCGAGACGCGCATGGCGAGCTTGTCGTCGAAGCGCGCGTGAAGCGCGAGCAGCGCGGCGCGATGGTGCGTCATCGGCTTCATCGCGTTGGTCAGCACCAGCGTCCGGAAGCCGCGCGCGAGGCAGCTTTCCAGGATCGTGTCGATCTCGGGGTTCATGAACGGCTCGCCGCCAGTCAGCCCGATCTCCTCGGTGCCGAGCCCGTCCGCCACGATCTCGTCAAGGTAGCCATCGACCTCGGCCCGGGTAATGTAGGCAAGCCGGTCGTTCCTGGGGCTCGACTCGATGTAGCAGTGATCGCAGGTGATGTTGCACAGCGTCCCGGTATTGAACCAGAGCGTGCGCAGGCGGCGGAGCGCGACCTCGGCACGCGGCGATCCGTCGGCCGTGACGTCGGGATCCTGGAACTTCGCGCGGGCATCCATGGCGCGGTTTGTCGCACATTTCCGGGGCGCGCTGCACCGCACGATTTCTTGAGCTAACTCTCCGGCGTCGACAGCGGCACGCCGAGCCGTGCCCGGCGGATCAGCCACGGGCTCGGCCGGTAGCGTGGGTCGCGGTAGAAATCGGACAGGGCCTCGAGGATGGCGAGCACACGGCGTGGGCCTAGCGCGTCGCCCCATTCGAGCGGCCCCTTGGGATAGGCGAGGCCGAGCTTCACGGCCTTGTCGATGTCCTCGGGCGCGGCGATCCGCTGCTGGGCGATGTCGCAGCCGATATTGACGATGGCGGCGACCACGCGCTGGGCGACGAAGCCGGGCGAATCGTGGATCACCGTCACCTTCGTGCCGTCGCGGGCGAGCAGCGCGTGAATCTCGTCGCGCAGATCGGGATCGGTGACCGGCGTGGTCATCAAGGTACGGCGCCTGTCCAGCCCGAACAGCGTGTCGACGGCGACCGAGCGCTCGGCCTCCACCCCGGCCGCCAGCGCCGACATGGTCGCGTCCTGGCCCAGCGGCGCGAACAGGCAGAGGCTGCGCGCGTCCGGCATTCCGCCCGTGTCGATGGCGCACCCATCTCCGATGACCTCGGTGAGCGCCTTGCGCGTCGCGTCGTCCATCGGGCCGAGCCAGACCCGCTCGGGCAGGCGGGGAGGTACCGGCGCCGCAGGCGGGGCGACCTTCTTGCCGTCCCTGTATTCGTAGAAGCCGATTCCGGTCTTGCGGCCGTAGAGCCCCGCGGCGACACGCTGGCGCGTTTCGGGCAAGGGGCGGAAGCGCGGCTCGTCGTAGAACTGTCGGTAGATCTCCTCCATCACCACGTGGCTGACGTCGAGCCCGATGACGTCGAGCAGCTCGAACGGACCGAGCGCGAAGCCGCACGCCTCGCGCAGCACGTCGTCCACCTGGGCGTGGGTAGCGATCCCTTCGGCGACGATGCGAAGCCCCTCGGTGCCGAGCCCGCGCCCCGCATGGTTGATCAGGAAGCCCGGCGTGTCCCTGGTCCGTACCGGCGTGTGGCCGAACCGGCGGGCGAGCGCGACCAGCGCATCGGCCGCCTCCGGCGCGGTGCGCAGGCCGGATACGACCTCCACGACGCGCAGCACCGGCACCGGGTTGAAGAAGTGATAGCCCGCGACCCGCCCGGGCGCCTTGCAGGCGGCGGCGATGGCGGTGACCGAGAGCGATGAGGTGTTGGTGGCGAGGATGCAGTCCGGCCCGACCACCGCCTCCAGCGCGGCGAACAGCGCGCGCTTCGCCTCCAGCTCCTCGACGATCACCTCGACCACCAGGTCGCACCCGGCGAGGTCGGCAAGCGCGCCGGCTGGCTTGATCCGCGCCTTGGCCGCGGCGCCGTCCGTCGCCTTCATGCGGCCGCGCTCGACCGCGCGGTCGATCATCTGGCCGGCGAAACCGATCGCCTCTGCCACCGCGCCGTCGCGCGTGTCGTGCAGCCGGACCTCGAGCCCGCCCGCGGCCATCACCTGGGCAATGCCGCGGCCCATCGTGCCGGCACCGACGATGCCGACGGTGGCGCCCGCGCGGGTCAGATCAGCGACCAAGCGACCATTCCTCCAGGACGCGCACCATCACCCCGGTCAGCGTCGCGAGCTCGCCGGGCGAGATCGCAAGGGACGGCATCACGTACACCACGTCGCCGAACGGGCGCAACCACACCCCCTCGGCGACGAACCGGTCCTTGAACCACTGCAGATCGCGCGGCTCGGCGAGCTGCACGGCGCCGATCGCGCCCTTGACCCGCACGTCCACCACGCCGGGCAGGGTCCGGGAGGGTGCGAGTGCGTCAGAAAGGTGCGCCGCGATCGCGGCGACTTGTTCAAGGCGCGGCTCGGTCTCGAACAAATCGAGCGAGGCGTTGGCCGCCGCGCAGGCCAGCGGGTTCGCCATGTAGGTCGGGCCGTGCATCAGCGCGGTGTCGGGATCGTCGGACAGGAAGGCGTCGAACACGCGCGTGCTGGCCATCGTCACCGCCATGCCCAGAGCGCCGCCGGTCAGCGCCTTGCCGAGGCAGAGAATGTCGGGGATGACGTCCGCCTGTTCGCAGGCCAGCATCGTGCCGGTACGGCCGAACCCCGTCGCGATCTCGTCGGCGATGAACAGCACGTCCGCCTCGCGGCAGGCGGCGGCGATTCCGGCGACGATCTCGGGCGGGTGCATCTTCATCCCGCCAGCTGCCTGCACCAGCGGCTCCAGGATGACGGCGGCGGTATCAGGCCGCAGCTTGGCGAGCGTCTCCGTGAAGGCGCGCAGCCCGGCCGTGTCGCGCGGCAGATCGAGAAGGTGCTGGCGCGGCAGGTAGCCGGCGAGCGCCGCATGCATGCCGACCTCGGCGTCCGACACCGACATCGCGCCCAGCGTGTCGCCGTGATAGGCGCCGCGGAAGCAGACGAACCGGGTGCGGCCGCGCTGGCCGCGATTGATCCAGAACTGCGCCGCCATCTTGAGTGCAACCTCGACCGCGACCGAGCCGGAATCGGAGAAGAAGGCGTGCGGCAGGCCGGTGAGCGCCGCGAGCCGCACGGCGAGGCGCGCCGCACCCTCGTGCGCGAGCCCGCCGAACATCACGTGCGGCATGGTTGCGGCCTGGTCGCGGATCGCCGCGACGACGTGCGGGTGGTTGTAGCCGTGGCAGGCGGTCCACCACGAGGCGATGCCGTCGATCAGCTCACGCCCGTCGGCGAGGATGATCCGCGCGCCCTCGGTCCGCGCGACCGGCAGCGGCGGCGTCGCGCCCTGCATCTGGGTGTAGGGCCGCCAGAGATGCGGCAGCCCGGCGGCGAGCCAGTCCGGCGAGTAGGGAGAGGGGTTGGCGCCACGCATCGGTGTCGGACCTATGAGGCGGGATTTGGCAGTCCCGACAACCCCAGCTTGGCGAACAGCGACCGGTCGGCGGCGGCGGCGGCGTTCCGTGCGGTCAGCAGCACGTCGCCGTGGAAGATCGAGTTGGCCCCGGCGAAGAAGCACAGCGCCTGCAGCTCCTCCGCCATGTCCTCGCGCCCGGCCGAAAGCCGCACGACGGCGCGCGGCATCATCACGCGGGCGGCGGCGATGGTGCGCACCAGCTCGAATGAATCCAGCGCGGCGGCGTCTTCCAGCGGCGTGCCGGGCGCGCGGATCAGCCGGTTGATGGGAACGCTTTCCGGCGGCTCGGGAAGGCTGGCGAGGGTGGCCAGCATGGCGGCGCGGTCGGCGCGGCTTTCACCCATCCCCACGATGCCGCCGCAGCAGACGCGGATGCCGGCGTCGCGCACGCAGGCGAGCGTATCGAGCCGGTCGGCATAGGTGCGGGTCGAGACGATCTCGCCGTAGAACGCCTCCGACGTGTCGATATTGTGGTTGTAGAAATCGAGCCCGGCCTCGGCGAGGGCGTCCGCCTGCGGCGCGGTCAGCATGCCGAGCGTCGCGCAGGTTTCGAGTCCCAGCGCCTTCACCTCGCGCACCAGCTCGCACACGCGGGCGAGGTCGCGGTCGGTCGGATGCCGCCACGCCGCGCCCATGCAGAACCGCGTCGCGCCGCCCGCCTTCGCACGTTTCGCCGCCGCGACCACCGGGCCGGTCGCCATCAACCCCTCGCGCGCAAGGCCGGTGTCGTAATGCGCGCTCTGCGGGCAGTAGGCGCAATCCTCGGGGCAGCCGCCGGTCTTGATGGACAGAAGCGTCGCGATCTCGATCCGGTTTGGGTCGAAATGGCGGCGATGCGTGTCCTGGGCGCGGAACAAAAGGTCGTTGAACGGCGCCGCGATCAGGGCAAGCGCGTCGTCGGCGGTCCAGGTTTGGCGAGTCTCGGCGTCAGGGGCCATAATGCAGAATGTACGGGCGCGCGCCCTGCGGGCAAGGCCAAAGGGGGCCGGACGATTCGTGATGGATTCCCTCGAACGCTTCGCCGCCGACAAGCTCACCGCGCTGGAAGAGCGCGGCCTGCGGCGCCGGCTGGTCCCGACGTCCCGAGGCGCGGGGGCGCGGGCCGCGCGCGACGGGCGGGCGCTGGTGTCGTTCTCGTGCAACGACTATCTGGGCCTCACGCAGCACCCCGCGGTGAAGGCGGCGGCGGCCGACGCCGTCGCGCGCTACGGCGCAGGCGCGGGCGCCGCGCGGCTGGTGACCGGCGACCATCCGCTGATGGCGGCGCTGGAAGGGCGGCTCGCGCGGCTCAAGGGCACGGACGACGCGGTCGTGTTCGGGTCGGGCTATCTCGCCAATATCGGGATCGTGCCGGCGCTGGCGGGGCCGCGCGACCTGGTGCTGCTCGACGCGCTGGCGCACGCCTGCCTGAACGCCGGCGCGAAGCTTTCCGGCGCGACGGTCGAAAGGTTCCGCCACAACGACCTCGCCGATCTGCGCGCGCGTCTCGCCCATCGCGGCCATTACGAGAACGTGCTGATCCTGACCGAGGGCGTGTTCTCCATGGATGGCGACCGCGCGCCGCTGGCTGCGATGGCCCAGATCGCGCGCGAGGCCGATTCCTGGCTGCTGGTCGACGACGCGCACGGGCTGGGTGTGTTGGGGAACGGTCGCGGCAGCGTGGCCGAGGCCGGGACCGACGTTCCGCTGCAGATGGGCACTTTGTCCAAGGGCGCGGGCGGCTATGGCGGATATCTGTGCGCCTCGCGCGCGGTGTGCGACCTGATGCGCAACCGGGCGCGCAGCTTCGTCTACACCACGTCCCTGCCGCCGGCCGTGGCCGGGGCTGCGGTGGCTGCGCTCGATATCATCGCGTCGGACGTGGCGCTGTGCGCCCGGCCGCTGGCGCTCGCGAGGGACTTCACCGCGCGGGTCGGCCTGCCGCAAGCCGAAAGCGCCATCGTGCCCATCGTGGTGGGCACGCCGGAGCGTGCGCTTGCCGCGTCCGAGGCGCTCGCCGCGCGCGGCTACCTGGTGGCCGCGATCCGCCCGCCGACGGTGCCCGAGGGGACGGCGCGGCTGCGCGTCGCGTTCTCGGCCGCGCATTCCGAGGCGGACGTCGCGGGGCTGGCCGATGCGATGCGTGAGATCGGGCTCGGGACGGGGTGCTCTGCTATGCTCGCCGGGCAATTCGAGGGAGGGGCGCCATGAGGCTCGAGGGCAAGGTCGCGATCGTCACCGGGGCGGCGCGCGGGATCGGTGCGGCGATTGCCGGCCGGTTCGCGAAGGAGGGCGCGCGCGTCGCGATCTGCGACATCGACGGCGCGGCGGCGGAGCGCATGGCGGCGACGCTGCCGGGCGGCGCCATCGGAGTCGCGATGGACGTGACAGATGAGGCGGCGGTCGAAGGCGGCGTCGCGCAAGTGGTCTCGCGGCTGGGCCCGCCCGACGTGCTGGTCGCGAACGCCGGAATCCAGACCGTCTACCCGGTCGAGAAGTTCCCGTTCGCCGAGTGGAAAAAGCTGCTCGCGATCCACCTCGACGGGGCGTTCCTCGCCACCAAGGCGTGCCTGCCGCACATGTACGCGAAGAAGTCGGGCGCGATCATCTATATGGGCTCGGTCCTTTCCAAGGACGCGGCAGTGCTGAAATGCGCCTACACGACCGCCAAGCACGGGCTGATCGGGCTCGCCCAGGTGGTGGCGAAGGAGGGCGCGGCGCACGGCGTGCGCGCCAACGTGATCTGCCCGTCATTCGTGATGACCGAGCTCGTGCGCAAGCAGATCCCGGAACAGGCCCAGACGCTCGGCATCTCCGAGGACGAGGTGGTCTCGCGCATCATGCTGGGCGAGACCGTGGACAAGGAATTCACGACGGTCGAGGAGGTGGCCGAGATCGCCACCCTGTTCGCGTCGTTCCCGTCGCTGGCGCTGACCGGCCAGTCGATGCTGGTCGCGCACGGCGCCCACATGGAATGAGCGGGCGCGCCTCGCCTCAGCCTTGGGCGAGCGCCTTCAGCCGCGGCACGATCACGTCGGTCCAGCCGTCGATGCCGTCGCCACGCACGATGATCTGCTTGTCGCGCACCAGGAAGAAGCGGGGCGTCGCCTGGGGCGGCGCCTGGACGCGCAGCCATTCGAGGTCGGCGGGCCAGCGCGCCTTCTCGCGCGTGTCGCGCAACGAGTGCACCATCACCGTGCGGAACGTCACCGCCTTCGCCGCCGCGCTCGCCTGGAACTTCGCCTGGTAGCCCTTTTCCCAGTAGCGGCAGGTCGGGCAGTCCTCGGCCGAGAGGTAGACCAGCGTCGGCTTGGCGTCGGCAGCGAGTGCGCGGCGCGCGGCGGCGGGCACGGCGATCGCGGCGGCGGCGATGCCGAGGAAGGCGCGGCGATCCATCGACTTATTCCGCCGCGGCGCGGGCGCCTGCACGGGCGATCATGGCGACCACCTCGTCGGTCGTCTGCACGTCGCCGAAGAACGTCATGAACCCTTCGAGCGAGGCCTGGTGCGCCGCATCGGAGAAGGTGGCGTTGCCGTCCGAGACCATGATGGTGCGGAAGCCCTCCATCATGCAGTTCCGGCCGGTGGATTCGCAGCACACGTTGGTGGCGACGCCGCAGATCAGCACGGTTTCGGCGTCATGCTCCTTCAGGAGGTCGACCAGATTGCCCTTGGCGGCGACGAAGGCCGAGTAGCGCCGCTTGATGAAGATCTCGTCGGTGGGCTTCACCTCGAGGCCCGGCCACAGCTTGAACCCTTCCGAGCCCTCGCACATGGTCTCGAACCGGCGCGCGCGGGTCTCCGGCCGGTAGGTCTCGTGGAAGTTGGACCAGCAGGTCTTCGACTCCTCGCTCGCCTCCATCTGGATCCAGACGACCGTGCCGCCGGCATCGCGCAGCGCCGAGGCCAGACGGTTGACGTTCGGCACGGTGTCCCGCGCCTGGGGGCAGCAGCCGATGAAGCCGTCGGCCATGAAATAGTTCTGCATGTCGACCACCAGCAGCGCAGTGCGCTTCGGGTCGAGGGATTCGAAGGCGTGCAGCCGTCCCTGGCGGGTCAGGATGCGCTCGCGCGAGATGTCCGACAGCTCGAATTTCTGCATGACGGCCTCCAGAAAGGGTCGGTCGAGTGTACTCTCACGCCGTGAAGTAGTCGAGTTGCCAGCGCATCTCGTCCTCGGCGAGCGGGAAGCGTCCGCCGGGCCCCGCGCCGAGCGCGGCCGACGGCGCGATGCGCGCGAGGCGGAGCTGAAGCTGCGTCGCATGCTCCATGCCGAGCCCGGCCTTCCACGCGATGGCGACGATCCCCTTGGCGCTCTTCAGCGAGACGGCCTTCTCGACGGCCGTGAGCGGCAATGCGGCGAGCACGGCGAGCTGGGCCATGACGAAGGGCCGCTCGCCGCCGCCCAGCGCGCGCAGGATGGTGGAGCCGTCGAGCGTGCCCTCGGCTTCCATCGCGCGGGCGCGGGCGATCAGCGTCGTGTCGTCGGAGAAGGTGCCGGCCGCACCGGCCTCGCGCCCCAGCCGCTCGCGCACGCGGGCACGCACCATTTCGGCGGTCGCGGGCATCAGGTCGGCGCGGCGCGCCAGCGTCTCGATCAGCGAGTTGGCGACGAATTCGGACAGGCGCCGGATCGCGCCCTGCGACAATGCGGGACGGCGCACCAGCGGCGCATGCCATTCGGTGACGGGCGCGGCGCGGGCGACGATGGCATCCAGCGTCTCCTCGCGCACCTGGGCGCTGCGGTTTTCCAGCAATTGCGTGATGGCGTCGGTGTCGTCGCGGGCGACGATGGCATCGGACGCCGCGGCGCCCAGCCCGTCACGCCGCGCGATCGCCGCAAGCTTCGGGCCCGCCGCGCCACCACGGATCAGCTCGACCAGGAACTCCTCGGCGAGAAGCGGCGAGAATTCCAGGACCGGCGTCGCGACCGACGCGTCGTCGTCGCGCGCGAGGCGCTCGATCAGCGGCGCGGGGACGTCGGCCGCATGCTTAAGCTCGTCGGCCAGGATCGCGCGCACGCGCGGCAGTGCATCGCGCGCCAGCACCTCCAGCGTCTCGAGGATCAGCGCGCCGGCGCGCTCGAGCGCCGCCTCGCTCAGGTCGGGGGCAAGTCGGCCCACCTTGCGCGCGATGTAGCAGCGTACCTCGGCATCGGAATCGCGCGCGAGAAGCAGGTCGGCGTGGGTCGGCGCGCCGTCGTTGCCGGCAATCTCGCGCCGCACCGCGGGGTCGGCATCGGACGCCAGGTAGAACAGGATCTCGGGAGCGACCTCGTTGGAGGCGGCGACGCGGCGCCGGTCCGTGACCTTGCCGGCCTCGAGGATCGCCCTGGCTTCCTCATAGTCGATCGGCGCGCGCCGCCGCCCGCCGAGCACGCGTGCAAGCAGGCCGCTCATCGCGCCGCACTCCGGCGCGCCACGGGTGGGATCCTCGGCTTGTCCATCGCATCGACAATGGCGTATCCGCCCTTGCCCGATCGCTTGACCCCGTACATGGCGGCGTCGGCGCGCGCGAGCAGCGCCTGCGGGTCGGCGTCCGCTCCACCGTGCCAGGCGACGGCGCCAATCGAAAATCCGAGTGGCGCCATGCCGGCAGGCGAAAAGCCGGCGAGGGCTGCGGCGGCGCCGACCAGTTCGGCCGCGCGATCGGTCAGGGTCGCCTCGTCGATACGTTCGAGCCACAGCGCGAACTCGTCGCCGCCCAGTCGCGCCACCAGGTCGCCCGGCCGCGTGTGGGCGACCAATAGCTCGGCGATGGTCATGAGGGCCGCGTCGCCAAGCTCGTGCCCGCCCGAATCGTTGACCGCCTTGAAGTTGTCGAGATCGACGTAGACCAGGGCCGACGGGGCAGCACCTTGTCCGCGCCGCGCCAGCCGGACGGCGAGGTCGTCGAGGAAGGCGCGCCGGTTGAGCAGTCCGGTCAGCGGGTCGGTGCGCGACAGCGCTGCCAGCGCCTCATGCGCGGCCGTCTGGGCGAGCGCGAGGGCGATGCGATCGGCGATGTCGGCCACCAGTGCGCGGTCCTCTTCGGACCAGGAGGCATCGGCGACGTCGCGTGCGAATGCGACCACCCCGTTCTGGGACTGCCGGTAGAAGGTCGGGCCGGCGATCCGCCGCGATTTCGGCCCGTCGGTGGCACAGATGCGACCGGCGGCGCGTGTCGCCTGAGCCAACGCCAAGCCATCGGCGGGATCGTCCGGTGCGCCGAACGCGGCCGCTTCGACAATCGCGCCGTCCGCGCCGATCGCATGGATGACGCAGCTTCGCGCGCCGAGCGTGCGGGCGGAGGCCGCAGCCGCTGCGGCGAGCATCTCGACCGGCACGGCCACGTCGCGCATGACGTGCAGGATATGGGCCAGCAGCCCCTCGCGCCGGCGCGCGGCGGCCAGCGCGTCGTCGCGCGCCATTTCGTCGGTCGCGTCGCGGCACACGCCGCGGGCGCCGCGCCATGCATCGTCCGGGCTTTCGATCGGCGCCGCGGAAACGATGAGGCAGGCCTCGGCGCCATCCTTGCGCCGCCACCACGTGACGGCGTCGTTCACGGTCTCTCTCGTCGCGAAGGGCGAAATCTCGGCCGGATCGCGCAAGGCGGCGGCGAATGCGTCGGGATGGCGTCCGACAAGGTCGCCCGAGTCGTAGCCGAGCGCGCCGCCCGGCGATACGAACACGAACGTGCCGTCGGGACCGGTCTCCCACGCGAAGTCGCTCGACAGCTCGACAAGCGCCTTGTAGCGGGCGCGCGATTCGATCAGCGCCGCCTGCAGCGCATCGTTCGCGCCCTCGCGCCGTCGCAGCAACCGATCGAGCCCCAGTCCCATCAAGGCGATACGTCCTAGCGCCGGGCGAAGCGGCGCACGCCTATCCGCTTGGGTCGCTGGGGCTTGAAGAAGCCGTGCAGGTCCCCGTTCGGACGCCCGAAGTGGTAGCCCTGGGCGTAGCGGATGCCGCACTCGTCAAGGAGCGCGAGGTGGCGCTCGTCCTCGACCATCTCGGCGATCATGTCGATGTGGAGCTCGTGGCACAGCGCCGACATCGCCTTGAGAAACACTTTGGATTTGCCGTCGTCCGCCGCGCTCTGCAGGTACTGGCCGTCGATCTTGACGATGTCGACCTCGAGCCTGCGCAGATATTCGAGCGCCGCAGAACCGGCGCCGAAATCGTCGAGGCACACCTGGTGGCCGGCTTTCCGGAGCCCGCGGATGAACCGGTTGGCGAGGGTGAGGTCGGGGATGCGCACCGATTCGGTGATCTCGAACATCACCCGCCCGCGTTCGTTGGGATGCGAATCGAGCAATGCGAGCAGCGAGTCGCGGAATTCGAGGTCGTTGACCGACCGGCCCGAAACGTTGACCGCGACGATCGGCGAGTCGCTGCCCTGCGCGTTCTTGGCCAGCCATTCGAGCACGCGCCGGCACATGGCGAGGTCGAAATCCGTGATCAGGCCGGTCGCCTCGGCGAACACGATGGTCGGGTAGGGCGTCGGGTCGGTGCCGCGTGGCACGGGGAAGCGGGCCAGCGCCTCGAAATGATGGATGCGCGCCAGAGCGATCTCGACGATCGGCTGGAACACCAGCTCGAACCCGCCGGTGGTGATCACCTGGCGCAGGTCGGCGACACGCTGGGCGGTGTGGTCGAGCAGATGTTCGAGCCCGTGCGACAGCGAGTTGAAGGGCGGCATCCGCTTGTCGTCTTCGCAGAACCGGTCCAGGGCGTAGCGCAGCACGCGCAGCGCGTCGGCGTCGGACATGGCGGCGACGTCGGCGTCGATGGTCCCTGACTTGACGGTCACACCCTCGCCCTGCGGGTCGACGGCGCGGGCCGAGGCCTCGATCTTCGCGCGCAGGCGCTCGATATCGAGTTGCTGACGGTGGATCAGGCCGAAATTCTTTTCGTCGAGCTTGCCCGCGCCCTCGCCGTTGGCGGCACCGCCCCGCAGATAGGCGCCGATGGTCGAGGCGAGTTGGCCCTTCGCCTCGATGTCGAGCCGTTCGCGCAGCTCGGGCAGGTTTTCCATGCGCAGCAGGGTGACCTTGAGGTCTTCGCCGGTTTTTTGCGCGCGTTTGGCCTGGCGCTCGGCGACCAGCAGGAAGGATTCGCGGTCGAGGAGGCCCGATTGCGGATCGCGCGAGAGAGAATGGGCGATCTCCGGATCGATGGCGGCCGCGCCCACCTTGAGGGCGAAGAAGAACCGACCGGGCATGTCGGCGACGTGATGGCCCGACAGCAGCAGTGGCGGGGTGATGCCGTCCGGCCCCTGCAGGTGCGCCATCACCGCGTCGAACCGGCCGAGCGCGATCATGCCGCCGACCAGCTCGGCGACATAGGTGCGGTCCTCCGGCGCGACCAGGTCGGTCAGGCGCTGGCCCACCAGCCGGCCGGGATCGAAGCCGGTGAGCGCCCGCGTGGCGCCGGCGGCGAAGGTGATGCGCTCCTCGGCGTCGGTCTCGACCAGCAGGTCGGCGGCGCAGAAGGCAAGCGCGACAAACCGGTCGCGCTCGCGGCGGAGCGCGTCCATCCTGCCGTGCGAGTCGCGCTCGAGCGCGTTTGCGGTGGCCATCGGGTTTCCAACGGGTGGCGGCCCGATTCGTGGGTCGATTCCGGTCTCGGCGAAAGCCTAGGCGGATTGGCTTAACGAGACGTTGCCCTGGCCGCCGGCGGGTGTTGCGCGCGGGCCCCGCGCGGGCCATTTTGGGGCCCATGCCCGACCCATCCACAACGCGCCCGCCCGCCTTGTCCGAGGTGGAGACCTGGATCTTCGACCTGGACAACACGCTTTATCCGGTCACGGAGCGGCTTCTGGCGGACATCGACCGCCATATCGGGGTGTTCGTGGCGGGGTTCCTGGGGGTGGACCCCGTCGAGGCGCGCCGCATCCAAAAGCACTATTTCCGCGAGTACGGGCTCACCCTGCGCGGACTGATGGTCGAGCACGGGCTCGATCCGGCACGCTATTTCGACCACATGGATCGGACGGACCTGGCCGACGTCGCGCCCGCGCCAGCGCTCGCCGCCGCGCTCGGGCGCCTGCCCGGCCGGCGCATCGTCTACACCAACTCGTCGGCCCGCCACGCCGAGCAGGTGCTGGGAAGGCTGGGCATGCAGGGCGTGTTCGAGGCGGTGGTCGACATCACGGCCAGCGACTTCGTGCCCAAGCCGTCGCTCGCCCCCATGCAGGAAATGTGCCGCCGCCTCGCCCTCGACCCTGCGCGCGCGGCGATGGTCGACGACATCGTGCGCAACCTGGTGCCGGCCGAGCAACTTGGCATGGCGACGGTGTGGATGCAGACGAATGCCGAGTGGGCCCGGGACGAGGTCGCGGGCCCGCACGTCCATCACGTGACTCGCGACCTGCTCGAATTCGTGGACGGCGTGGCGGCGCGGCGCGGCGATTGAGGGCACGAGCGGGCTTGTTGTCCGGCGCGTCGGACGACTATTGTCCGCCGGATACAACGAACGGGATGGCGCATGGAAACGGGCAATCTGCAGGCGGTGATCGACGCGGCGTGGGAGGATCGCCAGTCGGTCTCGCCCGGGACCAAGGGCGCGGTGCGCGAGGCGGTGGAGGCGGCGCTCGACGGGCTCGATTCGGGCGCGCTGCGCGTTGCCGAGAAGGCGAACGGCGCCTGGCGTGTCAACCAGTGGCTGAAGAAGGCGGTGCTGCTGTCGTTCCGCCTGTACGACATGGCGCCGATGCCGGGCGGCCCGACCGATCCCAAGCGTGGTACGACCCCCTGGTTCGACAAGATCGCGCCGAAGTTTGCCGGCTGGGACGACGCCCGCTTCCGCGATGCCGGGTTCCGCGCCGTGCCCAACTGCGTCGTGCGGCGCTCGGCCTATATCGCGCCGGGCGTGGTGCTGATGCCGTCCTTCGTCAACGTGGGCGCCCATGTCGGCAGGAACACGATGGTCGATACGTGGGCGACGGTCGGAAGCTGCGCCCAGATCGGCGAGAACTGCCACATCTCGGGCGGCGCGGGCATCGGCGGCGTGCTGGAACCGCTGCAGGCCGATCCGGTGATCGTCGAGGATGACTGCTTCATCGGCGCGCGCTCCGAGGTGGCCGAGGGGGTGATCGTCGAGCGCGGTTCGGTACTCGCGATGGGGGTATATCTCGGCGCCTCGACGCGGATCATCGATCGGACGACGGGCGCGGTGGTGCGCGGCCGCGTGCCGCCCTACTCGGTTGTGGTGCCGGGCAACGTCCCCGGCAAGCCGCTGCCCGACGGCACGCCGGGCCCCAGCCTCTACTGCGCGGTCATCGTCAAGCGGGTGGACGCGCAGACCCGGTCGAAGACCTCGATCAACGATCTGTTGCGCGAGTGAGCGGCGCCCTCCAGCCCCTCGACCTGGCCCGCGCGCTGATCCGTTGCGCGAGCGTCACGCCCGAGGATGGTGGCGCGCTCGACACGCTCCAGGCGGCGCTCGAGGGGCTCGGCTTCGTCTGCCGCCGACTGCCCTTCTCGACGCCGGACATGCCCGACATCGATAATCTCTACGCCCGGATCGGCACGCGATCGCCGCATTTCTGCTTTGCGGGCCACACCGACGTGGTGCCGGTGGGCGACGTCGCGGGCTGGACGCACGATCCGTTCGCGGCCGAGGTGGCGGACGGGATGCTGTACGGGCGCGGCGCAGTCGACATGAAGGGCGCCATCGCCTGCTTCGTCGCGGCGGCGTCGCGCCACCTCGCCCGGTCGGGCGGCGCGCCGGCCGGGTCGATCAGCCTCCTCATCACGGGCGACGAGGAGGGGCCGGCGGTCAACGGCACGTTGCGCGTGGTGAAATGGCTCCAAGACCGCGGGGAAAAGCTCGACGCCTGCCTGGTGGGCGAGCCGACCAACCCCGAGCGGCTGGGCGACATGGTCAAGATCGGCCGCCGCGGCACGCTCAACGGCTGGCTGACGGTGAAGGGGACGCAGGGCCACACCGCCTATCCACAGCTTGCCGACAATCCGCTGCCGCGCCTGGTCGCCATGCTCGCGCGCCTCGCCACCGCCGAGCTCGACAAGGGCACGCCGCACTTCCAGCCCTCGAACCTGCAGCTCACCTCGATCGACGTGGGAAACCCCGCGACGAACGTGATCCCCGCCGTCGGCCGCGCGTCGTTCAACATCCGATTCAACGACCTGCACACGGGGAAGAGCCTGACCGCGTGGCTGCACCGCGAGCTCGACGCGGTCGGCGGCGACTACGAGCTGAAGGTCACCGTGCCCGGCGAGGCATTCCTCACCCCGCCCGGGCGGATGAGCGAGGTGCTGGCCGGGGCGATCGAGCGCACATTGCGCGTCAAGCCCGAGCTTTCGACGACCGGCGGCACGTCGGACGCGCGCTACATCCGCGCGCTATGCCCGGTGGCCGAGTTCGGCCTGTTGAGCCGCACCATGCACAAGACCGACGAGTGTGTGGCGCTGGCCGACCTCGAGGCGCTGACGGACGTGTACGAATCCGTGCTCGACGGGTTCTTCGCGCGATGAGCGGGCCATGGGCACGCTGATCACGGCGCGCGAGGTCGCGATTGCGCTCTACGGGGCGACGCGCCTCGCCAAGGGGGACGCGCACGGGCTCGACTTCTTCGACGACACGGTGGAGGCGTTCTGGCGCTCCTTCTGGGCGGCCGCCGTCGTCGCGCCGCCCTATATTCTGCTGCTCGCCATCGAGCTTTCCGGCATGGATATCCATAGCGGGCCGGTCCGCGTGTTCCTGGTCGAGTCCGTCGCCTATGTGATCGGCTGGACGGCATTTCCGTTCGCGATGTTCTACCTGTGCGAGGCAATCGGGCGCCAGGACTGCTACATCCGCTACATCGTGGCGGCGAACTGGGCGACCGTCCTGCAGGTGTCGCTCTACTTGCTCGTCAGTGCGGTGCTGGCGACGGGGCTGTTGCCCGGCGCGCTGGCGATCGCCATCAGCCTTGCCACCCATCTCGCGCTCGCGGTCTATGCCTGGTTCATCGCGCGCACGGCGCTTCTGCTGTCACCGGCCGGCGCGATCGGCGTGGTCGCGCTCGATATCGCCATCAGCTTGGCGCTGAACGGCGTCGTCCGCTCGATGCTGTAGAGAGGCGAATGTCCGGGTCTAACCCAGCGCCTGGACGATTTCCTCGGTCATCTTCTTGGCGTCGGCGAACAGCATCATGGTGTTGTCCGCGTAGAACAGCGGGTTGTCGACGCCGGCATAGCCGGGCGACAGCGACCTTTTGACGAACAGAACGGTCTTGGCCTTCTCGACATCGAGGATCGGCATGCCGGCGATCGGGCTCGTCGGATCGGTCTTGGCGACCGGGTTGGTCACGTCGTTGGCGCCGATCACATAGGCGGCGTCGGCGGTCGAGAACTCGTGGTTGATCTCGTCGAGCTCGAACACCTCGTCATAGGGCACGTTCGCCTCGGCCAGCAGCACGTTCATGTGGCCCGGCATGCGGCCCGCCACCGGATGGATGGCGTAGCGCACCTCGACCCCTTCCTTCTTCAGCACGTCCGCCATCTCGCGCAGCGCGTGCTGGGCCTGCGACACCGCCATGCCATAGCCCGGCACGATGATCACCTTGGCCGCGTTCTTCAGGATGAAGGCCGCATCCTCGGCGCTGCCCGCCTTGACCGGCTTGTCCGACCGCGCGGCGATCGTGCCCTCGGCCGCGCCGAACCCGCCGAGGATCACGCTGATGAACGAGCGGTTCATGCCGCGGCACATGACGTAGCTGAGGATCGCGCCCGACGAGCCGACCAGCGCGCCGGTGATGATCAGCAGCGTGTTGGACAGGGTGAACCCGATGCCGCAGGCCGCCCATCCCGAATACGAGTTCAGCATCGAGATCACGACCGGCATGTCCGCGCCGCCGATCGGCATGATGATCGTGAAGCCGAACACCAGCGAAAGGACGACGATGGCCCAGAACAGGTCGGGCGACTGGGCGACGCAGAACCAGCCGATCAACCCCAGGATCCCCGCCCCGATCAGCGCATTGACGGCGTGCTGGCCAGTGAAGGTGAGTGGCGCGCCGGAGACGAGCCCCTGCAGCTTGGCGAAGGCGACGATCGATCCGGTGAAGGTGACGGCGCCGATGGCAAGCCCCAGCCCCATCTCGATCAGCGAGTTGGTGGCGATCGCGCCCGGCGTGCCGATGCCGTAGGCCGCAGGCGCGTAGAACGCTGCGGCGGCCACCATGACCGCCGCGAGGCCGACCAGCGAATGGAACGCCGCCACCAGCTGGGGCAGGGCCGTCATCTCGATCTTGAGGGCGATGATCGTGCCGATCGTACCGCCGATCAGGATGGCGATGAAGATATCGACATAGCTGAGCACGCCGGGCGAGGCCAGCGTGGTGGCGATGGCGATCGTCATGCCGACCATGCCGGTCAGGTTGCCGCGCCGCGCCGTCTCGGGTGAGCTGAGGCCCCGCAGGGCCATGATGAAGCAGATGGCCGCGACGAGGTAGGCGAGGCCGGTTGCGGTCGTGCTCAACGGGGCCCCCTACTTCGTTTTCTTGCGGTACATGCGAAGCATGCGCTGGCTGACGATGAACCCGCCGAAAATGTTGATCGAGGCAAGACCGACCGCGATCAGCCCCATCGTCTTGGAGAAGGAATAGCCGAGCGGCCCCGCGGCGATCAGCCCGCCGACGATGATCACCGACGAGATGGCGTTGGTCACGCTCATCAGTGGCGAGTGCAGCGCCGGGGTGACGTTCCACACCACGTAGTAGCCGACGAACACCGCCAGCACGAACACGGTCAACAGCGCAAGCAGCGTTTCGCCGTGCATGAAGCCCCCCTCTTTTTCCCGTTCTTCCTGTTCAATCGAAAACGTTCGTATACGCGGCCGTTGAGCTTTTGAAGAATCGTGCGGACTTGGCGCCGGCGTTGCCCCTCACCCTGTCCCTCTCCCAACGGGAGAGGGAACGCTGGTCGATCTTCCTTACCCTATCGGCACCTGCAGTCATTCGACAAAGGCCAAGGCTGACGCTTTGGGTTCCCTCTCCCATTGGGAGAGGGACAGGGTGAGGGGGAACATCTCGAAGGTTTCACAAGCTCTCAGGTCGAACGGAAAAGGCATCGCAACAGATGACGGGCGCATTACCCAGCCGCCGCCGGCTCGGGCGCAAGCTGCGGGTGCACCACCTTGCCGTCGCGCGCCACGAGGCAGCCCTTGATGATCTCGTCGTCCCAGTCGATCTCGATCGTGCCGTCCTTGGCCTTGGCGAGCGGGGTGATGAAGTTGACCAGGTTGCGCGCATACATGGCCGAGGCATCCTCGGCGATGCGCCCGGGCACGTTGAGATGCCCGATGATCTTCACCCCGTGCTTCACGACGATCTTGCCGGGCTCGGCGCCCTCGCAATTGCCGCCCTGTTCGACCGCCAGGTCGACCACGAGGGAGCCCGGCTTCATGTCCTGCAGCATCGCGTCGGTAATCAGGATCGGCGCGCGCCGGCCGGGCACGAGCGCCGTGCAGATCGCGATGTCCTGCTTCTTCAATGTGTCGTGCAGCGCCTGGGCCTGGCGGCGGCGCATCTCGTCGTCCATCTCGCGGGCGTAGCCGGCCTTGGTCTCGAGGTCGGCCATGCCCTCGACCTCGACGAAACGGGCGCCGAGCAATTCGACCTGCTCCTTCGCCGCGGCGCGCACGTCGAACGCCGAGACGACCGCGCCGAGGCGGCGTGCCGTCGCGATCGCCTGCAGCCCGGCGACGCCCGCGCCCAGCACAACGACGCGGGCGGGCGGCACGGTGCCGGCGGCCGTCATCATCATCGGGAAGGCGCGGCCGAACTCGGTCGCGGCGTCGATCACCGCGCGATAGCCGGCGAGGTTGGACTGCGACGACAGCACGTCCATCGCCTGGGCGCGGGTGATGCGCGGCAGCAACTCCAGCGCGAAAGCGGTGATGCCGCCCTGCGCGTATCGTGCGGCCTGCGCCTTGTCGGAGAGAATCCCCATCGTGGCCAGCAGGATCGCGCCCTTCTTCATCAGGGCGAACTCGTCGTCCATCGGCGCCCGCACTTTCAGCACGATGTCGGCATCGCCGATGGCGGATTTGGCGTCGGGCGCGACGGTGGCGCCCGCGGCCGCGAACGCATCGTCGGGGATCGAGGCGCCTTCGCCCGCGCCCGTCTCGATGGAAACAGCGAACCCGAGCGCGATGAGCTTCTTCACCGTGTCGGGAGTGGCGGCGACGCGCGTCTCCCCCGGCCGGCGTTCCCTGGAGATGCCGATCTTCATGCCAAGCTCTGGGTCATGTTCTCTGGACGATCAGGAGGCAGGCAACGGGGCCGCACAATGCCGCCTCGCGCCCGGTTTGCCAAGGACGAATTGGTTATTTGCCGGCGGGTTGCAGAACGCCGAGAAGGTCGGGCGCATGCTTCCAGGGCGGATCCGACGCGATGCGCGGCAGCGCCAACACGCGCATGGCGGGAAGATCGCGGCGAATCGTCGCAATGGTTTCGGCAAGCGGCATCGGGTTGTCGGGTGACTCGCTCACCACCAGCGCGTCGGGCGCGGCGCCGCGCGCCGCCATCGCGGCGACGGCGGTCAGCGTGTGCGACAGCGTGCCGAGATAGGAGCCAGCCACCAGCACGGCCTTCGCATCGAGCGCGCTGATCCAGTCGAGCACGGTGACGCGCGGCGCCAACGGTGTCATCACGCCGCCGATCCCCTCGACCAGCGTGACGCGGCCGGGCGCGTCGGCGTCGCGACAGAACCGGACGAGCTCGTCGAGCACGATCGTGCGTCCTTCGCGTGCGGCGGCGGCATCGGGCGACAGCGGCGCGGCGAAGCGCCAGGGGGCGATGCGCGCGACCACTTCCAGCGTCGGCGCGATGGCTTGCGCGGCCAGCAGGACCCCGGCGTCGGAGTCCGCGACGGCGATTTCGTCGAACCCGCTGAGGATAGGCTTCAGCGCCACGACATCGCGGCCGGCGTGAGCGAGCTGGTGCGCCAGCGCGGCGGTTACCAGCGTCTTGCCGATCCCGGTATGGGTGCCGGTGACGAACAGGATCATGTCGACCGCTCCCCCGCAGGCGAGGGAGCGCGGCGCGGCGTCGCCCTATCGCGTGGTCGCGCCGGCGGCGAGCTCGCGCGTCGCCGCATAGAAGTCTTCGGCGGGCTTGGTTGGCGCCGGCGGCGTCGCCTGTGCCAGGGCCGCCTGAGTCGGGGCGGCCTTGGCCGCCTGGATCGGGACGGTTGGCGGCACCTGGGTCGGTTCGGAGTCGGGTGCCGCCGTGGCCTTCACCGCCGCTTCGGACGCGGCGCGGGCACCGTCCTCGGCGGGGACGGCGTCCTGCGCAGCCTGCGCCTCGGGGGCCGACATCAACTCTGCCTTGGCCTCGGGCATGGGCTTCGCCTCGGACTCCGGTGCGGGCTGCGCCTCGGCCTCATGCATCGGCGTTGCCGCCTTCTCCGGCATGGGGACCGGCTCGAGCGCGACGCCCTTCTCCGGCATCGCCGTCGGGGACAGTTCCATGTCGCGCGGCGGCATCGGCACCGGTTCGACCGCGACCTTGGGCTCCGCGGGCGCGGGCTTGGTCTCGGGCAGGGCCGGTTCCGGATCGCGCATCGAGGTGTTCGGCGCGGGTTCCGAGGCCTTCTGCTCGATGGCCGGCGAATCCGGCTCGCCGCTCATCGGCGACGGGCTGCCGGACGGGTTGGCGGTTGCCGCGCCGTTGTTGATTTCGTCCGTGCGGCGCTGGCGATAGAGGCTGCGCACCGCGGCGTAGAAGTCGAGCGAGGTCTTCTTGAGATCCTCGATCGCATCATAGTTCTTCGCCCGCTCGTTCACGGCCTCGGTGGCGAACTGGGCGTACTGCACCTCGGTCGGAGCGAACCAGGTGAGCGGGTCGATCAGCGTGTCGACGATACGGCCCACCGCGTCGCGCGGGTTCGAGGGGCCGAACAGCGGCAGCATCAGATAGGGTCCGTCACCGACGCCCCATACCGCCAGCGTCTGGCCGAAATCCTCGTCGTGGCTGGGGTATCCCATGTCGGCGGCGACGTCGATCAGCCCGCCGAGACCGAACGTGGAGTTGGCGGCGAAGCGGATGATCGTGTTCCAGGCGCGGTCGCCGTCGCCCTGCATCAGGTCGTTGGCCAGGATTACCGGCGAACGCAGGTTGTGCAGGAAGCTGTCCACCGAATCCTGGGCGAACTCTGGCAGCGTCTCCTTGTAGATGTACGCCACCGGCTTCAGGACCGCGTTGTCGAGGACGAGGTTGACCTCGAGCATATGGCGGTTGAACGGCTCGATCGGGTCGTTGGCCCGCTTGTAGGCCTCCATCGCCGCCGGGTCGTTCTCGGGCGGGGTCGCGCAGCCCGCCAACACGAGCAGCGCGGTTGCAAGGGCGGCCGCAGCCATGCGGCGCGCCGCCGGCGCGTCCTTCGTCACACTGTCCAAGACGTCTTGCCCTCTTTCTTGCACCGGCGCGGCGCGAGACGGGCGCCCCCCAGGGATGCATGCCGGTCCTGATCTTAAGCGAATCCGGAAGTTGTGACAATTGCGCCCCGAATCCACTCCGTCGCAATGCTAGGCGGGGCGGGTAAAGACGACCTTAAACGGGGGGATGCCCGACCCCGACGACCTGTCCCCCCAACACCACTGCCGCCTTAGCACAGGCCGGACAGAATGCCTAGAGCATCTTCCACCCACGGGCAGGGCCCAAATCCATCGTCTGCCGCGCGCAAGGCCTTCGGCGAACGAGGGACATGGCCCACTCCTTAATGATATAAAAATATCTTTATATCCATGATCCCCCATGTTACCGTCCCAGCAGTTTCCCCAGATCGGGTTGACGGAGATGGAAGAACTTCTGGTCGGGCTGCGCGCCGCGGCCGAGCCGACGCGGCTCAGGCTCCTGGCGCTGCTTGCCGAGGGCGAGATGACGGTGAGCGAGCTGACGCTGGTGCTGGGCCAGAGTCAGCCGCGTGTGTCGCGCCACCTGAAGCTGATGTGCGACGCGCGGCTGCTTGACCGCTTCCCCGAAGGACAGTGGGTGTTCTACCGGCTCGCCGACCGGCGGGGCGAGGCGCCGGTGGCGAATCTCGCCCGCATGCTGGCCGCCATGGTGCCGGACCAGGACCCGCAGCTCGCGCGCGACCGCGATCGCCTGCGCGAAGTGAAGAAGGCGCGCGCGGCGGCCGCCGCATCCTATTTCGCCGCCAACGCCGAGCGGTGGGACGAAATCCGCTCCCTCTACGTCGACGAGCGCGAGGTGGAGGCGGCGCTGGCCCGCGTCCTGCCCGCGGACCGGATCGACGCGCTGCTCGACGTCGGCACCGGCACCGGCCGCGTGCTCGAGGTGCTGGGCCCGCACGTGCTGCGTGGCGTCGGCATCGACATGTCGCGCAACATGCTGGCGGTGGCTCGCGCCCGGCTGGAGGCGGCGAGACTCGCCCACTGCCACGTGCGCCAGGGCGATATGTATGCCCTGCCGATGACCGAGGCGAGCTTCGACGCGGTGACGCTGCATTTGGTGCTGCACTATGCCGACCGGCCGGGCGCCGCGATCGCCGAGGCGGCGCGCGTGCTGCGCCCCGGCGGGCGCGTGGTGATCATCGATTTCGCGCCGCACCGCGTCGAAACATTGCGCGACCAGCACGCCCATCGCCGGCTCGGCTTTTCCGACAACGAGATCGCCGGCTGGTGCCGCGCCGCCGGCCTCACGCTGGGCGCGCCGGTCGCGCTGCCCGGCAACCCGCTGACCGTCAAGCTGTGGCCGGCCGACCGGCCGGCGGCGCCCGCGCGCCGGGCCGGACGGGCGCGGGGACCCAAGATGGCGGAGGTGTCATGACCATGCTCGCGAAATCCACCGCGCTGCGCGAGATCGTCGGCCGCCCGATTGAGCCGGTTCGGCCGATCGAGGTTTCGTTCGAGTTCTTCCCGCCCAAGACGCCCCAGATGGAAGAGGCGCTGTGGCGCGCCATCCGCCGACTCGAACCGCTCGAACCGCGCTTCGTCTCGGTGACCTACGGTGCCGGCGGCTCGACGCGCGAGCGTACTCACGCGACCGTCACACGCATTCGGCGCGAGACCAGCCTCGAGCCCGCGGCCCACCTCACCTGCGTCCAGGCCAGCCGGGACGAGGTGGACGAGGTGGCGCGCCGCTATTGGGACGCCGGCATCCGCCACATCGTCGCGCTGCGCGGCGACGCGCCCGACGCGAGCGGCCCCTACGCCCCGCACCCCGGCGGCTACGCCTTCGCCGCCGAGCTTGTGGCGGGGCTGCGGCGCATCGCGGATTTCGAAATCAGCGTCGCCGCCTATCCCGAAACGCATCCCGAAGCGCAAAGCGCCGAGCGCGATCTCGACAACCTTAAGCGCAAGCTGGACGCCGGCGCGAATCGCGCCATCACCCAGTATTTCTTCGGCGCCGATCCCTTCCTGCGTTTCCGCGACAAGGCGGCGGCATCTGGCATAAGCGTGCCGATCGTGCCGGGCATCCTGCCCGTCACCAACTTCGCGCAGGTCTGCAAGTTCAGCGCGATGTGCGGCACGGCCGTGCCCGACTGGCTGCAGGCCCTCTTCGCCGGGCTCGACGACGACCCCGACACGCGCAAGCTCGTTGCCGCCACGGTCGCGGCCGAGCAGGTGCGGCTTTTGCAGGCGCATGGGGTGGGCGAGTTCCACTTCTACACGCTGAACCGGGCCGACCTGACCTACGCCATCAGCCACATTCTGGGCCTTCGCCCACAGGAGTCAGTATGAGTTCCGATACCTCAGTTCTCGAGCGGCCCACCGCCGGGACGCGCCACGTCGCACGTGGTGCGCGCACGGCCGCGCTCGAGAAGGCACTGGCGGCGCGCATTCTGGTGCTCGACGGCGCAATGGGCACGATGATCCAGCGCTATGAGCTGGACGAGGCCGGCTATCGCGGCCGGACGCTGGCCGACCATCCGAAGTCGCAGAAGGGCAACAACGACCTTCTGAACCTGACCCAGCCCGACATCGTGCGCGAGATCCACGACGCGTTCCTTGCGGCCGGCGCCGACATCCTCAAGTCCAACACGTTCAACTCGACCCGTATCGCCATGGCCGATTACGGTCTCGAGGACCGGGCGGCCGAGATCGCGCGCGAAGGCGCGCGTATCGCCCGCGCGGCGGCCGACGCCGCGAGCGCCAAGACGCCCGCCCGGCCGCGCTTCGTCGCGGGCGTGCTGGGCCCGACCAACCGCACCGCCTCGATCTCGCCCAAGGTCAGCGACCCGGGCTTCCGCAATATCGGGTTCGAGGAGCTGGTGGCCGCGTATGACGAATCGGCGCGCGCCCTGATCGAAGGCGGGGCCGACCTGATCCTGGTCGAGACAGTGTTCGACACGCTGAACTGCAAGGCGGCGCTCTACGCACTCGAGACGCTGTTCGACGAGTTGGGCGAGCGCCTGCCGGTAATCATCTCGGGCACCATCACCGATGCCTCGGGGCGCACCTTGACCGGCCAGACGACGGAAGCGTTCTGGAACTCGATCCGCCACGCACGGCCGCTGGTGGTCGGGCTCAACTGTGCGCTCGGCGCCAAGGAACTGCGCCCCTATGTCGAAGAGCTCGCGCGCATCGCCGAGGTGCGGGTGAGCTGCCATCCCAATGCCGGCCTGCCCAACGCCTTCGGCGGGTACGACGACACGCCAGAATACATGGCCGAGGTGCTGGGCGAGTTCGCCGGGTCCGGGTTTCTCAATTTGGTGGGCGGGTGCTGTGGGACGACGCCGGAACATATCCGCGCCATCGCCGACGCGGTGGCCGCGGCGCCGCCGCGTGTCCTGCCCGAGCCGGAGCCGCACTGCCGCCTTGCCGGGCTCGAGCCGTTCGCGTTCGGGCCGGGTTCGCTGTTCGTCAATGTGGGCGAGCGCACCAACGTCGCCGGTTCCGCCAAATTCGCCCGGCTGATCCGCGAGCGCGACTACGAGACCGCGCTCGAGGTCGCGCGCGAACAGGTGCGCGGCGGGGCCCAGATCATCGACGTCAACATGGACGAGGGGCTGCTCGATTCCGTCGAGGCGATGCGGGCGTTTCTCAACCTGGTCGCGGCTGAGCCCGAGATCAGCCGCGTGCCGATCATGATCGATTCGTCGGACTGGCGGGTGATCGAGGCCGGGCTGAAATGCGTGCAGGGCAAGCCTGTCGTCAACTCGATCAGCCTGAAGGAGGGCGAGGACAAGTTCGTCGCCCAGGCGAGCCTCGCGCGACGCTACGGCGCGGCGGTCGTGGTGATGGCGTTCGACGAGGCCGGCCAGGCGGACACGGTGGATCGCCGGGTCGAAGTGTGCACGCGCGCCTATCGCATCCTGGTCGACAAGATGGGCTTTCCGCCCGAGGACATTATCTTCGATCCCAACGTCTTCGCGGTGGCGACTGGAATCGACGAGCACGACAATTACGGCGTCGACTTCATCGAGGCCACGCGCCGTATCAAGGAGTCCTTGCCGCACGCCAAGGTATCGGGCGGCATCTCCAACATCTCGTTCTCGTTCCGAGGCAACGAGCCGATCCGCCAGACGATGCACGCCGTGTTCCTGTACCACGCGATCAAGGCAGGGCTCGACATGGGCATCGTCAATGCCGGCGCGCTGGTCGTCTATGACGACATCCCGGCGGAGCTGCGCGACGTGATCGAGGACGTCATCCTCAATCGCGGCGCCGACGGCACCGAGCGGCTGGTCGCCGCGGCGGAGTCCTACAAGGGCGACGGCAAGAAGCGCGCAGTCGACATGTCGTGGCGCGAAAAGCCGGTGAACGAGCGTATGACCCACGCGCTGGTCCACGGCATCAACGATTTCATCGTCGACGACACGGAGGAGGCGCGCCTCGCCGCCGACAAGCCGCTCTCGGTGATCGAGGGGCCGCTGATGGACGGGATGAACGTCGTCGGCGACCTGTTCGGGGCGGGCAAGATGTTCCTGCCCCAGGTGGTGAAGTCCGCGCGCGTCATGAAGCAGGCGGTCGCGCACCTGATCCCCTATATCGAGGCGGAGAAGGCCCGCAACGGCGATGTCTCCGATACCAAGGGCCGGATCGTGATGGCGACCGTCAAGGGCGACGTGCACGACATCGGCAAGAACATCGTCGGCGTGGTCCTGCAGTGCAACAATTTCGACGTGATCGACCTCGGCGTCATGGTGCCGGCCAACAAGATCCTGGCGGCCGCCCGCGAGCACAAGGCCGACATGATCGGGCTCTCGGGCCTGATCACGCCGTCGCTCGAGGAGATGGTCCATGTGGCCTCCGAGATGGAGCGCGAGGGGCTCGACCTGCCGCTCCTGATCGGCGGTGCCACCACCTCCAAGACCCACACATCGGTGCGCATCGCGCCCGCCTATCACGCGCCCGTCACGCATGTGCTCGACGCCTCGCGCGCGGTCGGCGTCGCCGCCGGGCTGGCCACCGCGGAGGGGCGGCAGCGCATGGGCGCGCAGCTTGCCGAGGACCATGCCCGCGCACGCGCCGCGCACGAGGCGAACGACCGCGCGCCGCGGGGCATCCCGCTGGCCCGCGCCCGCGCCAACCGCGTCGCCATCGACTGGCAGGGCGCGGCGCCCGCTCGGCCCGGCTTCCTCGGGCTGCGCGCGTTCGCGCAGTACCCGCTCGACGAGCTCGCGCGCTTCATCGACTGGACGCCGTTCTTCCACACGTGGGAGCTCGCCGGCTCGTATCCGCGCATCCTGGAGGACGAGACCGTGGGCGAGGCGGCGCGCGCCCTGTTCGCCGACGCCAAGGCGATGCTCGAGCGCATCGTCGCCGAGAAGCTGCTGGAGGCGCGCGGCGTCGTCGGATTCTTCCCGGCGAACGCGGTCGGCGACGATGTGGAGATCTACGAGGACGATTCGCGCCAGGCCGTGCGCACGACCGTCCACTTCCTGCGCCAGCAGGCGGAGAAGTCGGGCTCGCGCCCGCACTTCTGCCTTGCCGACTATGTCGCGCCGAAGGAAGCCGGCGTTCACGACTATATCGGCGGGTTCGCGGTGACGGCGGGGATCGGTCTCGACGATCTGGTCGCGGGGTTCGAGGCGAAGAAGGACGACTATTCCGCGATCATGGCGAAGGCGCTGGCCGACCGGCTGGCCGAAGCGTTCGCCGAACGGCTGCACCAGCTTGTGCGTACCGGGCTCTGGGGCTATGCGCCCGACGAGGCGCTCGACAACCCGGCCCTGATTCGCGCGGAATATCGCGGCATACGTCCCGCGCCCGGCTATCCCGCATGTCCCGATCACACCGAGAAGGCGACGTTGTTCGAACTGGTCGAGGCGCGCGCGCGCGCCGGCGTGACGCTGACCGAGAGCTTCGCGATGCTGCCGGCGGCCGCGGTCTCGGGCTTCTATTTCGCCCATCCCGAGGCGCGCTATTTCGGCATCGGCAAGATCGGCCGCGACCAGGTCGAGGACTACGCGGCGCGCAAGGGCTGGGACGTCGCCACGACGGAGCGCTGGCTCGCCCCCAACCTCGGCTACGAGCGAGGGTAGAACGCCCTGGCCCGTAGGTGCGACGCGCGTCCCCGACGGCGCACGCGGGAACGCTACATCGGCTGGTCGCAGGAGAAGGTGACGGTACGACTGCCAGCGGGGTTTTCGACGATGTTCACCTGGCGCGGTGCGGCGCCGTAGCTGCGGCAGTACTGCCGGGCATTGTCGTAGGCTGCGGCGTACTGCATCTGGCTCGCATAGCCATAGCTCACGAGCGGCGGCGGCGAGAGGGTCGGAGCCGCCGCGACGGGCGGCGGCACGACGACCGGGGCCGTCGGCGCGGCGTTGTAGGCGACGTTGCGGTCGCATGTGAAGTGCGCCGCATGCGTGCCGTCGTCATTGGCCGCCGCATCCGTCAGCGTCGCGCCCATGTCGAACCGCGCGCAATAGGCGCTGGCCTCGGCACGCACGCGAGGCAGGTCGTCGCTGTCGGAATAGCGGTAGGTGATGGTGGGCGCGGTCGCGGCCACCGGTTCGGGCGGGGCGCGATAGCCCAAGTCGCAACCCGCGAGACCGGCGGCGGCGAGCGCTCCGACGGCGAGGGCTTGAAAATGGTGGAGGCTCGTCCTCATCTGCTGTCTCCGATATTTTGGGTGGCGCATCGAAGCGCGCGGCGATTTGTCTCGGCGGGAACGCGGCGTGGGGCACCGGCGTTCCGTGCGCCAAGGAACCGTCTCGTGACCAGGACGTTGCCATTCGGTGATCGCCGAGAGCGAAGGAGGGCTACATGTTCACGTGTGCACGCAAATTGACCGCTGTCACGCTCGTGGTGTCGCTGGCCGGGGCGGGCGCGCTCGCCGGGTGCCAGACGATCGAGCGCGAGACGGGGCTGAACACGTCCACCCAGACCGGCGCCGCCGGCGGGGCCGCCGTCGGCGGCATCATCGCCGCCCTGGCCAGCGCGAACCCGGCCTGGATCGCCGCCAGTGTCATTCTGGGCGGCGTCACCGGCGGTGCGCTCGGCAATTACCTGGGCGAGAAGGACGCGAAGCAGTACGCGCAACACCACTATCAGGCGCTCGACAATCTGAGCGCTGGCCAGACCTCGAGCTGGCGCGATCCTCAGACGGGCAACTACGGCTCGACGACCGTGCATCGCACCTTCACCGCGTCCGACGGCGCGCTGTGCAAGAACTTCACCGAGTCCATGCACACCTCGGCGAAGGATGTGAAAGAGACGGCGACTGCGTGCAAGGCGTCGAATGGCGAGTGGAAGGTGCGCGCGGCGTAGGACCGTTCCGGCACCCGACACTCAGCATGTTGAACCACGGTGTGCCGCGCCGCTACAATCGACCGCCCCGGTGCGAAAGGGCGAGAATGACGAACCGCAAATGGTATCGCCGCGCCTTGGGCGCGCTGGCCGTCGCCGGCGCGCTCGCGGCGTGCCAGCAGGCACCGATCACCGGCCGCTCCCAGCTCGTGCTGGTCTCGTCGGAGCAGGCGAACCAGCTCGGCGTCGAGGCCTACCAGAAGATCAAGGCGAAAGAGAAAATTTCGCGCGATCCGCGGATGACCCAGTCGGTTCGCGAGGTGGCGAGCCGGCTGGGTCAGGTCGCGAACCAGCCCGGCTTCAAGTGGGAATACACCCTGTTCGAAAATCCTGAGCCGAATGCGTTCGCGCTGCCGGGCGGCAAGATCGGGGTGAACACCGGCCTGTTCACGGTTGCGAAGAACGACGCCCAGCTCGCCGCCGTGATCGGCCACGAGATCGGCCACGTCATCGCACACCATGTCGCCGAGCGCCTGTCGCGCCAGACGCTGCTGCAGGCCGGGCTCAGCGCAGCGGGCGCCGCCGGGGCGGGCCAGTATGCCGATCTCCTCGCTCAGGCGGCGACGCTCGGCGTCGTGATGCCCTTCAGCCGCGCGCAGGAGTCCGAGGCCGACGAGATCGGGCTGATCCTGATGGCCCGCGCCGGCTACGATCCGCGCGCCGCCATCGATCTCTGGCGCAACTTCGAATCCGCGGGCGGACAGCGCCCGCCGGAATTCCTGTCCGACCATCCCGCGCCGGGCAGCCGCATCCAGCATCTGCAGTCGCTGATGCCGAAGGCGCTGGCGGAGTATCGCTCGCGCAAGTGACACGTGGCCGCGCGCACCGGCGGCCGATTGTCACAGCGACGCAAGGAACATCAGGCACTAGGTGTCGTTGTATGGATAGGCCCCGCTCCGAGACGGACGGCGGCCTGTCCGTGTTCGCATTTGTCCGCATTCGGTTCGGTAAGGAGGGTTCCCATGGCATTCGCGTTTCCCAAGCTTCCCTACGCAGAAGATGCGCTTGAGCCACACATCTCGCGCCAGACGCTGTCATTCCACCACGGCAAGCACCACAAGACCTACGTCGACAATCTGAACAAGATGACCGAAGGGTCGGATCTCGCCGGCAAGCCGCTCGAGGACGTCATCCGCACTGCAGCGAAGGAAAAGAAGACGCCGATCTTCAACAACGCCGCCCAGGCGTGGAACCACGCCTTCTTCTGGAAGTGCATGGCGCCGCAGGGCGGCGGCGCGCCCAAGGGCGAGATCGCCGAGCGCATCGAGGCTTCGTTCGGCGGGTTCGACAAGTTCAAGGATCAGTTCGTCCAGAAGGCGGTCGGCCAGTTCGGCAGCGGCTGGGCCTGGCTGGTCCAGGACGGCGACAAGCTCGATATCGTCACCACGCACGATGCGGGCACGCCGCTGGTCGACGGCAAGACGCCGCTGATCACCTGCGACGTGTGGGAGCACGCCTACTATCTCGACTACCAGAACCGGCGTGCCGACTTCGTGAAGGCGTTCGTCGAACACCTCGCCAACTGGTCGTTCGCCGAAACCTGCCTCGCTTCTACCATGGCGGCGGCGAAGTAGCGGGGACGGCCCCGACCGATTGTCCCTCTCCGCCCCATGGGCGGAGAGGGAATTTGCAGCGACGCCGCCTTTCATTGACCGGCCGCGGGCGCTGTTGCATGATCCGCGCGCCAGCGATTCCGCGCCGTCCGGCGTGGTGAACGGCGGAGGCGGCGATCATTTCCCGGCATCCAAGACGAGCGTCGACGCGTTACCCCGCACGTCCGGGGCGATGCGCATGAACACGCTGGGCAGCGTTGTAGTCGTCCATTCCTCGGACCTGCATGTCGACGACAACTACACGGCGGGCCTCTATGGCGGCGACGGGGCCGGCGGGCTGGTCGTGGTGCTCGACGCGGCGCGCGAGGCGGCGGCCGACGTCGTCGTGCTGGCGGGCGACGTGTTCGAGCACAACCGCCTGCCGCGTGGCATCGTCGCGCGGGCTGCGCGGCTGATGGGCGATGCCGGCGTGCCGGTGGTGATCCTGCCCGGCAACCACGATCCGGCGACGCCGGACTCGGTATGGCGCAGCGGCCCGATGGGCGAGCCCGACAACATCCACATCCTGGGCGTCACGCATGAGGACACGGTGACGCTCGACGCCCTCGGGCTCGAGCTTTGGGGACGGGCGCACCTCGACTACGACGACATGCCGCCGCTGGGTATGCCGCGAACGCGCACCACGCGCTTCCGCATCGCTATGGCGCACGGGCATTACGACCCGGTACCGCCTGTGCCGGGTGTGCCGCGCCCCGGCTGGCTGTTCGGCGACGCCGAGATCGCGGGGGCGGACGCGGACTATCTCGCGCTCGGCCACTGGAACCGCGCCGTCCGTGTCGGCAAGGGCAAAATGGAGGCGCACTATTCGGGCTCGCCCGATTTCGCCGGCACCGTAAACGTGGTCCGGCTCGGACCCAAGGGTGTCAAGGTCGAGCGCGCGGCGCTCCGGATCGTGGCCGACCCGTCCGCCTGATCAGCCGTTCGAGTTGGCGGCCTTCAACTCTTCCGGTGCGATCTCGCCCGGCGCGGCGTGCTCGTCGATCTCGATCAGCGCCTGCAGGTATTCCGGGTCGAGCCGCATGCGTTCGACCAGGCGCGTGGCAGCGGCGGGCTGCACCCTGTCATAGAATACCAGCACGCGCGAGAGCTCGCCGGGGTCGACCACCTTGTCGCCCGGCCGCGCGCTACGTGACAGTAGGAAGATCGACGCGAAGTCTGGCTTGGAGATGGACATCGCGCGCGCGACGACGGCCAGGCCCTGGCCGCCCGGCTCGAACACAATGCGCCGGATGAGCTGGCGGCGCAGGCCGGATCGCTCGGCCAGCAGCGATTCGAACAGCGCCACCTCGCCCTGGCGCAGCGTCTGGACCAGAAGCTGAGGCGTGATGGCATCGCATTCGGCAAGCTTTCGCGCCAAGTCCTCGGCGCGTCGTGGGCGTTCCGCGCTCTCGTCCCCGACGAGAACTTCGTCGATGATATCGGTGATCTTGCGGTCGAGATGGGCGTGGTCCAAGTCGAACTTCTGAACGATGGATTTGCGCAGCGCGGCCGAAACCCACCAGTACATGCGCCGCGCCAGCGCCGCAGGCAGATCGGGCCGCGAGACCAGCGGGTTCTGATAGCTGTCGACCCGCTTGGACTGCTCGACAAGATATTCCATCGTCGCCGCGGCGATCTCGGCGCCGTGATTTTCCAGCAGTGTCTTGATCACGTCGGTGTCGCCGGTGCCGACCAGCGCCTCGGACACGGCGGCCGACAGGTTGCCGCGCGTCGCGATGGCCAACTGGTGCTCGCGCGTCCGGTTGACGATGATCTCGATCAGATCGGGATCCTGCAGCACGGTCGAGCGCACCAGGATCGGCTGGGCCACCTCGATCGTGTCGTCGGCCAGCGTGCGCACCAGCTCCGCCGGCGCGTCAGGCTCGTCGGCCAGGCGCTTGGCCAGCGCGCAGCGGACCTCCATCTCGATGTCGTGAATCAGGCGGCGCAGGATCTCGGTCATCAGCGCCCGCTCGTTGTCGGTCAGCGTGCGCTTCTTGTCGAAGAACAGGTCGCCGACCGTCTCGACCAGACGGGTGCGCGACGCGACAGACCGGTCGCGCGCGAGATCGATGAGCTGCTCGAAGCCAAGTTCCTGGCGCGCGACCAGCGAGATGATGTCGCCAACAGACTGCATTACAATGCGAATTTGGCGTTCCGCTCTTAAGAAACCGTTAAATCGGGGCCGGTCGCCGATGGCCGGGCGGCGCGTTCACGACACGTTAACCCGCGGATGCGAGGGTCGATCCCTCGCCACCGGTACGGAGTTCCCATGCAGGTCGGTTCCGCCGCATCATCGCTCTATCAGTTGACCTCGGGCATCGCCGCCACGCGGCCCGATGCCGCGGCCCGCCAGGGTGCCGCCGCGCCGGCGCCGCAGCCCGCGCCGCGTACACCGGACGACACAAGCCAAGTGGCGGCCGGTTCGGGGCCGGCGCAGACGCGCCACCCGATGCCGCGCGGCAGCCTGATCAACATCGTCACCTGACGTGGCGTCTAGCGCCGTCCGTGTGACGGGCATCTTCTTCTAGCTTTCCAGCCCCATCAGAGATCGGGCGAAGGCGCGCGCCTCGAACGGGCGCAGATCGTCGGCCGTCTCGCCCACACCGATCGCGTGTACCGGCAGGCCGAACTTCTCGGCAAGCGCGACCAGAACGCCGCCCTTCGCCGTGCCGTCCAGCTTGGTGACGATCAAGCCGGTGACGTCGGTCATCGTGCGGAACGTCTCCACCTGCTGGTGCGCGTTCTGGCCGGTGGTGGCGTCGAGCACCAGCAGGCACGAATGCGGCGCCGTCGGGTCAACCTTGCGAACGACGCGGATGATCTTCTGCAGCCCGGCCATCAGGTCGGCCCGGTTGTGCAGCCGCCCGGCCGTGTCGATGATCAGCAAATCCATGTTCTCGGCGCGCGCCCGCTCCAGCGCATCGTAGGCGAGCCCCGCCGCGTCCGCCCCGGTATCGCGCGCGACCACGGGGCATCCGACGCGCTCGCCCCAGATCTTGAGCTGCTCGACACCGGCGGCGCGGAACGTGTCGCCCGCGGCCAGCATGACCCTCTTGCCCTCGTCGCGGTAATATTTGGCGAGTTTGCCGATCGTCGTCGTCTTGCCCGATCCGTTGACGCCGACCACCAGCACGACATGCGGGCGGTGGGAAGGGTCGGGCACCAGCGGCTTCGCCACGGGCGCCAGCATCCTGGCCACGTCGTCGGCCAGCGCGCCGCGCACCTCCTCGGGCGTCACCTCCTTGCCGAAACGCGTGCGGGCGAGCTCCGCCGTCAGCTTCGCCGCCGTCGCCGCGCCCAGGTCGGCGCCGATCAGCAGCTCCTCCAGCTCGTCGATGGCGGCCTGGTCGAGCCGGCGTTTGGTAAAGATGCCGCTTATGCCGTCGCCGAGCCGCGCCGACGACCGGCTGAGCCCGTCGCGCAGGCGCGACAGCCAGCCGCGCCGCTTGCCTGCATCTTCCTCGTTCATGCCGCGAGCCGGCCGTCGAGTGCGCCGTCGCCGTGCCCCGCGATGCGCGCGCGCACCACCGCGCCCGGCATGGCTTCGCGGTCGAGCCGCACCGGCGCGTAGTGCTCGCTGCGCCCGACATAGGGCTTTTCCACCAGCACCCGCGTTTCGGCACCCGCGAAACCGGCGAGATAATTGTCGAGCCGCACGGCGCCCAGCGCGCGCAGCCGCGCCGCACGCTCGCGCCGCACCGGCACGGGAACTTGCGGCATGCGCGCGGCCGGCGTGCCCGGCCGCTCCGAATAGGGGAAGACGTGCAGATAGGTGAGGCCGCATTCGTCCACGACATCGAGCGTGCGGGCGAACATCGCCTCGGTCTCGGTCGGGAAGCCAGCGATCAGGTCGGCGCCGAACGCGACGTCGGGCCGCAGCGCGCGGACCCGCGCGCACAGCGTGATCGCATCGGCCCGCAAATGGCGCCGGCGCATGCGCTTGAGGGTCAGGTCGTCGCCCGCCTGGATACTGAGATGGAGATGCGGCATCAGGCGCGGCTCTCCGGCGACGAGGTCGAGCAACGTGTCGTCGATCTCGACCGGGTCGAGCGAGGACAGGCGCAGCCGCTGCAATTCCGGCACCAGCGCGAGCAGCCGGCGGCAGAGCGTGCCGAGGGTCGGGCGGCCGGGCAGGTCGGCGCCGTAGCCGGTGATGTCGACGCCGGTCAGCACGATCTCGTTGAGTCCGCCGGCGACCAGCGCGCGCACGCGCTCGACCACCGCGCCGACGGGCACCGAGCGGTTGTTGCCGCGCCCGAACGGGATGATGCAGAAGGTGCAGCGATGGTCGCACCCTTGCTGGATCTCGACGAAGCCGCGCGCGCGCGCCTCGAACCCCGACAGCAAATGATGCGCCGTCTCGCGCACCGTCATGATGTCGGCGACGCGCACCGGCGCCGCATCGGTGGCGAACGCGCCGGGCGCGAGCTTCTCGACATTGCCGATCACGGCGTCGACCTCGCCCATCGCGGCGAAGCGCGTCGGATCGATCTGCGCCGCGCAGCCGGTGACGACGATGCGCGCGCCCGGCCGCTCCCGCCGCGCACGGCGGATCGCCTGGCGCGCCTGGCGCTCGGCCTCGGCCGTCACTGCGCAGGTGTTGACCACGACCGTGTCGGAAACGCCCGTCGCCTCGGCGTTCGCCCGCATCACCTCGGATTCCCAGGCGTTGAGGCGGCAGCCGAACGTGACGATCTCGACCGTCATGCGAGCAGCCCCGGCTCCAGCGCGCCGGTGAAGGCGATGGCGACCGGGCCGGACATCAGCACGTGGCCGTCCTCGCGCCATTCGACGGCAAGCGTCCCGCCGTCGAGCGCCACGCGGCAGCGCCGTTCGGCGAGGCCGCGGCGCACGGCGGCGACCAGCGCCGCGCAGGCGCCGGTGCCGCAGGCGAGCGTCAGCCCCGCGCCGCGCTCCCACACGCGCAGGCGGATCGCGTCGCGCCCCTGCATCGTCGCGACCCCGATATTGGCGCGCTCGGGGAACATCGCGTGATGCTCGAGGCCGGGCCCCAGCGCCGCGAGGTCCACCGCATCCGCATCGGGCACGAAGAACACGGCGTGCGGGTTGCCCATGCTGACCGCAACCGGGTCTTTCAGCGGCCCGGCGGACAGCGCGAGATGCAGCGTGTCCGAGGGCTCGCTCAAGGGGATATCGCACCAGTCGAGCCGCGGCGCGCCCATGTCGACCGCGACCGTGCCGTCCTCCAGCCCCTCGGCCTCGAGCACGCCGGCCAGCGTCTCGATCCGCGCGGAATCGCGCCCCGCCTCGCCCATCAGCAGCGCGGCCACGCAGCGCGCCGCATTGCCGCACGCCGCGACCTCGCCGCCGTCGGCGTTCCTTATGCGCATGAAGGCATCGGCCGCCCCGTTCCTTGCCGTCTCGATCACGATCACCTGGTCGCACCCGACGCCGGTATGGCGGTCTGCGATGCGCCGCGCCTTGCCCTCGTCCACGGCCAGGGGGTGGCGGCGCGCGTCGATGATCACGAAGTCGTTGCCGAGCCCGTGCATCTTGGTGAAGGCGACCGGTTGCATGGCGGTGTAATATGGCCGCGCCTCCCCTCCTGTCCAGTGGGCTGGGGAGCGCCAAGACGGGAGGAACCATGGCCGCACCGCACCGGATTGACGTTCATCACCATATCGTGCCGCCGCGCTGGCTCGCCGAGGAGCAGGAGCGGATGAAGGGCACCGCCATCGGCTGGCAGACCGTGGCCGAGTGGACTCCCGAAAAATCGCTGGAGACGATGGACCGGAACGGGGTGGCGACGGCCGTCACCTCGGTCTCGACCGTCATCGTCCGGCCGAACGAGCCCGACCGCGCCCACGCCCTCGCACGCGACTGCAACGAGTTCGCGACGCGGCTCGGCGCCGACCACAAGGGGCGGTTCGGCACGTTCGCGCTGCTGCCCTTGCCGCATGTCGATCTCTGCCTGAAGGAGATCGAGTACGCCGCCGACACGCTGAAGGTGGACGGATTCAAGCTGCAGACCAACTACGAGGACAAGTGGCCCGGCGATCCCGCCTTCGCGCCCGTCTTCGACGAGCTCAACCGGCGCAAGTCCGCCGTGTTCTTCCACCCGACGGTCTGCGCGCGCTGCAACGGGTTGCTGCCCGGCATCAACGCGCCGCTGATGGAATACCCGTTCGACACGACCCGCGCGATCGCGAGCTTCCTGTTCAACGGGGTCTTCGCGCGCTGCCCGGACGTGAAGTTCATCTTCGCCCATGGCGGCGGCACCATGCCGTTCCTCGCCAACCGCATCGGCGGGCTGGTGCGCGGCCGGCCCGAGCTCGCCGCCCAGCTTCCCGGCGGCATCGTTCCTGCGCTGCGCAAGCTCCATTTCGACATCGTCAGCGTGACGAACGAGCCCGCCTGGGCCGCGCTCACCAAGGTGATGCCGATCTCGCAACTCCTGTTCGGCACCGACGTCCCCTACATGACCATCGAGGGAACGGTGTCCGAGCTGGCCCAGATGGGGCTCGGCGCGGACGGGCTCCGCGCCATCGAAACCGACAATGCCAACCGCATCCTGCCCAGCCTTCAGGGAGTGACCGCATGAAGACCGAGACGTTGGAATATCTTGACGGCGACACCGCCTGCCGCGGCTACCTTGCCATCCCCGACGGAACCGGCAAGGCGCCGGGCATCGTGATCGCGCACGAGGCGCCGGGTCTCGACGACCATCCGAAGAAGCGCGCCAACATGCTGGCCGAACTCGGCTATGTCGCGCTCGCGCTCGACATGTATGGCGGCGGGCGCACCGTGATGGGCGAGGAGACGATGAAGACCATGGCGCCGTTCCGCGAGAACCGCCAGATGGCGCGCACCCGCGCGCTCGCCGGGCTCGCCGCGCTTTCAAAGCAACCGCGCGTCGACACCGCCCGCCTCGGTGCGATGGGCTACTGCTTCGGCGGCTACGTGGTGCTCGAGATGGCCCGCGCCGGCGCGCCGCTCAAGGGCGTGGTCAGCTTCCATGGCCTGCTCGACACGGCGAACGCGGCCGAGGCCAAGAACGTGAAGGGCAAGATCCTGGTCTGCACCGGCTCGCTCGATCCCCTGGTCCCGCCCGACCAGATCGCCGGGTTCGAGAAGGAGATGACCGACGCCGGAATCGACTGGCAGGTGGTCAAGTATGGCGGCGCCAGGCACGCCTTCACCAACGTCAACGCCGACAAGGTCGGCCGGCCCGAAGTCCTCGCCTATTCCAAGACCGCCGACGCGCGCTCGTGGCAGGCGATGAAGGATTTCTGGGCGGAGGTGCTGTAGGGGCGCTCGAACGACGGTCCCGTTAGCAACCCATTTCCGTTCGTCCTGAGGAGCGCCCAAAGGCGCGTCTCGAAGGACGAAAGCCCCGAGGTCGTGCCGCGTCCGCCCTTCGAGACGGCCGCTATGCGGCCTCCTCAGGGTGAACGGAGAATGAGTCACGGTGAACGGGCCTCGTCGCCGTACCGCACCGCCATGAGATAGAGGCCGTGCGCAGGGGAGGTGGGGCCGCCTTTCGCCCGATCGCGGGCTTCGAGCGCGGCGGCGACGTCGCCGGACGTCCACTTGCCCTCGCCGACCAGCTTCAGCGTGCCGACCATGTTGCGCACCTGGTGGTGAAGGAACGACCGCGCGTGGGCCTCGATGCGGATCTCGTCGCCCGCGCGGGTGACGTCGAGCGCGTCGAGCGTCTTGACCGGCGAGCGGCGCCTGGCACTCGGCCGCCCGGAAGGTGGTGAAATCGTGCCGGCCGACCAGGCGCTGCGCCGCTGCGTGCATCGCCGCGGCATCGAGCGGCGGCTGGACCAGCCAGGCACGGCCGGCCTCGATGGCGAGCGGCGCGCGCCGGTTGACGATGCGATAGAGATACGTTCGCGCCCGCGCGCCGAGAAGCCGCGCATGGAAGTCGCCGGCCGCCTCCACGGCATCCAGCACCGCGACCGGCGCCGGGGCGCAGATGGGCGTTGATCGCATCGCGCACCGTGTCCGGCGCGCGCGCGCGCTCGAGATCGAAATGGCACACCTGGCCGCGCGCATGCACGCCCGCATCGGTTCGCCCCGCGCAATGCACCGTCACGCGCTCGCCGGAGAACTTCGCGATCGCATCCTCCAGCGCCGCCTGTACGGACGGGCCGTTCTTCTGGCGCTGGAACCCGACGAACGGCGTTCCGTCATACTCGACGGTGATCCGCCAGCGGGTCATGACCCCCACCCCGACCCTCCCCCTTGCAGGGGGAGGGGGCGAACGGGTCGGTCCGCACGTCCCTCCCCCTGAAAGGGGTAGGACAGGAGGGGGTGCAAAATCACCCCAGCCTCGTCCCCGGCGGCAGGGGGAAGCCGCGTAGGAAGTCGGCGGCGTCGCGCGCCGGTTTGCCCTCGCGCTGCAGGTGGGTGATGCGCAGCGCGCCGGTCCCGCAGGCAACGACCAGCGCGCCGAACGCGGGGTCGGCGAGCACCGTGCCGGGCGTGCCTGTAGCGTCGGTGACGAGGCCGGCGGCCAGCACCTTGATCCGCTCGCCCTTATGGCTGAACCAGGCGCCCGGCCACGGATCGAAGGCGCGCACGCGCCGCCACAGCGCGTCGGCCGGCCGCGCCCAGTCGAGCTCCCCGTCCTCGCGGGTGAGGCGCGGCGCGTAGGTTGCGCCGTCCTCGGGCTGCGGGTGCGAGGTCAGCGTGCCGGCCGCGAGCGCGTCGAGTGCCGGCCCGATCAGCCGCGCACCCAGATAGGCCAGCAGATCGTGCATGCCGGCGGAAGTCGCGGTCGGCGGAATCGGGATCGCCTCCTGCATCAGGATCGGCCCGGTATCGAGCCCGGCGTCCATCTGCATGATGGTGATGCCGGTCTCGGCGTCGCCGGCGAGGATCGCGTGCTGGATGGGCGAGGCGCCGCGCCAGCGCGGCAGCAGCGAAGCATGGATGTTGACGCAGCCGAGCCGCGGCGCGTCGAGCACCGCCTGAGGCAGGATCAGCCCGTAGGCGGCCACCACCGCCGCGTCCGCGTTCAGTTCCGCGAAATCGCGCTGCTCGTCCGCCCCCTTGAGCCGCGCCGGATGGCGCACCGCGATGCCGCGCGCTTCGGCCGCCTCGTGCACCGCCGAGCGGGCGAGCCGGCCCTTGCGCCCGGCGGGGCGCGGCGGCTGGGTGTAGGCGCAGGCGATGTCGTGGCCGGCCTCGGCCAGCGCCTCGAGGGCGGGAACCGCGAACTCGGGCGTTCCCATGAAGACGAGGCGAAGCTGCGCCATGGGGGAAGGCTCAGGCGCGGGCGAGCGCCTTGGCCTTCTTTTCCTTCTGCAGGCGCCGGAGGATGATGTTGCGCCGGAGCGCCGAGATGCGGTCGACGAACAGCACGCCTTCGAGATGGTCCATCTCGTGCTGGACGCAGGTGGCGAGCAGGCCCTCCGCCTCCAGCTCGCGGATCTCGTTCTCGTAATCGAGATAGCGCACGCGCACGCGCGTGGGTCGCTCCACCAGCGCATATTCCTGCGGCAGCGACAGGCACCCCTCTTCCAGCTCCACCGTTTCGTCCGACGCCCAAACGATCTCCGGGTCGGCCATCAAATAGGGCTGGGAGGGCTCGCCCGACGGGGTCACATCGACCACGATGACCCGCTTCCTCACGCCGACCTGCGGCGCGGCGAGACCCACGCCCGGCGCCGCCTTCATCGTTTCCAGCATGTCGTCCATCAGCTTGCGGATCTCGGCATCGACCTGGTCGACACGGGCGCATTTCGCCTTCAGGCGCGGGTCGGGGGCGACGATGATGGGCAGGACGGGCATGAGCCATAGCTACGGTGCCTCTCCGCCCCGGTCAAGGGCTGGAACTGCCGGCCGCATTGCCCACAAGGGGTGCGATTCTCATGTGGCCGTGCTAGTTTTGTTCTCGTCATGGAACAAGATCGAGCGGCTGCGGCATGGACACCATCACCATCGGCATAGCACTTGGCGCGCTCGTCCTCGGCGCGACGGTCGCCTGGCTGGTCGCGGGAGACCGGGCGCGCCGCGAGGCGAAGGCGCTGACGGACGGGCTAGAGCGCCAGCTTCATGATGCAGAGGTTGCGAGGGCGACTGCGGAAACCCGCCTTGCGGACTCAATTTCATTGACTGAGCAGCTAATTGCGGACCGCAACGCTGCTTTTGCCGACCGCGACGAAGCGCGGCGCGCGCGGCAGGACGCCGACATGCGTGCGGCGCTCGCCGAACAGAACGCTAGGACTGTTGAAAAGCGAATGTCCGATTGGGAAATCCAGAAGTCGGAAATGCTTCAGCATACCAAGGCGGCGGTTTTAGAGGTCGGCAACACCGTCTCCACCAAGCTGCTCGCCGACCACAAGCAGGAGACGGAGGCCGCTAAGAAGGAGGCGTCGGAGCGTGTCGAAAAGGCCACCAAAGCATTCGGCGAGCAGGTTGAATTGGTCGTCAAGTCAGTAGCTCTGCTGAATGACCAAGTTGGGCGTAATCACCAGATGACCGATACGGTCTGGAAAGCCCTTTCGAGCCCAGGGGGAGCCGGTCACTTTGCCGAAATCGGACTAGAAAACTGCCTGAAGTCGTTCGGGTTGGAACGAGCGCGTGATTTCCTCGTCCAGCACAGCATTGTCGGTGATGAAGGCGGCCGTCTCAGGCCGGACGCCATACTTTTCCTGCCGTTCGATTCCGCTCTCGTCATTGACAGCAAAGCGTCCAAATTTTTACTGGAACTCGCCGAGGTTGAAGGCACCGACGCCGAAGAAGTTGCTTATCAAAACCTCGCCCGTACGATGAACGCCCATCTGCGCTCTTTGGCTAGCAAGGACTATCGGGCCGCGATCTTTGCTGCCTACCGGGAGGCGGGACGCAGCGGCGAACTGAAACGAGTCCTCAATGTTATGTACCTTCCCAATGACGCCGCGCTCGAGAAATTGACGCGTTGCGATCCAGATTTCTGGAAAAAGGCCGCGAAAGAGCAAATTTTGGTCGTCGGTCCCACTGGCCTTGCGGGGATCATCGGTTTTGCGCGGGTGGAAATCGACCTGGGTCGGCAAGTTGAAAATCAGGAACACATTGTCGACGCGGTCCAGCAACTTTTGGAGAGCGTTGGAATTTTGGTCGGCCACGTCGACGGGGTTGGGCGCGGCATAAAGGGGGCAGCGGACTCGTTCTCGAAGCTTGCAGGGTCAGTCAATTCAAGGCTTTTGCCACGTGCACGAAAGCTCGCCCAGCTTGGAGTCCGGCCGCCCAGAGGCAAAAGCTTGCCGCAGAACGTGCCAGCGTATCAGGTACACCGCTTCGACGATGAGACGACAATCGATGGCCAAGCAGAGGAAATCTCGAACTTGGCCATCGCCGACTACGCTTCCGAAGATCAGGCCTAAAGCCACCCCGACTTCGCGACGGCGACCCAGATCAGCCGCAGGGCCAGCACCGTCAGCAGCGACTGCAGCACGATGCGGAACCACCGCTCCGGCATGTGATCGAGCACCCGCGCGCCGACCACGGTTCCGGCCGCCGAGGTCGCCACCATCACTGCGACCAGGGGCAGGTACGCCCCGATCGCGACGCCCAGCAGGCCGAACGCGATCAGCTTGATCGTATGCACCACGCTCATCAGCGCGCCGAAGGTGGCGGCGTAGTTGCGCCGGTCCGGCGCGGCGCTGGCGATGAACGGCGCGACCAGCGTCCCCGTCGCACTGACGAACATGCCGAGGAATGTCGCGGCCATCCCGACGATGGCGAATCGGCCCTTCTCCGGGCCCATGCGGCCGAAGCGCGGCATCCAGGTGACCAGGATGATGAATGCGCCGAGTATGCCTTCCAGCACGCCGACGGGCAGGGCAACGAAGATGCGGGCCCCAATGGCGGCCCCCACCGCGGCGCCCGCCGCGAACGGGGCCAGCATGCCCAGCATGACGTGGCGGCGCATGATGACGACGCGGCTCGAGCCGGCGCCGAGCTGGATGCAGGTGTGCACCGGGATCAGCACGGCGGGCGGGAACACCATCGCGAGAATGCCGAGCAGAAGCAGCCCGCCGGCCGTGCCCGCCACCAGCCCGAAGATGGAGGTGAGGAACGAGGCGAGGGCGAGGCCCGCGAAAATCCACATATCGACGTGCGGCACGCCGAGGAACGAGGCGGTCATGAAAATCCTGAAGCCGGGATGGCTGTGGCGGGTTACGACGAGGGCGGCACTTTACACCGGCGTGCGGGCCTTGAGGGCTGCGGAAATCGTGCCGTCGTCGAGATAGTCGAGCTCGCCACCGACCGGCACGCCGTGGGCGAGGCGCGAGATGCTGACCCCCGTGCCGGCGAGCGAGTCGCCGACATAATGCGCCGTCGTCTGGCCCTCGACCGTGGCGGACAGGGCGAAGATCACCTCGGCGACCCCGCCCGCGCGGACGCGCCCGACCAGCGAATCGATGCGCAGCTCGCCCGGGCCGCGCCCGTCGAGCGCCGACAGCGTGCCGCCCAGCACGTGGTAGCGTCCGGTGAAGGCGGCGGTGCGCTCCATCGCCCACAGATCGGCAACCTCCTCGACCACGCAGAGGAGCCGCGGATCGCGTCGCTCGTCGGCGCAGATGGCGCACGGGTCGCGCGTATCGAAATTGCCGCAAGTGGAGCATTCGCGGATCGCGGCGGCGGCCTCGGTCATCGCCAGGGCGAGCGGGGCGAGCAGCGAGTCGCGCCGCTTGATCAGGGCCAGCGCCGCCCGCCGGGCCGAGCGCGGGCCAAGCCCCGGCAGCCGCGCCAGAAGCTGGATCAGCCGCTCGATCTCCTGTCCGGTCATGGAAGTGCGCCGTTCACGATGGACCGAAGCTATCATGAACCGCGTCCGCCACGCCAAGCGCCGCGCGGGGCTTGGCGTCGACCGGGCGAGCGCCCATAATGGAACAAGGCCCGAACGGGGCCTGAAGAATAAGCCGCGTCGGCGGTCACGCGCGCGGAATTTTGGCATGAGCGGGCGTTAGAGCATGGCGGCGAAGACCACCACCAACGACATCAGGACGGCGTTCCTCGAATATTTCGCGCGGAACGGGCACGAAATCGTGCCGTCCTCGCCGCTGGTGCCGCACAACGATCCGACGCTGCTGTTCACCAACGCCGGGATGGTGCAGTTCAAGAATCTGTTCACCGGCGCCGAGACGCGCAGCTACACGCGTGCCGCGTCGAGCCAGAAATGCGTGCGCGCCGGCGGCAAGCACAACGACCTCGAGAACGTGGGCTATACGGCGCGCCACCACACCTTCTTCGAGATGCTCGGCAATTTCTCGTTCGGCGACTACTTCAAAGCCGAGGCGATCGAGTTTGCCTGGAAGCTGATCACCGGCGAGTTCGGCCTGCCGGCCGAGAAGCTGTGCGTCACGGTCTATGCCGACGACGACGACGCGGCGGCGCTGTGGAAGAAGATCGCGGGCCTGCCCGACGACCGCATCATCCGTATCGCGTCCAGCGACAATTTCTGGTCGATGGGCGAGACCGGCCCGTGCGGGCCGTGCTCCGAGATCTTCTACGACCATGGGCCCGACATCGCCGGCGGCCCGCCCGGCAGCCCGGACGAGGACGGCGACCGGTTCGTCGAGATCTGGAACCTTGTGTTCATGCAGTTCGAGCAGGTCGCGCCCGGCGACCGCCGCGACCTGCCCAAGCCGTCGATCGATACCGGCATGGGGCTCGAGCGCATCGCCGCCGTCCTTGAGGGCGTGCACGACAATTACGACATCGACCTGATGCGCGCGCTGATCGAGGCGTCGGCCGCGGCCGCGGGCACGCCGCCCGACGGGCCGCACGCGGTGTCGCACCGGGTGATGGCCGACCATCTGCGCGCCTCGTCCTTCCTGATCGCCGACGGCGTGCTGCCGTCGAACGAGGGGCGCGGCTACGTGCTGCGCCGGATCATGCGCCGCGCCATGCGCCACGCCCACATCATGGGCGCGACCGACCCGGTGATGTGGAAGCTGGTCCCGGCTCTGGTCGGCCAGATGGGCAAGGCGTTCCCCGAGCTTCCCCGTGCCGAGGCGCTCATCACCGAGACGCTGCGCCTCGAGGAGACGCGCTTCAAGGACATGCTGGCGCGCGGCCTGCGCCTTCTGGAGGACGAGACGGGCAAGCTCGGCGCCGGCCAGGCGCTGCCCGGCGAGGTCGCGTTCCGCCTCTACGACACCTACGGATTTCCGCTGGACCTGACGCAGGACGTGCTGCGCGCGCAGAAGCGCAGCGTCGACACGAAGGGGTTCGACGCGGCGATGGCCCGCCAGCGCGCCGAGGCGCGCAAGGCCTGGGCCGGGTCGGGTGAGCGGGCCGAAGAGCGCGTCTGGTTCGACGTGCGCGAGCGCGTCGGCGCGACCGAGTTCCTCGGCTACACCACGACCATGGCCGAGGGCCGGGTCGAGGCGATCGTCAAGGGCGGGCAGGAGGTCGGCGCCGCGAGCGAGGGTGACGAGGTTGCGGTCATCGTCAACCAGACGCCGTTCTACGGCGAATCGGGCGGGCAGATGGGCGACACGGGCGTGATGTTCTCGCCCGGCGGCACCGAGTTCGCGGTCGCCGACACGGCCAAGCGCGCCGTTGACCTGCACGTCCATGTGGGCCGTGTCGGCCGCGGCACGCTGGCGACCGGCGACGTGGTCGAGCTCCGGGTCGACACCACGCGGCGCGATCGGCTGCGCCTGCACCATTCCGCCACGCACCTGCTGCACGAGGCGCTGCGCCGCCGGCTCGGCGGCCACGTGACGCAGAAGGGCTCGCTGGTCGCGCCCGACCGGCTGCGCTTCGACTTCTCGCACCCGAAGCCGCTGACGCCCGAGGACATTGCGGCGATCGAGGCCGAGGTCAACGCGCGCATCCGGCTGAACAGCGATGTCGCGACGCGGCTGATGACGCCCGACGCCGCGATGGGCGAGGGTGCGATGGCCCTGTTCGGCGAGAAGTACGGTGAGGAGGTGCGCGTCGTCTCTATGGGCGGCGCACCGGACGAGCGCTTCTCGGTCGAGCTCTGCGGCGGCACGCATGTGCGGCGCACCGGCGACATCGGGATGTTCAAGATCGTCGGCGAGGGCGCGGTGGCGTCCGGGGTGCGGCGCATCGAGGCGGTGACCGGCGAGGCCGCGCTCGCCCATGTCGCGGCCGAGGAGCGTGCGCTGGCCGAAACCGCAGCGGCGGTGAAGTCGTCGGTCGCCGAGCTGCCGGCGCGCGTCGCCGCCCTGCTCGAGGAGCGCCGCAAGCTGGAGCGCGAGCTGGCAGATACGCGCCGCAAGCTCGCCACCGGTGCGGGCAATGGCGCCGAGGCGCCACCGGCCGCGCGCGAGGTCGCGGGCGTCAAGTTCACGGCACGCAAGATGGAAGGCGTCGCCGCCAAGGATCTCAAGTCGCTCGCCGACGCGCTGAAGAAGCAGATCGGCTCGGGCGTCGTCGCCATCGCGGGCGTCGATGACGGCAAGGCGTCGCTGGTGGTCGGCGTCACCGAAGATCTGGTCGGCCGGCTCGACGCGGTCGAGCTGGTGCGCGCCGGATCGGCGGCGCTCGGCGGCAAGGGCGGCGGCGGCCGGCCGGACATGGCGCAGGCCGGCGGGCCCGACGCCACGGCGGCGGACGCCGCGCTCGACGCGGTCGAGAAGGCGCTGGCGTCCAAGGCCGTAGCGGCGTGAAAGTTCGCGAAGTGCTGCGCCTGTTGCAGGACGACGGCTGGTATGAAGTTGCAGCGCGGGGCAGTCACTGCCGTTTAAGCATTCGGTAAAGCCCGGCCGGGTAACGCTGGCTGGCCGTCCTGCGGATGATCTGGCGCCAGGCACGCTCAACAGCGTTCTGAAGCAAGCCGGCCTCAAAGAGGTGACGTGAAGCGCTACGCGGTTGTGATCGAAAAGGCAGATGGAAACTATTCGGCCTATGTTCCAGATTTGGCCGGATGCGTTGCTACGGGCCCGACGGTGGAAGCGGTCGAGCGCGACATTCGAGAGGCGATCCGGTTTCACGTGGAGGGGTTGCGTGCGGATGGTATCGCCGTGCCGTCTCCGAGCAGCATCATCGAGTACGTCGAGGCATGATCGGGGGTCGGATTGACGGGGGCGCTGCGCGAGGGGGCGCCGCGGGCCGGCGCGGCGTCTAGCCTCAGGGCCTGGACGCATGGCGCTCTGACGCCACGGCGCGGCACGCGGTCACGGGTTGCGCGGCTCACCCTTGGCGCGATCGTGCTGGCGATCATCGTCTCGGCCGCGGCGGCCATGGCGCTCACCACGCCCGGGCTCGATCCGAACGTCGAGGCCGCTCTTTCACCTATCGAGTTCGTCGCCTTCATCGCCTTTACGGTGGAGTTCGCGCTGCGCGTGTGGAGCGCGCCGACGGCCATGCCGCACCATCGGCCGATGCGGGCGCGGATGGCGTATCTCACCTCGCCGCTTGGGGTGATCGATCTTCTGGTGGTTGCGTCCTACTGGATCGATCTCGCCGTCGGGCTGGGGCCGGACGTGCGTGCCGTTACCGGCCTGTTGCCGCTTCTGAAGCTCGCCCGCTACATGCCCGGCCTCGGCATGGTCGCGCGTGTCTTCCGAAACGAGCGCGCGGCGCTGGGCGCGGCGTTCGGCACGCTGGCCGTGCTGATCATCCTGACCGGCGGCGTGATGTACCTGCTCGAGCACGAGGCGCAGCCCCAGGCGTTCGAATCCATTCCCAAAAGCCTGTGGTGGGCGGTCGTCACCATGGCAACCGTCGGCTATGGCGACGTCGTGCCTATCACCATGTTCGGCCGGCTGTTCAGCAGCGTGGTGATCCTGGTCGGGATTGCAATGGTCGCGGTGCCGGCGGGCATCATGGCGACCGGCTTCATGGAGGAGCTGCGCAAGCAGCAATTCATGGTGACGTGGGAAGCGGTCGCGTCGCTGCCGTTGTTCGCCTCGCTCGATGCCGGGCGCATCGCCGCCGTCGCCGCGCTGCTGCGCCCCCAGATCGTTCCGGCCAACAGCGTGATCGTCCGCCGGGGCGAGGCGGCCGACTCGATGTACTTCATCCTCGAGGGCGAGGTGGAGGTCGAGATCCGGCCCGAACCGGTGCGCCTCGGCAAGGGACAGTATTTCGGCGAGATCGCGCTGATCCGCGACACGCAGCGCACCTCGACCGTGACCGCCATCGAGACCTCCCAGCTCCTCGCTTTGCACGTCCACGATTTTCGCGAGATCCTCGACGAGAATCCGGAGCTGCGTGCCGAGATCGCGCGCGTCGCCGACGAACGCCACACCCAGCGCACGATCGGTGGATCGGAGTCCGAGACGGTTTGAAGCGCGCGCGTCTAAGCCTTCGACAGGCGCGGCTCGCCGAACAGGTAGCCCTGGCCGAAATCGACCTGGAAATCGAGGAGCTCGAGCAGGTCGCTCTCATTCTCCAGCTTCTCCACCACCAGGCTCGCGCCGCTCGATCGCAGGATGCGCTTCATGTTGCGCATCGGCCCCTGGGCGGTCGGCTCGCGCAGCTGGGCGCACATGGTGGCGGCGTCGATCTTGACGAACTTGAATCGGTGCTCGGCCAGCCACTCGTAGTCGAAGCGAAAGCTCGCCACCTGGTCCATCGAGAAGCGGAATCCCATCTGCCCCAGCCGCTTCAGGATCATCTCCAGCTCGGCGTCGTGGTTGGCGATGGTCGCCTGCGGGAACTCGAAGATCATGTCGGGTGCGAGCTCGGAATTGCGCACCATGAAATCCACGAAGTCGCGCAGGAAGGCGCGGTCGGCGAGCGTATGCGCCGAGATGTTGCAGAACACCCCGAAATTCTGGTTCTTGCGCTGGCTCTTGCGGACCAGCTGCACGCAGCGGAACAGCAGCATGTTGTCGATGGCCCGGACCAGCCCCTCGCGCTCGGCGATGGCGATGTACTGGTCGGGCACGACCATCTTGCCCTCGCCGTCGCGGATGCGCGTATACGCCTCGAAATAGCGGCGCTGGCGCTGGGGCAGGGTGACGATGGGTTGCAGGTACAGGTCGATCCGGTCGGCGCGCAGACCGTCGCGCACCACGGACAGGATCTCGGCGTCGTCCAGGTCGTGCGCCACGGGCACGATGTCGGGGCTGGTCGGCTTCACCGCGGGCAGGCGGATCGGTGACTGGTCGGTGGAGATCTGATCGACCAGGTCCTGCAGCACGCGGACCTCGGCCACCAGCGCGTCATAGGCCCCGTCGCCGGCCGGACCGCGCGCCGATCGGTCGGTCAGTACTTGATGCAGGCGGCTCACCTCGCCGCGCGCCGCCGCGAGCTCGCGCGAGACCGCGTCTTGGGCAAGGCGCAGGTCGGTCAGGTCCTCAGCCAGCCGGCCTTCGGCATCCTGGCGGGCGAACACCTCGTGCAGCACGGCGAAGGCGACGAAAATCATCCCGCCGGCCATCACCGAGGCCTCACTGCCCAGCCCGGGCGCGACGCGCGGCAGGGCGAGCCCGGCCGCCGTCGCCACCGCGGCGTAGCAGATCGCGATCAGGACGTGGCGGAAGGATCCCATGAATGGCCCGGACGGCGCAAAGCTGCGGCCACTCTCGCGAGACAGGGTTGAGATAGTGTTAACGGGGGTCGGCCGCGCCTCAGCGATAGCCGGTCGCCACCACGTAGATTTCGCGGGATTCCGCCCGGCTCGCCGGCGGCTTGACGTGGCGGACTTGGGCGAAGCGCTGCTTGATGCGCGCGAGCAGCCCGGCCTCCGCGCCCCCTTGCAGCGCCTTCATCACCAGCGCGCCGCCGGGCGCCAGCAGCTCGCATGCCACCTCGAACGCCGCCTCGCACAAAGCCATCGAGCGCAGATGGTCGGTGGCCCTGTGCCCCGTCGCGGGCGCGCCCATGTCGGACAGCACCACATCGGCCTTGCGGTCCATCAGCGCGACAAGGCGCCGGACCGCGTCCGCCTCGCGCATGTCGAGGATGGCCATCTCGGCGCCGGCCACCGGGTCGAACGGGTTGATATCGACGGCGATGACGCGGCCGGCCTCCGGTGCGCGCACGCGCGCGACCGCCACCTGTGTCCATCCGCCCGGCGCCGCGCCGAGATCGACCACCATCCGCCCCGGCTTGAGCAAGTGCAGCCGGTCGTCGAGCTCGATCAGCTTGTAGGCCGCCCGCGACCGGTAGCCCTGCGCCTTCGCCCTGGCGACGAACGGATCGTTGAGCTGGCGCGAAAGCCAGCGTGTCGAGGACGGCTTGCGCCCGCGCGCCGTCTTGACGCGCACGCTGCGGCTGCGCGTGCCGCCGTCGCCTCCGCCCCGCCCGCTCACGCGTTCGGCAAGGCCGGACGGACCGGCGCCGCGGCGCGCCCCGCCGCGATCAGCTCCAGAAGGATGCCCTCGCGCACGCCGCGGTCGGCGACGCAAAGCCTTGCGGCGGGCCACATGCGGCAGATCGCCTCCAGCACCGCGCAGCCCGCGACGACCAAGTCGGCGCGCGCGGCGCCGATGCAGGGATGGGCGGCGCGCTCGGCGCAACTCGCGCCGACCAGGCGGCCGCTAACCTCATGCACGGCGTCGAGCGAGAGGAACGTGCCGTCGACGCGCGAACGGTCGTAGCGCTCGAGCCCCAGCCACACCCCGGCGATGGTGGTGACCGTGCCGGCGGTGCCCAGCATCTGCACCGATCCCTCGGCGATGTGGCGCCGGATGTCGTGCGCGTCCTCGAGCGCCTGCAGCATCGCCGACACCTCGTCCACGGCGGTGGCGTACTGGGCGGGGGTGAACTCGCGCACGCCGAGCCGCTCGGTCAGCGTCACGACCCCGCAGGGTAAGGAGACGCAGTCGAGGATCTCGGGCGGGTCGGGGCGGCGCTGGCGCATCCACACCAGCTCGGCCGAGCCGCCGCCCACATCGAAGAGCAGCGCGTAGGGCTTGTCGGGCTCCAGCAGCGGCAGGCAGCCGGCAAGCGTCAGCTCGGCCTCCTCGCGCGACGAGATGATGTCGAGCTGCAACCCCGTCTCGCTCTCGATCCGGTCGAGGAACGGTCCGCAATTCGTGGCGCGCCGGCAGGCCTCGGTAGCGATGCAGCGCGAGCGCGTTACGTTGCGGCGCCCGATCTTGGCCGCGCACACGCGGAGCGCCTCGACCGCGCGCGCCATCGCCGCCTCGGACAGGCAGCCGGCCTCGATCATGCCCTCGCCCAGCCGCACGATGCGTGAATAGCCGTCGACGACGCGGAACCCGTCGGGGGCGGGGCGGGCGATCAGCAGCCGGCAGTTGTTGGTGCCGAGATCGACCGCGGCATACACTTCCGGCGTGGCGTCCCTCTGTCCCCAGGGCCGGCCGCGTCGTCTGTGTCCCACATACGCGACGGTCACGGATGTTATTCCCTTGTCGTACCGTCATGCCGGCCGTTGCAGCCGGACCTCACCTGCTGCGCCATCGTATGACGGAATCATGACTTGGGCAAAGCACGAAGGGCATGGGACCGTGGCCCGCCGGAATGCCCGGGCGAGACGCACGTTTTGTCATCGCCCGGCCGATGTGGTACACGTCCGCCCGGCCGGTGGGGGATAGTTTAACGGTAGAACTCTCGGCTCTGGACCGAGCAGTCCTGGTTCGAATCCAGGTCCCCCAGCCATCCCCCCGGCCCGTCCTGGAACACGAGACATGTCCGAACTTCCCCGCATTGCCGTCATCGGCCTCGGCTACGTCGGGTTGCCCCTCGCCGTCGGGCTCGCCCGCCACTATCCGGTCACGGGCTTCGATATCGCCGAGGCGCGCATCGCCGAGCTGCGGTCGGGCCGCGACCGGACGGGCGAGATCGATGACGCGCGGCTGCGCGCTTCGACCCTCGCGCTTTCGAGCGACACCGAGGCGATCCGCGGGTTCGATGTCTACATCGTCACCGTGCCGACGCCGGTCACCGCCGACAACCAGCCCGACCTGGGCGCGGTCCGCGCCGCCTCGCGCACGGTGGGCCAGGCGATGGCGAAGGGCGCGATCGTGGTCTACGAGTTCACCGTCTATCCCGGCGTGACCGAGGAGATCTGCGGGCCCGAGCTCGAGGAGGCGTCGGGCCTTCATTGCGGGCGTGACTTCTTCCTCGGCTACTCGCCCGAGCGCATCAATCCCGGCGACAAGGAGCACACGGTCGACCGCATCATCAAGGTGGTGGCCGGCCAGACGCCGGACGTGACCGACCGCCTTGCCGAGATCTACGGCACGCTCACCACGGGTGGAGTATTCCGCGCGCGCGACATCCGCACCGCGGAGGCGGCCAAGGTGATCGAGAACGCCCAGCGCGACATCAACATCGCCTTCATAAACGAGGTGGCGGCGATCTTCCAGAAGATGGGCATGTCGGTCTACGACGTGCTCGAGGCGGCGGGCACCAAGTGGAACTTCCTGCGTTTCTCGCCGGGGCTGGTCGGCGGGCACTGCATCGGCGTCGATCCGTTCTACCTGGCGCACGCCGCCACGGTGATCGGCCACCATCCCGAGATCATCCTGGCCGGGCGGCGCATCAACGACGCGATGGGCGGGTTCGTCGCCGACTGCGTGGCGCGCGAGCTGGCGATGAAGGGCAAGGGGGCGGGCGCACGCATCCTGATCCTCGGGCTCACCTTCAAGGAAAACGTGCCTGACCTGCGCAACAGCCACGTGATCGATGTGGTCAAGGGGCTGCGCGCGCGCGGCTTCCAGGTCGAGGTGCATGACCCCTTCGCCGATCCGGCCGAGGCGAAGCACGAGTACGGGCTCGAGCTGCGCTCCACCCTCGACGGCGCGAGCGGGTTCGATTGCGTCATCGGCGCCGTGCCGCACGCGCCCTATCTCGCCTTCACCGCCGAGACGTTCGCCGGGCTTTTGAAGCCGGGCGGGCTGGTCGCCGACATCAAGGGCATGTGGCGCAAGACCGCGCTGCCCGCCGGCATCGCCCGCTGGGGGCTGTAGGGAAAGAGACCCCTCTCCCTGTCCCTTGGCGCCGCCAGACATGCCACTGGCATGTCTGGGCCGGGCGGTCCAGTGGACGCCCGGCAGGCGCCAAGCCCTCAAGGGGGGAGGGGGTCCTGCTTCAATATTCCGCCTTTTCGACCGCGACCGCGCTTGTGTTCCGGTGCGGGTCTGCGGGGCCGCCCCCTCCCCCCTTGAGGGGGAGGGCTGGGGAGAGGGGTGGCCGCCGAAGGCGGTTTTACCGCTTCTTCCTCGCCGCGCCCTTGCGGACCGGGGCCTTCTTCGCCGGTGCCTTCTTGGCGGTCGATGTCTTCGCCGCGCGGGCGGGCTTTGCGACCGCCTTCGGGTTCACCACCGACTGGTAGCCGGGGCGGTACTTCTTGCCGTCGATGAAGTCGTTGATGCCGCGCGCGCGGGTGTTCTCCGCGTCGCGGAAGCGCAGCTGCTCGCTCTTGGCCTGCAGGTAGTCGTAGGCATGCTCGATCGGCATGTCGCGCACCATGCGGATCGCTTCCTTGGTGGCCTGCACGGCGGCGAGCGGCTTCGACATCAGGAGCTTGGCGAGCTTTACCGTCTCGGCGCGGAGCTTCGCGCGCGGCACCGACTTGGTGACGACGCCCAGCGCCTCGGCCTCCTTGCCGGTGAAGGTCTCGCCGGTGCAGGCGTAGTACAGCGCCTTGCGGTAGTTCATCATCTCGCACACGACCTTGGAGACGAGGCCGCCGGGCAGGATGCCCCAGTTGATCTCGCTCAGGCCGAACGTCGCGTCGTCGGCGGCGATGGCGAAGTCGCACGCGGCCAAGGGTGTGAACCCGCCGCCGAAGCAGAACCCGTTCACCATGGCGATGGTCGGCTTCGACATGCCCGACAGGCGATACCAGTTCCACGACCGGTCGGCGTCGCGCGCGCGCAGCCGGCCCGCGGGGTCGTTGTCGAGCGCGCGGAAGAATTCCTTCAGGTCCATGCCGGCGGTCCAGGCCGGGCCCTTGCCGGTCAGCACGACGACCTTCACCTTGTCGTCGCCCGCGATCTCGGCCATCAGATCGACCATGTCGAAGCAGAGCTGCGGGCTCATCGCGTTGCGCTTCTCGGGCCGGTTGAAATAGACCCAGCCGATGCCGTCCTCGTTCTCGAACAGCACGGTCTCGTATTTGCGGTAGGCCATCTGCGTATCCCCTCGCTTTCTTATGCCGCGGTCATGGCGCGGGCTTGGCATCTATCAGAACGAACATCACTATGCACGGCTTGTCGGTGCGGTTCGACCAGGCGTGGTTGGTGCCGCGCTGGATCAGCACGTCGCCGGCGCGCATCAACCGCTCGCCCTCGTCCATCAGGGCGTAGATCTCGCCTTCCAGCACGATGACATAGTCGATCGTGTCGGTCTTGTGAAAGCCCGGATGTCGCGGCGCGCCGCGGTCGAGCGCCTTGTCCGCGCCCATGGCGTGGAACGCCGCCTCGCGGTCATAGCTCGCGAAGCGCTCCTTGTCCGGTCGGTATTCGATGATGCGGAACACGCTGCCGCTCTTCGGCGGCAGGATTCCGAACTTGTGGTCCATCACCTCGTCGTTGCCGGCGTTCGAGGCCGGCGCCTCGCGCGTCTCCCACAGCTCGGTCACGGTGGGCGCGCCGGGGGCGGGGGTGAACACGAAGGGCGAGCCGTCGTCCATGACGAACACCGATTTGCCCTGGTCGTCGTGACCGGTGACGATCCGGCGCACGGGTTTGGCCATGGTCGGTCCTCCCCCTCGGAACGCGTGAGGCGGGCCGGTTCGAGCCGGCCCGCCGTGTCGCGTCAGTCGACCTTCACCGCGCCGAGACCGGGGCGGTACTCCTTCTTGTCGATGAACTTCTCGATGCCCTGGTCGCGCGCGTGCTTCTGGTCGACGAAGCGCAGCGCGGTGTTCTTGACCGCCAGGTACTCGTAGGCGGCCGGAACGTCCATCGTGCCGACATAGCGCAGCGCCTGCTTGGTGTAGGCAAGCGCCATCGGCGGCTTCTCCATCAGCTCCTTGGCGAGCTTGACGGTCTCCTCGCGCAGCTTGTCCTTCGGCACCGAGTAGTTGATCAGCTTCATCTCGGCGGCCTGCTTGCCGTTAAACGGCCGGCCGGTCATGGCGTAGAACATGCCGTCGCGGGTCGCCATCATGTCGGCGACGACCTTGGAGACGAGGCCGCCCGGGATGATGCCCCAGTTCACCTCGCTGAGACCGAAGGTCGCCTCGTCGGCGGCGACGGCCAGGTCGCAGGCGCACAGCGGCACGAATGCGCCGCCGAAGCAGTAGCCGTGCACCATGGCGATGGTCGGCTTGCGGCAGTTGGTGATGCATTCCCACTGCCAGCGCTTGTTGGCCATCCAGGCGCGGAACTGGTTGTCCGGCCGGTTGTCGTTGGCGCGGAAATACTCCTTCAGGTCCATGCCCGCGCTCCAGGCCGGGCCTTCGCCCGCCAGGATGATGACCTTGGTCTCCTCGTCGGTCTCGTACTTCATCCAGGCCTGCTCCATGTCGAAGCAGAGCTGCGGGCTCATCGCGTTCCGCTTCTCCGGCCGGTTGAAGTAGATCCAGGTGATGCCGTCTTCCTTCTCGACCTTGACGGTTTCGTAGGTGTCAGCGGTGGTGGCCATGCGTCTCGCCTTTCGTTTGGTTTTTCGGGGTGAAACTCAGCGCGCGCGCGCCGTGATCTTCTGGCCGAGGAAGCCGGTCATGATTTCGCCGGTCAGCACGTCGGATTCGATCAGGAACACCAAAGTCTGCGCCACGTCCTCGGGCGTGTTGACGCGCTTGAGCGGCGCGGTGGCGATGACCGAGCCCTTGGCCTTCTCGTAGGCCTCGTCGCCCAGAAGGCCACGCATCCAGCGCCCGTCGATGAAGCCCGGCGCTACGGCATTCACGCGGATGCCCTCGGGCCCGAGGTTGCGGGCGAGCGCGGTGACCAGCACGTTGATCGCGCCCTTCGACGCCGAGTAGGCCATGCAGCTTCCGGTGCCGTCGATCGCGCCGAGAGCGGAGACGATCCCGACGGCGCCCTCGCCCTGCTTGCGCATGTAGGGCAGGGCCGCACGGATCGACTGGTAGGTGCCGATCGTGTTGACCGCGTAGATGTCGAGAAAGTCCTGCGCCGACAACTCCTCCATGTCCTGCGACGGCACCTTCTTGGTGCGCCCGGCCGAGCACACCACGATATCGAGCCGGCCCCAGCGCTTCGCCGCCTCGTCGGCCATGCGCCGGCAATCCTCGTCCTTCGAGACGTCGGCGCGGCACAGCATGGTGTCGACCTGGAAGGCGCGGCACGCGGCCTCGGTCTCTTTCGCCTCCGCCTCGGACTTCGTGTAGTTGATGACGACGTTGCAGCCCTTCGAGGCCAGAAGCCGCGCGGTGGCGGCACCCACCCCGGTGGCCGAGCCGGTGATGACGGCGGCGCGCCCCTTGACGTCCATGCGTTCCCTCCGCGGCGCGGTTCGCGCCGTCCTTGTTCGTTGATGGCCACATTCTAACCGAGGATCGCGCTTTGGCGAGGGGCCGAATTTGGCACGGCGCGCCCTCGACCGGAGCCGTCGCCGTTGCCTGGCGCGACACCTGTGATAATGTTGGCTAGTCAACAATCTTGGATCGGGATTCATGGCGGCGGATGACGGGACTGGCGGCGCGACGACGGCCGGGCAGAAGCGCATCGACTTCGCGACCTCGCCCGAGCGCTACCGGCACTGGAAGCTGTCGATCGGCGGGCGGGTGGCCACACTGGCGATGGACGTGGACGAGGCGGCGACCCTCGCGCCGGGCTACACGCTGAAGCTCAACTCCTACGATCTCGGCGTCGATATCGAGCTTGCCGACGCGGTGCAGCGCCTGCGCTTCGAGCATCCCGAAGTCGGCGCCGTGGTCATCACCTCGGGCAAGGACCGGGTGTTCTGCGCCGGCGCGAACATCCAGATGCTCGGCCAGTCGACCCACGGCCACAAGGTCAATTTCTGCAAGTTCACCAACGAGACGCGGCTTGCCATCGAGGACGCGTCCGACTTCTCCGGCCAGTCTTATCTCTGCGCGGTCAACGGCGCCTGCGCCGGCGGCGGGTATGAACTCGCGCTGGCGGCCGAGAAGATCCTGCTGATGGATGACGGCTCGTCCACCGTGTCTCTGCCCGAGCTGCCGCTGCTCGCGGTGCTGCCGGGCACAGGCGGGCTCACGCGGCTCGTGGACAAGCGCAAGGTGCGCCGCGACCGCGCCGACTATTTCTGCACCCTGAACGAGGGCATCCGCGGCGCGCGCGCGCAGGATTGGGGGCTGATCGACGCGCTGGTGCCGCGGTCGAAGTTCGCCGAGGCGGTGAAGGAGGAGGCCGAGGCGCTCGCCGCGAAGTCGGACCGGCCGGCGGACGCCAAGGGCATTTCCCTCCCGCCGCTGGCCCGCACGATCGAAACCGACAAGATCGCCTACGACCACGTGACCGTCGAGATCGAGCGCGATTTCGGCCTCGCCCGCTTCACCGTGCGCGCGCCCGACGGCGACGCGCCGAAGGATGCGGCCGCGATCCATGAAGCGGGCGCGGCCTTCTGGCCGCTCGCGCTGGCGCGCCAGCTCGACGACGCGATGCTGCATCTCCGCCTCAACGAGCCCGAGATCGGCTCCTGGGTGTTCCGCACCGAGGGCGACGCGGCCCGCGTGCTCGCCCATGACGATCTGCTCGCCGGTCACGCGTCCGACTGGCTGGTGCGCGAGATCACGCTCTACCTCAAGCGCACGCTGAAGCGGCTCGATCTCTCGGCACGCTCGATCTTCGCGCTTGTCCAGCCGGGAAGCTGCTTCGCCGGCACCTTGGCCGAACTCGCATTCGCCGCGGACCGTACCTATATGCTGGACGGAAGCTTCGAGGGTTCCAACCTGCCTGCGGCCACGCTGCGACTGAGCAAAATGAATTTCGGCCCGCTCCCCATGTCCAACGGCCTCACCCGCCTCGAAAGCCGGTTCCTGGCCGATCCCGACCACGTGAAGGCGCTGGAATCCGAAATCGGCAGCGAGATCGACGCGGAACGCGCCGACGCGCTCGGCCTCGTCACCTTCACGCCCGACGATATCGACTGGGAGGACGAGGTGCGCATCGCGCTCGAGGAGCGCGCATCATTCTCGCCCGATGCGCTGACCGGGCTGGAGGCGTCGCTGCGCTGGGCCGGTCCCGAGACGATGGAGACCAAGATCTTCGCGCGGCTGTCGGCGTGGCAGAACTGGATTTTCCAGCGGCCCAACGCGATCGGCGCGGAGGGCGCGCTCAAGCTCTACGGCACCGGCCGCAAGGCGCAGTTCGACCGAAAGAGAGTTCTGACATGGCCATCGACTACAACGAACGCATCCCCAACAACGTCAACCTGTCGGAGAACCGTCGGCTGCAGCGTGCGCTGGAGGCGTGGCAGCCGAACTACATGCAGTGGTGGCGCGACATGGGGCCGGACGGCTCCACCGAGTACGACGTCTATCTGCGCACGGCGATCAGCGTCGAGGCCAACGGCTGGGCGAATTTCGGCTATGTGAAGATGCCGGAATATCGCTGGGGCATCTTCCTCGCGAACCCGGTCGAGGGCCGCACCATCCCGTTCGGCGACCACAAGGGCGAGCCCGCCTGGCAGGAGGTGCCGGGCGAGTACCGCGCCACCTTGCGCCGGCTGGTCGTCACCCAGGGCGACACCGAGCCCGCCTCGGTCGAGCAGCAGCGCCAGCTCGGCCTGACCTGCCCGTCGCTCTACGATTTGCGCAATTTGTTCCAGGTGAACGTCGAGGAAGGCCGCCACCTGTGGGCCATGGTCTACCTGCTGCACGCCCATTTCGGACGCGACGGTCGCGACGAGGCCGAGGCGATGCTGGAGCGCCACTCGGGCGATCCCGACAAGCCGCGCATCCTCGGCGCGTTCAACGAGGCCACGCCCGACTGGCTGTCGTTCTTCATGTTCACCTACTTCACCGACCGCGACGGCAAGTACCAGCTCGCCTCGCTCGCCGAGTCCGGGTTCGATCCGCTGGCGCGCACCTGCCAGTTCATGCTGACGGAGGAGGCGCACCACATGTTCGTGGGCGAATCCGGCATCATGCGCATCGCGCAGCGCACCTGCGAGGTGATGAAGGAACTCAAGACCGACGACCCGGTGAAGGTGCGCGCGGCCGGCGCGATCGATCTGCCGACCTTGCAGCGCTACATCAATTTCCACTTCTCCGTGTCGCTCGACCTGTTCGGGCAGGAGCTTTCGACCAACGCGGCGAACTACTACACGACGGGCCTCAAGGGCCGCTATCACGAGACCAAGATCGACGACGACCACAAGCTCACCGAGGCCACCTGGCCGGTGCATGCCCTCAAGGGCGAGAAGATCGTGGTCGAGGACCAGCCGGCGCTGGTCGCGATCAACGAGCGGCTGCGCCAGGACTATATCGACGACTGCGCGCGCGGCCTCGCCCGCTGGAACAAGGTGATCAAGGCGGCGGGTATCGACCACACGCTGCATCTGCCGCACCGCGCCTTCAACCGGCGCATCGGGCTGTTCGCCAACGTCCAGCCGGACATCCGCATCTCGCCCGCCGGCCATGTGGTGACTGAAGCTGAGTGGACCCGTCGCCATGGCGAATGGCTGCCGGCCGAATCCGACCACGCCTTCATCAAGACGCTGATGGGCCGCGTCGTCGAGCCCGGCAAGATCGCCGGCTGGATCGCCCCGCCCGCGCGCGGCATCAACGGCCACCCGTTCGAATTCGAGTACGTGAAGTTCCACTGAGCGGGCGCGTCGCGCGCAAAGACGAATTCGGCGTATTCTCTCGTGACGCACATGCGCGCGAGGGCATCATGGCCGGGCAGAACCTCAACGAACTGACCGCGACCGAGGCGGCGGCGAAGATCGACAAGGGCGAGATCACTTCGGTCCAGCTCGTCGAATCCTGCCTCGAGCGCATCGCCGCGCGCGACGCGGCGCTTTGCCATCCCTGGACCTTCGTCGACCGCGAGATCGCGCTGGCCCAGGCGCGCGAGCGCGACAAGGGCCCGGCGAAAGGGCCGCTGCATGGGATTCCCGTGGGCGTGAAGGACGTGATCGACACGTTCGACATGCCGACCGCGTACGGTTCGGTGCTGCACAAGGGCCACCGGCCCGAGAAGGACTCCGCGACCGTCGCGGCGGCGCGTTCGGCCGGCGCTGTCATCCTCGGCAAGACCACGACGACCGAGTTCGCGAGCCCGTGGCAGTGCGGCGTCGCCAACCCGCACGACCCTGAGCGCACGCCCGGCGTCTCGTCGTCGGGCTCGGCGGCCGCGGTCGCCGATTTCCAGGTGCCGCTCGCCTACGGCACCCAGACGGGCGGCTCGACCATCTGCCCGGCCTCCTATTGCGGCATATACGGCTTCAAGGCGTCGCTCGACGGGCTCGACCGCGCCGGCATCCGCCATCTCAAGCCCGGCATCGATACGCTCGGCCTGTTCGCCCGCTCGCTCGACGACATCGCCCTGTTCCGCGCCGGGCTCACCGGCGAGGCGTTCGCGCCGCTCGACGGCGCGTTCGACGCACGGCTCCGCATCGGCGTCTGCCGCACGCCGCAATGGCAGGACGCCTCGCCCGAAACGATGGCGGCGATCGAGACGGCGGCGCAGAAGCTCGGCCGGGCGGGCTTCGCCGTCGCGGAGGTCGAGTTGCCGCACGGGTTCGACGAGGCGATGGGCGCGTTTCGCGTGCTCACCACCAAGGAGAACCAGCGTTCGCTGCTGGACGAGGTGAATCGCGGCGAGGCGACGCTCAACCCGTGGATCCGCGAGGGGCTCGCCGTCGCGCGCCAGACCGGCGCCACCGACTACGACTTCGCGAAGATGGGCGCCGGATTCTATCGCCGCCGTTTCGGCGCGCTGTTCAACTCGTTCGACGCGCTGCTCACCCCGTCGGCCCAGGGCGAGGCGCCGCGCGGCCTGACCGGCGCGACGATGGGCGCGTTCAACAGCTTCTGGACCTGGATGTACGTGCCCTGCGTGAACCTGCCGGCCTTCACCGGACCCAACGGCATGCCGGTCGGGGTCCAGCTTGTCGCGCGCCAGGGCGACGATGCGCGCCTCCTCGCCGTCGCAAGCGCGGTCGAGCGTGCGCTCGGCACCGAATCCGGTCCTATCGCCCTCGCCGCGACGGTTAAGGGCGCATAAACCGGTCGCATGGTCCGATGGGCCATGGACGCGCCGAACGATCCGTTCCTCGAGAAGTTCTTCTCGCGCATTCCTTCCGCGACGGCGGCCACCTTTACGCCCGCCCAGCTCGCCGCGATCCGCATGGCATTCGGGGCGCGCAGCTGGGGCAGCCACGCGATCGACATCCGCAAGTCCTTCCCGTTCTTCCGGCGGCGGCTCTATTTCGTGCTGCTGATCGGGGGCGAGCGGCGCACGGCGGCGCGGCTGCGCGCCGAGGGCGAGCTGTTCGGCACGTTCGGCAACGCGATCGTCACGCTGGTCTTCATCGCCCTGCTGATCGCCCCGCTGATCGTCGGGTTCTATCTGCTCAAGACCGTCGCCGGGGTCGATCTGGTGCCGGGCGGCGGCACGCACGGCGTGCTCGACGACATCACGCAGCAGCTTCGCCAGATGGGGCGGTAGATCGTCTTCCGCGTACGCGGCGTCGCTCCGGCCCGCTCCCCCTCCCGGCCACCCAACGACAGTATGCTGGTACGGGTGGCCGGGAGGGGGAGCGGGCCGGAGCCGTTCCAGCTCTAATAAAGTTTCGCCTCGGCGGCGGCGTAGGCTGCGCGGTACGAACCCCACAGCGATTGCGCCTTCTTCCAGTCCGTATCGCGGAGCGCCTCGCCGATCGCGTCGAGCCGGCCGGCCAGCGTGGCGGCGAGCGGGCGCGCGTCGGGATTGGCGAGCGGCGCCTTGTCGCGCAGGTCGCGCGCGACGCTGCGCACCAGAAGCAACGCGTGGAACCGGTCCTCGCGCGCGATCAGCGGCTCGAGCGTGGCGAGGAACGACCGTCCCTCGCGCGCGGCGAGGGCGAACCGCGTGTTCCGACCGGAGAATTCCTCGTAGGGCCGTTCTACTGCGCCGACCGCGTCGAGATAGGCGGCGAGGTTGGATTTTTGCCTCGCGTCGAGTTCCAGCGCATAGCGCCGGTCGAACCAGGCGACGACGTCGGAGAGCGTCGCAAGCGATCCGTCGTGAAAGTAGGGCGCGGTCGTCGCGGTCCCCAGCAGGGTGGGCGTGTCGTAGGCGGCGCCGGGAAAGCGGTCGCCGCCCGAGCCGATGTCGTGGCGCGCCCCGTCGACGAAGTATCGGTCGGGCACGTGACAGCCGGCACAGGACCGCCCGCCCATCTGTGCGAACGGCGTTTCGAACAACGTCTCGCCGCGCTTCGCCGCCGCCGAAGCCGCTTCGTTCAGCCGGCCGCCCGGCCCGAGCATTGGCGCGGCGGGGAATTCCAGCCGGTCGAGGAAGGCGGTCAGCGCGTCCAGCATCAGCGTCGTCGGCTCGGCCCCGTCGAACTCTGTCACGATCACCGAGGCGGCGAACTCGCGCAAAGCGGCGATCCGCCCGTCCCGCCCGTAAGGCGCGGTGTAGCGGATGCCCCGCAAGCTCGGAATGTCCAGCGGCTCGAACCGCCCGTCATCGCCGATCGGGTTGAAGAAGCTGTTATGCACGTCGACCCCGCCGGGGCGCGCGCTGAGCCCGGGCAGGAACAGCTTGGGGTTCGCATCGCCGCGGTTGTGGCAGCTCGCGCAGGACAGGCCGAGCGTGCGCGCCCGCGTTCCCAGGATCTCGGGCGATTCGAACAGCATCTGCCCGTAGGTGGCGAGGAACCCGCCGCCTGGCTTCAGCACCATGCGGGGCAGGGGCGCCTGCTCGGAAAGCGCCGCACCCGGCGGAATTCCGGGATCGGCGGCACACGCGGGCGCGGTCGCCAGCAGGGCGGCGCCAGCCAGGAGCGCAAGGTTTCGCAGGGACTGGAGCATCGGGGCAGGGCGAGCCTACGCTAGACCCGGCATGCCGCAAACGCCTATCATGCGCAGATGGCCGCAGAGGGTCCCATGACCGAGGGCGCAGGACGGCGAGGCGGGCCGCGGAGCGACCGCGCGAGCTTCACCACGCTGGTCGCGCCCGAGGACCAGGCCAACCATCATCGCCAGACGCGCCGCGCGCGCCAGACCGAGATCGCCGAGGACTATGTCGAGCTGATCGCCGAGCTGATCGACACGGTGGGCGAGGCGCGCTCGGTCGAGATCGCGCGCCGTCTCGGCGTCACGCCGGCGTCGGTGGCCAAGATGGTCGCGCGGCTGCGCGAGGCGGGGCTGGTCGACACGCGGCCCTATCGCGCGATCTTCCTGACCGAGGAGGGGCGGCGCATCGCGGATCGTTCGAAGCGCCGCCACCAGATCGTGTTCGAGTTCCTGCGCGCCATCGGCGTGCCCGAGGAGGCCGCGCGCGCCGACGCCGAGGGTATCGAGCATCACGTCGGGCCCGAGACGCTGGCCGCCTTCGACCGCATCGCGCGCGAGCGACGGTAATTTCACCGGAACGGCTGGTTGCCGACGATCCAGGCGACCAGCGAGTAGCGCACCCCTTCGGTCACCGGCAGAACGCGGTGCATCGCGTAGGCCGGAAACAGGATGACCGCGCCCTTGGTGCGCGACGCCTTCGACGTCGCCGTGCCGATCGACACCTCCAGGTCGCCGCCCTGGTACTCGGACGGGTCGTTGAGCTGGACCGACACGCTGAGCTTGCGGAGCGAGAACCCGCCGCGCGCCGCCAGGTCCATGTGCCAGTCGTAATACTCGCCCGGCCGGTAGGCGCTGAACTGCAGCCGCTCCGATCCGACCAGCTCGAAGCCCCACAGGTCGGCGTTGAACTTGTTCACCACCTGCGCGATGCGCTCCAGCATCCAGGCGTTCTCGGCCTCCGGCGGGAACAGCGCGATGGTCGAACGGCGCGCCTCCGGGGCGCGCTCGACGCCGGTCACCTGCCCGCCCGCCAGGGGCAGCGCGAGCCCGGCCTCGATGATGCGCGCGCATTCCGCGTCGTCGAAGCAGGGGTTCGTCTCCACCAGCGGCGCCAGGGTGCGCCCGCTCTGCGCCGACTTCGGGGCGGTTTGGCCCGGCGGACTGGACATGCATGCGCCTCGATTCGGGTGGTCGGACCAGTATACGGTGCCCGACGCGTCCGGCAATCTCCCTATATCTAGTGGGCACCTGCAGGCCAACCCCAAGAACTGGTTGATCCGAATCACCTGTGAGGCGCAGTATCCGGATTCCTAACGACGCCTGACGCGCATGACACGAAAACCCGGGGATTCCCCCGGGCCCGGGGGGCGGGACTCCGCGCACGGTTGTTGGTCGACGCCCCCGCCATGTCCGCCAGACGCCGCGAACCGCACGGGAGGGTGGCGTGCCAGACGGAATCCAGAACGAGCTGTCGATCGATCGCGCCGAGGGCCGCATTGCCCAGAACGAGCGCGGCATCCGTATCCGCATCGACGACAGCCGCAACGAAAAGCTGACCGATTTCGGCCGCGCCGTGCTCGAGGACCGCTATCTGCTGCCCGGCGACCGCGGCTTCCAGGACCTGATCGCCCGCGTCGCCATGCATTACGGCGACAATTCGGCGCACGCCCAGCGAATCTACGACTACATCTCGAATTTGTGGTTCATGCCCTCCACCCCCGTCCTGTCGAACGGTGGCACGACCCGCGGCTTGCCCATCTCGTGCTTCCTCAACGAGGCATCGGATTCGCTCGACGGCATCGTCGGGCTGTGGAACGAGAATGTCTGGCTCGCCGCCCGCGGCGGCGGCATCGGCAGCTACTGGGGCAACCTTCGCTCGATCGGCGAGCGGGTCGGCCATAACGGCAAGACCTCGGGCATCATCCCCTTCATCCGCGTGATGGATTCGCTCACCCTCGCCATCTCGCAGGGCTCGCTCCGGCGCGGATCGGCCGCCGTCTACGTGCCGGTCGACCACCCCGAGATCGAGGAGTTCATCGAGATGCGCCGCCCGACCGGCGGCGATCCCAACCGCAAGGCGCTCAACCTCCATCACGGCGTGGTCATCCCCGACGAGTTCATGCGCGCGGTCGAGCGCGACGAGGAATGGCCCCTGCGCAGCCCGAAGGACGGCGCGATCATCCGCAAGATCCAGGCGCGAGCGCTGTGGATCCGGCTGCTCACCCAGCGCATCGAGTCGGGCGAGCCCTATTTGATCTTCGTCGATCACGTGAACAAGGCGATGCCGGAGCATCACAAGCTCGCCGGCTACAAGGTCAAGATGTCGAACCTGTGCAGCGAGATCACGCTGCCGACCGGTCCCGACAATCACGGCAATGAGCGCACGGCCGTTTGCTGCCTGTGCTCGCTCAACCTCGAGCTGTTCCTCGAATGGAAGGACAATCCGCAGTTCATCGAGGACGTGATGCGCTTCCTCGACAACGTGCTGCAGGATTTCATCGACAAGGCGCCGGAATCCATGTCGCGCGCCGCCTATTCCGCCGCGCGCGAGCGCTCGGTCGGGCTCGGCGTCATGGGGCTGCACTCGTTCCTGCAGGCGCAGCACGTGCCGATCGAATCGGTCATGGCGCGCGTCTGGAACAAGAAGATGTTCGCCCATATCCGCGGCCAGGCGGACGCGGCCTCGAAGACGCTCGCCGCCGAGCGCGGTCCGTGCCCCGACGCCGCCGAGTACGGCATCATGGAGCGGTTCTCGTGCAAGATGGCGATCGCGCCGACCGCGTCGATCTCGATCATCACCGGCGGCTCGTCGCCCGGCATCGAGCCCAACGTCGCCAACGCCTTCACGCACAAGACGCTGTCGGGCTCGTTCACCGTCCGCAACAAGTACCTGAAGCAGCTTCTCGCCGAGCGCGGCCATGACGACGACGAGACCTGGCGCTCGATCACGCTGAACGAGGGCTCGGTCCAGCATCTCGACTTCCTCGACGAGCTCGAGAAGCAAGTGTTCAGGACGGCGTTCGAGCTCGACCAGCGCTGGATCGTCGACCTCGCCGCCGACCGTGCGCCCTATATCTGCCAGTCGCAGTCGGTGAACATCTTCCTGGCCGGCGACGTGCACAAGAAGACGCTGCACGACATCCACTACCGGGCATGGAAGCGCGGCTGCAAGTCGCTCTACTACTGCCGCTCGCGCTCGATCCAGCGCGCGGAGTCCGACCTGTCGCTCAAGGCCGCGTCGGGCGAGGCGCCGGTCGTCGCCGCGGTCAAGCCCGAGACGGTGGAACTGCCGCTGGCCGCCGCGCCGGCCGAGCCGACCGCCAACGGCAACGACTACGAGGAGTGCCTGTCGTGCCAGTAGCGCGCCGGTTCGAGGACCGTGGCGCGGTCATCGCCTATGCCGGCCGCGACTGGCAGGTGGCGCGCCGGTTCGAGCTCGGCCGCGAGCTGGTCCTGGTGGTCGAGTCCGAGGGCGGCCGCCTCGCGCTGGTGACCGAGGGCTGCGAGGTGCGTTCGGTCCAGCCGGCCGCCGCCGGCCTCGCCGAGCTCTCCGACGCCGTCGCTACCATCCTCTACGGCTCGTCCGAGCTTCGCGATGAGTGGGTGCGGTAGGGATAATCGTAGTCAACGCAATCGTACACAATTGGAGGGGAATAACGATGGGACGAAGACGATGCTGGAAATGGAGAAATGCAGATGACTACCGAAGGTTTCTACGCGATTGAGTACGCTGGCGTCGCTGGTACGGGAATGGGTGAACTCGTTCTCGACACTGGTTTAGTGATTGGATCGGACTTTGTTGGCGGCAAATATGACGGCCGCTATACGTACAATCCCCGGTTGGATGCATATGACGTCGAGTTGACGGTCACCGTGCCTCCAGGCGCTTGGCTCGTCCAAGGTGTGCCAGCCAGATCAGACGAATACACATTTGAAATCCGCACGACGTTGCCGAGGGACTTCGCCGGCCAAAAATTTGTGCAGGTTGCGACTCCGTTCGGACCCGTAAACGTCGCATTCCGCAAGCTTCGCGATTTTCCCGACTGATCCATCCAGTACCAAAGGATGCAATGCGCACGCATTGCAGCAGCCTCATATGCCCCTTCGTTAGCGGCCACGTCAACGTATGGTGTGGCAAATTGTAGATATGCACAATATCTAGCAAATTTGTGATTCACCGAATCGGCTAGCCAATTTACGCTTCCCGACCAACGCGACGATCAACGATCGCACTGGTGGGGACCAAACATGTCACTTCTCGATGCCAAAGTGGCCTACAAGCCGTTCACCTATCCCTGGGCGTATGACGCCTGGCTGACGCAGCAGAAGATCCACTGGCTGCCGGAGGAGGTGCCGCTCGCCGACGACGTGAAGGACTGGCACAACAAGCTGACTGCCGCCGAGCGCCACACGCTCACGCAGATATTCCGGTTCTTCACCCAGTCCGACATCGAGGTGAACAACTGCTACATGAAGCACTACGCGCAGGTGTTCAAGCCGACCGAGATCCAGATGATGCTGGCCGCGTTCTCCAACATGGAGACGGTGCACATTGCGGCCTACTCGCACCTGCTGGACACGATCGGCATGCCGCACACCGAATACCAGGCCTTCCTCCACTACAAGGAGATGAAGGACAAGTACGACTACATGCAGCAGTTCGGCGTCGCCACGAAGCCCGACATCGCCAAGACGCTGGCCGTGTTCGGCGGCTTCACCGAGGGGCTGCAGCTCTTCGCCTCGTTCGCGATCCTGATGAACTTCCCGCGCTTCAACAAGATGAAGGGGATGGGCCAGATCGTGTCGTGGTCGGTGCGCGACGAATCGCTGCACACCAACTCGATCATCAAGCTGTTCCGCACCTTCATTTCCGAGAACCCCGAGCTGTGGACCGAGGCGTTCCAGCGCGAGCTGGTCGAGATCTGCAACACGGTGGTCACGCATGAGGACGCGTTCATCGACCTCTCCTTCGAGCTCGGCGGCATCGAGGGGCTCGAGGCGAAGGAGGTGAAGCAATACATCCGCTACATCGCCGACCGCCGCCTCGCCCAGCTCGGGCTGCAGCCGATCTACCGGATGACGGCGAACCCGCTGCCCTGGATGGACGAGATGCTCAACGGCATGGAGCACACCAACTTCTTCGAGAACCGCTCGACGGAATACTCGAAGGCGTCGACCCAGGGCACCTGGGACGAGGTGTTCGGCGACTGGAAGCCCGCGGCGGAGTAACGCATCGAGTTCGTCATTGCGAGGCGCGAAGCGACGAAGCAATCCAGGCCCCTGGATCGCTTCGCTTCGCTCGCGATGACGCTAATGAAGGGGCGCCGCCCCTCGGATACGCAGCGCCGTTTCGCAATGACGAGCGGGAACTACGCCGCCGTGCCGCCGACCGTCAGGCGGTCGAGCAAGAGCGTCGGCTGGCCGACGCCCACCGGCACGCCCTGGCCGTCCTTGCCGCAGGTGCCGACCCCGGGATCGAGCTTCATGTCGTTGCCGATCATCGAGACGCGGGTCAAGACGTCGGGCCCGTTTCCGATCAGCGTCGCGCCCTTGACGGCGGGGCCGATCTTGCCGTCCTCGATCATGTAGGCCTCGGACGCCGAGAACACGAACTTGCCCGAGGTGATGTCGACCTGGCCGCCGCCGAAATTGACCGCGTAAAGCCCCTTCTTGACCGAGCGGAGGATTTCCTCCGGGTCCTTGTCGCCGTCCAGCATGTAGGTGTTGGTCATGCGCGGCATCGGCGCGTGGGCGAAGCTCTCGCGCCGCCCGTTTCCGGTGGGCTCCATGCCCATCAGCCGCGCGTTCAGCCGGTCCTGCATGTAGCCCTTGAGGATGCCGTCCTCGATCAGCACCGTGCGGCCGGACGGCGTGCCCTCATCGTCGATGGAGAGCGACCCGCGCCGGTCGTTGATGGTGCCGTCGTCGACGACGGTCACGCCCGGCGAGGCGATGCGGCTCCCCAGCAGCCCGGCGAAGGCGGACGTCTTCTTGCGGTTGAAGTCGCCCTCGAGCCCGTGCCCGATCGCCTCGTGCAGCAATATGCCGGGCCAGCCCGGCCCCAGCACCACCGGCATCTCGCCGGCGGGCGCATCGACCGAGCCGAGATTGACCAAAGCCTGGCGCAGCGCCTCGTGCACCTGGGCCTTCCACGCCTCGGGCCGGATATAGGCTTCGTACGAGGTGCGCCCGCCGGTGCCGTGGCTGCCCGTCTCCATCCGGTCGCCGTCGCCGACCACGACCGAGACGTTGAGCCGGACCAGCGGGCGGATGTCGGCGGCATGGCGGCCGTCGGCGCGGACGATGCGGATCGCCTGCCACTCGCCGGAAAGCGACACTGTCACCTGGCGCACGCGGGAATCGAGCGACCGCGCATAGGCGTCCATCTCGACCAGCAGCTTCGCCTTCGCCTCGAACGGCACGGCGCCCAGCGGGTTGGCGTCGGTATAGAGCGAGCGGTTGGTGCCGCGCGGCCCCTCGGCCAGCGTGCCCGACCGGCCGGCGCGCACTGCCTTGACCGTCTCGGCGGCGCGGCGGATCGCATCCTCGGAGAGCTCCGAGGCGTGCGCGTAGCCCTGCGCCTCGCCTGACACGGCGCGCAGCCCGAATCCCTGTCCGGTGTCGAAGCTCGCCGCGCGCATCCGCCCGTCGTCGAACGCCACCGATTCGGACTGGCTGTATTCGAGATAGAGCTCGCCGTCGTCGGCGCCGTTCAGCGCGTCGCCCACGATGTCGTCGACGCGGGAACGGTCCATGCCGGTGCGGGTGAAGAACAGGTCGTCGGTGCGGGCGAGGTCGGTCATCGGCGGCTCCGAGTGACGCGGGGGGACGGGCTTCGTCCTATATGGAACGCCCGTGCGCGAATGTCACCCGCGCGCCATCCGGCGAATTCGGGCGCGACGGACGCGATCCACGCCAAGTATCAGAAATTGCGACATAAAGTCGCGAGACGGCGCGTCCCGGTCCGGTTGCGTCCGGCCCGATGTAGATTGCCTGCGCGCGGGGTCGAGCGGGGCAGCGGCCGATGCGCGGCGCAGCTTGCCCTGGGACCGGATGCTCGGGTATTTATGCCACGCGCATGCCTCGACCGGCGCGGCACCGCGGTCCTGCTTTTGACCGCGGGGACAGGGGACCAGCCCCGCCGAACCTTCGGAGAACGGATCAGAATCGTGACGCCGCTTCGCAACGTCTTTTTCGCCGCCTGCGCCGCCCTTGGCGCGATCAGCGCCTTCCTGCCCGGCCTTGCCAGCGCGGCCCAGCCGCGCCCCTGGGAGATCGGGCTCCAGCCGGCCGCGACGCCGATCATGCACGAGCTCGAATTGTTCCATAACGTCCTGCTGGTGGTGATCACGCTGATCGTGCTGCTGGTGCTCGTGCTGCTCGGCTACGTGATCCTGAATTTCGGCGAGCGGAAGCATCCGACGCCATCGACGCGCACCCACAACACGATGATCGAGGTGATCTGGACGACGCTCCCGGTGATCGTGCTGGTGCTGATCGCGATCCCGTCCTTCAAGCTTCTCTACGCCGAGGACGTGATCCCCAAGTCCGACATGACCATCAAGGCGATCGGCCACCAGTGGTACTGGTCATACGAATATCCGGACAACGGCAATTTCGGATTCAATTCGACGATGGTGCAGGACGCCGACCTGAAGTCCGGCCAGCCGCGCCTGCTCACGGTCGACAACCGAGTGGTCGTGCCGGTCGGCGCGACGGTGCGCGTAGTGACCACCTCGTCGGACGTGCTGCACTCGTGGGCGGTACCGTCCTTCGGCGTCAAGATGGACGCGGTGCCCGGCCGCTTGAACGAGACCTGGTTCAAGGTCGACCAGGTCGGCACCTATTACGGCCAGTGCTCGGAGCTGTGCGGCGTCAATCACGGCTTCATGCCGATCGAGGTCGAGGCGGTGACCAGGCCCGACTTCGACAAGTGGGTCGCCGATGCGAAGAAGAAATTCGCAGAATCGAACCCCGCGCCCGAGGCGACCACCCGCGTCGCGCTTGGCACGACGTCCTCGCAAGCGCGCTAGAGTAAGCCGAAGGAACCTGTCATGACTTCAGCCGCCCACGCCGCCCCCCACGCCGGACATCCCACGGGCTGGCGCCGCTTCGTCTACTCCACGAATCACAAGGACATCGGCACGATGTACCTTGTGTTCGCGGTGTGCGCGGCGCTCATCGGCGGCGTCATTTCGATCCTGTTCCGCCTCGAGCTCGCCGAGCCCGGCACCCAGTACTTCGCGAATCACCAGGTCTTCAACTCGCTGGTCACCGCGCATGGGCTGATCATGGTGTTCTTCGTCGTCATGCCGGCGATGATCGGCGGGTTCGGCAACTGGATCGTGCCCTTGATGATCGGCGCGCCGGACATGGCGTTCCCGCGCATGAACAACATCAGCTTCTGGCTGCTGGTGCCGGCCTTCCTGCTGCTGATTTCGACCTTCTTCGTCGGCGGTGCGGGAACCGGCTGGACGATCTATCCGCCGCTTTCGTCGAACCTCGGGCATCCGGGACCGGCGGTCGACCTGACCATCTTCAGCCTGCACCTCGCGGGCGCGTCCTCGATCCTCGGCGCGATCAACTTCATCACCACGATCCTCAACATGCGCGCGCCGGGCATGACGCTGCACAAGATGCCGCTGTTCGTGTGGTCGATCCTGGTGACGGCGTTCCTGTTGCTGCTGGCGCTGCCTGTGCTCGCCGGCGCGATCACCATGCTGCTGACCGATCGCAATTTCGGTACCACCTTCTTCAAGGCCGAAGGCGGCGGCGATCCGCTGCTGTTCCAGCATTTGTTCTGGTTCTTCGGCCATCCCGAAGTCTACATCCTGATCCTGCCGGGCTTCGGCATGATCAGCCAGGTCGTCTCGACCTTCTCGAAGAAGCCCGTGTTCGGCTATCTCGGCATGGCCTACGCGATGGTCTCGATCGGGTTCATCGGCTTCGTCGTGTGGGCGCACCACATGTTCACCACCGGCATTGCGGTGGACACCAAGGCCTACTTCACCGCGGCGACGATGGTGATCGCGGTGCCCACGGGCATCAAGATCTTCTCGTGGATCGCCACCATGTGGGGCGGGTCTGTCCGGTTCGACACGCCGATGCTGTGGGCGACCGGCTTCATCTTCCTGTTCGTGGTCGGCGGCGTGACGGGCGTCGTGCTGGCGAATGCCGGCGTCGATACCGTGCTGCAGGACACCTACTACGTCGTGGCGCACTTCCATTACGTGCTGTCGCTCGGCGCGGTGTTCTCGATCTTCGCCGGGTTCTACTACTGGCTGCCCAAGATGTGCGGCAGGCGCTATCCCGAGGCACTCGGGCGGCTGCATTTCTGGATCACGTTCATCGGCGTCAACCTGACCTTCTTCCCGATGCACTTCCTCGGTCTCGCCGGCATGCCGCGCCGCATTCCGGACTATCCCGACGCGTTCGCCGGCTGGAACATGGTGGCCTCGATCGGCTCCTATATCTCGGGCGTGGGCGTGCTGCTGTTCCTCTATGTCTGCTGGCGCACCTTCACCTCGGGCGAGCGTGTGGCCGAGAATCCGTGGGGCGCCGGCGCGACGACGCTGGAATGGACCCTGTCCTCGCCGCCGCCCTTCCACTCCTATGACGAGCTGCCGCAAATCGGCTCGACGACAGCGCATTAGGGAATGCGGGACTTGGCCGAAGGCGCGATCGAGCTGGCGCGCACGTCCCCCGTCGCGGCTTCGGCCGACGGCGCGGCGGTGGGCGATTTCATCGCGCTGTTGAAGCCGCGGGTGATGTCGCTGGTCGTGTTCACCGGCATCGCCGGCCTGGTCATGGCGCCTGGTTCGCTGCATCCCGTGGTCGCGTTCGTCGCGGTGCTGTGCATCGCGGTGGGCGCCGGGGCCTCGGGCGCCATCAACATGTGGTACGAGCGCGACATCGACGCCCTGATGCGCCGCACGCGCGACCGGCCGCTGCCGGCCGGACGGATGGAGCCGGGCGCGGCGCTCGGGTTCGGGGCGGTGCTTGCGGTCGCCTCGGTGACGCTGATGGGGATCGGCGTCAACTGGACGGCGGCGGCGCTGCTTGCCGCGGCGATCGGATTCTATGTCTTCGTCTACACCATCGCGCTCAAGCGGCGCACGCCGCAGAACATCGTGATCGGCGGCGCGGCCGGCGCGTTTCCGCCGATGATCGGCTGGGCCGCGGTCACCGGCGACGTTTCGATCGGCGCGGCGATCCTGTTCCTGATGATCTTCATGTGGACGCCGCCGCACTTCTGGGCGCTCGCGCTGTACAAGTCGGACGAGTACGAAAAGGCGGGCGTGCCGATGCTGCCGGTGGTGGCGGGCGCCGCCGAGACGCGCCGCCAGATGCTGATCTACACGGTGCTGCTGGCGCCGATCACCGTCGCACCGTCCATGATCGGCATGGCGAGCTGGATCTATGGCGCGGCGGCAGGGGCACTCAGCGTCGTGTTCATCGGCGCCGCCGTGGCGGTCCTGCGCGACGGGTCGGAAAAGAACGCGCGGCGCATGTTCGCCTACTCGATCCTCTATCTCTTCCTCCTGTTCGCGCTTCTGATGGCGGACCGGCTGATCGCATGGCACGCGTGACGGGGATGGGCGCGGTGGCGGATCGCGACGGTGGAGACAGGAGGCGGCGCGGTCGCAACCTCGCGCTCGCCGCGGCGCTCGCCGCCATGGTGGTGCTGTTCTACATACTGACCTTCGTGCGCCTGGGGGCGGGGTGATGAGCTCCCTCCGGCGCGCCAACCGATAATCAACGACGGAACGGATCATGGCTCCTGCAGAAGCGACGACGATGGGCCACGAGGCGGGTCACGCCGGCCACAAGCATCCCTATCACATGGTCGATCCCAGCCCGTGGCCGATCGTCGGTGCCATTGCGGCCGGCGTGCTGACCACGGGCGGCGTGATCTACATGCATTCGGGCGTGTGGTGGGTCGCGGCGCTCGGCTTCCTGCTCGTGCTGCTGACCATGGCGATGTGGTGGCGCGACGTGATCCGCGAGGCGACGTTCCAGGGCCACCACACGCCGGTGGTCCAGATCGGGCTGCGCTACGGCATGGCGCTGTTCATCGCGTCCGAGGTGATGTTTTTCGTCGCGTGGTTCTGGGCGTACTTCAATGCGAGCCTGTTCCCGACGGCGGCGATCAACCATGCCTGGCCGCCGCCCGGGATCCACGTATTCGACCCGTGGGAGCTGCCGTTCCTCAACACGCTGATCCTGCTGATGTCGGGCGTGACCGTCACCTGGGCGCACCACGCTTTGCGCGAGGGCGACCGCAAGCACACGCTTCAGGGGCTGGGCCTCACAATTCTGCTGGGCCTCACCTTCAGCAGCGTGCAGGCCTACGAGTACAGCCACGCCGCGTTCAAGTTCGCCGGCGGCATCTACCCCACGACCTTCTTCATGGCGACCGGGTTCCACGGTTTCCATGTGATCGTCGGCACGATCTTCCTGATCGTATGCTTCTTCCGCACCAAGGCTGGCCACTTCACCCCGACCCATCATTTCGGTTTCGAGGCGGCGGCGTGGTACTGGCACTTCGTCGACGTGGTCTGGCTGTTCCTGTTCACCTGCATCTACTGGTGGGGCAGCCACGGCCAGTACGCAACGGCGGGGCATGGCTGACACGTCGTACCCGCCCGTTTCGCCCGTTTCCGCCGGGCTTCACTGCCGCTGCCCGCGCTGCGGGCGTGGCCGCCTGTTCAAGGGATACCTCGACGTCGTGCCGCGCTGCGAGGTGTGCGGGCTCGACCTCGGGATGCACGATTCCGGCGACGGGCCGGCCGTGTTCCTGATCTTCATCCTCGGCGCGCTGGTGGTGCCGCTTGCCATCGCCCTCGAGGTGATGGCCTCGCCGCCGATGTGGGTGCATATCGTCATCTGGCCGGTGGTGATCCTGGGACTCGCGCTGGGCATGCTGCGTCCGGCCAAGGCGCTGCTCGTCGCCATCCACTACAAGAACCTGCGCCACGAGTACGATGGCGGCTGAGCGCCCGACGCGCGCCCGCCTGCGACCGGTCTCGGCGGCCCTCGCCTTCCTCGGCTTCGTCATCCTGATCGGCCTCGGCACCTGGCAGGTCGAGCGGCTGCACTGGAAGGAAGGGCTGATCGCCGAGCGCGCCGCCCGGCTCGCCGCGCCGCCGCTTGCCCTCGCGACGGTGCCCGCCGGGCCCGAGGCCTACGACCTGCGCCGGGTGAGCCTCGCCGGCACGTACCTGAACGACAAGGAACTCCTCTACGGCCCGCGTGCCTACCGTGGCGAAAGCGGCTGGCGCGTCGTCACGCCCCTCAGGCTCGATGACGGCAGCTACGCCATGGTCGATCGCGGCTGGGTGCCCGAGACCCGCAAGGCGAAGGCGACCCGCCCCGAAGGCCAACTCGGCGGTCGCGTCACGATCGAGGGCGTGCTGCGCGCGAAGCCGCGCCACGGCTGGTTCACCCCCGACAACGACCCGGCGCACGACCAGTGGTACACGCCGGACGTGACCCAGATGGCGGCGCATCTCGGCCTGGCGCCGGTGCATCCCTGGCTGGTCGAGGCCGGCCCGGCGCCGAATCCCGGCGGCTTTCCCATCGGCGGCGGCACGCTGGCGCCGCTGCCCAACGACCACCTGCAATACGCCATTACCTGGTACGCGCTGGCCGGTGCGCTGGTGGTGATCTATATCCTCGCCAACCGTCGCCGTTCCTGAGGGGTGCGTTGCGCGAGAACCTGACGCCGTACCAGTCGCTCGAAAACCGGTTCCGCCGCATGTCGGCGCTGGGCGATGCGCAGCGCCTGCTCGGCTGGGACATGCAGGTCTACATGCCGCCCGGCGGGGCCGAGGCGCGCGCCGGCCAGATGGCGGCATTGCGCGTGACCACCCACGAGCTGCTGACCGACCCGCGCGTCGCCGACCTGCTCGACGCGGCGGAGGACGAGGCGCACACGCTCGACGAATGGCGCCGCGCCAATCTGCGCGAGATGCGCCATCGCTGGCGCCACGCCAGCGCGCTGGATGCCGATCTCGTCGATGCGCTGACCCGTGCCGCGTCCGCCTGCCAGATGGCGTGGCGCGAGGCGCGGCCTGCCGCCGACTTCGCGCGCATCCGCGAACCGTTCGAGCGGCTGCTCGCGCTGCAGCGCGAGAGCGCCGCGGCCCGCGCCGAAGCGATCGGGCTCACACCCTATGAAGCGCTGATGGATCTGTATGAGCCGGGCGCCCGCACCGCGCGCATCGACGCGCTGTTCGCCGACCTTGCCGCGACCATGCCCGACCTGCTCGAGGCGGCGCTCGCCCGCCAGGCCGCGCTGCCCGCGCCACTTGTGCCCGCCGGGCCGTTCCCCGTCGCGGCGCAGCGTGCGCTGGCCGAGCGGCTGATGGGCGTGCTCGGGTTCGACTTCCATCACGGCCGGCTCGACGAGACCTTGCACCCGTTCTGCTCCGGCGTGCCGGAGGACGTGCGCGTCACCACGCGCTGGGACGAAAACGGGTTCTTCGACGGGCTGATGGCGGTGCTGCACGAGACCGGCCACGCGCTTTACGAGATGGGCCGCCCGGCCGAATGGCGGCACCAGCCGGTGGGCGGTGCGCGCGGCATGGTGATCCACGAATCGCAGTCGCTGCTGATGGAGATGCAGGCCTGCCGCGGCGCGGAGTTCCTGACCTTCGCCGCACCGCTGATGGCCGAGGCGTTCGGCGGCGGTGGCGATGGCGCCACATGGGCGCCCGACAATCTCCGCCGGCTCTACACCCGCGTCGAGCGTTCGCTGATCCGCGTCGACGCCGACGAAGTGACCTATCCACTGCACGTCATCCTGCGCTACCGGCTGGAGCGCGCGCTGCTTTCGGGCGATCTCGCCGTCGCCGACCTGCCCGGCGCATGGAACGAGGCGATGGGCGAACTCGTCGGCATCGTACCGCCCGACGACCGGCTGGGGTGCCTGCAGGACATCCACTGGTACTCGGGCTCGCTCGGCTATTTCCCGACCTACACGATGGGCGCGGTCGCCGCCGCCCAGCTTTTCGCCGCTGCCCGGCGCGCCCGGCCCGAAATTCCCGAAGCTTTGTCGAAGGGCGAGTTCGCGCCGCTGGTCGGCTGGCTGCGCGCGAACGTCCATTCCAAGGGCTCGCTCAGGCAGACCGACGAGATCCTGGTCGAGGCCACCGGCAAGCCGCTCGATGCCGCCGCCTTCAAGGCGCACCTCAAGGCGCGCTACCTCGCCTAGCTCAGGAAATAGATCCAGGTCAGCATCGCGCCGCCGAACAGCAGGCGATAGATCACGAACGGCAGGAAGGTGGCGTGGCGCAGCCACCAGATCAGCCCGGCGATGGCGATGATCCCCACCACGGCCGACATCAGCGCCACCAATACCGCGTCGTGGATCAGCCCGACGCTGCCCAACTCGTAGATCTTCAGCCCCTCCCACAGCCCGGCCGCGGAAATCGCCGGGATCGACAGCAGGAAGGAGAAGCGCGCCGCGTCGACCCGCTCGTACCCCAGCAGGCGCGCCGCCACGATGGTGATGCCCGACCGGCTGGTGCCGGGCACGAAGGCCAGGCACTGGGCGAACCCGATCACCAGCACCTGGCGCAAGGACAGGTGCTCCAGCCGCCGGACCGTCAGGCCGAACCGGTCGGCGAAGTACAGCACCACGCCGAACGCGACCATGGTCCAGGCCACCACCTCCATGTGGCGGAAGGCGGTACCGGCGAACTTCTCGACCGCCAGCCCGACGATCAGCGCGGGAATGGTGCCGACGATGAGAAAGCCGGCGAGCTTGGCCCCGGGATCGCGCCGCCCGCCGGCAAACCGGACCAGCCCGATCGCCATCCGCGCGACGTCGCGCCAGAAATAGATGAGCACGGCGGCCAGCGTGCCGACATGGGTCGCCACGTCGATCGCGATGCCCTGGTCGGGCCAGCCTGTCAGGATCGGGACAAGGATCAGGTGGCCGGACGAGCTGATCGGCAGGAACTCGGTGAGCCCCTGCACCACGGCCAGCACGATGAGTTGCTCGAGCGCCACCCAACCCCCCTCAGGATCCGGGCGGTTATAGCGCAGCACGGACCGAATCCCTACCGGCGTGCGACATCCGGCCCCGACGGTGGGCGCGCACCCGCCCTCGCGCCGGTACCGGCAATTCAGGCGTTGCGGTACAGTAACCGCCGATGCGCCTCGTCTATCATCTCTTCCTTTCGCCCTTCTGCCGGAAGGTGCGCATCGCGCTGGCCGAAAAAGGGCTCGCCTTCGAGCTCAAGGCCGAAAACGTCGCCGAGCGGCGGCCGGCCTTCCTCGGGCTCAACCCGGCGGGCGAGGTGCCGGTGCTGGTCGAGGATGAGGGGCTGGTCGTCTGCGGCGCGACGGCGATCTGCGAGTATATCGAGGAAGCCTACGAGGACGCGCCGCCCCTGATGCCGCCCACCGCCGCCGCGCGCGCCGAGACGCGCCGCCTGGTCGACTGGTTCGACGGCAAGTTCAATCGCGAGGTGACGGCGAACCTGGTGGGCGAGAAGCTGTTGAAGCGGCTGTTGCGCCTCGGCGAGCCCGACACCGCGGCGATCCGCGCCGGCCACGCCAACATCCGCACCCATCTCGACTATATCGGCTGGCTCGCCGAGCGGCGGAACTGGCTGGCCGGTGATGATTTCTCGCTCGCCGACATCGCCGCCGGCGCGCACCTTTCGGCGGTCGATTATGCCGGCGACGTGCCGTGGGACGATTTCCGCGCCGCGCACGACTGGTATGCCCGCATCAAGTCGCGCCCGTCGTTCCGCCCGTTGCTGGCCGACTACATGCCGGGGGCCCCGCCGCCCAAGCACTACGCCGACCTCGACTTCTAGCGCGCGCCTGCCCATATTGAGGGCATGAGCACCGACGACGACCGCAAGGATCCGAAGGACGAGCCCGCCGAGCCCACCGCCGGCGTATTCGACATGACCGACTATTCGGGCATGTCGGGTGCGGCCGCGATGCACGACCAGATCGTGCAGCAGGTGTCCGAGCTTCTGGCCGGCTCCGACCTTTCCGAGGACGAGAAGCAGAAGATTCTGGCCCAGATCGTCTGCCCGTGCTGCGGCGGGGCGGGCCCCTCGATGGTGTTCGACCTCAACCCTTCCAAGGGCGACGGCCCGGTCTATTAGCGCCGGCCCTACCGGTCGTCGATGTCGCGGGCGAGGACCTCGCGCTTGCCGACATGGTTGGGGCCCGAGATCACGCCCTCGGCCTCCATCCGCTCGATCAGCCGCGCCGCGCGGTTGTAGCCGATCTGCAGATAGCGCTGTACGAAGCTGGTTGAGGCCTTGCGCTCGCGGCAGACCAGCGCGACCGCCTGGTCGTACAGCGCGTTGTCGGTGCCGCCGCCCTCCTCGCCGCCGCCCAGCACGCTCGGCGGCAGATACATCGACTCGTTGTCGCCCTCGGTGATCGACTCATTGTAGACCGGCTCGCCCTGGTCGCGCAGCATGGCGACCACGCGCTCGACCTCGTCGTCGCCCACGAACGGGCCATGCACGCGAGTGATGCGCCCGCCGCCCGCCATGTACAGCATGTCGCCCTGGCCGAGGAGCTGTTCGGCGCCCGACTCGCCCAGGATGGTGCGCGAGTCGATCTTCGACGTCACCTGGAACGAGATGCGCGACGGGAAGTTCGCCTTGATCGTGCCGGTGATCACGTCGACCGACGGGCGCTGCGTCGCCATGATCAGATGGATGCCCGCCGCGCGCGCCATCTGGGCCAGCCGCTGGACCGAGGCCTCGACCTCCTTGCCCGCGACCAGCATCAAATCCGCCATCTCGTCGACGATCACCACCACGAAGGGCAGCGGCTTCATGTCGAGCGGCTGGTCCTCGTATTTCGGCGCGCCGGTCTCGGAATCGAAGCCGGTCTGCACCGTGCGGTTCAGCGTCTCGCCCTTCTTGATCGCCTCGGCGATGCGGGCGTTGTAGCCGGCGATGTTGCGCACGCCGAGGATCGACATGTTGCGGTAGCGCGTCTCCATCTCGCGCACTGCCCAGCGCAGCGCCGTCACCGCCTTGGTCGGCTCGGTCACGACCGGCGCCAGCAGGTGCGGCACGCCGTCATAGACTTTCAGCTCGAGCATCTTCGGGTCGATCATGATGAACTTGCACTGGTCCGGGGTAAGCCGGAACAGAAGCGAGCAGATCATCGCGTTGATTGCGACCGACTTGCCCGAGCCCGTGGTGCCAGCGACCAGCAGATGCGGCATGCGCGCGAGGTCGACGATCACCGGCGCGCCGCCGATGTCCTTGCCCAGCACGAGCGGAAGCTGCGCCGCGTTGCGCTCGAACGTGGCCGAGCCCAGAAGCTCGCGCAGCGAGACCAGCTCGCGCACGCGGTTGGGCAGCTCGATGCCGATCACGTTCTGGCCCGGCACGACGGCCGAGCGCACCGCGACGGCACTCATCGAGCGCGCGATGTCGTCGGCAAGCCCGATCACGCGGCTGGTCTTGATGCCGGGCGCGGGCTCCAGCTCGTACAGCGTCACCACCGGGCCCGGCCGCACCTTCACGATCTCGCCGCGCACGCCGAAATCCTCGAGCACGGTCTCGAGCTGGCGCGCGTTCGCCTCCAGCGCCTCCTCGCTCGGCCCGTCCTTGCGGGCGGGCGGCGGCGCGTCCAGAAGATCCAGCGGCGGCAGGACGTAGCCGCCCTCGAGATCGAGCCGCGCCTGGCGCTCCTCCTGCGCGCGCTTGCCGGGGGCGGGGCGGGTACGCTTCGTGACAACCCGGCCCTCCTCGGCGGGCGCTTCGGGCTTGGCGCGGCTGCGCGGCGCATCGAGCCGCGGCTCGCGCCGGCCGCGCGCGTCCGCCGGCGCCGGCGCGTCCTCGAATTCGCCCTCGTCGTCGTCCTCGGCCAGGCCGAAGCGCGGCTCGAGACGCAGCCGGCCCGCCCCGGCGCTGCGCAGCGCGCCGACGCCTGAGGCGCCGAGCCGCCAGCCCGCCCTGCCGCCGCGCCAGCCGAGCGCCGCGCCCAGCCGGCCGACCCACCAGGCGCCGCGCGCCATCGCGTGCCACTCGAACCGGCCGAAGCCGAGAGCCGCGACGAAGGCGATGGCCGCCAGGACGGCGGCGATGACGGAGACGTATTCCGCCGGCACCAGCCCCAGCGCCGCGCGTCCGGCGGCGTGGGACAGGACCATGCCGGTCACCCCGCCGAGCCCCGCGCGCAGCGGCCAGTCGTCCGGCACGGGGACCGGCGCCAGCGCGATGACGGTCAGCAGAAGCGCCACCGGCAGTGCGGCGACGTGCAGCGCCGGCAGGGTCAGGCCGCGATGCGAGCCGATCCGCCACGCCCACGCCGTGAGGGTGAGCGGGATCAGCCACGCGGCGAGCCCGAGCGACTGCATCAGCAGGTCCGCCGTGACCGCACCGGGAAAGCCCAGCGGGTTCTGCGCCGTCCTGGCGATCGCGGTGTCGAGCGACGGGTCGCCCGGGTTGAACCCGGCGAGCGCGACGGCGAGCGCGCCCGCGACCAGCAGGACCAGGAAGGCGGCCCCCTCGACCAGGCGGCGGCGTACGAACGGGCGGAATCCCGGCGGCATGAAGCTGGACGTGGCGTTGCGCGAAGGGCTGGCCATCGCGGATTCTCCTAGGACAATGCGTGCGGGTGCAAACTGGCGGACCCCTCTCCCTGTCCCTCTCCCTCAAGGGGAGAGGGAACCTTGGGTCGAGAGCCATATCGTCCTGGCGGTGCTGTGAATGCAGGGGCTGCCGTGCTCGCCCCCTCCCCCCTTGAGGGGGAGGGTTGGGGAGGGGGGTAAGCGGTCTTGGTGTCTGCGGAGGCTCTCATAGCACGGCGCTCATGCGGGCCAGCGCCCGCTCGGTGGTGTCGAGGTCGTGCACCAGCGCGCAGCGTATGTAGCCGGCGCCGGGGTTGCGGCCGGTCGCATCGCGCTGGGCGAGATAGGCGCCGGGCATGACGCGTACGCCGGCGGCCCACAGGCGCTTCGCCGCGTCCTCGCCGTCGCCGACGTCGAGCCAGAGATAGAACCCGCCCGCCGGCGTGTAGTGGCCACAGCGCCCGCCGAGCGCGGCGGCGGCCATCTCGAACTTGCGGCGATAAAGCGCGCGGTTCGCCTCGACATGCGCCTCGTCGCCCCACAGCGCCGTCGCCGCGGCGAGCAGCGGCAAGGGTGGCGGCGCGCCGCCATAGTCGCGCAAGCGGGTGAAGCGCTTGATCAGCCGCGCGTCGCCCGCCACGAAGCCGGAGCGCAGGCCGGGCGCACTCGACCGCTTGCTGAGCGAGTTGAACACCAGAACGTTGTCGAGCGAACCCCCGAGCGCAGCGGCGGCCGCCATGCCGCCGGGCGGCGCCGCTTCCTGGTAGATCTCGGAATAGCACTCGTCGAACAGGATGACGAAATTGTGCTTGCGCGCGAGCGCCGCCAGCCCTTTCAGCGTCTCCAGCGGCGCGATCGCGCCCTGCGGATTGGCCGGCGAGCAGTAATAGGCCATCGCGGTGCTGTCGAGCGTCGCCGCGTCGAGCCCGCAGAAGTCAGGCAGGAACCCGTCCTCTCGCGTCGCCGGCACCAGGACGGGCTCGGCGCCGCCGATCACCGCCGCCCCCAGATAGACCTGGTAGAACGGGTTCGGCATCAGGACCTTGGGCGCCGGCTTCCGCGCCTCGGTCAGCACCGCCAGTGCGATCATGAACAGCGCCTCGCGCGTGCCCGAGACCGGCACGATGTGCGCATCGGGCTCGATCATGCCGGTGGGCAGGGCGTAGCGCGCCTCGAGCCAGGCGGCGACGGCGCGGCGGAACTCCGGCGTGCCCGCCATCGGCGGGTAGCGTCCCCATAGCGGGAAGTTCTCGGCGATCGCGGTCTGGATCACCGGCGGCGGCGGGTGCTGCGGCTCGCCGATCGAGAGCATGATCGGGTCGTTGACCCGGGGCGCGACCGGGCCCAGCAGCGCGCGCAGCCGGTCGAACGGATAGTCGCCGATGCGCTCCAGCCGGTCCTCGGTCCCGGGAACGGACCCCGTTCCGGTCATGGACACCCCGCCACGCGCCGGCCGATTGCGGCACAAACCATAAACAACTGCATAGCCCCCCGGCTCGCGCCACGCAAGCCGCCCAGTCCGCATACTACATCATGGGGTGACTCGGCGCAGCCCCACCAAGCAACCCGCTAGCCTCGCGCCTTCCGCCGCAGGACGCGCAGTGCCAGGCGGGCGAGGCGCGGCATGGTGGCCGGCCGCAGCAGGCGCGAGTCGTAACCGGCCATGCGCCGCTCGTTCTCGGCCAGGCAGATCGCCATCATTTCGGCGGGTCCGACATCCAGCCCCAACGCCTCGTGGCCGGTGGCGGTGAAGTTGGCGTTGCCGTCGGCCGGCTTGCCCTTGTCGGGGCCGCCGATATTGCGCGCGGTCTTGATCCGCTCCCACACCAGGAACGCCCACACCGCCGCGACGCGCAGGGCGAATTTCAGCCGGCCCCACGGTGGCAGGTTGCGCCGGTGCCAGGCCGCCCAGTTCACGAAAAACAGGATGTGGCGGCATTCCTCCTGCATCACCGGCTCGAACGTCTCGACCAGCGCCGGCGGGAAGAAGCCCGATCGCTTGGCCAGATCGAACAATCCGAACGCGAAGAAGCTGTCGATGCACTCGGAATAGCCGGTCACGAGATAGGCCCACTCCACATCCCTGTGAGGCGGGTAGTCGGGCTCCGGCGCGAGCGCGATGCCGTAGACCGCGACCAGGCTGGCAAGCACCTCCTTGTGGCGGCCTTCCTCGAACCCGTTGAGCTCCAATGCCTTGCGCGCCAGCCGATCGGAGATGTGCGGCGCGTAGCTCAGCATGTTGATACGCGCGCGCCCTTCGGTCCGCACCGCGATATCCCAGATCGGCAGCGCGACCAGCCGGTCGCGGTCGGGGGGCGCCAGGACCGGCCAGTCGATCACGGCAGGCCGGTATGGGTTGAAGGTTTCGAGCAACAGCCGCGCGAACATCTCGGCATGCGCGTCGCTGCCCGGCGGCACCGGTCCCGTGCGCTCGTACCGCCAGAAGCGCGCTGTGTGATCGGCCCTTTCGATGATCGCGAAGGTGAGAAGAGTCTCTTTCATGACAGATCGACGTACTCAAACGAGTAAGCGTAGCGGGAGTTGCGCGAACCTGACAAGCGGACGCAATGGCGCGGTCGGGGCGCCGGAACCGCCCGCCACGCGCGTGCGTTTGATCCATATCGCCCGAGATCCGATTTTTCCGGAGACCCGCATGATCCGCGCTTCGTCCGTGCTTCGCTTTGCCGCGCGCGCCCGTCCGGGCTCGTAGCGCCGGCTGGAACCGCGATGGCTGCGCCGGAGGTTGGGCCGCGCGGCGAATATGCCCGTTCACCCTTGGCAATGCCGTGGCGGGCCTGGCGCGAGATCGCGCTTCGGGTGAAGGACGAGGTCGGGCGCGACCGGGTGTCGGTGATCGCCGCCGGGGTCGCGTTCTATGGCTTCCTCGCGCTCTACCCGGCGATGATCGCGCTGGTCCTGCTGTACGGTCTGCTGTTCAGCCCGTTCGATGTCCACGCCCAGCTCGATCCCTATGCGTGGCTGCTGCCGCAATCGGTGTTCCAGCTCATCTCTGGCCAGCTCACCCATCTCGCGGAGAAGAGCAATTCCAGCCTCAGCCTGGGGCTGATCTTCTCGATCCTTCTCGCGCTGTGGAGCTCGACCAAGGGCATCACGGCGCTGATGGCCGCGCTCAACCTCGCCTACGAGGAGCGCGAGCGCCGCGGCCTTTTCGTTCGCAACCTGGTGGCGGTGGCGCTGACCGTCGGCGCGCTGATCTTCTTCATGCTGTCGCTCGCGCTGATCGCGGCGATCCCCGCGGCGATCGCTTTCCTGCCCGTGCCCGCGTCGGTCGCCACGGTGCTCGGCTGGGTGCGCTGGGTGGTTCTCGCCGTCCTGGTCGTCGTCGCGCTGGCCCTGCTGTACGGCATCGCGCCCAGCCGCAACCCCGCCAAGGTGCGCTGGGTGTCGGTCGGCGCAGTGGTGGCATGCGTGCTGTGGCTGGTTGTGTCGCTCGGCTTCTCGTTCTACGTGCAGAGCTTCGGCAGCTACGACAAGGTCTTCGGCTCGGTTGCCGCCGTCGTCGTGCTGCTGATGTGGCTCTATCTCACCGCATTCGCGGTGCTGGTCGGCGCCGAGATCAACGCCGAGCTCGAGATGCAGACCCACATCGATTCGACCATGGGCCCGCCGCGCCCGGAGGGCGAGCGCCGCGCCTATGTCGCCGATCACACCCGCCCGCCGCCGCCCACCAACTGAGAGCGCAGCGCGCGGACCGGCAATTCCGCAGCCCTATTCGGCGGCGGCGCGGGTCCCGTTCTCGGCCGCGATCAGCCGTTCCATCACGCGGCGTGCCTGCAGCGAGCCCTGGTCGCCGATCACGTCGACCGTGCGCGCGGCGGGATCGAAGTCGATCACACGCTGCTGCGCCTCGATCATTACCTTGTCCTCGTGGAACGCGGCCGAGGTGCCGGCGCGCTGGACCTCGGACAGCTTCTTGTCGTCGACGGCGTAGTCGCGGGCGATGGCCCAGAAATAGAAGCAGGTGTTGTCGGTTTCGGGCGTGACCGTGTCGTAGATGATGATGCGCCGGCGCATGCGGTCGTCCGGTGCGGCGTATTCCTTGCCGAACTCGTTCTGGTAGATGTCGATCGTGACCTGCGAGGGCGGCTCGAACAGCATGATCTGCTTGCGGTCGAACTTGAAGTCGAGCCCCTGCGACTTGTTCGAGGCGGACGGCGACAGGCCGCGTGCCTGGCGCACGCCCTTCACCCAGCCGTCGCCGCGCTCCCAGGTCAGGTCGGGATCCACGTCCTCGGGGCTGCCGATCGTGTTGGCGTGCAGGAACGGCAGATGCGACAAGTCGAGCAGATTGTCGACGATCAGGAAGTAGTTGCCCTTGACCGGGATCAGCTCGTCATACGACGCCCATTCGGGATGGTCGTAATAGACGTAGTCCGGCGCCTTCGCGGGATCGGCCAGCGCCGGGTCGCCCATCCAGATCCACACCCAGCCGTGCTTTTCCACGATCGGATAGGTGCGCACGCGCGCGCCCGGCGGCAGGCGCTCGGTGCCCGGCGCCCAGGCGACCTTGCCGTCCGGCTCGTACAGGAAGCCGTGATAGCCGCAGCGCAGATTGTCGCCTTCCACCTTGCCTTTGGACAGAGGCGCGCGGCGATGGCAGCAGCGGTCCTCGAACGCGACCGGCGTGCCGTCCGCCTTGCGGTACATCGCGACCGCCTCGTTGAGGAAGGTCCGCCCCAGCGGCTCGCGCCCCAGCTCGTGGCCGAACGCCGCGCAGTACCATTGGTTTCGAAGCGCCTGCATATCGTATCTCCTGGTACCCTCCCGCCAAGTCTAGCGCGAAACGTGCCGGTTTCTACACCGGCATTGCGGGCAATGACGCGCGCAGCCGGGCAATGCCGTCGCGGATCTCGGGGCCGTGGGTCGCCATCTCCTCGCGCTCGGCTTGCGTCAACGGATCGGAAAGCCCCTTGCGGAAGGCCGGCCAGTCCTGGGTCCGGGCCCACCAGTCGCGGACGCGCGGCCGGTCGGAAGTCCAAACGTCGAGCAGGCCAAGATAGGCGAGCCGGGCGGCGTAGGGCATCATGTTGACGTCGGCGAGCGTCGGGCGGGCACCCTGCAGCCACGGGCCGCCCTCGCCCAGCGCCCCCTCCATCGTCTTGAACGCCTTTTCGTAGGCGAACACCGCGTGCAGCACGAACGGCGAATCGACGCCCAGCTCGTAGGTCGAGCGGAACCGGTCGCGCCGGCGCGGATCGCCCACGTTGCGGAACCGCGCCTCGCGGATGTCGTCCGGCATGTTCTTCATGCGCTCGCGGAACATGGCGGAGAAGCTGATCTCGGTGACGCCTTCATGCAGCCCTTCGTCCACCATCTTGGACCACAGCCGCATCCGGGTGCGGCCCAGCGGGTCGGGGGGCATCAGCGGCGGGTCGGGGAAGGTCTCGTCCAGGTACTCGCAGATCAGCGTCAACTCGATCACCGGCTTGCCGTCATGGACGATGGTGGGCACTACGCCCTTGGGGTTGAGCGCGAGGTATTTCGGGTCGTACTGCTCCGACCGGAACAGGTCGATCTCGATCGTGTCCCAGTCGAGCCCCTTCTCGGCCATGGTGATACGCACCTTCTGGCAGCACACCGAGTTTCCGAACTGATAGAGCGTGATCATTGCGTTTCTCTATGTCGATGATGTTGATGATGTGGTTGAGGACCCCCCTCCCCAACCCTCCCCCTCAAGGGGGGAGGGGGCGTGCGCCACGTCCCGAGAAAGCGCGTCAGGCGCGTCGCCCGAAAATTGGGCGGACGCTCGAACAAGGGTTCCCTCCCCCCTTGAGGGGGAGGGTTGGGGAGGGGGGTCACTTCGCGGTCGCCGTCACGAACTCCAAAAGGTCCGGCCCGAGCGCGTCGACCTCGGAGTTGATCTGCAGCGCCGACGAGACGTGGTTGTTGTCGCGCATCGTCCGGAACCACACGGGGATCTGGCTATCGCATCTGGTCAGCGCACCCGCGAGCGCGATGGTCGGCCAGGCGAGCGCATAGGGGTCGAACTCGGTGACGCACAGGAAGGCCGGCGGATGGCCCGCTTTCACCTGGGCGAGCGTCGAGCAGTCGTCCCATTTCGCCTGGTCCTCGCCGAAATAGGCGATGTAGTTGGGGACGGTCCGCCGCTCCGGGCTGTAGGTCTCGTCGCGCGTCGCATACACGCCCGACAGAAGGATCGCGCCGGCGATGCCCGGCCCGTCGGCGCCGTGAACGCGCGCGTCGAACGCCCAGCTCGCCACGTGGCTCGCCCCGGCCGACTGGCCCATGACGAAGATCTTGTTCGGGTCGCCGCCATATTCGGCCGTATGTTCGCGCAGCCAGGCGACGACGCGGCCGATGTTCCGTCCGCCCTCGGGCCATTTCACCTCGGGCGCCAGCGGGTAGGTCGCGTTCACGCCGATCATGCCGTTGCGGGCGAAGAAGGTCGCGACATTGTCGTAGATCAGGCCGGGCAGGGGGCTGCGCTCGCCCTGCACGTAGCCGCCGCCGTGGAAATAGACCACGATGGGCGCCGGCTTCGCGGGCTTGCGGTCGGGGACGAACACGTCCAGCCGTTGGCGCGCATGCGGGCCGTAGGCGAAATCCTTGTGCATGGTCACGCCGTCCTTCGGCGCGCGCTCCTGCAGCGGCTTGTAGATCGCGTACGACTTCTGCAGAACCTCGGGGTTGAAGGCCCGCCCCAGCTTACGGATCGCCGCCGCCACCTCCGCCGCCTTGTCCGTCGCCACGCCCGTGTCCGCCATCGCATCCTCCATCGCCAGGACGGCGAACCCTAGCACGGCGGTGCGCGAACGGGCTATTCTGCGGCGCCGGCGCATAGGGAGACGATGATGAGACGCTCGACCGACCAAATCCTCACCACCCATGTTGGAAGCCTGGCTCGCCCGCCCGAGCTGTTCGCGGCAATGAAGGCGCTGGACGACGGCACCTCCACCGACCGCGCCGGGTACGAGGCGATGCTGAAATCCGAGGTGGCGAAGGTCGTGAAGCACCAGGTCGCGCTCGGCATCGACGTGGTCGATGACGGCGAGTTCTCCAAGCCCGGCTTCGCGGTCTATGCGAACCAGCGGCTCGGCGGCTACACGGCGAAGTCGGTGCCGCGCAACTCGCCGTGGGCGGGCTCGCGCGAGGCGATCGCCTTCCCCGATTTCTATAACGCCGAAAGCGCGACCTTCGCCGGGCGCGTCGGCTCGGCCGCGACCTTGCAGATGGTCTGCACCGCGCCGGTCACCTACGCCGGCAAGGAGGCGCTGACCCGCGACCTCAAGAACCTGCGCGAGGCGGTGGACGCCGCGGGCGCGACCGAGGCGTTCATGCCGTCGATCTCGCCGATCGACGTCGTGAATTCGCAGAAGAACGAATACTACAAGACCGAGGAGGAATTCCTCTACGCCATCGCCGACGCGCTGCGCGAGGAATACCTCGCGATCGTCGATGCCGGGTTCCTGGTGCAGATCGACGACCCGCGCCTTGCCAGCCACTACGTCTCGAACCCGAACGTCACGATCCCCGAGGTGCGCAAGTGGGCGGAGGGCCGCATCGAGGCGCTCAACTATGCGCTGCGCGGCATCCCCGAGGACAAGGTGCGCTACCACACCTGCTACGGCATCAATATCGGGCCGCGCGTCCACGACCTCGAGCTCAAGCACGTGCTCGACATCATCCTGAAGATCAAGGCCGGGTCGTACTCGTTCGAGGCGGCGAACCAGCGCCACGACCACGAGTGGCGGCTGTGGGAGGAGACCAAGCTGCCCGACGGCAAGATCCTGATCCCCGGCTTCATTACGCACGCCTCGCCGCTGGTCGAGCATCCGGAGCTGGTGGCCGACCGCATCGAGCGCTACACCAACCTCGTCGGGCGCGAGAACGTCATCGCCGGCGCCGATTGCGGCTTCGGCACGCAGGCGAGCGCGCATCCGGAGATCCACCCGTCCATCGTCTGGGCCAAGTTCGAGGCGCTGGTCGAGGGCGCGAAGATCGCCACCAAGCGGCTGTGGGGCTAGGGGTGGCGCTGCCGCCTTTCGAACAACTGCTGCCCCGCGTGCGCGAGATCGCCTGGGACGCGGGCGCGGAAATCCTGAAATTCTACCGCGGCGACTACGCCGTGCGGCAGAAGGCGGATTCCTCGCCCGTCACCGAGGCGGACGAAGCCGCCGAGCGCATCATCCTGCCGGCCTTTGCGAAACTGGCGCCGGGCGTGCCGGCGGTCGCGGAGGAGATGATGGCGGCCGGCGCGACGGTCGACGTCGCGGACCAGCCGTTCTGGCTGGTCGATCCGCTCGACGGCACGCGCGAGTTCGTCGAGCACCGCGACGAGTTCACGGTCAACATCGCGCTGGTCGTCGCGCGCCGGCCGGTGCTCGGCGTGGTCTACGTGCCGGCGCGCGGCGAAACCTACGCCGCCGCCGGACCCGGAACCGCCACGGCGCAAATTGGCGAAAGCGCGGCGCGCGCCATCGCCTGCCGCCGGCCGCCCGCCGAAGGCGTCGTCGTCGTCGCCAGCCGGCGGCACGGCGACCAGGACAAGCTCCAGAAGATGCTGGGCGCAACCAGGGTGGCCGATTTCGCCACCGCCGGCTCGTCCCTCAAGTTCTGCATGGTGGCGACTGGCGCGGCCGACATCTATCCGCGCTTCGGCAACACGATGGAGTGGGACACCGCCGCCGGCCACGCGGTGCTTGCGGCCGCGGGCGGCACCGTGCGCACGCTGGACGGCGACGAGCTGCTCTACGCCAAGCCGGAATTCCTCAACCCCGAGTTCATCGCCCGCGGGCGGGAATGATCGTTCCGGCGTCGGCGGAGGCGATCGGCAAGGCGGCGAAGCTGATCCGCGCGGGCGGGCTGGTCGCCTTCCCGACCGAGACGGTGTACGGGCTGGGTTGCGACGCGACCAGCGACCTCGCCGTCGCCTCGCTGTTCAAGGCCAAGGGCCGGCCACGCTTCAACCCGCTGATCGTCCATGTCGCGGGGCGCGACGCGGCGGCCGCCCTCGCCACGTTCGATGCGCGCGCCGACGCGCTGGCGGCGAAATTCTGGCCCGGGCCGCTGACCCTGGTCGTCGCGCGACGGCCGAACTGCAAGGTCTCGCTCCTCGCCTCCGCCGGGCTCGACACGTTGGCGATCCGCGCGCCGGCGCACCCCGTCGCGCGCGATCTGATCGCCGAAGCCGGCTGTCCCATCGCCGCGCCGTCGGCCAACCGGTCCGGCCGGGTCAGCCCGACCGAGGCCGCGCATGTCGATGTCGACGTCGACATGGTGCTCGATGGCGGAACGTGCCCGGTCGGGATCGAGTCCACCATCCTCGACCTCACCGGCGCCCAGCCTGCGATCCTGCGCCACGGCGCGGTGACCGAGGAGGAGATCACCGCCGTCGTCGGCCCGCTGGCGCCGCCGGAGGCAGGCATCCGCGCACCGGGCCAGCTCGCGCGGCACTATGCCACACGGCTGCCGCTCCGCCTCGGCGCGGCGGGGGCACGGACGGGCGAGGTGCTGCTCGCCTTCGGGCCGAACGCGCCCTCCGGTGCCGCCTGCAATCTCAGCCCGACCGGCGACCTGAAGGAGGCCGCTGCCAACCTGTTCGCCATGATGCGCGCGCTCGACCGGCCCGAGTTCATCGGCATCGCCGTCATGCCGATCCCCGAGACCGGGCTCGGCCGCGCGATCAACGACCGGCTGCGCCGCGCCGCGACGCGCTGAGCGCGCCGTGGGGCTTACGCCGCCCCGGGAATCCGTGTAGGAAAAGGCCGCCAGAATGCCGCCAAAGCGCGCAGAATATAGGGAGCCGCCATGCCCTTCCGCTCGTTCAACCCGCCCCGCCGCTACCTCATGGGGCCCGGCCCGTCCGACCTGCACCCGCGCGTGCTCGCCGCGCTCGGCCGCCCGACGGTCGGCCATCTCGATCCCACCTTCTCCGCCATGATGGAGGAGCTGAAGGAGCTTCTGCGCTACGCCTTCCGCACGAAGAACGACCTGACCATTCCGCTGTCGGGGCCGGGCTCGGTCGGCATGGAGACCTGCTTCGTCAATTTGGTCGAGCCGGGCGACAAGGTGATCGTCTGCCAGAACGGCGCCTTCGGCGGGCGCATGAAGGAGAATGTCGAGCGCTGCGGCGCCGAGGCGATCATGGTGGTCGACGACTGGGGCAAGCCCACCGACCTCGGCAAGGTCGAGGAGGCGTTCAAGAAGAACGCCGGCGTCAAGGCGCTGGCCTTCGTCCATGCCGAGACCTCGACCGGCGTCGAGTCCGATGCGGCCGCGCTCTGCGCGATGGCGCAGAAGAACGGCGCGCTCTCGATCGTCGATTGCGTCACCTCGCTCGGCGGCATCCCGGTCGAGACCGACAAGTGGGGCGCCGATGCGGTCTATTCGGGCTCGCAGAAATGCCTCAGCTGCATGCCAGGCCTCGCGCCGCTGACCTTCAGCCCGCGCGCCGCCGACGTGGTCAAGAAGCGCAACCGCAAGGTCCAGAGCTGGTTCATGGATCTCGGGCTGGTGATGAGCTACTGGCAGGGCTCGGGCGCGCGCGTCTATCACCACACCGCCCCGATCAACCCGCTCTACGCGCTGCACGAGGCGCTGGTGATGGTCGAGGAAGAGGGCATCGAGAACGCCTGGGCGCGCCACCGCCGCTGCCACGAGGCGCTAAAGGCCGGGCTCGACGCGATGGGCGTCAAGCTGCTGGTCGCCGAGCCCTATCGCCTGCCCCAGCTCAACACCGTGGTGGTGCCCGACGGCGTGGACGAGGCGAAGGTGCGCAACGCGCTGCTCAACGAGTACGACATCGAGGTCGGCGCCGGCCTCGGTAGCCTCGCCGGCAAGGTGTGGCGCGTTGGGCTGCTGGGTCAGTCCGCCTCGCCGATCCACGTCACGCTGTTCCTCGCCGCGTTCGAGCGCCTGCTCGCCGGCGCGCCCGGCATCAAGACCGGCGGGGCCGTCGCCGCGGCACAGAAGAAGCTGTTCGGCTAAGGCCTACGCGTCCAGAACGTCGCGCAGCTTGCGGGCGAGGTCGATGGTCGCGTAGGGCTTGCGCAGCCAGTTGGCGTCGGCGCTGGTCTCGACGCGCACCATGTCCGGCTCGGCGTAGCCCGACGTGAACAGCACCTTGAGCCCGCCGTCACGCGCCTGTGCCGCGCGGGCGAGATCCGCGCCCGACATGCCGCCCGGCATCACCATGTCGGTGAACAGCAGTTCGAACCCGTCCGTTCCGTCCATTATGCGCAGCGCGTCGGGGCCGCTCTCGGCCTCGGTCACGGCGTAGCCGAGGTCTTCGAGCCGCTGCACGGTCACGCGGCGCACGCGCTCGTCGTCCTCCACCACCAGGATGCGCTCGCCGCGCGCCGGAAAGGACGAGGCCGTGACGTCCGCCTGCTGCGCGACGGTGGCCTCGCCCTCCTGCGCGCGCGGCAGGTAAAGCCTGACCGTCGTGCCCATGCCGGGCTCGCTGTAGATATGGGTGTGGCCGCCCGACTGCTTGGTGAAGCCGTACACCATGCTGAGGCCGAGGCCGGTGCCGGCGCTGGGCCCCTTGGTCGAGAAGAACGGCTCGAAGGCGCGTTCCAGCACCTCGCGGGTCATGCCGGTTCCCGTGTCCGTCACCGCGATCATCACGTAGCGGCCGGGCCGCGCGTCGAGGTGGGTCCGCGCGTAATCCACGTCGAGCTCGGCGTTCGTCACCTCGATTGTCAACCGGCCGCCATCGGGCATGGCGTCGCGCGCGTTGATGGCGAGGTTCAGCATCGCGTTCTGCAGCTGGCTGGGATCGACCAGCGGCCTGAAGAGGTTCTTGGCGATAACCGTGCGGATCTCGATGCTCTCGCCCAGCGTGCGGCGCAGAAGGCTCGACGATCCCGACACCAGGTCGGGCAGGTCGGTGACCACCGGGTGCAGCGCCTGGCGCCGCCCGAAGGCGAGCAGCCGGCCGGTCAGCTCCGCCCCCATCTGCGCCGTGTCGTAGGCGTCCTTCAGCCAGGCGGCGGGCCGGCCACCCGGCTCGATGCGCGATTCCAGCATCTCCAGGTTGCCCATGATCACGGTCAGCAGGTTGTTGAAGTCGTGCGCGATGCCGCCGGTCAGCTGCCCCACCGCCTCCATCTTCTGGGCCTGGCGAAGCTCCTGCTCCATGCGCTGGCGCGCGGTCAGGTCGCGGATGAAGCCGGTGAAGATGCGCTCGCCGCCGCTTTCGACCTCTCCGACCGCCAGCTCCATCGGGAACAGCGTGCCGTCCTTGCGCAACCCCTCGACGACGCGACCGATGCCGATGATGTGCCGCTCGCCGGTGCGGTGGTAACGCTCGAGATAGCCGTCATGCTGCTCGCGGTGCGGCGTGGGCATCAGCATCGACACGTTCCGCCCGACCACCTCGTCGGCCGCGTAGCCGAACAGCGTTTCGGCCGACGCGCTGAAGGAGCCTACGATCCCGTGGTCGTCAATGGTGACGATAGCCTCCGGCGCGGTCTCCAGGATCGAGCGCAGCCGCGCCTCGCGGCTTGACAGAGCCATCTCGGTCAGGCGCCGCTCTGTCACGTCGACCACGTTCCCGACATGGCGCACCAACTCGCCGCGGCGGTTCGTCACCGGATCGGCCAGAGCGCGGACGAAGCGCGTATCGCCCTCGGGATCGAGCACGCGGAAGGCGAGCTCGAACCCCTCGCCGCACTCGACGGCGGCGGCGATGGCATCGCGCGCGGCGTCGCGGTCGTCGGGGTGAACATGCTTCAACAGCCCGTCGCGTGTGGGCTCGCCGCCGTCGGGCGCACCCAGCACCTGCCAGGCCTCGCGTGAGAATTCACCACGACCGCCCGGTGCGACGGGCAGTTCGAAATAGCCGAGCTGGCTGATGCTCTGGGCCTGGCGCAGCGCGTTCTCGCTGCGCCGGAGCGCGGTCGAGGAACGCTGGTGGCTCAAGGCGAGAAGCCCGACGACCCAGATGGCCAACAGGCCCAGGAGCCGGCGGGCCACGGCCTCGGGATGGTCCCAGTCCGCCGCCTGCAGCACGATCGCCGTCTGCACGCCGATACAGACAGTTGCCACCAGCCCCAGCAGGACGATCTCGAACGGCCGCGCCAGCCAGAAGCCCAGCCCCATGATCACGACATAGGCCATGTACAGACCGTATCCCGGCGGCAGGAAGACCTCCGCCGCGAGGACCAGCAGGTCGAGGCCGGCCGCGATGGCAAGAAGCTGCCGCGAGCCGATCCTCATCGGGTCGTCGATCCGACTGTCACGGAGATACTTTCTATTGTCCGGCGCCCGATGCGCCATTGCCGTTGTCGTGACCGACATGATTACCCGGTTCTTGGTGCGTGAATTGATCCGTATCAACACCGCGGGAGCGTAGACGCGATAAATATGCCTCATTCAATGTGAGGAAGCCATGAGCCGGGAATACGCGGTCGCGCCCATCACGCCGGACCAGGTCGATCGGGCATATGTCCTGGTCCGCCTGTCGGAGCCTCATATGACCATCGAGGAGTGGCGCGAGGTGTGCGGACCCGGAAATCACGCGTTCCAAGACGGAGGAGCGCCCTGGCAGGTCGCCCAGGTGCTTGTTGCGAAGGGGCCGCGTGGCTACGTACATGGCCTCGCCATTGTGGGCAGGATGAAGGTCTCGGATGGTGGCCGGATGATCGAAGTCCCGGCGTTCGTCGCGCCCAGCGCGGTCGATCCAGTAGGTGTGTCGCGGGCCCTTCTGGACGCGTTGGTGAAAGTGTGTCGCGAACATAGCTGCGACCGGCTGTCGGTGAGGGTACCGCCCGGGGAGGAGGACGCTTACGCCGCGCTGGGGCGCGCAAGCGCCGCGCTCGGCGTGGGGCCGCGACGGCTGACCATCGATCTGCACGCGCCCGCGCCCGGCAGCGCCTGAAACCGGAACGCATCTGTCCGCTCAACCATTTGAAATATCGGAGATCGACGTGAAAAAGACCGTTACATGGATCGTGGTGGCCGACCATCAGCGGGCCCGCGTGTACGAGAATGACGGGCCCGGCAAGGGTATGCAGGCGGTGGCGGGCCTCGCCTTCGAGACCCATCTGCACGCCAACCGCGATATTATGGCCGACCGGCCGGGCCACGGCCACGAGAGCGCGAGCACGACGCGCCACGCCATAGAGCCGCGCACGGACGCGCACCGGCTCGAGGGCAAGCGCTTCGTGGAAGGCGTGGTCGATGCGCTGGCCGCGGGCGCCCAGCGGGGATCCTATGACCGGCTGATCGTGGTGGCCCCGCCGCGTGCGCTCGGCGAGTTTCGCGACGCGCTGCCCGGACGCGTGCGCGACAAGGTGATCGGCGAGTTGGCCGAAGACCTGACCAAGACGCCGGAGCACGAGCTTCCGGGCCATCTGGCCGACTATCTCGCGATCTAGGAGAAGATGACATGAGGGCCAAGGACGTTATGACCAGCCGCGTGGTCGCGGTGATGGGCGACACCAGCGTGGGCGAACTTGCGAACCGGCTGCTGCAGCACCGGGTCAGCGCGGCGCCCGTGGTCGACAAGGACGGCAAGCTGATCGGCATCGTCAGCGAGGGCGATCTCCTGCGCCATGTCGGGCCGGAGCGCACGCCGCGCTCGTGGTGGCTCGGCCTGTTCGACGAGGATGCCGACGCCAAGGCCTACACCAAGGCGCATGGCCGCCACGTGCGTGACGTGATGACCCGCGACGTCATCAGCGTGACCGAGGACACGCCCGTCGCCGAGATCGCCGAGCTGCTCGAGACCCATCACGTCAAGCGCGTGCCGGTGGTCCGCGACGGGCGCGTGGTCGGCATCGTCAGCCGCGCTAACCTGATCCACGGTCTCGCCGCCATGCGTACTGCGCCGTCTGCCGTGACCACCGACGACGCGCGGCTCCGCGCCGCGATCGTCGCCGAGCTCGAGAGCAAGGACTGGTCCTACATCAACTCGACGAACGTCGTCGTCACAAACGGGGTGGTCGAGTTCTGGGGCGCGGTCGGTACCGAGGCGGAGAAGGACGCGGCGCGTGTCGCCGCCGAGAACCTGCCGGGCGTGAAAAAGGTCGTCGACCACCGCGCCGTCTGGTCCAGCCTTCCGGCCTATCTGTAAGGTCCGTGCGCGTCCGCGCCGCCGGGCCTTACGATTCGCGGCCCAGCGACTTGGCCGCGATCTCGTAGACGTCGCGCGACAGGCCGGGCGCGGCCAGGATGCGCTCCAGCTCGGCCTTCATCTTTTCCTGGCGCGTTGGCGCGTAGCGCCGCCAGCGCCCGAGCGGCGCCAGCAGCCGCGCCGCCACCTGCGGGTTGATCGCGTCCAGCTCGATCGTGCGGTCGGCATGGAAGGCGTAGCCCGCGCCATCGGCTGCGTGGTAGCGTAGCGGGTTCGCGGCCGTGAAGCTGCCGATCAGCGCGCGCACGCGGTTCGGGTTCTTCATCGAGAACAATTCGTGCCCCATCAGCGCGTTCACCCGCTCCAGCGTGTCGGGCAGGGACGACACGGCCTGCAGCGCCAGCCACTTGTCGATCACCAGCCGGTCGTCGGCGTAGCGCGCATGGAAATCGGCCAGTGCCTCCTCGCGCGCCGCGCCCGGGATGTCGACCAGCAGGCGCAAAGCGGCCATCCGGTCCGTCATGTTGTCGGCGGTGCGATAGCGCGCCGTGACGCGGTCGAGCATCGCCTTGTCGTCCGGCGCCAGCGCGGCGAGATAGGACAGCGCGGCATTGCGCAGCGCCCGCTCGCCGGCCTGCTGCGCGTCGGGACTATAGGGCTTCGCGGCCCCCTTCGCGTCGGCGGTCCGCAGGAAATCCGCAGCGAGGCGTGAGGCGACCGCGCGGCGCAGCGCCTCGCGCGCGGCATGAATCGCCTCGGGATCGACCACGCTCGTGCGCTCGGCAAGATAGTCCTCGCTCGGCAGCGCGATCGCCACGGCGACGAAGGCGGGCGCCAGCGTTCCGTCGCGCAATATGTTCGCCACCGCGTCGGCGAAGGCGGCGTCGGCTTGCGGCTCGCGCCCCGCGCGCACGGCCTCGGCCCCGCGCAGGATCAGCTCGGTGGCGTATTGCTGGCCCGCCTCCCAGCGCGCGAACGGGTCGGAATCGTGCGCCATCAGGAAGGCGGACTCGGCCGCGTCGCGCGCCACTTCGACATGGACCGGGGCCGAGAAGCCGCGGTTGAGCGACAGCGCCTTCGGCTCCGGCGCGTTGACGAAGCGGAAGGTCTGGCGCGGTTCGGTGACGTCGAGCACGCGGCCGGCCGCCGCGGCCTCCGCCGCTTCGCCCTCGACGCGCAGCGCGATGTCGCGCCCCTGCGCGTCGAGCAGACCGACGGCGAACGGAATGTGCAGCGGCTCCTTCACGTCCTGGCCCGGCGTCGGCGGGGTCGATTGCGTGACGGTCAGCTCGTACGCGCCGGTCGCGGCGTCATAGTGCCCGGCGACGGCGAGGCGCGGCGTCCCGGCCTGGCTGTACCAGCGGCGGAACTGGGAAAAATCGGCGCCGTTCGCATCCTCCATCGCGGCGACGAACTCGTCGCAGGTCGCGGCCGTGCCGTCATGGCGCTCGACATAGAGCCGCATGCCCTTCTGGAACCCGTCCTCGCCCAGCAAGGTGTGCATCATGCGGATCACCTCGGCGCCCTTCTGGTACACCGTCGCCGTGTAGAAGTTGTTGATCTCGATGTACGAGTCCGGCCGCACGGGATGGGCGAGCGGCCCCGCGTCCTCGGGGAACTGGCGGTCGCGCAAGCCCCGCACCTCCTCGATGCGCTTCACCGGGCGCGCGCGCATGTCGGACGAGAATTCCTGGTCGCGGAACACCGTCAGCCCCTCCTTGAGGGATAGCTGGAACCAGTCGCGGCAGGTGATGCGATCGCCCGTCCAGTTGTGGAAGTACTCGTGCCCGACCACGGTCTCGATGCCGGCATAGTCCGCGTCGGTCGAGGTGTCCGGATCGGCCAGGATGTAGCGGTCGTTGAACACGTTCAGGCTCTTGTTCTCCATCGCGCCCATGTTGAAGTCGCTGACGGCGACGATGTTGAACCGGTCGAGGTCGTACTCGAGCCCGAACCGCTCTTCGTCCCAGCGCATGGCGCGCTTCAGCGAATCCATCGCGTAGGCCGTCCGGCCCTCCTTGCCGTGCTCGACATAGATGCGCAAATCCACCTGGCGGCCCGAGCGGGTGGCGAATTTGTCGGCGCGGTGCGCCAGGTCGCCCGCGACCAGCGCGAACAGGTAGCTCGGCTTGGGGAACGGGTCGTGCCACACGGCGAAGTGCCGCCCGTCCTCCATCGAGCCCTCGGCGACCAGGTTGCCGTTCGACAGCAGCACCGGGCAGGCCGCCCGGTCGGCGCGGATGGTGGTGCGGAATACGCTCATCACGTCCGGCCGGTCGAGGAAATAGGTGATGCGGCGGAACCCCTCCGCCTCGCACTGTGTGCAGAACACCCCGCTGGAAACATAGAGCCCGGTCAGCTTGGTGTTGGCCGCCGGCGCGGTCAGCGTCTCGATCTCCAGGATAAAGGCGGCGGGCAGGTTCGGGATGGTCAGGCTGGTCGCGTCCACCGCGTACTCGCCCGGCGCGAGCTCGCGCCCGTCGATCGCCACGCGGACGAGCTCCAGCGCTTCGCCGTCCAGCACCAGTGCGCCGCCCGCCGTGCCCGCGGTCTCCCGCATCGCGAGCCGCGAGGCGACGCGCGTTCGCTCCGGCGCCAGGTCGAACACGAGATCGACGGTCTCGATCTGCCAGGCCGGCGCGGTGTAGTCGGCGCGGCGGATGACTCGTTGCAAATCGCTCATGACCTCACCCGTGTGCTGGAAACGCGCTCATGCACCGATATGGCATGGACGGCGACCGATCGGGAGTCCGGATTCGGCGCGCGTCGCCGCGTCTCGGGCCGTGCGTGACCTTCGCGGCCGGATGTGCGGGCGGTCAGTCCCGCCGTTCAGCGCGTGGAATCGGTGGGGGACTCGGTCCGGCTTGGCGGCGCGGCATCGCGCCGGCTGGGTCTGTCGACATCCGTAAGGGAATTCTGTCCGGCCCCGCCGTCACCGAGACAATTGCGCAGGAATTCAAGCGCACGCAACTTGGCGTTTTGGTATGGCACAACGCGCTGCGCGACGTGCTGCGCGATGTCCAGATAGTCCGTCTTCGATTTTCGATCCATGGCGTGCCCGCAAGCCGGTACTGTCCGGCCGTCACGCCGATTTGATCGAAACTTGATTACGAAAGGCTTAACCGGAACCCAGAGCAATAGCTGCGTTACCCTGTCAGTTGCCCCAAATCTTGTATATCAAGGCATGAAGGCCAACCAAATCAGACGTGCCTCTTGCAGTACGCGCATAACTGCCCCAGTAGTATTATTGGTTAACAATTCGTGTACAGTGTGTCAAAGTCGTACTCGTTTCGGCGTTTCTGTGTGGGGACCGAAACACTGTACGGGGTGACTCTGGTCGATTGGCCGAACGTCAAGTGTCGGGTGGCCGTCGTCCCGAGGACGTGGACCAAGGGGGTGGCATAATGGCTCATGGCACTGTTGCCGCGAGTGGGTTGGGCGCGTCGGAGCTTTTCACGCATGCCGACACAAAGGACAACGCCAGCGGACTGATCGGGTTCAACGATCAGATCGTGTCCCTGATCGGGCGCGAGGATCTCGAAGAATATCTCGAGCAACGTCCGGCCGAAGCGCGCGGGCTGACCCGCTGGGCGTCGGCCCTGGCAACGCGAGCGTTTTCCGAACGCTGCGAAGCGGCGCTCTACGAAGCCCACAAGACGCTGTATGCGTTGTACGAGGAACACGTGCGCCCGAGCGGGGCGGGCGCGTACAACCAGTTCAACCCGCTGCTTCTGACCGTCCGGAATATCCTGGAACGCGGATGGGAGCGTTATGAGCTCGGCCGCATATCTGCCCGTGCGGACGACGTGCCGGCCGACCCCGAGGCGTTCGGGCGTTATTTCAAGGACGTTTGCGCGACCGGCGCGATGGAGGGTCATCGCCTGTTCGAGTTCCTCGAAACCCGTGCGACGCGGTCCGACCTGGTCGCGTTCTTCCTCAGCGACGCGGCGGTGATCGTGCGGTTCTGCGACCTCGTCGTGTTGACGATGGTGGGTGCCGAGGACGAGATTCGCGGCGAGCTCGCCGACAATCTCTGGGACGAGATGGGGTCGGGCCGAGTGCAGGAGCGGCACGTCCACCTGTTCCGCAACCTTCTCGAATATGCCGGCGTCAATCTGCCCGACGGTTCGATAAGCGCGGACCATTTCATCGACAATCTCGATTGGACGGGGCTGGCCGGCTATAATTTTTACCTGTGGCTTTGCCTGCACCGGCGCAATCAGCTGCGTTCCCTCGGCGCTCTTGGCGCCGCGGAAATGATGGATCCGCCGCAATATGCGCGGGTGCTGGCCGGTTGCCGTCGCGTCGGTCTGGATGACGAGGCGCGGCTCGCCTACTACGCGGGCCACGAGTTCGATGGACGTCGAGCACGGCGATCGCTGGCTCGAAAACGTCCTGATTCCGCTCGTCCGCAAATATCCCGACAAGCGGCACGAGATCGCGCTGGGCGCGCGGATGCGGATGAACCTGACCCGTGACTATTATGACAGCCTGATGGTCCGTCTCGCGCCCAACCTCGTGTAAGGCGTCCGGTGCCCGGCACGGACCCGGCGAATCGCCGGGTCCGCTCGACCGAGTTGCTGTCGGTTTGAATCATCCCGCGGCGGCGGCGTCCGTCCAAAGGGCGTTCCCCGTTCGCCCTGAGTGCGCCCGAAGGGCGACGGCTGCACCGGTTCATACCGCTTCGTGCTTCGATACGCGGCCTTGCTCCGCTCGGCCGCACTCAGCACGAACGGCAATGGGGCTTCGATGTGACGGCAACGCGCTTTATTCGTCGTCGTTCCAGGGAAGGGCGTGCAGGCCGGGCACCGTGCGGTGGTCGGCGAAGCGCGCCGTCACGACGGTGCCTTTGCCGAGCTCGCTCGCGACCTCGAGTCGGCCGTTGTGCATCTCCACGAGCGATTTGGTGATGGCCAGGCCGAGGCCGGTCCCCGCGCGGTCGGCGCCCGGCGCGACCTGCACGAATGGCTCGACGACCCGCGGGATGTCTTCGGGGCTGATGCCGATCCCGGTATCGCGCACTTCGATGATGGTTTCGCCCTGCGGCGAGACTTGGCCGGTGAGCGTAACCGTGCCGCCTTCCGGCGTGAACTTCACGGCGTTGGACAGGAGGTTGATCAGGATTTTCCGCAGCGCGATCTCATCGCCGAGCAACCGCAGGGACTCGGGGGCCAAGGTCGCTTCCAGCTCCACCCCTTTGGACTCGGCGCGCTGGCGGATGATGCGGAAGCACATCTCGACCAGGGGGGCCAGCTCGACCTGCTGCTCCGACAGCTCAAGCTGCGCCGCCTCGATCTTCGAGATGTCGAGCAGGTCGTTGACGAGGGACAGCAGATAGTTGCCGCTGGCGAAGATGTCTTCGATGTATTCGCGGTAACGCTCGTTCTGGATTTCGCCGAGCAGTCCCTGGCGCATCGTGTCGGAGAACCCGATGATCGCGTTCAGGGGTGTGCGCAGCTCGTGGCTCATGCGGGCGAGGAATTCGCTCTTGGCGTGGTTGGCGCGCTCGACGATGGCGACGTTGTTCTCCAGCTCCTCCTCGCGGCGCTTCAACTGGGTGATGTCGACATAGGTCGAAAGCGTCCGCCCGTCGCGCGTCTTGCGCTCGGCCACCCACACGTAGCGGCCGTCGGAGAACTGATGCTCGTACGTGCCGCTTGCCCGCGAATGTGCGGTCAGCCGCTCTTCGATCCAGCGCTCGGCGTCGTCGAGCGCATCGACGTTCTGGCCGCGATAGGCCGCGACGCGGATCAGCTGCTCGAACGGTGCGCCCGGACGGATCAGCTCGTCGATCAGCGGGAACAGGCGACGATACTTGTCGTTGCACACCACCAGGCGGTCATCGGCGTCGAATAGCGCGAAGCCTTCCTGAAGCGACTCGATCGCGTCGAAAAGTTCCTGCTTCGTCGCGTCCAGCGACATCTCGCGCTTCTTCATCTCGGTGATGTCGGTCCGCGATCCGAAGACCCAGCCATTCGGCATGCGGCGCTCGGTGACGCGCAGCCAGCGCCCGTCGAACAGCTCGTGCTCGTGGACGATGTAGTCGTGGGCGTGCAGCCGCAGCCGGTTTTCGACGAAGGAATCGAGGTCGCCCATGCTCGGGCTGAACTGGCCGCGCTCGATGCTGGCGCGGACGATCGCCTCGAACGGCGTTCCCGGCACCAGGGTGTCGGTGATCCGCGAATAGAATGCGCGGTAGGTCTGGTTGCAGAAGACCAGCCGGTCGTGCTCGTCGAACAGAACGAATCCCTCGGACACGAGGTCCAGCGCGTCGGCGATGATCGAGTGGTTGTCCAGTCCGAGGCCTGCGGCCGTCGGCAGCGGGCATTCCTGAAACTGTGTCGACGCCTTGCCCATCGATTGTATGCACCGGCCAAGCGGACCCGTCCGGCCCCGTCCGGCGGCCGGGTATATCCCGCGGAATGCGATGGTTCAGGATCACACCGAGAGCCTTAACGAGAGGTAAAGAACCGCCACATTGCGGCGCTCCTCAAGGGATTCGGCGGGCTTGCGCCACGGGCGGGCGCGCCCGACAAAGCGGTTGGAGCGGATTTCACCTCGGGCTAGGATTGACCAGGGCCCAGCCATAAGGGTCAGGAGGTCGAAGCGATTGGGGGAGGCCGGCCGGATGCGCCGAGTTGCAGCCGCCTATCTGCATTTCATCAACCTTCTCAAGTCGCTGGCCGGCGTCGTCATTTTCGCTGTCTTCCTGCTGATCGTCAGCGACGTGTTGATCCGCCTCGTCGGGCTCAAGCCCTGGCTCTATTCCAGCGTGCTGGTCGAGTATGGCCTGTTGTGGTTCACCATGCTGGCCGCGCCATGGCTCGCCCGCACCAAGGGCCACGTGTTCATCGACGCGATCACCCAGCTCCTGCCCCCGGCGGCGCAGCGAGTGCTGGCCAAGTTCGTCTATCTGGTCTGCGTCGTCACGTCGCTCGTCTTCGCCTGGTACTCGCTCCAGCCTCCTGCTGTCGGCGATCGCCGGGCATGAGATCGACACGCGCGCCGTCGACATGCCGATGTGGACGCTGCTCGCGCCTCTGCCGCCCTGCTTCCTGATGGTTGCGATCGAGTTCGTCCGGTACCTCGTCGGCATCGACTCGATGTACAGCACCCGCACCGAAGTCAGGGACAGCGTGTAGCGATGGAATGGTACTGGGCCTTCGCGCTGCTCCTGGGAATGATCGTGCTGCTGCTCGGGCTCGGGCTGCCGGTCGCGCTCGCCTTTCTCACCACGAACATCCTCGGCTGGCTCTACTTCAACGGCTGGAACCCGGAAGCGGTGATCCAGGTGGTCGACAATTCGACGATCCTGATCACGCGGTTCACGCTCGGGCCGGTGCCGATGTTCATCATGATGGGTTCGCTGTTCTTCCATACCGGGCTCGCGGTGAAGGTGTTCGACGGGCTCGAGGTGCTGTTCGGCCGGCTGCCGGGCCGGCTGTGCTACCTCACCGTCGCGGGCGGCGCGCTGTTCGCCACGCTGACCGGCTCGTCGATGGCGAACACGGCGATGCTCGGCTCGCTGATGGTGCCGGAGATGCAGCGCCGCGGCTATAACTGGCGCATGTCGATGGGCCCGGTGCTGGGCTCGGGCGGGCTCGCCATGATCATCCCGCCGTCGGCGCTCGGCGTGCTGCTTGCCGCGGTCGCCGGCATCGACGTGGGCCAGCTCCTGGTCGCGGGGTTCGTTCCCGGCTTCCTGCTGGCCGGGCTGTTCGCGATCCTGATCCGGCTGCAGCTCTGGCTCGACCCGTCCGGCGCGCCGGAATACGACGTCGAGCGCACCTCGCTCGCCCACAAGGCGCGACTCTTCGCCGTCAACGTCCTGCCGATGGGCATCGTCGTGTTCATGGTGGTCGGCTTCATCGTGCTCGGCTGGTCGACGCCCACCGAGGCGGCGGCGCTCGGCGTCCTCGGCGTGATGATCCTCGCCGCTTTGTTCCGCGCGCTCACCTGGGCCTCGATCAAGCTCTCGGTCGAGGGCACGGTGCGGGTCGCCGCGATGGTGTTCTTCATCCTGATGAACTCGACCGTGTTCTCCCAGCTCCTCGCCTTCTCCGGGGCGAGTTCGGGCATGCTCGAATGGGTCGGCGGGTTCGACGTCCCGCGCCTCTGGGTGCTCGCCGCGATGTTCGGCGTGCTGATCCTGCTGGGGATGTTCATGGACGGCGTCTCGATGATGCTGATCGCCGTGCCGATCTTCTTCCCGCTGGCGAAGCATCTCGGCTTCGACCTCGTCTGGTTCGGGCTGTTCGTGCTGCTGACCATCGAGATGGGCGGCACCACCCCGCCCTTCGGCCTGCTGCTCTACGTGATGCTCGGCATCGCGCCGCCGGGCACGACCCTGTTCCGGGTGGCGGGCGCGGCGCTGCCGTTCCTCGCCTGCGACGTGGTGCTGATCGGGCTGCTGGTCGCCTTCCCGGGGATCGCGCTGTTCCTGCCGCGCCTGATGATGTGAGACCTACGCCGCGGCCCCCGATTCCGCCCAGTCGCCCAGCCGCGTGAGGAACGCGGTGCAGGCATCGAGCTGGGCGATCTCGACATACTCGTCCGGCTTGTGCGCCTGGGCGATGTGGCCCGGCCCGCAGACGACCGCCGGCATCCCCGCCTCGTGATAGAGCCCGGCCTCGCACATGAACGACGCGGTGTGCGATTCGTTGGCGCCCGCCAGCCGGCAGGCGAGCCGCTCGGCCGGCGAGTCGGGAACCCGCGCGAGCGGCGGCGAGGCGACCTCGAGTTTCGTCACCACCGACGCCTGCGGGTCGACGGCGCGCATGCGCGGCAATATTTCGGCGGCGACGAAATCCTCGAGCCGGGCGACGATCGCGTCGGGGTCGGCGCCGGGCACCGGGCGGAACTCCCAGTGGATCGCGCAGCGCCGCGCGACGATGTTCACCGCCGTGCCGCCCGCGATCGTGCCGACATTCAGCGTCGTGCCCGGCGGGTCGAACGCATCGTCCGCCCCCGCCTCGGCGGCCAGCGCATCGGCGAGTCGGCCGAGGAAGCCCACGATCTCGGCCGCGTAGGCGATGGCGTTCACCCCCGCCGCCGGGCGCGACGAATGGCCCTCGCGCCCGGTCACGGTCGTGGTCAGCACGCGGATGCCCTTGTGCGCGCCGACGACGCGCATGCCGGTCGGCTCGCCCACCACGACGAGGCCCGGCCTGGGCAGCGCGGCCCCGATCTCGCCCAGCATGCGCCGCACGCCGAGGCAGCCCACCTCCTCGTCGTAGGAGAGCGCGTAGTGGATCGGCGTGGCGAGGCTGCGCGCCGCATAGTCGGGCGCGAGCGCCAGCGCGCAGGCGATGAACCCCTTCATGTCGGCCGCGCCGCGCGCGAACAGCCGGCCCGACCGCTCGGCCAGCGCGAACGGGTCGGTCGACCAGTCCTGGCCCGCCACCGGCACCACGTCGGTATGGCCCGAGAGCGCCACCCCGCCCGCCGCGTCCGCCGGGCCCAGCGTCGCGAACAGGTTCGCCTTGGTGCGCGCCGCGTCATGGACCAGCCGCACGCGCGCCCCGTGCCCCTCGAGATAGTCGGCGACGAAGGCCACCAGCGCCAGGTTCGACCGGGCCGAGGTGGTGTCGAACGCCACCAGCCGCTCCAGCATCCCGCGCGCGTCGAACCGCACCGCCGCCATCGAAACTCCGCCCTGCAACGCGACGATGGTCGGCCAAATCGGCGCGTCTGTCCACTCGCCCCGGCGCGCGCATGCCGCTATGCTGGCGGCCCTTCCCAAGCGGAGCACGACATGGCTGCCAAGACCAGCTTCGAAGGCTTTTCGCGCACCAAGTACGATTACGAGCTCGCGGACCTCGCCAACCTCGCCGCCCTGCCGGCCCAGGCGGGCAACTACATCTTCGCGCGGCGCGTCGCGGGCGCGGCCGACATCGTCTTCGCGGGCGAGACCGAATCGCTGCGCGCGACGGTGGCGAGCCACCCGCGCTGGCGCGAGGCGCAGGTGCGCCACCAGGCCCTGTTCATCTATTTCCACCTGAACCCGGTCGCCGGCCGCCGCCGGCTCGAGCTGCACGACCTGGTCCGCCGCCACGCCCCGCCGATGAACCCGCCGGTCCGCGTCGAGGAGGAGGATTAGGGCGCTGCCGAAAAGCCCCGCCATCGTCATCGCGAGGCCGCGAAGCGGCCGTGGCGATCCAGAACATGGCTGAAACCGAGGATTCCCTGGATTGCCGCGTCGGCCTCCGGCCTCCTCGCAATGACGGCCAAGGGCAGTTTCACGGCCTGCTAGACGAACCTTCGCCGCCGGCGCCGCTTGCGGAACCGGCTGGTGTCGCCGCCCAGACCCTGCGCCTTCGCGCGCGCCGCGCAGCGCGCCGAGAAGGCGGGCGCGGTCAGCGGGTGGAACAGCATCAGCCCCCAGCGCCAGCGATACTGCCATTCGCTGAGCCCGTGCACCGTGCGGACGTGGCGGCGCAGCCATTTGCGCCGCGCCCCGCATTCCAGGCACACCACGTAATCCGCGCCCACCGAGTCCGCGACGGGCACGGCCGGTCGCCGCGCGCGCTCGTGCCGCGCCGGGGCGGGGGCGCGGCTCGCCAGCAGCGTCTCGATCGGGATGTCGAGCGCGCGGGCGACGCCCCACATCATGGGCACCGAAAGCGGCCGGCGGCCGGTCAGCACCTCCCAGTGCTGGCCGTGGAACAGGCGGCGCAGCTCATAGGGCGCGAGCCCCTTCTCGGCCACCTTCGCCTGGATCGCGTCGCGCAGCGGCACGCGGCAGCCCGGCGCGGCCAGCCTGTCGGGCGGGGCCGTCCGCGCCTCCCAGTCCCGGATCAGCACCGTCTGGGCATGCAGCAGCTCCCGGCATTCCGGCGCGTCCGAATCGAGGCATTCGCCCACCGTCAGCAGCGCCAGCACCAAATCGGCCTCGCTCTCGACCGGCACCAGCCGCAGCCCCGTCGCGCGCCATCTGTCCGCATAGTCGATCATGAGAACAAAATAGCAACATTTGGTCCCAGCGTCAAGGGAAATATGCCTAGCTCCCGCCCGGCCGCCGCGCGCACCCCTGGCGCGCACCCCTGGCGCGCGCCGGGCCCGCGGCGCATGATCGGGCCTCGGCGGGGCGGCGGAACCCGAGGGAAGGGCGGGAACGGAGGGGGCGATGGCGGTCACCCACAAGTCGCTGCTGCAGTTCGAGGCGGGGCTGCTGGTCACCGCGGTCGCGCTGGTCGCCGCGGGGTTCGCCGCCGTGAAGGATGCCTGGACGGTGGCGGCGTGGCGGCTGCCGCTGCTGTCCTTCATCGCCTGGATGGCGGTGACCATCCTTGCCGCCACGATCGCGGCGTTCGTGCTTCAGCTCCGCAAGACCGATCCGAACGGCGATCCCAAGAAAGCCGCCACGGGCACCGACGCAATCGTCGCGTTCGTTCCGGTGCTGCCCGGTCTCGCCGCCGCGCTCCAGCTCATCCGCCTCGCCTGGTCCACCGCCGGCGCCCCGCTATTCTGGTAGGGGAAAACCGCCGGCCACCCCCCGGTCGTCATGGCCGGACTTGTTCCGGCCATCCACGGACAGAGCGCGGCAGCGCGAAAAATGGGAAAGGGTCCGCGGGGAGCACGGCAAATGAAGGGAAGTAGAATATCAGGGTGCCACGCCAATTAGAACGAGCGGAACCGCCGGAACACCCCGTCCCTCTCGGATGAGATTATAGAGCTCCTTTTCATACCAAGGGACCCCAGACGACATATTCCGTGCTCGGCTTCCGTCGTCCCGGACTGTGGCGGCGGAAAATGCCTTCACTGGCAAAATTTCCGGGAATTATCACTTTAAGAAAGCGAAAATGGGCCAATGCATTGCGATCACCTTCTCGGTCTGGCACTCGCGGATTTTCCGCAATATGGCGAAACTGGTCGGCTGGTCCACGCCAGTGACCAAAGGGCGGCCGACGAACAATTCAGGTTTTGCCCGCGTTGCGGGGTGCGCTTAGAGATTCCGGGGCGGATTGTCGGAGTTGATAACCACCAGCCGGAACAGTCGATCTCCCGCTTTGTCGATTTGACCGCTGGCATGCCGCAGTTCGTCGAGCGATACCGGGGTCACGGTGGTCTTTAGCTGCCCGCGCGCGGTGATCGAGGATGCCTCGACGGCGCGGGTATCAGGATTGACACCCCATTTCCCGTGCAGCGTGCGATTGCGGACCGCTTGGGCTTCTTTGATCAAGACTCTCACTGCCGGAAAACCCTTATGAAGGCCGGGGTAGCTGCCAGCCAGTTCGTTGATCAGGCTTCCGAGAATGTCCATCTTGAGCGGGAAGGTCATGTGGGCGAACATGATCCATGAGCGAGGCTCCATGATGCTCTTGCCGGAAAGCTGCATGAGGCAGAGATCGAGGATGCTTTCGAACCAGGACCAATGAACGGCGACGCGGCCGATCTCCGCGAGAAATTCGGCAGGCGGTTCAACATTCTCTTTGATGCTCATGGCAAAGCCCGTGAAAGGGCCTCAGAAGCCCAAGGACGTTGAAACCGAGCCCGACGCATGGGAACGGTTCGAGCGCGGGCTCAAACAGGCCGTGCCGCCGAAGCGGCCGAAGATCAAGAAAAACAAAACAAACCGCCATCATAGTGGCGATTATCCGCCAAGTTGAAGAATTGTGATAATGGCGATAATCGCGGTGGCGAGCGTTCCCAAGATTCCTGAAATTGCTACGGCGATAGACCATCTATATTGCTTTGAAGCCTGTTCTCGTTCTTGGCGGTAATCTCGCTCTGTGCGCCAAGGATTGTCGCCGGAAGGGGTTGGTATTAGGTGAACCTTAATACATTCGTTTTCGTCAACTGGTATCTTGTCGCGCCATTCTGTGTTCATAGGTCGCTTCCCTTATCGAAATGAGCGACATAGTAGTCGTCACCGGCCGCCGGGGATTGCTGACCCGGCTACGGATCGAAGGGCAATTCCAACTGCCGTGGCAGGGAGCGCCAATGCTCGCGCACATGCTCTCGCTGCCCGAGGCGCGTCCGCTGGTACGCGCGGACGCGCACCGGCTTCGATGGGTCTTCCATGGGGACAACCATGGCTTTCCCTTTCTTGCCTGAACGGGTGAAAGCCCGTTGCTCCGCCCCGAACCATTGCGGGGCCGGCGTGCGTGGAGCGCGATCCTGAAGCGGATCGGAGGCAAGAAACTTTGGCCGGTGACGGCCACCCTTCAGTATTGCCGAATCACCCGATGTTGGGCCAGCGTTTGGCGTAGATGCGAGACTTAGCGGCCTTGCGGCTTAGGCGCTTAGTGCGCGCTTGCCCTTCAGAAGGCCGCCGATAGGTGAGCCGCTTGCCCTGGATGCCGTTCGCGGCGATCTCGGCGCGCTCCATGTCGGACCTGCCGCGCGCGTTGTAGCGGAAATCGAATTCGCCCAGATAACGCTTCAGGTGCTTCGCGCTGACCCACTGATAATTGCCGTTGATGCCACGCTTGAGGATGGCGAAGTAGCCTTCGATGGTGTTCGTGTGATGGAAGCCGCCCGAACGGACATATTCGTTGATCGAGTGGTTGACCGTGCCATGTCGTAGTCGGCGATGATTGACACAAATAGACGTTTAGAGGGTTGCGCGTCGAGTATGTCGACCTCTTTCCTCATGGGACGTGTCCGGAGTTGTTTTGAGTTTGCGGTTGATTCTACGAGATCGTGACCACGAACCTTGAGCGCCACTGGGCGGAACTCATCTTGCACCGAATCAGGCTCATTCGACCAATTCTGCATTCACTGCTAGAAGTCCCACCCCGCATTGACGCCATGGCGTCACCCCCCTATCATCGACCTGCGTTCCTTGGGGTGCCCCGGCAGGGGGCTGAGAGTCCACCGGGTTCGCTGGCGCGGCGGCCGCTTCGGGCCGGGCGCGGGGCGGGCGGCGTGGAGACCCTTCGAACCTGATCCGGCTCGTACCGGCGTAGGGACAGGAACATCGGGCATCGCCCCGGCGCTTCCTCATTCCATCCCGCCGCCATCGCGCGCCGGACCGCGTGATCCGCGCGCGCTGCGCGTTGCCCCTGGTCTGGCCGGCTTGGCACTGGCCGCGGCGTTTCCGCAACGCGCTCCCGTGTCCCACACCCATTGGGGGTCGAGATGGACAAAGCCGCACCGAAGCCCTTCACCGTCACCACCGGGCCGCTGCCCTCGTCGCACAAGATCCACGTCACGGGCGAGCGCTTCCCCGACATCGCGGTCGCGATGCGCGAGATCACGCTGGAGAAGGGCTCGGGCGAGGCGCCGCTCGCCGTGTACGACACGTCGGGCCCCTATACCGACCCGGCGGCGAAGATCGACATCGAGGCCGGGCTGCCGGCGCTGCGGGCCAAGTGGATCGAGGCGCGCGGCGACACCGAGACCTATCAGGGCCGCGCGGTGAAGCCGATGGATAACGGCTATAACGACGGCGAGCAGCCGGCGGTGCGCGAGTTCCCGACCGCCAACCGGCCGAAGCGCCGCGCGCTGCCCGGCAAGTCGCCGACCCAGTTCGCCTATGCGCGGGCGGGGATCGTGACGCCCGAGATGGAGTATGTCGCGATCCGCGAGAACGAGCGGCGGGCCGAGGCCTACAAGTACGGCGACGGCGAATCGTTCGGCGCGAGCATTCCGAAGCACATGACGGCCGAGTTCGTGCGCGACGAGGTGGCGCGCGGGCGGGCGATCATCCCGGCCAACATCAACCATCCCGAAGCCGAGCCGATGGCGATCGGGCGCAACTTCCTGGTCAAGATCAACGCCAATATCGGCAACTCGGCCGTCACCTCGTCGGTGGCGGAGGAGGTCGACAAGATGGTGTGGGCGATCCGCTGGGGCGGCGACACGGTGATGGATCTGTCGACCGGGCGGAACATCCACAACATCCGCGAATGGATCATCCGCAATTCGCCGGTGCCGATCGGCACGGTGCCGATCTACCAGGCGCTGGAGAAGGTGGACGGCGTGGCCGAGGACCTGACCTGGGAGGTGTTCCGCGACACGCTGATCGAGCAGGCCGAGCAGGGGGTGGACTACTTCACCATCCATGCCGGGGTGCGGCTCGCCTACGTGCCGATGACGGCGAAGCGGGTGACGGGGATCGTCTCGCGCGGCGGGTCGATCATGGCGAAATGGTGCCTGTCGCATCACAAGGAGAACTTCCTCTACACGCATTTCGCCGAGATCTGCGAGATCATGCGCGCCTATGACGTGTCGTTCTCGCTGGGCGACGGGCTCACGGCCGGGCTCGATCGCCGACGCCAACGACGAGGCGCAGTTCGCCGAGCTCGATACGCTGGGCGAGCTGACGAAGGTCGCGTGGGAGCATGACTGCCAGGTGATGATCGAGGGGCCCGGCCACGTGCCGATGCACAAGATCAAGGAGAACATGGACCGCCAGCTCGAGATCTGCCACGAGGCGCCGTTCTACACGCTCGGGCCGCTCACCACCGACACCGCGCCCGGCTACGATCACATCACCTCGGCGATCGGGGCGGCGATGATCGGCTGGTTCGGCACCGCCATGCTCTGCTACGTGACGCCGAAGGAGCATCTGGGCCTGCCCGACCGCGACGACGTGAAATCTGGTGTTATTGCGTACCGGATTGCTGCGCACGCGGCGGATCTGGCGAAGGGCCATCCGGGGGCGCAGCTCCGCGACGATGCGCTGTCCCGCGCGCGGTTCGAGTTCCGCTGGCGCGACCAGTTCGCGCTGTCGCTCGATCCCGAGACCGCCGAGACCTATCACGACGAGACCCTGCCGGCCGAGGGCGCCAAGGTGGCCCATTTCTGCTCGATGTGCGGGCCCAAGTTCTGCTCGATGAAGATCACCCAGGAGGTCCGCGACTTCGCAAATTCCGGCATGGCGGAGATGTCGGAGAAGTTCAAGGCGCAGGGGGGCAAGATCTATGTCGACGCCAACAAGGCGCTCGGCGGCAAGGCCGCGGAGTAGGGCGGTGGCGACGGCGAAGCCGGCGGCGCGGCGGCGGGCGAAGACGTCGCTGCCGCGCCTCACCCATCTCGGCATCAACGTGATCGACCTCGACAAGGAGGTCGCGTTCTACAAGAAGATGCTGGGGCTCAAGGTCTCCGACACCGGCTTCTCGCGCCGGCTCGGCTACCGCCTGACCTTCATGACCGGCAGCGAGACCAACCACCACCAGTTGGTGATGGCCGAGTGCCGCAAGAAGGGCGCGCCCTCGACGGTGAACCAGATCTCGTTCACGCTCGGCGCGCTCGACGATTTGCGGGCGCTCGACCGCAAGCTGCGCCGCGCCGGCGTCGAGACCACGCCGGTCGATCACGGCAACGCCTGGTCGGTCTACTTCCCCGACCCAGAGGGCAACGTGATCGAGTGCTATCTCGACTCGCCCTGGCAGGTGGCCCAGCCGCACGGCGAGAAGCTCGACCTCTCGCTCTCCGACGACGAGATCCGAACGCGCACGCGCGCGCGCATCAAGGACGAGCGTACCTTCATGCCGGCCGGGCGCTGGTCGGCGAACATGAAGAAGAAGCTCGCCGCGGGCTGACGGTCGCGGACCCTAAGCCCGAACCGTCATTGCGAGCGAAGCGAAGCAATCCAGAAAATCCCCTGGATTGCTTCGTCGCTGCGCTCCTCGCAATGACGAGATACGAGAACACGGTCCCCTTACGCCGGCGTGTAGTAGGCCAGCTTCTCGTCGATCTTGCGCGTGTCGGCCGCGTCGGTGTCGCCGAAATCGATCGTGTCGCAGCGCGCCGGCTCGTTGTCGGGGTCGAGCGCGCGCAGGCGCGGCGCCACCTCCTCCATGAACATGGTCATGGAGCGGTCGCGCTTGTCGGGCGTCGCGTAGTCGCGCCCGGCGTGGAACATTAGCAGGCCGAACCCGCCGGTCACGTCGTAGAACTCGCGGATGCGCTCGTACACCGTGTCGGGCGAGCCGATGAACAGGTTCTTGGTCTCGATCAGATAGTCGTAGGTGATGTCGTCGAGCGTGCCGCCCTGCGGGATGCGCTCCACCTGGTGGTGGGGCGTGTTCTTGATCTCCCACTTGATGGTCTGGGTGTAGGATTCGCGCATGTCCTCGACGGCCTGTTTGTCGGTCTCGGCGACGTAGATCACGCGGGTGCAGCTCAGCGGGTTGCGCGAGGGCGTCTTGCCCGCCGCGCGCTGCGCCTCGACCAGCGCGTTGCCGAACTTCTGCAGGCGCGGGATCGGGATGAAGTCGCCGGTCAGGATCTGATAGCCGTTCTTCGCCGCGAGCTCGATGGTCGAGACCGAGTTGGCGGCCGCCACGGCGACCGGCGGGTGCGGCTTCTGCACGCAGTCGGGCTTCGCGAACATCTGCTTGCCCTTCCAGAAGGGCCCGTCATAGTCGATCGGCTCCTTCGCCGCCCACAGCTTCTCGATCAGGTCGATCGAGGCGTGCATCATCTGGCGCGTCTTTGAGAAGTCGAGCCCGCGCCGCTCCATGTGCGCGGCGTAGAAGCCGAACCCGATGCCGAGGCGGTAGCGCCCGCCGGTGAGCTGGTCGCAGGCATTGGCCTCGATCGCCACCTGCATCGGGTGGTGATAGGCGAGCGGGCGCACGGCCGAGCCCAGCGTGATTTTGCTGGTCACCGCCGCCGCCTTGCAGATGATCAGCTCGGCCGGCGAATCGTGCTCGCTGATCCAGGCCTCCTCCATGCCCAGCCGGTCGGCCGTCGCGATCTCGCGGATGTCGAGGTCCCACTGCACCCCGGTCGAGGGCTGGTTGGGCCGGCGGCTGTTGGAAAAGAGGCCAAATCGCATGCGAAATCCTCCGGTACGCGCCGCCACGACGGGCGGTCTATCCTGAAGGACCGGACGATACACCCATCGCGCGTAGGGGCAAAGAGCCACAGGTGTAGCCGGCGCGGGAGGGGACCAAGCCGAAAGAAGGGATCGGCGCCGGCCTGGCCGGTTGAGCGGGTCCGGTTGCGCGGCGGGGCCTTGTATCGCATCATCGCGCCGGTGCGCTCCGGCGGTTGGGCCGCGGGGCCGGGCCCCGGGGCTAGTCCCGGGGGCCGGGCCCCAAGGCTGCGTCCGGAGCGCGGGAGATGGCGATGATCCCGCAGGACCTGACGGATTTCATCCAGGGCGCCGTGGTGAGTTGGGTGGGCAGCCGCGACGACCGGCTGCGCCCGTCAGTCTCGTGGGCGTTCGGCGCCCGGGTGAAGGCGGCCGACGACCTGATCACGACGTTCGTCCCAGACATCGAGGCAGACCAAATCAAGGCCGACTTCACCTGCAACGGCATGATCACCTTCACGGTGGTCCAAGGCATCTCGCACGAGGCGTATCAGTTCAAGGGCCGCGTGGTCGAGTTGCGTCCCACCACCGACGAGGAACGCGCGGTTCAGGACATTCACCGCAGCAAGCTAATTTCCTTCTACAGCGTCTTTCCGGAGGTCCTGTTCACCGGGTTCAAGCTCTACCCCAGCACCGCAGTGACCTTCCGGGTCGAGGAGGCCTTCGTGCAGACGCCCGGGCCCGGCGCCGGCGACCGGCTCGAGCTCGGCGCCGGCACGGTCTAGCGGCGGCGGAGCGAGAGGCGGTCGAAATGCTTCCCGAGGAAATCAAATCCGCGATGCAAGGTGTGGTGCCATCGACGATCGTGACCTGCTCTCTGGCCGGCGCGCCGAATGTCACCGAAATTTCCCAGGTCTGGTACGTCGACGAGACCCACGTCGCCCTGTCGCACCAGTTCTTCAACAAGACGCACCGCAACGTCCGCGAGAATCCCTACGCCAAGGCGATCATCCGCGAGGCCGGAACGTTCCAGGAGTGGGTGCTGGAAATCCAGTACGACCATTCGGAGGAGTCGGGGCCGCTGTTCGACGAGATGGACATGAAGCTGGAGGCGATCGCCTCGATGACCGGGATGAGCGGCGTGTTCAAGCTGCGCGCGGCCGACATTTACAAGGTCCTGTCGGTGCGCCGGTCCCGGTCGCGGGAGCAGCCGTGACCGCGCCGCCCCGTCATGGTGAACGCCGATGACGTCCCCGGACGACAAGGTCCAATCGATCCGCGACCAGATCCTCGAGAACCAGAAGATCATCGACGATCTGAACGCGCGGTTGTCGCGCAAGACCGACGAGGTCCGGATCATCCAGCAGATCTCGTCCGAGCTCACCTCGACGCTCGATCTCGACAAGGTGCTCGGCATCATCCTGAACGCGATGGACTCGGTGCTCGGGTTCAAGCACAGCATGATCCTGCTCGCCGACGCGTCGGGCGAGGCGCTGACCGTGGCGGCGAGCCGCGGCTACGCGGACGCGGGGCTCGGCGCCAAGGTGCCGATCGGGCAGGGCGTTCTGGGCGTGGTCGCCAGGCGCCGGCGCATCATGCGCATGGGCAACCTGCTGAGCCAGCGGTCGTACATTTCCGCGGTGCGGACGCGGATGGAGGCGGCGGGCCAGGGCGACGGGTTCGCCGAAATCGCAGCGCTGCCCGGCCTCAAGGACGCCGACAGCCAGATCGGTATCCCGTTGGTGGTGCGCGACCGGCTGATCGGGGTGTTCAGCGTCGAGAGCGCGAAGGCGAATGCGTTCAACGAGCTCGACGAGCTGCTCCTGTCGATCGTCGCGTCGCAGGTCGCCAACGCCATCGACAACGCCCGCCTGCATGCCGACGAGCTGGAGCGGTCCAAGCAGCTCGACGCGCTCAACACCGAGCTGTCGCGGCTCAACGCGACGCTGGAATCGAACGTCGAGACGCGCACGGCCGAGCTCACGGCCGCGCTCGGCCAGGTCGGGCGCGAGAAGGAGCTGTCCGACAATCTGCTGAAGCGGATGGCGCCGCCCGACGTCATCCCGCTGATGCTGCAGAACAAGCTCGAGGCGCGCCGGCTGCGCGTCACCATCCTGTTCACCGACCTCGAAGGGTTCACCGCGCACTCGTCGGGGCTGGAGCCGGACGAGCTGTTCGCCCAGCTCAACCACTTCTTCAGCTGGGCCGGCGGGATCATCCAGCGCTATCGCGGCTACGTGAACAAGACCAACGGGGACGGGGTGATGGCGCTGTTCGGCGTGCCGTTCGAGAACGCGACGCACCATGTCGACGCGGTGCTGGCGGGGATCGCGATGCAGGACGAGCTGCGGCGGCAGTTCGGCTTCAACATGCGGATCGGCATCAATACCGGGACGATCACCGCCGGCATGCTGGGGCCGGAGAACAAGAGCCTCTACGACGTGCTGGGCGACGCGGTGAACGTGGCGAGCCGGATGGAGAGCGTTTGCCCGCCGGGCGGGGTGACCGTCTCCGACCTCACCCGCAAATACGTCAAGACCTACTTCGAGATCGAGCCGCTGGGCGAGCAGGAGGTGAAGGGCAAGGGCGCGATGCGCTGCTTCAACGTGCGGGGCATCATGCCGCTCGCGACCGACCTGCGGCGCATCGATGCGACCAGCCGGTTCGCGACGGAATATCTCGGCGTCATCGACGAGGTCGAGGCGCGCAAGGCCGACCGGTTCGCGATGATCGACTTCGTCAGCATCCAGTCGCGCGACGCGGCGCTGCGCCATAACGAGGCGGTGGCGAGCTTCGCGCTGGCGCTCTGTCGCGCGCTGAAGGCGGACGGGATCGCCGCGCCCGGGCTGGAGACGATCGACGAGGGAACGGTGGTCGATTTTGCGCTGCTGCACGATGTCGGCAAGCACGCGCTGGACGCCGGGCGGCTCAACGACGGCTCGCTCTCGGGTGAGGGGCGCGACCGGCTGCGCCAAGAGCTGCGCGACGGCACGATCGCGGCGCTCGTCCGGCTCGAGCTCGGTGCGCTCGGCCCGGCGATCGAGCGGTTCTACCGCTTCGAGGCAACGCGCGGGGCCGACGGCGAGTATGACACGCTGACCGAGATCCTGGCCGCCGCCGACATGTTCGATGCGCTGACGGCGCCCAAGGTCTACAAGGGCACGCCGTGGCGGATCGTCGGCGCGCTGGAGGAGCTGCTGCGCCTGCCCTACCGCCAGAGCCGCGACCGACCGGTGTTCGACGCCTTCATCGCGCTGATGAAACCCAAGGATGCGTCGGTCTCCGGGAAGGCACGCGACGGCATTCTGTTCCGCTGAGCTAATCCAGCCGCCATGCCATGACCGGGTCGGCATAGCCCTTCACCTCGGCCGTGAGACGCCTGGCATCGCCCCGCGCCGGGCCCAGCGCGTCGGCGACTTCGGGCGAGACCAGGAGGCGCGAGCCGAACTCCTTGTTGAGCTGCTCGAGGCGCGCGGCCAGGTTCACGATGTCGCCGATGACCGTGAACTCCTTGCGGCGCGGCGAGCCGATGCTGCCGGTCACGGCGACGCCGACATGGATGCCGATGCCGATGCCGAGCGGGGCGTCGCCCGCGGCGGCGCGGCGGTCGATCTCGGCCAGGATCTCGCGCGCGGCGGCGACGGCGTGGCTTGCCGCGTCCGGATCCGACAGCGGCGCGCCGAACGTCGCCATGAACCCGTCGCCCAGGAACTTGTTGATGATGCCGTGGTGGTGGTCGACCGCCTCGATCATGAAGGCGAAGGCGCGGTTCAGGAAATCGACCACCTCCTCCGGCGTGCGCTCGCGCGCATAGGCGGTGAAGTTGCGGAAATCGAGGAACATGACGCAGACCTGCCGCGCCTCGCCCTCGGTTTCGACCGCGCTGTCGAGCAGGCGGTCGACCACCGATGGCGAGACGTGCTGGCCGAACAGGTTGATCACCCGGTCGCGCGCGGCCAATTCCTCGAGCACGCGCACCAGGTTGGCGCGCAGCCTGAGCGCCACCAGCCCGGCGACGAGCCCCGCCAGCAGCATGATCCCGGCCCGGCCCGCGTGGAGCAGCGGCGACGCCATCACCTCGTCGGCCGAGAACGACAGCGGGAAAAAATACGCGGCGAGGGCCAGGTACTCGACGGCGGCGACCGTGCCGGTGAGCATCGGCAGGGCGAAGTTGAGCCTGAGCGTCGCCGCCAGGATGAACACGAAGTAGAGGAAGGGCGGCCAGCCGCCGAAGATGATGGCGGGCTCGGCGTAGCCGCTGGCGAACAGCAGGATCGCCGTGGGCATGCTGGTCTCGATGATCGCGTTGCCGTAATGCGCGAGGCGGGGCGGCTGGCGGCCGCGTGCCGCGAAAAGCGACATGCCCGTCAGGAAGCCGCATTCGTAAAGAAGGAACGGGCCGATGATGGCGAGCGGTAGCCACCACGAAATCGGTCGCGTAGCGAAGCGCTGGAAGGCGTCGTGGCCGACCGCGATGGCCACGGTCACGACAACCAGGAGCCCGGCCAGCGTCGCCGCCATGACCCGCGCGCGCAGGATTTCGCTGGCGAGGATCTCGCGTCTCAGCGCGCGGTCGAAGGCGGGATCGGCGTCCGGGGCCTTCATCGCGACGCTTCGGACGGCGTCTTCACCGCTCTGGCATCGCGTTGAACAGGATCAGGACCGCCAGCACGCCGAGCAGGCGGAGATTGCCGCAGAGCCAATCGCGCAGTGTTTCGATGTCATCGCTTCACCCCAATGCCGCGATTTCCGGACGGACGCCCGTCTTGTCCCGGAATCTTGCGCCCGGACCAACCGCGAGGCAAGGCGCGTCACCATTGGCGCGGCGGCGGGCCGGCGCTAGAGTTGGGACCCGGATGAACCGGCGGCAGGGGACGGGCGCCATGCGACTGCAACCCGTTGGGAAGTTCGATAATGCGGCGAAGGATTACGCGCAGATCCGGGTGATGCCGCACGCCGCCGCGATGGGGGCGGAGATCGGTGGCGTCGATCTCGCCCGGCTTACCGACGTTCAGGCCGCCGAGATCAAGGACGCCCTGTGGCGTCACAAGATGATCTATTTCCGCGACCAGCATCTCACCCACGACGACCAGGAGGCGTTCACGCTGCGCTTCGGGCCGTTCGGCAAGGACGCGTACACGACGGGCATGCCGGGCCATCCCGAGATCCAGCCGGTGGTGAAGGAGGCGGAGACGCGGGTGAAGATGGTGTTCGGCGAGGGCTGGCACACCGACTCGCCCTTCCTCGCGCGGCCACCGGCGATCAGCATCCTCTACGCCCACGAGGTGCCGCCCTATGGCGGCGACACGATCTGGTGCAACACCCAGCTCGCCTACGACCATCTCAGCGACAGGATGAAGGCTTTGCTGGCGCCGCTGCGCGTCCACATGTCGGCGGTCGAGGTGCTGCGCACCATCGATTCGATGAACGAGCCGACGAAGCAGGATGCGAAGCGGACGAATCTCGGCAACATGGAGCTCGACATCGAGCGGCAGTCGATGATCGCCGGCAGCTTCCACCCGCTGGTCCGCACCCATCCCGAGACGGGGACGAAGGCGCTTTATGTCGACGAGACCTATGCGCAGGGCATCGCGGGCATGACCGATGCGGAATCGAAGGCGCTGCTCGGCTTCCTGGTGGCGCACGTGACGCAGCCGTCCTTCACCTGCCGGCTGCGCTGGACCGACAACACGCTGGTCGTCTGGGACAATCGCAGCTGCATCCACCACGCCTTCAACGACTATGACGGGCACCGCCGGGCGATGTACCGCTCGACCGTGCTCGGCGAGGCGCCAGGGTAACGCCGGGCACCCCGCCGCGCGGGGCTAGACCGCCGCCAGCGCCTGGTCGAGATCGGCGAGGATGTCGTCGATATGTTCTATGCCGACGGCGAGGCGGACATAGCCGGGCGTCACGCCGGTCTGGGCCTGTTCCTCGGGCGAAAGCTGCGAATGGGTGGTCGAGGCCGGGTGGATGGCGAGCGAGCGCACGTCTCCGATGTTGGCCACGTGGTAGAACATCTTGAGCGCGTCGATGAAGCGCCGCCCCGCGTCGTGCCCGCCGGCAAGCTCGAAGCCCACCAGCGCGCCGTACCCGCCCTTGAGGTAGGCGTCGGCGCGCCTTCGCGTCTCGCCCGATTGCTGGCTCGGGAAGATGACCTTGGTCACCTTCTTCTGCTTGGTGAGCCAGTCGGCGACCTGGTTAGCGTTGGTGCAGTGCTGGCGCATGCGCAGCGCCAGGGTCTCGAGCCCCTGGATGAACATGAACGCGTTGAACGGCGACATCGCCGCGCCGATGTCGCGCAAGAGCGTGACGCGCGCCTTGATGATGTAGGCGATCGGGCCGAGCGGCTTCACCGCCTGGGTCCACACCGCGCCGTGATAGCTGGGGTCGGGCGTGTTCAGCATCGGGAACCGGTCGGCATGCCCCTCCCAGTCGAAATTGCCGCCGTCGACGATGATGCCGCCGATCGATGTGCCGTGCCCGCCGATATACTTGGTGGTCGAGTGCATGGTGATGGCGGCGCCGTGCTCGATCGGCCGGCACAGCACCGGCGAGGCCGTGTTGTCCATGATCAGCGGCACGCCCAGCCCGCGCCCGATCTTCGCCACCTCGGCGATCGGGAAGACGGCGAGCTTCGGGTTGGGCAGCGTCTCGCCGTAATAGCAGCGCGTCTTCGCGTCAGTGGCGCGGGCGAAGTTCTCGGGATCGGCCGGATCGACGAAGCGGCACTCGATGCCCATCGTCTTCATCGTGTTGTTGAACAGGTTCCAGGTGCCGCCGTAGATGTCGGTCGAGCTGACGAAGTTGTCGCCCGCGTGGCAGATGTTCTGCACGGCGAACAGCGAGGCCGCCTGGCCCGAGGCGAGCCCGAGCGCGGCGACGCCGCCCTCCAGCGCGGCGATGCGTTCCTCGAGCACCGCCTGCGTCGGGTTCATGATGCGGGTGTAGATGTTGCCAAGCTCCTTGAGCGCAAACAGGTTGGCAGCATGCTCGGTCGAATGGAACTCGTACGAGGTGGTCTGGTAGATCGGCACCGCGACCGCCGTGGTCGCGGGGTCCGCGCGGTAGCTGCCGGCGTGCAAAGCGATGGTCTCGGGTTTCTTGCTGGTGGTGGGCATCTGTCCGTCTCCCGGGTCGATGGGCCGTCGGGGCGGCCCTTATCGGGAAGTGAAACACGGACGGGGCGCGGATGCCAGACCGTGCCAATTGGGGACGATTCCGCGTGAGCGGAAGATGCTATAGGCTGCCGGCTCCATTATCCGACGGAGGCGCCATGCCGTTCGCAGAGGTCGGAAAGCACCGGCTCCATTTCGACGTCACCGACCTCACCCCGCCGTGGCGCGCCCCGGCGGGCACGATCGTCCTGCATCACGGCATTGGCGTGGATTCGCAGAGCTGGGCCGAATGGCTTCCCGTGCTGGCCGACCGGTACCGCGTGGTCCGGCTCGATATGCGTGGCTTCGGCCGATCGGCGCCAGCGGCGGAAGGGTTCGACTGGTCGGTCGAGAACCTGCTCGCCGACCTGTTCGCGGTGGCCGACGCGGCCGGGGCCGAACGCTTCCATGTCGCGGGCGAATCGATGGGCGGCACGCTTGCCATGGCCGCCGCGCTCGCCGCGCCGGAGCGCGTCGAAAGCGTGACGGTCTCGAACGGGGCGCATCTGGGCGCCTCGATCCGCAACCTGACCCACTGGCAGGACACCTACGACCGGGTGGGCGCGGATGGCTGGTCGCGCATGATGATGCCGGACCGGTTCTTCGACGATTCCCTGACGCCCGAGATGCGGGCCTGGTACGAGGCGAACCAGGCGAGCCAGCCGCCCGGCTCGGTCATGGCGGCGATCCGCGTTCTGGTCGGCGCCGACCTGACCGATCGGCTGGGCGAGATCGCGCAGCCCGTCCTGCTGTTGCACGGCGATTCCAGCCCGTTCATTCCGGTCTCTGTAATGGCGGAGCTGCACGCGAAGCTGAAGCGCTCGACCTTCCAGGTGTTTCCCCACCAGAAGCACGGCCTGCCCTTCTCGCACGGGCCCGCCTGCGCCCGCGCGCTCAAGGACTTCCTCGCCCGGCTTTGAGCGGAGGCGGCTTCCGCGCGAGCCCCGGTCGGCGACGCGTTTGCGCGCAATTCGCGGACGATTTCGATACGAATTCTTCATTCTGGTTAAGGGAGTGTTTAGACGCGCCGGGGCATAAGAGGTCGTCTCCATTCGCATGAGCGGAGTGAAAAGGACCGGGTTCTGTGGCGATTTCCAGCAGCGTCAATGTCGAGGCCGCGATCGAAGGGCTGGACCGCCTGGCGAGCTTCGCTGCGGCCCTGCAGGATGCGCGGACGGTGCTGGACGCGCTGGTCGACGCCAACCGCGCGCTGAAGGAGATCGACCGGGAGATCGCTTCGAAGCGGGCCGAACTCGACAAGCTGCGCGATACCGAGCTCGCGACCGTGAAGGCCGAGGCCGAGCATCAGCGCGACTCGATCCTCACCTCGGCCCGCGAGCAGGCGACCAAGCTTCTGAAGGACGCGCGGCAGGAGCGCGATTCCATCGGCGCGGAAACCACCGCGATGAAGGAAAAGCGCGACAAGCTGCGCCGCGAGATCGAGAACATCCAGGCGACGGTGGCGCGCCTGGCGGGCTAAAGCGCGATCGTCTCAAGCCGAAGCGGCTAGAGACGTGAATTGCGCTTTGCTCTCATGGTGAGAGCAAGGTTCACGGGTCAGCTCGATTCAATCTGACCCGATCTTGCTCTAGCGCCGGGTCGGGACACGTGCGTCCGCGTAGTGGCAGGGAGTGGTGTGGTCATGTCCGAGACGGGCGTCAGTTCCAGCGCGATCATCGCCAAGGCGGTCGGGCTGGTGTCGCAGGGCCGCATGCGCCGGGGCGGCTCCGGCGCGCCGACCGAGTGGCGCAATAGCGTCGGTTCGTTCACCATCGATTTCGTCTGGACCGGCGAGCCGATCCGGCCCGGCCACCTCGCCATCCTGATCGACCGGTGGGAGGTGTTCCGGGCGCGGCTCAAGCCGGGCTTCGAGACCGACCTGTCGCAGCATGTGCTGCAGCTTCTGAGCAATAAGCCGGACGGTTGGCGCGAGCGCTTCCTCGCGATCCAGCCGCCGCGGGAGGGCTGAAGCACTTTCCGCTCGCGCGGAATCGCTCCGACGCTCCATCGCAATCCGTCCCGTTCGCGCTATGCTGCACGCTCTCGAACGAGGTTCGCAGATGGGAGTGGCCATGGCGGGACGCAGTGTCTTCATCGCCGGAGCGTCGGGCGCGATCGGGCGTCCACTTTGCCGGCTGCTGGTTGCCGACGGGTGGGAGGTGACCGGCACCACCCGCTCGCCGGACAAGGCGAAGGCGCTCGCCGCGCTCGGGATCGCGCCGGTCGTGCTCGACGTGTTCTCCTTTTCATCGCACGCCCGTTGATCTGTCGCGCTCGCGCGCGGAAAGGTGCTTTGCGTTACCGGGCTATCTCAAAAGTGCGCGGATCCGCGCGGCGACGTCGCTCATGCGATAGGGCTTTTGCAGGATCTCGAGATCGCACGCGATTTGGCCGCGCGAACGCAGCGCCTCGAGCGCATAGCCCGAGGTCATCAGGACCTTCAAGTCGGGCAGTAATTTGCGTGCCGCTTCGGCCAGATCGAGTCCGTTTAGTCCTCCCGGCATAACGATGTCGGTAAACAGAACATCGGGCGCGGCCCCGTCCTGAAGCAGCTTGAGGGCCTTCACGCCATCCGTCGCGACGATCACGTCCAGGCCGATGCTTTCGACGAGCGCGACTGCGTAGTCCCTGACATGCGCGTCGTCCTCGACCACCAGAACCAGACCTGAGTCCGGGACCATGGGCTCGAGTTCGGGTCCATTGCTCACGTCACGCGGCGTATCGTTCGTGTCCACCGGCAAATAGAGCCTCACGGTGGTTCCCAGTCCGGACTCACTATAGATCGAGACATTGCCGTTCGACTGCTTGACGAAGCCGTACACCATGCTCAACCCGAGCCCACTGCCCTGACCGACGCCCTTGGTCGTAAAAAACGGATCGAAGGCGCGCGCGAGCACGTCGGGCGCCATGCCCGTCCCGTCATCTGTCACCGAAATGAAAATGTAGTCGCCTGGCATGACTTCGAGGTGCGTTGCCATGTAGCCTGTGTCGAGCGTGATCCTGCCGGTCGAAATGGTCAGGTGGCCACCGTCGGACATGGCGTCCCGGGCGTTGGCGGCAAGGTTCATCAGTGCGCTTTCGAGCTGCGCCGCATCGACGAAAACGTAGTGGATGTCCGGTGAAAGTCCGATTTCAAGCTGGATATCCTCACGCAGAATGCGTTGCAGCATTGGAGTCAGCCCCGTGATCAGGGCGTTGCAATCGATGTGAGTTGGCTCGAGCGACTGCTTGCGGCTGAATGCGAGCAATCGCTGCGTGAGCTGCGCACCGCGTTCTCCCGCGTGGATGATTGTCGCGGCGAGTTTGGCGAGGTCCGGTCGCGAAAGCAGGGCATCGTGCAAAAGGTCGGCGTTGCCGATGACGACGGTCAGGAGGTTGTTGAAATCGTGCGCCACCCCGGCCGACAGCTGGCCGACCGTTTCCATTTTCCGGGCCTGGGCGAGTTCGTCCTCAATGCGCTTGCGCTCGGTCAGGTCGCGGAGGACGCCGACGAACAGTGGCGGGTCGGTCTGCTTCGCGTCGCCGACGGACAGGTCGACCGGAATAATCGTGCCGTCCTTGCGCCGTGCCGAAACCTCGCGTCCGATGCCGATGATTTTGGCCTCGCGCGTCCGCCGATAGCTTTCGATGTAGCCGTCATGAGCCGATTGATAGGGTTCGGGCATGAGCATCTTGACGTTTTGGCCGACCATCTCGTCCCGATCGTAGCCGAACATCCCGACGCAAGCGGAATTGACGTACTGGATGATCCCTCGCCGGTCGATCAAGACCAGCCCGTCGACGATCGTTTCGAGTACGGTGTTGGCCAGTGAATGCGGTGTTGAAGGGCTCATGCTAGGCGCCTCCCGGCTTCGATTTCGGCCGTGATGTCACGGCTGACCACGCCGTAGCGGATCAGGTGGCCGTCGTCATGGAGTGCGATAATGGCGACGTGCGCCCAGAAGGGCGAACCGTCCCGGCGCAGCCAGATTGCCATCTGGTCGAATCGGCCGAGCTCGGCGGCCTGTCGCAAAGCCGCGTCGGGGCGGCCATCCGCCACATCCTCGGGTCTGTACAGGCACGACAGCCGACGGCCGACGATCTCGTGATCGAACCATCCCAGGATGCGCTCGCACCGGCAGCCCCAACTTGTGATCCGTCCGTGGGAGTCGAGCATTGCAAGCGCATGGTCGCTGATGGCCTCGACCAGAATACGCATCTTGCGATCGGCATCGATCCCGTGTGCGGAAGCAGGGTCGGCGCTGAAGTTGCTATTGGCCACCGCCTTGATCAGCCTATTCGGCGGTGCTTGCCGCGCACCGCTGAATTCGGAGTCACCGGGCGAACGGTCGTCTGCGGTGGTGCGTTTTCAAGCTCGTGCGCAAGCCGTTCTATCCGTGCGGCGAGCGCCCGGAAGGCCGAGTTGGCTAGACGAGCGTCAGCGCGGATGTCGCTTGCCGTATAGAACAGCGTGGCGGCAAGCGCTTCGTCCATTTTGGTTGGCTTCTTGGCATTCCTGTTCGCGCCCTGATTGTGACGCGAAACGTGCGAAACGAGTTGCAGTCGACCAGGCATGGATACCTCCTGCGTTACGCGATCTGGTCAGGCCTTCTGCGGAAGAGCGCGGTGCCCTGTCCCGTCGGCCTGCTAATTCCCCACGTAATCGCTTCGATGCCGCGATCGCCACTTAAGCGTAGGCGATCGCGTCGGTTCCAACCCTGCTACGCTCGTCCGTGCTGCACGGAATTGATGAGTGTGCGTGCCCAACCTGGCAAAACGGCGGGAAGGTTCTTGTCAATTGGAAATTAACCAATATAGACCGACCGTTCTCGCTAAAGTTACCCCAAAATTGATTCAAGTCAATTCCGAAATATCTGGTCAGTGCACTATTTTTCGTGTCACAGTAAATACTTCCCAAATTAGGAATGTTGACGGATTTGACCACAAGAACATCTAAAGCAAGAATGAGAATAGTTGACGCCGCGTATGAGTTGTTTGCGAAGGAGGGTGTAAGAGCGGTCGGGGTTGACAGTATTGTCAAACACGCGGATGTCGCGCGACAGACTTTTTATCGGCACTTCCCCTCCAAGAGTGACCTTGTCATTGCATTCCTCATGCACCGGGAAGAGCAGTGGACGAAGCAATGGCTGACGCGTGAGGTGCTGGGTCGCACCGCAGAGCCGCGTGAACGGCTGATGGTCATTTTCGATCTGTATGACGAATGGTTCGCCACGCCGGAATTCGGACGGTGCCCATTCATCAATACGCTTTTCGAGGCCAAGACCAACAGTAGCGTCAGCAACGCGGCGTGCAATCATCTGGCGACGGTCGAGAGATTCGTCCGGTCGCTGGCCGAAGACGCAGGCCTTTACGATGCGGAGGGGTTCGGGCGCGCCTGGCACCTGTTGATGGAGGGCGCAGTCGTATCCGCGATGGCGGGCAATGCCAGTGCGGCGGCGGATGCCAAGCGTGCCGCGCGAGTCATCCTCGCGAACTGGTCGAAAGAGACGGCCTTTCATTAGAGCAAGATTGGGTCAGCTTGGATCAAGCTGCTCCGATCTTGCTGCGTGAGGCGGCTCCGACGCTCCATCGCAATCCATCCCGTTCGCGCTATGCTGCCCGCTCTCGAACGAGGTTCGCAGATGGGAGTGGCCATGGCGGGACGCAGTGTCTTCATCGCCGGGGCGTCGGGCGCGATCGGGCGTCCGCTTTGCCGGCTGCTGGTTGCCGACGGGTGGGAGGTGACCGGCACGACGCGCTCGCCGGACAAGGCGAAGGCGCTCGCCGCGCTCGGGATCACGCCGGTCGTGCTCGACGTCTTCGACGCCGAGGCGCTGCGCGATGCGGTCGCCACGGCGCGGCCGGGGATCGTGGTCCACCAGCTCACCGACCTGCCGCGCGGGCTCGATCCCGCGCGCATGCAGGAGGCGCTGGCCCGCAACGCGCGCATCCGCGAGGTGGGGACGCGCAACCTGGTCGCGGCCGCGGTCGCGGCCGGCGCGACGCGCATGGTGGCGCAGTCGATCGCGTTCGCGTATGCGCCCGGCCCGACACCCTATCGCGAGGACGCGCCGCTCAATCTCGGCGGGCCGGACGGCGGCACGGTTTCGGCGCGGGGCGTGGCGAGCCTGGAATCGCAGGTGATGAGCGGGCCGTTCGACGGCGTGGTGCTGCGCTACGGGCGGCTTTACGGGCCGGGCACGGGGGTCGACGCACCGCCGCCGGGCGGGCCGGTCCATGTCGACGCCGCGGCCGATGCCGCGCGTCGTGCGCTGACGCAGGGCGCGCCGGGGCTCTATAACGTCGCCGAGGATGACGGCACGCTCGACTGCCGCCGCGCCGCCGACCAGCTCGGCTGGCGGGCCGATTTCCGTACCCCCTAGCCCTCGGACAGGGCGAGGGCCTCGTCGACCGTCGCACCGAGCGCGTCCCACGGCGCGGTGTCGTAGCTGTAGAGCTGCACGATGTGGCGGGGGCCCGCGTAGAACTTCTCGTACTGGGCGTGGCGCCCGGCAAAGTCGGAGCCCAGCAGGTCCCAGCCGAGCTTGATCAGCCGCATGCGCTCCTTCGCCGGCTGGCCGGGGACGGACCAGTAGGCCTCGAACGTCTCGGCAAGAGCGGGATCGTCGAACAGGCTCGCATCGGCCGGCATCTGGAACGGCCCGCCGCCCATCAGCTCGCGCACCGCGTCGCAGATCTCGGTGTAGTGCGTGGTGCACCATTGCAGCGCCGCGTACATGTAGCGCCGGTTCGGGTTGACGTAGCCCGGCACCATCGCTTCGGCGTCCTGGATCTGGCCCGCGATCATGGCGGCGAGGGCGGCCTCGAGCGCCGCGAGCCGGCCGAGCTCCTGGCGCACCGGCAACACCCCGCCGAGGTTGTTGGATTCCACCGTGCGGTGCGCGATGCCGACGATCAGGCGCAGCTTCTCGAGATAGCGCACATTGGCCTGGTGGTTGCCCATCACGTGGCCGGGCGTCGCGAAATAGATGCGGCGCGAGAGGTCGCCGTCATTGTGGACGATCACCCGCTCCCACGGGACGTGCACGTTCTCGAACAGCACGACCGAGTCGGTCTCGTCGAAGCGCAGGCTCAGCGGGTTCTCGAACGCGCCCTGGGCGTGGCGCTCGAACGGCTTGCGCGGCCAGATCGACACGCCCGGCGCGTTCAGCGGCACCGGGCAGGTGATCGCCTCGCCCTCGCGCCCGGGCCCGAGCGGCTGCAGATTGCCGACCCAGGTGTGGTGCGCGAACACGGCCGACGTGCCCAGCATCTTCATGCCGTTGATGACCACGCCCTTGCCGTCTTCCTTCACCACGCGCAGGGCGGGCGAGACCTTGCCCTGCTTCTCGTAGAACTCGGGCACGCGCAGCCCCTGGGGCGGGATCACCGTGTGGGCGGAGAAGATGTCGTTCGCGCGCATGAAGCGGTAATAGGCGCCGATATTGTCGCCCGTGCCGGCGCGCGCGCCCTCGAACACCGCGGGGTTCATCGCCATGCCGGTGACGAAGCTCGCGAACTGGTCGGGCGAACGGCCGAGGAGGCCGTGGCTCCAGCGCGCGATGCGCCGGTGGGTTTCGGTCCGGCGCGCCAGATCCTCGCGCGTCCGGGGCATCAGGTAGTAGGTGGAGAAACGCTCGCCGTCCTCTTCGAACGTCATGACGTCGGCGTTCTCGGGGGCGCGCTTGCGGTCGTAGATCATGGCGAACGAGTGCGCGGCGTTCTTGAACGCGGGATGCGCCGTCACGTCGCGCACGCGCTCGGCGCCGAGCTGGACGGTGCGCCCGTCGCGGATCGATTCGAGATACTCCTGGCCGGTCATCAACACGTTGCGTCTCCCGCGGTGTCGCTCGCCGGCCCGTTATACACGACCGAAAGGCCCGCCGAAGGCCCGGAATTGCCTCGAATTGCAGACGATTGTCTCGAAGGATTAAGCGCCGGGTAAGGCTGGCTTCGCTAGCCTGAAACGCAGAGGCCGGCGATGTGCCGGCGCCGTTTGGACGCGAGCCGCAAATGACCCTGTCCGATCTACTCACCCTCTGGCCCGCGCGCCGCAAGGAGGTCGCACCGGTGGCCAGCGCGGCGGAGCGCCGGCTATCCTACCGCCTGAAAACCTACTGGGAGGACAAGCGCTGCGGCCGCGAGTTCCCGGCGCTGGGCGATATCGTGCCGTCCGAAATCGCCGAGCTGTGGCCCTGGTGCTTCCTGCTCGACGTGGCCCAGTCGCGTGCGTTCCCCTATTTCCGCTACCTCGGCTATGAGCTCTCGCGCTATTCCGGCGTGTTCCTGTCCGGCGAGGCCGACTGGGCCTCGACGCTTCTCGACAAGGCCGTCGCCAACTATGCCGACGTGCTCAACCACCGCATGCCCGTCCTGGTCGAGGAGGAGATCGCGCGCTTCGACCGGCGCACGCTCTTGTTCCGCGCGACGCTTCTGCCGCTCAGCACCGACGGCCATCGGATCGACTACGTGCTCGGCGCCGCCAACGGCAAGCTCGTCGATGAGCTGCCGCACTTGGGCGCCGCCTAAGACGTCTTCTTACGGACGACCCAGCGCGTTCCACGCGAGCCGGTGCGATTGACACCAGACCGGTCCTGCCCCTAGCGTCGGCCGCGGCGGCCCACGCAAGGGAGCGGATCATGGTCGAACTGGTCAAGGATGCCGAGACGGCGCTGTTCGCCGAGTTCGATGACCGGTTCCAGCAGAACGATGCGCGGCTCGGGATCGAGCGCGCGGCGCTGGATGAAATCCCCACCATCGACTTCACGCCCTTCGTTACCCCCTCCTCGCCAGCCGCGCGGCGGGAGGTCGCGCGCCAACTCCGCGCCGCCTGCATCGACATCGGCTTCTTCTACCTGGCGAACCACGGGGTGAGCGCCGCCGAGATGGACGAGGTCCATTCGCGCGCGCTCGACCTGTTCGAGATGGCGCCGGAGAAGAAGGAGAGGATGTACAAGCTGCCCGGCCAGCGCCAGGGCATCATGCGCATCGGCGGCGACAGCCCGAACCCCGATCCCGCGACCGACCTCAAGGAGGTCTACGGGATGATGCGCGAGGTCGAGCCCGGCGAGCCCGAGGCGGGCCGCATGGGGGCGGGGCACACCAAATGGCCGGACGAGGCGGATTTGCCCGGCTTCAAGGCCTTCATGCAGGATCAGATCCGCAAGCGCACGGCGATCTCCCAGCGCCTGGTGCGCGCCTTCGCCCTCTCGCTCGATTTGCCCGAGGACCATTTCGACGCGATGCACCGCTTCCTCGGCTGCAGCTTCGTGCTCAACTGGTACCCGCCGTTCCGCGGCAAGCGCCTGCCGACGCAATGGTCGATCTCGCCGCACTCGGATTACGGCTCGTTCACGCTGCTGTCGCAGGACGCGCTGGGCGGGCTTCAGGTACGCAACGCCGCCGGCACCTGGATCGACGTTCCGCCGGTGCCGGGCACGTTCGTGGTCAATATCGGCGACCTGTTCGCCATCTGGACGAACGACCTGTATCTGCCGAGCCTGCACCGCGCACTCAACATGTCCGACGCCTCGCGCATCTCGTCGCCGTTCTTCGTGTTCCCGCAGGGCACGACGATGGTGGAATGCCTCGAGACCTGCCGGAGCCCGGCCAACCCGGCGCTCTACGACCCGCGCTCGGCCGAGGCGCATGTCCAGTCGCTGATCGACCAGTCGCGCCGCACCGGCCGGCCGGGCCTGACCACCCGCACCGCCCGCCGCTTCCAGCCGGTGGGGTAGGGGCAGGCGTCAGGATAGGCTCCAGCGCGCGGGCTGCGTCTCAGTCGGCCGGCGCAGCCTCGCCGGCGACGTTTGGCGCCTCGTGGCCGCGCCGCGCGTCGATCACGCGGCGCGCTTCGTCCAGGATCGCGGCCACGCCGCTCGCCACGCCCAGCTCGGCGGCGAGCTGAATGGCAGCGACGGTCCAGCGCCCATCGCGCTCGACCAGCAGCGGCGCGCCGCTTGCCCCGCTGCTCGCGGCACAGTCGTGGCGTAACATCTCGCGTCCGGCCTCGTCTTTCAGCCGCCCGATGATGCGGCATTGCGTGTCGGCGAGCAGGATGAGCGGGTGGTCGCGGTTGTAGCCGCCGAGCAAGACCGTGCTGCCAACCGCCGGCGGCCGTGCGGCGACGGCGAGCATGTTGCCCGCATGGCCGAGCGGGTGCGCCAGCTCCAGCACGGCCCAGTCACCGCCCTGCGGCTGGCCTTTCCGCCGCGGCGCCTCGAATCGTGGCCCAATGATGAACCGTCGGACGACAGCGTGGCCGGCAAAGCGCTCGCCCTCCAGCCCGAGGAGGAAATGCACGCTGTTCGGCACGAAGAAATGCCGGGTCCGCGGGTTGTAGAGGCAGTGCGCAGCGGTTAGCACGAGAGACGGGGCGACAAGCGTGCCGGTGCAGGATGCGTAGAGGCTGACCGCGTTGGCACGCACCTTGCCGATGGCACGCCAGGGCAGGTCGCCGATCGACACGCGGGTGCGCGGGTCGTGGCTCCCGACGCCGGGGAGGATGGGCGGTGGCACGGGCGCGACGCGGGCGGGCTGGTCGCCGGCCGCCGGGGGCGCACCGATTGCGCCAAACCCGCTCAGGCCGGCGAGGATGGCAAGGACGGCGCACCGGATCACGTCGGTCCTCCCTCCGGCCGGTCAATCCCCGACACATTTTCGACACTCGGGACGGCGAAGACTACCGCACCGAATGGCTGCGGCAGGCCTATCCGCCTAATGGGGAGGCGCGACCCTGAAATCGTTTCGGGGACCGGTTCGGCCCCGATGGCCGCCCATCCACCGCACAGAAAAATGGCCCCGGGACAAGCCCGGGGCCGAGTATAACAGGGAGGCTTCACGTCTGGGAGACGTAGGGTCCGAAGACCCCTCTTCGGGCATTGCACCCGAACTCTGCGGTTCCGCGCCACGTCATGGCACAAACGCGAAACCAAACTCGAACAAACTGGCTGCAACGGGAAAGTTTCGCGCCGCAGCAATCTCGTGACGCTTAGATATGTTCCAGTCGGGGGATGTGCCAGTGCTAAGACCACAAGCCGGACTTGCATTTTTGCATGGCTGAAAGCCGTGTCAGATCAGAGGCTTAAAGCCGCATCTCGCCGATCTTGCGGACGATGAAGTCGCGAAATACGCCGATGCGCTTCGAGTTTCGCAATTCTTCCGGGTAAACCAGGAACAGATCGTATTGCGGGCCCTCGGCGTCGGGCATGATCGGCACCAGATCGCGCGAGGCGCGGCCCATATATTCGGGCAGCGAGGCGATGCCGAGCCCGGCCACCGCGGCCCGGAAGATGCCGTAGACGTTGTTGACGCGCAGCACCGGCTTGCGCCGCGAGCCGTCGCGCCGGCCTGCCTCCAGCAGCCAGTTGATCTGGGAGAAGGGCGGGTGCGCGGTCTCGTCGAACGCCAGCAGCCGGTGATTGTCGAGGTCGCGGTACGATTGCGGCGTGCCGTACTCGTGCAGGTAGGTGGGCGAGGCGTAGACGGCGTGGCTCATCGTCACGAGCTTGCGCTGCACCAGGTCGGGCTGGGTCGGCTTCCCGATTCGAACCGCCACGTCGGCCTCGCGCATCGAGACGTCGAGCTCGTCCTCCGACACCACGATCGAGAGCTGAATGTCGGGATAGCGCTCGATGAACTCGCCCAGCCGCTCGGTGAGCCAGGTCGAGCCGAATCCGACCGGCGTGGTGATGCGCAGCGAGCCGGACGGCTTGTCGCGCGCCTCGCTGACCAACGTTTCAGCCATGGCGAGGCGCGAAAACACGTCCTTCGCCACTTCGTACAGCGTCTCGCCCTGCTCGGTGAGCTGCAGCCCGCGCGCATGGCGATGGAACAGCGAAACGGCGAGACCTTCCTCGAGGGCGGCGATCTGGCGGCTGATGGACGACGGCGACAGGCCCAGCGTCTCGCCGGCATGGGTGAAGCTGCCGGCCTGGGCGACGGCGTGGAACACGCGCAGCTTGTCCCAGTCCATCAAGGCGCGTCCCCCCGCGGCCGCGTCACCAGGCGGCCGGCATCGGCTCGGCGCCTGCCTCGGCATGGGCGAGGAAGCGTTCGGCCTCGAGCGCAGCCATGCAGCCGCTACCGGCCGCGGTGACGGCCTGGCGGAATACCTTGTCCTGCACGTCGCCCGCGGCGAACACGCCGGCGACGCTGGTCACGGTCGAATCGGGGCGCGTGACCAGGTAGCCCTCGCCGTCCATATCGAGCTTGCCCTTGAACAAAGCGGTCGCCGGATCGTGGCCGATGGCGACGAACATGCCGTCGACGGCGAGCGGTGCGGTCTTGCCGGTCTTGACGTTGCGCAGGACAAGACCGGTCACGCCTGCGGGGTTTTCGGTGCCGGTCACCTCCTCGACCACCGAGTCCCAGATGACGGCGATTTTCGGGTTCCTGAACAGCCGGTCCTGCATGATCTTCTCCGCGCGCAGCGAATCGCGCCGGTGGATCAGCGTCACCTTGGTCGCGTGGTTGGTGAGGTAGAGCGCTTCCTCCACGGCGGTGTTGCCGCCGCCGATCACCGCGACCTCCTTGCCGCGATAGAAGAACCCGTCGCAGGTGGCGCAGGCCGAGACGCCGAAGCCCTGGAACTTTTTCTCGCTGTCGAGCCCGAGCCAGCGCGCCTGGGCGCCCGTGGCGACGATCAGCGCGTCGCAGGTATAGACGTCGCCGGAATCGCCCACGCAGCGGAACGGCCGACGCGAAAGATCCACGTCGACGATCAGGTCGTTGATCATTTCGGTGCCGACATGCTCGGCCTGGGCGCGCATCTGCTCCATCAGCCACGGGCCCTGGATCACGTCGGCGAAGCCGGGGAAGTTCTCGACCTCGGTGGTGATGCTCATCTGCCCGCCCGGCTGCAGGCCCGAGAGCAGCATCGGCTTCAGGCTCGCGCGCGCGGCATAGATCGCGGCGGTGTAGCCGGCCGGGCCGGAGCCGAGGATCAGGACCTTGGAGTGGCGGGTCTCGGGCATGGTCAGTATCCGAACATATGATCGAGGGAGAAGGCGCCGTTCGTGCCGATCACGCCGTGATAGCCGAACAGCCGGCAGGTGGGGTCGCGCACCACGACATAGGCATTGGCGCCGGCGCGCGCGCGCGCCGCGGCGTCGAACGTCTCGGTGTAGCGCCATAGCACGGAACCGCCACACGGGATCTCAACGTTGTGCGTCGCGACCTCGCGCCCGTCCGCGCCGTGCAGGATCAACGCGGTCTCGGACGTGGCGCGCCACGGCGTCGAGGCCGGGTAGATCAAATGGCACAGCGTCTCGTTCGGCGCCGCGCCGAGGCGGAGGAACAGGCGCGTGGTCAGTCCGGGCGGGCGGCCGGAATAGGATTGCGGCTCGGACTTCCAGGTCAGCACCGTGTTGAACACGTGCGCGCCGAAGCTGGTCTCGGCGGCCCGGCCGGACGCGCGGTCGGTGTAGCGGAACAAAGCGTGCAGCCAGCCGTCGGCCTCGCCGCCCTCGGTGAAGTCGTAGAGCAGCTCCATATGGCCGTAGCCGGAGGGCAGCCCGCCCGCCTGCTCGATCAGCGCGTCGGCGGTGAGCATCGTCCGGTGGTTGCGCGCGAGCTTGCCGAAGCGGTGGCGCGCGACCTCGCGCCCCGACGCGTCGATCAAGGCGAGCGCGACAGGCAGCTCGCGCTGCGTCGTCGCCATCGGCGTCGGCAGCGCGATCGACTCCCACGTCGCGGGCGGCAGGACGGGCGCGGGCAGGATGAACCCCTTGCCCAGCAGATTTCCGAGCTCGGCGATCTTCGGGTCCGGCTTGAGGTCCGCGCGCTCGACATTGACGTGGGCGATGCGGCGCACCCCGTCCGGACGCGCGATCTCGTAGCGCGGGCGCACCATGTGCCGCCCGGCGCGCAGCTCGATCTGCGCCGGCCATTCCGTATCGGGAAGCAGCTCGCGCGTGTCCAGCGCGACCGTCGCGAACGGCGCGATCTCGCGGTCGAGCCAGGCGATCTCGTCCGCGCCCATGAGGTTGAGCCCGACCGCGCCCGCCGGGATCGCCGACGGGTGCGAGTTCTGCAGCCAGACGACCACGCGCTCGCCGTCATGCGGGGCGGGCAGGCCGGCATAGCGGTCGGCCGGCCACGCGTTGGCGTCGTGGGTGCAGGAGATCTCGCCCGCGTCCGACCAGGTGTCGAGCGCGTACTTCACCACGTCGTGGCCCGCCGCGCCGACGCGGTGGACGAAAAGCTGGCCGGTGAAGTCGCCGAGCCCGAAGCGGGCGCGCACGTCGCGCGAGTCGATGGCGATGGCGCCGTCCGGCGTGTCCAGCGTCTCGCGCCATTCGGCGAGCGGCGCACCCTCCTCGTCGAACAGCAGGCACCAGAGGAATCCATCGGTCGCGCCGTAGCGCGTCCAGTAGTTCGCGGTGGCAAGGCTCGTGTGGCGGCCGGCGGCGTCGCGGAAGAAGGCAAAGTTGGTCGCGAAGTTGAGCGGGTCGAGATAGCGGTCGGCACGCGTCAGCACCGCGTCGGGCAGGCGCATCTCGTCGAGCGTCGCGATTGTTGCGCCCTTGGGCAGCAGGTGCGCGATCTGGCGCGCCGTGCGCTCGGCGTCGAACGCGGCGACGAACACGAGGTCGGCGCCCGAGCCGGCGAAGGTCGGTGACGGGAAGGGCGCGCAGCCCCAGCACGTCGCGCCCGATGGCGGCGATGTCCTGGACATAGACGCCGGCGAGCGCCGCATGCGGCAGGTCGAACAGGGCGGCGAACCCGGCGGCGAGCCCGTGCGGGTCGTAGACCGCGACGCGGCGTGCCGCTGCCAGCCGCGCGGCCAGCTTGCGCCCCGCGGCGGCCGTGGCGGGGTGGGACAGCGCCTTGTAGGCCGCGTTGCCGCCGGTTGCGTTGGAGAAGGTTTCGATGTCGAGCGCCATGCGCCGGGCATCTCCGTGATTCGGGGGCGTCTTGCGCCGGCGGCGTCCCTCGCTCCGCCGAAGGGGGATCGAAGACCGGCGATTTCCCTATGGAAATCCGCGCGCCGTCCTGCTGCCCTGCGTTACCTCGTTATTACGGCGCGACCGGACAAAGATCAATTGCCTTGCGCGGATTGCATGGCTTCTTGGGTGTCCCAGCCCAGCCGGCGGCGGATCTCGTCGGCAACGCGAGCGGTCTCGAGCAGGGGCGGATAGCTCCACTGCTCGAGCGTTCCGGCAAAGGGCCGGGTGTAGCCGGCCGCGGCGAAGGCGGCGTGGAACCGGCGGAAGCGCGCATTGCCGCCGTCCAGCATGACCACGTGGACCGGCTTTCCGGTGGCGCAGGACTCGGTGATCATGTTCACCGAATCGCAGGTGACGATCACCGCGTCGCACAGGCCGAGATAGCCGAGATACGGGTTCTCGCCGGTGCCGTCCCACAGCTCGCAGGGAAGCCCGGCGAGCCCCTCGCGGAGCGCGGCTTTCGCCTCGTCGCTGGTGCGGCGCGACGGGGTGACCGCGAACCCGCAGCCGGTCTCGGCGGCGAGCTTGCGCAATGCCTCCGTCAGGCGGGCGATCTCGACCGGCCCGACGCGGTAGGCGCCGCTGGTGCCGCCGACCAGCACCGCGACCAGGGGGCGGGGCAGCTGGGCCAGGCGCGGCCGAAAGCGCTCGGCCGCCGCGGCGAGACGTTCGGGCGTGATGTCGTGCATCGCGCCCATTGTGACGATGACGTTTGGACCTGACACCTTGTCGTGCTCGGGCACGACCACGACGTCGAAATTGCTCAGCGGGACCTTCGGGTTCTGGAGCTGCACGGTGAAGGTCGCGCCCTTCGCCGCGCGCCGCACCGCCATCGACAGGGCGATCGACCGCCGTCCGACCGAGATGAGCACGCGCGGCCAGGGCGGCGCCAGGTCGTCGCCGTCCTTGCCCAGCGCGGCGAACGGCGCGGGCCACAGGCCGGGCGGCAGCCAGCGCCACGGCGCGCGCGGCGCGATCCGCTTGATCACGGGCTCCAGCCCCATCATGCGGGAGAGCCCGGCGCACTGGTTCTCCATCCCGACCGAGCCGTCGGTCACCACCCAGCAGGTCGGGGTTTGCTTGCTCACCTATCGCCTCGCCGCTCGACCCCCCTCCCTGTCCCTCCCCCTCAAGGGGGGAGGGAACCCCGGTTCAGTTTCCAGCATCGGTGCGCGACACCGTGCCTGACCAGTCGCAGGGGGCCGGCATGCTTGCCCCCTCCCCCCTTGAGGGGGAGGGTTGGGGTGGGGGGTCCTCTATTCCGCGTACTAGCCGCATTAAGTGTGCGGACGCAAGGCGCCTTCGGCGAGTCGCGCCTTGAAATATAATTGCCGAGATAGCTAATATAATTTCAACGAGAGACGAGAGAGGGGCGCCCTTGGCCCGGGTCAGGCTGGACCGGATCGATCTGCGCATCCTGCGCGACTTGCAGGGCGACGGGCGCATGACCAACGTCGAGCTCGCCAAGCGCGCCGGCATCTCGCCACCGCCCTGCCTCAGGCGCGTCCGCGCGCTGGAGGAGGCGGGCTGCATCCGGGGCTATCACGCGGACGTCAACCCCGAGCAGCTCGGGTTCGGCGTCACGGTCTTCGCCCATGTCGGGCTGCACAGCCAGGCGGAGGCCGACCTGATCGCGTTCGAGCGGCTGGTCGAAGGCTGGGCCGAGGTGCGCGAATGCCACATGCTGGCCGGCGAGACCGATTTCCTGCTGAAGATCGTCGCCGCCGATTGGGACGCCTATCAGCGCTTCCTCACCTCCAAGCTGACCGCCGCGCCGAACGTGAGCGTGGTGAAGTCGGCCCTCGCCATCCGCTCGGCGACCTTGCGGCCCGGCGTGCCCGTCGAACTGGCCGAGGGGTGGGAGGAGCGCAAGGCGGCGCGCGGAAACACTTAGGCAATTCCTAAACTATCTATTGCGTCCCGCGCGACCGCGTGATAGTTAGGCACATGGCTAAGCAATCCGTAGCGCTCAATCGCGTGTTCGCCGCCCTGTCCGACCCGTCGCGGCGCGCCATCGTGATGCGATTGACGCGCGGACCGGCCAGCGTCAGCGAACTGGCCAAGCCGTTGCCCATGTCATTGCCGTCCGTGGTTCAGCATCTGAAGGTGCTGGAGGACAGCGGGCTGGTGCGCAGTGCAAAGACGGGGCGGGTGCGCACCTGCCGGATCGACCAGAAGCGCTTCGATGCGGCCCAACGCTGGCTGAACGAACAGCGGACGCTATGGGAGGCCCGTTTCGATCGCCTGGATGCTTTACTGGAGGAACGCGAAGATGAGCGACTCAAGCCTTGATCTCGAGATCGTGCGGTTCGTCGCGGCGCCGCGCGCGAAGGTGTGGCGGGCGTGGAGCGATCCCGACATTCTCAAGCAGTGGTGGTGCCCCAAGCCGTGGGTCACCGAAGTGCGCACGTTCGAGTTTCACAACGGCGGTTCGTTCCACACGTTCATGAGCGGGCCGGATGGCGGCGAAAGCGACAATCCCGGAATCTTCCTCGAGATCGTGCCCATGGAGCGGATCATCTGGACCTCCATGCTGGTGGCCGGCTGGCGGCCGGCGACGCCGTGGCTCGCCATGACCGGCATTTTCATTCTGGCCGACGAGGGGTCCGGCACGCGCTACACGGCGCGCTGTCTCCACAAGGACGACGCCGACCGCAAGCGGCATGAGGAGATGGGCTTCTTCGAAGGCTGGGGGACCATGATCCAGCAGATGGAAGAGGTCGCTCAGTCCCTGTAGCGCAAGCCGGCCGCCGGGAGGAGGTACGCCGGGCGAGCGCCTATTCCGCCGCAGCGCGGTCCGACGTCGCGCGGCGCGGCTCCGGCTGCTTGTGGAACCGCCCGTCCTGCATGATGGCGAGCAGCCGGTTCCTGTCCTGCAGGATGCGGACATCGGCGAGCGGGTCGCCGTCCACCAGGATCAGGTCGGCCAAGTAGCCCTCGCGCACCTGTCCCAGCGCGTCACCCATTTCCATCATCTCGCCGCCCAGTGCGGTGGCAGCGTGCAGCACCTCGGCCGGGGTGAAGCCGAACAGATCGACCAGCAGCTCGAGATCGCGCGCGTTGCGCCCGTGCGGGTTGTAGTCGAACCCGTAATCGCCGCCCGGCAGCACGCGGATGCCGCGCTTGCGCATCTCCGGGATTACCTTGAGCTGCGCCTCGTGGATCATGCGCACCCCGCGCATGATCTCGTTCTGGATGTCGGTCGGCGGGTCGGCCAGCTTCCGGTCGTTGAGATCGGCGACGATGATGCCGACGGCGGGCGCGACGAAGAACTTGTCCTTGCTGGCCTCCATCAAATCGAGGGTCGCCTCGTCGGCGAAGTTGCAGTGATAGATGGCGTGGAAGCCATGCTTCACCGCAAGCTGGATCGATTGCGAGCTGTAGGCATGAGCGGCGAGCTTCACGCCGGCCTCGTGCGCCTTCTCGGCGACCGCGGCGAGCTCTGCCTCGCCATAGCACATCTCGTCGAAATGCTTGGCGAACACGCTGTTCCGGCCCGACAGGACGAGCTTCATCGTGTCGACGCCGAGCGCGATCATCTCGTCGGCGAAGGCGCGCACCTCGTCGAGTCCCTTGGCGGGGTCCATGCGGTCACCGGTGATGCCGCGCTCGAACGATGCGGCCTTGAGGCGCGGGCCGGGGAGATACCCCGCCGCGATCTCGTCGCGCAGCCGGACCTCGATGCGCGGCCGTGTCGCCCCGCCCGAGAATGCCGCGGTGAAACCATGATCGAGCAGCGTCTTCGCGTTGTGCGCGGTGTAGTAGGCGTGGTCCTCGACCGGCGGCATCATCTCCCTGACGATGCGGTCGAGCGCGGACGGGAAGGTGAGGTGCGCGTGCGCCTCGATCAGGCCGGGCATCAGGGTCACGCCGGCCCCGTCGACGATCTCGGCGCCCTCGGCCTCGATGTGCCGCCCCGCGCCGCGCGCGACCTTCGCGATGCGGTTGCCCGCGACCAGCACCTCGCCCGGATAGGCCGGCTCAAGCGAGCCGTCGAAGATCCTGACGTTGGTGAACAGCGTCGCGGTCATGGCCGTGCTCCCGTTTGACCGGGCCAGTCTAGCCCACGCTTGCGCCCTGCCCAAGGGAGCCTGACGCCGATGGATGTTGGCAAGGCGGGCCGAAGCGCCTTAGCATGACGACAGTCAGGACAATGGTCGGGCCCCGCGTGAATAACAAAAATCCCAAAGGCGGACCCGTCACGCACGCCGTCCCGCCTCTGATCAAGCGCAACATGATCCTGTTCGCCCTGTCCCAGACCTTCACCGGGGCGGGCATGCAGTTCGCCTACGGGTTCGGGCCGCTGATGGTGATGGCGCTCACCCATTCGGCGAACCTCGCCGGCATCTCGGTGGGCGCGTTCGGGCTCAGCCGGTTCCTCGTCGCCTATCCGGTCGGACGGATCACCGACACCTATGGCCGCAAGCCGGGCATCATGCTGGGGCTGGTGCTGGCGCTGGCGGGCGGGATGATCCTCGGCACGTCGATGACGATCTCGAACTTCGCCCTGTTCGTCGTCGGGCTGCTGGTCCTCGGCATGGGCATGAACGCGGCGCAGCAGCTCCGCGTCGCGGCGACCGACATGTTCCTGCCGCATCGCCGTGCCCAGGCGCTCGGCTACGTCGCGCTCGGCACGATGGTCGGACTCGTGATCAGTCCGCTCGCCATCACCTATTCGCAGACCTACGCCTATTCGATCGGCCAGGACCCGCTGGGCCTGCCGTGGTTCCTGCTGCCCGTCCTGATCGTGCCCGGCATGATCATGATCGTATTCGTCCGCCCCGATCCGAAGGAGATCGGGATGAATCTCGGACGCTACTATCCGGGCTATGTGCCGCAGCCGCGCCCCGCCAATGTCGGCCCGTCCGATTTCCGCGCGCGGGCGATGCTGCGCAACCCGATCGTGCGTCTCGCGGTCGTCTCGAACTGCGCGGTCCAGGCGAACATGTCGATCGTGATGGTGCTGACGTCGCTTGTGCTGTCGCATCACGGCCATTCGCTCAGCTCGATCGCGTACTCGCACATGTTCCATTCGGCTGGCATGTTCGCCTTCACCATCCCGCTCGGGCGCCTGTCCGATCGCGTCGGCCACGGACGGGTGATGATCCCCGGCGTCGCGGTTGCGTTCCTGGGCGCGGGGCTGGTCGCCTTCACCGACGGCGCGTATTTGATGGTGACGCTGGGCACGTTCCTGGTCGGGCTCGGCTGGGCGGCGGCCAATGTTTCGGCGACGGCGCTGATCGCCGACTGCTACCCGACGCACGAGCGCGGCCGCGCCATTGGCGTCAATGACAGCGTCGCCGGCGGAGCGAGCGTCGTGGTCGCGCTGGTCACCGGACCGCTGATCCAGTATGCGGGCCTGCCTGCCGCCGGCGCGACCGCCGCGCTCGTGGCGATCCCGCCGATCCTGATGTTCGGGGCGGCCTGGAGCCGCGGCCGGCTGCGTCGCCTGGCCGCGACGCCCTGAGGGCTGGCCGGGCCGCCCGCACCTCCCTAATTGACGAGAATGTTGACACCGCCGGGGTGCTGTGGAGCCATGGCGGAATCTGACGGGGAACCCTGCCCATGAGCGAACGACGCCAAATGCGCCTGACGGCCTTCATGCGCCCGGTCAGCCTGCACACCGCGGCCTGGCGCTATCCTGGCGCGTGGCCCGACGCCAACTTCAATCTCGGCCATATCATCCGTCTCGCCCAGAAGCTGGAAGAGGGCAAGATCGACGGGTTCTTCATGGCCGACCATCTGGCCGTGCTGAACATGCCGATGGACGCGCTGAAGCGCTCGGCGACGCCGACCTCGTTCGAGCCGTTCACGCTGCTCGGCGCGCTCGCCATGATGACCAAGCATCTCGGGCTGATGGCGACCGGCTCGACCACCTATGACGAGCCGTACCATGTGGCGCGGCGCTTCGCCTCGCTCGATCATCTGTCGGGCGGGCGCGCGGCGTGGAACATCGTCACCACCGCCAACCCCGACGCCTCGAAGAATTTCGGCTACGACACGCAGATGGACCACGACGAGCGCTACGTGCGCGCGCGCGAGTTCTACGACGTGGTGACCGGTCTGTGGGATTCGTTCGCCGACGACGCGTTCGTCCGCGACGTCGAGCACGGCACGTATTTCGACCCGACGAAGATGCACGCGCTGAATCACCGCGGGAAGTATTTCAACGTGCGCGGGCCGCTGAACATCGCGCGGCCGGTCCAGGGCTGGCCGGTGATCGTGCAGGCCGGCTCGTCCAATGCCGGGCGCCAGCTCGCCGCCGAGACCGCCGAGGCGATCTTCACCGCCATGCGCGACATCGACGAGGGGCGCGAGTTCACCGGCGACATCCGCGCGCGGGCGGAGCGCGCCGGCCGCAACCCCGACCACATCAAGGTCCTGCCCGGCTGCATGATCTATGTGGGCGACTCGCGCGACGAGGCCGAGGCCAAGCGCGCCAAGCTCGATTCGCTGGTGCATTACGACAGCGGCCTCGCGGCGCTCTCGATTGCGCTCGGGCTGGATGCGCGCACGCTCGATCCCGACGCGAAGCTCGCCGAGCTGACGATCCCGCAATCGAACGCCTCGCAGTCCGGCCGCGACCGCACGATGGCGCTGGCCAAGCGCGAGGACATGACCGTTCGCCAGGTGGCCCAGCGGCTCGGCGGGCATGGCGGGCTCGCCTTCCTCGGAACGCCCAAAATGATCGCCGACCAGATGGAGGAGTGGTTCGAAAGCCGGGCGACCGACGGGTTCACCCTGCAATTTCCCTATCTGCCCGAGGGGCTCAACGACGTGGTCGACCGCGTCATTCCGGAACTGCAGCGCCGCGGCCTGTTCCGCAAGGAATATGCCGGCCCGACCCTGCGCGAGAATCTCGGCCTGCCGCGCCCGGAGAACCGCTTCTTCGCCGGGGCCGCGCGCGCGGCGGAGTAGGGCGAACGAAAAGGGCGGCCGTGGGGCCGCCCTTCGTCGTTCCGGTCGGGGTTCCGCTCAGATTTCGGGCTGAGGCTCCGCACCAGGCGGGGGCGATTGCGGGCGCTGGCGGCGGTCGGCCATGAACTGGTCGAATTCCGCCTTGTCCTTGGCGTGGCGCAACCGCTCGAGGAATTCCCAGAATTCCTTCTGCTCCTCTTCGAGGCGGCGCAGCGTCTCGTCGCGATACTCGTCGAAGGCGCTGTTGCCGCTCGTCCGCTGCTGGCCGCGGCCCTGCCACCAGCCGCCGCGCCCTTCGCGCTCCGGCCGATACCAGCGGCCCGGCGCCGCATGTCTCCTGCATCCCATACGTCCGCTCCACAAAAGAAAGACCAGCATCGCCAGCCCGAGAGGGGGAAAGGCGAAGAAGCCGAGAACCATCAGCCCGATCCAGGCGGGGAGGCCGATGTCGTCGATCTTTGCCACGAGGTTCATGGCCGCTCCAGATGTAAATGTGTCTTACATTCACACATGTGCCACCGGGGACCCCCTGTGTCAAGGACGGCCCGAAAGATTTTCGCCAGTTATTTTCGGCTGGGGCCTTCCGGCGGAATGTCGTCGATCCCGAAGCCCAGCCCGCGCAAATAGATCAGGAAGGCAGCTTCCAGCAACTCGTGCGGCGCCATGGGCAGCTTGCGCCGCGCCGCGTCGCCGCGCCCGAACAGCGAGGCGATGCCGTGGGTCAGCGCCCAGATGTGCAGTCCTACCATCAGCGCCGGCGGGCGTCCCGGCCCCGGCGGCAGTCGGGCGCATAACGCCTCGGACGCGGTACGCAGCACGGCGAAGGCGCGTTCGCTGGCCGCCCTGAGATCGGCGTCAACATCGGTGGGCAGGCCCGCCTCGAACATGGCGGCATAGTAGGCGGGCTCCTTGCGGGCGAATTCCAGGTAGGCGCGGCCCACGTTCTCGAACGCGGCGACCGGCTCCGGCTTGCCGTCGTTCCAGCCCTCGGCCAGTGCCGCCTCGAACATCTCGAAGCCGCGCCGCGCCACGTCGGCCATCAGCGCGTCGCGGTCGCGGAAATGGCGGTAGGGCGCGGCCGAGCTGACGCCCGCGGCGCGCGCCGCCTCGGCAAAGGTGAAGCCCGCCGGCCCCTTCTCGGCGATCAGGTCCAGCGCGGCGCGGATCAGCGCCTCGCGCAGATTGCCGTGATGGTAGCCGCGCTCGCTCCCGTTTCGGTCTCCGTGCCGCGACCAGCTCATGTGAAAGGCTTTTACATCAGAACGCGGCGGCGCGCATCGGTCCTGGCGAGTCGCTGGGAAACAGCCCATTTGCCGCCGACGCCGCGCCAAGCCTAAAGTCCTGACGATTAAACATAACCGGAGGAAACGTCATGTGCGACCTGCCCGGCTGCACCCATCGTCCTGCCCAGCCCGCAACTGTGCCCGCGGCCCCACCCGAGGGGCTGTCGCGCCGGCGCCTGCTCGAGACCGGCGCCGCCGGGGTGGTCGGCGCGCTGGCCGCCGCCTCTCTGCCGAGGGCCGCGCAGGCGCAGCAGTCAGCGCCGCGCGGCGGCCGGATCCTGCTCAAGGGCGGCACGATCGTCAGCGTCGATCCGGCGGTCGGCGATCATGCGAAGGGTGACGTGCTGATCGACGGCGAGAAGATCGCCGCGGTCGGGCCCAACCTCGACGCGTCGGGCGCCGAGACGATCGACGCGGGCAACATGATCGTCATGCCGGGTTTCATCGATACGCACCGCCACATGTGGGAAGGCCAGCTTCGCAACATCATCCCGGACGCGATGCTGCCCGAATATCTGCGCACCATGCTGGGCGGGTACGGCAGCATGTATCGACCGGACGACGCCTATATCGGCGACCTCGTCAGCGCGTGGTCGGCGCTCGATGCCGGCGTGACTACCCTGCTCGATTGGTCGCACATCCAGAACACGCCGGAGCACACCGACGCGGTGATCCGTGCCCTCAAGGAATCGGGCGTGCGCGCCGTGTTCGGCTACGGCTTCCCCGAGCTGCACGGCAAGCCCTGGTGGGTGGTGAAGGAGGGCCACGCCTTTCCCGGCGACATCAAGCGGCTGCGCACGCAGTATTTCAGCTCGAGCGACCAGCTCCTGACGCTCGCTTTGGCGGCGACGGGCGGTTTCGGCCATGGCGAGATCGCAGCGCGCGAATGGGCCGCGGCCCGCGAGGTGGGTGCGCGCATCACCATCCATGCCGGAGGCAAGGGCCAGGTCGAGGGCTGGGCCAAGGCGTTCAAGCTGGGCCCGGACACGACGTACGTCCATTGCAGCGGGTGGGGCGAAACCGACTGGAAGTTGGTGGCGGATTCGGGCGGCACGGTTTCGTTTTCGCCCGGCACCGAGCTGATCATGAACCTGACCTTCTCGCCGTTCCAGCATGCCCTCGACGCGGGGCTGCGGCCGAGCCTGTCGGTCGACGCCGAGACCAACGCGCCGACCGACATGTTCACCGAGATGCGCCTCGCGCTGGCGGCCCAGCACGTGGGCATCATGGTGCGCGGCGAGCGGGGCGAGAAGGATTTACCGAAGCGCCTCCTGGTGCGCGACGCGCTGGAGCTCGCCACGATCGCGGGCGCCAAGGCGAACGGTCTCGACTCCAGGACCGGCTCGCTCACGCCCGGCAAGCAGGCCGACATCATCCTGCTGCGCAAGGACATGATCAATGTGGGGCCGGTCAACGATGCTGTCGGCGCCATCGTGCTCGGCATGCAGCCGCAGAACGTCGATACCGTGTTCGTCGCCGGCAAGGTCAAGAAGCAGCACGGCAAGCTGGTCGGCGTCGACGTGCCGTCGCTGATGGCCAAGGCCGAGACCTCGCGCGACTGGCTGGTCGGCAGGATGCACGACGCGATGAAGGCGAAGAAGGGGTAGGGTGCCAACTCTCCCTCTCCGGCCCAGGGGCTGAAAGGGGAATTTCAGGGCGATCGCATTGGTTCGATCGCCCTGAGGGAAATTTGCGCGCCCTTGCAAACCGGCGCGGTTGGCCCGATTGTAAGGACATGGCTGTCGTGCCCTCGGGCCCTCGCGTCACCGCCGTTCTCGGTCCCACCAACACGGGCAAGACCTACCTCGCGATCGAGCGGATGCTCGGGCACGCCTCGGGCATGATCGGCTTCCCGCTGCGCCTTCTGGCGCGCGAGAACTACGACCGGATCGTCAGGCTCAAGGGCATACACCAGGCGGCGCTGGTCACGGGCGAGGAGAAGATCGTCCCGCCGACCGCGCGCTATTTCTGCTGCACCGTGGAATCGATGCCGCTCGACCGGCCGGTCGAGTTCCTGGCGGTGGACGAGATCCAGCTCTGCGCCGACCGCGACCGCGGCCATGTCTTCACCGACCGGCTGCTGCGGGCGCGCGGCCTCGCCGAGACCATGTTCCTGGGGGCGGAGACGATCCGCCCGCTGCTGCGCCGGCTGGTGCCCAGCGCCGAGATCGTCACGCGGCCGCGCTTCTCGAAGCTTTCCTATACCGGGCCGAAGAAGGTGACGCGCATGCCGCGCCGCTCGGCGGTGATCGCGTTTTCGGCCGACGCCGTGTACCAGACGGCCGAGTTGCTGCGCCATCAGCGCGGGGGCACGGCCGTGGTGCTCGGAGCGCTCAGCCCGCGCACCCGCAATGCCCAGGTCGCGCTCTACCAGTCGGGCGAGGTCGACTACCTGGTCGCGACCGACGCGATCGGGATGGGGCTCAACATGGACATCGACCATGTGTGCTTCACCGGGCTGGTGAAGTTCGACGGCGAACATCCAAGGCGGCTTGCCGCGCCCGAGGTGGCGCAGATCGCCGGGCGCGCCGGGCGGCACATGAACCATGGCACGTTCGGAACGACCGTCGCACTGGGCCCGCTCGAGCCCGAGTTGATCGCCGCGGTCGAGGAGCACCGGTTCGATCCGCTGCGCGCGCTGCGCTGGCGCTCGGCCGATCTCGACTTTTCGTCGCCGCGTGCGCTGCTGGCAAGCCTCGATGCGCCGCCGCCCGCGCCCGGCCTCGTCCCCGCCTTCTCGCCCGACGACCAGGCGGCGCTGGCGAGCCTTGCCGCCGATCCCGAAATCGGCGAACGCGCCACGACGCCGGAGCTGGTGCGGCTGCTGTGGGACGTCTGCCAGATTCCCGACTTCCGCAAGACGATGACCGAGGCGCATGTCGGGCTGCTGCGGCGCATCTGGAGGCATCTCCGCGGGCCGGCGGGCTGCATTCCCGCCGACTGGATCGCCGACCAGATGGCGCGGCTCGACCGTACCGACGGCGACATCGACACGCTGACCGTGCGCATCGCCCATATCCGCACCTGGACCTACATTTCGCACGCCGCGGGCTGGCTGGAGGATTCGCGCCACTGGCAGGAGCGCGGGCACGAGATCGAGGACCGGCTGTCGGACGCCCTGCACGACCGGCTGACCCAGCGATTCGTCGATCGGCGCTCCGCGGTCCTCACCCGGCTGCGCGACAAGGAGGTGCTCGACACCTTCGTCGCGCCGGGCGGCGACGTGACGGTCGAGGGCGAGTATGTCGGTCGGCTCGAGGGGTTCCGCTTCACCCCCGACACGACCGAGACGGGCGACGACCGCAAGACGCTGCTCGCCGCCGCCAACCGGGCGCTCCGTGCCGAGATCGCGCGGCGTGCCGCCGCGATCGGGACCGCGGGCGACGCGGATTTCGCGCTCGCCGAGGACGGGCGCATTGCCTGGAACGACGAGCCGGTGGCGCGACTCGCGCGCGGCGCGCGGCCGATCGCGCCGGCCATCGATGTGCTCGACAGCGAGCTGCTGGCGCCGCCGCAGCGCGAGACGGTCCGTCGCCGCCTCGCCGACTGGATCGACGCCCATGTCGCGCGCGTTCTCGCGCCGCTGGTGCGCATCGAGCGTGCCGAGCTTGCCGGTCCCGCGCGCGGGCTCGGGTTCCAGCTCGTCGAGGCGCTGGGCACCGTGGCGCGCCGCCGCGCCATCGCCGAGGCGGGCGCGCTCGGCAAGCCCGACCGTGCCGCGCTGCGCGCCCTCGGCGTCAGGCTGGGCGGGGCGACGCTCTATTTGCCGGCACTAGTGAAGCCCGCCGCGGTCCGGTTGCGGGCGCTGCTCTGGGCGGCGTGGGAGGGCACCGCGCCGCGCACGCCGCCGGCCGCAGGGCTGGTCAGCGTGCCGGCCGATCCCGACGTGCCCCGCGGGTTCTACGAGGCGGTCGGATATCCGGTGATCGACGGCCGGGCGGTCCGCGCCGACATGCTGGAGCGTCTCGGCATCGCGCTGCGCCAGGCGGCGCGGCGCGGCCCGGTGATGCTGGGCCCCGAGCTGATGTCGCTCGCCGGGCTGGGCGCCGAGGAGACGGCGCGGCTCGTGGTCGGGCTCGGCTACCGACAGGTGGAGGGCGAGGGCGGGCCCGCCTTCGTGCCGGCGCCGCGCCGGGCGGCGATCGGGAGCGAACAGGCCGACGGCGCCAATGCCAGGCGCAACCGTCCGCGACGCGTGCGCCGCGGGCCGGACCCGGCTTCGCCCTTCGCCAAGCTCAAGGAGCTGGGGCTGACATGAGCGGGGAGATCGCCGTCGCGACGCTCCGCATCGACAAGTGGCTATGGCAGGCGCGGTTCTTCAAGTCGCGCGCGACCGCGTCGAAGTTGTGTGCCGAGGGGCGGGTGCGCGTCGACGGCCGCCCGGTCGCCAAAGCGCACTACGCGGTCAAGCTTGGCAATGTGCTGACCTTCCCGCAAGGCACCAATTCCATCCGGGTGGTGCGAATCGTCGCGCTCGGCACGCGGCGTGGACCCGCCCCCGAGGCTCGCGCGTTATACGAGGACCTGTCGCCGCCGTCGCCCGCCGAACGGCCGGCGGCGGGCGCGTTCGTCGCGGGCGGGCCGCGCCCGACCAAGGCCGCGCGACGCGTCATGGAGCGCATATTGCGCGAGGCGGATTAGGCGGCCGGATCGGCCCGGGGCAGCGCTTGCGCGCCTTAGGGGCGTGTGCTACGGAGGCCGGCATGATCGAGCGGTTGAAGGCGCTTTTGCACGACCATGGCAGCGGTTCGCGCGGCGAGTCGCGCACCGCGCATGACCCGTGCCAGCTTGCCTGCGCGGCGCTTCTGGTGGAGTCCGCCTCGGCCGACAACGACTTCAATGCGGACGAGCGTGCGCGCATTCGCGAGCTGATCGAGATGCGCTTCGAGCTGCCGGCGGACGCGGCAGCGTCGCTCCTCGCCGAGGCCGAGCGCATGGTCGGCGAGTCGGCGCAGATCCTGCGCTTCACCCGCGCGGTGAAGGACAATCTGGAGTATGACGAGCGCGTCGCGCTGGTCGAAATGCTGTGGGACGTGGTTTATACCGACGGCGTTGCGGACGCCCACGAGAACCAGCTCATGCGACGCATCTGCGGCCTGATCTATGTGACGGACCACGATTCGGGCGTCGCGCGGCGGCGCGTGCTGACGCGGCGCGAAGGGGGCCGACGCGCCTCGGCGTGAACGGACCCGACAGGAACGGACACGGCCGGGCGGTCGGCGCGCGGGCCGCGGACGGGGGGAACAATGACCGGCCGAGAGGGTGAGCGGAGAACAGCATGACCTACGTTGTCAACGAAGCCTGCATCAAGTGCAAATACATGGATTGCGTCGAGGTCTGCCCCGTCGACTGCTTCTACGAGGGCGAGAACATGCTGGTGATCCACCCCGACGAATGCATCGATTGCGGCGTGTGCGAGCCGGAATGCCCGGTCGAGGCGATCCGGCCCGATTCCGATGACGTCTCGCAGAAATTCCTCGAGATGAACCGGGAATATTCGGAGCAATGGCCGAACATCACGCGCAAGGGCGAGCCACCGGCTGATGCGGACAACTGGAAAGACGTGAAGAACAAGTTCGAGGAACATTTCTCGGACAAGCCGGCCCCACGCTGAATCCGGCGGGCTCTGCCGCCCGCCCTCTTTTCGTCCCGATCCACCCGCCTTCGGACCGCAGGGGCCGGCTTGAGCCGGCCCGCGGGCTCGGCTGACCCGGCGGCCCAAATGGCCGAAATCTGCGGTTAAAGCGCTCAAAATTCGAGCGTTTCTGCGGGTTTTGACGAAAATCTGTCCTTTGGCCGGGAATCGTGATATATAGACTTCACGAGCCGAGAGGTGCCGCGCGACTGCTGCTTTGGCAGGATGTCCCGGGTGCCACAACCAGGCCAGGTCGAGACGAGGCGGCCGCGGTGGCCGAGCACGGGGCAGGGGGCAGCGAAGCCCCCTTTTGGCCCCCGGGTATCGGCCGCGATACGGTCGGAGAGATTGGACGCATGAAAACCACAACGAAATCAAGCGCGAACAAGCTGCCTTTCACGAAGGGCGACCATGTGGTCTATCCTACCCACGGGGTCGGCAAGGTCCTTGGGATCGAAAAGCAGGTCATCGCCGGGTTCGAACTCAAGGTCTACGTGATCACGTTCGAAGCCGACAAGATGATCCTGCGCGTGCCGGTCGAGAAGGCCAAGGAATCGGGCCTGCGCAAGCTGTCGACCCGCAACAAGATGGAGACTGCGGTCACCACGTTGAAGGGCCGGGCGCGTGCCAAGCGCACGATGTGGAGCCGCCGGGCGCAGGAATACGTCGCGAAGATCAACTCGGGCGATCCGGTTTCGATCGCCGAGGTGGTGCGCGACCTGCACCGCAGCGTCGACCAGCCCGACCAGTCCTACAGCGAGCGCCAGATGTACGAGGCGGCGCTCGACCGGCTGGCGCGCGAGCTTGCGCTGGTGGAAAAGATCGACATGGATGCCGCGACCTCGAAGCTGGAGGCGGTTCTGAAGGCCGCCTGACGGCAGCATGCCCGAAGGAACGACGACGGCCCGGCATTGCCGGGTCGTTTTCGTTGGAGACCGGCAGGTGCGGGCGTCACCGCAGCCGGTAGACCTGGACTTCCTCCACGCGGCCCCGGACCTCGTGCGCCCCCTCGGGCATCAGGTCGAACCCGACACCGAGGCGGATGGCGACGTCGCCGCTGACCAGGATGTTCACGGCCGCGCCGGTCTCGCCCACCGTCTTGCCGAGCTCCTCGAGCCGGTGGGCGACATTCACCATGTCGCCGATCAGCGTGTAGTTGATGCGCCCGGGAGCGCCGATGTTCCCGGCGATGGCGCGCCCGGTATGGATGCCGATGCGCAGCCGGACCGGCGGCTCGCCGCGCGCCGCGCGCGCCTCGTTGTCGGCCATCACCGCGCGGCGCACGGCAAGAGCCGCACGGCATGCACGCTCGGCATGGTCGGGCAAGGCCGCCGGCGCGCCCCAGAACGCCATCATCGAATTGCCGATATACTTGTCGATCGTGCCTTCCTCGCGCTCGATGCAGCCCGCGAGGAGCGAGAAGTGCGCGTTCAGCACGTCAGCCGCCTCGCCGGCCGTCATGTGCTCGGCCAGCGTCGTGAATCCGACGATGTCGGTGAACAGCACGGTCACCTCGCGCTCCTCCGAGCGCAAATCGCGATCATGCCCGAGATGGATGAGGCGGCGGACCAGTGCGCGCGGCACGTAGGTTTCGAACCACTGCAGACCGCCGACCATTGCGTTGAAGGCGCTCGAGGCCTCGTCGATCTCGCGTACGCGCGATCGGCGCAGGGTGCGCACGTCGGCGAGCTCGAACCGGCTGATGCCGTGCGCCGCGTCGGCCAGGTCGCGTATCGGCCGCGACAGGCGCCGACCGACGACAAGCGCCGCTAACAGGGCGATCACCAGGATGGCCAGCCCGCCGAAGCCGGCCACGGTCAGGCGGCGGACCTCGCGCCCCAGACCGTCGCCCTCGGCGAAATACGAGCCGACGAACCAGGGCACGTCGCCATAGGCGTCGAGCGCGCGATAGAGGAAGACGTAGCGCTTGCCGTCCAGCGTGATGATGTGGCCGCGCGTCGGTTCCTCGAGCGTGATCGGAAGGGGGCTCCGCGCGGCGGCATTCCAGATCTGGGCCAGCACCGGATCGCCCACATCGCCCAGCCCGGGAAGCGGCTGGCGGGCCGACCGCTTGTACGGACCCGTCGCCATCGAGCGGTGCGCCAGCACGTAGTCGCCGCCATAGAGGATGAAGTTGTTGGATGCCATCCGGTCGGATTCCGCGGTGATGAAGCGCGACAGGTCGCGCACGGTGACGACCGAGACCAGCATGCCGAGGAAGCGGCCCTTGTCACGCAGCGGCGCGCGCAGGTTGATCAGGGTCGACTGCGCCGCTTCCGACCAGACCAGCTCGCCCCAGTAGGGCTTGGATCGGCCGCGCGCCTGCTCCATCTGCAGCCGCACGTCCATGTCGTCCGACCAGTTCACCAGCCCGACGACCGGGCCGGCCTCGGTGCGCGACACGCGCAGCACGTCGAAATCCGTGTTGATGAAGGCGAGGGTTCGCACCTGCGGCGTGGCAGCCAGCGCGGCCACGAGATAGTCGGACACGCGGCCGCGGTCGCGCGGATCGAGGTCGCCCGAGGCGAACAGCTTCGACAGGTACTCGGCCTGGTCCCTCGCCGGATCGAGGTGGCGCCGCGTGCGCATCACCATGATCTCGGCCGCGGTCTCGGCCTTGTCGCGCAGCAGGTCGAACGTGTTGCGCGACGCCGACCACAGCCCGATGGCAAGGACCGCGGCCACGGCCGCCGCGACCAGCGCGCCGAATCCCAGCGCCAGGACGGCGACCATCGACAGGCGAACGCGCCGGATCCGGACGATGGCCGCGGCGCGGCGCAACGGCCGGGCGCGCCGGACGTCCTTGCCGATCGCCTTTGCCATCGCGGCGACGTTAGAGCCTAATTCTCCGATTTGAAACTGCCTGCGTCGCGGCTGTCTCGGCGGCCGTGCGGTCACGCGCGAAGGCGCTTGACAGTTGGTAAGCGTTCACTTACGGTAAGCTATGGCTAACTTATCTGCCTTCGCTGCCTTGAGCGATCCGACGCGTCGGCGGGTGTTCGAGAAGCTGCGCGCCGGGCCACAGCCGGTGGGCGCAATCGCGCGCGGCATGCCGGTCAGCCGGCCGGCCGTTTCGCAACATCTCAAAATCTTGAAGGAAGCGGGACTCGTGGCCGACCGGCCGGAAGGGACGCGGCGCGTCTATTGCATCGACCCGCACGGGTTGGGCGAGCTGCGCGCATGGTTCGACCGGTTCTGGGAGGATGCGCTCGATCGCTTCCAGGCCGAAGTCGAACGCACTCCGGAGAATGGAAAGGAGCCGGAAAGATGAGCACCAGGACGGTCACGATCGCGCCGGTCCGGAAATCGATCGAGGTGAACGCGACGCAAGCCCATGCCTTCGAGGTGTTCACGGCAGGCCTCGACCGCTGGTGGCCGCGCAAGGCGCATGTCGGGGCAACGACGCCGACGTTGATTGCCATCGAGCCGCGCGTCGGCGGGCGGTGGTACGAACGGGGTGAGGACGGCACCGAGACGCCGGTCGGGCGCGTCCTGGCGTGGGAGCCGCCGGAGCGCCTCGTCGTGAGCTGGGATATCGACTGTCACTGGCAGCCGGACCGCACGGCGAGTACGGAGGTCGAGGTTCGGTTCCGTGCCGTCTCGCCGACCGTGACCGTGGTCGAGCTCGAGCATCGCGCGTTCGAGCGGATGGGCGCCGAGGACGGCGCGTCGCTGCGTAAGGATGTCGATGGTGGCTGGTCGAGCATGCTGGATCATTTCAAGGCGGCCGCAGAGGCCTGAACCGGGAGACTGCCATGACCATCGAGCTCTACGTGTTTCCGCGCAGCCCGCGCTCATTCAAGGTGATGGCGCTGGCCAACCATCTCGATCTCGGCTGCACGCTGCGGCCGGTGAACGCGGCCGCAGGCGAGCATCGTGCGCCGGCTTATGCGACGCTCAACCCCAACATGCGCGCGCCGACCCTGAAGGACGGCGAGTACGTGCTGTGGGAGGCGAACGCGATCCTGCAATATCTCGCGTCGTTGCGTCCCGAGTCCGGCCTGCTGCCGCGCGAGGAGCGGGCGCGGCTCGACGTGACGCGCTGGCAGTTCTGGGATCTGGCGCATTGGGACGCCGCCTGCGCGGTGTTCGCGTTCGAGCATGTCGCCAAGCGCGCCCTGGGGCTCGGCGATCCCGACGCGGGCGCGATCGCGCGCGCGACGCCGGGCTTCGAGAGCGCGGCCAGGGTGCTCGACGGCCAGCTCAAAGGCCGCAAGTTCGTCACTGGCGACACGCTTACCGTGGCGGATTTCTCGCTCGGCGCGTGGATGACCTTGGCGGAAATGGCGCACTATCCCGTCGCGCCGTTCGGCGAGATCAAGAGGTGGTACGCGAGCCTCGGCGCGTTGCCCGGCTGGCAGAAGGCGCTGGCGCAGGCGGCTGCCCCGCCCGCGGCGTAGTTACTCGGTCACGAGCTTCACGCGCATGCCGGGGGCGAGGCGCGCGTCGGGCGCGAGACCGTTGAGCACGCCGAACCGTTCGCGCCGGTAGTCGGGAAACGCCATGCGCGCGGCAAGGCTCTCGACCGTATCGGCCGGCTCGACCGTGACGACGCGGAGACGGCGCCCGCGCACATGCGCGGCCTGGTCGGGCGAAAGCCGGGTGAAGCTGTAGGTCGCGCGCTTGAAGGCGGGCGCGAGATGCTGCGTCTCGCTGCGCGGCGTGACGAACACCATGCGGAAGACGGTCGCCCCGTCGCCGGCGAGCGCGACCAGGCGCACGTCGACCGGGCCGTCGGCGTTGGCGCCACGGGCGACGGCGGTCGCGCCGGACGTCCCGTTGACCTCGATCGCCTGGGCCGGGCCGAGCCCGATCCGCGCGCCCCACTGCTCGGTCAGGTAGCGTAGCGGCGGCAGGTGCTCCGGGTTGCGCGCGCGGTCGAACACGATGCGCGCGCCGCCGGGCCCGTAGGCGATCACCGACGATACGGCATTGAACAGCTGGAAGCCGTCCGGCGCCTCGAAGGCGACGCGCAGCGCCGCGTCGGTGAACAGCCGGCCGCGAACGATGCCTTGGGCGGGCGTGTCGCCATAGGCGAGCCCGTCGATCCGGTCGAGATAGGCGTCGCGGCCCACGATCGGAACATCCAGCCGCGCGGCGGCAGCGAGGCGACGGGCCTGCTCCAGCCGCGCCAGCGGGGCGGGATGGCTTGCCAGGTAGTCGGACGCGTCGGCCGATTCGGGCGATTCTCCGCGCAGCTTCGCTTCGAGCCGCGCGCGCGCGCGCAGCTTGGCGAGAATCCGCGGCATGGCGTCCGGATCGAACCGCGCATTGGCGAGGATGTGGATGCCGCGCGCATCCGCGGCGAACTCCTCGTCGCGTGAGTACGCGCTCGCGGTGGCGGAGCGAGGACCCTCCCTGTTGCCGTCGATCGCCTCGCCCTTGACTGCGGCGGCGGCGAGCGCCCGACCGTCCGGCGCCGCATTTGCGTCCGTTTCCTCGTGCGCCAGCTCGTGGGCGAGGACGGCGGCGAGCTCGGCCTCGTCGGACGCGAGCGCGATCACGCCGCGCGTCACGTAGATCGACCCGCCAGGCAGGGCGAACGCGTTGATCTCGGGCGAGTCGAGCACGGTGAAGCGGTAGGACGCGTCGCGGCGGTACCGGGTTCGCGCGAGCGCAGCACCCAAATCGGCGACGTAGCGCCGCAGCGCGGGCGCCGCCACTTCGCCGCCGAAGCGGGTGAGGAGGTCCGGCCGCTCGGCCTCGCTCGCGCGGCCGGAGGCTGGGGTGGGGCGCACGGTCGTGAAGCCGGGCGCGCCCATGCCGGGGATCGCGTCGCAGCCGGTGCCGGCGAGGCCGACGGCGAATGCGAACAGGAGTGCGGCGTGTCTCACTTCAATACCTCGATCTGCTCGGGATGGGTGGCGACGACCTGGGGTCCATCGCGGCGCGCAATCCAGCCGCGCACCCGCACGCGCCGGCCTTCATACGCGGCGATTCCCGCCGCGCCACCGAACGCGTCGAGGTCGCGCGGCGCGACGGTGACCGTGAAGTCGGTGTGCCGGTCGGGCCCGAAATTGAGGTAGGCCCGCCCGTGCACCACGGCGGCATCCAGGACCGTTCCCGCGACGAGCTGGAAGCTTCCGGTCGGAAGCCGCGTATCGCGCGCCTCGCGCACCGCATAGAAGGGCAGCGACCAGATGCCGCGATGTGCCGCGCGCGCCTGCGCTTCCAGTGCCAGCATCTCGGCGGCGCGCGCCCGGTTGTCGGCAAAGGTGTAGACCCGCGCGAGCCCGCGCGTGAGCATCGTGCCCTGCACCCAGGTGCCCGGCGCGCAGGTAAGGTGGGCGAGCAGCCGGCCATGCCGGTCGATCTTCTGGCCGACATAGCCGAGGGTCGCGTCGCGGTCGAGGCACAGCGCCACGACCGCCGCCTTCGCTTCCTCGGCGAGCGGCCAGGGGCGGAAGCCGGCCCGGCCGAGGGCGAGCTTGGGGGCCTGGATTCCGACGAGCCGGACCTCGGCGCCGCCCGCGAGCGTCACCGTGTCGCCGTCGGTCACCTCCACCACCCGGCCCAACTCAACCGGGGCGACGGTCCTCGCCATGGCCGGCAGGCCGGCGAGGAGCGCGGCGCAGAAAATCAGCCCAGCCCGCACGATCGGTCGAGTATAGGCGCCGACCATACCCAAATCGTTAATGACCACCGCGGTTTGCCAAGCGATCTCACCTCCTCTATAGAATGTACGGGACCCGCCGCCCGGGCCGGTTCCGCGAGCAATTTCGACAAGTCTTCGAGTCACTCATGGCGCGCGAACAGCTCTACCCGCCGATCGAGCCCTACGAGACCGGCCGCCTCAAGCTCGATGACGTGCATACCATGTACTGGGAGCAGTCGGGCAACCCGCGCGGCCTGCCGGTGCTGTTCCTGCATGGCGGGCCGGGGGCGGGGGCGACCGCCGTTCACCGGCGCTTCTTCGATCCCGCGGCCTACCGGATCGTGGTGTTCGACCAGCGCGGCTCGGGCCGCTCGACCCCGGTGGGCGAGCTCAAGGACAACGACACACGCCACCTGATCGCCGATATCGAGCGGCTGCGCGAGATGCTGGGGATCGGGCGCTGGCTGGTGTTCGGCGGCTCGTGGGGCTCGACGCTCGCTATCGCCTATGGCGAGGCCCATCCCGAGCGCTGCCTCGGCTTCGTGATCCGCGGCATCTTCCTCGCCCGGCCCGCGGAGCTCGACTGGTTCCTCTACGGGCTGCGCCACGTGTTCCCCGAGGCCTGGCGGCGGTTCACCTCGCCGATCCCCGAGGCCGAGCGCGACAATCTGCTGATGGCGTTTTACCGGCGCCTCACCGATCCAGATCCGGGACAGCACCTGCCGGCCGCGCGCGCCTGGTCGACCTACGAGGGTTCGTGCTCGACGTTGATCCCGTCGCCCGAGACGGTGGCGGCGTTCGGCGAGGCGAACATGGCATTCGGGCTTGCCCGCATCGAGACGCATTTCTTCGTCAACGACCCATTCCTGCAGGAAAACCGCCTGCTGACCGATATTGGCCGCATCCGCCACCTTCCCGGCGTGATCGTGCAGGGGCGCTACGACATGATCTGCCCGATCGTGACGGCGGACGAGCTGGCGCGTGCCTGGCCCGAGGCGGAGTATGTGATCGTGCCCGATGCCGGCCATTCGGCGCTCGATCCCGGCATCCGCGCTGCTCTGGTGTGTGCAACCGAGACGCTGCGCGACCGGCTGGCCGGAGCCGAAATGGTGGCGGGCGGATAAGCGCGAGGCGAGGGGGCAAGCATGCGGGGCACGGTTCGGAGGTTGCTGGCGGCACTGGCGCTGGGTCTGGTCGCGCTGGCGGGGGGAGCGGCGCACGCGGACGACCCGCCCTTCATCCAAAGCTCGGTCGGCATCTTCGACATCGATCACGAAGAGAAGGCGACCGCGTTCAACTTCGAGTATCGCTTCGCCGACACGCATTTCTGGATCTTCAAGCCGATCGTCGGCGGGTTCGTCACCACCAAGCGGGGCCTTTACGGCTATGGCGGGTTCCGGATCGACATCTTTCTCGGCAAACGCCTTGTGTTCACGCCGTCGACCGCCTTCGGGCTCTACGACAAGGGCAACGGCAAGGACCTCGGACACGTGGTCGAGTTCCGCTCGGGCGTCGAGCTCGATTACCGGTTCGACAACCGCGCCCGGCTGGGGCTCGGCTTTCATCACCTTTCGAATGCGGGGATCGGCGACCGCAACCCGGGGACCGAAATCCTGGGGATGTTCTTCTCCTTCCCGCTCGGACCGGGCGACGGCCAGCCTTAAGCTCCGCTTTTCGCACGCCGAAGCCCTCCCGAACGGTCCGGACCGCACCTAGATAAGGGGGTGTTCCGGACGTGGGAGGCGGCGATGGCGGCGAAGCTCACTCGCGACAAGGTGTACGAGGTGGTCGGGCGCGGGCAGCTGGACGACGCGCAGATCGCCGCGTTGATCGCGACCGGCGCCAACGCGGACGAGCTGCTCGAGGCGATGAGCCGCGCGCTGCGAACCGGCGTCGGGGCGGAGACGCGCCGACCGATGTCGGCCCGGGTCGCGCGCCTGTGCGAGATCCTGGCCGTCGCCCGGGAAGAGAGCTGGGGCGAAGAGACTTAGGCGCCCGGACAACGGCCTTGCGTCGTGCGAGTTGACAGGACCCCCGCCGAACCCCATTTTCCGGCCGCAACCTCATGCGCGAGCGGGCATGGGGTTCTTTGTTTCGTGAATTTTTCCGCGTTTTGAGATTCCATGGACCTGCGCAACCTCGCCATCATCGCCCATGTCGACCATGGGAAAACCACCCTGATCGACCAGCTCCTTCGCCAGTCGGGCGAAATCCGCGCCCACCAGCAGGTGATGGAGCGGGTGATGGATTCGAACGACCTGGAGCGCGAGCGTGGCATCACCATCCTCGCCAAGTGCACCTCGGTCGAGTGGCAGGGGGTGCGGCTCAACATCGTCGACACGCCGGGCCATGCCGATTTCGGCGGCGAGGTCGAGCGGATCCTGTCGATGGTCGACGGGGTGGCGCTGCTGGTCGACGCCGCCGAGGGGCCGCTGCCCCAGACCAAGTTCGTCACCGGAAAGGCGATCGCGCTCGGGCTCGCCCCGGTGGTGGTCATCAACAAGTGCGACCGGTCGGACGCGCGCCCGAACGAGGTGCTCGACGAGATCTTCGACCTGTTCGTCGCGCTCGGCGCCAACGAACACCAGCTCGACTTCCCCGTGCTCTACGCCTCGGCGAAGGAAGGCTGGGCCGCGCCCGACCCGCAGGGGCCGAAGGAGAACATGACGCCCCTGTTCGAGATGCTGGTGCGGCACGTGCCGCCGGCGAAGGGCAACGCCGCCGCGCCGTTCTCCATGCTGGTCTCTATCCTGGAATACAATTCCTATGTCGGGCGCGTGCTGACCGGGCGGATTCTCTCCGGGACCGCGCGCGTCAACATGCCGCTCAAGTCGCTTCGCCGCGACGGTGCGCAGATCGAAGAAGCGCGCCTGACCAGGCTGCTCGCCTTCCGCGGCATCCAGCGCGTGCCGGTCGAGGAGGCGGCGGCGGGCGATATCGTCGCCATCGCGGGTCTCGGCGAGACCACCGTCGCCGACACGATCTGCGCGCCCGAGGTGACGCAGCCGATCGCGTCCACCCCGATCGACCCGCCGACGCTCGCCATGAACTTCCAGGTGAACGACTCCCCGCTGGCCGGGCGCGAGGGCGACAAGGTCACTTCGCGCATGCTCGGCGCGCGGCTGAAGCGCGAGGCGGAGGGCAACGTCGCCATCCAGGTCGCCGACACCAACTCGACCGACGTGTTCGAGGTGTCGGGTCGCGGCGAGCTGCAGCTCGGCGTCCTGATCGAAACGATGCGGCGCGAGGGGTTCGAGCTCGCGGTCTCGCGCCCGCGCGTGCTGTACAAGACCGACGAGGCCGGCAAGCGGCTGGAGCCGATCGAGGAGGTGACGATCGAGGTCGACGACCCCCATACCGGCACGGTCGTCGAGGCCCTGTCCGAGCGGCGTGCCGAGATGACCAACATGCGTCCGTCGGGTGTCGGTCGCACGCGGCTGGAATTCCTCGCTCCGACGCGCGGGCTGATCGGCTATCTCGGCCAGTTCCTCAACGACACGCGCGGCACCGGCGTGATGAACCGCTTCTTCCACGGCTACGCGCCTTACAAGGGCGCCATCGCCGGGCGCCGCAACGGCGTGCTGATCTCGACCGGCGCCGGCCGCGCGGTCCCCTATGCGCTCTGGTACATCGAGGAACGCGGCCAGCTGTTCATCCCGCCGGGGACGGAAGTCTATGCCGGCATGGTCATCGGCGAGAACGCGCGACCGGTCGATCTCGAGGTCAACCCGCTGCGCGAGAAGCAGCTCACCAACATCCGTACGACTTCGAAGGACGAGGCGGTGCGGTTGACGACCCCCCGCGTCCTCACCCTCGAACAGTCGATGAGCTATATTCGCGACGACGAGCTGGTCGAGGTCACGCCGAAATCGATCCGGCTGCGGAAGAAGCTGCTGGATCCCAACGCCCGCAAGCGCGCCGCGCGCGCCGCCGCAGACGCCGACGCGTAGGGTCCTTCCGAACCTCGTTCGTCATCGCGAGCGCAGCGAAGCGATCCAGCTTCCTGGATTGCTTCGTCGGCCTTCGGCCTTCTCGCAATGACGGGATTCGGTTCCGGAAATCGCCTTCAGCCCTCGCCGGCGAGGGCTGCGGTGGATTCGAGCGCGGAGACGAAGGCGTTCCGCCAGGCGTCGATGTCGTTGACCTCGAGGACGGTCATCATCGAGCGCCAGCGGTTGCGCCGCTCGGCGAGGCGCATCTCGAGCCCCTGGCGCAGCGCGGCCGCGACCTCGTCGGGATCGTGCGGGTTGACGATCAGGGCCGCGTCGAGCTCGCGCGCGGCGCCCGCGAAGCGCGACAGCACCAGCACGCCCGGATCGCGCTCGTCCTGCGCAGCGACATATTCCTTGGCCACCAGATTCATGCCGTCGCGCAGCGGTGTGATCAGCCCGATATGGGCCTGGCGCAGGAAGCAGGTCAGCTCGTCGCGGTCGAAGCTCTTGTTCAGGTAGCGGATGGGGACCCAGTCGAAATCGGCGAACCGTCCGTTGATGTGGCCGGCGGCGGTCTCCAGCGCCCGGCGGATCTCGGTGTAGCCGTGCACGTCGCCGCGCGAGGGCGGCGCGATCTGCATCAGGACCACGCCGCGATGCTCGTCGGGGAAGGTTTCGAGCAGCCGCTCGAATGCCGTGAACCGTTCGACGAGCCCCTTCGAATAGTCGAGCCGGTCGACCCCGATGATCAGCTTGCGCTCGCCCAGGTTGGCCTTCAGCCGGTTCGTGAGATCGCCGCGGTCATGGCTGCGCGCCGTTGCGGCGACGTTCGCGGTGTCGATCCCGATCGGAAAGGCCTGGGCGCGCAGCGTGCGGCCGAAGCAGTGCACCAGCCCGTCATCGTCGACCCGCCCGCCCGCCTCGAGCGTCACGTAGTCGCGGAACGCCGCGAGGTCGTCCGATGTCTGGAATCCGACCAGGTCGTAGGAGCACAGCGCCCGTACCAGCGCGCGATGGCGCGGCAGCGCGCGCAGGATCTGCAGCGCGGGGAACGGCGTGTGCAGGAAGAACCCGATGGGCTGGCGCGTGCCCATGCGGCGCAGCTCGTCGCCCAGCGGGATCAGGTGATAGTCGTGCACCCAGATCATGTCCTCGAGGCGCAGCATCGGGAACAGGTGCTTGGCGAAGCGCTGGTTGACCCGCATGTAGCCGGCATAGTTGCGCCGGTCGAACTCGGCGAGGTCGATGCGGTAGTGAAACAGCGGCCACAGGGTCGAGTTGGAAAAGCCGGTGTAGTACTCGGTGTAGTCGCGCCGCGTGAGGCCGATGGTCGCCGTGGTCAGCCGGTCGACCCGGTGGATGTCGGGCTTCAGCGGCACGGTCGCGGTCACGTCGCCGTTCCAGCCGAACCAGATGCCGCCATGGTCGCGCAGCGCCGCCAGCACCGCGACGGCGAGCCCGCCCGCCGCCGTCTGTCCCTCGTGGATCGGCGCCACCCGGTTCGATACGACCACGAGGCGCGTCATTCCGGCGCTCCCGCGGCGGCGACCTGGGCCAGCCAGTCGGCGAGCGCCGAGACCGAGGAAACCTGGTAGCGCGCGGCGGTCGGGCCGGGGGGCGGTCCCACGCGCACGGAATATCCGCCGCGCCGGTTGACCTCGGCGAAGCCGGCCTCGTCGGTCACGTCGTCACCGGCGAAGACCGGCAGCCGCCCGGCGAAGGGCGGCTCGGCCATGAAGGCGGCGACCACTGCGCCCTTGTCGGGTCCCTGCGGGCGCAGCTCGGCGACCATCTTGCCATGCTGCACACGGAACGCGCCGCCGCTTTCGGCCGCCAGCCGGTCGGCAAGCGCGCGGGCCGCGCCTTCCGCGTCCGGCGCCAGGCGGTAATGCAGCGCGATCGTCAGCCCCTTGTCCTCGACCAGCGTTCCCGGATGGGCAGCGACGAAGGTTTCGAAGGCGGCGGCGAACTTATCGACCGCTGGCGACCGCGCGGCGCGCGCGGCCCAGCTTCCGGCGGCATTGCGCCGCTCGAGCCCGTGCAGCCCGGCAGCGGGCAGGACCAGCGGGGCGAACAGCGGGTCGAGCGCGGCGACAGGCCGGCCGCTGACCAGCGCGACGGCGCCGTCGGTCGCGCGCGTCAGCGCCGTCAGCACACCGATAACGCGCGATTCGACGCGAACCGCGGCCGGATGGTCGGCGATTTCGATTAGGGTGCCGTCGACGTCAAGAAAGAGTGCCCAGCCAGGCGCCGGCGGCGGCGGAGTGTCCGTCTCGGTCATTCCCGGTCCGTTCTTACACGAGCGGGCACCGGGTGTGAAGGAATTCGGGTGGAAGTTCCCTAAAACGCCCCAGTGTGGTGAATTTGAAGTTCGCAACACTGCTCGTGGCAGGCGGCGAAGCGAACTTCAAATCTATAACCACAATAAATTCAATGGTTTGCTAGTGTCCTGATCGAATCCGAAGTTCGTTCGGCGTTGACCCAACGATGACGAACTTCGGATTCGGGACACTAGCGCGAAGCGTACTCGGCGCGCCGGGCGGCCAGGATGCGGGCGCGCTCGGCCAGCGCCTCCTGGTAGGCGCGCCGGTTGGCCGCGTGCCACAGGTCGAACACCTTGCTGGAATAGCGCCGCCCTGCATCGGGGCGCGCCGAATGGTAGTAAGCGACCGCGATCGACCAGGCGTGGCGCTCGAGCCGAAGCGATTTCAGGAAGCGCGCGGCATAGGCCGCGTTGGTCGGCGGATCGAACGCGGCCTCCAGGTCGTCGAACGCGTCGGGGTGGTAGCCGAGGTTCACCTGCATGCAGCCGACGTCGATGTTCCGCACGCCCTTGGCGCGGAGCTTCCGGACGGCAGCGATGGCCGACTGCTTGTCGGGAAAATATTGCCCGTCCCCGCCGGACGTGACCGTCCAGGGCCAGGCAAAGCTTTCCCGGCTCGCCTGGTCCCACCGGCCGGATTCGGCGAGTGCGACGGCCTTCAACAGACGGAGCGGGAGCGCCTGCCGGCGCTCGGTATCGGCGATGGCGGCGCTGCACAGGGCCGCGTCGCGCCAGGCCGGCGGCGGTTCCGCGGCGCGGGCGGTGCCTGCCGGTCTGGCCAGCAGAGCGGCGAGGATCAGGATCAGGGTGGCAGTCAGGTGCGTACGGTTCAGCGTCATGCGGTCCCTCCGTCGCCGGATGACCTGCAAGAACCGTGCCAGCAAGGAACGGCCTGTTGTGACCGCAACCGACCCGCCGACGCGTCATGTCATGGACAACCCGCTCGGCGAATCACCGCCACGTGGCAAGCTGCCGCATGTGGCGGCAGGAATTCCGCTAACCGGCGGAAAATACGAACAAAATCCGAGATCGCTTGGTTGCGCCCCAGTTTCAAGTTCCGTTGATCGGGGGATTTTTCGCTTGAACACCGGGGGCGGGCGACCTATGTTGCATTGCAGCATGGGTCGGGGTCCAAGCGACCTGTGTGTTTCCCTCTCTTGGACGTTTCCTCCCTATGAACTTGCCGCTCCTTCGGGAGCGGCATTTTTTTCGGGCGGATTCAAAGGCTTCCGTCGTCAGGGGCGGACTCGGCCCCGGCGCCCAGGGGCCGGACCATCAATACGCTGTCGACCCAGACGCCCAGCTTCCAGCCGACGTTGCGCAGCGTACCGGCGGGAACGAAGCCGCTGGCCTTGTGCAGTGCAATGGACGCGGCATTGGCGGAATCGCCGATGACGGCCACCATGGCGCGGTATCCCGCCACCTCGCAGCGGCGCACGAGGGCGTCCAATAGCGCCCGCCCGCAGCCACGCCCGAGCGCCCACGGCGCGACATAAACCGAGTCCTCCACCGTGAAGCGATAGGCGGGCCGTGCCCGGTAAAGGGCGGCGTAGGCGTAGCCGGCCACCTGGCCGTCCATCTCGGCCACCAGCCAGGGCAGGCCGCGGGCGCGGACGTCGCCCCACCGGCGCGCCAGTTCCGCCTCGTCGGGCGGCGTGGTCTCGAACGTCGCCTTGCTGGATTCGACATAGGGCCGGTAGATGGCGCAGATCGCCGCGATGTCGGCCGCCGTCGCGTCGCGTACGCGGATGGCGGGGCCGGCGTCGGGCCGGCCGAACGCCCGGCTCATCGCGGAGCGAGATCGAGCGGGCTGATCCTGGTCAGCGCCGCGATCAGTGCGGTCAGCTTCCCGGCCAGGAGGGGCAGACCGCGATGCGCCTCGATGGTCGACTCGTCCATATAGAGCGCCCGGTTGACCTCGATCTGCACCGCATGGCGGCCGTTCGCGGGCTTGCCGTAATGGCTGGTGGTGAAGCCGCCGGCATAGGGGCGGTTGCGCACCACGGCGAAGCCCTGGCCGCGCAGGCTCGTCTCGATCGTCTCGACGACGATCTCGGCGCATGCGCTGCCGTAGCAGTCGCCGATCACGAAGTCGGCGCGGCCCCGCCCGGCATCGGGGTCCATCGGCCCGCCGATCGACGGCATCGAGTGGCAATCGACCAGCAGGTAGGCGCCGAAGCGCTCGCGCGTCGCGTCGAGCAGGTCCTGCAGCGCCCGGTGATAGGGGTGGTAGTAGGTGTCGATGCGCTCGGCCGCCTCGGCGAAGCGCAGCTTGCGGCGATAGATCTCCTGGCCGTTGGCCACGACCTTGGCGATGGTGCCGAGTCCGGCCGCGACGCGCACCGACGCGGTATTGACGTAGTCGGGCAGCGAGTCCTCGAACATGGTCGGGTCGAGCTCGTAGGGCTCGCGGTTCGGGTCGATGAAGGCGCGCGGAAACAGGGCGCGCAGCAGCGGAGCGCCATGGTCGGGCGCGGCCAGGAACAGCCGGTCGACGAAGCTGTCCTCGGACCGGCGCAGCGCCAGCGGATCGAGCCGCGCGCCGGCGACGAAATCGGCCGGGTAGTCGGTGCCGGAATGGGGAGACGCGAAAACCAGCGGCACGGTCTGACGCACCGGCTGGAGGATCTCCAGGTGCCGGGCCTCCGCTCCGATCTCGCGTACCGCGTCCATGACCGTCGAGATTTAGCCCAATCGTCCGGGCTTGTCACGCGCCCGGGGCGCCGCGGAAACCCGGGCGGCGGGCCGTTCTTTACCGTTTGGCAATCGGGCCCGCCTAGCGTGCCGCGCGCGACGCGGTGAGCGTCGTCCCGTTCCGGATTCCCGATGGCCCGCATCCTGCTCGCCGAAGACGATCCCTCCATGCGCCAGTTCCTGGCGGCGGCGCTGCGCCGCGCCGGCCACGAGGTGCGCGACTGCGAAGACGGGCTCGCCGCACTCGCGACCCTGAAGGACGAGACCTTCGACCTGCTGCTCGCCGACATCGTGATGCCCGGCATGGACGGGATCGAGCTCGCCCGCCAGGCGAACGAGCGCCTGCCCGCGCTCAAGGTGCTGTTCATCACCGGCTTCGCCGCCGTGGCGCTGAACGCCCGCCGCTCGGGCCGCAGCCCCGAGGCGAAGGTCCTGTCCAAGCCGTTCCACCTGCGCGACCTGGTGGCCCAGATCGACCGCATCCTCGCGGCCTGAAGCACCCGCCCGCCGCACTTGCCAAGGACCGCGACGCGCGATAAACGACGCGGCTAGGGCGCGTAGCTCAGCGGGAGAGCACTACGTTGACATCGTAGGGGTCACAGGTTCAATCCCTGTCGCGCCCACCATTTCTATGAACTCGTCGTTACGTCGGGATTTCGGCGTCGCCCTTCGGGCGGCGCTGCCGTTTCCGGCCAAATCGGACCGGAACGAAGACACGAGACTGCCGAATTTTTGCGGCAAAACCCCGGCCATGCCGTTCTTGAGGCATTCCGACCGGGCGGCGGCGCGCCTTATCCTTCTGGTGCGGTGGGAAGACGGCGGCGGCATATCGTGACAGCATCTTGAGGTCGGCCCGGCCGGCAAGATCACGGCCACGGGTGCGCCACTTAATCAAATAATATCAATACTTTAGTCGATATGTGTGCATCGCCGATGAGGTTTGGCCGCATTTCGACTTGGCCGCCATTGCGCGAACATAGCAGGAACACCCTTTCGCCATAATCCTGCGCAAGGGTGGGAATAGGTTCGTCGGATGAGGTCTGGATCAGCCGGGTCGGAAGGGTGCGCCAATACCTGAATCGGCGCCGTTAGACCTTTGATTTTACTCCGGGTCCCGTTGACACCCACAATTACCCATGATATCCCATCCTGTCCCAAACCCAAGCAGGACGGGACAAATCCGCTATTCGTCCGCCCCTACGGGCGGCGGATCGCGCGTCGGGGGAAGGGGTTTGACGACGTTCCTGTCGACCCACGTGAACAAGGTCGACCGCAAGGGCCGGGTCTCGGTGCCGGCGGCCTGGCGCCCCGCGCTGGCCGGGCAGGGATTCCAGGGCATCGTCGTGCTGCGCTCGCTCACCCTCAAGGCGCTCGACGGGTTCGGCCGCGAGACCCTGGATCGGATCAACGCGCGCCGCCTCGATCGCACCCTCGAAGGCGGCGATTTCGCCGCGTTCCTTGGACGCACCAGTCCCGAGGACGAGATGATCAACACGCTGATGTCGATGGTGCATGAGCTGCCGTTCGACGGCGAGGGGCGCATCGCGCTGCCGCGCGCGCTCGCCGACCATGCCGGCATCACCGACGAGGCGGCGTTTGTCGGGCACGGCAACAGCTTCCAGATCTGGGCGCCGGCGGCGCACGACTCCCATCTTCAGGCGGCGCTTGCACGCGCCCGCGCCCAGATCGGCGGCGGCAACGGGAGCGCGGCATGAACGGCCACCGCCCCGTGCTGCGTGACGAGGTGGTTGCGGCGCTCGCCCCGCGCGACGGCGGCGTCTATGTCGACGGCACGTTCGGCGCCGGCGGCTACGCCACCGCGATCCTCGATGCCGCCGACTGCGCCGTGTGGGGCATCGATCGCGACCCCGACGCGGTCGCCCTCGGCGCAGCGCTCGCCGACCGCTACGGCGGACGGCTCACGGTCATCGGCGGCCGGTTCGGCGACATGAGGTCGCTGCTTGGCGCGCGCGGCATCGACCGGGTCGACGGCATCGCGCTCGATATCGGCGTGTCGTCGCCGCAGCTCGACATGGCCGAGCGCGGCTTCTCGTTCCGTCTCGATGGGCCGCTCGATATGCGCATGGAGCAGGCGGGCACCAGCGCGGCCGACCTGGTGAACGCGCTGCCCGAGGCCGAGCTGGCCGACATCCTGTTCCGCTACGGCGAGGAGCGCGCCTCGCGCCGCATCGCCCGCGCCATCGTCGCCGCGCGCGCGCTCGCGCCGATCACCCGCACGACCGAGCTGGCGGAGCTGGTGCGCCGCGCGGCGCCCGCCAAGCCCGGTCCGGCTCGGATCGATCCCGCAACGCGCACCTTCCAGGCGCTGCGCATCGTGGTGAATGACGAGATCGGCGAGCTTGGCCGCGCGCTTGACGCCGCCGAGGCGCTGCTCGCCGCGGGCGGGCGCCTCGCCGTCGTCACGTTCCATTCGCTCGAGGATCGCGAGGTGAAGGCGTTCCTTCGCGCGCGGTCGGGCGCCGCCCCGCGCGGCTCGCGGCACATGCCGGCATCGGATCGCGACCGGCGCGCCGCCACCTTCCGCCCGTTGCATCGCCAGCCGGTGCGACCCGGCGCGGCCGAGATCGCCGCCAACCCGCGCGCGCGTTCGGCCCGGCTGCGCGCGGCCGAGCGGACCGACGTGCCGGCCGCCGGGGACGGTACGTCATGACTTTGCGTTCCACCCTCATGTGGCTCGCCCTCACCGTCGCCGCCGGCACGGCGCTGTTCGTGGTCAAGCACCAGGTGCAGGATCTGGAAGACCGCCTCGCCGTGCTCGAGGATCAGATGCAGAAGGACCGCGACGCGATCCACGTACTGCACGCCGAGTGGGCCTACCTCACGCGGCCGGGGCGCCTGGCCGAGCTCGCCCGCAATCATCTCGACCTGGTGACTCCCGACCCGGCACAGATCGTCACCTCGATCGAGAGCGTTCCGATGCCGCCCGCCGACGCACTTCCCGACAGCGCGGTCCGCGGGGCGACACGGTCCATGAAGACCGCGAGGTTCGAACCATGACCGGGCTCGGCCGCCACGACGCCGCGAACGTCGCGCCGCCGGTCGTGGCGCGGCATGTGATCGAGCGTGCGCACAACCGTATCCTGATCGCCGCGTTCGTGTTCTTCGCGGCGTTCGCCGCCGTCGGGCTGCGCCTCGCCGATCTGTCGCTGCTGCACGGCGACGACGCGGCACTTGTCGCGGCGACCGGCGATGCGTCCGACACGAGCCGGCGCGCCGATATCGTCGATCGCAACGGACGGCTGCTCGCGACTTCGCTCGCCACCGCCTCGCTCTATGCCGACGCGCGCGTCGTGCCCGAGCCGGCCAGGGCCGCCGCGAAGCTCGCCGGTCTGCTGCCCGATCTCGACCAGGCGAAGACGGCGGCGCTGCTCGCCTCGAACCGACCCTTCGTGTGGATCCGCCGCGCCTTGACGCCGCGCCAGGAATACGCAGTGAACCGGCTCGGCATTCCGGGCCTCGATTTCAAGCGCGAGGAGCGGCGCGTCTATCCGATGGGCCCGCTCGCCGCGCATGTGCTCGGTTTCACCGACGTCGACAGTCACGGCATCGCCGGCGTCGAGATGGCGCTGGGCAAGACGCTGCGCAGCGACGACGGCGCACTCCGGCTATCCATCGATTCGCGCATCCAGAACGTGATGGCCGAGGCGCTGACCCAGGCGGTGGACGAGTTCCACGCGCTCGGCGCCGCCGGTATCGTGATGGACGCGAAGAACGGCGAGGTGCTGGCGCTCGTCTCCGTCCCCACTTACGATCCCAACCGGCCCGCCGACATCAGCAGCGACGCGCTGTTCAACCGCGCGACGCTCGGCGTCTACGAGATGGGCTCCACCTTCAAGATCCTGACCGCAGCGATGGCGCTCGACGACCGGGTCTCGACGCTCGCCTCGAGCTACGACGCGACCAAGCCGATCCGCGTCGCACGATTCACCATCAACGACTACCACGCCGAGCGGCGCTGGCTGACCCTGCCCGAGATCTTCGCCTACTCGTCCAATATCGGTGCCGCGCGCATCGCGCTCGACGTCGGCGGGGTGGCGCAACGCGCCTTCCTGCAGAAGCTCGGCATGCTCACGGCCTCGCCGATCGAACTGCCCGAGGTCGGCCGGCCGCTGGTGCCCGACCGTTGGGGCGAGATCGCCACCATGACGATCGGGTTCGGTCACGGCATTTCGGTGACGCCGATCCAGCTCGCCTCCGCCGTCGCCGCCGTGGTCAATGGCGGCATCCTGTACCCGCCGACCATCCTGCGCCGGCCCGACGGCGCGACGCTGGTGGGGCGGCGCGTGATCTCGAAGCGCAGCTCGGCGGCGATGCGCAAGCTGTTCCGGCTGGTCGTAACCGACGGTACCGGCAAGTTCGCCAATGCGCCGGGCTATGTCGTCGGCGGCAAGACCGGCACGGCCGAGAAGGTCGGCGGGCGCCGGTACGAGCGGCACGCCCTGCTGTCGTCGTTTGCGGGCGCGTTCCCGATGACCGATCCGCGCTACGTCGTGCTCGCCATCGTGGACGAGCCGCATGGCACGAAGAAGACCCACGGATTCGCCACGGGCGGCTGGGTGGCCGCGCCGGTGGTACGCCAAGTGGTCGAGCGCATGGCGCCGATGGTCGGCATCATGCCGATCGATCCGGACACGCCGGCCGTGATGGCCCTGCACCTGGAGATTCGTCCCGAGCACGAGCACGCGCCCGCAACCGGAGTACGCCGCGTTGCGTCTAACTGAGCTGACCGGCCGAACGGTTCCGCGCGGGCCCGATCCCGAGATCGCCGGCATCGCCGCGGATTCGCGCAAGGTTGCGCCGGGATACCTGTTCGCCGCGCTGCCCGGCGCGGCGGCGGACGGGCGCCGCTTCATCGGCGAGGCGATCCGGCGCGGCGCGGTGGCCGTGCTTGCACCGACCGGGACCACCCTGCCGAACGACGCGCCCGAAAGCGTGGCGCTTGTCACCGAGGACGAGCCGCGCCGCCGCCTCGCCCTTCTCGCCGCCGCGTTCTACGGCGCGCAGCCCGAGATCGTGTGTGCGGTGACCGGCACAAACGGCAAGACATCGGTGGCGTCCTTCGCGCGCCAGCTCTGGTCGGCGCTCGGCAGGCGAGCGGCCTCGATCGGCACGCTCGGCCTCGCCGCGCCGTCGGGCGCGGTCGCGGGTGCGCTGACGACGCCCGACCCCGTCGCGCTGCACGCCACACTGGCCGGGCTGGCGGCCGACGGCGTCGATCGGCTGGCGCTCGAAGCTTCCAGCCATGGTATCGCCCAGTCGCGGCTGGACGGCGTGCGGCTCGCGGCGGCGGCATTCACCAACCTGACGCGCGACCATCTCGACTATCACGCCGACATGGACGCCTATCGCGCGGCGAAGCTTCGTCTGTTCGACGCGCTGCTGCCGCCCGACGGTGTCGCAGTGCTGAACGCCGACTCACCGGAGTTCCCGGTCTTCGCCGCCACCTGCCGCAGGCGCGGCCAGCGCATCGTCGGCTACGGCGCGGCCGGCGACGACATCCGCCTCGACGCGATCGTGCCCGAAGCGCATGGCAGCCGCGTGCGCTTCACGGTCGACGGCAGAAGCTTCGAATCCGACCTTGCGCTGGTCGGCGCCTTCCAGGCGATGAACGCGCTGTGCGCCCTCGGCCTCGTCATGGCGACGGGCGAGGACGTCGAGGATGCAGCCGGTGTGCTCGACCGGCTCGCCGGCGCGCGCGGACGTCTGGAGCTGGCGGCGACCCATCCGTCCGGCGCCTCGATCTATGTCGATTACGCGCACACGCCTGACGCGCTGGAGAACGTGCTGAACGCGCTGCGCCCGCACACCGACAAGCGGCTGGTCGTGGTGTTCGGCTGCGGCGGCGACCGCGATCGCGGCAAGCGCCCCCAGATGGGCCGCATCGCCCATGCGCTCGCCGACATCGTGATCGTCACCGACGACAATCCACGGACCGAGGATGCCGCGGCGATCCGCGCCGAGATCATGCCGGCCTGCCCGGGAGCGCGCGAAATCGGTGACCGCGCCGAGGCGATCTATGCCGCCGCCGCCGGGCTCGAGGAAGGCGACGTTCTGGTGCTGGCCGGCAAGGGGCACGAGACCGGCCAGATCGTCGGCGCCACCGTGCGCCCGTTCGACGACGCCGAGGTCGCGCGTGCCGCCGTCGCCGCCCTCTCCGGACAGGCGACATGACGGCGCTGTGGACATCGCGCGACGCCGCCGCCGCGACCGGCGGCAAGGCGACGCGCGCGTTCGCGGCGACCGGTGTCTCGATCGACAGCCGCACGGTGGCAGCGGGTGACCTGTTCGTCGCACTGGCGGGGCCCAATTTTGACGGTCACGCCTTTGTCGCCGATGCGCTGAAGCGCAATGCGGCGGGTGCGATGGTCGCGCGCGTGCCGGACGGTGTCGCGGGCGACGCACCGCTGCTGCTCGTCGGCGACACGATGGACGGGCTCGAAGCGCTGGGCCGCGCCTCGCGTGCGCGCACCGGGGCGAGGATCGTTGCCGTCACCGGCTCGGCGGGCAAGACCGGGGTGAAGGAGGCGATCCGCCATTGCCTGTCTCGGCGGGGCGAGACCGCGGCGAGCGCCGGCAGCCTGAACAATCAGTGGGGCGTGCCGCTGTCGCTCGCGCGCATGTCGGCGGCGGCTTCGTTCGGAGTGTTCGAGGCCGGCATGAATCATGCGGGCGAGATCGCGCGCCTCACGCGGCTGATCCGGCCGCATGTTGCCGTCATCACCAATATCGAGGCGGCGCATATCGAGTTCTTCGATTCGCTGGACGCCATCGCCGATGCGAAGGCGGAGATTTTCGAGGGCGTGGAGGGGGGCGGCGCCGCGGTGCTGAACCGCGACTCGCCGCAGTACGGCCGGCTCGCCGCCCATGCGGCGCGCGCGCCGGCCGTCGCCCGCATCGTCACGTTCGGCCGCGATCCGCAGGCCGACGTGCGTCTGGTCGAAGCGACCGCAGCACCCGAGCACAGCGACGTGACGGCGAGCGTCTTCGGCCGCGAGATCAGCTACAGAGTGGGGCTGGCCGGCCCGCACTGGCAGATCAACAGCCTGACCGTGCTCGCCGCGATTGCGGCGCTGGGTGAGGATGTCGACGCGGCCGCGGCTGCGCTTGCCGACCTTTCCGCCATGCCCGGCCGCGGCGCGCGCCAGCCCATCCGCGCCGCCGGCGGCACCGCGATCCTGATCGACGAGAGCTACAACGCGAACCCGGCTTCGATGCGCGCGGCCATCGCGACGCTCGCCGCCGCGCGGCCCGGGAAGGGTGGGCGGCGTATCGCCGTACTCGGCGACATGCGCGAGCTGGGCGCGGAATCCGGCGCGCTTCACGTCGGGCTCGCCCGGCCGCTCGCCGAACACAAGATCGACCTTGTGTTCGCCGCCGGCACGGAGATGGCGAAGCTGTTCGCCGCCTTGCCGCGCGCGCAGCGGGGCGCCCACGCCGACACCGCCGACGTGCTGGTGCCCGCCGTCGCCTCGGCGCTGCGGGCCGGTGACGTGGTGATGGTCAAGGGCTCGCACGCGTCGGGCATGCACGCGATCGTCGCGCATCTCGTCGACGGCGACGGCAACGGTGCCGCGCGCCGCCGCGCGGCCAACGGGTAGGGCGAGGGACATGCTCTACAACGTCCTCTATCCGCTGGTCAGCGAAGTCGGGTTCTTCAACCTGTTCCGCTACCTGACGTTCCGCACCGGCGCGGCGATCATTACCGCGCTCGCCATCAGCTTCCTGTTCGGTCCGCCGATCATCCGCTGGCTGAAGGCGCGCCAGAAGGGGGGGCAGCCCATCCGCGTCGATGGGCCGGCGAGCCACGTGGTTACCAAAGCCGGCACCCCGACGATGGGTGGCGCGCTGATCCTGCTCGCGCTCGCCGTTTCCACCCTGCTGTGGGCCGATCTGACCAACGGTTATGTCTGGGCCGTGCTGTTCGTGACCATCGGGTTCGGCGGAGTCGGTTTTGCCGACGACTACCGCAAGCTGACCAGCCGGTCTCACAGGGGCGTGCCGGGCCGCATCCGACTGATGGCGGAGCTGGTGATCGCCGGGATCGCCGCGATCTGGGTCATGTACCTGACGCATGAGCCGTTGACCACGGCGCTCGCCGTGCCGTTTTTCAAGAACGTGCTGGTCCAGCTCGGCTGGTTCTTTCCCATCTTCGCCGCGTTCGTCGTTGTCGGATCGTCGAACGCCGTCAACCTGACGGACGGGCTCGACGGGCTCGCCATCGTGCCGGTGATGATCGCCGCGGCTTGCCTGGCCCTGATCGCGTATCTTGCCGGTAACGCGATCTTCGCCAACTACCTGCAGATCCACGCCGTGCCCGGCTCGGGCGAGCTCGCGGTGCTGTGCGGCGCGCTGGTCGGCGCGAGCCTCGGCTTCCTGTGGTTCAACGCACCGCCGGCCATGGTCTTCATGGGCGACACCGGCTCGCTCTCCGTCGGCGGCGCGCTCGGCTCGGTCAGCGTCGTCACCAAGCACGAGCTGGTGCTGGCCATCATCGGCGGGCTGTTCGTGCTCGAGACCGTGTCGGTGATCGTGCAGGTCGCGTCGTTCAAGCTGACCGGGCGGCGCGTGTTCCGCATGGCGCCGCTGCACCACCATTTCGAGCAGATGGGCTGGAAGGAGCCGACCATCGTGATCCGGTTCTGGATCATCGCGATGATCCTGGCGCTGGCCGGCCTGTCCACCCTGAAGCTGCGGTGAGGGCGGCATGATCCCGATTCCCTCGCGCAAGGATTCACGCGTCGCCGTCTTCGGGCTTGGCGGGTCCGGCCTCGCCGCGGCGAAAGCCCTGGTCGCCAGTGGCGCGCGCGTCTCGGCCTGGGACGACGACGCAACGCGGCGCGAGGCGGCGGCCAAAGCCGGCCTGCCGCTGATCGACCTGTACAAGTGTGCGTGGGCGCCGATCGACGCGCTGGTGCTGGCGCCCGGCATCCCGCTCACCCATCCCGCGCCCCATCCGGTCGCAGCCCTCGCCAGCTCGGCGCGAAAGCCGATCCTGGGCGATATCGAGCTGTTCGCGGAGGCCGCACCCGAGGCCACGGTGATCGGCATCACCGGCACCAACGGCAAATCGACGGTGACCGCTTTGCTCGGCCATCTTCTGCGTGCGGGCGGCCGGCGCGTTGAGGTTGGGGGCAATCTCGGCCCGCCGGTGCTTGCGCTCGACGTGCTGCCCGCCGATGGCGCGTATGTTCTGGAGCTCTCGTCGTACCAGCTCGATCTCACCCACGAAGCGCGGTTCGACATCGCGGTGCTGATAAACGTCAGCCCCGACCATCTCGACCGGCATGGCGACCTGGCGGGCTACATCGCTGCCAAGCGACGCATCTTCCGTGTGCGCGACGCGGTCGCCCGCCGTCCGGTGGACCAGACCGCGATCGTCGGCATCGACGATGGGTACGGGCGCGAGATCCGTGACGCGCTGGTCCGCGAGGGTCGCTGGCGCGTCGTGCCGGTGTCGGGCGGCACGCGGGTCGAGGGCGGCGTCTACGTGACCGACGGCGTGCTGCATGATGAGACGGGCGGCGACGATCCCGCGCTCGAGATCGGCGCCATCGCGACGCTGCCGGGCCGGCACAACTGGCAGAACGCCGCCTGCGCCTGGGCGGCGGCCCGCGCGGCCGGCGCTGCGCCCGAAGATATCGCGGCCGCGATGGCCACCTATCCCGGTCTTGCGCACCGGCAGGAGTGGATTGCCGAGATTCGCGGCGTGGCCTTCGTGAACAATTCCAAGGCGACGAACGGCAAGTCGGCGGCGCGTGCGCTCGACTGCTACGACAACATCTACTGGATCATCGGCGGCCAGGCGAAATCGGACGGACTCGCCCCGACGCTCGATCATCTCGCGCCGGTGCGCCAAGCCTATGCCATTGGGGCGGCGGCCGACCGGTTCATGGGCGAGCTAAGCGGGCGCGTGCCGATGCGCAAGTCGGGCACGCTCGACCGGGCCGTTCGCGAAGCCTATGCCGATGCGCGCCAAGCGGGAGCGCCGGCGGTCGTGCTGCTGTCGCCGGCCTGCGCATCGTTCGACCAGTTCGCCAATTTCGAGGCGCGCGGCGCGGCGTTTCGTGCTGCCGTCGAGCGGCTGGCGAAGCGGGAGGCGAGATGAGCGCGTTCGACCGCTCCGATACCTCCGTACTCGGCCGCTGGTGGTGGACGGTCGACCGCTGGACCCTGTTCGCGCTGGTCGCTCTCGCCGCGTTCGGCATCTTCATGGCGCTGGCGGCGAGTCCCGCCGTCGCGGAGCGCATCGGGCTCGACCCGTTCTACTTCGTGCGCCGCCAGATCGGGCTGATGCTGCCGGCCATCGCGCTGATGATCGGAACGTCGCTGCTCGCGCCGAAGGGCGTGCGGCGGATCGCGCTGATCGTGTTCGTCGGCGCGATGGTCCTGCTGGCCGCAACGTTCTTCATGGGGTTCGAGGTCAAGGGCGCGCGGCGCTGGATCGACCTCGCCGGCTTCACCCTGCAGCCGTCCGAGTTCGTCAAGCCGACCTTCGCCGTCGTCGCCGCCTGGCTGTTCGCGGCGACCCGCGCCAATCCGGACTTTCCGGGCAATGCGATCTCGATCGGGCTCTACCTCGTCGTCGTGTCGCTGCTGATCCTGCAGCCCGATTTCGGCATGGCGGTGATGATCTCTGTCGTTTGGTTCGCGCAGTTCTTCATCGCCGGCCTGCCGATGATGTGGGTCGCGGTGCTATCGGTGGCGGGCGTCTGCGGCATGGTCGGCGCGTATTTCGCACTGCCGCACGTGGCGTTGCGGATCGACCGGTTCCTCGATCCGTCGGCGGGCGGCTACCAGATCAGCCGTTCGCTCGAGGCCTTCGAGCATGGTGGGCTGTTCGGCCGCGGCCCCGGCGAGGGCACAGTCAAGCTGCTGCTGCCCGACGCGCATGCCGACTTCGTGTTCGCCGTGACCGGCGAGGAGTTCGGGCTGATCTGCTGCCTGCTGGTGGTGGCAGTGTTCGCCTTCGTCGTGCTGCGCGGATTTTCGCGCATGATGGTGGAGCCCGACCTGTTCGTCATGCTGGCGGTGTCGGGGCTGCTCGCACAGTTCGGGCTGCAGGCCTTCATCAACATGGGATCGACCATCGATCTTTTGCCGACCAAGGGGATGACCCTGCCGTTCATCTCCTATGGCGGCTCGTCGCTGCTCGCCGTCGCGCTCGGGATGGGGTTCGCGCTGTCCCTCACCCGACGACGACCGGGGCTGGAGGCGGCATGATGGCCGAAGCCCGTCTCGCCCTTCTCGCCGCCGGCGGCACCGGCGGGCATGTGTTCCCGGCGCGCTCGCTCGCCGAGTCGCTGCTGGCGCGCGGCATCCGGGTGGCGCTGGTCACCGACCGGCGGGGCAGCGGGTTCGGCGAGGAGCTCGACTCCAAAGCCTATCGCATCAGCGCGGGGTCGCCCGGTGGCAGCGCCCTCCGCAAGGTGATCGGATTCGCGCGCCTCGCGCGCGGCTATCTGCAGTCGCGCCGGCTGCTGCGCTCGCTGGCGCCGTCGGTCGTGATCGGGTTCGGCGGCTATCCCTCGGTTCCTCCGATGATGGCCGCGACGCGCGCGCGCCTGCCCACGATGCTGCATGAGCAGAACGCCGTGCTGGGCCGTGCCAATCGCCTGCTGGCCGGGCGGGTGGACAGGATCGCCACGGCGCACGAGACGGTCTCGGGCCTTGCTGAGGCCGACCGCCACAAGATCGTACGGACAGGCAACCCGGTGCGCGCCGCGATCGTCCGGCTGCGCGAGACGCCCTACCCCGCGCCCGAGCCGGAAGGCGAGCTGCGCGTGCTGGTGCTGGGCGGCAGCCAGGGTGCGCGGATTCTGTCCGACGTGGTGCCCGACGCCGTCATCCGCCTGCCCGAGACGCTGCGCGCGCGCCTGTCCATCGTGCAGCAGTGCCGGGGCGAAGACCTGGGGCGTGTGCGCGAAGCCTACGCCGCATACCGGGTGCGGGTCGAGCTCGCGGCCTTCTTCGAGGACCTGCCGGAACGGCTGGGGCGTTGCCAACTTCTCATCGCGCGCGCCGGCGCGTCGACGGTGGCGGAGCTGACCGCCGCGGGCCGGCCGGCGATCCTCGTGCCGTTCGCGGCCGCGACCGACGATCACCAGGCCGCCAATGCGCGCACTGTCGTCGCGCAGGGTGGCGCGTGGATGATGCGCGAGACCGATTTCCGGCCCGAGTCGCTCGCGGCACGGTTCGAGCTGTTACTGCGCCAGCCCTCGCTGCTGGTGCGGGCGGCCGCGTGCGCGCGTGAATGCGGCATTCCTGATGCGGCTGACCGCCTCGCCGATCTCGCGATCGGTTTGATGGCGGAAGGGGCGGGCGGCGGCGGCAGCGGTCGGGGGGACCGCGCCGCCGCCGGCCGCGCTCCCCTTACACTGGAGCCAAGCTCATGAGAGCGCTTCCCCTCGATATCGGGCTGATCCACTTCGTCGGCATCGGCGGCATCGGAATGAGCGGCATCGCCGAGGTGCTGCACAATCTCGGCTACCAGGTTCAGGGCTCGGACGTCGCCGAGAACGCCAATGTGCAGCGCCTCGCCGCGCTCGGCATCACGGTGCGCATCGGCCACGACGCGGCGAACGTGGGCGCGGCAGATGTGGTCGTCGTCTCGACCGCCATCAGGACCGACAATCCCGAGGTCGCCGAGGCGCGCGCGCGGCGCGTTCCCGTCGTGCGCCGGGCCGAGATGCTGGCCGAGCTGATGCGCCTCAAATGGGCGATCGCGATCGGCGGCACACACGGCAAGACGACCACGACCTCCATGATTGCCGCCGTGCTCGACGCCGCGCAGTACGACCCCACCGTCATCAATGGCGGCATCATCAACGCCTACGGCACCAATGCGCGGCTCGGCCAGGGTGACTGGATCGTGGTCGAGGCCGACGAATCCGACGGTACCTTCGTCAAGCTGCCGCTGACCATCGGTGTCGTCACCAACATCGATCCCGAGCATCTCGACTTCTACGGCTCGTTCGATTCGGTCCGGCGCGCCTTCCTGTCGTTCCTCGAGAACGTGCCGTTCTACGGCTTCGCGGCGCTGTGCATCGACCATCCGGAGGTGCAGGCGCTGATCCCGTCGCTCCCCGACCGGCGCATCGTGACCTACGGCCACTCGCCGCAGGCCGACGTGCGCGCGCTCCGCATCCGTCCCGGCGCTACCAGCTCGACGTTCGATGCGGTGATTTCCGGCCCCGCGGCGGGGCGCATGCGCACGATCGCCGATCTGACCCTGCCGATGGTCGGGCGTCACAACGTGCAGAACGCGCTGGCCGCCATCGCCATCGCCAACGAGATGGGCATCAAGGAATCCGTGCTGCGCCGCGCGCTGGAGCAGTTCGGTGGTGTCAAGCGCCGCTTCACCCGGGTGGGCGAGGCGGGCGGTATCGCGGTGATCGACGATTACGGCCACCATCCGGTCGAGATCGCGGCGGTGCTGGCCGCCGCGCGGACCGCGACCGAGCATCGTGTCATCGCCGTCGTGCAGCCGCACCGCTACTCGCGCCTCAAGAACCTGTTCGAGGAGTTCTGCACCGCCTTCAACGACGCCGACGCCGTGATCGTCGCCGACGTCTACCCGGCCGGGGAAGCGCCGATCGAGGGCGTCAACCGCGACGCGCTGGTCGAGGGGCTGCGCGCGCACGGCCACCGCCAGGTGCTGCCTCTGGCCGGGCCCCAGACACTGGCCGAGACGGTGGCCGGCATCGCCGGCCCGGGCGACATGGTGGTCTGCCTGGGCGCCGGCTCGATCACGAACTGGGCCGCCGCTCTGCCGGGCGAGCTCGCGAAGCGCCTGGGCAACGGCAAGCGCGTCAACGGGGGCACCGCATGATGCCCGCGCGCAAGCCCGTCTGGGACCTGGTCGACCGGCTGCCCGCGGTGCGCGGCCGCTATGTCGAGAACGCGCCGCTCGCGCCTTACACTTGGTTCCGCGTCGGTGGGCCGGCCGAAGTGCTGTTCCGTCCCGCCGACCACGACGACCTCGCCGCCTTCCTCGCCGGCCGGCCGGACGACGTGCCGGTGACGGTGCTCGGCTCGGGCTCGAACGCGCTGGTGCGCGACGGCGGGATTCCCGGCGTGGTGGTCCGGCTCGACCGGCCGTTCGCAGACATCGAGATCATGGGCGAGCGCGTGCGCGCCGGCGCGATGGCGCTCGGCATCAAGGTCGCGCTCACGGCTTGCGACGCTGGCGTCGCGGGTCTGGAGTTCCTGTCCGGCGTGCCCGGCACGATTGGCGGCGCGCTGCGCATGAACGCCGGTGCCTACGGGCGCGAGATCGCCGACGTGCTGGTCGAGGCCGAGGCGCTCGATCCGCAGGGCGAACTGCACCGGATCGACGCCGCCGGGATGGGCTTCGCCTATCGCCATTCGGACATCGACGAGGGCTGGATTTTCACCGGCGCGATCCTGCAGGGCGAGCGCGACGATCCGCTGGCGATCCACGCGCGCATCACCAGGCTCAGCGAGACGCGCGAATCCACCCAGCCGGTGCGCCTCAGGACCGGCGGCTCGACCTTCAAGAATCCGTCCGGCGCCAAGGCATGGGAGCTGATCGACCGCGCCGGCTGCCGCGGGCTCCGGCGCGGCAAGGCGATGGTGTCGGATCTGCACTGCAACTTCCTGGTCAACACCGGCGGCGCGACGGCTGCCGACCTCGAAGAGCTGGGCGAGGAGGTGCGGCGCCGCGTGAAGGAGGCTGCCGGCGTCACGCTGGAATGGGAAGTCCGCCGGCTCGGCGAGGCCGCGCCATGAGCAAGAGCGTGGTCGTCCTGATGGGCGGGGTGTCGTCGGAACGCGAGGTGTCGCTGTCGTCCGGCCGGAACGTCGCCGCCGCGCTCGCCGCCGAGGGCTACGCGGTGCGTACCCACGACGTCACCCACGATGTCGGCGCGCTGCTCGCCGCTCTCGATCCCAGGCCGGACGCGGTATTCAACGCGCTGCACGGACGCTGGGGCGAAGATGGCTGCATCCAGGGCGTGCTCGAGCTTCTTGCCATTCCGTACACGCATTCCGGCCTGCTGGCCTCGGCGCTGGCGATGGACAAGCCGATGGCGAAAAAGCTGTTCGCCGACGCGGGGCTGCCCTGCGCCGAGGGCCGGGTGGTCGGGCGCGACGAAATGCTGGCCGGCGATCCGATGGAACGGCCCTATGTCATCAAGCCGCTCAACGAGGGCTCGAGCGTCGGGGTGATTATCGTTCAGGCAGGCAATAACCAGCCGCCGATTTCAGGCGACTGGCCGTTCGGCGCGGAGGTTCTGGTCGAGCGATACGTGCCGGGCCGCGAGATCACGGTGGCCGTCATGGGCGACCGCGCGCTCGGCGCCACCGAAATCCGTCCGAAGGACGGGTTCTACGACTACGCCGCGAAATACACCGAGGGCCGCACCGTGCATCTCGTGCCGGCGCCGCTGCCGCCCGCCCAGTACGACCGGGCCCTGGCCATCGCGCTCGACGCGCACAACGCGCTCGGCTGCCGCGGGGTGACGCGCGCCGATTTGCGCTACGACGACACGGAAGGTGAGCCGGGGTCGTTCTACCTGCTGGAGATCAACACCCAGCCGGGCATGACGCCTATGTCGCTGGTGCCCGAGATCGCGGCCAGCGTCGACATCTCGTTCGGCGCGCTGGTCTCGTGGATGGTGGAGCATGCCGCATGCGGTGGCTGACCCGCAGGCGTCCGCCCGCCATGACGGGCAACGGCAAGGGCAAGCGCGCCGCACCGCGCCGCCAGCGCCCCGCGCCGCGCTGGGCCCGCCCGGTGCTGCGTGGGCTCGGGTACCTCGCCGTCGCCGTCGTCGCGGTCGGCGCCCCGACCTGGCTCGTGCGCACGGGACAACTCGATGCCGCTTTGCAGGTCGTTTGGACCCAGGCGATGCGCGCCACCGCCGGGGCGGGGCTCGTCGTGCGCCAGGTGACGGCCGAGGGCCGCATCGAGACCGAGCGCGCAGCACTGCTCAATGCGCTTGGCGCCCGCATCGGCGAGCCGATATTGGCGATCGATCTCGAGGCCGCGCGCAAGCGGATCGAGAAGCTGCCATGGGTCAGCGCCGCCTCCGTCGAGCGCCGCCTGCCCGACACGGTACGCGTCCGCGTGCTGGAACGGCGCGCGATGGCCTGGTGGCAGCGCGACCGCAAGCTGGTGCTGATCGACCAGGCGGGCGAGCCGATTCCGGTCGGGACGCCGCAGCACTACCGCGACCTGATCGTGCTGGTCGGAAGCGACGCGCCGCAGCACGCGGCCTCGCTTCTCGCCCTGCTGCGCCGCGAGCCGGACCTCGCCGCGCGCGTGAGCGCCGCAGTCCGCGTCGGCGGTCGGCGCTGGAACGTGCGGCTGGACGGCAGCATCGACGTGCGTCTGCCCGAGGACGACGCGGCCGGCGCCTGGTCGCGCCTCGCCGACGCCGAGCGCCGCCACCGGATTCTGTCGCGTGACATCGTCGCGGTCGATTTGCGCCTGCCCGACCGGCTGATCGTCGAGACCAAGAGCGGGCGTCCCACCGAAAAGGGGCCGCGAGGGCGTCAGACCTAGCGGGGGTTGTGTGGCGTTGGGGGAAAGGTAAGCGGGGTGGCCAAGACACGGACCGGCATCGTTGCGGGGCTCGACGTAGGGTCGTCCAAGGTGTGCTGCTTCATTGCGCATGTCTCGGCGGATGGCGCCATTCGCGTGGCGGGCGGAAGCCAGCATGCGGCCGAGGGCGTGCGCTCGGGCGCGATCGTCGACATGGAGGCGGCGCAGAACGCGATCCTCACGGCGGTGACCGCGTCGGAGCAGCTTGCCGGCGAGCGCATCCGCGAAGTGTTCGTCAACGTCACCGGCGGCCGGCTGACGTCGCGTACGATGGGCGCGAACATCTCGATTTCGGGGCGCGAGGTCGAGGATTCCGACCTGCGCCGCGTCCTGCACAACGGCAACAATTTCCGCGAGATCGACGAGCGCACGCTGCTGCATTGCATTCCGGTCGGCTACTCGATCGACGGCTCGCGCGGCATCCGCGATCCGCGCGGCATGTTCGGCGACACGCTGTCGGTCAACATGCACATGGTCTCGGCGAGCGCCGGCGCGATGCGCAACCTGCGCACCTGCGTCGAGCGCTGCCATCTCGACATCGAGGCGATGGTCGCCGCGCCCTACGCCGCCGCCCTCGCCTGTTTGGTCGAGGACGAGATGGATCTCGGCGTCACGCTGGTCGACATGGGCGGCGGCACGACGACGGTCGCGGTTTTCTATGACGGGTGCGTCGTGTTCACCGACTCCGTGCCGATCGGCGGCGCGCACGTCACCAACGACATCGCCCGTGGACTGTCCACGCCCTTGATCCATGCCGAACGCATGAAGACGCTCTACGGCTCGGCGATCCCCGCGCCGTCCGACGACCGCGAGGTCATCGACGTGCCGCTGATCGGCGAGGAGCAGCCGTCGCACCCGAACCACGTGCCACGCTCGATGCTGTCCGGCATCATCGCGCCGCGGCTCGAGGAGACGTTCGAGCTGGTGCGCGCGCGGCTCGAGTTGTCGGGCGTCGCGGGCCTCGCCGGGCGCCGGCTGGTACTTACCGGCGGCGCGAGCCAACTCCAGGGCGTGCGCGAGCTCGCCGCCCAGATTCTGGGCAAGCAGGTGCGCATGGGCCGGCCCCTGCGCATCTCGGGCCTCGCCGAATCCACCAGCGGTCCCGCTTTCGCGGTTGCGGCGGGCCTTCTTTCCTTCGCGGTCCACAAGCACGGCACCGATGCGGACCGCGCCATGAAGATCACCGAGGGACCGATCAACCGAGTCGCGCGGCTGGGCACCTGGCTGCGCGAGAACTTCTGAACCGCATTCACGAACACCAGTGGAGGGCCACATGTCGATCACGCTCAGCATTCCCCAGACCGACCCGCAGCTGCGCCCGCGCATCACCGTCATCGGTGTCGGCGGTGCCGGCGGCAATGCCGTCAACAACATGATCTCCGCCAAGCTCGAGGGCGTCGATTTCGTCGTCGCCAACACCGACTCGCAGGCGCTCGCGCAGTCGCTCGCCGAGCGCACCATTCAGCTCGGTATCAACGTCACGCACGGGCTTGGTGCGGGCGCCCGGCCGGATGTCGGCCGCGCCGCGGCCGAGGAGGCGCTCGACGAGATCACCGAGCAGCTGCGCGGCGCGCACATGGCGTTCATCACCGCTGGCATGGGCGGCGGCACCGGCACCGGCGCCGCCCCGGTCATCGCCCGCATCGCGCGGGACCTGGGCGTGCTGACCATCGGCGTCGTGACCAAGCCGTTCCAGTTCGAGGGCACGCAGCGTGCCCGGCTGGCCAACTCGGGCATCGAGGAGATGCAGCAATATGTCGACACGCTGATCATCATCCCGAACCAGAACCTGTTCCGCGTCGCCAACGAGAAAACGACCTTCGCCGACGCCTTCGCCATGGCGGACGAGGTGCTGCACTCGGGGGTGCGCGGCGTCACCGACCTGATGGTCGTGCCCGGACTGATCAATCTCGACTTCGCCGACATCCGCTCGGTGATGACCGAGATGGGCAAGGCGATGATGGGCACCGGCGAGGCGTCGGGCGAGAACCGCGCCCGCGAGGCGGCCGAGGCGGCGATCTCCAACCCGCTGCTGGACGACGTGTCAATGAAGGGCGCGAAGGGCGTCCTGATCAACATCACAGGCGGGCCGGACCTCACCCTCTACGAGGTCGACGAGGCGGCGAACCGTATCGGCGACGAGGTCGACGACAACGCCAACATCATCTTCGGTTCGACGCTCGACCCGTCGCTCGAGGGCGTCATGCGCGTCTCGGTTGTGGCGACCGGCATCGACGCCGAAATCGGCCAGAAGCCACGCCCGGTGCTGCACGTGGTGAACGACCCGTTCGCGACCGCGCCGCGCGGCGGGGCGCCGCGCCCGTCGGGAGCGACGGCGAACTCGGTGCAGTCGGCGACGATGGCTGCCCGCGCACCGGCCATGGGCCCGGCCCCGGCCAGTGCGGCACCGATTCTGTCGACGCTCGAGCGCGCCCAGGCCGAGCCGTTCGAGCTCATGACGCCCGCCACCCAGGCCGCGGCCGCGCCGAAGCCCGAGTCGGAACCCGAAGCCGAGCCTGCCGGCGACAAGCTGGCGCGCGAAATCGAGGCAAGGGTCGAGGCCGAATCCAAGCCGTTCGTTCCGACGCCACCGGTCGAGACGTCGAGCCATCCGGTCGCCGAGGCGCGTTCGACGGCGCCGCGCATCGCGGATCCGGTCACACCGCCCCAGCCTGCCGTCCCGCCGGCGCGTCCGGCGCGCGACCGGGGCTCGGTTTCGTCTCTGTTCTCGCGGATGACGGGGCGGAGCCGGCCGGAACCGCGCCCTGAGCCGCGCTTCGAGCCCAAGCCGGCGTCCGAGGCGGTTGCGAGCCCGATTCCGCCCTTGCCGCGCCAGCCCGAAGCGGTCGCACCGCGCGCCGAGGCGATCAGGCCATCCGAGCCCGAGCAGCCGACCCTGGCCAACCTTGAAGGGGGCGAGCGGCTGCGCGTGTCGCAAAGTGAGGAGGATTTGTTGGAAATCCCCGCTTTTCTGCGCCGTCAGGCGAACTGACCGGGGGCTGGGCGGGCTCGCTGAAATCGTGGAGAAAATCCCGTAACACTTTGTAACAAGTGTTGATTTGTAGAATTCGCGCCTCGCGGATACATGTCACCGGGACGCGAAAGACGGTTAACGCGGCCGTCGCCCGTGTGCTCTGCGGGGGCTTGTCGGGGCACATGACGAACTGGTGTTTGGGCGCTGGGGAGCGCCTGGGTAGGGGGATCGAGCCGTGAGCGCTCGTACGATCAAAGGGCGAAAGTTGCCCGCTAGCGGCGGCGCCGAGCAGGTTGCGGCTGCCGGTACCGTCGCCCGCCAGAAGACGCTCGAGGCGCCGATCGGGTGCACGGGCGTCGGGCTGCATTCCGGCCAGCGCATCTCCATGATCCTTCATCCCGCCGCGCCCGACACGGGTGTGGTGTTTCGCCGTACCGATCTCGACGGCGCGCCGTCGGTGCCGGTGCGCTGGGACCGCGTGGTCGACACCCGCATGGCGACAACCATCGGCAATGACGACGGCGTGCGGATCGGCACGGTCGAGCATCTGATGGCGGCGCTCGCGGGTTGCGAGATCGACAACGTCGTGGTCGAGCTCGACGGTCCCGAAGTGCCGGTGATGGACGGCAGCGCCGCGCCGTTCGTGTTCCTTGTCGAGTGTGCGGGCACTGTCGAGCAGGCGAGTCCGCGCCGCGCGATCGAAGTTCTGAAGCGCATCGAGGTGGGCGACGCGGAGCGGCAGGTGTCGATCGCGCCCGGGCCGGTGTTCGAGGTCTCGGTCGAGATCGATTTCGACGACCGGGCGATCGCCCGCCAGTCCTATGGCGCGCGCATCGTGAACGGCACGTTCAAGAGCGAGATTGCCCGCGCCCGCACGTTCGGCTTCGCCGAGGACGTCACGGCGCTGCGCAAGATCGGGCTGGCGCGCGGCGGCTCGCTGGACAACGCCATCGTCATCAGCGACGGCCAGGTGCTGAACGCGGACGGGCTGCGCTACGAGGACGAGTTCGTGCGTCACAAGGTGCTCGACTGCATCGGCGACATGTATCTTGCCGGCGCGCCCCTGATCGGTCGGGTGCACGGTGTGCGTTCGGGCCACACGCTGCACCACCGGTTGCTCGAGGCGCTGTTCGCCGATGCCGAGGCCTGGCGCTTCGTCGACGCCCCGGTCGTTCGGCACGAACCGCTCATCCTCGCCGCTGCCGAATAGCGCCCCGTCGGCGCGCCCTTCCGAGATTAGCGCCCTTACCCTGTGGTCAACCGGGTCGCGATGGCGGCCGGTTTTGCTAACCTATTGATCGCGCGCTGGATTCCGCCGCGAGCGGTCGCCCCGCTCATTGCGGGGCTGAAACAGAACTGTCACATTGGCGAAGCATTTTTGTCATGACCCATGGATAGGGTCGCGGCGGTGGCGGCACGGGCTGCCATCCCATGGCCCCTTCGGGCTCCTCCCTATCCAAACGGAGTGACAAATGCTCAACAAAGCCTTCGTGGCAGCGGCGGCGGTCATTCTCGCGTCGTCCGGCGTCCAGGCGGCCGAGATTTCCGGCGCAGGCGCCACGTTTCCCTATCCGATCTACGCGAAGTGGGCGGAGGCCTACAAGGCGAAGACCGGCGTCGCGATGAACTACCAGTCGATCGGCTCGGGCGGCGGCATCAAGCAGATCACGGCCAAGACCGTCGATTTCGGCGCGTCCGACATGCCGTTGAAGCCCGACCACCTCGACAAGCTCGGGGCGGTCCAGTTCCCGATGGTGATGGGCGGCGTGGTGCCGGTCGTCAACATCAAAGGGATCAGTGCGGGCGAGCTGAAGCTGACCGGCCCGGTGCTGGCCGATATCTATCTCGGCAAGATCACCAAATGGAATGCTCCCGAGATCGCCAAGCTCAATCCCGACGTGAACCTGCCCAACCAGGCGATCGCCGTGGTCCATCGTTCCGACGGGTCGGGCACGACTTTCATCTTTGCGCACTACCTGTCGCAGGTCAGCCCCGAGTGGAAGTCCAAGGTTGGCGAAGCGACGGCGCTGCAGTGGCCGATCGGCATTGGCGGCAAGGGTAACGAGGGCGTGGCGGCCAACGCGTCGCGCACGAGCGGTGCGATCGGCTATGTCGAATACGCCTATGCCAAGCAGACCAAGATGGCGTTCGTGAAAATGGGCAACATGGCGGGCAAGTTTGTCGCGCCCGATGCCAGCTCGTTCCAGGCGGCGGCGGCGAATGCCGACTGGGAACACACGCCGGGCTACGCGGTCCTGCTGACCAACGAGCCGGGCGCGGCGAGTTGGCCGATTACCGGTGCGACCTTCATCATCATGCACAAGAAGCAGGAGAAGCCCGAGACGGCCAAGCAGGTGCTCGACTTCTTCGCATGGTCGTACAAGAACGGAGACCAGCTGGCGATGTCGCTCGACTACGTGCCGATGCCCGATAAGGTGGTTGGCATGGTCGAACATACCTGGAAGACCGAGATCAAGGGTCCGGACGGCAAACCCGTGTGGAACGGCATGTCGGGAATGTAACAAAGAGCGGATGTGATTCGCCGCGGCGTGGGATTGACCTGCGCCGCGGCGGGCATATTCCAGGGTAACTTTCAAGTCGGGGCACGACCAGGGTGACAACGCAAACGATCCGCGACTGGGATGCGCATTTCGCGCGGTGGGCCCATGGTCAGCGGACGATCGACACCGCCTTCCGCTGGACGGCCACGTTCTTCGGCGTACTCGTGCTACTTCTTCTCGGCGCGGTGATCGTCGCGCTGATCCAGGGCGCCTGGCCTGCGCTCCACAAGTTCGGCTGGGGCTTCATCACGTCCGAAGTCTGGAATCCCGTCACCGAACAATTTGGCGCTTTGGCGCCGATGTACGGCACTCTGGTGACGTCCGCGATCGCCATGTTGATCGGCGTGCCGATCGCCTTCGGCATCGCGCTGTTCCTGACCGAGCTTTGCCCACCGGTGCTGAAGCGCCCGGTCGGCACGGCTATCGAGCTACTCGCCGGCATCCCCAGCATCATTTACGGCATTTGGGGCCTGTTCGTGTTCGCTCCGTTCCTGCAATCGACCGTGCAGCCCTTCCTGATCGACACGCTCGGAGAGGTGCCGGGCATCGGTGGTCTGTTCGCCGGCCCGCCCTACGGCATCGGCGTGCTGACCGCCGGGCTGATCCTGTCGATCATGGTGCTGCCCTTCATGACGGCGGTGATGCGCGACGTGTTCGACACGGTACCGCCACTGCTGAAGGAATCCGCTTATGGAATCGGCTGCACGACCTGGGAGGTTATGTGGAACGTCGTCCTGCCATATACCCGCATCGGCGTTGTAGGCGGCATCATGCTGGGGCTGGGCCGCGCGCTGGGCGAGACCATGGCGGTGACCTTCGTCATCGGCAACGCGCACAGGGTGACCGAGTTTTTGCTCGCGCCGGGTACCACTATCTCCGCGGCCCTCGCCAACGAATTCACCGAGGCGGTCGGTGAGATTTACACCTCGTCACTGATTGCGCTCGGCCTGATCCTGTTCGTCATCACCTTCTTCGTGCTGGCAGTGGCCAAACTGCTGCTGCTCCGGCTCGAAGGCCGCGCCGGAAGCTGAGCCTTGGACCTCTATACCCGCCGCCGTCACCGCAACACAGCCGTTCTGGCGCTCTCGTTCTTCGCAACGGCGGCGGGGCTGTTCTGGCTCTGCGCCATCCTCTACACGCTGCTCGCCAACGGCTTCTCGGCGCTGAGCCTGGAGCTGTTCACGTCGAATACGCCGCCGCCGGGCAGCCAGGGCGGCCTCCTCAACGCGATTTTCGGCAGTGTCGTGATGACGATGATCGCGACGATCATCGGCACGCCGGTCGGCATCATGGCGGGCACGTTTCTCGCCGAGTACAGCCAGAAGAACCGTCTCGCGCCGGTGATCCGCTTCATCAACGACATTTTGCTGAGCGCGCCGTCGATCGTGATCGGGCTGTTCGTCTACGAGGTGATGGTCGTAAGCATGGGCCACTTCTCGGGCTGGGCGGGCTGCGCGGCGCTCGCCATCATCGTGATTCCCGTGGTGCTGCGGACCGGCGAGGACATGCTGAACCTGGTGCCCAACTCGCTGCGCGAGGCGGCGGCGGCGCTCGGCATGCCGAAATGGCGGGTGATCGTCAGCATCTCCTATCGCGCGGCGATGCAGGGCTTCATCACCGGCGTGATGCTGGCCGTCGCGCGGGTCTCGGGCGAGACCGCGCCGCTGCTGTTCACCGCGCTGAACAACCAGTTCTGGAGCACCAACCTGAACGCACCGATGGCCAACCTGCCGGTGGTCATTTTCCAGTTCGCCCTCAGCCCCTACGAGGACTGGCAGAAGCTGGCCTGGGGCGGGGCCCTGTTGATCTCGGTCGTGATCCTCCTGCTCAACATCACGGCCCGCATCGTCGGAAATCTCGGAAGCGAGAGGAAATAATGTCGAATCCGTCTGCCGCTCACATGGCCGAAGACCGCGCGCCCGTCCCGCCGCCGACCCATGCGGACCAGCGTCCGATCATGCGAACCACGATCGGCGCGCCGACGCCGTCCACCGAGGCCGCTACCGCCATCAAGGTCGAGATCAAGAATCTCTCCTTCTTCTACAAGGACTTCAAGGCGCTGAAGGACATCAGCCTGCCGCTGTACGACAAGAGGGTGACGGCGTTCATCGGCCCGTCCGGCTGCGGCAAGTCGACCCTGCTGCGCTGCCTCAACCGCATCTACGAACTTTATGGCGACCAGCGCGCGACGGGCGAGGTGCTGATGGACGGGACCAACATTCTCGACTCGGGCCACGACCTGAACCTGCTGCGCGCCAAGATCGGCATGGTCTTCCAGAAGCCCACCCCGTTCCCGATGTCGATCTACGACAACATCTCGTTCGGCCTGAAACTGTACGAAAAGCTGCCGAAATGGGAGACCGACAACCGGGTGGAGCAGGCACTGCGCCGTGCCGCCCTGTGGGACGAGGTGAAGGACAAGCTGCGCCAGTCGGGCCTCGGGCTTTCGGGCGGCCAGCAGCAGCGCCTGTGCATCGCCCGCGCCATCGCGCTCGAGCCGGAGGTGCTGCTCCTCGACGAGCCGGCCTCCGCGCTGGATCCGATCTCCACGGCCAAGATCGAGGAGCTGATCAGCGAGCTGAAATCCGACTACTGCATCGTGATCGTCACCCACAACATGCAGCAGGCCGCGCGCAGCGCCGATTACACCGCCTTCATGTATCTGGGCGAGCTGATCGAGTTCGACGAAACCTCGGTGATCTTCACCAACCCCACCAAACGCGAGACCGAGGACTACGTGACCGGTCGGTTCGGCTGAGCAGGGGCGGAGACGGCACATGGCCACTGGACATACCGCCAAGGAATTCGAGGAAGAGCTCAACCGGCTGAAGGCGCAGGTGCGGCGGATGGGTACCCTGGCGATCAGCCAGTTTGCCGATGCCGTCCGGTCCGTCCAGGACCGAGATTCCGATCTTGCCGCCGAGGTGATCGGCAACGACGTTGACGTCGACGAGATCGAGCGTGAGATCGATGACCTGGCCGTCAAGGTGCTGGCGCTGCGCCAGCCGATGGCGGTCGACCTGCGGGTCATCCTGTCGGCCATCCGGATCGGCTCCGACCTCGAGCGCGTTGCGGATTACGCCGTCAACGTCTCCAAGCGCGCGATCGCGCTGAACCAGGTCGCGCCGATCCGCCCGGTCAACGCCATCCCGCGCATGGGACGGGTCGCGGGCGAGATGCTGAAGGACGTGCTCGATGCCTATGTCGACGGCGACGTCGACAAGGCGGTGCGGGTCTGGAATGGCGACGAGGAAATCGACGAGATGTACTCGAGCCTGTTCCGCGAGCTCCTGACCTACATGATGGAGGATGCGCGGAACATTACGGCGGCGGCGCATCTGTTGTTTATCGCCAAGAACATCGAGCGCATCGGTGACCACGCCACCAACATCGCCGAGACGGTCTACTTCCTGGTGAAGGGCGAACCGCTACGCGAGGCGCGCCCAAAAAGCGACGAATCGAGCTTCGCGGTGATCGAGCCGGGCGGCGGCAACGGCCGCGGTTGAGCCCGGTCAGCCGCGCCGCGCGGTGGCCCCCAGAACATAGACGCGGATCGCCGAGGACAGGTTGCCCGTGCGCATGCGGTCGATGCGGGCGACCAGTGCGTTGACGGATACGCCTTCCTCGCGCGCCAGCGTGCCGAGCGCCTCCCAGAACTCGGGTTCGAGGGAGACGCTGGTCCGGTGTCCGTCGATCACCACCGATCGCTTGTTCAGCGTCATTCGTCGCGCCGCCTGTCGTCCCACAACACTGGATTCACTGCCCGCCGAAGCTTTCGCAATACGGGCAATTCAATTGCCGCCTAGTTTGCTACCGAAGCGTCGCGATCGGCGGCACGGTAGCAGTTTGACCCGCGCGCTTTTACAGAAATCTCGCGTGTGTTTGCCCACAAAACCCACAACCGTGCTTATTTGCAGTGCAACAAGGTGAGCGTCGTTCTCTGTCCTGTCGTACACGACGTTTCCGGCGGCGACCATCATAGGTCTGATTTAAAAGACTATTCTGTGGCTTCGTGGGGCCGGTGCAGCGAGTCGCCACCTCTGGCACGATTTTTGCAATGCACAATTCGACCGGGCAACGGCGCCAGGCGCCGGCGCCTCCCTCACCCGTCAGCCAGGGGAATGACCGATGCGACGAACCTTCCGATATGCGGCAATGTTGACGGCGTGCACGGCGCTGCTGTGGGGTGGCTCGACCCTGTCCGCCGCGCCTGCGCAAGCCGAGTCCGTGCTCAGGATCGCCATGACCGCCGCCGACCTGCCGGATTGGCGCGGCCAGCCGGACCAGGGTTTCGAAGGGTACCGCTTCGTCGGCTACTCGCTCTACGACGCCCTGGTGCTGTGGGATCTGTCGAGCCGCGACAAGGAAGTCGACATCCGTCCCGGCCTGGCGACCAAGTGGTACATCGATCCCGCCAATGACAAGAAATGGATATTCGAACTGCGCCAGGGCGTGACGTACCACGACGGGTGCAAGTGGGACGCCGATTCGGCGGTGTGGAATTTCGACCGGCTGATGAACGACAAGAATCCGGCGTTCACCCCTTACAACTACGGCCGCGCCCGCTCGCGTACCAGCGAGATCGACAAGGTCGAAAAGCTGGGCGCGTACAAGATCGCGATCACGACGAAGGGCGTCAACTCGGTCTTCGCCTACAACCTGCCGTTCCTCTACATGCTGTCGAAATGCGCATTGGACAAGGCGGGCAACGACTACGCGAAATACGCGAAGGCGCCGGCCGGCACGGGCCCGTACAAGTTCGCAAGCGCCGTGCCGCACGAGCGGCTGGAGTTCGTAAAGAACCCCGACTACTGGGACAAGAAGCGGATCCCGCACCACGACCGGCTGGTGCTGCTGCCGATGCCCGAGGTGACGACGCGCGTCGCTGCGCTGCTGTCCGGCCAGGTGGACTGGATCGAGGCACCTTCCCCCGACACCATCCCCGCGCTCAAGGCGGCCGGCATGCAGGTCGTGACGAACGTCTACCCGCACACTTGGCCCTATCTGCTGCGGGTCACCAAGGGGCCGTTCAAGGACCTGCGGGTCCGCGAGGCGGCAAACTACGCGATGAACCGGAAGGAGATGGTCGAGCTGTTGTCGGGCGTGGCGGTGCCGAGCTACGGCATCTTCGTGCCGTCGCAGAGCTATTACGGCAAGCCCTTCGAGTACAAGTTCGACCCGAAGAAGGCGACGGCCCTGTTGAAGGAGGCGGGTTGCTATCCCTGCGCGATCAAGGTCGGCATCTCGACTTCGGGGTCGGGTCAGATGCAGCCCTTGCCGATGAACGCGCTGGTCAAGGAGCAGCTCGAGGCGGTCGGCTTCAAGGTGAAGTTCGATACGCTCGACTGGAACTCCCTGCTCGACGCGTTCATCAAGGGCCAGCAGAAGTACGACTATGACGCGATCAACTTCTCGTCCGGCGCGACCGATCCGCTCGGCTTCGTGAAGAGCGTCATGACGCGGTTCAACACCCCGCTCGGCTCGAACTGGGGGTGGTACTCGAACAAGGAGGTCGATGCGCTGGGCGAGAAGGTGCTCGCCACGTTCGACGGCGCGGCCCGGCTTCCGCTCGTCAAGAAGATGCACGAGCTGGTCGTCAAGGACGCGCGCAGCCTGTTCATCGTTTCGGACCTCAACCCGCGCGCCATGTCGCCCAAGGTGCACGGCTATGTCGAGGCGCAGAGCTGGTTCCAGGACATCACGCCGGTCTCGGTCGGCGACGCGACCAACTGATGGGGGCGGGGAGAAGAGCGGGGGCCGTGGCTGCGCGGCGCAGGCGCGGTTCCCGCCGAACCCCTGATAGCGTGAAAGGGTAAGACCAGTATGTGGTACTACGTAATCCGGCGGCTCGTCCTTGCCGTCCCGATCGCGCTCGGCGTGTCGGTGGTTTGCTTCGCCCTCGTGTTCCTCGCGCCCGGCGATCCCATCCAGTCTCTGGTGCCGCCCGACGCCACCGCCCAGGACGTCGCCTACATCAAGCATCTCTATGGCTACGACAAGCCGGTGCCGGTCCAGTACCTGCTCTGGCTCGAGCGCGCCGTGGTCGGCGACCTCGGCACCTCGCTCCAGACCAACCGTCCGGTGCTGATGGAGGTGACGCGGGCGCTCTCCAACACCTTCATCATCTCCGCGGGCGCAGTGCTGATCGCCTTTTCGCTCGCGTTCGTCCTGGGCACCATCGCCGCCTATCACGTGGGGCGCGCGCCCGACCGGGTGGTAACCGTCGGCTCGGTGGTCGGGATGTCGATCCCCAACTATTGGCTCGGCATCGTGCTTGTCATCGTGTTCGCGGTGAAGCTCGGCTTGCTTCCCGCGACGGGGATGGGCACGAAAGGGTCGGAAGGGTTCAACATCTTCTCGTGGGCGCAGATGAAATACGCCGTGCTCCCGATCGCAACCATGACGCTGGTTCCGCTCGGCATCATCATGCGCACCACGCGCTCGGCCGTTGCCGAGATCCTCAACCAGGAATTCGTCGAGATGCTGCGGGCCAAGGGGCTCGGCCCGCTTGTGGTGCTGCGCCATGCGGTGCGCAACGCGCTGCCCCAGGTGCTGACCGTCATGGGGTTGCAGTTCGGATATCTCGTGGGCGGCTCGATCCTGATCGAGACCGTGTTCACCTGGCCCGGCACCGGTTACCTGATGAGCAAGGCGATCCTCACGCGCGACGTGCCGCTGCTGCAGGGCACGATCCTGGTGCTCGCAATGACCTTCGTTGCGATCAACCTGGTGGTCGACGTGATGCAGACCGCGGTCGATCCGCGTATCAAGCGGGCATAGGGGACAGCGCATGGCCAACATTTCCGCCACCGCTTCGTCCGCAAGCGAGCTCGCCGGTCCGGCCGATCCCAGGGTCCGCGGCTATTGGGGCACGGTCGCGTTCCGGCTGCGCTACGACTACGTGACGCTGTTCTGCCTCGCCGTCATCGCGCTGACCGTGCTCGCCGCGGTCTTCGCGCCGCTGCTCGCGCCGTTCGATCCGACCAAGACCAGCATGCTCTATCGCATGAAGCCGATCGGCTTCCGCGACTTCGCGCTCGGCACCGACGAGCTCGGGCGCGACATGCTGTCGAGGCTGCTCTGGGGTGGGCGCGTGTCGCTCGCAATGGGGCTGGGCCCGGTGGTCCTGGCGACAATCATCGGCGGCCTGCTCGGCGTCGTCGCAGGGTTCGTCGGCGGCCGGGTGAACATGGCGATCATGCGCACGATGGACGTTTTCTACGCCTTCCCGTCGGTGCTGCTGGCCGTCGCCATCTCCGGCACGCTCGGTGGCGGCCTTGCCAACGGCATGCTGGCCCTCACGCTGGTGTTCGTCCCGTCGCTCTGCCGGGTCGCCGAATCCGCCACCACACAGGTGCGCAATCTCGACTTCGTCGAGGCCGCCCGGGCGAGCGGCGCATCGACTTTGTCGATCATCCGCCATCACGTGCTCGGCAACGTGCTCGCGCCGGTGTTCGTCTACGCTTCCAGCCTGATCGCGGTGTCGATCCTGCTCGCGTCGGGCCTCTCCTTCCTCGGGCTGGGCGTCGTGCCGCCGACACCCGACTGGGGGCTGATGCTGTCGAGCCTGAGGGCAGGCATTTACGTCCAGCCCTGGGTCTGCGCGCTGCCGGGCGCCGCGATTTTCATCACCTCGATCTCGTTCAACCTGGTCAGCGACGGGCTGCGCCGTGCGATGGATGTGAAGGCATGACCATGATCGAAGGCGTCTCCCGGCCCCAGCTCGAGCTCGCGCCGCTCGACGATCCGCGCGACCGCGGCGGGCGCAGCCAGCCGATCCTGATCGTCCGTGGCCTGCGCAAATACTTCCCGGTGCGCGGCGGGGCGCTCAACCGCACGGTCGGCCACGTGCAGGCGGTCGACGACGTCAGCTTCTCGGTGGTGAAGGGCGAGACGCTGGGGGTGGTCGGCGAGTCGGGTTGCGGCAAGTCCACCCTGGCGCGCGTGCTGATGCACCTGATCGAGAAGGACGCCGGCGAGCTGATCTTCGACGGAGATCCCGTCAACGTGCCCGGCGGGCTCACCCTGCGCGAGCTGCGGCGCGCCATGCAGATGGTGTTCCAGGACAGCTACTCCTCGCTCAACCCGCGCCTGCCCATCCAGGATTCGATCGCCTACGGTCCGATGGTGCACGTGGCGGGCAGGGCGGCGGCGCGCCGAACGGCGCGCGACCTGCTGGAGAAGGTGGGGCTCGCGCCCGACCTGTACGGGCCCCGCTATCCGCACGAGCTGTCGGGCGGCCAGAAGCAGCGCGTCAACATCGCCCGCGCACTGGCGCTCGATCCGCGCCTGATCATCCTGGACGAGGCGGTCTCCGCGCTCGACAAGTCCGTCGAGGCGCACGTCCTCAACCTGCTGGGCCATCTCAAGCGCCATTTCAACCTGACCTACCTGTTCATCTCGCACGACCTCGCCGTCGTGCAGTACATCTCCGACCGCGTTCTGGTGATGTATCTCGGCCAGATCGTCGAGATCGGGCCGGTCGCCGAGATCTATGACAATCCGCGCCACCCCTACACGCGCGCGCTCCTCAATTCGCGCCTCGGCATGGACCCGTCGGCGCGCATCGAGGAGCCGCCGATCACCGGCGAGCCGCCCAACCCGATCGACCCGCCCTCGGGCTGCCGGTTCCGCACACGCTGCCCGTTTGCCGAGCCGGTGTGCGAGGCGACGGTCCCGTCGCTGGGGGCCGGCGCGCCGGGCGCGCACCTCGTCGCCTGCCACATGGCCGACGCCGGATCGGGGCATACGCGCGCCGGCGGCTCCGCCGCGTCACGCCACGGGACGCCACAGCGAACGGGAGCAACGGCATGACCACCAAATCCGCCGCCGCCGGCCCGCTGGTCGAGGTGCGCGACCTGACCGTCACCTTCGTCTCGCGCGAGGCGACGACGCGCGCCGTCAACGGGGTGACGTTCGATCTGATGCCCGGCGAGGTGCTATGCGTCATCGGCGAATCGGGATCCGGCAAGTCGGTGACGATGCGTGCCCTGATGCGCCTGTTGCCCGAAGGGCGGGCGCGGATCGGCGGCCACATGCGGGTGGGCGATCGCGATATCGTGTCGCTGAACGCCCGGGAGCTGCGCGACATGCGTGGCTCGCAGGTCTCGATGATCTTCCAGGAACCGATGACCGCGCTCGATCCCGTCTACACGATCGGCGATCAGATCGCCGAGACGGTCATGCGCCACGACGGCTGCACCCGCGCGGCGGGGCGCGCGCGGGCGCTGGAGCTGCTGCAGCTCGTCAAGGTGCCGTCGCCCGAGCGACGACTCGACGCCTACCCCCACGAGCTGTCGGGCGGGCTGCGCCAGCGTGCGATGATCGCCGTCGCGATCTCCTGCCGGCCCAGCCTTCTGCTCGCCGACGAGCCGACGACGGCCCTCGACGCCACTGTCCAGATCCAGGTGCTGGTCCTGCTGCGCGCGCTGCAGCGCGAATTGGGCATGGCGATGATCTTCGTCACCCATGACATCGGCGTCGCCGCCCAGATCGCCGACAAGGTCGCGGTGATGTATGCCGGCCGCATCGTCGAGTACGGCAAGGTCGGCGACGTGCTGAAGCGTCCGCGCCATCCTTATACACTCGGCATGCTCGCCTCGACCGTGCACGGCCAGGCGCGCGGCCAAGACATCGAGGCGATCCCGGGCAGCCCGCCCGATCTCCGCCGCGAGATCGTCGGGTGCAGCTTCGCCCCGCGCTGCAAGTACGCGGTGCCCGGCTGCCTCGGCGGCCTGCCGCCGGCGGTCGAGGTCGCGCCCGGCCAGTTTGCAAGTTGCCTCAAGACCTCGGAGTTCGAACTCGCGCGCGTCGATGGCACTCGCCTAATGAGCCCCGTTTGATCTAGGCTTTAACCGAAGGAGCAACGCAGATGCACGACTTCACGATGCCGCAATGGGCGATCGACCGCGTCATGAACCGCCGCGCCAAACTGCACGTCTTCGACGACCTCGACCCGCGCAAGACGGCACTGGTCGTGATCGACCTGCAGAACGGATTCATGGTGCCCGAGCACACGCCGATGCCGGTCAAGACCGCCGTCGGCACGGTACCGAACGTCAACCGGCTGGCCTCCGCCTTGCGCGAGACCGGCGGCAAGGTGTTCTGGATCAAGAACACGACCGATGAGAACACGCTCACGGAATGGTCGAACTGGTTTGCCATGAGCAAGCCGGAGCTTCTCGCCGAGCGTGTCGCGGCGTTCAAGCTGGGCGCGCCGGCGCATAATCTTCATCCCGACCTTGTGGTGATGCCCGAGGACGAGATCGTGCTGAAGCACCGCTTCTCGGCCTTCATCCAGGGCTCGTCCGAGCTTCCGGCGCGGCTGCGTGCCCAGGGCTTCGAGTACGTACTGATCGTCGGCACGGTGACCAACGTGTGCTGCGAATCCTCGGCACGCGATTCCATGATGCTCAACTTCAAGACCATCATGGTCAGCGACGGGAACTCCGCCCATTCCGACGCCGAGCACACGGCGACGCTCGCCGCGTTCTACGCGATCTTCGGCGACGTGATGGACACCGATATGGTGACCGGGTGCCTGCGCGCGAATGCAATGCAGCCGGCGGTCGCGGCAGAGTAGCCGTGCGGGCCGGTCTCAAACGAAAGAGGCGACAATGGCGACAGCAATGAACGGCAAGGTGCGCATCGCGCACCTGACGGGACCGACGGCGACCATTCAGAACACGCCGCCGCTGGTGACATCGAACAAGGCGCGGGCCAAGCGGGGCCTTGCGCCGCTGACCGGGGCGGACGGCAAGCCGTTGCCCTTCGACGCGCTGCGGGCGCAGCGCCTGGCGGCGCCGGCCAAGCTCTATGTCGAGCAGTTCTCGGCGCATCCGCTGGAGGCGGACAAGGCCGAGCTCTACGGCCCGCCAGACGGCTATATCGGCGCGAACGGCGCGTTCCGCAGCGAGAAGCTTACTGACGGCGACAAGCCGGTCTACGAGATCGAGCTTTTGCCCGAGGACGGGCTCTACCCGCTGCCCTACATGGCGTTGCAGGCGGACGGCAAGCCGTGGGACGAGGAGTGCGCCGAGCCCGGTGCCGATGCCGAGCGCGCGCGCCAGGGCTTCTTTCCTGACGGGTCGCGCTCGTTCGAGGAGATCGACCGGCTGTCGATCGGGGTCGACGGCCATGCCAGCATGATCTCGGCGCTGGCGGACGTCGATTTCTACCGCGGTGCACCGCCTTCGGGCTGGACCAAGGGGCTGCCGGCCGCGCTGCGCAAGGACAAGGGCGACGGCGACATCGCGCCCGAGATTCGCGGCACGGACTTCTACCCCTACAAGCCGTATCACCTGGCATCGGCACCGCCGCGCCCGATGCTCGCCAAGGTCACCAACGACATGCAGCGGCTGGTGTCGAGCGGCGACTATGACGGCGTGATCTGGACGCAGGGCAGCCCGCAAGTCGAGGAATCGGCCTACTGGTTCAACCTGCTGATCGACACGAAGCTGCCGATCTGCGGTAATGCCGCCCAGCGTCCGCAAGGCCAGATCTCGAATGACGGGCCGAAGAACATCGTCAACTCGGTCAACTTCATCGCATCGAAGGTCTGGGCCGACGACAAAGGCCGCAATCGCTGCGGCTGCGTCGTGATCCAGGAGCAGCAGATCTTCGCTTCGCGCGAGGTGGCCAAGGTCGATGCGCGGCCGGGCGGCTATGTCGCGACCGGCGGGCATGGCGGCATTCTCGGCAATGTCAGCCATACCGGCCGCATCGCGTTGACCTACCTGCCGGCCTACAAGCACACCTATTTGTCCGACCTGAAGCTGTCCTCGCTGCCCAGCGCAACGAAAGCAGTCAAGAAGACAGCACGAGGCTTCGAGCTGCTGGAGGTCGGGATCAAGGATTCCGACGGCAAGCTGCTTGCCGAGGCGATCCCGCATGTCTCGATCTCGACGGATGGCAGCTATTCGGGCATGGAGTTCGGCGACGATCCGTCCTTCGAGGCCGACCTGATCGCCTCCATCGAGCACAAGCTCGGGCTCGGCATGCTGACCGGGTTCGTGATCCAGGGGCTCGTGCCGTACGGATCGTCACCGGCCCAGGCGCGCCACAAGCTCTACATCAAGGCGGCGTTTTCGGGCATTCCGGTCTGCAAGGTGGGGCGCGGCGCGCCCGAAGGGTTCGCCGATCCGCATGACTTCCAGATCGCGGCGACCAACCTGACGGCGACAAAGGCGCGTCTCCTGATGATGGCGTGCCTGCTGAAGTTCGGCAGCCTTCCGCCGGCCAAGGACCCGAACCATCCGACCGCGTCGGAGATCGCCGCGATCAAGAAGGCGGTCGGCGCCTATCAGGAGGTGTTCGACCAGCACTGATCGCTTCCGTCGTGGCCGGGCCCGTCCCGGCCACGACGCGCGACCATTATTGCAGCCTGTTGAGCCCGTCGAACGCGGCGGTCTTGTAGCACTCGGCGAGTGTCGGGTAGTTGAACACGGTGTCCACGAAATAGTCGACCGTGCCCTTGTGCGCCAGCACCGCCTGGCCGATATGGATCAGCTCGCTCGCGCCTTCGCCGAGAATGTGCACGCCGAGAAGCTCGCGCGTGTCGTAGTGGAACACCAGCTTTAACAGGCCGTTCGAATTGCCCAGGATCTGACCGCGGGCGATTTCGCGATAGGACGCGCGGCCCACCTCGTAGGGCACGCCCGCGTCGGTGAGCTGCTCCTCGGTGCGCCCGACCATCGAGATCTCGGGGATGGTGTAGATGCCGTAGGGATAATGCTCGCGCATCGAATGCGCATTGATCCCGAAGGCGTGGCAGGCGGCGAGCCGGCCCTGCTCCATCGAGGTGGCGGCGAGCGAGGGGAACCCGATCACGTCGCCCACTGCGTAAACATGCGGCACGGTCGTCTGGAATGTCTCGTTGACCTCGATCAGCCCGCGCTTGCCCGCGGCGAGCCCCGCCGCATCGAGGTTGAGCGCGCCGGTCGCGCCGGTGCGCCCCACGCTGTACAGCGCCTTCTCGGTGACGATCTGCTTGCCGCTGCCCAGCTTGATGCGCACGTGCGGCCCGCGCTCGTCGTCGTAGGTCTCGAGGCCGCTCACCTCCTCGCCGAGGCGCAGCGTGACGCGGTTCTGGCGAAGCTGGTAGGCGAGCCCGTCCGTGATCTCATGATCGACGAAGTCGAGGAGGCGTGGCCGCTTGTCGATCAGCGTCACTCGAACGCCGAGCGCCGAAAAGATGGTGGCGTATTCCAGCCCGATCACGCCCGCGCCGACCACGGTCAGCGTGTGCGGCAGCTCCTCGAGAGTAAGGATATCGTCCGACGTGAACACGCGCTGGCCGTCGAACGGGATGTTGTCGGGCCGGGTCGTCTCGGTGCCGACCGCGATCACGACCTTGGCCGCGCTCACGTCGCGGACGCCTCGCCCATCCATATAGGTGAGCTGCACGTTGTTCGGGCCGGTGAAGGCGCCGCGCGCGGGCAGCACTTCGATGCCGTTGCGCTGCAGCTGATGGCACGCGACGTCGACCTCGTTGCGGATGACGTGGTCGGAGCGAAACAGGAGGTCGCGCATGGTGATGTCCTTCTTCACCACGTACGACGCGCCATAGATCGCGCGCTCGCGATAGCCCGACAGATGCATCGTGGCCTCGCGCAGCGTCTTGGAGGGGATGGTGCCGGTGTTGATGCAGATGCCGCCGATGGCACTGCGCAGCTCGCAGATCGCGGCGCGTCGGCCAAGCTTCGAGGCCTGGATCGCGGCCCTGTGACCGGCCGGGCCCGAGCCGATCACCAGAAGGTCGTAATCGTATCCGTTGGCCGTGCCGTTGCCGTTCTGCATGGCATCCCCGCATTCTGCCGGACTTTCACCCGACCGCGCAGGATGGCGGGCAAAGCCTTACGGTCCGTTAACCACCTCCCACACAGCATTTACCATAATCGTGGCAATCACGCGACAGCGGCTTGGCATTACACGCGACGTGCTGCGAAAAATTGGCGCAGCAGAGCGGCGGCGCGCGCCTCGCCGATGCCGGAATAGATTTCCGGCCGGTGGTGGCAGGTCGGCTGGTCGAAGATGCGTGCACCCTGCTCCACGCCGCCACCCTTGGGATCGGACGCGCCGTAATACAGACGTCGGATGCGCGCGAACGAAATCGCCTGTGCGCACATCGGGCAGGGCTCGAGCGTAACGTAGAGATCGCACCCTTCGAGCCGAGCCTCGCCCTGCGCCGCCGCTGCCGCGCGCAGCACCAGCAGCTCGGCATGGGCAGTGGGATCGGAATCGGCAAGCGTGCGGTTGTGGGCGCGCGCGACGATCCGGCCGGTCGCGCCGTCCACCACCACCGCACCGACCGGCACTTCGCCCTGCCGAGCGGCGTCTTCCGCCTCGGCCAGTGCCGAGTCCATGTAGCCCGCATTCATGTGCCGACCATCCTCGCCAAGGCACCGCCCGTCAAGCCGCCGGCAAATCGTTAACCGAATGTAAGGCACGTCCCCCTAGCGTCGGCGGAGGTTACGGAGTGAGCGACGTATGGCGCGGACACAGACGTTGCCGGTGGCGTCCCGGCCGGCACGGACGGCAACGGAGCTGGCGACGGCGCTCGCCGCGTACCGGCAGGGCCGGCTCGCCGATGCCACGCGCCTGCTCGATCAAATTCTCCAGCGCCATCCCGTCCAGCCCGACGCGTTGCACCTTCTCGGTGCCGTGCGGCTTGCCGGTGGCGACTTCGCGGCGGCGTGCGACGCGCTCGGGCGTGCTGCGCTTGCCGCGCCGAAGAATGCCGAGCTGCTCAACACCTATGGCTCCGCGCTGCGCCGGTCTGGCCGTCCGGCCGACGCCGAGGCCGCCTACCGCGCCGCCCTGGCGATCCGCAAGGCGTTTCCCGAGGCGCAGTTCAACCTCGGCAACGTGCTGGCCGAGTCCGGGCGCACGGTCGAGGCGCAGGATTTCTGGCGCCGCGCCATCGCGCTCAACCCGGCCTATGCCGCCGCGCATCTCGCCCTCGGCGAGTTGCTGCGCCAGGCGGGGCGGGCCGACGATGCGCTCGACGCCTACGGCGCCGCGGTTGCCTCCGACGGCGGCTGCGTCGCGGCGCGGGTCGCGCTCGGCAATCTCCTGTGCATGCAGGGTGGGCACGGCGCCGCGCTCGGTCATTTCCTCGAGGCGCTTGAGCACGACCCGAACTGCATCGAGGCGATGATCGGCGTCGGCAACGTCGCCGAGGCGCAGGGGCGCGACGACGAGGCCGAAAGCATCTATCGCCACGCCATCGCCCTCGCGCCCGCCTGCGCGCCAGCGCACAGCAACCTGGGCACGGTGCTGAAGGCGCGCGGCGCGATCGACGAGGCGCTGGCATGCTACGACCGGGCGATTGCGCTTGCGCCCGACTTTGCCGACGCCCACGCCAATTTCGGCCACGCGCTGAAGTCTCTCGGCCACAACGCGGACGCATGCGCCGCGCTCGACCGGGCGCTCGCCCTCGATCCCGCCCACCGTGAGGCACGGATGAATCGCGCCATCATTCGTCTCAGCGAAGGCGACTTCGCCGGCGGTTGGCACGACTACCTCGCGCGCGATTTGCAGGCCAACGCGGGCATCGCTCTGCACCGCGCACCGTTCGGGCCCGACCTCGCGAATCGAAAAATTGTGGTGTTGCCCGACCAGGGGCTCGGCGACGAGATCTTCTTCCTGCGGTTCGTGGCGGAGCTTAGGGGCCGCGGCGCGGAAATCCTCTACCGCGCAAGCCCGCGCATTGCGCCGATGATCGCGCGGTCGAGTGTGGTCGACGGTGTGCTCGGCCCGGACGAGGTGCCCCCGGACGGCGCGACGACCGTCTCGGTCGGCGATTTGCCTTACTTGACGGGCATGGTGTCGGCCGGCGCGATCCCGGCGTCGATCGCGCTGGCGCCGCTGCCCGACAAGACGGAAGCGCTGGCCGCGCGGCTCGCCGGGTTCGGGCCGCCGCCCTATCTCGGCGTCACCTGGCGCGCCGGAACGCGCATGCGCAAGGACGGGCTCTACAAGGAAGTGCCGCGCGACGCGATGACCGCTGCGCTCGCGACCGCGCCCGGCACGCTGATCGCACTGCAGCGCCTGCCCCAACCCGGCGAGGTAGCAGAGTTCGCCCGTGCCGCCGGCCGGCCCGTGCTCGATCTCTCCGCGCTCAACGAGTTGCTGGAGGACATGCTGGCGCTGGTCGCGCTGCTCGACGAATACGCCTGCGTCTCAAACACCAACGTGCATTTGCGCGCGGCGGCCGGCCGGCCGAGCCGCGTGCTGGTGCCGTACCCGCCCGAATTCCGCTGGATGGTCGGCAGCGAGGGCTCCCGCTGGTTTCCCGCCACGTCCGTCTACCGCCAGGCGGCGAATGGCGACTGGTCGGCCGCCCTCGACGCCCTCGCTCGCGATCTCGCCGCCGAGAAGGAGCCCAGACCATGACCGACGCGCCGCTGAACGTCTTCGTGGGCTGGGACAGCCGCGAGGACATCGCCTACCGCGTCTGCCGCCACTCGATCTTGCGGCGTGCGAGCATTCCGGTCGCGGTCACGCCCATCCTGCAGGACGCGCTGCGCGCCGAGGGGCTGTACAGCCGGCCGGCCGATCCGCTGGCTTCGACCGAGTTCACCTACACGCGGTTCTTCGTGCCGCACCTCATGGGCTATCGCGGCTGGGCGCTGTTCTGCGACTGCGACTTCCTGTGGCGTGCCGACGTGGCGGAGCTGTTCGCGCTGGCTGACGACCGCTACGCCGTGATGTGCGTGCATCACGACCACCGGCCGCGCGAGAGCTGGAAGATGGACGGCGCACAACAGACAATCTATCCGCGTAAGAACTGGTCCTCGCTGGTGCTCTACAATTGCGGCCATGCGAAGCACCGCCTGCTGTCGCCCGAGCTGCTCAACCGGGAAACCGGTGCGTTCCTGCACCGCTTCCAATGGCTCGACGACGCCGAGATCGGCGCGCTGACCGAAACCTGGAACTGGCTCGAAGGCTGGTGCGAGAAGCCTGCGGACGGGGCGCCCAAGGCAATCCACTACACGCGCGGCGGCCCGTGGTTCGACAAATGGCGCACCGTCGACTACGCCGGGCTGTGGCTCGACGAGGAGCGGGACCTGGCGCGTTTCGAGACCCGCCGCGTGGCATAGGGTCTCGGCTGCACTTCCTGTCTCAGCCGAAGAAGACCTGGTACATCAGCCGGCCGGGAAGGAACGTTAGGGCACCGGCCACGACGACGCCGGCATAGAGACCGACCATCACGTTGCGGTGGCCGGAGATATTGCCGCGGCGCACGTACCACAGCGCGCCGAATACGCTGGCGAGAGTCACCGGGACCAGCAGATGGATCGGCGAGAGGTGGCCCGGATCGAGCGAGCGCACGAAGTACGCCGTGATCGCCGTGACGAACATCAGCGCCAGGTAGGTGCCGCCAAGGATGCGGTGCCAACGCGCCCCCTTCCTTGACGCGAAGATCAGCCAAGTGCCGAGCGCGAAGCCGGGCAGAACGGTCGCCAGGTGGATCAGGATGGCGGGCGAGGCGTGGCGGAGCGGCTCTAATGTCATCGGTGCCTCGGCAAGGGGTACGGCATGTTACACCGTGCGGGCAAGGGAAGGCCCGACATTGCGGCGGCGCCGGCCGCACCCTACATTGCCGCCATGCGACCCATCGTTGGCATCACGCTCGATTCCGAGGCGCCCGGCGGCTATTCCAAGATGCCGTGGTACGCGCTGCGCGAGAACTATGCCGACGCCGTGGCGCGGGCCGGCGGGCTGCCCCTCATGCTGCCGCACTTGCCGGAGGAAGCCGCCGACTATGCGGGGCAGATCGACGCCCTGGTCGTGACCGGCGGCAATTTCGACGTCGACCCGGCTTTGTTCGGCGATACGACCCGTCACGCGCGCGTGACCACCAAGGACCGCCGCACGGCGTTCGAAATCGCCGTCCTGCGCGCGGCGCTCGCTCGCGACATGCCGGTGCTCGGCATCTGCGGCGGCCAGCAAGTGCTCAACGTCGTGCTCGGCGGCACGCTGATCCAACACATCCCGGACGAGATCGCGGGCGCGCTGGCGCACGAGCAGCCGAACCCGCGCACCGAGCCGGGCCACAGCGTGCGCATCGTCGCGGGTACGCTGCTGCACCGCGTCACCGGCCGGGCGGAGATGGCGGTCAATTCCGCCCACCACCAGGCGGTGAAGGACGTGGCGCCGGATATCGTGGTCGACGCCATCGCGCCCGATGGGGTGATCGAGGGGATCGAAGCGCCGGCGCGCCGCTTTTGCCTGGGCGTGCAGTGGCATCCGGAATACGCGATCGACCCGGGCGACAGCGCGATCTTCCGCGCCTTCATCGACGCCGCCGCCGGCAAATGACCGAACGCATCGCGAAGCGGCTGGCGCGTGCCGGGGTCTGTTCACGGCGCGAGGGCGAAAAGCTGATCGCGGCGGGGCGCGTGACGCTTGGTGGCGTGCTCGTGAGCACGCCGGCGACCTTGGTGGATGAAAATTCACGCATTGCGGTGGACGGGCGGGCGGTCGCCGCGCCCGAGGCCGCACGGCTCTGGCGCTATCACAAGCCGCGCGGGCTGATCGCGACGCACCGCGATCCGCAGGGAAGGCCCACTCTGTTCGACGCGCTGCCGTCGGGCATGCCGCGCGTCGTGTCCGTCGGCCGGCTCGACATCGAATCCGAGGGGTTGTTGCTGCTCACCAACGACGGTGCGCTTGCGCGTCATCTGGAGTTGCCGGCGACGGGCTGGACGCGGCGCTATCGCGTGCGCGTGTTCGGCCGGCCGGATCCCGCCGCGCTCGCGAAACTCGCCAAGGGGGTGGAGATCGAGGGCGTGCGCTACGGGCCGGTCGAGGCGCGCATCGACCGGGCCGAGGGGTCGAACGCCTGGGTCACCATAGCGCTCCGCGAAGGCAAGAATCGCGAGGTGCGCAAGCTGATGTCGCATCTCGGCCTTACGGTGAGCCGGCTGATCCGGGTTTCGTTCGGCCCGTTCCAGCTCGGCAAGCTCGGCGCCGGTGCGGTCGACGAGGTGCCGCGTGCCGTGATCGCCGAGCAGCTCGGCGGCGAATGGACCGAAAGCGGCAAGGGCCATGCGCGTCGTCGGCGGTAGCCATCGCGGCCGCCGTCTGGTCGCGCCGGAAGGCCGCGCTTTGCGCCCGACCGCCGACCGGGTGCGGGAGGCCGTGTTCAACATCCTGGCGCATGGCGGGTTCGGCGCGGGCGGCGCGTCGGTACTGGCTGGGGCGCGCGTGCTGGATGCATTCGCCGGCACGGGCGCTATGGGAATCGAGGCGCTGTCGCGTGGCGCATCCCATGCGACGTTTCTCGAGATCGACCGCGATGCGCTGGTCGCGCTGCGCGCCAATCTCGCGGCGGTGCATGAACAGGCGAGCGCGACCGTGTTGACGGCCGATGCGCTGCATCCGCCGCGACCGAAGGATCCTGTCGCCGTCGCGTTCCTCGATCCGCCCTATGGCGAGGGCAAGGGGCCGGCGGCGCTTTCCGCTCTCGCCGATGCGGGCTGGTTCGATGTCGGCGCGATCGTCACGCTCGAGGTGGCGGCGCGCGAACCGTTCGCGGCGCCCGCCGGGTTCACTGTCCTCGACGAGCGGCGCTACGGTGCCGCGCGCATTGTGGTGCTGCGGGCCGGCGCTACTCCGCGGCGCGCGCCGACCTGAGCGGCTCGATCAGCTTCATCGCCGCCGTCCACGAGCCTTCGGCGGCGGCGCGGTTATAGGCGGGCGGGTTGGACGCCATCATGAAGCCGTGCCCAGCGTCGGGATACAGCCCGAACGAGCCGTTCGGATCGGCTTCGAGCGTCGTCTTCATCAGCGCCAGCTCTTCCGGCGGGGCGAGTTCGTCCTTGTCGCCGTACTGGAAGGTGGCCGGGCAGGCGAGCCTGTCGCCCGGCTTGAAGGCCTTGCTGACCATCGTGCCGTGGAACGAGGCGCCCGCGTCGATCATGCCGTCGCAGGCCGCGCGCCACACGATCGGCCCGCCGAAGCAATAGCCCCAGGCCGCGATTTTGCCGTTGCAGGCGGGGTCCGCTTTCAGGGCGGCGATGGCGGTGGCGAGGTCCTCGACCACCTTCGCCTTGTCGGTGCGGGCCGAGCGCGCGCGGGCGCGGCTGAAGCCATCCGGATCGTGCGTCATCACGCCCTTGTCGGCGTCGCGCCAGAAGAAGTCGGGCGCGAAGCCGATGCAGCCCGCCTCGGCCAGCCGGTCGCACCAGCCGCGCGTGCCCGGGCAGACACCGAAGATGTGGGTGACCAGCAGCACGCCCGGAACCGGGCCGGACGCCGGCGCCGCGCGGTAGGCATCGAACGTGCCGTCCGCGCCCTTGACCTGGATCATCCGGCCCGCCATGGCACCCTCACATCCTGCGGAAGCAGGCGAGGGCGTGCTCGCGGGACACGCGGGCGGCCTCGGGATGGAATCCGTCCTTGGTCGGCATGGAGAAGTTGTGCGTCGCGCCCTTGTAGACCGCGATCTCGGCGTCGGGCTTGCCGGCGAAGGCCTTCTGGATGGCGCTCACCTCGTCCATCGGCACGACCGGGTCCTGGTCGCCGAAATGGTAGCTGACCGGCACCTTCACCTTGTCGACCTCGTCGAGGTGCAGCCCGATCATGGTGCCGTGGAACGCGGCGGCGGCGTTGGCGCCCAGGCGCGAGGTCGCGAGATGGGCATAGCGCCCGCCGAAGCAGTAGCCGAGGACGGCAACCTTGCCATTGCACTGCGGCCGCGCCTTGAGGTCCTTCATCAGGTCCTCGATGTCCTTCATGCCCTGATCGGGATCGAATTTCTCGTAGCGCTCGAACGCCACCTTCATGTCGGCGGTCGGGCCGGGGATCTGGCGCCAGAAAATATCGGGCACGGAGACCAGGAACCCGTCCTTCGCCCAGGCGTCGGCCAGGTTGCGCATCTCCTGGTCGATCCCGAAGATCGCGGTGATCATCAGGATGCTCGGCGCCTTGTCGCTGCCGCCCGGGCCGGTGAGATAGCCGTCGAATTTCTCGTTCGCGCGGGTCGTGTACTTGATGTCCTGGCCTGCCATGGCGCCCTCCCCTTGACGACGTTGGATTTCCTTGGATTTCGGGAACTATGGCCAAGGGCTCGGGGCCCGTCAACCGGGCACGGGCCCGCGCGGTATCGGGCCTCGAACGAGCGTCGGAAAACTTTACAACGTCGGGCAGATGCGGCGGACAAACTGTCGGAATTCTTTACACCAACGTTAGGCCGACACGACCCCTGTCCCGCAACCTATTGAAAACACGCGATTGCCCAAATCTGGCACGAATCTTGCATTACCTGGGGCAAGGGACCGTTTCATATCCCCTCTCCCCCTCTCCCCCAAGGATTGGGCGGTCCCCGAAAGCGAAAACGGCGGCGCAAAGCCGCCGTTTTCATTTGCGCCAGCGCGGGTGTACGGTGCCGCCACGGCGTCCCCGTAGCTCAGCAGGATAGAGCATCAGATTCCTAATCTGAGGGTCGTGGGTTCGAATCCCGCCGGGGACGCCAGCGAGCCCCGGGCCGGCTTCAGGCAGGGTTCAGCGCATTCAGCCGGCGCGCACCGCCTTCATCACCTCTTCCATCGTCTTGCCGGCGAGTGCTCCGGCGAGGTAGGCGTTGGGCGACTCGAACATCACCAGCATCAGCGCACCGTTCGGCGAGGTGGCAACATGGCGGTTGCCCTTGGGGCGCCACACATACTGGCCGGCGCGGCACGCGCCCTCCTCGTCGGCGAGGCTGCCTTCCAGCATGTAGGTCTGCTCGATGCCGGTGTGCTCATGGAACGGAATCTCCGACCCGGCCGCCATGCGGACAAGGGCGGTCACGACGCCGCGCTTTTCGTCCAGGAGCAGGATCTTGCCCTGCACGCCCTTGAAGGGCAGGTCGACCCAGGGCAGGTCGTCGACATCGACATAGCGCGACGCGAGCGGGCCAAGACCCGCATGCTTGGCGGCGCCCGGCGTGGACAGGCTCATCGGCGTCTCCCTGTCGTTCGGCTACTGCGGCCGTCCGCGATCTTGGCAAGTGCGGCCACGAAAAGTCAAACCCGCCTAGGTCATCAACTCATTAAATCGCATCCATATTCGGGCTGCGGCGAGCTTGACGGATGCGAGGTAGTTTTCGGGTCTTTTGTCGTAGCGGGTGGCGACGGCTCGAAAGTGCTTGAGCTTGTTGAAGAAGCGCTCGACGAGGTTGCGGTAGCGGTAAAGAAACGGGCTGAAGGCTGGGATGTTGGTGCGGCCGGGCATGGGCTTGATGTTGCCCCACGCGCCGCGCGTGGCGAGGGTTCGCCGGAGCGCGTCGCTGTCGTAGGCCCGGTCGGCGAGCAGGATGTCGCCGGCTTCAAGAGAGCCGAACATGTCTTCGGCACTGCGCCCGTCATGGGCCTGGCCTTCGGTCAGCTTGAGGACGATCGGCAGGCCGTTCGCATCGACCAGCGCATGGATCTTGGTCGTCAGCCCGCCGCGCGAGCGACCCATGCAACGGGATCGGTCGTCTTTTTTTGGGCGTTGGCGGCGTGCTGATGCACGCGGATGCTCGAGGAGTCGATCATCTGGATGTCGCCCTCGTAAGCCTTGGAAACCGCCTCGAGAAGCCGATCCCACACCCCCGCCCTGCGCCAGCGGTTGAAGCGGTTCACGCAGGTCGTGTGCGGACCGTAACGCTCGGGAATGTCGGCCCACGGCGCGCCGGTGCGAAGCCGCCAGAAAATCCCGTTCAACACCCGGCGGTCGTCAACACGCGGCACACCGCGCGGCTTGTTCGGCAACAGTGGCTGGATCACAGACCACTCGAAATCCGTCAGATCGAAACGTGCCATCTCGGTCTCCCTTCGAGGAGACTGAATCACCCTTCCCAAAAAATGGGAATCCCCTTTATGGGTATGTGACCTAGTGGAGCGAATTTGACATTTGAGCCCCGGCTGCGGCGAGGCTCGTTCTCAAATGTCAAATTCAAAAGCCCCACTAGAAACATAGAGTTGCTAGTGGTCTTTTCGATTCCGACATTTGCTCACGACGTTGCCGCAAGGGTAAGCAAATGTCGGAATCGGACCACTAGGTCCGCTCCACCGCCGTCGCGGCGGCGTCGATGGCGGCGGCGACCGCCGCGGCCTGGTCGTCGTTCAGCGGCCCGCGCGCCATGCGCAGGCGCAGCGCCACCCTGAGGTTCTCCATCGCGCGCACGATCTGGGGCGCCGGCTCCAGCGCGGCGCCGGCCTCGTCCATGCGCGCGAGCGCGGTGTCCACCGCGGTGCGGTTCTCGGCGAGATGGGCTTCGCCGGCCGGCGTGATCTCGAACTGCTTCTTGCCGTCGCTCGAGGGCAAAGCGCGCAAATGGCCCTGCTCCTCGAGAAGGGTCAGGGTCGGATAGACCACGCCGGGGCTCGGTGCGTAGGCGCCGCCCAGCCGCTCCTCGATCGCCTTGATGATGTCGTAGCCGTGGCGCGGCCGCGCCGCGATCAGATGCAGCATCACCAGCCGCAGCTCGCCATGGTCGAAGACGCGGCGCCGCCACCAGCCGCGATGCCGCCCGCGTTCGCGGTGGCGTTCGCCATGACGCCCCTGGCGGCGCTCTTCATGCCCGCCGCGGCGCTCTCGATATTCGTGACGCATAGGTCCTCCTGTTGCGATACGAATTAGATATATCTTTCTTCCACCATCATTCAAGGGCCAAACTCGGTCGCGTCGTTGGCGGGGCGAAGGTGACGGCTTAGACTGCATATAGCCTGCCGATCAGGGAGAACTGCCATGGCGCGCATCCGACGCGTGATCTCCGACCAGGTTTCCGAACCGCCGCCGCAGCGCTGGTCGAATTGCCTGGTGGTCGGCGAGCAGGTCTTCGTTGCGGGCCAGGTGGCGCGCACCGCGGAGGGGAAGATCGCGGGCCCCGACGACATGTACGAGCAGGCGCGCATCTGCTTCGACAAGATCGCCAACCTCATGGAGGCGGCCGGCGGCAAGATGGGCGACGTGGTCACGCTCAACATCTACGTCACCGACATGAGCCGCAACGCCGAGGTGTGGCGCGCCCGCGCCGAACGCTTCAAGGGCGACTTCCCGACCTCGACGCTGGTTCAGGTGGCGGCGCTCGGCACGCCCGAAATCCTGGTCGAGATCGAGGCCGTCGGATTCATCGGCGCCGGCGGCTGAGTCGCTACCGGTTGACCAGCGCGACGCCGATGACCGCGATCGCCATGCCGGCGAGCGCATCGGGCCCCAGCGTCTCGCCATAGATTGCCCAGCCGAGCAGGGCGGTGAGCGGCGGCACGAGGTAGAACAGGCTGGTGACGCGTGCCGCCGCGCCGCGCCGGATCAGCACGACCAGCAGGTTGAACGTCCCCACGGACAGCACGAGCACCAGCCAGGACATCGCGGCGACGAACTGCAGCGACCATTCGATCTGGCGCGATTCGAAGATCAGCGCGCCGACGGTCAGGGCCAGGGCCGAAGCGGCGAACTGGATCGCCGTGCCGCTGCGCAGATCGGCGCCGCCGCAGAACCGCTTCTGGTAAAGCGTCCCTGCGGTGATCCCGAGCAGACACACGAAGGCGAGCGCGAACCCCTCGGGGCTGCCGGCGCCCGAGCCGAGCCGTTCGTGCACGACCAGCCCGATGCCGGCGAAGCCGAGCACCAGCCCCGCCCATTGCCGGAGGGTCACGCGCTCGCCAAGAAGCGGCCCGACCACCGAGGCGGTGAGGATCGGCTGAAGCCCGGCGATCAAAGCGACGACACCGGTCGAGACGCCGCGCTCGATCGCCTCGAACACCCCGATCAGATACGTGCCGTTTAGCAGCAGCCCGGCGAGGGCGATGTGCCCGCCCTCCGCGAGGGTGCGGGGCCAGGGCGCGCCCATGAACAGCGCGATGACGAGAAGGATCGAGGCGGAGATCGCCATCCGCACCGCCAGGAAGCTGAACGGGTCGGCGAAAGGCAGGCCGAGTCGCGCAAAGATGAATCCCGTCGACCACAGGACGACGAACATGGCGGGCAGTGCGATCGCAGCCGAACGGGAGGGTGATTCTGGCATGGCGGACGACGCAACATAGCGCGCCGTCCCTGCCGGCACCACCGCTGCCCGCGGCGTCGCGCTCGACCCGGCAGCGGCAAGAGACTAACTAATCCGACATGCGCCGTCTGGTCCTCATCGGTGTCGCGATCATCGTCGTCGCAGCCGCCGCCTACACCGCCTGGTGGTTCCGCGCTGCGGACGGGCTCGCGGCGGGCGTGGGCACCTGGCAGGCGGCACGCCGCGCGGAAGGTTGGGATGTCGCGCTCGGCAAGGTTTCGGTCGGCGGCTACCCGTTCCGGCTCGAGGCGGTTGCCGACGGGTTCTCGATCGGGCGCGCGTCGCCCGTTCCCTGGCGCTGGACCGGGCCGCGCCTCACCGCGTCCGCGCCGCCCTGGGGCGGCAGGGAACTCGCACTCGAAGCGCCGGGGGCGCATCGCATCGAGGCCACCATGCCGCACGGTCCCGTCACGCTCGCGCTCGATGCCGCGACGGCACACGGCACCGTTCAGGTCGGTCCGCACGGACGGATCGCGCGTCTCGATGCCGTCCTCGCGGGGGTGGACGGGCGCACCGGCGACGGTGCGAATTTTCACGCGGACACCGTGGTACTGGCGCTGACCGGCGCGCCACCCGGTCAGCCCGCTGCCACCGCGAACGGGGTGCACGCGCCGGAGGCGGGACGGCTGCACCTTGTCGCCGATGGTATCGCGATCGACGGCGCGACGACTGGTGCGCTCGGCCGGAAGATCGACCATTTCGAGGCGGATATCGTGCTCGACGGTCGCCTGCCGGACGGGCCGACGCGCGCGGCGCTCGACGCGTGGCGCGTGGACGGCGGCACCGTCGAGCTTCGCAAGGTGCGCATCGACTGGGGAGAGTTCCAGGGCGAGGCCGACGGTACGCTGGCCCTCGATTCCGACATGCAACCCATAGGCGCCTTCACCACGCGGCTCTGGGGTGTCGACCAGGCGCTCGACGCGCTGGTCGCCGGCGGGCAAATCGATGTGCGGGCTGGCGCGATGGCGCGCATCGTGCTGCGGATGTTGGCGACGCCTTCGACCCGCCCGGGCGTTCCGCCCCGGGTCGAGGTGCCGTTGACCCTGCAGGACCGCAAGGTCTATCTCGGTCCGGCGAAGCTCGCCTCCGTGCCACGTATCGACTGGCCCGCCCCGCGCGGCGAGCGTTGACAGCGGCGCCGGTGAGGCTTTCGATGGTCCCTTGGCGAGGCAGAGGGGAGCCGGACCGATGCGGGTCCTGGTAATCGACGACAACGACGACCTCGGCCGCATGCTGGTCGAGGCCTTGACCGCCGCAGGCTACGAGACGCGCCATGCGGCCGACGGCCAGGCCGCCGTGCGCGCCTACGAAGCCTATGGCGCCGACGTGGTGGTCGTCGACATGTTCATGCCGGACATGGACGGACTCGAACTGATCGCGCGCTTCAAGCGGCGGCCGGGCAAGATGCACATCATCGGCATTTCCGGCGGCGGCCGGTCCGGCGACCTCGACCTGCTCGGCATGTCATCGCGGCTGGGCGCCCATGCCACGCTGGCCAAGCCCTTCCGGCCATCCGATCTGATCGCCAAGATCAAGGGGCTCGCGGACAAGGGCTGAACGGCCGAACCCGCGAATGCTCTGAACCTTCGACATCCGAAGCGGCATACCGACGCAACCGTCAGGCATGTGTCATTGCAAGATTCCGATCGCGTCGCGCACCACATGACGCTGCATAAGACAGACGAAATTCGAGATATTGGCGCCCGAATTTGGCTACCCGCCGTCCTGCTGCGTTCCGTTCGGTATGCTAATCCGAGTCGCCCGGGCGCTCGACGATCACGCGGCCGCGGCCGCGTCGCACGATATAGCCGCCGCGCGGTACCCGCAGCTTGTTGGACTTGATAAGCGGTGCCAGGCTGTCGGCGATCAACGTCGCATTCTTGTCATTGACCGTTCCGCCGTCGCTTCCGGACGTGCTGTACCATTCGGAAAACGCCTTGGTGGCGATCTCCTCGCCCAGCGATTTGCGCAAGGCGTTGAGCTTGCGAAGCTCGCCTTTGGTCAAGTCCCTTTCAGAGAATTTCGGTGCCGGCTTGCGAGGCATTCGGAGCGTCTCCGCTTATTCGGGTTGGCTTTCACGACCTGTTACGATCGGTGCTCGCATACAATCGCATTCGGACGCTTGCAAGCTAATTCCGCTCATGCGTCCTGTAATTACAACCATGGACTGCATTTGTGACATAAATATGCCCGAAAAATTGAGACTAGCTCTGTGTTCGTTCGTGCATTTCAACCTGCTTAGAACGCACGAAATGAGCCGACTGTTTCTCGCTAAAACATGCAGCGTACGACCGCATAACGATTCCAAAATCCGTTCGCGCCCGTGAATTGTGCGGAGTGGCCGGCCACATTCGTCGGGCGGCGCGTATCGCAGTCCGAACCGCCGGCGCATTGTCATGGCCATAGGGCGCGCGATAGTCTCGCTCCGCGTCCGCGCGGGGCGCAGAGCGTGGAGGTGTCACATGGCGGCAGCGGCGACGGGAAGCGGCCTCAATACCCACAGGATCGGCTGGATCGGCGCCGGGCGCATGGGCTACGCCATGGTCCACCGCCTGCTCGACGCCGGCTGCGACGTCGCGGTGTGGAACCGCACGCGCGCCAAGGCCGAGCCGCTGGCCGCCGAAGGGGCGAGCGTGGTCGACCGGCCGGTCGATCTTGCCGATCGCGACATCGTGTTCACCGTGCTCGCCGGCTCGAAGGATTTCGTCGCCGTCACGATGGGACCCGACGGCGTGCTGACCGCGAAAGGCCATGCGCCGCGCATCCTGGTCGACTCGACCACCGTCTCGGCCGAGGCCTCGGCCGAGGTGCGCGCGGCGGCCGGCAAGACGGGCACCGCCATGCTCGCCGCGCCGGTCAGCGGCAACGCCAAGGTGGTGAAGGCGGGGAAGCTCACCTTCGCGGTGTCGGGGCCGCAGGATGCGTTCGAGACCGTCCGGCCCTATTTCGACGCGCTGGGCACCGGCGCCTCCTGGGTGGGCGAGGGCGAGGTCGCCCGGATCGTCAAGATCTGCCACAACGTGCTGCTCGGCGTGGTCATCCAGTCGATGGCCGAGATCACGGTGCTGGCCGAGAAGAGCGGCGTGCCGCGCCACGCCTTCCTCGAGTTCCTGAACCGCAGCGTGATGGGCTCGATGTTCAGCCGGTACAAGTCGCCGGCGATGGTCAATCTCGACTATTCGGTCACGTTCTCGCCCGAGCTGCTGCGCAAGGATCTCGAACTCGGGCTCGCCCAGGCGCGAACCTGCGATGTCCCGATGCCGCTGGCCGCCATGACGCGCGAGATTGTCCAGGCCCTGATCGGCAACGGCTACGGCGACAAGGACTTCGCCGCGCTGCTGTCGCTCGAGGCGAAGGCCGCCGGGCTCGATCTCGCGCCGGAGAACGTCAAGGTCGGCGACGGGCTGTCGTCCTGAGCCTCCAGCCCTCCTGCGCGGAACCGCCTCAGTCGTGGCGGTGGTGGTGCGGGGCCTTCTGGTAGTGCAGCCGCAGCAGGTCGATGCCGTAATCGTTGCCGTTCGGCGTCCGCACGATGGTGTGGACGTGGAACTTCGCCGGCGCGGCATTGGTCAGGAACACGCCGCCATGGTGGTCGAACTCGATCATCACCACCGGGCTCTGGATGCGGTAGTAGAACGGGCTTTCCTCGCTGAACCCGCCGATCCAGCAGAAATGCGTGGCCGCGAGGTGGCGCTCGATATCGGTCATCCGCGCCGTGAATGGCCCTTGCGGCAGCGGCGCGATGTAGTTCTCGACAAGGTCGAGCAAATTCTTCCGCTGTGCCGCGGTCAGGGCATCACCCGTGATCCCCTCATAAGGGATGATCCGGTTGTCGTGATGAGCGCCGCCGAGGTGGAGGTTGTCGGCGAAATGGCGCCGGCCTTCGGGCAGGTCGCCGCCGACCATGTCGTGCGCGACGATGGCCCGGGCGCGCTGCGCCTCGTCGAGCGAGCGCATGAGGGTGAGGCCGGCGCGCTCCTCGTCCTGGAACAGGACCGTGCCTTTGAACGGGCCCTTGTCGGCGTAGGATGGCTCGGCGCCCCAGAAGGCCGGCGACAGCACCATCTGCGTGCCCAGGATGAAGCAGTTCAGGCAGAGATGGTGGCCGAACAGCTGCCAGCCCCAGGGCTCGCTGGCTGACGGCGTGCCGAACAGGCAGAAATTATAGCTCCACTCGCCGAGCACGGCGGGCCCACCCACCAGCTCGCCGAGAAAGCCGTTGAGCCGCATCACGTCGCGCGAGATCTGATAGCCCTTGGCGCTCAGGCTGGCGCGCAGCACGGCCATCACTGCCTCGCGCAGCTCCGGCGTCACCTCCTCGAGCCGGATGCCGTAATCCTCGACAAAGAGCTCGGTGTTCTGCCAGTTGCGCCACATGCTGGAATCGACCGGGAAGCTCATGCGCTGGCTCTGTGCGGGCGTGAGCCTGCCGAGCAGCGCATGTACCGCCTCGATCACGGCCGTCGTCGGTGCGCCCTCTGGCCGCAGCGCGAACAGGTCGCGGATCGGCGCGCCGTCGGTGGTGATGCCGCGAAACGGTTCCTCCAGCGCCTTCTTCCAGCCGCCGAACAGCTCCTGCGCGCGCGGGCTCTTCGTGCGTGCCTCGGCGTGGGCCCGCGCGGTCGGCCCGGCGATCTTCGACTGCTCGGGCTTTGGCAGGAACGGGTGGTAGTCGGGCAGGCTCATGATCCTTACCTACCCGTCCACCAGGCCCATCAGCGACCAGCTCTTGTCCTCGGCGAGGCCCGCCAGCTCCTTGCCGCATTCGCGCAGGATCACCGGCCCGACCAGGAAGTGCTGCGTGCCGGCATGCATGTCGCGGAAGCAGCGCTGGATGATGCTGGTGCGCAGCGCGACGCCGCCCGCGGTGCGGTAGGCGTAGGTGCACACTTCGGCCGCCACGTTGGTGACGTGATTGAGCGCCAGGCGGATCAGCGTGATCTGCCGCTTGTTCATGGTCTCGCCGCGATCGAGCGAAGCCTCGATGTCCCGCCAGGCCTCGAACACCAGTGCGCGCGCCGCGCGCAGCTTTCCTTCCTGCGCGCCGAACTGCTCGTGGAACGATTCGGAATCGGCGAGGTCGGGCAGGTGGCCGCGCTGGTTCGGGCGCGAGCGCACGAAGGCCGCAAGCTCGTCCAGCGCCCGGCGCGCGTTGCCCAAGGTGAAGCCGGTATGGCCGATCTGCGTCATGCCCAGGATGCCGACGCGGTACAGGTTGCCGCCCTGCACGGGTACCTGCGTCTCGGGAAAGTGGGTGAACGAGGCCGGCACGAACACGTCGTTGAACTCGTAATCGACGCTGCCGGTGGCGCGCAGCCCCATCACGTCCCAGTTGCCCTTGAACTCGGCCTTCTCGGTCGGAACGATGCAGGTCAGGGGGATCGGCCCGCCGTCCGGGCCCACCTTCGGCTTGCCGTTCTCGTACACGAACGCACCGGTGTGGATCCAGGTCGAGTGCAGCGTGCCCGAGCCGTAGCGCCAGTGACCGGTCAGACGGTAGCCGTCGCCGTCGATCTCGGCGCGGCCATTGGGCGCGCCCTGCCCGGCGACGATGGGGAGCGGTTTCTTGCCGAACACCTGCTGCGCCGCCTCGGGCTTGAGGAACGCCGCCGCCGTGCCGGCGCAGCACTGGTCGGCCATCGCCACCCAGCCGGCCGACGCATCGGCGTAACAAAGCGCCTCGACAATCTCGATCGCCTCAACCGGTCCGACCTCGGCGCCGCCGAAGCATTGGGGCAGCATGAAGGAGAGCAGCCCGTTGTCGCGCATCGCCGCCAGGGTACGCTCGGACAGCCGCCCCGCCGCCTCGTTGCCGTCCGCCTCGGCGCGCAGGGCGGGCGCGATCTCCCGCGCCTTCTCAAGCAAGCCGGAGCGGGCGACTGCGGCGGGTTTGGTGGCTTGGGATGCGGTGCTGGCCACGGCGATCCTCCCGGTGTTCTTTGTTGCGTCGGGCGATCTTACACCGGGGCGTGCCGGCGCACAGGGGCTTCGCTGCGCGATGCGATCCGCATGCGCCGGTTGACATTCCATTTAAGTTGATATCAACTTATAAGGTCAATTGGGGAGACGGTTTATGCAGCTCGACCCGTATCTGTTCTTCGACGGCAAGTGCGAGGAAGCCGTCAATTTCTACCGCGACGCACTGGGCGCCGAGGTAGAGGCGATGATGCGCTTCCGCGACCACCCCGAGTCTCTGGAGAGCGGCATGGTTCCGCGCGAGGCGGCCGACAAGGTGATGCACGCCTCGTTCCGCATCGGCGGCAACCTTGTCATGGCGTCGGACGGGCAGTGCCAGGGCGCGCCCAGCTTCAAAGGGGTGTCGCTCTCGCTCGCCGTCGACGGCGCGCCGGAGGCGGAGCGGCTGTTCGGCGTGCTGGCCGAGAGTGGACAGGTGCAGATGCCCCTCACCGAGACGTTTTTCTCGCCACGCTTCGGCATGGTCGCCGACAAGTTCGGCGTGTCGTGGATGATCTCGGTCGTGCCGTAGCGCGGGCGGCGCCCCGTGTGGCGGAGCGCCCACCCGGCCAAGGCGGTCACAGCCAGGTCCGTGGCGTGTTCGTTTCGCTGTAGCTCGTCGGCATCGGGGCAGTCGCGTGCTGTCCGCCCACCGCCGGGTCGTTCGTGAACTCCGGCAGATCGTTCAGCTCGGCCTCGACGGCGTACCCGCCGAGTTGTGGGTCGTAATGCAGCGCATCCCACCGGATGCGATGATGGTGGTTGCCAATCCCCAGGAAGCCCCCGGTGGACAGGTCGACATAGGCGATGAACCCGCTCGCCTTGTCTATGATCACCTCGGAGACGCTGCCGAGCCGCTGACGGTGCGAACCGTACACCGCCGCGCCCTCGACCTTGCGCGCCGGGATCAAATGGTGGCGTTCGCTCGCGTTCATGTCGTTCCTCCTTCGCTTTGCGGGCGGGACGCCGTTTGGAGAAGGCCGGCGACACCGCGCCAACGTGAGGAGGATATAGGAGGCGTCGCTTGCGGCGTCCGTACGCCGCACAGTCCCGCCCCGCAACGATCACACGGTCGCCAGAAAAAAGACTGCCCTTCCGGCAACTTAACCGGCAGCGAGCACGCGCGCGGGCGCCTCATCGAGGTCGACGGCGGGCACGGTCGGACCCGCCAGTGCTGCGTAGAGCTCCGCGTAACGCGCGGCCGATCGTGCCCAGCTCAGGTCGCGCCGCATGGCGTTCAGCTGCATGCGGCGCCACCCCACCGGCTCGCGATGCAAGCGGCAGGCCTGCACGATCGCGTCCGCGAACGCTTCGACGGTCGGCTGGTTGAACAGGAACCCCGCCGGGACACAATGCGTGCTCGCAAGATCGTCGGCCGTGCCGGCCACGGTATCGGCCAGCCCACCGATGCGGCGGACGATGGGTAGAGTGCCGAACCGCATCGCGTACATCTGGGTCAGCCCGCACGGCTCGAAGCGCGACGGCGCGGCCAGTGCGTCGGCTCCGGCGAGGATGCGCCGGGCGAGATCCTCGCGATAGCCGATATGCACCGAGACGTGGCGGCGATGCGTGCGCGCGAACTCGATCAGCGCCTGCTCGGTCTCTCGCTCGCCCTCGCCGCACACGACAAGCTGCGCGCCCTCGGCCAGCAGCACCGGCGCGAGCTGGGGCAATACGTCGGCCATTTTCTGGTGCGTCAGGCGGGACAGGAACGCGATCAGAGTGCGCTCGGGATCGACCTCCAGCCCGCATTCGCGCTGCAGGGCGTCCTTGCAGGCGCGCTTGCCGGACAAGTCCGCGGCGTTGTAGGGGAACGGCACGTCCTGCGGATTCTCGGGCGTCCAGCCGTCATAGTCCACGCCGTTGAGGATGCCGACGAGGTCGCCCTCGCGCTCGCGCAGCAACGCGTCCAGCCCACAGCCGAACTCGGGCGTCAGGATCTCCCGCGCATAGCGCGGGCTTACCGTAGTGAGCCGGTCGGCATGGAGCAGCCCTTCGGCGAGGAACGAGGTCCATCCGCCGGAATTCAGCCCCAGCACCTCGCGCCGTTCCGGGGGAATAGGACCCTGGAACGCCATGTTATGAATAGTCAGTATGGTCGCCGGGCGCGGCTCGACCTGGCGGGCGAGCAGCGCCGGAACCAGACCGGCGTGCCAGTCATTGGCGTGCACGATGTCGGCGGGCCAATGATGCGTCGCAAGCCGCGCGACGGCGTGGCAGAACAGCCCGAAGCGCTGCCAGTTGTCGGGCCAGTCCCGGCCTTCCGGATCCCCATACGGCCCGCCGGGACGGCGATAGAACGCCGGCGCATCGACCAGCCAAACGGGCAATGTCGAACCCGGAAGGCGGGCGGGAACGAGTTCGACCGTGCCGAGGCCAGGCACCTCGCCGAGGGGGAGGGCGGGCCCCATGTCCTCGGCACGGTCGAGGGCGGATTCGTATCCCGGCATGATCAGACGCACGTCGATCCCGAGGCGGGCAAGGGCTTCGGGCAGTGCGGCGCTCACATCGGCGAGACCGCCCGTCTTGGCGAGGGGAAAAATTTCGGACGTTGCGAAAAGAACCCGGGCTTTGCCCCCGCCGGAATTATTGCGCGCTACCTGCTGCGCCATCCCGCCTCTCCCTCGTTTTGTGCCTTGCGTCCGCGCAGGTCGCGCGATGCGCCGCACAGATCACATAAACAGCACCGCAACCACCACGACCCAGATCACCGCCGAGAACAGGGTCAACCACTTCATGGCCGGTTGCGCCACCCGATTTCGATTTGTCCAGCGCCGCGTCGGAGATTCGGAATAGTAGATAGGGATTGCTGCAACCAGGTTGCAAGCTGCGGCATTCTGACGTCTCCGAGGTCTCGCCGGTGCGCCTTGGCTGGCGGCACCATTACTTCAGGATGAGAACATTTTAGGAGCCGGCACGAAATTCGGTTGAATGCGTAGGTGACTCTACGTAGTGCCGCCGGGGGTCAGCCCTATGACAGCTTTTCGAGGCGCTTTTCGGCGCGGCCGAGAGAGCAGCGGTGGGCCCCTGCCCATGGGTCGCCGCATTGGGCAAGACGGCGGAACAGGGTCTTGATCGTATAGGCGTCGGGGCGTAGCCGGGACGAGCTCACCTCGGACCAGGCGAGCGGCGTTGCGACTGGCGCGCCCGGCCGCGCGCGCACCGAAAAGGGGCCGACGGCGGTCTGCGCATAGTCGTTGCGCAGATAGTCGATGAACACGCGGTCGCCGCGCTTATTCTTGCGCATCTCCACGGTCAGCTCTCTCGGGTGATGTGCGGCCAGTGCATGGGCCGCGGCACGGGTGAAGGTCTTCACTTCGTCGAAATCGGCGGACCGGTCGAGCGGCACGATAACGTGCAGACCGCGCGAGCCGGTGGCCATGAGAAGGGAGGTGAGGCCCAGCTCGTCGAGCAGCACTTTCGTCCACTGCGCCGCCTGCCGCACCTTCGCGAAATCGTCGTCGGACGGGTCGAGGTCGAGAATCATCCGGTCGGGATGGCGCGGCTTGTCGCAGCGCGCGAGACCCAAATGGCCGGTGATGCAGGCCTGGCCCGCCAGGTAGGCGAGCGTGGCTGCCTCGTTGGCGACGGCATGCGAGACGGTGCCGCCCTCTTTTTCCAATGCGCAGCGCTCGATCCAGTCCGGGAAATAGTCCGGCGCGTCCTTTTGGAAGAAGCTCTTGCCGACGATGCCGTCGGGATAGCGCTGCATGGAGACGGGATGGCCCTTCCAGTGCTTCACGGCATGCGGGGCAACTCTGGCGTAGTAGTCGACGAGCTCGCCCTTGGTAATGCCCGAGTCCGGAAACAGCACCTTGTCGTCATGGGTGATCCGGATGTCGCGCTTGCCGACGCGGATGGTGCGCTCGCTCATCTGCCGCCTCCCGCTTCGCGCACGACCTGGCGCGCGGGCTTGTCGCGGCGCAGCCCCAGGAAGCGCGGATGACGCAGCCGGCCGTCGCGCGTCCATTCGGCGAAGCCGAATTCGCCGACCAGCTTGGGCGTGACCCAGGTGACCCCGCCCTCGCGCGGCGCGTCGGCGAACGGGCTGCGGTCGCACGCGAGCCGGTCCATCTGCGTGCGCATATCCTCGATCATGCGATGATCGAAGCCGGTGCCCACCTTGCCCGCATAGCGCAGCTTGCCATCGGTGTAGTAGCCGACCAGCAATGCGCCGAAGCCCGTGCGGCTGCCCTTGGGCACGGTGAAGCCGCCGATCACCAGTTCCTGGCCGTGAGCGCACTTGAGCTTCAGCCAGTCCGGACTTCGCGCATGGCGATAGGGGGCGGCGGCGCGCTTGGCGATCACGCCTTCCCAGCCCTTCCGGCAGGCATCGGCGAACATCTTCTCGCCGTCGCGGTTGCGATGCGCCGAGTAGCGCAGCGGATCGGAAAATGTGAAGGCGCGCTTCAGCACGGCCTTACGGGCGCGTAGCGGCAGCTTCTCCAGGCTGTAGCCGGCCAGGTGGATCGCGTCGAAAAGATAGAAATGGACCGCGATCGGGCTCTTCAGCGCCTCGGCACGCTTGCGGATCTGCATGCGTCCCTGCAGCTTCGCGAAACTCGTTACCGCGCCATCGAACGCGACGATCTCGCCATCGACCACGTAGTCGTGCGCCGACGCGCCGGCAAGCGCATCGACCAGCTCGGGGTACGTGTCGTCGATCGCGGTGCGGTTGCGGCTGTAGATCCGCACCTTGCCGCTTCTGGCAACGGCGATGGCGCGCTCGCCGTCATACTTGCGCTCGTAGAGCCAGCCCGGATCGGAGAAGCGCTTCTCCGTCAAAACCGCCAGCATCGGCTGCGACCAGTCGGGCTGGCGCGTGCGCGAAAGGCCCGCGCGCTCGTCCGCGCCCAGCCCCTCGAACGGATCGGTCATCGCCGCGGCTCCGCGCCGCGCTCGACCTGGCGCAGCGTGCGGCCCGTCTTGGCGGATTTCGGCGCGGTCTTCACCGGGTCCTGGCGTTCGTTCGCGTATTCGTCGCGCATCTTGACCAGCAGCCAGCGCGCATCGTCACCCTCGCCGGTGCGCTGAAGGGCGAACGCACCCTTCAGCTTCTTTCCGTTCAACCGGAACAGCAGATGCCCGTCACGCAGGGCAAGATGGGCCGGGCGGATCTTGCCCTTCTTCTCCGTCACGTTCTCGAACGTGCCGCGGTCCCAGATCAGCACCGGACCCGCGCCGTACTCGCCCTCCGGGATGACGCCCTCGAACGCGGCATACTCCATCGGATGGTCCTCGGTCGGCACGGCCAGGCGCTTGACGCCGGGGTCGAGCGACGGTCCCTTGGGCACTGCCCAGCTCTTCAGCGCACCGTCGACCTCGAGCCGGAAATCGTAGTGCAGCCGGCGCGCATCGTGCTTCTGGACCACGAAGATCGGCGCCTTGCCGGCTTTGCGGCGCCCGCCGCCGCGCGGCTCGGGCGTGCGGTCGAAGTCGCGCTTTGTTTCGTAGGTCGTCTTGCGCGCCGCCATCACATCGCCTCCTTGATGCCGGTGCGCACCAGCCACCAATTGACTGGATAGCTGGTGGCGAATCCGCACCACATGGCGATCTGCATCGCCAGCCAGAACTCCGGGCTCGCCACCGTCAGGCGCACGCCCAGAAGCTCCGCGAACACATAGAAATGAGCGAACGCCATGAACCCGTACATGCCGAGCTGCCACGAGGTGAGCGACAGCGCGTCGGCCTTGACCGCCTGCACCAAACCTTCGGCGGGCGACAAGTCCCGCATCGGCTTGATGGTGAAGTACTGGAACACGATGCCGAACCCGAACGCGAAGATGTAGTCGACGATCCAGACGGCGAAGATCTTCTCCGCAAAGAACGACCGCCAGCCGAACCATACGGCGATCGCCGGCGCGAGCAACACCAGCCACTCCGCGCAGATGTCGCCCAGCGTGCAGCCGGCGCCGCAATGGCTCGCCCCCTTGCCCACCTTGACGGGGAAGGGCGCCTCGCCCCCGCCGCGCCGACCGTAGGTGTAATAGGCCCACAGCGCCGCCGGCCCGCCATAGAGCCCCGTCACCGGCCACACCAAATTCATGATCCACATTTTTTGCGGGTGCCGGGTTTCGTCGACCGCGATCCAGATCGCGGACGCAAACCCTACGCACAGCGCGGCAACGGCCAGCGCGTGCAGCCAGGAGGGAACGGCTTCCATCGTTCTAGTGAACGGAGCGGTCGGGCGTCCGTTCCGGGAAGTATTGCGGCGCCTCGCGCCGGTCGAACATGCCGTATTCGCGGATCACATGCACCAGCCGATGGCGCAGCTCGCCCTTTCCCTCCGCGAGTGTCGGTGTCCAGCCCGACGCGGCGGCTTCGTCGAGCCAGCTCGCGAGGATCAGGTGCTTGCCCGGCACGGTGAGACTCTCGAACGCCTCATGATCGACCAGGCCGGGCGCGGCGGACGGCGCGGGCAGGGCAGCGGGCGCGCGATGCGTCACCTCGGTCAGGGTCACCATCTTTGCACGGCCCACCTCGGTGGCGTCGAGCCGCAAGCGCGGCGCGCCGCTGTCGGCGATTTCGCCCACCCGCAGATGATAGTCCTCGAAAATCTCGAACCGGCCCGTCTCCTGCACGCCGTGATGCTCGCTCTGGGTGCGCCAGCGGATCACCGCCTTCTCGTCGCGCCACAGCGACAGCGACACCAGCCGGCCCTTCATGCGCTGGCTTGCGAACCGCTCGTTCTCGATGAACCCGTCGATGGCCTCGAGCCGCGGGCGCAGATACTTGGCGAGCGAAAGATAGTCGTCCCACCGTTCCGGCTTGGGCTGAACCTCGAAGATCACCGCGAACATGACGTCCCCCGCCGCTCAGTGATCCGCCGCCGGCGCCGCGTCGCGGCCCCAGCGCCAGTCGCGGATTTCCGGCAAGTCCTCGCCGTGCGCGCGGATATAGGCTTTGTGGTCCAGCAGCTTGTCACGGATGTACTGCTTGGTGTGGGCGGCGCGCGGGCCGAGGCGCGGCACCCGATCGATCACGTCGGCGACCAGGTGGAACCGGTCGAGGTCGTTCAGCACGACCATGTCGAACGGCGTGGTGGTCGTCCCTTCCTCCTTGTAGCCGCGCACGTGCAAATTGTGGTGGTTGGCGCGTCGATAGGTCAGTCGATGGATCAGCCATGGATAGCCGTGGAAGGCGAAGACGATCGGCTTGTCCCGCGTGAACAGGGCGTCGAAGTCCCAGTCGGTCAGGCCGTGCGGGTGCTCGGTATGCGGCTGCAAGGTCATCAGGTCGACCACGTTGATGACGCGGATCTTCAGCTCCGGGAAGCGCTCGCGCAGAATCTCGACCGCCGCCAGCGTCTCGATCGTCGGCACGTCACCCGCGCAGGCCATGACCACGTCGGGCTCGCCGTCCTGGTCGTTCGACGCCCACTCCCAGATGCCCAGCCCGGCCGTGCAGTGCCGGACCGCCGATTCCATGTCCAGCCACTGCGGCTGGGGTTGCTTGCCGGCGACGATGACGTTTACGTAGTTGCGGCTGCGCAGGCAGTGGTCGGCCACCGACAGCAGCGTGTTCGCATCCGGCGGGAGGTAGATGCGGATGACGTCGGCCTTCTTGTTGACCACATGGTCGATGAAGCCGGGATCCTGGTGGCTGAACCCGTTATGGTCCTGGCGCCAGACATGGCTGGTCAGCAGGTAGTTGAGCGAGGCGATCGGGCGCCGCCAGGGAATCCGGCGCGACACCTTCAGCCACTTGGCGTGCTGGTTGAACATCGAATCCACGATGTGGATGAACGCCTCGTAGCACGAGAACAGCCCGTGCCGGCCGGTCAGCAGGTAGCCCTCCAGCCAGCCCTGGCACAGATGCTCGCTCAGGACCTCCATCACGCGTCCGTCCGGCGCGATATGGTCGTCGCCCTCGCGGATCTCGGCGACCGAGACACGGTCGGTGACGTCGAACACGTCGGATAGCCGGTTAGACGCCGTCTCGTCCGGCCCGAACAGGCGGAAATTGCGCGCATCCTGGTTCAGCTTCATCACGTCGCGGACGAAGCCGCCCAGCACGTGCGTCGCCTCGCCGAACACTGCCCCCGGGCTCGGCACGTCGACGGCATGCGCGCGGAAGTCGGGCAGGCGCAGCTCACGAAGGAGCTGCCCGCCATTGGCATGCGGGTTCGCGCCCATGCGCCGCGTGCCCTCGGGCGCCAGCGCCGCAAGCTCGGGCATCAGCCGCCCGTCCGCATCGAACAGCTCGTCCGGCCGGTAGCTCTTCATCCACTGCTCGAGCATTTCGAGCCGCTCGGGGTGCTCGGCGAGCCCGCCCAGCGGCACCTGGTGGGCACGGAACGTGCCCTCGATCGGAACGCCGTCGAGCGATTTGGGGCCGGTCCAGCCCTTGGGCGTTTCCAACACGATCATCGGCCAGGCGGGGCGCTGGCGGAACCCGTCGCGCCGCGCCGTGTCCTGGATGGACCGAATTTCGGCCAGCGCCGCGTCCAGCGCGCCGGCCAACTCCTGGTGCACCGCAGCGGGATCGTCGCCCGCCACGAAATGCGGATCGTAGCCGTAGCCGCGCAGCAGCAGGTCCAGCTCGTCGCGCCCGATGCGCGCCAGCACCGTCGGGTTTGCGATCTTGTAGCCGTTGAGGTGCAGGATCGGCAGCACGGCCCCGTCGCGCGCCGGGTTGAGAAACTTGTTGGAATGCCAGCTCGTCGCAAGCGCGCCCGTTTCGGCCTCGCCGTCGCCGATGACGCAGGCGACGATCAGGTCCGGGTTGTCGAACGCCGCCCCATAGGCGTGGGCGAGGCTGTAGCCGAGCTCGCCGCCCTCGTTGATCGAGCCCGGCGTTTCGGCCGCGGTATGGCTCGGGATGCCGCCCGGGAAGGAGAACTGCCTGAACAGCAGCTTCATGCCCTCGGCGTCGGACGTGATGCCTGGATAAAGCTCGCTATAGGTGCCTTCGAGCCAGGTGTTCGCGACCAACCCGGGCCCGCCATGGCCCGGCCCCGTGACATAGATCATGTCGAGGTCGTGCGTGCGGATCAGCCGGTTGAGATGGACGTAGAGGAGGTTGAGCCCCGGCGTCGTGCCCCAGTGGCCCAGCAGTCGCCGCTTGACGTGCTCGATCTTCAGCTTGTCGCGCAGCAGCGGGTTGTCCATCAGGTAGATCTGGCCCACCGACAGGTAGTTGGCGGCACGCCAGTACGCGTCAATCTTGCGCAGCAGCTCGTCGGACAGCGGCTCGTCGATCGGTTCCATCACACTCGGTCCTCGTCTGTCGGATCGGCTAAAGGGCGGGCGATCGCTCCCGTCGCCCGCGCGATGACGATCTCCTCGTTGGTTTTCATCACGCGCACTGTCACCTCACTGTCGCCGGCGGAGATGACAGGCACGTTTTGCAGATTCCGTATCGGGTCCAATGTCACTCCGAGAAAGTCGAGCCCGTCGCAGATCGCCTGACGCACGGTCGGTGCGTGCTCGCCGATGCCGGCGGTGAAGACCAGCGTGTCGAGCCCGCCGAGCGAGGCGGCCATCGCCGCTACGTACTTGCGCGCGGTGTAGCAGAACAGCGCCACCGCTTCTGCCGCGCGGGAATCCTCGGTCGCGCGCCGCACCAGCACGCCCATGTCGGCACTCGTGCCGGACACGCCCAGCAGCCCCGACTCGCGGTTCAGAAGCCTGTCGATCCGGTCGGGCGAATAGTCCCGGCTGCGCATGAGGTGGATGACGATTCCGGGGTCCAGATCGCCGGAGCGGGTGCCCATCATCAGCCCGCCGGTGGGGGTGAATCCCATGGTCGTGTCGATCGGGCGGCCGTCGCGCACCGCGGCCAGGCTGGCGCCCGCGCCGAGATGGGCGATCACGACCCGCCCGCGTGCCGCATTCGGCGCCTCTTGCGCCAGCGCGCCGCAGATGTACTCGTAGGAGAGCCCGTGGAAGCCGAACCGCACGATCCCGTCATCGTGGAGTGCGCGCGGCAGGGGCAGCATGCGCGCCACCGCCGGCAGTTGGCGGTGGAATGCCGTGTCGAAACAGGCGACCTGGATCGTCTCGGGAAAGGCCCGGCCGATCGCGCGGATGGCGGCAAGCTCCGCCGGCAGGTGGTCGGGATCGAGCGGCACAAGCGTCTCGAGCTTACGTTCCGTGTCGAGGGTGATCCGTTCGGGGGTGGTGAAGTGCAGCCCGCCATGCACCAGCCGGTGGCCGATCGCGTCGATCGTCCCGGCCTGCCCGTTTTCCTGCAGCCAGTCGAGATAGGTGCGGATGGCGGCGTCATGACCGGCGAAGGTCCCATAGTGCGAGCACAGGTCTCGGCCGTCTCCGGCAGTCGCGACGAAGCTTCCCTCGGCCTCGCCGATTCCGGTCACGCGGGCAGTGAAGGCCAGGGTCTCCGCCGTATCGTCGAGGGCGTACAGCGCGGACTTCACGCTCGACGAGCCCGCGTTCACCGTCAAGATGCGCATCTGCCGTCCGGCAATGGAGCTTCTCCTGTCCCGGCGCGTTGTCCTACAGATAGGGCATGGTGCGCCCCGTTGCACCGTCTGCGGCCGATTATCCCAGGATGTGGCCGGACAACGCCTTGTGTTCTATTTCGTGCCGACCCGACACGAGGTGAACTTGCCGGACCTTACCGAAATATTCGCCGGCATCCGGCATTTCCTGGAAAGCTACGGGTATCTCTCCGTCGCGGGCCTCATTTTCGTCGAGTCCTTTGGCGTGCCTGTGCCCGGCGAGACGATGCTGATTTCGGCGTCGGTCGTGGCGGCGAAGGGCGATCTTGACATCGCCCTGGTCGCCGCTGTCGCGGTGACGGCCGCGACCCTCGGCGACAACGTGGGCTACTGGATCGGGCGGCGCTTCGGCCGCGCCATTGTCGCACGGCATGGCGGCCGGGTCGGCCTCACCGAGACGCGGATCGGCAAGGTCGAGGGGTTCGTCCGACGCTACGGGCCGCCCTTCGTGACTCTGGCCCGCTTCGTCGAGGTCGCCCGCCAGCTCAACGGTATCGCGGCCGGGACGTCGGGCATGCGATGGTGGCGTTTCGCCATATTCAACGCGCTGGGCGCGGCGCTTTGGGTCGGCGTGTGGGCCGGCGCAGCCTACGCGCTCGGAGACCATATGACGGAAGTCGCCGCCTGGGCACAGAAGCTCGGCTTCGGGCTGATCGGCGTGTCGGCGCTCGCCGGCATCGTCGCCTTGTATTTTCTCCGCCGGCGGACGGGCTCGGGCCAGGCGACCGAGTGAGTGCCGGTGTCCGGCCGTCGTGGCATGCTGACGGGATCGACGCATGAAGGTGTTCAATGGCTGACATTGCGATCACGTTCTGGGATGTGGGGGGCGTGCTCCTGACCAACGGCTGGGACCGCCATGCGCGTCGCGCCGCCGCCGAGAAGTTCGGGCTGGACCTCGACGAGTTCGAATATCTCCACGAATCCACCATGCCGGATTTCGAACTCGGCGGGATCGATCTCGACACTTACCTGCAGCGGACGGTCTTCCACCGTGACCGCCCGTTCACGCTCGAGGCGTTCCGCGGCTTCGTGCACGCACAGTCGGAACCGAAGCCGGACTCCCTTGCGGTGCTGCGCGAAATGGCGGAGGGCGGCCATTGCCGCAACGCGATGCTCAACAACGAATCCCGCTCGCTCAACCTCTACCGCATCAAGACATTCGGCCTCGACAGGCTGTTCGACCTGTATTTCAGCTCGTGCTTCCTCGGCGTCCGCAAGCCGAGCCTCGACATCTATGAGCGCGTGCTCGACATCGTGCAGCTCGACCCGGCGCGTTGCCTGTTCATCGACGACCGCGCGGCGAACCTCGAATATCCACGAAAGCGCGGCTGGCGCACCATCCGCTTCACCGATGCCGCCGCGCTGCGCCGCGACCTGGCGGCTCACGGTATCCCGATCCGCGCCTGACCGGGCCCGGGCGGGCGGTTTTGCTGGAATCCGGCCGCCAAACGGCCTATAAACCGGTCCCTTCGTACAAAACCGACCGAATGGGCGCGACATGGCGGCCAACAAGTGGCGGCCGGATTCCTGGCGCGAAAAGCCGGTCCGGCAGATACCCGATTTTCCGGATTCGGCGGCGCTCGCCGCCGCGGAGAAGACGCTGCGCGGCTATCCGCCGCTGGTCTTCGCGGGCGAGGCGCGCTCGCTGACCGCCCATCTGGCCGAGGTGGCCGCCGGCCGTGCTTTCCTGCTTCAGGGGGGCGACTGCGCGGAAAGCTTCGCCGAATTCCACCCCGACAACATCCGCGACATGTTCCGCGTCATGCTGCAGATGGCCGTGGTGCTGACCTTCGGCGCCGCCTGCCCGGTGGTGAAGGTGGGCCGCATGGCCGGCCAGTTCGCCAAGCCGCGCTCGGCCGACACCGAGACGATCGGCGGGGTGACGCTCGACAGCTATCGCGGCGACATGGTGAACGGGATGGAGTTCACCGCCGAGGCGCGCCGGCCCGATCCCCAGCGCATGATCCAGGGCTTCAACCAGTCGGCGGCGACGCTCAACCTGCTGCGCGCTTTTGCTCAAGGTGGGTACGCCGACCTCCACCAGGTACATCGCTGGACCCTGTCCTTCCTTGAGAGCAGCCCCCAGGCGGAGCGCTACCGCGACCTCGCCGACCGGCTCGACGAGACGCTGGCCTTCATGGCGGCGTGCGGGCTGACGTCGGAGACCACGCCGCAGATCCGCGAGACCGACTACTACACCTCGCACGAGGCGCTGCTGCTGGGCTACGAGCAGGCGATGACGCGCGTCGATTCCACGACCGGCGATTGGTATGACACTTCGGCGCACATGCTGTGGGTGGGCGACCGCACCCGCCAGCCGGACGGCGGCCATGTCGAGTTCCTGCGCGGCATCCGGAATCCCGTGGGGATGAAGGCGGGCCCGACCATGCCGGTCGACGACTTCCTGCGCCTGTTGGACGTGCTCAACCCCGAGAACGTGCCGGGCCGGCTCACCGTGATCTGCCGCATGGGGCACGAGAGGGTGGCGGAGAAGCTGCCGCCGCTGATCCGCGCGGCCCAGCGCGAGGGGCGGCAGGTCGTCTGGTCGTGCGACCCGATGCACGGCAACACGATCAAGTCGACCAGCGGCTACAAGACGCGGCCGTTCGACCGGATCCTCTCCGAAGTCGAGGGGTTCTTCGCCATTCATCGCGCCGAGGGCACGCATGCGGGCGGCATCCATCTGGAGCTCACCGGCCAGAACGTGACCGAGTGCACCGGCGGAGCGCAGGCGATCACCGACATGTCGCTCTCCGACCGCTACCACACCCATTGCGATCCCCGCCTCAACGCCAGCCAGGCGCTCGAACTTGCCTTCCTGCTCGCCGAGTACCTCAAGCGCGAGCGGCACGCGCAGACCGGGGCCGCCAAGGTCGCGGCAGCGGCGGGCTGATCACGAGCAAGGGCGGACCCCCCTCCCTGTCCGTCCCCCTCAAGGGGGGAGGGAACGTTGGGTCATCCGCCCCTCTTCCCGGTCCGACACCGATGTGGCATGGAGTGGCACGGGCGGCGCCGTACGCCCCCTCCCCCCTTGAGGGGGAGGGTTGGGGAGAGGGGTCGCTCATCGCAATGCGGGCGACATGACCGATACGCTCACCATCGCGCTGGCGCAGATCAACCCCACCGTGGGCGACATGGCGGGGAACGCGGCGAAGCTGCGCGCCGCGCGCGCCCAGGCGGCGGCGGAGGGCGCCGACCTCGTGGTCGGGACCGAGCTGGTCGTCACCGGCTACCCGCCGGAGGACCTGATCCTGCGCCCGTCCTTCCTCGATGCCGCGGCCGAGGCGGTGCGCACGCTCGCCGCCGAAACGTCGGATGGTGGGCCGGCCTACCTGATCGGCGCGCCGTGGCGGGCGGGCGGCAAGACCTACAACGCCGTGCTGCTGCTCGATGGCGGCGAGATCGCCTCGGTCCGGCTCAAATACGACCTGCCCAACTACGGCCCGTTCGACGAGAAGCGCGTCTTCGCCGCCGGTCCCCTGCCGGGCCCGATCAATTTCCGCGGCGTCCGGCTGGGCGCCATGGTGTGCGAGGACATGTGGACGCCGGACGTCTCGGAATGTCTCGATGAGTCCGGCGCCGAGATGCTGGTGGTCGTCAACGGCTCACCGTTCGACATCACCAAGCTCGACGTCCGGCTCAACCTCGCGGTCGCGCGCGTGACCGAAACGCACCTGCCGCTGATCTATGTGAACCAAGTGGGCGGCCAGGACGAATTGGTGTTCGACGGCTCTTCCTTCGTGCTCGACGCCGATTGCGGGCTTGCCGTGCGCGCGGCATCGTGGACCGACGCGCTGGTGCTGACGCGCTGGCGCCGCGATGGCGAGACGTGGCGCTGCGAGACCCGCAGCCCGCAGGCTCCCCCGGCCGAAGGGCTGGGCTCGATCTACGCGGCGATGGTCGTGGGGCTCCGCGACTATGTCGACAAGAACGGCTTTCCCGGGGTGATCATCGGGCTTTCGGGCGGCATCGATTCCGCCATCACCGCCGCCGTCGCCGCTGACGCGCTGGGGCCCGACCGGGTGCGCTGCGTGATGATGCCCTCGCCCTACACCTCGCGTGAAAGCCTGGAGGATGCGGCTGCGGTGGCGCGCCTCCTCGGCGTCCGGCTCGACAGCATCGATATCGGCCCGGCGATGCGGGCCTTCGACGCGATGCTGGCCTCGTCCTTCGCCGGACTCGCGCCCGACATCACCGAAGAGAACATCCAGGCGCGCGCGCGCGGCATCACGCTGATGGCGCTATCCAACAAGACCGGCAGGATGGTGCTGTCGACCGGCAACAAGTCCGAGATGTCTGCGGGCTACGCGACCCTCTACGGCGACATGTGCGGCGGCTACTCGGTGTTGAAGGACGTCTACAAGACGACCGTGTTCGAGGTGTCGCGCTGGCGCAACGCCCAGCGGCCCGGCGGCGCGAAAGGGCCGGACGGCCCGGTCATGCCCGAGCGCGTCATCACCAAGGCGCCGTCGGCCGAGCTGCGGCCAGACCAGAAGGATGAGGATTCGCTGCCGCCCTACGCCGTGCTCGATGCGATCCTGACGCGGCTCAATGAGCGCGACATGGGCATCGCCGAGATCACCGCCGAAGGTTACGACGAGGCGCTGGTCGCGCGCGTCTGGCGCATGCTGGAGAATGCCGAATACAAGCGCCGCCAGGCCCCGCCCGGGGTCAAGATCACCGCGCGCTCGTTCGGCCGCGACCGGCGCTACCCCATCACCAACGCGTTCAAGGGGTCGAGATGAGCGCCGCCGGACCAGTGCGGGTCCGGTTCGCGCCGTCGCCGACCGGGCTCCTGCATGTCGGCAATGCCCGCGTCGCGCTGGTCAACGGGCTGGCCGCGCGCAAGGCGGGCGGCGCGTTCGTGCTGCGCATCGACGACACCGACCGCGCCCGCTCGCGTCCGGAATTCGAGGCCGCGATCGTCGAGGACCTTCGCTGGCTCGGGCTCGACTGGGACGAGACGCATCGCCAGACCGACCGGCTCGACCGCTACGAGGCCGCGTTCGAGAGGCTGCGCGCGGCGGGCCGCATCTATCCCTGCTACGAGACCGAGGACGAGTTGGCGGCGCGGCGGGCGGCCCTCGCAAGGCGTGGCCTGCCGCCGGTCTATGACCGCGCCGCCCTGCATCTTTCCGATGCCGATCGTGCCCGGCTCGAATCCGAGGGAAGCCGCCCGCACTGGCGCCTCCGGCTCCTCGGCGGGACGACCGGGTGGGACGATCTGGTGCGCGGCAATGTGGCGTTCGACTCGCGCCATCTGTCCGACCCGGTCGTTCGCCGCGCAGACGGCGCGTTTCTCTACCTATTCGCTTCGGCGGTGGACGATCTCGAGCTCGGCATCACCTGCGTGGTGCGAGGCGAGGACCACGTCGCCAACACCGCGCCGCAGCTCCAGATCGTCGAGGCGCTGGGCGGCGACGCGGGCGCAATTTCTTTCGCACACCTGCCGCTGCTGGCCGGTGCCGACGGCAAGCCGCTTTCCAAGCGCGACGGGCCCGACGGGCTGGCATCGCTCGCCGCGCTGCGCGACGCGGAAATCGAGCCGATGGCGCTCTGCGCCTATCTCGCCCGGCTGGGCACCGCGCACGCCATCGAGGACGCGCCCGATCTGGCCACGCTCGCCGCCGCGTTCGACTTTGCCGCGTTCGGCCGCGCCCCGCCGCGCTTCGATGCGGCCGAGCTTGCGTCACTTTCGGCGAAGCATCTGCGCGCGCTGCCTTTCGCCGCCGTGGCCGGCCGGCTTGCCGCGCTCGGCATCGAGGCCGACGAAGCCTTCTGGCTTGCCGTGCGGCCCAACCTGTCGCGGCTCGCCGACGCGCGCGATTGGTGGCAGGTGGCGCACGGCACGGTCCGCCCGGTGATCGAGGACAAGGGGCTGACCGACGCGGCGGCGCGCCTCCTGCCCCCGGCGCCGTGGGACGAGGGCGCCTGGCCGGCCTGGACCAAGGCGGTGGCGGCGGAAACCGGAAAGAAAGGGCGCGCGCTCTACCATCCGCTGCGGCTTGCCCTGACGGGCCGCGAGAATGGACCCGAAATGAAGTCTTTGTTACCTCTCATCGGGCGCGAGCGCGCCGCGGCGCGGCTCGCCGGCCGCGAGGGATGATGACGCTCCGCCTGACCAATACGATGACGCGCGCGAAGGAGGCGTTCGAGCCCGCCGATCCTGCCAACGTGCGCATGTATGTGTGCGGCCCGACGGTCTACGACCTCGCCCATGTCGGCAATGCGCGCCCGGTCGTGGTGTTCGACGTGCTCTACCGGCTGCTCAAGCGGCTCTACCCTCGCGTCACCTACGCCCGCAACATCACCGACATCGACGACAAGATCATCGATGCGGCGCGCGCAAACGGCGAGACTATCGAGGCGCTGACGGCGCGCACCGAGCGGGCGTTCCACGCGGACATGGAGGCGCTCGGCGCGCTGCCGCCCGACATTGAGCCGCGCGCCACCGCCACCATCGGCGAGATGATCGCGCTGATCGAGACGCTGATCGCGTCGGGCCATGCCTATATCGCCGACGGGCACGTGCTGTTCGAGGTCGCGACCATGCCGACCTATGGCCGGCTTTCGCGCCACTCGCGCGACGAGCTGATCGCCGGCGCGCGGGTCGAGGTCGCGCCCTACAAGCGCGACGGCGCCGACTTCGTGCTGTGGAAGCCGTCGAGCGCCGATCAGCCAGGCTGGGATAGCCCGTGGGGGCGCGGGCGGCCGGGCTGGCACCTCGAATGCTCGGCCATGGTCGAGAAGCATCTCGGCCCGCTGCCGATCGACATCCATGGCGGGGGGCAGGATTTGATCTTCCCGCACCACGAGAACGAGATCGCCCAGTCGGTCTGCGCGCATGAGGCGGCGCACACGCCGTTCGTGCGCACCTGGCTGCATAACGGCCATTTGATGGTCGAGGGCGAGAAGATGTCGAAATCGCTCGGCAACTTCTACACGGTGCGCCAGCTTCTCGAGGAAGGCTGGCCCGGCGAGGCGATCCGCCTCGTGCTGCTCAAGACGCATTACCGCGCGCCGCTCAACTTCAGCCGCGACGCGCTGAAGGAGGCCAAGGCCGAGCTGGATGGGCTTTACAATGCGCTGCGTCGTTGCATTGTTGCGGCCAAAACGGAGGCGATGCTCGATCGCGATGTGATTGCCACACTCGAGGACGACCTCAACACGCCCGGCGCCATCGCCCAGCTTCATCATTTGTTGGCTGAACTGAACGCTGCTCCTCCAGGTTATGATCAAGATCTATATGCAGGTCGGCTGGTTACGAGTGCTGTACCGCTCGGACTCCTGCAACAGGACCCCGAGGTTTGGTTCAAGGGTGGGGCAGGGGATGCGGGCGATAGTGCCGAGATTGAGAGCCTGATCGAGCGCCGGGCGCACGCCCGCAAATCGCGGGATTTCGCCGAGGCCGACCGCATCCGCGCCGAGCTCGACGCCAGTGGCGTGCTGCTGGAGGACCGTCCCGACGGCACGACCGATTGGAAACGGAAGTGACTGGCACGGCCAACCCCTCTCCCTGTCCCTCCCCCTCAAGGGGGGAGGGGACCCTGCGGCAGGAATTCGCGCGCCGGTCGGGCGTCGCGGCGGCGGTGGCGTTCGCACGGGCCAGATTGCACGCCCCCTCCCCCCTTGAGGGGGAGGGTTGGGGAGGGGGGTCGGTTCCGTTAGATTTACGGTATGGCCCATGGATGCCCGGAACAAGTCCGGGCAAGACGCTTGATGTGAACGTGCGACGCCAACTGAAATTGTCATGACCGACCGCGTGTACCTTTACGATTCCACCCTGCGTGACGGCGCGCAGACCCAGGGCGTGGATTTCTCCGCGGCCGACAAGGTGGCGATCGCCGAGGCGCTCGACCGGCTCGGCATCGACTATGTCGAGGGCGGCTGGCCGGGCGCGAACCCGACCGACGACGCGTTCTTCGCCAAGCCGCCGAAGCTCGCCCGCGCCAAGCTTGCCGCGTTCGGAATGACGCGGCGCACCGGCCGGTCGGCCGGGAACGACCCCGGCCTCGCGGCGCTGCTGGACACCGGTGCGTCGGCGATCTGCCTGGTCGGCAAGACCTGGGACTTCCATGTCGACGTGGCGCTCGGTATCCCGCGCGACGAGAACGTCGCGATGATCCGCGACTCCATCGCCCACGTCGTGGCGCGCGGCCGCGAGGCGATGTTCGACGCCGAGCATTTCTTCGACGGCTACAAGGCCAACCCCGACTACGCGCGCGAATGCGTCAAGGCGGCGTACGAGGCCGGCGCGCGCTGGATCGTGCTGTGCGACACCAATGGCGGCACGCTGCCCGACGAGATCGAGCGGATCGTGGGCGAGGTCGCCAAGATCGTGCCGGGCGACCATCTCGGCATCCATTGCCACGACGACACCGAGAACGCGGTCGCCAATTCGCTCGCCGCCGTGCGCGCCGGCGTGCGCCAGGTGCAGGGCACGCTCAACGGTCTGGGCGAGCGCTGCGGCAACGCCAATCTGATCTCGATCATCCCGTCGCTGATCCTCAAGATGGGCTACGACACGGGGCTCGGCCGCGACGACCTGGTCCATCTCACCGCCACGTCGCGCATGCTGGACGAGCGGCTCAACCGCCCGCACGCGAAGAACGCGGCCTATGTCGGCGAGTCGGCCTTCGCGCACAAGGGCGGGCTGCACGTCTCGGCGATCGAGAAGGACCCGCGCACCTACGAGCACGTTCCGCCCGAGGTGATCGGGAACGAGCGCCACATCGTCGTGTCTGACCAGGCCGGGCGGTCGAACATCCTGGCGCGGTTCCGCGAGATCGGGCTCGACATCGACGCCACCGACAAGAAGGTGCCGGAGCTTCTCGACCTCGTGAAGACGCGCGAGCACGAGGGCTACACCTATGACGGCGCGGAGGCGAGCTTCGAGCTGCTCGCGCGGCGCACGTTCGGCGAAGTGCCGGAATATTTCCGCCTGGCGAGCTTCCGCGTGATGGACGAGCGGCGCTGGAACGCGCGCGGCGAACTGATCACCTTGTCCGAGGCGACGATCAAGGTCGATGTCGGCAACCAGCGCATCATGACCGTGGCCGAGGGCAATGGCCCGGTCAACGCGCTCGACGGTGCGATCCGCAAGGCGCTCGCGCCCGTCTATCCCCAGCTCAAGGCGCTGCGGCTCGTCGACTACAAGGTGCGCATCCTTACCCCCGAGGCGGGCTCCGGCGCGGTCACCCGTGTGATGATCGAAAGCGCCGACGGCAACGGCGCGCGCTGGCGCACGGTGGGCGTCTCGGCCAACGTGATCGACGCGTCCTACAACGCGCTGAACGACAGCCTCGTCTACAAGCTGTTCCGCGACAATACCCGCCCGTTCTGATCGCGCACATGGCGGGCACCAATCGCACGCGCAAGGGCGAGCAGGTCGCCGATCCGCTGGCGCCGGTCGTGGTGCTGGTCGATCCGCAACTCGGCGAGAATATCGGCGCCTGCGCGCGCGCCATGATGAACTTCAACCTGTCCGAGCTGCGGCTGGTGCGCCCGCGCGGCGACTGGCCGAACCACAAGGCGATCAACACGGCCTCGGGTGCGGAGTCCATTCTCCACGCGGCGAAGGTGTTCACCACCACGGCCGAGGCGACCGCCGACCTCAACCGGCTCTACGCGACGACGGCGCGCGGGCGCGACATGGTGAAGCCGTGCCTGACGCCGAAGGAGGCCGCGGCCGAGATCCGTGACGCCGCGGCGCGGGAGGTGCGCTGCGGGTTGCTGTTCGGGCGCGAGCGCTCGGGTCTCGACAACGAGGACGTGGTGCTGTCCGACGCGATCGTCACCGTGCCGGCCAACCCGGTTCACGCCTCGCTCAACCTCGCCCAGGCGGTGCTGCTGATCGGCTACGAATGGTTCCAGATCGCCGCCGACGCGGAGTCCGTCCGCCGCACGCGCAAGGGCGCCGTGCCCGCAACGCGTGAGGAGCTCGCGAGCCTGTTCGACCATCTCGAGCGCGAGCTCGACCAGGCCGGCTTTCTGCGCCCCGTGGAGAAGCGCCCGCGCATGGTGCGCAATATCCGCAACATCTTCTCGCGCGCCTCGCTCACCGATCAGGAGGTGCGCACGCTCCGCGGCATCATCGTGAGCCTGACGGTCTTCGCGAAGGGCGGGAAGGGCTAGACCGGCCGGTTGCCGGCGTGGGACGACAGGATCGTCACGGCATAGCCCGACGGGTCGGTCAGCGCGAACCGGTCGTGGATGCGCCCGCGCGACATCGGGCCGGGTTCGAGGCCCTGCTCGGCGCAGTAGGCATGCATGGCGTCGACGTCGTCGACGATGAAGTCGAACGGCGCTTCGGTGCCGGCGGCGATCTTCCCCTCGGCCTTCGCCAGGATGATATGCGTGCCGCCGCGCAGCTCCATGACGGCGAAGTCGCGCTCGCGCACGATCGGCCGCACGCCGAGCGCCTCAAGCCAGTCGGCTTCCTTAGCCACGCTGGCGACCTCGTGCACGACATGGCCGATGGCGACGGTCGGGCGCGGATCGGCGGATGTGCCGGGACGGCGGGTGGCGGTCTTGGTCGCGGGCATTGCGGCCTCCACGTGTGGGCTCGCGCATAATCTAGTACCCGCAGGAGCGAACGGGTAGATGGCACCATTGGCGCGCGGCGCCGGGCGGTGCTTTAATCGCCGCCGAGGAAACGGACAAGAATGAGCGACCCCGCCCCCGCGAGCGTCAAGGAAGCCGCCTGGATCGAGCTGTTCCGGGGCCGGCTCTGCCTTTACACGGTGCTGCTCAATTTCGGCATCCTGTTCTTCGGCATCGATTCCTTTGTCGTGAACACGCTGATGCCCGAGATCGTCGCCGATATCGGCGGCGTCGCCTACTACGCCTGGGCGACCATGCTCTACGTGGTCGGCGCGATCGTCGGCTCGGCGGCCTACGGGCCGATGCGCGGGCGGGTTGGCGGGCGCAAGGCGCTGGCGCTGGCCGGGGCGACGTTCTGCATCGGGGCGCTCGGCTGCTCGCTTGCCCCCACCATGCCGACCTTCCTGGCCGCGCGCCTGATCCAGGGGCTCGGCGGCGGCGGCATGGTGGCCGGATCGATGGCGTTCGTCGCCGCACTTTACGCGCCGCGCCTGCGCACCCGCGCGATCGCCTTCACCAGCGTCACATGGATCGGCTCGGCGCTGCTTGGTCCCGTCATCGGCGGCATCTTCGGCCAGCTCGGCTGGTGGCAGGGCGCCTACTGGCTCTACGTGCCGTTCGGGGCGGCCTTCCTCGCCGGGGTGTGGTGGCGCATTCCCGAATCCGCCGACCCGCCGAGCGCGTCCGCGCCACGGCGCTTTCCGATCTGGCGGCTGGCGCTGCTCGGTCTCGGGGTGATGTGCGTCGGCAGCGCCGGCCATGTCGGCTCGAATCTGGCGCGCGCGGCGCTGATCGGGGCGGCCATCGCGATCGTCTGGACGGCGTTCCGGCGCGACGCGACGGCGGAGAACCGGCTGTTCCCGTCGAAGCCCCTGTCGCTCAACGGCCAGGTCGGGCTCGGCTATTGGGGGTTGATTCTCGTCACCGGGCCCTACGTGGCGGTCTCGATCTATTTGCCGCTGGTGCTCGCGGTGCTGCACCACATCCCGCCGCTCTATGTCGGGGCCGTCAACGCGATGATGTCGATCGGCTGGTCGATCGCCGCAGCCGTTGTGGTCGGGATCCGTGGCGGGCGCGAGCGTTGGCTGATGACGACCGGCCCGCTGATCATCCTGGTCGGCTGTGTCGGGCTCGCGGGGGTCACCTCGCTCGGCGGGCATCTCGCCGTGGTGGCCGCGCTTGCCGTGCTGTGCGGGCTCGGCATCGGCATGTTCTACGTGCACATGACGGCGAAGATCATGGCCGCCGCGCTCAAGGGCGAGGAATCGATCACCGCCTCGTCGCTTTCGACCATCCGCTCGCTCGGCCAGGCGTTCGGCTCGGCGCTCGGCGGCACGGTGGCGAACGTCGCGGGGCTCGCCAGCGTCGCGACGATGGAGACGGTCGCGCCGGCGGTTACCTCGGTCTATCTGGTGAACACCCTCCCGCTCGTCCTCGCGGCGATGGTGGTATGGCGGTACTTCCGCTTCCAGCCGGCCCAGCCGGTGCTGCAGCCGGCGGGGGAGTAGGAGGCGCCCTCACCCTTCCCGTTGTCACCCCGGACGGCGCGTCGCGCCGAGCCGGGGTCCATCGCGCCACCGTGTCGGACCCGGAGGGATGGGTCCCGGCTCTCGCCGCCAGGGCGGCTCGGCCGGGATGACAATCCAGTTTGGAGACGCAGGTCCGCCGGCGACGTGACGAGCTCTAACGCAGCATCCCGGCGCGGCGCAGCGAGGCGATCATCGAGGTCTCGAGCAGCATGGCGCGCGTCGCCTCGTGGTCGGCCTCCATCTTGCGCCAGCGGTCGAACTGCGCCTGGCGGGCGTCCTGGTCGGTTTCCTTCAGCGCCTTGACGTTGCGCTCGGTCTGGCGGTGGATGTCGTCGATCGCTTCGGGTCGGCGCTTTGCCTCGTACCCGTCGAGGGTGCGCTCGTCGGCCGTGCCGTGCCATGTCGCCGCGAGCCGGCCGGTCAAATCGAGCGCGTCGTGCAGCCCGCCATTCATCCCCATCCCGCCCTTCGGGTTGTTGAGGTGCGCCGCATCGCCCGCGAGGAACGCGCGCCCCTTGCGATAGGTCCCGGCGACGCGCTGGTGCACGGTGTAGACCGCCTTCACCGGGATCTCGGGAAACGCGACGCCCGGCATCAGGTGAGTAAGTCTTCGGTGAACCTCCTCGTCGCGCTTGGCGTCCTCATCCGACATGCCGTCATACACCGGTGTCGACATCCGCCACAAATCGGGTATCCGCAATATGTGGCCGTAATAGACCGGGTCGGTCACGTAGTTGACGTTGGCGATCTCGGGAAAGATCGAGCGGAAGTCGGTGGTCGTGCCGATCACCAGGATGCGCTCGGGATAGGTGAGGCCCGGGAACTCGATCCCCAGTGACTTGCGCACGGTCGACCTTCCGCCATCGGCGGCGATCACCCAGTCGGCGGCGAGCGTGCGCGGCCCGTCGGGTCCGGCGAGCGTCAGCGTCGCCCTGTCCTCGTCCTGGTCGAGCGCCGTCACCGCATGGCCGTAGAGCAGCTCGACCCCGTCGGTTCTCGTGAGTTCCGCGTGCAGCCACTGCACCAGCTTGTACTGCTCGCACTGCAGGCGATAGGGGTGGCGCGTGTCCTTCGCCAGCACGCCGTGGTCGAACTCGGCGATCTTGCCGGCCTGCCAGTCGCGATACTGCACGATGGGGCAGGGGATCCCCATGCGCACCAGCGCGTCGGAAATTCCGCTTTCCTCCAGCACGTCGAGCGTCGCCGCGTGAAAGGTCGAGGCGCGGTAATCGACCAGCGGCGTCGCCTCGCGCTCGATCACCGTCACCGGCACGTCCTGCTGCGCCAGAAGGTACGCCGCCGTCAGCCCGACCGGCCCGCCGCCGACGATCGCGATGCGGTCGTGGTGGCTCATTCGGCTGCCGCGCTGCCCTTCGCGCGCAACCCCATCCGCTCCAGCCGGGGCAGAACCTCGTCGCGGAAATAGGGGAAATGGTCCAGATAGTTGGCGAATCCCATCGCCAGCGCCGAGATGCCGCGGCTTTCGAGACTCGCGATCTTCGCCGCCACCATGTCCGGATCGCCGACGACGGGGTAGGCGCCATTGCCGCCGCCCGCCCGCACCCGGAAGGCGCGCCGCGCCGAATCGGGCACCGCCTCTCGGTCGAGCCCGCGCTCGACCACCATGGTCTCGACGGCCTCCTTGTCGGCCATCTCGACCGCGTACCAGTGGTGAAACTCCTCGGCCTCCTTTGCGGTCGGGCGGCAAACGACGTAGATGTTGCTGAACACGCCGATGTCGCGACCGTAGGCGGCCGCGGCCTGCTTGAGGTCGGCGACGTCGGCCGGCACCTCGGCCTCGTCGGTGCGGATGGCGGTGAACAGCATGTCGGCGTTGCGCGCGGCGAACGCCTTGCCGTCGGGCGAGCGTCCCGCCGAGACGAGCATCGGCCGCTCGTTCCCCCAGGGCTTCGGTTCCATCACCGTCTTCTTCAGCTTGAAGAAGCGGCCGTCATAGTCGAACGGACCGTCGACGGTCCAGCAGCGCGTGACGATGTCGACCCATTCCTGGCCCAGCACGTAGCGGTCGTCATGCGTGCCGAGATCGACCCCCAGCATGTCGAATTCTTCCTGGTACCAGCCGCACACGATGTTGAGGCCGAACCGGCCGCGGCCGATATGGTCGGCCGTCACCATCTGCTTGGCCGCGACGACCGGGTTGATCGCCGTGACGTGCACCGTGCCGAACGCCATGATGTCGCGCGTGGCGGCCAGCAGGCCGGCCGCCCAGGTGAGCGTCTCGAAGCTCGACCCGTTATGGTCGGTCGTCCCGCCATAGCCCTTCCAGCGCCCGAGCGGCAGCATGAAATCGAGCCCGGCGTCGTCGGCCATCTGGGCCAGCGCCAAATTGTTCTCCCAGCTCGCGACCCACCGGCCGGGGAAAATCGAGGTGGCGAGCCCGCCGGAGCAGTTGGAGCCGAACAATCCGAGCGAGAGCTTGTTGCGTGTGAGGCGTCGCATGATGGCGAACTTTCCCACATCCCGGCGCGGGAGGCGAGAGGCAGGGCGCGCCGGTAGGACATGCCTTGCCGCGGCGTTCCCCCCGGCCTAAGATCACGCCATAAGGACAGACCGGTGCCAGCGGTCGGACGGGACGGTTCACAATTCGGGAGGACATCCGCATGAAACGGATATTGCTTGGCGTTGCGGCCGGGGTGCTCGCTCTGGGAATGGGCGCGGGCGCGGCCACGGCCGATGACAACTACACCATCAAGCTCAGCTACTGGGTGCCGCCGACCCACCCGCTGACCCCTGGCTACAAGGAGTGGGCCGCCTCGGTCGAGAAGGACTCGCACGGCACCATCCAGACCAAGCTCTACCCGTCCAGCCAGCTCGGCTCGGGCAAGGACCATTACGACATGGTCAAGCGCGGCATCGCCGATTTCGGCCTGATCAACCCGGGCTACACGCCGGGCCGCTTCCCGGTGATCGCGGCGTCCGACCTGCCCTTCATGATCAGCGATGCGCACGGTGCGGCGATCGCGCTGACCGCCTGGTACAAGCCCTACGCGAAGAAGGAGATGTCGGACACCTACGTGTGCCACGCCTTCACGCACCATATTGGATCTCTGCACACCTCGAAGAAGCAGGTGCGCGTGCCGGCCGACGTGAAAGGGCTGAACATCCGCACCGCGAACGAGACGATGGCGCGCTACATCACCGCGATGGGCGGCAACTCGGTGCAGGTGCCGATCATGGAGGCGAAGGACACGTTGGCCAAGGGCATCACCGACGGCATCACCGTGACGATGGACGGCGTCGGCCCGCACTCGACCTTCAAGTTCAACGAGGTGACCAAGTACACGCTCGACTCGCCGCTCTACGTCTCCACCTTCACGCACAACATCAACAAGCGCATGTACGAGCGGATGTCGGCCGCGCAGAAGAAGGTGATCGACGACCACTGCACTCCCGCCTGGTCGGCCAAGGTCTACAACTACTGGTACGAGGACGAGCTCAACGACCTCAAGGAGGCGCGCGCGCTGCCCGACCACGTCTTCACCAAGATCGGTCCGAAGGAAGTGGCGCTGTGGCGTGAGGCCGCCGAGCCGGTCTACGCGCACTGGCGCGAGGCGGTGAAGAAGGCCGGCTGGGATCCGGACAAGGTCATGGCCGGGCTCAAGGACGCCCTGAAACAGAACGACGCGCTGTTCTAGCGTCACCGGAAGGTACCCGCCGGGCCGCCGCGCCCGGCGGGTGTCGCTATCCTCGGGGGCGCTCGGGACGTGAACAAGGTCGTCACCGCCATCGAGCGGACCGCCGCCTATTTCATTGGCGTTCTCGCACTCATTACGTTCGGCGAGGCCGTGCTGCGCTACGGATTCCGCAGCCACATTCCGGACGGGTTCATCATTGGCCAGACGATGCAGGGCATCGCGATCTGCTGGGGCATTGCCACCGCAGCGTATGCGGACCGCCATATCTCGGTCGACATCGTCTACACCTTCGGAAGCAACCGGTTTCGCCGCATCTGCGACCTGGTCGGGTACACGCTCAGCTTCGTGTTCCTGTCGGTGTTCGGCTACGCCATAACCTACAAAGTGTTCGACATCATGGAAGCCGGCGAAAAATCGGAGGAACTGGCCCTGCCGCTTTGGGTGGGCTACTCGTTCGCGGCGGTCGGTATTCTCGCCGCGGTCGTCACCACGGGTATCCGATGGTGGGACGTGGCGGTTCGCCGCGGAGCCGCGGGCGCCGGCCATGGATGAAGTCACCGTCGTCGCGCTGATCGGCTGCACCGCCGTCCTGGTGCTGATGTTCATGCGCGTGCCGATCGCGGTGGTGCTCGGCAGCGTGGCGGTGGTCGGATTCGGCTACCTGGTCGATCCCGAGGCGGCGATCGGGATCCTGATCGACTCGCCGATCCGCACCGTCACCAACTTCAATTTCAGCGTCATTCCGATGTTCATCCTCATGGGAACGCTGGTCTCGGCGTCCGGGATGAGCCGCGAGCTGTTCCGCGCGGCCAACGCCTGGATCGGCCACTTGCCGGGCGGGATGGCGATGGCGACGGTGCTAGCCTGCGGCGGGTTCGCCGCGATCAACGGCTCGTCGGTGGCGTCGGCGGCGGCGATGACCACGGTGGCGCTGCCGGAGATGCGCCGCATCGGCTACGAGCCGGGGTTTTCGGCGGGCGTGATCGCGGCGGGCGGAACGCTCGGCATCCTGATCCCGCCATCGGTCATGTTCATCCTCTACGCGATCCTGACCGAGAACGACGTTGCGACCCTGTTCATTGCCGGCATTCTGCCCGGCATCATCACCGTTGCGCTCTATTGCACCGTGATCCAGCTGGTCTATCGCCTGCGCCCGGAGCTGATGCCGCGGGCCGAGCGCGCCGATTCGAAGGAGCGCTGGGACAGCCTGAAGGACGTGTGGGCGACGCTGCTGCTGTTCTTCCTGGTGATCGGCAGCATCTATGGCGGCATCGTGACCGTGACCGAGGCGGCCGGGCTCGGCGTGGTCGGCGCGCTGGTCATCGGCGTCGCGCGCGGTCGGCTGCCATGGAAGGTGATCGTCGACTGCCTGATCGAATCGCTGCGGACGACGTCCACCATCTTCTTCATCCTGGTCTCGGCCTTCCTGTTCCAGTACTTCCTGGCCGTCACCCAGGCTTCGCAGAACCTGGGTGCGTTCCTTTCCGCCCTGCCGGTCAGCCCGGTCGGGCTGATCGTGCTGATCATGCTGTTCTACATCCTGGCCGGCATGTTCGTGGACGGGCTGGCGGTGATCCTGCTCACCATCCCGATCTTCTACCCCGTGGTGGTCCATCTCGGGTTCGACCCGATCTGGTTCGGCGTCCTGATCGTGATGACGGTCGAGATCGGGCTGATTTCGCCGCCCGTGGGCATGATCTGCTTCATCATGAACAACATGGTGAAGGACATCGGGCTGGTGAACATCTTCAAGGGCGTGATGCCGTTCATCGCCGCCGACATCGTGCGCCTGTCGCTGGTCACCTTCATCCCGCCATTGGCGCTGATCCTGCCCCGCTCCATGGGCTGGACGGGATAGCCGGGACACGACGGTCGGTCCGCCGAACGGCGTGACCGGACGTCGCCGTGTCGACCGGACAGGCGGGCCACGCCAAACCGGCCAGGATCATTCGGTTCGGATTGATGCGGCGCGTCGTTGAAGACGCGTTACGGAAAATGGTGGGCCACCCAGGACAAAACTGGGCACTGGATGGTCCTTGCAACGCTACCTGCGGCGCGTAGGAAGGCCGGAGAGCCCATTAGGGGTTGAGGACCGCGTTCTGCCTAGGGGTAGCCGCTGGTGCCCGACAATCTGGAAGTACTACCGAACCAACCGATCTGTCGTTCGATTGGGTGCACGGAATTTGGCCAGCGGCTCAGACCCGGCATTCACGCTCGCACCCGGATTTTGGGCAGGGCACCGGAAAATGGCAGATCTCGGATGGCTACTGGAGTGGCGGCATGCTCGACCTAGGTTTCGGCTGCCTAGGCTGGCGGAGGGAAGGGAACTGGGCTCGAACATTCTCCAATTCCCGGGCTTGCGCATTGCCGTTTGGGCTTGGCTCCACGGTAACTTGCCCGGCGACACCGGCCCATAGGGCCGGTCCGGCATCCAATCTTTGACGCTTTAGGCGGACAACCGGAGGCGGCGACGGGAACGGGACAGCCGGCAGGGCCGTTTAGTCGCTTGGCGGCAGGAATTTGCGGCGTGCCCCGAAAGCAAGAAGCGCTTCGCGATGTCTCTCTTCCCAAATTCTGGACGGGTGTTTCGGCTACGCGGAGTTGCGGCTACGGTCGCGGCCGCGGCACTTACGAGCTGCGGGGCCGTTCCCGACCTCGGCCCAACGGTCGAGCAGGCTTCGGCCAATCCGCAGGCGCCACATATCGTGACCCCCCGGGGGCCGCTGTCCGTCCGAGAAAGCCGGAAGATCATCGCTCGGCTGGCCAGGAAGCCGGGCGAGCGAAGTGTGCTGGAGCGCCATGCCGCGATCGAAGAGGCGCTGGCCGAAAGGCCCCTCGTCGGCGGCAATCGAACCCGCATTCTTCGTGATGGATGGCAGACCTTTCCCGCGATGTTCCGGCTGATGCGCGCGGCACGATCGAGCATCAATCTCGAATATTACATTCTGGAGGACATCGAAACCGGCGGCGAACGCCTCAGCGATTTGTTGATTTCCAAGCGGCGCGAAGGCGTCACCGTCAATATGCTGTACGACGCCTATGGCTCGGGCGACACGCCGCACGCGTTTTTCGAACGCCTCAGGGCGGCCGGCGTCCGGCTGTTGGAGTTCAACCCACTCGATCCCCTGAAGGCACGCACGCCCTACGCGCCAAACGACCGGGACCACCGCAAGATCCTGATCGTCGACGGGGCACACGCGATCGTTGGCGGCGTCAATCTCAGCACGAAGTACCAAAGCAACCCGATCGGCAAATCAAGCGCACCCGCGTCGGACGCGAACCTGCCGTGGCGTGACACCGACATCGAAATCGACGGGCCCGCGGTCGCCGACCTGCAGTCGCTCTTTCTCGACCATTGGCGGGCACAGCGCGGCCCCCAGCTCGATTCCGCCGGGTTCTTCCCCCAACTGGAACACGAGGGGCCGGCGGTGGTGCGCGTCCTGGGTAGCGCGCCCAACGACAAGGACTGGAGCTATTATGCGAGCGCGCTGAGCGCGATCCGCAATGCGGAGAAGAGCATAGAACTCACGGCCGCCTACTTCGTCCCGACGCCCGACGAGATGGAAGCGCTGGAACATGCGGCTGAGCGCGGCGTCGACGTGCGCATCCTGCTGCCCGACCACACGGACTCGGACCTCGCGACCGACGTGGCTCATTCGCGCTACGAAGATCTTTTGGAGGTAGGTGTGAAGATCTTCGAAACGCATGGGGTAATCCTGCATTCAAAGACACTGGTAATCGATGGGGTCTGGTCGATCGTTGGCTCTTCGAATTTCGACCATCGCAGCGTCCTGTTCAATGACGAGGTGGACGTAGTCGTGCTTGGCAGCGCGACAGCCAAACAGCTTCACGAGATATTCGAGAGCGATCTTGCCAAGGCGACGCGCATTACGCCCGAGGCATGGGCGAACCGACCGCTGGGGGAGAAGATCGACGAGTATCTGGCCCGCTTCACCGAGGCGCTACTCTAGCGTCCGAAAAATCCAAAGCATATCTCGCCTACGAGCGTGACAATTTCCAGGGTGGGCCCATCAGATGATCGGGGATTTCATGTGCTGGCATACTGCGAAAATCCTGATCGAGTGGTTTGGAAAAGAGGCTACGAACAAGGCAATATTGTTTGCCGACGGACATTGAGTTCGTCGAAGTCTTCTTCCACACTGGTATGGGATTCGCGAATCCAGCCGTCCTCACCTTGTCAGGTCCACAATTATTTCCAGCCTCATGACGAGGGTGTCCTTTGCCTCGATGAGCTTCTTCGCAGCGAGCGCCTGAGCGCGTCCGGCCAGCAGTAGGAACAATTCGAACACAGCGTTTGAACGCCGCGCGATCGCCAAGAGATGCTCGACGCTCGGCCCGTATGTCGCCGCAAGCCAGTTCCCTATTCCATTAAAGGTCTATTAAGGCCATTCTAGCTTTTTCCGTGCTGGTGGTGCCCAATTGCTTGGCTGGCCGGTGCGGCAACCGGACGCTCCCAAGATCAGTGGTATAGTTACATGGTAGAAGGAACCAATGGATAAGGGCCAGATTCACATGAGCGAGCAGAATAGCCAGAACCGTGAAGAGGCGGCCTTGGCGCGGCTCATCGTCGACAACCTCAATCTTGAGGTCCAGGCGGCGGAGATCGATCCGGACGCGCCACTCTATGGCGAGGGACTGGGGCTCGATTCGATCGATATGCTCGAGATCGCTTTGGTAGTGTCCAAGGAGCTCGGAGTGAAGCTCCGGTCCGACGATGAAAACAACGAGCGAATCTTCGCGTCGTTGCGGAGCCTGAACCAGTACATCCAAGAAAACCAAAGGCGCTGAATGCGTTTGGTGGCAGCCCCGGCTTCCAAGGTAGCGACTTTTATCGGGCTCGCGCTTCTGCCCGCAGTGATCCACGTCACGCTATCCGTCGGATATCGCGCAGACGCCACCTCCGGGCCGGGAGCGTCGGAAGTCGATTTCGGCCTGGTGGCCGCCTCGGCGCTGCCTCACTCGATCGTTTATATAGGACTGCTGGCGATGTTCGGGCGCACGTTGCTGCCCGGCCGGGTGGCGCTCGTCACCGCTCTCGCACGGCGCATGTACGGTGCCGTCGCCGACGAGATGGCTCGCTACACTCGCGCCGTCACCTGGGCTTGGTGCGCCTTTTTCGCGACGCAGCTTGCGACCTCGCTTGCACTCTACCTTCTGGCGCCAGTGGCCATTTGGTCGTTCTTCGTGAACGTCTTGAATCTGCCGCTGGTCTTGCTTTTCTTTGTCGCCGAGCATTGCTGGCGCATGATTCGCCTGCGCGACGCTCCACGCCACTCACCCTCTGAGGTAATACGGATGATCGGTTACATCCGGGAAGGATTTTCCAAGAGGGCGGGTCCCGGTTGATGCCGGGCAGTTCGCTCGACAACGTGCGCGACGATGAACGGTCTGTCGGGCACGACACGACCTTACCGCTCCTCCGGCATGATGGTCCTGATGCTCTCTTCGCCTTGCGCCGCGGGCAGCTAATCACGGTTCGCCAGTTTCTCGGTGATGTTGCCGCGCTTGCGGCGATGCTCCCGGCGCAAAGCTATGTTGTCAATCTTTGCACCGACCGCTACCGCTTTGCCGTCGGCTTCGCCGCGGCCCTGTCGCGTGGGCAGCTCAGCTTGCTGCCGCCCAACGACACGCCCGGTACACTCAAGCAGCTGGCCGAGGATTTCCCCGGCGTTTACTGCCTCGGCGATAGCGGCCCACGGCACGTTCCGTTGCGCTTCATGACGTACCCGGATGACCTCGGCGCCGCGGCGGCGGCGATCCCGACGCGCGTCCCAGAGGCCCGGCGGGCGGTCGTGCTCTTTACCTCGGGATCCACCGGGCGACCGAAGCCGCAGGTGAAATCATGGGGGGCGCTTGCCCGCAGCGCGCTCTCCGCCGGCAAGGGTTTGGGGCTCGGCGCCCTGCCTGGCGCCACGGTGCTCGGCACAGTGCCGCATCAGCACAGTTACGGGCTCGAATCGACCGTGCTCCTGGCGCTCCAGCATGGGCTCTCGCTCCTCGCGGAGCGACTCTTCTACCCGGGCGATATCTGCGCCGCGCTCGCGGCGGCGCCCCTGCCACGCCTTTTGGTCACGACGCCCATTCATATCCGCGCGCTCCTCGCAGAGATGGGCGAGCTGCCTGCGGCCGACCTTGTGATCTCGGCGACTGCGCCGTTGACGCCGAGCCTCGCCGTCGCGGTGGAGGCCAGGTTCCGCGCGCGACTGTGCGAGATATATGGTTGCTCGGAAGCGGGCCAGCTGGCACTGAGGGACACCGCGCGGGAAGCGGCTTGGCGCTGCCTCGAGGGCGTCGCGCTGCGCCAGGACGGGCAAGGCACGTGGGCAAGCGGCAGTGCGGTCGAGACGGAGACGTTGCTCCAGGATGTCATCGAGCTTTCCGGCCCGGGCCGCTTTCTATTGCACGGCCGGACGTCGGATCTCGTCAATATCGCCGGCAAGCGCACTTCACTTGCCTATCTCAGCCACCAGCTCAATGCGATCGAAGGCGTAAATGACGGCGTCTTCGTAATGCCGGAGGAGTCGGGCACGGGCACCACGCGCCTGGTCGCCTTCGCGGTTGCGCCCGGCCTGACCGTCGCAACGATCGTGCGTGCGTTGCGTCAACGGGTCGATGCCGCCTTTCTCCCGCGTCCGCTGTTTCTGGTCGATGCCCTGCCACGCAATCTCATGGGAAAACTGTCGCGCGAGGCATTGCTTGCACTGGCGACGCGTTGTGGGGCCGAAGGCGGGCCGAAATGAACGCGCTTCATGCCGTGGAGGTTCGCTTCGCCGCCGATCATCCGACGGCCGCCGGTCATTTTCCCGGCAACCCCATCATTCCCGGCGCCGTGCTCCTCGACGAGGTCCTGCGGGCCATCGCGACGGCCGGCGGCGGATCGGCCATGCGTGCCGTGATCCGGTCCGCGAAGTTTCTCCGGCCGGTCCGTCCGGGCGAACGCGTGCTGATCCGGTGGCACGTGCGGCCGAGCGGCGAGACCCGGTTCGAATGCGTGATGCCCGATCCGGAACGGCTAGTGCTGACCGGCGCGCTGATACCGAATGAGACCGCGGGGTGACATCGGCCCGCGCGCCGCAGGAATGGACCGTCCGCGGCGAGCGCGGCTCCGTCCCGATGCTGAAATTCATGGTCGCGGTCGCGCTTCGACTGGGCCGCCCGACCGCGCGGCTGTTCCTCTATCCGATCTGTCTCTATTTCCTGGCCTTTTCCAGAAGGTCCCGGGGCGCGTCGCGGGAATACCTTGTGCGGGTGCTTGGCCGCAGGCCGCGCGCGCGCGATATCTTCCGCCACTACCATGCCTTCGCAAGCTGCGTGCTCGACCGCGTGTTCCTCCTCAACGGCCAGCTCGGTCTCTTCGACGTTCAGGTCCACGGTGAGGATGTTGTCCTGGACATCGTCAAGCACGGCTCCGGCTGCATCCTGCTCGGCGCGCATTTTGGCAGCTTCGAATTGGCGCGGGCGCTCGGGCGGCGGCATCCGGACCTGCGTATCACCCTCGTCATGTACGAGGAGAACGCGCGAAAGATCCGCTCCGCGCTGAACGCCATCAATCCGGAACTCGCAATGGACGTCATCGGGCTGGGCAGGCCCGGGGCCATGATTCAGGTCGCTCATCGTCTCGAGGAAGGCCATTGTGTCGGCATCCTCGCCGACCGCATCCTGGGTGGAGAGGACAGCGTCCGCCGTCCGTTTCTCGGCGGTCTCGCAGCCTTTCCGCATGGCCCCTTCCGCATGGCCGAACTATTGAAGCAGCCGGTCGTTATGATGTTCGGCGTCTATCGCGGCGGGCGGCGCTACGACGTCTATTTCGAACCGCTGAACGACCCGGTCGAATTGGCATCGGTCCGAAGGGGCGACGCAGCCGAAATCCTCATGAGCCGCTACGTTGGACGGCTCGAGCATCATTGCCGCAAGGCACCTTTCAACTGGTTCAACTTCTTCGATTTTTGGGCATGAGATGCGTGCGAGATATTATCGCCTCCTGATCCTGCTTCCGTTGATCGCGATCTGCGCCGCGTCGGCGCCGGCGCGCGCCCAGCACGCTCCGGCAGACGCGGAAGGCTTCGGAATCGGCGACTTGATGCATGCGCTGCAGCAGGTCAAGTCCGTCTCCGGCCGGTTCGTCGAGCGCAAATTCATGCAGGTGCTCGATCGACCGCTGGTCGCGTCGGGCATGCTGCATTACACCGCGCCCGACCGGTTGCAGAAGGTCACCGTATCGCCGAAGCGCGAGCGGCTGACGCTCGACGGGGACACGCTTACCATCGAGGGCGGCCCCGACGACGCCGACCGCACGATCTCCCTGGCGCGCTATCCTGAGGTGGGAGCCTTCGTGGAAGGCATCCGCGCCACACTTGCCGGCGATCTGGCGCAGTTGCGGCGCTTCTACGAAGTCAGCCTGTCGGGCGATGCCGCCGACTGGGAGCTTCGGCTTGTACCGAAGGACCCGGACCTGCGCAAGCTCGTCCTGGCGATCCGCATCGCCGGCAGCGGCAATTCGATCGGCCGCGTGGTGACCGAAGAGGCCGGCGGGGACCATTCCGAGATGAGCATCGTCGACGACGCCCGATGACCGGCCCGCGGCGATGGGCGATCGTCGTCTGGATCGTCGCAATGGCCGCCTGTGCCGTGGCCGTCGTCCAGACACGGGTGGCGACGGATATGTCGGCATTTCTGCCGCGCTCGCCCTCGGTCGCGCAGGAGGTCCTCGTCGACCAGGTGCGGGACGGCGCGGTCTCGCGGCTGATACTTCTCGGCCTCGAGGGGGCGCCGGCCGAAGCGCTGGCGGCACTGAGCCGGGCCGTGGCCAAGAGGTTGGGGGCGGAGCCGGCCTTCGTGGCGGTCACGAACGGCGAGACCGGCGCCTTTGAGGGCGACCGTGCCTTCGTCTGGTCCAACCGCTATCTGCTCAGCCCCGGCGTCGGCTCGGCACGCTTCACCGTCGCCGGCCTGCATGCGGCGTTGGAGAAGGACCTGCAACTGCTGGGCTCGAATCTGGCGGTTCTGGTCAAGAGCAGCCTCGCAAGCGACCCGACCGGCGAGATCCTGACGCTGATCGACCTTCTTGCGGGCAACGTGCGCCCTCACACCCACGATGGCGTCTGGTTCTCGGGCGATGGCCGGCGCGCCCTTCTGGTCGTGCAGACCCGCGCTGCCGGTTTCGACACCGACGCCCAGCAGCGGGCATTGGGGTTGATCGACGTGGCCGTTGGTCACGCGCGAACCACGGTGCCCGGCGCCGCAAACGCGCATCTCCTGATGTCCGGTCCGGCCGTTTTCGCGGTACGGACCCGCGCGGCGATCGAGCACGACGCGACCCGCCTCTCGCTTCTGGCGACCATCCTCGTGGCGGCCTTGTTGTTGTCCGCCTACCGCTCGCCTCGCGTGTTGCTCCTCGGCCTGCTTCCCGTGGCGACCGGCGCGCTCGCCGGCGTCGCCGGCGTCGCCCTGGGCTTCGGCTTTGTGCACGGCATCACGCTGGGCTTCGGCGTGACGCTGATGGGCGAATCCATCGACTACCCCATCTATCTCCTGACGCAGACCGAGCCGGGCAGCTCACCCGACACGACACTGGCGCGCATCTGGCCGACCTTGCGCCTCGGGGTCATCACGTCGGTCGCGGGCTTCAGCGCCTTGCTGTTCTCGAACGTTACCGGCTTCGCGCAGCTCGGCGTTTTTTCCCTCACCGGCTTAATCGTCGCGGCGGGCGTGACACGGTGGGTCGTGCCTGCCTTCCTGCCCCGGAATTTCGCGACCGTCGTCGTTGGGGTCTTCGGATTGCCCCTCTTCGCGGCGATGCGCAACGCACGGCGGCTGTTGCCGGCGCTGGGGCTGCTGTTGGTGGCGGCCGTAGCGCTGCTCGCATTCCATCGCGGCGGGTTCTGGCGGCACGACCTGTCGAGTCTCAGCCCGATACCGGCCGCGGACCAGGCCCTCGACCGGCGGCTGCGCGCCGATCTGGGGGCCCCCGATCTCCGCTATCTCCTTGTCGCGAAGGCATCCGGCATGCAGCAGGCGCTGGCGGAGAGCGAACGGCTGTCGGGTTCATTGCGGAGTCTTGTCGCGCAGAAGGCACTGTCGAGCTTCGACGGACCCGCCGCATACCTGCCGAGCCTGGCCACGCAGCGGGCGCGACAGGCCGCGCTACCGGACGAGGACACGCTGCGCGCGAGATTGCGGCAGGCGCTTGCCGGCATGCCCTTCCGGCCCAATCTGTTCGCGCCGTTCCTCCACGATGTCGCGGCAGCAAAGACCGCCCCGCCACTCACCCGTGACGATCTCCCGCGTGCACTGTCCCTCAAGCTCAATTCGCTTCTCTATCAGAGGGGCGAAGAATGGATCGCCCTCCTACCGCTGCACGGCGTGTCCGACGCAGCCCGCATCTCTAAGGCCGTCGCCGCGCTGCGCGCGCCGGGAATAGCCCTCGTCGATCTCAAGGCCGCATCCGACGGACTCTTGCAGAATTACCAACGTCAAGCCGTGATGCTCGCCCTTATCGGAAGCGTCGCCGTTATCGTTCTTCTGACTGCGAGTTTCCGCTCGGCACGGCGTCTTCTGGTGACGGTGGCGCCGCTCGTCGCGGCGGTGATCGTGACGGTGGCGATCCTCACCGCGGGAGCCCAGAAGCTGTCGATCTTCAACCTGATCGGGTTGATGCTGATCGTGGCGGTCGGCTCGAACTACTGTCTTTTCTTCGAGCGCATGCGCCGTGAAGGCGCCCATCCCGAGCGGTCCGTCGTCTCCCTCGCGCTCGCCAATCTCTGCACGGTGGTCGGGTTCGGAATCCTGTCGTTCTCGAGCGTCCCCGTGCTGCACGACATCGGGATGACCGTCGCCCTCGGTGCGGTGCTCAGCCTCCTTTTCGCGGCGATCCTGAGTGTCCAGTTCACGGCCGTACATGCGCGCCCGAATGTGTCTGGAGACCGCGCCCCATGACCGCACTCCGATCAGCGCGGTGTCCCGGCCCTCGCGTTCCAAACCCCTCCGGGCACGGATGACTATGCTATGCTCGATCGTCGGTGGGAGGACCTTGGTTAATGCATATCGGCCGTCTCAGTCGTTCCGCCCTGGTTCTCATCGCGGCGACGGAGCTCGGAGCATGCAGCACCGCGCACATCGACACCGATCCGACGTCCGCTGGAGAGCGGGCCTACGACGCGATCTACCCCTATTTCGCGGAAATGTGCGCCGTCTCCGAGCTCGAGAAGAAGCCCGGATTCGGTGCCGATATCACCAGTGGGCCCGGGGGCCATGCGGTGCTCTATCTCAACGGGGTTTGTCGCGACGAAAGCGCGCACTACCCGACGATCGTGCTATGCGGGGCGGATACGCCTCCAGCGCTGCGCGGCGTCGGCCTCAGCGTCAACGCCCACTACAGGAATGCCAATTGGGTCGCGACGCCGGGTCGGGAGTTCTTCTTCCACGGGACGTTGCAGCCCGGCCAGCGCCTGACGCGTGCCGTCTATGCCCAGACCCAGGCACGTGCCAAGGCGCTTGGAATTTTTGAGGGCGTCGAGTTCCACCGCGACGTATTCGACGACATCCCGACGGGGATGTCGCGGCACGATTTCAAGTACGAGATTTCGGTGGCGACCGACTACGCCATCGGGTTTGGCCGCGATCGATATTGCGCGCGCGTCCCGATGGATCGCGGAAGGATGGCGCGGGTGGTCGACTTCCTGAACGGCCTCAATGCCGTCTACAAGGACGGCGAGAAGGAATTCGAATGGGACGTCCTGCGCAACAACTGCTCCCATGTGACGCATAACGCGTTGGCCGCGGCCGGAATCTGGGGCCGGTGGGAAACCAATCGGTTCATTCTCATCGCCGCGTTCGATTTCCCGGTGCCCAAGAATGAGTTCGTCAATCTGATGGAGCGGACAAACGACACGCGCATCGCCGATATCGATGAGGTCTATGCCGACGCGGCGGCGCG
>CAWFOW010000010.1:0-220094 GCA_963817535.1 uncultured Alphaproteobacteria bacterium
CGGATTGTTCACCGCCTTGGATACCGGCTCTATCGTCAGCGCGCCGTCGTAGGGCGCCAGCATCGGTCCAAGCATCTTTGGGTCGGTCCCCGGGTCGAGCCACATGTCGAACCAATTGGGCTCAAGGATCACGGGCGACCGATCATGGTATGGCGCGACGGCCTGGGAAGCGGCGCCGACGATGATCGTGAACTCTCGATCGGCTCGGCGTCGCCCTTCTGCCAGCGGTCCCACAGGCCGGCGAATGACATCGGCTCGCCGTCCGCCCGACGGAAGTGATACGGCTGCTTCCCCTTCGACCCTGGCTCGACGCGCCACTCATAGAACCCGCTCGCCGGTATGATGCAGCGGCGGCGCTTGAACGGCTCGCGGTACGTCGGCTTCGTCGTGACCGTCTCTGCGCGCGCGTTGATGGTGCTGTAGCCGCTGGCCGGTTCCTTCGACCAGAACGGCACCAGCCCCCAGCGCATCATGGCCGCTTCGCGGGTGCCATCCCGCTCGCGGACGATCACCGCGTCTTGCGTCGGCGCAAGGTTGAACCGCTCGCGCCAGCCGGCCGGCGGCTCAGGCTGGGTGAGCCGGTAGAGCTCGACAATCCGGCGCCAGGTCAGCAGATGGGTGAAGCGGCCGCACATGAGACGCCATTATAGCGTCACCCTGCCGCGCCGGGTGCCCGCGATGCGCTTGCGGGTTCACTTGACGCCCCGCTCGCGCCCCGCTTCGATGATTTTCAGCCATACCTCCACTAGGCGAAGGCTCGGTAAATCTGCCTCCACTTGAGGACCATTTTCGAAAGTCTCATGGCGATCATTGAGATCTCGAATTTGAAAATGCCCTGGTTCACTGACCAATTGGCATCCAAGTGCCCGGCACCGCCGTTCGGCTTCAGCGAGCCTTGCGTCCTCACGATGCATCATCTTAGGCCTCGATGTTGGAGGAAGACTTGGATTTAGGGCCCCGTGAATGCGGTGTAAGTCCTCGCCGTGTGACCTGGATGGGGCCAATGGTGCCAGACGCAGGATGCGGAATGACGCGGGAACGACGAACTGCGCGAGGTGACAAAGGGGTGATCCCTTCGAGCCGCCGTCCCAGACGGTCTTTTAGGGAGTTATCTTACTAGCGCGTTGCCGCGGTGGCAGCGCGGCCCGCTTTCCCAGGAAGGGAGGCGTCCATGTTGATACTGGTTGCCGAAGATGACTGGCCTGTTGCAGTCGACTTCTATGTCACGCTCACCCATGCCGGGTTCCGCGTCGTCACCGTCAAAGACGCACACGCCGCGATGAAGGCGCTGCGCTTCGACATCCCCGCCGTCGCGACCGTAGCCCTGAACCTGTCAGACGGGCAGACCGGCCCGGACGTGGCCCGGGCGCTCGTAAGTGCAGACGTCCCGACGATTATATGTTCAGCTGACCCGCACGCGAAGGAACTCGTAGGGAACATTCCGGTCGAACGGATCATGGAAAAACCGGTTATGCCGGTCGCGCTGCTCAATGCTGTTTTGGACGCCCTGGAAATTCGGCAAAGCGACCACGGACGAACCAGCGCGACCTAATACCAAAGTGGCTAGGTTGGACGCTGGGGCCTGATTCAGACCCGCACGGCATGGAATGTCAGCATGCCGAACGTCCGAAGCGTGGTCAGCCATTTACTAACAACATGCGCGACCTGCGGATAGAGCATATCAATCTGTTTTCTCCAGATGTTGCCTGCACTACAATAGCGCCGGTCTGGGGAGAGAGGCAGACGGGCTATGGTCACGGGCGCACCTTGGGGTCGGGGTCACCAAGTTAAGTCACTTCTTGCGGGGACGCGCATCCTCATTGTCGAGGACGAGGCGTTGTTGGCTCTTTCCCTGCAAGTCATGCTCGAGTCCCAAGGCGCAGAGGTGATTGGACCGGCATTGTCCCTGGAAGATGGCTTCCGACTTGCGGAACGGCATCCTCTCTCGGCCGCGATCCTGGATGTCGTCGTAAGACACACGCGGGTATCACCGCTGGCAGAGATGCTTACGGGCCGGTCGGTGCCGATCCTCTACTACACGGGCTGGCACGAGGCTGCGTGGTTGAAAGCAGAATGGCCGCGCAGCGCGATCGTGTGGAAGCCGGCCCCGGAAGCCATTCTCATTGCCGCGCTTGCCGAGTTGATGCGACCCACACCGCAACCGGACCCCGCCCACTTGGACCGCTCCGTATCGGCTATTCCTATGGACAAGCGAACCAATTGACCGACTTCCCTGGCTGCGGTTGGGTCCGCTCCATTCAGACGGAACGTTGCGTGGGGTAAACTTCACTCGCGAAGCAAGGGTCTATAGCTGGCACGCCTCCGCGTCGCTAACTTATCTTCTGTCTCCCGGATCGCAGTGTACAAGGCGGCACGGAGAGCGGCGGAAGGCAGAGCGGGAACGGACGAAGGCGGGATAGTGCCCGGTCCGTTCCTTGAGACCCCGCCCTGCGACCTGGGGGGCCGGTGATCCGCCATCCGTTACCCGAATTGCTACCCAAGCGCATATATGGCGGGCCTGAGAATATCTAACTCATTGAACGATATAGGCTATTAGACGGATTGGCGACTTTTGACCGCGTGACGACCAAGCAGGTGGTCGACAAGGTCGTCGAAGGCGCGGTGGCGTTCGACGAACGGACCTTCACCATCAACATCCAGTAGGCCGGGGCGACCGGGCCGGGCGGAGCGTGACCATGTGCGCAACAAACGGAGCGCCGCGCGCGCGTGCGCGAGGCGGGCGGCGGAGCGAATTCGCGGCGCGAGGGCTGGCCGGCATCCTGGGGCTGGCGGCGTTGTCCGTTGGCGCCGGGGGCGTGCGCGCCGACGACTTCTGGAGCCATGTCTTCCCGCTGGGCGAGAAGACCGAGGAGCCGCACGTGCCCGACACGCCGCGCAAGCTGCTCGGCGCGGGCGAATTGCCTGAACGCCCCGCGCTGCCGATCGAGATCGGCGACCGCTTCCTCGACACCGGGCCGCTCTATCCGGGCTTCGAATTGCCGGGCGGGGCGGTCTGGCAGCCTCGCTTCTGGGTGTTCGGCACGCTGCGCAGCGCGATCCAGTCGTTCGACAACGGGCCGGCGCCGGCGACGACCGAATGGGCCAACCGGCTGGACGTGTACGGCAACCTGCAGCTCGCCGGCACCGAGCGCGTCGTGATCGGGCTGCGCCCGTTCGATCGCAACCGTTCGGGTCAGTTCTCGGGCTACCGGTTCGAGCCGAATACGACCGAAGGGTGGCAGGATTTCCGAAACGGAAACATTCAGGCGCTATTCCTGGAGGGTGATTTCGGCTCGACCTTTCCCGATCTCGACCCCAAGGGCACGCGGGTGATCGATTTCGGCTACACGGTCGGGCGCCAGCCGCTGGTCTACCAGAACGGGATGCTGATGAACGACACGGTCGACACGGTTGGGTTGGTGCGCAACTCGATCCACGTGCCCTACTCGTCGAACATGCTGGTCACCGGCTTCTATGGCTGGAACGAGATCGATCGTGCCGGCCGCGGCATCGACCAGCCGGGCCGCGGGCCGAAGCTGTGGGGGCTGTCGAGCTCGACCGAGATCCTGAACGCCACCTACGACATCGACCTGATCCGCGTCACGGACCAGGGCCGGTTCGGCGATGCGTGGTACGTCGGCGGCGCGGTGATCCAGCGCTTCTGGCTGGTCAACACGGCCTTGCGCGTGAACTCGTCGATCGCCTCGGGGCCCGAGACCGCGGTCTCGACCGACGGCACGCTGGTCTCTCTGGAGACCTCGTTCACCCCCTTCCGATCCGAGGACATCGTCTATTTCAACCCCTACGTGGCCCTCGGCAACTTCACCCAGGCGGCGCGGGACCCGACGGCGGGCGGGCCGCTGGCCGGGCTCGGCATCACCTATGCCGCCTACGGCATCGGCACCTCGGTCTCGCCCCTGTCGAACGCGGCGCGCGAGGCGGTGGGCTTCGCGCTGGGCTACCAGGCCTTCTGGGACACGCGCCGCCGTTCGCTGACCTTCGAGATCGGCGTGCGCCAGGATACCGGCGGCAAAACCTTCGATGCCCAGGCGCTCGGGATCAGATTCCAGCAGGCGATTGGCCAGCGCGTGCTTCTCGAGGTTGACGCGACCTTCTCAAGACAGGAAAATCAGCAGGATGGACACGGGCTGCGCGCGGAGCTGCTGTATCAGTTCTGAGGGCAGCGTACGGAGTGGGGTTGTCGCATCGTAATGATCGGTATCGTTGAAATCGCGGGCTACGCGATCGTGGGGGCTGCGTTCCTTCAGGTTGCCGCCACGACCTTTGGCACGATGCGCCGGCGCGTCGTCGAGGCACAGCGCCAGCGGGTCGCGCTCGACGTGTTCCGGGAGCGCGCCGAGCTCGACCTCGCGACCATCCGGCTCGAGCGCCAGCGCAAGGAGCTGGCATGGGAGGGCTATCGCAAATTCCGCATCGAGCGGAAGTCGGTCGAGGCCGACGACGTCTGCTCGTTCTATTTCGTGCCGCACGACCAGATGCCGATCCCGGCCTTCCGCGCCGGCCAGTACCTGACCTTCCAGCTCCGCATCCCCGGCCAGAGCCAGCCGGTGATGCGCTGCTACTCGCTGTCGGATTCGCCGACGCGGCGCGACTACTACCGCTGCACCATCAAGAAGATCCCGCCGCCGCGCGACAAGCCGGACGTGCCGCCGGGCCTCGCCTCAAGCTACTTCCACGGCCTCAAGGAAGGCGATCTGGTCGACGTGCGGGCGCCGTCGGGGAACTTCTATCTCGACGTGAATTCGACGCGCCCGGTCGTGCTGATCGGCGGCGGCGTCGGGCTGACGCCCGTGCTCGCGATGCTCAACATGATCGTCGAGGCGAACATCCGGCGCGAGGTGTGGTTCTTCTACGGCATCCGCAACCGTCGCGAACATGCGATGTACGAGCATCTGAAGACCGTGGCGGAGGGGCGCGAGAACATCCACATCGTGGTGTGCTACTCGGACCCGACGCACAGCTGCGTCGAGGGCGCCGACTACCATGTGAAAGGCCGCGTGTCGGTCGATTTGTTCAAGCAGCTGCTGCCCTCGAACAACTACGAGTACTATATCTGCGGCCCGCCCCCGATGATGGAGTCGGTGACGCAGGGGCTGCGCGAATGGGGCGTGCCGGATTCGGACGTCCAATTCGAGGCATTCGGCCCCGCCACCGTCAAGAAGAAGGCGCCCGCGCCCGCGGGCGCTTTGGCCAGGCTGTTCAAAATCTCGTTTTCGCGCGGCGGCAAGACTGTCGACTGGTCGGAAAACGATGGTAGTATCCTCGACGTTGCCGAGAGCAACGGCATCGCGCTCAGCTCGGGCTGCCGCGCGGGCAATTGCGGCACGTGCGAGACCGCGGTGCGCGAGGGCAAGGTGACCTATCTCCTCGATACTGGCTTCAAGCCCAAGGAAGGGTCGTGCCTGCCCTGCGTTGCCGTGCCGGACGGAAATGTGGTGCTCGACGCCTGAGGCGGCGCGGGGACCGGGTGCTTAGGAAACCGAACGCGCCCGTCACAGGGCGGATCGTATTGAGGGGATTGCTGTGATGACTCGGTGGGCACGGCTGGCAACGGCGATGAGCGTTGCGGCAGCGGCGCTTGTGATGGTTGCGGCAAACGCATTGGCGGGGCCGGCGGCGATTGATCCAGGACACGTGGTCGGTCCGACGAAGTGCGCCGAATGCCACAAGGTGGAGTCGCTCATCTGGCAGCACACCCACCACTTCGCGTCCTTCCGCGAAATCCCCCGCGACCCGAAGGCGGCCGAGATTGCCAAGAAAATGGGGCTGCGCCGCATCAAGTCAGAGAGCCTATGCCTCAACTGCCACTTCACCAATCAGGAGAAGGCCGGCAAGATCGAGCCGATCGCGGGCGTGAGCTGCGAATCCTGCCACGGCGCGGGCGAGGGCTTCATCAAGGTGCACTCGGGCTTCTCCGGCAAGAAGAAGGAGACCGAGACGGCGGCCGAGCGCGCCGAGCGCTGGAAGAAATCCGAGGCCGCCGGGATGATCCGGCCCAACATGATCTACAAGATCGCCAAGAACTGTTACGGCTGCCACATCGTGCCAGAAGAGAAGCTGGTGAATGTGGGCGGGCACCAGGCGGGCAGCGCGTTCGAGCTGGTCTCCTGGACGCAGGGCGAGATCCGTCACAACACCTGGTACACGGACGGCAAATCCAACCCCGAGGCGTCGCAGAACATCAAGCGCAAGATGTACGTGACGGGGGCTGCGGTCGAGCTCGAGGAATCGCTGCGCGCCGTCGGCAAGGCGACGCAGAACGCCTCCTACGCCGTGACCATGGCACGGCGCGCCCAGGCGGCGGCCCAGCGCCTTGCCGCGGTCAACAACGCCCTCAAGCTGCCCGAGACGGGCGCGATGATGGCGGCCGCGGGCACGGCCAAGCTCAGCCTCAACAACGAGAAGCAGTTGACGGAAATCGCCGACAAGATCGGCGCGGCGACCGCGGCGTTCGACAAGAAGTATGACGGCAGCCAGCTCGGTGCGATCGACTCGATGATCCCCGGGCAGCAGTACTACAAGGGTAAGCCGAGCCGCTGAGCCGTTGGTTTTGTCGGCCATTTGCAATGACGAGCGCGTAACGGGAGGCTCGCCATAGCCACCTTTGGCACGATGCAGCGTCCGTCGCGTTGGGACTCACCGTTCAGTCCCGACGTGACGGAAGCGGACGTGGAGCGCCTGCTGTCGATCCCGCCCCTCAACGCGATCGACGCAAGCCTGTTCCCAGCGTCGCTGTCGCTCGCCGGCATCATTCGTAACGACGCGCGAATCGAGCATTGCCGGCGCGGCGACATCGTGGTGCGCGAGGGCGATTACGGCAATTCCACCTTCGTCGTATTGGGCGGCGCGGTGGGGGTGGTCGTCGCCTATGACAACGATGCGGCGCTCGGTGCGAGCCAGTCGCGTCCGCGGCGCAACATCATGTCGTCGCTGTCCCAGCTCTGGCGCAACGCGCGTGTTCCGGAGGCGCGCGACGTTCAGCGCTATCTCGACCGTTCGGCACTGTCTTTGCGCTACGAAGGCGATTCCGAGGCGCGGCCTTTCGTCAAGGATCTCGATGGGCTGATCGCCCAGGCCGAGATCGTCACGATCGGCGAGGGCGAGACATTCGGTGAGATTGCGGCCTTGTCGCGCACGCCGCGCACCGCCACCTGCGTCGCGCTGACCGACTGCGAGCTTCTCGAGTTGCGCTGGCAGGGGTTGCGCGACATTCGCCGCTACGATCCGGGCTTCCGCCAGCGCATCGACGAGCTGTACCGCACGCGGTCGCTGCAAAGCCACCTCGCGGAATCGCCGCTGTTCGATCATCTCGACGCGGCGGCCCTGTCGCAGATCATTGCCGAGACGCAGTTCGAGACCTATGGCGAGTTCGAGTGGTTTTCGGCGTTCAAGCGCCAGATCGAGGAATCCGACGAAAGCCTGGTGATCGAGCGCGAACCGACCATCGTCAACGAGGGCGACTACGCCGACGGGCTGATCCTGATCCGCTCCGGCTTCGCGCGCGTGTCCGAGAAGCTGGGGTTCGGCCGGCGCACCGTGCGCTGCGAGATGAAGAACGACGTGTTCGGGCTCGAGGAGGTCTACGAGCACTGGCGTAACGGCGGCCCGCTCGCCTACCGCCACTCGCTGACGGCGATCGGCTATGTCGACATTTTGCGCGTGCCGACCGCGCTGGTGGAACAGCACGTACTGCCCAACCTCAGCCCGGAACGCCTGGCGGAGCTGACCGAGAAGCGCGACTTCTCGGCCGCACTCGACCATTCGGTGATCAACTTCCTGGTCGACCGGCGAATCGTGAACGGCACCGCCGTCATGATGATCAACACCGAGCGCTGCGTCGGATGCGACGACTGCGTGCGCGCCTGCGCCGCCGGCCACGACAACAATCCGCGCTTCGTGCGCCACGGCGCCGAGCACGACAAGCTGATGATCGCCAACGCCTGCATGCATTGCCAGGACCCGGTATGCCTGATCGGCTGCCCCACCGGAGCGATCCACCGGCGCGCCGAGGACGGGCGGGTCATCATCAACGACACGACCTGCATCGGCTGCGGCACCTGCGCCAACTCGTGCCCCTACAACAACATCCGGCTTGTCGAGATCCGCAGTCCGGACGGCGCCTTCATCGTCGACGAGGCGACCAACGCCCCGATCATGAAGGCCACGAAGTGCGATCTCTGCCTGGATCAGCTTGGCGGCCCCGCCTGCCAGCGCGCCTGCCCGCATGACGCGCTGGTACGAATGGACATGCGCGACCAGTCGACGCTGGCACGCTGGATCAATCGATGATCTCGGCGTTCGCCCAGCGGCGAACCCGCAACATCCTGATCGCGGCGGTCATCGCCGGCCTGCTCGTCGTGGCCGAGCTCGAGGCGCCGCCACTTCTGAACCTGCATTTCGCGTCCGGCTGGATGCTGGCCGCCGGTCTTTTCTTCCTCGTCCTGTTCAACGCCCGCAAGAAGATCCCGATGATCCCGGTGCTCAGCGCCGCGGCATGGTTGCAGCTGCACATCTATATCGGCTGGTTGATGGCGTTCCTGTTCGCGCTGCATACGCAGTTCCGCTATCCCGCGGGTCCGTTCAATGCGGCCCTGTGGTGGTTCTTCGTCGCGCTGAACTTGAGCGGCATCATCGGAATCTTCCTCGAGCGCGCGATCGCGCCGCGGCTGCGCGAGCGCGGCGAGGCCATCCTGTACGACCGGTTGAACGGCTATCGATTGCAGCTCGCGGACGAGGCGGCGGCGCTCGCCGCTCGCTCGGTCACCGAGGTCGCGACCCCGCTTCTGGTCGACATGTATCGAGACCGGATTGCGCCCTACATGGCGGGCCCGCGCAACTTCTGGCCGCACCTGATCGATTCACGCAAGCCGCTCGACCGGCTGGTCGGCGAGATGCGCGCGCTCGAGCGCTACCTCAACCCTCAGGGTCGCGAGACGCTACGCGCGATCGAGGAGCGCGTCATCGCCAAGGACAATCTGGACCACCAGTATGCGCTGCTGACGCTGATGCGCACTTGGCTGTTCCTGCACATCCCGCTCGCCTACGGCATCTTCCTGTTGGTGGCCGTCCACATCGTACTGGTCTATGCGTTCGGTCGCTTTTAGCGCCGCCGCAATCGACATTGCGATCCGGGGCGGACGCCGATGCCGCCGCGGTGGTAATCTTCGTCGGCGCGCGCCCGGAGAGGCGCCGTCACCGACAACCGAATACGAACGTGCCGCGTCGACATGATCCGCCTGCAATCCTTCAGCCACATGATCAGCCGCTATGAGCGGCCGAATCAGCCATGGATCTGCGGGCGGTCGGCAATCGGCGCGCCGTGCCGGATCGGGCCGGACCGGCGCGGCCATTGCCAGGCGTCGTTCGAATGCCGGCCGCGGCGCAATGGCGACCGCTGGGAATGCACGCGCCCGCCCTCGGCCGGCGGGCGGTGCGTCGAGGGGCCGCGCGCCGACGGTACCTGCGCCTGCCCGATCCCGCCCTGCGTGCCGATCCGCAGCCAACGTTCGCGCCGCGGCCAGATCGCGCGGCTTGCCATCGCCACCGTGCTCGGCCTCCTCGCCATCCTGCTCGGCGGCGACAAGGCAGCGCAATGGCTGGTCGAGCCGGGCCACCTCTCCGCCCAGCATGCCGGCATCCACCAATGCGAGACCTGTCATACCGGCTTCGCCGCCGGGCCGGTTGCGTGGCTGCACGCGGCGGTCGACGATCAGACGCCGATGGCGGTGGCGAAGCCGTGCCTCACCTGCCACGACATCGGCAAGCATCCGCTGGCGGCGCACGGGCTGCCCGCCGGGACACTCGTCAAGCTGCGCGAGGCGATAGCGGCGGGCAAGCCGCTGCGGGCATTTCCCACGGGTGCGGCGGGCGCGACCGGGCCGGACGAAGCGGCTGTCGCGGCGCTGCCCGCCATCGCGCGCGAGCCGCTCGCCTGCGCCAACTGCCACCGCGAGCACAAGGGTGTGAAGGCCACGCTCACCGACATCGGCAACATGGCGTGCCAGACCTGCCACATGAACACGTTCGCCTCGCTCGCCGACGGCCACCCATCCTTTGACGGCTATCCGTTCCATCGGCGCACGCGGCTCATCTTCGACCACGCGAACCACTTCAACCGGAACTTCGGCCAGTCGGACAAGGCGCTGGTGCCGAAGGACTGCACCGGTTGCCACGCCATGGGCCCGTCCGGGCGCGCGATGGTGGTGAAGCCGTTCGAGACTTCGTGCGGCGCGTGCCACGCCGACCAGATCCGCGGCAAGGCGGCGGTGGGCGACAAGGGCATCGCCGTCATCAGCGTGCCGGCGCTCGATCTGCAGACGCTGCGCGAGAAGGGCGCGGCGATCGGCGAGTGGCCCGACGACGCCGATGCCACGATGACGCCCTTCCTGCGGTTCCTGCTGTCGCGCAAGGGCGATGCGGCGAACGACCTGGCGACACTCGGCGATGCGACGCTGGGCGACCTGACCGAAGCGAAGCCCGACCAGATCAAGGCCGCCGAGCGGCTCGCCTGGGCAATCAAGGAGTTACTCTACGACCTTGGCTTCAAGGGCCCGATCATGATCGCCGAGGCGGCCCTGGGTGCGGATGCCGCGCGGGCCGCGAAGGCGCCGCCATCGCTGTTCGGCGGCCTTCCGCCCGATACGATCCGGACAGCGGAGAAGGACTGGTTCCCCCATCTCGCCGACGAGGTGGCGCGCCATCGCGCCGGTAAGCGCGTGCCGATGAAGGCCCCGAAGGCGGCGCCGAAGAAGGCCGCCGCGCCTGCCCCGGCGCCTGCGCCGAGCGGCGGCGGTGCCAGCATCCTCGGCGGCGGTGGTGGCGGAATCCTGGGCGGCGGTGGCGACATTCTCGGTGGCGGCGGGGGCAATCCTGCGCCCGCGCCAAATGGCGGCGGAATCCTCGGCGGGGGCGGCGGAATCCTGGGTGGCGGCGGCGGCATTCTCAGCGGCGCCCCCGCGCCCGCGCCCGCGCCAGCGGCCCAGCCGCCGGCGCCCGAGAAGGGCGAGCCGGCCCAGCCGGTCGACGGCGAGCAGTGGGCCGCGCTTGGCGGCGGCTGGTACCGGCTCTACTACACGCTGTTCTACCGCCCGGTCGGCCATGCCGACCCGTTCCTGCGCGCGTGGCTCGACCTCGCCGGCCACCAGGCGCGCGATCCGAACGGCCCGGCGGCGAAGCTGTTCGCCGGGCTTACCGATCCGGCCGCGCCAGGCGTCTGCGCCAAGTGCCACAGCATCGACAGCACGGCGTCCGGCGCGCGCGCGATGCAGTGGTTCCCGCGCTGGCCGGACCGCGAGGACCATGGCTTCACCACCTTCGCCCACGTGCCGCATCTGAACCTGTTCGCGATGCAGGGCTGCAAGACCTGCCACCAGATCGACACGAAGGGCGACTTCGCCGCGACCTACAAGAAGGGGGATCCTTCCGTCTTCGCGGCATCGTTCCAGCCGATCAAGCGCGAGCTGTGCGCCGATTGTCACGTCGCCGGCAAGGCGCCCGACTCCTGCGTGACCTGCCACAACTACCATGTCGGGCGCATACCGCAGGCCCCCGGTGTCCCGACGATGGATACGCAGCATCCGTCACCGTTCGCCCCCGCGGGGGCGACGCCCGGCCCCGCCACGTCGCCCGGCAAACGCGCGGCGCGGTAGAGCGCGTCTGTCGCATAGAGCGCGTTCGCCTCAATCCTTTTCGCACAACAAAAACCGGCGGCCGCTTGCGCGGCCGCCGGTGATTTTCGCCAGCCCGCTTAAGGGCCTGCTGCGGTCAGTTCTTGTCCCACTGACGGGCGATGTAGATGTGGCGGCCCCTCAGCTCGTCCATGTAGGTCTTGAGGACGAGCTTGCCGGGCAGGCCTTCCTTCTCGCGCGCCTCGGCCCATTCTTCGGCCAGGTTGGGCAGGGTCTTGGCCCAGCGCTCGCGCTCCTTCGGCGACAGCTGGGTGACGATGACGCCCGCCTTCTTCATGACGTCGAGGAAGTGCTTCTGGCGTCCGTCATCGATTTTTTCGATGCCTTTCGTCCACGCGATGGCGCTGTCCTGGAATATCTTCTGGACGAAATCGGGCAGCTTCTTCCACGCGTCGGCGTTCACGGTCAGCGATGTCGTCGGCGTCGCGCCGAAATTCACCACCAGCCGGTACTTCGCGACCTGATAGGTGCGGAACGGCCCGGACAGCCCGACGCTCAGCGGGTAGCCCTCGTACACGCCGTTGCGGATCGAGGTGTAGGAATTCATCATGGCGGAGTTGACGACCACCGCGCCGGTGCCGCGCAGATACTGGCCCATCGCGCCCGACGCGCCGATCTTGTGGCCCTTCAGGTCGTCGATCGACTTCATCGGAAAGGTGGTGAACATATCTGCCCCGTCCGACGCCGAGCTGTGCAGCATCACCTGGTTGTGCTTGGCATAGGCCGCATTCAGCTCGGGAATCTTCTTCCGCATGTCGGTATCGATCTCGACAGCCTGCTCGACCGTCTGGTCGCCGAACGGGACGACATAGCCGATCTGCTCGAGCGGCAGCTTCGATTCCTCGAAATTCTTCAGGATCACGCCGACCTGGCCGATATTCTGCTCGATCGCCTCGAACACCTCGTTGAGGTTGGCGAGCGTCGACGAATAGGCCTGGGTCCATTCGATCTTGAAATCCTTGCCGCTGGCGGCCAATCGCTTGTTCACCTCGGGGATGAACACGTCCTTCACCGCCATCACGTTGCTGATGGTCGGCGGGGCCCCGGCGACGGCGATCAGCTTGATCGTTTCCGCGCCGGCGGGGCCGGCGAGGGCGAGCGAGGCCGCGATGGGCGCCGCGAGCATCGCAAATCGGTGTGCCTTCATCAGGTTCTTCCTCCGTTGTGCAGCCCGCTGGGGCCGGTTGCGTCTTCCGTCCGAGAGTGTCGTCAGGAGAGGGGAGCCCCGGCCCCGACCCGCCAAAGGGATCGGGGCCGGACCCTGACCTATTCCTTGTCCCAATTGCGAGCGATGAAGATCTTCCGACCGCGGAGCTCGTCCATCAGCGTGTTGAGCACCAGCTTGCCCGGCAGCCCTTCCTTCTCGCGCGCGTCGGCCCATTGCTGGGCGAGATTTGGCAGGGTCATCGCCCAGCGGCGCCGCTCCTTCTTCGAGATCTCGGTCACCTTGACGCCCTGCTTCGCCATCAGCTTCTGGAAGTTGGCGTCGCGCTCGGCGTCGATCTTCTCGATCCCCTTCGACCAGTCGACGGCGGTTTCGCGGAAGATCTTCTGCACGTAATCGGGCAGCTTCTTCCACATGTCGGTGTTTACGGTGACCGCCGAGGTGGCCGTCGTGCCGAAATTCACCGCCAGCCGGTGCTTCGCCGCCTGGTAGGTGCGGTACGGGAACGCCAGCCCGACGCTGATCGGATAGCCCTCATAGATGCCGTTGCGGATCGAAGTGTAGGACTCGAGCATCGACGAGTTCACGACGACGGCCCCGGTGTTCTGCAAATAGTGGCCCATCGCGCCCGATGCGCCGATCTTGTGGCCTTTCAGGTCGTCGATCGACTTCATCGGGAAGGTGGTGAACATGTCCATGCCGGGCGATGCGGCCGAGCGCAGGAAGATCTGGTTGTGCTTGGCATAGGCCGCGTTCAGATCGGGGATCTTCTTGCGCATGTCGGTGTCGATCGAGACCATCTCGGCAGGCGTCTGGTCGCCGAACGGGATCATGTAGCCGACCTGCTCCAGTGGCAGGCTCAATTCCTCGAAGGTCTTGAGGATGACCGCGACATGGCCGATGCCGTTCTCGCATGCCTCCAGCACCTCGGTGAACTTGGCGAGGCTCTGCGCGTAAGCCTGCTTCCACTCGATCTTGTAGTCCTTCCCGGTGGCCGCGATCCGCTCGTTCACCTTTGGGATGAAGATCTCTTTCATCGACTTGACGTTGCTGACGTTGGGCGGAGCCGCGGCAATGGCCGTGATCGTGACGGTCTCGGCACCGGCCGAGCCGCCGGCCAGGGCGACCGCCAGGGCAGCCGGTAGCGCAATGCGGGCGTGGAGGGTCTTGGTCATGTCCGTCTCCCAGATGCGGGCCGTCCGCCGGCGGCAGCGATCGTCCGCCGCGCGGTCGGTTCCCGTCGTTGATGCGCCGCGCCCGGTGCCTGCCGGACCCTCTTTGCGGGGTGTGCGCGGCGTTGCGGCCCGAGGTTAGCCCGCCAGACCCGCCATGGACAAGCCCTAGCGGGCGTTTCGCCGCCGCGCCACCACGGGCAGCAGAATGCGAGACGGCCGGGCCGCCGAGTGGAAGATCGTGTCGGAGCCGATCTTCGACGGATGGTACGGATGGGTCCAAACCGCGTCCGTGATCGGGGAATCGCCGTTGGCAAGCTCGACCCGGACGCGGTGGCCCGCCTTGAACCGGTAGCCGGCGGCCAGCACCTCGATCTCGAACCTGTAGGGCCGATCCTTGACCAGGGGCCGCGGATCGTCGTGGTCGTAATACGGCCAGTAGGGCTTCGAGCGTTTCTCGTTCTTCGTGTTGTGGTGCGAGGCCTTGAGCCAGCCCTTCGACACGTTGAACGCGCGCGGCTGCAGACCCTTCTTGCGGTCCTCCGGCGATTGCGGGAACTGGTCGGCCAGCTTGACGATGAAGTCCGTGTCCGACTGGTCGGACGAGGCCCACAATTCGAACAGGATCGGCCCGAGGATCTCGAGGTCCTGGTCCAGCGGCGCCGAGGTCCAGGTCAGCACGCGCTTCAGCGGATCGGGACCGTTCGGCCCCATCGCCACCACGCCGCTGACCCACTGGTGGTCCGGGTAGCTGTAGGTGGTCGAACCCTCCGCGCGCGACGGCGCCTCGGTCGAGAGCCCGCCGTCATTGAGGGAGGTGAGGCTGCCCGAATGCTTCTTGCGGAGGTAGAACGGCGTCATTTTGGCGCTCTTGGGCGGCCACTCGTTCTCCTCGCGCCACTCGCCGTCGGTGCCCTGGATGCCTGCCCGCACGGCCGGCAGCTTCTCGTAGCCGTTCTGGATGCCTTTCAGATAGCGGTCGTAGAACGGCAGCAGCCACCTGGCGTGGAACTCCTCGGTGTCGAACGCGTGGTGCACCTCGTTCTGGGTGCGGAAGTCGGTGACGACCAGCTTCTTGTCCTTGGTGGGCGTGTGCTCGAACCCCACCACGTTGCCGCGCAAATGCAGGGCCTTCTTGGCCCAGTGGCCGATCGACAGGACCGGGATGTTGATCTGGTCGATGCGCTCGAAGGCCGAGCGCTCCTTCCACCACGAATCGTCGGTGTCGTGGTAGGTGAGGTCGAAGCCGGTGTCGGTGGTCATCGCCTTGCCGCGGCGCTGGTCCGGCGGGCGATGCAGCGCGTTGGCGCGCACGCCGATGTACCACATGGTGCGGTACGAGCAGTAGATGCCGCCGTGGAAGCCGTGGCAGCGATACGGGTCGATCAGCGCGTCGTAGGGCGCGATGCAGGTAAGGTGGGGCGGGCGGTTCACCGCCATCAGCCACTGCGAGAAGCCGAAATAGGACTGGCCGATGCCGCCGATCTTGCCGTTGGACCAGGACTGCGCCGCGATCCACTCGATCATGTGGTAGCTGTCCATCTGCTCGGTCCTGGACAGGAAGTCATAGTCGCCTTCCGAACGGCCCGAGCCGCGCACGTCGGCATGCACGTAGGCGTAGCCGCGCGAAACGTAGAACTCGATGGGGCCGGTCTCCTTCCACGGGAACAGCGGCAGGGCCGGAACGTGGTCGTACTCGTACTGGTAGGGCGAGGCGGCGTAGAGCGTCGGGAACTCGCCCTCGGCGTCCGGCCGGTAGATGCGGCAGGCGATCCGCACACCGTCCGGCATGACGACATTGACGTCGTCGTCGATCCGCATCTTGTAGCGCCGTTCGGCCGTTCCGGCCTTGCGCGGACTGGTCCGGGTCTTCGCCCGTGCCTGCAAATTCGCCGCCTTCGCCATGTCCGTTCCTCCCCCTGCATTTATGCCGCGATCCTAGCCGCACAGTGGCGCCATGTCCAAGCGGAGCGGCCCGAAGATGGCCCCCGCCCTTGCCCTTGCCGGCGAAACGCGGTAGGTACGCGCCGCGGCCCCGGCCGCAAATCCCATCCCCGGCGCAACAATCGGTTCGCCATGAACATCCATGAATATCAGGCCAAGGGGCTGCTCGCGAAATACGGCGTCGCGGTGCCCAAGGGTGGCGTCGCCTACACGCCGGACGAGGCGAAGGGACGCGCGGCGGAGCTCGGCGGCGCCGTCTGGGTCGTGAAGGCCCAGATCCATGCCGGCGGCCGCGGCAAGGGCGGCGGCGTCAAGCTCGCCAAGTCGCCCGACGAGGTCGCCTCGCTCGCGCAGCAGATGATCGGGATGAACCTGGTCACCCACCAGACCGGCCCCGAGGGGCGCGAGGTCAAGCGCGTCTATGTCGAGGAGGGCTGCGACATCGCGCGCGAGCTCTATCTCGGCATGCTGGTCGACCGCGGCACCGGGCGCATCACCGCGATGGCGTCGTCCGAGGGCGGCGTCGAGATCGAGGAGGTGGCGGCCCGCTCGCCCGAGAAGATCATGCGCGTCGCGATCGACCCGGCGACCGGGATGCAGCCCTTCCATGCGCGCCGGCTCGCCTTCGGGCTGGGGCTCAAGGGCGCGCAGGTCGGCGCCGCGACCAAGTTCATGCTGGGCATGTATCGCGCCTTCACCGACCTCGACGCCTCGATCGTCGAGATAAACCCGCTGGTCGTCACCAAGCAGGACGCGGTGATCGCGCTCGACGCCAAGATGAACTTCGACGACAACGCGCTGTTCCGCCACAAGGACGTGGCCGCGCTGCGCGACGAGGCGGAGGAGGACCCGGCCGAGCTCGAGGCGGCGAAGCACGACCTCAACTATGTCAAGCTCGACGGCAATATCGGCTGCATGGTCAACGGCGCCGGCCTTGCCATGGCGACGATGGACATCATCAAGCTCTATGGCGGCGCGCCGGCGAACTTCCTCGACGTGGGCGGCGGCGCGACGCGCGAGCGGGTGACCGCCGCGTTCAAGCTGATCCTCGCCGATCCGAACGTCGAGGGGCTGCTGGTCAACATCTTCGGCGGCATCATGCGCTGCGACGTGATCGCCGAGGGCGTCGTCGCCGCAGCCAAGGATGTCGGGCTGCACGTGCCGCTGGTCGTGCGGCTGGAAGGCACCAACGTCGAGCTCGGCAAGAAGATCCTCGGCGAATCGGGCCTGCCGATCGTCTCCGCCGACAACCTCGCCGACGCCGCCGAAAAGGTCGTCAAGGCGGTGAAGGAGGCCGCGTAATGGCCATCATCGTCGACAAGAACACCAAGGTCATCTGCCAGGGCTTCACCGGCGCCCAGGGCACGTTCCATTCCGAGCAGGCGATCGCCTATGGCACGCGCATGGTCGGCGGCGTCACGCCGGGCAAGGGCGGCTCCAAGCATCTCGACCTGCCGGTCTTCGACACGGTGGGCGAGGCGGTCTCGAAGACGGGCGCGACCGCGTCGGTGATCTACGTGCCGCCGCCCTTCGCGGCCGACGCGATCCTCGAGTCGGTCGATGCCGGTCTGCCACTCGTCGTCTGCATCACCGAAGGCATTCCGGTGCTCGACATGGTGCGGGTGAAGCGCGCGCTTTCGGGCTCGGCGACGCGGCTGATCGGGCCCAACTGCCCAGGCGTCATCACGCCCGACGAGTGCAAGATCGGCATCATGCCGGGTCATATCCACAAGCGCGGGCGCGTCGGCATCGTCTCGCGGTCGGGCACGCTGACCTACGAGGCGGTCGCCCAGACCACCGCGGCCGGGCTTGGCCAGTCGAGCTGCGTCGGCATCGGCGGCGATCCGGTGAACGGCACCAACTTCATCGATGTTCTTGACATGTTCCTGAAGGACCCCGAAACCGAGGGGATCATCATGATCGGGGAGATCGGTGGCAGCGCCGAGGAGGACGCCGCGGAATTCCTCAGAAAATCCAACACCAAGAAGCCGGTGGTCGGATTCATCGCCGGGGTCACCGCGCCGCCCGGGCGGCGCATGGGCCATGCCGGGGCGATCATCTCGGGCGGGCGTGGCGGTGCATCCGACAAGATCGAGGCGCTGAAGTCGGCGAACATCACCGTCGCCGACTCGCCCGCCTCGCTCGGCTCGACCATGTTAAAGGTCTTGAAGGGCTAGCCGTACATTCTAACTCTGTGGATGTAACGAACGTGCGCTGCCCTCCGTCCCCGGGGGGGCGTCCGCGCGCGTCGGTAAGGACCCATGACCAGCAATACCGAGTTCGCGCGAAGCTCCTTCCTCGCCGGCGCCAACGCCGACTTCATCGAGGAGCTTCACGCCCGCTACGCGTCCGATCCCCAATCCGTCGATCCCGCCTGGCGTGAATTCTTCGCCTCTCTCGCCGACGAGGCGCCGGCCGTCTTGAAGGAGCTTCAGGGCGCATCCTGGGCGCCGCGCGGCGCGCGCGTCATCGGCGCCGCCAACGGCCACGCCCCGCCGGCCAAGGGGAACGGCGCTGCGGCCACGGGCGATATCGCCGACATTCGGCGCGCGGCGCACGATTCGATCCGCGCGTTGATGCTGATCCGCTCGCACCGCGTGCGCGGCCATCTCTCGTCGCGGCTCGACCCGCTCGAGCTGCAGACGCCGACGCTCCATCCCGAGCTCGACCCGGCGACGTACGGCTTCACCGAGGCCGACTACGACCGGCACATCTTCATCGACAACGTGCTGGGGCTCGACAACCCGACGCTCGGCGAGATCATCGACCGCGTGCGCGCCACCTATTGCGGCCCTATCGGCGTCGAGTTCATGCACATCCAGGAATCCGACCAGAAGGCGTGGATCCAGGAGCGCATCGAGGCGATCCACAACCGCACCGAATTCACCGAGCTGGGCAAGAAGACCATCCTCGAGCGGCTGACCCAGGCCGAGGTATTCGAGCAGTTCCTGCAGGTGAAGTACACCGGCACCAAGCGCTTCGGGCTCGAAGGGGCCGAGGCGCTGATCCCGGCGCTGGAGCAGATCCTCAAGCGCGGCAGCCAGCTCGGCGTCGAGGAGGTGGTGATCGGCATGCCGCATCGCGGCCGGCTGAACGTGCTGGCCAACGTGATGAACAAGCCGTTCGCCGCGATCTTCTCCGAGTTCCAGGGCAATTCGGCCCACCCCGACGACGTCGAGGGCTCGGGCGACGTGAAGTACCATCTCGGCACCTCGGCCGATCGCGAGTTCGACGACAAAAAGGTGCATTTGTCGCTCAACCCCAACCCGTCGCATCTCGAGCTGGTCGATCCGGTGGTGGTGGGCCGCGTGCGCGCCAAGCAGCGCCAGCTCGGCGACCATCACGAGCGCCGCAAGGTGCTGGGCCTCCTGATGCATGGCGACGCCGCGTTCGCGGGCCAAGGGCTGATCGCCGAGACGTTCGAGCTGTCCGGCCTGCGCGGCTACTGGACCGGCGGGACGATCCATTTCATCGTCAACAACCAGATCGGTTTCACGACGAACCCGTCGCAGGCGCGCCGTTCACCTTACCCGACCGAGATGGGCAAGATCGTCCAGGCGCCGATCTTCCACGTCAATGGCGACGACGTGGAGGCGGTGCTGCATGTCTGCCGCGTGGCGATGGAGTTCAAGCACCAGTTCCGCAAGGACGTGGTGATCGACATGTGGTGCTATCGCCGCCACGGTCACAACGAGGGCGACGAGCCGGCCTACACCCAGCCGCTGATGTACGGCGCCATCGCCGAGCGCCCGACGACGCGCACCCTCTACGCCAAGGAGTTGGCCGATCAGGGGCTCGTCTCCGAGGAGGAGGCGAAGTCGCTGGTGAATTCGTTCCGCGCCCGGCTCGATGCCGATTTCGAGGCGTCGAAGACCTACAAGCCCAACAAGGCCGACTGGCTGGAGGGCGTGTGGTCGGGCTACGAGCAGGCGCCGACGGTCGAGGACCGGCGCGGCGTCACCGACCTGCCGCTCGAGGTGGTGCGCGAGATCGGCCTCGCCACGACACGCGTGCCGGCCGGCTTCAATCTGCATCCGCGCCTCGCGCGCATTCTGGAGGCGCGCCGCCAGTCGATTGAGACCGGTGCGGGCATCGACTGGTCCACCGCCGAGGCGATCGCCTTCGGCTCGCTGGTCACCGAGGGCCACATGGTGCGGCTTTCCGGCCAGGATTCGGCGCGCGGCACCTTCTCTCAGCGACACGCCGCGCTGATCGACCAGAAGACCGCTGAGCGCTACGTGCCGCTTGCCCACGTCAAGCCCGACCAGGCGCGCTTCGTCGCGCTCGACTCGCCGCTCTCCGAATGCGGTGTGCTGGGCTTCGAGTACGGCTACTCGCTGACCGCGCCCGATGCGCTGATCCTGTGGGAGGCCCAGTTCGGCGACTTCGCCAACGGCGCGCAGCCGATGATCGACCAGTTCATCTGCTCGGCCGAGGCGAAGTGGCTGCGCATGTCGGGACTGGTGATGCTGCTGCCGCACGGCTACGAGGGCCAGGGGCCGGAGCATTCGTCGGCGCGGCTGGAGCGCTACCTGCAACTTTCGGCCGGCGACAACTGGCAGGTGGTGAACCCGAGCACGCCGGCGCAGTACTTCCACGTGTTGCGCCGGCAGATCCACCGCAAGTTCCGCAAGCCCCTGGTGGTGATGACACCCAAGTCGCTGCTGCGCCACAAGCTCGCCGTCTCGCGCATCGACGAGATGGGACCTGGCTCGTGCTTCCACCGCGTGCTCGGCGAGGCCGGCAAGATCGCCGCGGGCGAAAAGGTGCGCCGCGTCGTGCTGTCGTCGGGCAAGGTGTATTACGACCTGCTGGCCGCGCGCGACGAGGCGGGCATCGACGATGTGGCGCTGCTCCGCATCGAGCAGCTCTACCCGCTGCCGATCCGCTCGCTGACCGCCGAGCTGGCGAAATATCCGAACGCCGAGGTGGTGTGGTGCCAGGAAGAGCCCGAGAACATGGGCGCCTGGAACTATATCGACCGCCGCATCGAGTCGGTGATGGCTCCGATGGACATCAAGGGCAAGCGGCCGTCTTATATCGGCCGGCCGGAATCCGCCGCGACCGCAACCGGCTCTTACAAGCGGCACCATGCGGAACAGAAGCGTCTCGTGGACGCGGCGCTCGCCAACTGACGGACAGGCGTGATGGCAACCGACATCAAGGTCCCCACTCTCGGCGAATCCGTGACCGAGGCCACCGTCGCACAATGGTTCAAGCAGGTGGGCGAGCACGTCGAGGTGGACGAGCCGCTGGTCGAGCTCGAAACCGACAAGGTAACGCTCGAGGTCAACGCGCAATCGGCCGGCACGCTGTCCGAAATCCTGGCCGAGGCCGGCGCCAACGTCGAGGTCGGGGCGCTGCTGGGCCGCATCGACGGGGCCGCCGCAGGTCGGGCGGAGGCGAAGCAAGCGCCCGCCGCCGCGGAGCCGGCGGCGCCCAAGCCCGAGCCGAAGCGGGCGCCGGCGGCACCGTCTCCCGCGCCCGCCGCCGCCCCCGCCGCGAAGACTGCCGAGCAACCGCTATCGCCCGCGGTGCGCAAGCTGGTCGCCGAGACCGGCGTCGCGCCGTCGGAGGTCGAGGGCACCGGCAAGGACGGGCGGCTGACCAAGGGCGACGTGCTGGCGCACATCGAAAAGGGCGAGGCCAAGCCCGCGGCGCCGACGCCGCCGCGACCCGCATCGGCCGGCGACCGGCGCGAGGAGCGTGTGAAGATGACCCGGCTGCGCCGGCGCATCGCCGAGCGGCTGAAGGAGGCACAGACCAACGCCGCCATGCTGACCACCTTCAACGAGGTGGACATGACGGCCGTGATGGACGCGCGCAAGACCTACGGCGAGGCGTTCGAGAAGAAGCATGGCGTGAGGCTGGGCTTCATGTCGTTCTTCGTCGCCGCCTGCGTTGCGGCGCTGAAGGACATCCCGGCGGTCAACGCCGAAATCGACGGCGACGAGATCGTCTATCGCCATTTCTGCGATGTGGGCGTCGCCGTCGGCACCGAGCAGGGGCTGGTGGTGCCGGTGCTGCGCGACGCCGATCGCATGTCGTTCGCCGAGATCGAGAAGGGGATCGAGGCTTATGGCAAGAAGGCGCGCGACGGCAAGCTCGCCATCGAGGATCTGACCGGCGGCACCTTCACCATCTCGAACGGCGGGGTGTACGGCTCGCTGCTGTCGACGCCGATCCTCAACCCGCCCCAGTCGGGCATTCTCGGCATGCACAAGATCGAGAAGCGCCCGGTGGTAGTGAACGACCAGGTCGTGGTGCGGCCGATGATGTATCTCGCGCTCAGCTACGATCACCGCATCGTCGACGGGCGCGAGGCGGTGACGTTCCTGGTGCGCGTGAAATCCGCCATCGAGGCGCCCGAGCGCCTGCTCCTCGGCATATGAGAACGGCCGGGATCGTGGCGGGGGCGCTGATGACCGTTTCGCTTTTTGCCGGCCGCCCGGTGGCGTCGCAGGACCCGAACCCGGTTCAGCCGCCGAACTGGGAGCAGGAGCAACGCAAGCTCGGCCCCGGTTTCGAGCATCTGCGGCAACAGCAGCCGTACCGCGATCTCGGCCAGTACCCCGCCCTGCGCGGCGAGGCGCCATCGGCCGCGGCCCCACGCCCGTCGCCGCCGATCGTGCGCTGCAACCCGCAGCCTTCGGTGCGGCCATCCTATGACCGGCCGTCGAGCGCGGCCTCGCCGCCCTCCTGCGGGCCGAACTGATGCCCGACTACGACCTGATCGTCATTGGCGGCGGACCCGGCGGCTATGTCGCGGCGATCCGCGCGGCGCAGCTCGGCATGAAGGTGGCGTGTGTGGAAAAGCGCGGTGCGCTGGGCGGCACTTGCCTCAATATCGGCTGCATCCCGTCCAAGGCGCTGCTGCAATCGTCGCACAAGTTCGCCGAAGCGCAACACGACCTCGCGGCGCACGGGGTGAAGGTGACGGGCGCCGCGCTCGACCTCGCCACCATGATGAAGCGCAAGGACGAGGTGGTGAAGGGGCTGACCGACGGCGTCGCCTTCCTGTTCCGCAAGAACAAGATAGACACCATCGACGCGACGGGCCGCATCGCCGCACCCGGCCAGGTCGCGGTGACCGAGAACGGCAAGAGCGAGCGCACGGTCTCCTGCGGACGAATCCTGATCGCCACGGGCTCGGATTCGGCGAAGCTGCCCGGAATCGCGGTCGACGAGAAGCGCATCGTCTCGTCCACCGGCGCGCTCGCGCTCGCCGAGGTGCCGAAGCGCATGGTTGTCGTCGGCGGCGGCTATATCGGGCTCGAGATGGGCTCGGTCTGGGCGCGGCTCGGCGCCGAGGTAACGGTGGTCGAGTTCCTGGCCTCGATCCTGCCCAACATGGATGCCGAGCTCGCGCGCGTGATGCGCCGCTTGCTGGAGAAGCAGGGGCTCGCCTTCCGCACCGGCACCAAGGTCGCCTCGGCCAAGGCCAACACGAACGACGTCGCGCTGGAGTTGGAGCCCGCCCAGGGCGGCGACCGCGAGAAGGCGGACGCCGAAATCGTGCTGGTCGCGGTCGGGCGCACGCCCTTCACCGAGGGGCTGGGGCTCGACGCGCTCGGCGTCGCGCGCGACAATCGCGGCTTCATCCGGGTGGACGAGCGGTTCGAGACGAACGTCCCCGGCATCTTCGCGATCGGCGACGTGATTCCCGGCCCGATGCTCGCCCACAAGGCCGAGGACGAGGGCATGGTCTGCGCCGAGATGATGGCGGGCCAGGCCGGCCATATCGACTACGATGCGATTCCGTCGGTCGTCTATACTTGGCCCGAGGCCGCCTCGGTCGGGCGCACGGAGGAGCAGCTCAAGAAGGACGGTATCGCCTACAATGTCGGCAAGTTCCCGATGACGGCAAACTCGCGCGCCCGCGCCAACGGCGAGACCGAGGGGCTGGTGAAGCTGCTGGCCGACAAGAAGACCGACCGGCTGCTGGGCGCGCACATCGTGGCGCCCGATGCCGGCACGATGATCGCCGAGCTGGCGCTGGCGATGGAATTCTCGGCCTCGTCCGAGGACATCGCGCGCACATCGCACGCCCATCCGACGCTGAACGAGGCGGTGCGCGAAGCGGCGCTCGCCTGTGCCGGCCGCGCGATCCACATCTGACGCCAACGGCGCTGGGCCGGTATACTCCTCTCGTCAGGAAACGGGGGAGGCCATGCCAGCGACCGAACTCTCCGACAAGCTGCCGACCGCGGACGCGCTGGTCCGCCAGGCGCGCGAGCTGATTCCCGAAATCGCCCGGCATGCCGCGGCGGGCCGCGCGGCGCGGTGCCTCGCGCCCGAGCTGGTGGCCGAGATGCGCGCGGCCGGCCTGTTCCGCGCGCTGCAGCCCAGGCGCTGGGGCGGGTGCGAGCTTTCCCCCGGCGCCTATTTCGACATCCAGCTCGCTTTGTCCGAAGGCGACATGTCGGCCGGCTGGATCTACGGCATCGTCGGCGTCCATCCGGCCCAACTCGCTTTGTTCGACGATCGCGCCCAGGAGGCGGTTTGGGGCAAGGACCAGACCACGCTCATGTGCTCGTCGCTGATCCCGTCGGGCCAGGTCCGCGTCGAGGGGGACGGGTTCCGCCTCGCGGGCCGCTGGAAATATTCCAGCGGCTGCGACCACGCCGACTGGGCGCTGCTCGGCGGGGTGGTCACAGCGGAGGATGGCACGCCGATCGAAGGGCGGCTGTTCCTGGTGCCGATGTCCGAGATCGAGATCGACCATGACAGCTGGCGCGTGTCGGGCCTGCAGGCGACGGGCAGCAAGGATCTGGTGGTCGATGGAACGGTCGTGCCGCGCTGGCGCAGCCAGAGCTTCACCGACAATTTCAACTGCGACGGTCCGGGCCGCCAGGTGAACATATCCACGCTTTACCGCATGCCGGTTGGCCAGCTTTTCTTCCGTGGCGCGTCGACCGCCTCGCTCGGCGCGCTTCAGGCGATGCTCGACGCGGTGATCGGCTATGCGCGCGAGCGCCGCACCGCGACCGGGTCGCGCACCGCCGAGGACCCGATGGTCCAACTCGCCTGCGCCGAGGCGGCCTCCGCGCTCGACGAGATGACGACCATCCTGCACCGCAACTTCGCGAACCTTGCCGCCTATGCCGCGCGCGACGCGGTGCCGCCCCTCGACGAGCGGGTGAAGTACAAGTTCCAGTCGGCCCAGGCGACGGAGCGCTGCTGCGTCCACGCGGCGCGGCTGTTCAAGATCGCGGGCGCCGGCGGGCTCGCCGAGGACAAGCCGTTCTCGCGCCTTCTCGCCGACATCAACGCGGCGCGCCAGCACTACGCCAATCAGGCGGACACGCACGGGCGCAACTGGGGCGCAACTCTGTTCGGCTTTCCCGGCGCGGGCGACGTGATGCTATAGAGCGTCGCGGCGGGACTGCAGGAACCGGCGGACGGCGGGATCGGTCTCGAGGCCGATGGCCAGCGTGTAGGCGCGGTCCGCCTCGGCCAGCTTGCCGGCGCGTGCAAGCAGGTCGGCGCGTGCCGCCCAGTAAGGCTGGTAGCTGGAGAGGCGCGCATCGCCGGACAAAGCGTCGAGTGCGGCGAGTCCGGCCTGCGCGCCCTTCGTCTCCGCCACTGCGACCGCGCGGTTGATGGCGACGACCAGCGAGCCGGTGATCGCCGCCAGCGCGTCGTAGAGCTGCATGATCGCGTCCCAGTCGGCGCTTCCCGTACGACGTCGTACGACGTGCGCCGACTGAATCGCTGCCTCGAGCTGGTAGCGCCCGATGACGCCCATCCGGCTGGCCTGCAGGAGAGCCGCCTCGGCCTCCTCGATCATCGCCGCGTCCCACAGGGCCGGGTCCTGCGCGCCGAGCGGCACATAGCCGCCGTCGGCCCCGCGTCGCGCCGCACGCCGGGCCTCGGCGTGCAGCATCAGCGCGAGAAGGCCGAGCGCTTCGGGCTCGCCCGGCAGCAGCGAGACGACGAGGCGGCCGAGCCAGATGCCCTCTCCGGCCAGGTCGCGCCGACGGGCTTCGGTGCCGCCGGGATCGGACCAGCCCTCGGCGAACGTGGTGTAGATTGCCTCCAGCACAGCGTCCAACCGCTCCGCCAGCTCATCGCTTTCGGGCACGCGGAAGGGAATGGCCGCGCTGCGGATCTTGATCTTGGCGCGCACCAACCGCTGGCCCATGGTCGCAGGCGCGACCAGGAAGGCCGAGGCGATGGTCGCGGCGTCGAACCCCAGCACGGTCTGCAGGATCAGCGGCGCGCGGATGGCGGGATCGATCGCCGGGTGGGCGCAGGCGAACATCAGTGCGAGGCGCTCGTCGGGAATGGTCGCGGTCGGCACGGATTCCAACTCCTCGGCGATCAGGCGCAAATGGCCAGAAGCGGCCTCGCCGGTGCGGCGCCTGCGCGACGCGTCGACCAGCTTGCGGCGTGCGACCGCCATCAGCCACGCCTCGGGATGGTCGGGCGTGCCGTGCCTCGGCCAGTCGGCCAACGCTGCGGCGAAGGCATCGGCCAGCGCATCCTCGGCCGCCGCCACGTCGCGCGTGCGGGCGGCGAGGAGGGCGACGAGCTTGCCGTAGCTTCGCCGTGCGACCGCCTCGGCGGCCGCGGCCGGCAGCCCGTCGTCTTCGCAAGCCATCGCGCCCGGCTACATCGGCTTGATCGGGCGGACTTCCATCACCCCGCCGTTCGCCCCCGGGCAGCGTGCCGCCCACGAAATGGCGGCGTCGAGGTCGGGCACGTCGATCACGTAGTAGCCGGCAAGCTGTTCCTTCGTTTCGGCGTAGGGGCCGTTCAGCACCTTGGGCTTGCCGTTCGCGAGCCGTACCGTCGTCGCGGTCGTCGACGGCTCCAGCGCGTCGCCGCCCTTCATCACGCCCGCCTGGATCAGCGCCTGGGTATAGGCGCCGTAGGCGGCGTGCATCTGCTCGCCGTCCGCCTTGGTTGCCTTGGCCATCGCGCCTTCGTTCAAATAGATCATCAACAGGTAGTTCACCTCGGTCTCCTTCATCCGTTCCGGCCGGGCGTCATGCGCCGCCGGACGTATGACGCGCGGGATCGCGCCGGATCGACACGCACCGAAAAATATTCGGCAAGTGTCCGTCGCGCGGGCGGGCCGTGACAAGCGGTCCCGCGACCGGCCATAATCGGCGCCGAATGCACCCGGAGCGAAGGGCCGACCCATGCCGACGATGCAGTTCCCGCGCGTGCAGTTCGATTTCGGCGCGATCAAGACCCTGCCGGCGGAGCTTGCGGCGCTGGGGATCGCGCGGCCGCTGTTCGTCACCGACCAGGGGCTGGTGAAGGCCGGCGTGTTCGCAACGGTTGCGCGCGCGATGGGCGCCCCCAACGACCTCGCCGTGTTCGACGAGGTGCCGGAGAACCCGACCATCGCGGGCGTCGAGCGCGCGACCGAGCTTTACAAGACGCTCGGCTGCGACGGGGTGGTCGCGGTCGGCGGCGGCTCGGTCATCGACACGGCGAAGGCGGTGGCGGTGCTGGCGACGCATGGCGGCAAGATCACCGACTATTTCCGCCGCGCCGACCGGGTGGGACCGCACACCGCGCCGATCGTCGCGGTCCCGACCACGGCGGGCACGGGCAGCGAGGCCTCGTCGGGCGCCGGCATCCATCCGGATTCGCACAGCCGCGGCTCCGGCCTCAGCAGCCACTTCATCGTGCCGAAGGTCGCGATCTGCGATCCCGAACTGACACTTACCTTGCCGGCGCGCCTGACCGCGGGCACGGGCATGGACGCGCTGAGCCACGCGGTCGAGCACTACTACGCCAAGACGCCGAACTCGTTGGGCGATGCCATCGCGCTCGATGCCTGCACGCGCGTGTTCGCCAATGTCGAGCGCGCGGTGAATGACGGTCAGGACCGTGAGGCGCGCGCCAACATGATGCTTGCGGCGCTGTCGGCCATGATGTGCGGCAAAGGGCTCGGGCCCGGCCACGCGCTCGCCAATACGTTCGGCGACCAGGGCCTGCACCACGGCATGCTGGTGACGCTGTCGATGCCCGCCGTGCTGCGGCTGTGGGAGGAAAAGGTGCCGGAAAAGACCGCGCCGCTGGCCGCCGCGCTGGGCCTCGCGGATGGCGCGCGCCCGTCCGATGCGGTCGCCGAGATGAACGCGCGGGTCGGGCTGCCGAATGGCATCGTCGCGCTCGGCTACAAGCCGGGCGACATCGACGAGATCGTCGCCGACGCGCAGGGAAGCTGGTTCAACCACACGGCGCCCTTCCACCCGACCGTCGCGGAATACCGCCGGCTGGTGGAAGAAGCGCTCGGCTGACGGAGGATCGCATGCCACCCATCCCGCAACCCGGACCCGACATCGCCCAATCGGCGCTCGTCATCGTCGACATGCAGAACGATTTCGTCCACCCGGACGGTGCGTTCGCCGCCGGCGCGCGCGAGCGGCCGGGCGCGGTCGACATGGAATTCCTGTCCGGCACGGTGCCCGAGGTGAAGCGCCTCGCCGCCGCGTTCCGCGCCGCGGGCCGGCCGGTGGTCTATATCGCGCACGTGCTGAAGCCCGACTATTCCGATGCGCAAATCCCCTACTGGCGGATGATGGGCGGGCACCACGACGAGCGCTCCAACCGCACCTTCATCACCGAGGGCACTTGGGGCGCCCAGATCGTCGACGAACTCGCGCCCCAGCCGGGCGAGCATCTGGTGGTGAAGAAAGGGTTTGGCGGGTTCTCCAACACGCCGCTCGACACGATCCTGCGCCGCATGGGGGTGACGACCTGCGTCGTGTGCGGCGTGACCACCTGCGTCTGCGTCTCCACCACCATCCGCGGCGGGGTCGAGCACAACTACCGGATGATCCTGGTCAAGGACGCGGTGGCCGAGGTCAGCCGCGAGACGCATGACGCCGAGCTCAAGACCATGCAGCGCATCTTCGCCGATGTGAAATCGGTCGACGAGGTGGCGGCGATGCTGAAGACCTTGGCGGGGGCGTAATGTCCAATTGTCATCCCGGCCGAGCCGCGCGTCGCGGTTAGAGCCGGGACCCATGCCGCCGCGCGTCGGCCGCCTGAACATGGGTCCCGGGTCTGCAACGCATCACTTCGTGCTGCGCTGCGCCCGGGATGACAGTCGGGAATTTGGGGCTACGCCACCTTCGCGGCGGCGCCGGCCTTCTGGCGCACCAGGGCGGAATAGTCGTCGCGCAGCGCGCGGGTGATCGGGCCGACCTTGAACCTGCGCCCGTCGATCTCGCCAACCGGCGTCACCTCGGCCGCCGTGCCGGTGACGAAGATCTCGTCCGCCTTGTCCAGCTCGTCGGGCATCAACACGCGCTCGATCACCTCGATGCCGCGCGCCTTGGCGAGGCCGATCACCGAGCGCCGGGTGATGCCGTCGAGGAAGCAGTCCGGGGTCGGCGTGTGCAGCTTGCCGCCCTGGACGAGGAACAGGTTCGCACCGGTCGTCTCGGCGAGCTGGCCGCGCCAGTCGAGCATCAGCGCGTCGTCGAACTTCTTCGCCTCGGCGGCGTGCTTGGCGAGCGTGCAGATCATGTAGAGGCCGGCGGCCTTCGCCTTGACCGGCGCGGACGAGGGCGGCGGGCGGCGCCAGTCGGCCCAGGCGAGGCGGATGCCCTTCTCCGCCGCCTCGGGCGAAAAGTAGGACGGCCATTCCCACGCCGCGATGGCGACGTAAATCCTGGTCTGCTGCGCGGCCACGCCCATCTGCTCGGAACCGCGCCACGCGACCGGGCGCACATAGGCGTCGGGATGGCCGGTGGCCGTGACGGTCTCGCGGGTCGCGGCCTCCAGCTCGGCCAGCGTGTAGGGCAGGTCGAACCCGAGAATGCGGCCGGAATCGATGAGACGCTGGGTGTGCTCGGTCAGCTTGAAGACGGTGCCGCCATAGACGCGCTCGCCCTCGAACACGCAGCTCGCGTAGTGCAGCCCGTGGCTCAGCACGTGCAGCTTCACGTCGCGCCAGGGGACCAGCGCGCCGTCGTACCAGATAAGCCCGTCCTGATCGTGGAAGTTCATCATCGCCTTACGCCCGCGTCGTTTTCGCCCGGCAGATCCTGCGAAATCCGCTTGCCTACACTAGCACCCTCGCCTATATATGTCAACATGGCTGACGTAAACACGCTCCCTCTTCCCTTGTATCTCGATGACGAGGAGCTGCGTCACGGTATGGAGCTGTTGTTCTATGCCTACCGCGACTTCACGGCCGAACCCGACGCCATCCTGACCCGCTACCGCTACGGAAGGGCCCATCACCGGGTGATCTATTTCGTGGGCCGCAACCCACGAATCACCGTGTCGGAGCTTCTGGCGATCCTGAAGATCACCAAGCAGAGCCTGTCGCGGGTCCTGGGCCAGCTCGTGCGCGAGGGATTCATCGTGCAGCACCCTGGCCCGCGCGACCGCCGCCAGCGCCTGCTCGAGCTGACGCCCAAGGGGGTGGAGCTCGAGCGCACCCTGTCCGAAAGCCAGCGCCGGCGTATCGCCAACGCCTATCGCGACGCCGGCCCCGCGGCCGTCGAGGGCTACCGCGCTGTGATGATGAACATCATCAATCCGGACGACCGCCGCCGCCTCAAGCGGTAGACGCTCCTAGTTCTTCGTCACGATCTCCACGACGCGCTCGGCGAGCCAGCCGGTTGCCTGGTCTTGCGTCACCACTAGCGCCCAGCCGTCCGCCCGGTCGAGCAGGCCGGCGATGTGCGTGCCGGGGGCGAGCTGGCCGACAACCTTGCAACGCGTGCTGCCACAGCGGCGCATATTAACCTTGGACCTGGCGACGATCTTCACGGGCTTCGCCGCGTCGGACATGTCGGCGGGGCGGGGCAGGGGGTGCGTCTCGACGGTGAGCGCAGGGTCGAGTGGCCGGGCCGGCGGAAGGTCGAGCGCAACGGCCCCGGCCAGCGGGAACACGACCTTGCCGAACGGCGCCACCGCCCACGCGGCGAGGGTCGCCCCCGCGCAGCGCGGCAGGTGCCCGACCAGGAGCCGCGCCGACCAGCCCGACTTCGCGAGGTTCGGGTGCACCGCCTTGGCGACGTCGGGACGGTCGAGCCCGACATCGGCCGCGGCGACGATACGCCCGCACATGGCGAGCAGGACCTTGGGAAACCGGATGCCGAGCGCGCGGTCGCCGGCCCAGCCCGTCGCGGTCAGCACGTCCTCGCCGACCAGCAGACGCGATTTTTCGGGATCGAGCGATGCCCCTTCGAGCGTGATGCCGTCGAGGAACCCGGACGGCGTCTTGGCCTCGGTCCAATCGGCCAGCGCATAGGTCTCCGCGGCCGGCACGCTCGCCACGGCGATCGGCGGGGGCGACGGGGCCGGCGCCGGTGATCGTGCCGTCGGCGCGGGAGCGGCCGGTTTCGGCGCGGGAGCGGGCGCCACCGGTGGCGTCGCAGGCGTGGGCGGGGCGAGCAGCACCGACGTGGCCGGCGGCGAGACGGGCGGCGCCCCGTGCGGTGCGACGAAGAACCAGACCGCGGCGGCGCAGATCAGCGCCAGCACGGTCCCAGCGGCGAAGTTCATGATTCGCGCGGGCCGGCGGCGTCGCTTCGAAGCTCCGAGTTCCGGACCGTGCACGATCTCTCCGGCCTTTCCGTGCGGTTAGAGCAAGATCGGCACGGGACGGGGCCGGTGCAAGGCGCCGATCAGCGCGTCTTTTTCAGTGGGAAATGTCGCGCGACATAGCCGATCAGCGTGTCGAGCGAAGCGTCGACCGACTGGATCTCGGTGTCGATGGTCAGTTCGCACGTTTGCGGCGGCTCGTAGGGCGCGGAGATGCCGGTGAAGTCTCGGATCTCGCCGGAGCGCGCCTTCTTGTACAGGCCGCGCGGGTCGCGCGCTTCGCACGCCGCCACGCCGGCCGAAACATACACCTCGTGGAATCGTTCGCCCACCGCCTGGCGCGCACGGTCGCGATCGGCGCGATAGGGCGAGATGAACGCCGTGACGACCAGGAACCCGTTGCGCGCGAACAGCGAAGCGACTTCGCCGACGCGGCGGATGTTCTCCGCGCGGTCCTCGGGCGAGAAGCCGAGATTGGCGTTCAGCCCATGGCGCAAATCGTCGCCGTCGAGCTTGGTGACCTGGTAGCCCTGCTCGAACAGGCGGCGCTCCAGCTCGTTGGCGAGGGTGGACTTGCCCGCGCCCGACAGGCCGGTGAACCACAGCACGCCGCCGGCATGGCCGTTGCGCGCCTCGCGCGCCGCCGCCGACACACGCTCCTCGACATCGGCGAGGTTGGTCGCCTTGCGGGTGATCAGGGCGCGCTGGTCGGGATACCCCTCCATGTCGATCAGTCCGCCGCCCACCACCTCGCCGCCGTCCGACAGCACGAACCGGCCGGTGCGCGCATTCTCGGTGGCGAGGTCGAAGGCCAGCATGCGGCGTGCGCGCAGCACGACGTCCGCGACCGAGTTGGTCGGGACCTCCGTGGTGCCCACCTCCGCCATGCGGGCGGTGTCGATCACCCGGTCGATGCGCTGCGGCTCGACCGGCGTCTCGGTGGTGTTGAGGCGCAGCGTGTAGGACCGGCCGAGCTGCATCGGCTTCTTGCCGAACCAGAACATGCGCGCTCGGAACACGCTGGACTCGACCGGCGGGTTCTGGGTGTGGCTCACCACCTCGCCGCGCTCGACGAAGATCTGCTCCTCGAGGGTGAAGCCGACGGAGCGGCCGGCCGAGGAGTTGCCGATGGGTGCGCCGCCGGGGAGGCCCTCGATCGATTTCACCCGCGTCGTCTGATTGGACGGCGAGAACAGGACCGCGTCGCCGACCTTGAGGCGTCCCGCCTCGATTCGTCCGGCGATGATGCGGCGCGTGTCGAACTTGTATACGTCCTGCACCGGGATGCGCAGCGGACGCGCATCGAGTGGCGCCAGGGGCTCGAACGCGTCCAGCGCCTCGACCACGGTCGGGCCGCTGTACCAGTTCATGCGGTCGGACCGGCGTGTCAGGTTGTCGCCATCGCGGCCCGAGACCGGGATGACGGCCGACGGCACGATGCCGAGCCCGCCGAGCTCGTCGCGGAAAGCCTTTTCGACCTCGGCGAAGCGCTCGGCCTCGAAATTCGCCATGTCCATCTTGGTGACGGCGACGGCGATCTGCTGGATGCCCAGCAGGTGCAGCAGGTAGCCGTGGCGGCGCGTCTGGTCGGAGACGCCCTCGACCGCGTCGATGACCACCAGCGCACCGGCGCAGTCGGCCGCGCCCGAGATCATGTTGCGCAGGAAGGCCCGATGGCCCGGCGCGTCGACCAGCGCGTAGGCGCGCTTCTGAGAGGCGAACCGGATGTGGCTGACATCGATGGTGATGCCCTGGTCGCGCTCCGCCTGGAAGGCGTCGGTGACGAAGGCCCATTCGAACGGCATGCCGCGCTTGCGGCAGGCCTCCTGCAGCGCCTCGACTTTGCCCTCGGGAAGCGCGTTGGTCTCGTGCAGCAGGCGCCCGACCAGCGTCGACTTGCCATGGTCGACATGGCCGACGATGACGACGCGAAGGGAGTCGAGGCTTGCCCGCCCGGCGGGCTCGATACTGGCAGTGTCCATGGGCCGGCCCTCATAATAGCGGCGCGCCCGGCGGTCAATGGCGGGTTGCGCCGCACCTGCCCGACAGCAATAGTCGCGTTTGGTTAAGGAGACGCATCATGCTCTATATGCTCTACGGCGTCGACCGGCCGGGTCCCGATGGCCGCGCCATCCGCGCGCGAGAGCGCGACGCCCACCTCGCCTATCTCGACCGGCACCGGGACATTCTGGTGCTGGGGGGCGCTACGCTCGCCGATGCCGACAATTCGCGGACGGGAAGCGTCCTGATCGTCAACGTTCCCGACCGCGCGGCGGCCGACGGCTTCGCCGCCGAGGAGCCCTTTCGCAAGGGCGGGCTGTTCAGCGCATATACCGTCACGCGGATGCGTCGGGGCCAGTGGAATCCGGCTGTCGCGCCAAGATCGGCCGAAGGTGAGTAGCGTATAAACAGTCCGTTAACGCATATCTTCCTCAATCCGTATGAATACGTATGGACCCGATTTCCCTTGGACTTTCCAATTGGACGTTCCATATTTGCGATCGTCGACCCTACGAAGGCCGGATCATCCGTTCTCTCGCACCGCCGACCCCCGGCTTTCCCCTATCCCGATGGATTTATCCCAGGATTTCGGTGAGCTAGAACCCGCTGGCGGCGACGCCGGCAGACGCAACGACTCGATTGGATACGCTACATGACCAAAGGAACCGTGAAGTGGTTCAACCCCACGAAGGGCTATGGCTTCATTCAGCCGGATGACGGCTCAAAGGACGCCTTCGTGCACATCTCCGCCGTGGAGCGTGCCGGGCTTTCGACCCTCAACGAGGGCCAGAAGGTCCAGTACGAGCTCCAGACCGGAAGGAACGGCAAGCAGTCTGCCGAAAACCTCTCCGTCGTCGGCTGAGCCCACTTCGCGTCCTCATCGACGCATCAAGGCCCGCGCATCGCGCGGGCCTTTTTCTTTGGGCAACGCGACCACCCGCGGCGGCCTACCCCGCCGGATGGAAGAAGCCAGTGGCGCGATCGACCTCGTACTCCCGCACCAGCGAGTTGTCCTTGGTCACCACGTCGACCGTGATGGTAGCGTTGTCCTTCTCGGTGACCTTCCCGACCTTGAGGTTGGGGTTGCCGGTCCGTGCGATCCAGTCGGCGAAATAGCCTTGCACGTCCGTAACGGTCAGGTTGAGCGGCGGCCGGACATATCCGTACTGCTGAATGCCGGGTGCGCCGTACATGCCGCCGCGGTCCATCATCCCCGGGCCCATCATCCCCGGGCCCATACCGTAGCCGCTACCGCGCATCATTCCCGGCCCCATGGGGTAGCCGGTCCCTTCGCCGGCGCCTCCGCGCATGCCGTAGCCCTGCATCATGCCCGGCCCCATGTGCCCATACCCGCCCATCATGCCCGGACCCATCGGCGCGCCGGCCGCCGTGCCCCGATCGTTCGCCGGCGCGCTGGTCTGGGCGGCGGCCGGTCCGGCAGCGGCCAGCACCATGGCGGTGACAGCCGTCGCCAGCGTCGCGCGAAGCCATGTTGTGCGCATGCTCTCCTCCTTTGCCAAAAGCTGAATTTTCGGCGCCCAACATGACCCCGTCGTGGCAGGGGCGCGTTGATCTGGGTCAAGCACGCCGCATTTCCGCCGGATTTGGGGCCTAGCGATGGGATCGGCACAGCGGGAGCGGCAGATTGTCCACCAGGCACGCGAGCGCAAACGGGGCCCTTGACGGGTCCGGCGGCAGGTCTGACCTTGGGGGCTGGGACGGCCCGGCGCGGAGCGACGCGCCGGTCGCGGACGGGGGACAAGGCGTGGCGCACTCCATTGCGCTGGTCGACGACGACCGCAACATCCTGACCTCGGTCGCGATCGCACTTGAGGCCGAGGGGTTCAAGGTGCAGACCTATACCGACGGCGCCTCGGCGCTGCGCGGAATCGGGCAGCGCCCGGTCGACCTCGCCATCCTCGACATCAAGATGCCGCGCATGGACGGAATGGAGTTGCTGCAGCGGCTGCGCCGCCAGTCGGCAATCCCGGTGATCTTCCTCACCTCCAAGGACGAGGAGGTGGACGAGATCCTCGGGCTGCGCATGGGGGCCGACGACTACATCAAGAAGCCGTTCTCGCAGCGTCTTCTGATCGAGCGCATCCGCGCGCTCCTGCGACGCAACGAGGACGGGCCGGAACCGGCCGATGGCGAGGCCCAGCCAACCATGACGCGCGGCGAGCTGGTGCTCGATTCGGCCCGGCATCTGTGCACCTGGCGCGGCCGCCCGGTCGATCTGACGGTGACCGAGTTTCTGATCGTCAAGGCGCTGGCGACGCGGCCGGGCCACGTCAAGAGCCGCGACCAGCTGATGGATGCGGCCTATGGCGAGCACGTCTATGTGGACGATCGGACGATCGACAGCCATATCAAGCGTCTTAGGAAGAAGTTCAAGGCGGTCGATGCCGACTTCGCTCAAATCGAAACCCTCTACGGGATCGGCTACCGCTACCGGGAAGGCTGAGGGCTCCCCGCGCCCGGCACCTCCCCCCGACAGCGCCCCGCCGCCCGCCGCCGCGCCTCCCCCACTCGGGGCGCCGGGCGCCGACCGCCCGAAACGGCGCCGGCGCCGCCTCGTCTCACCGCTCACCTGGCGGATCCTGTCGGTCAACGTGCTGGCGCTGGCCATTCTCGTCGGCGGGCTGCTCTATCTCGGAAAGTACCGCGAGGAGTTGGTCGAGGCGTCGACCGCCGCGCTCGCCACCCAGGCACGCATCTTCGCGGGGGCTTTGGGCGAAGGCGCGGTCGGCACCGGGGCCAGCGGCGCGCAGCAGATCCATGCCGATGTGGCGCGCCCGATGCTGCGCCGGCTGGTGCAGCCGACCGGCTCGCGCGCGCGCCTGTTCGATTCGGATGGCGCTCTGATCACCGATTCGCGCCAGCTCGCCGGCCCCGGCGGAACGGTCCAGGTCGAGGTGCTGAGCCCGCCCGGCGAATCGGGCTTCGGCTTTACGCGGCTGCTCGACATGTACGAGCGCCTGGCCGACCGGATCGCCGGCGCGCCCGAGCCGCCGCTCTATCACGAATCTCCCGTGCAGCACGCGCAGGACTATCCCGAGGCGATGAAGGCGATGGCCGGCGAGACGGCGACCGAGGTGCGCGAGTTCGCCGACGGCCGGCTTGTCATCAGCGCGGCCGTGCCGGTGCAGCGCTTCAAGCAGGTGCTGGGCGTTCTGCTGCTGACCTCGGCCACCACCGGGATCGAGCGCGCGGTGCGCGACGTGCGCATCGGCATATTGCGCATCTTCCTGTTCGCGCTGGTGGTGACGGTGCTGCTGTCGCTCTATCTCGCCAGCACGATGGCGCGGCCCGTGCGCCGCCTCGCCGCGGCGGCGGACCGGGTGCGTCACGGCCACCGACGCGAGGCGGAGATCCCCGACTTCACCGAACGGCGCGACGAGATCGGCGACCTTTCGGGCGCGCTGCGCGACATGACCGAGACGCTGTGGAACCGGATGGACGCGATCGAGTCCTTCGCCGCCGACGTCGCGCACGAGATCAAGAACCCCCTGACGTCGCTGCGCAGCGCCGTCGAGACCGCGGCGCGCGTGCGCGATCCGGACCAGCAGCGCCGGCTGATGGCCATCGTGCTGGAGGACGTGCAGCGGCTCGACCGGCTGATCACGGACATTTCCGACGCGTCGCGCCTCGATGCCGAGCTGTCGCGCGAACACCTCGAGCCGGTCGATGTCGGCAAGCTGGTCGCCGCCCTTGTCGAGGTGCGCCGTGCCACCACGTCGGAGCAGGGGCCGGCGCTGCGTTACGAGGGGACGCCCGACAACTCGCTTGCCGTGGCAGGGGTCGAGGACCGCCTGGTGCAGGTGTTCAACAACCTGATCAACAACGCGCTGTCGTTCAGCCCGCCGGACGGCACGGTGGTGGTTCGCGGCGCGCGCGACGGCCGCACGGTCGTGCTGATGGTCGAGGACGATGGGCCCGGCATTCCCGAAGGGTCCGAGGAGTCGATCTTCGAGCGGTTCTATTCCGAACGTCCCGAGTCCGAGAAGTTCGGCACGCATTCGGGGCTCGGTCTGTCGATCTCGCGCCAGATCGTCGACGCACACGGCGGCACGATCCGCGCAGAGAACCGCATTGCGTCGGACGGCAGCGTACGCGGCGCGCGTTTCGTCGTCCGCCTTCCGGCGCGGTAGCGGCCGCTACAGCGCGAGGCCACGGACGAGGCGCGGCGATTGGCCCGCAAGTCCCATGGCATGGCGCATCAGGACGCGCTTCAAAGGCGGGATGCGGTTGACCGCGGCGAGCCCGACATCGCGCGCGAGTCGCACGGGCGCCACCTCGTTCGAGAACAGCCGGTTGAGCCCGTCGGTCGCCGCGATCATCACGGCGGAATCGAAGCGGCGCCAGCTCTGGTAGCGCTCAAGCGGTACGCCCTCGCCGATATCGAGACCCAGGCGGTGCGCGTCGACCACCTGTTCCGCGAGCGCGGCGACGTCGCGCAGCCCGAGATTCAGTCCCTGTCCGGCGATGGGATGGATGGTGTGCGCGGCGTCGCCGATCAGCGCGAGGCGCGGCGCGACATAGCTGTCGGCGTGCAGGAGCGACAGCGGGTAGGTGAATATCTGGCCCTCGACGGAAAGCGCGCCGAGGAAGTCGCCGAACCGCCGCGCGAGCTCCCCTGTGAATTCGCCGCGCGGCAATGCGGCCAGTGCCGGCACGAGCTCCGCCCGCTCGGTCCATACGATCGACGAGCGGTTGCGCATCATCGGGAGGATGGCGAACGGGCCTGCGGGCAGGAACCGTTCGTGCGCGATGTTTCGGTGCGACCTTGCGTGCGCCACCGTGCAGACGATGGCGGACTGCGGATAGCGCCACTCGGTGACGCCGATTCCGGCCGCTGTGCGCAGCGCGGAGTTGCGCCCGTCGGCGGCGACGGCAAGACGCGCGCGCAGGCGCGTGCCGTTGGCGAGCTGCGCGGTCACGCCGTGCGCGTCGGGCGCGAGTGACTCGATCGCGCAGCCGCCGATCAGTTGCGCGGCGTCGAGTGCCGCAAGCCGGTTGAGAAGCGCCGTGCGGATCACGCTGTTCTCGACGATCCAGCCGAGCGGGCCGAGCCCGAGCAGCGCGTGGTCGTAATGCAGGAACAGCGGCGAGTCGCCGTCGCTGACGCGGATCTCGAGGATCGGCGCGGCCTCGCCCGCCATCGCCGCCCAGGCGCCGATGCCGTCGAGCACGCGCTGCGTCCCCGCCGCGATTGCCGAGGTCCGCCCGTCGACTGCGGGCGCGGCTGCGGCCTCGAAGCGGCTGCGGTCGGCGAGCGCGACCGCGATGCCGGCCCCAGCCAGCGCCGCGGCGAGCGCCAGCCCGGCCATGCCCCCGCCCGCGATCAGAACATCCGTCTCGCCGGTCATTAGCCGTCCTGCTCGTCGCCGTTGCCGTGCACAGTGCGGCGACAGGCCGATACTGTCCAGGCCGGCACAAAGCTGCCCAATATATGATCAAATGCTCAAAACTGCATATATATTATGCACTCAAATATGTCGTGAATTCTGGCGGATGACGCCTGCCTATCTTTAAGGCACTGAAATATCTGACATTTTTTTGCCCCAAATCCTTCCCGCGAGTTGGCCCGATTCTTGCTTAGGCGTAGTGTACCGGCCGGCCGCGCCGGAGAAATTCGTGTTGGAAGCTTCGGGGCGGCCGGACTGGACCATGGGGGTCTCCCCCTGAAGGAGGAGGATAGAAGAAATGAAGCGTCTTTTGATTGCCACGACGGCTCTGGCGCTCGCGGCGACGACCATCCCGGCGGTCGCCGCGGATGACGACGGGCTGTTGCCGGAGAAGATGGTGCCCGGCAGCTTCTCGGCGAATGTCGGCATTGTCTCGGAGTACCTGTTCCGCGGCATTTCGCAGACCGACGACCAGCCCGCCATCCAGGGTGGGTTCGACTGGTCGCTCAATTCCAAGCCCGTCGGCGTCTATGCGGGCACGTGGCTGTCCAATGTCGATTTCGGCAGCTCGTCCGGCAATTCGCTCGAGTGGGACATGTATGGCGGGGTGCAGGGCGAGATCGCCGGGTTCAGCTGGACGGCCGGCGGCATCTACTACTACTACCCGTCCGAACCGCAGGGCTCGAACTTCTCCTATGCCGAAGCGGCGCTCTCGCTCGGCTATGACTTCGGGCCGTTCTCGACGACAGCATCGTTCAACTACTCGCCGGATTATTTCGGCGGGTCGGGTCATGCGGAGTTCGCGAATCTCGCCGTTTCGATTCCGCTCGGCAAGGTCACGCTCGGCCTGAACGGCGGACGCCAGTGGATCGAGGACAACGCGGCGTTCGGCACCCCCGACTACTGGGTGTACGGCGCGTCGCTCGACGCCAAGATCTTCGGCTTCGATACGACCCTGGCGGTGACCGACACCGACATTGGCAACGGTCGGTGCTTCGGCGCCAACGACCTGTGCGGCGCCACCGTAACGTTGATGGTGGCACGTTCGTTCTGACGACCGGGCCCGGCGGCGGCACTGCGCCGTCGCCGGGGCCTCACCGAGAAGGAGCCCCAGATGAAACTGATCATGGCCATCATCAAGCCGTTCAAGTTGGAAGACGTGCGCGATGCGCTCACCTCCATCGGGGTGCAGGGCGCGACCGTCTCGGAGGTGAAGGGCTTTGGCCGCCAGAAGGGCCAGACCGAAATCTACCGAGGGGCAGAATACACGACGACGTTCCTCCCCAAGGTGAAGGTCGAGGTCGTTGTGCCAGACGACATCGCCGATCAGGCGGTGGAAGCGATTCAAAAGACGGCGTCCACCGGCAACATCGGCGACGGCAAGATTTTCGTACTCGACCTTGCCGCCGCAGTGCGCATCCGCACTGGCGAAACCGGTGAAGCGGCGCTCTAGCCCAGGAGAAACGCAAATGAAGAAGATTCCGACTTACGTGCGCTCGGGGGCGCTTGCGGCACTTTTCGTCGCCGGTTCCGTCGGCCTCGCTTATGCGCAGCAGGCTGCGGCACCGGCTCCGGCGCCGGTCCCGCCGCCGCCGAAGCTCGACAGCGGCGACACGGCGTGGATGCTCACCTCCACCGCGCTCGTCCTGCTGATGACGGTTCCCGGCCTTGCCCTGTTCTACGGCGGCATGGTGCGCAAGAAGAACGTGCTCAACACGTTGATGAACTGTTTCGCCATCACCTGCCTCATGACCGTGGTCTGGATGGTCGCGGGCTACTCCCTCGCGTTCAAGGGTGACGGCGCGTATGTCGGCGATCTTTCCGCCTTCCTGCTGAACGGCATGGGCAAGGAGTCGCTGTCGGGCACGATCCCCGAATCCGTGTTCATGTGCTTCCAGATGACGTTCGCGATCATAACCCCGGCGCTGATCGTCGGCGCGTTCGTCGACCGCATGAAATTCTCCGCGATGCTGTGGTTCATGGCGCTGTGGTCGCTGGTCGTGTACTCGCCGATCGCGCACTGGGTATGGGGCGGCGGGTTCCTGTCCGGCGCCGGCGTGCTCGACTTCGCGGGCGGCACGGTGGTGCACATCAATGCGGGCGTCGCGGGGCTGGTCTGCGCCCTCGTGCTCGGCAAGCGCCACGGCTATCCCAACGAGCCGATGCCGCCGCACAACCTGACGCTTTCGGTGATCGGCGCGTCGCTGCTGTGGGTCGGCTGGTTCGGGTTCAACGCCGGCTCGGCGGTCGCCTCGAACGGCGCGGCGGGCATGGCGATGGCCGTCACCCAGATCGCGACGGCGACCGCGGCGCTCACCTGGATGTTCGTCGAGTGGGCGGTGAAGGGCAAGCCCAGCGTCCTCGGCATCATCTCGGGCGCGGTGGCCGGCCTGGTCGCCATCACTCCGGCGTCCGGCTTCGTCGATCCGGTCGGTGCGCTGTTCATCGGCGTCGCCGCCGGCGTGGTCTGCTACTGGGGTGCGACGTGGCTCAAGCATGCGGGCGGGTATGACGACTCGCTCGACACGTTCGGCGTGCATGCGCTCGGCGGCATGGCCGGCGCGTTCCTGACCGGCGTGTTCGCGGTCAAGGCGATCGGCGGCACTTCGGGCGCGCTCGAGGGCAACCCCGGCCAGATGCTGATCCAGATCGAAGGCATCCTCGCGACCCTGATCTGGGATGGCGTGGCAACCTTCCTCCTCCTCAAGGGCATCGACCTCGTCATCGGGCTTCGCGTGGGTAGCGAGACCGAGCGCGAGGGCCTCGACCTTGTGGTGCACGGCGAGACCGTTCCCTGATCCACTTCCCGCGGTCTTCGCCGGGGCCCGGGCGGTTCGCCGCCCGGGCCTTTTTTATGGGCATCGGGTGAGGCCGGTAGAGAAACGCCAGACGGCCTGTAAGCCGGGTTCTGTCCCTGGCGGACCAGGGGATGGCCATTCATCTGGGACGCGGGTCGCCCCGCGCCTCGCGCGACCTACCCGGGCGACGGCCCGGAAACGGGCCTGCGGGATCGCTCCCGCGCGTCGCCCCTATTTGGTCTTGCTCCCGGTGGGGTTTGCCATGCCGGTCCCGTTGCCGGTCCCGCGGTGCGCTCTTGCCGCACCGTTTCACCCTTGCCGCCCGGAGCCGGCCGAGGCCGGTCGGGGTTGGCGGTCTGGTTTCTGTGGCACTTTCCCTGGGGTCGCCCCCGCCGGGCGTTACCCGGCACCGTGTCTCCGTGGAGCCCGGACTTTCCTCCCCCCGCGAGGTTGCCCCGGTGCGGAGGGCGGCCATCCGGCCGTCTGGCGTCGACAAGGTGGAGGCGCGCGGCGCCCGCGTCAACCTCAACCGGCGCGGTTCCGTCAACCGGCCAGTTCGGCGACCGCCTGGATCAGCAGAAACGTCTCGGAATCCAGCCTGCCGTCGATGCGCTTCGGGCGGTAGCGACGTTGGAAGGCGGCCAGCACGGCGACGGTCGCGGCATCGTCGCGTCCGGTGACGGCGATCCCGTACCCGATGCCCGCCAGCAGGCTCTGCGCCTCGTTCAGCAGGACCTGCTCGTCGCCATAGGGGCCGGTGTCGAGCCGCGCGGCGATCGACGGACGGGTCGGGTAGCGGCCGATCCCGGCACGGGCCAGGCGGCGCCACTCGAACAGCTCGCCCGGGTCGCGCTTGCGGGCCGGCGCCACGTCGGAATGGCCGACCACGTTGCCGGATGGGATGGGGTGGCGCGCCACGATATCCCCGGCGAGGGCGATCAGCGCCGCGACCTGTGCCTCGGGGAACGGGCGATAGCCGAACTCGTGGCCGGGATTGACCAGCTCGATGCCGATCGAGCGCGAGTTGACGTCGGTCTCGCCCTTCCAGACGCTGTCGCCGGCATGCCAGGCGCGCATCGCCTCGTCGACCAGCCCCCACGTCGTGCCGTCCTCATCGATCAAATAGTGCGCGCTGACCTGGGCGGCGGGGTCGCACAGCCGGTCGAGCGCAGCCTCGGCGGTCTCCATGCCGGTATAGTGAATCACCAGCATGTCGATCGTCGCAGCCGCGGCGCGCGGGCCGAAATTGGGCGACGGCCGCGCTTGCGGCGCGGTCATGCGTGTACCCTGCCCGCCGAAGGCGGACAGGGCGCAACGAACCTGTGGGCGGAAGCGCCGCTAGGCGGCGCGGCGGCCGGGATAGCTCGGCGCCGAGCGGCGCGGCTCGGGCTCGCGATAAGCCATCTGGGCGTGCTTGCGGCAGTAGGAGAAGCCCGCATGGGTCGGCTCGCCGCAGAAATGGAATTCCTTCGTGCCGGGGTCGCCGAACGGCCACTGGCACGTGCGGAAGGGCGAGGCCTCGCTGGACTTGAAGAGCGAGGTGATCTGGCGGTTCTTAGCCATCGTTCGCACAATCCTACTGTTGATGCTGCAACGCAAAATGAACTACGCCAGTTATATTGCACTGCGGCAGCAAATGTCAAGGTGACGAGGGCGTGACGGTTCCGTGACGGGCGAACAGGCCTGGACCCGGCAGATTTCCTCGGGTTTCCGATAGAAAGCCAATCGCTGCGTCGCAGCGCCGCCGGGTGCGGCGAATCACCCCGGCCGCGCTGCGCGGCGATCATTTGAGTCCGTGCCGGGGGGCGGTCATTTCAGGCCGCGCCGCTCGCAGATCGCGTCATAGGCGGCGTTGATGGTGGCCAGCTTGTCGTTCGCCAGCGCCACGAACTCGGCCGGCATGCCCTCTGCAATCAGCCGGTCGGGGTGGTTCTCGCGCACCAGCCGCCGCCAGGCGGCGCGCACCTGCTCGTCCGGGGAATCGTGCGGCACGCCCAGCAGCATATAGGGGTCGGCCTCGGCCCGGCCGAGATGCCCGGCGCGTATGCGCTCGAAGGCCTGCTCGTCGAAGCCGAAGATCGCCGCCACCTCGCGCAGATACGCGATCTCGTTCGGGTGCGCGACCTTGTCGGCCTTGGCGATGTGGAACAACCCGTCCAGCAGCTTCTCCAGCACGGCGGGGTTGTCGCGGAACATGCGCGCCACCTGGCGGGCATAGGGCTCGAACCCGGCGGCATCCTTGCGCGCCTGGTCGAACAGCCGGCCGACATTCTTCTCCTCTTCGGGCGGCACCTGGAACATCTCGCGGAAGGCGGCGATCTCGTCGCGCGTGACCTGCCCGTCGGCCTTGGCCATCTTGGCCGACAGCACGATCACGGCGATGGCGAAGGCGGTCTCGCGGTGCAGCTCCGAGCCGGTTCCGTCCTCGCGCATCCGGTCGAGCGCGTGGCCCGCCGCAGCGCCAAGCAGCGCGCCCAGCGGCCCGCCCAGCGCGAATCCCGCCGCGCCCCCGATGATCGTTCCCCAGATGCTCATTCCGCCTCTCTCGCGGGCAAGCTACCATCCGGTCCCACGTCCGACAACGCGGGCTTCCGTCGAACCTCCCGCACCGGTATCAAGACGGCGGGAGGCGCTGATGACCGAAGCATTGCGCGCAGAGAACGGGATGGTGGCGGGCTCGCACGCGCTGGCGGCGCAGGCAGGGGCGGACACGCTGGCGCAAGGCGGCAGCGCCGTCGACGCCGCGATCGCGACCAACGCCATGCTGGCCGTCGCCTACCCGCACATGTGCGGGCTGGGGGGCGACGGGTTCTGGATGATCTTCGATCCCGCGACCGGGCGGGCCGAGGGAATCGAGGCGGCCGGGCCGGCTGCCCGCGCGGCGACCATCGCGCGCTATCGCGCCCTGGGCCAGCGCGCCATTCCGCAGCGCGGGCCGCACGCCGCGTTGACCGTGCCGGGGGCGGTCGATGGCTGGCGCCTGGCACACGAGCGGCATGGCAGGCTCGACTGGGCGAGGCTGTTCGACCCGGCGATCCGCGCCGCGCGCGACGGCGTGCCGTGCGCCCGCTCGGTCGCCAAGTGGATCGCTGCCGATGCCCTCGAGACGTGGCCGGCGATGGCGCGGGTCTACATGCCGGGCGGTCGTGCCCCGCGCACGGGCGAAATGGTGCGCTACCCCGCCCTCGCCGCGACCCTGGAACGCATCGCGCGGCACGGGCCGCGCCACTATTACGACGTGATCGGCGCCGAGATCGCGGCGGAGATCGGGCCGCGCGGCGCGCCCTTGGCAGCCGAGGATTTCGCGGCCTACCGCGCGCGCTGGACCGCGCCGCTGTCCGCCGCCTATCGCGGCCACACGCTCCTCGAAATGCCGCCGCCGACCCAGGGCGTCGCCGCGCTCGCCATCGCCAACATGCTCGACGGGTTCGACCTGGCGGCGATGGGCGAGGGGACGGACGCGCATCTCCATCATGTCGTCGAGGCGGTGAAGCTCGCCTTCGCCGACCGCGACGCCTTCGTCACCGACCCCGACTTCGCTGCCGTCCCGGTGGCCGAGATGATCGACCGTTCCTATGCCGACCGGCGCCGCACCCTGATCGACCCGGCACGCGCCCGGCCCGATTCCGACATCGCGCCCGGGATTGCCGCGCCCGGCACGTCCGAACGTCGTTCGCCCGGCGGCGACACCTGCTATTTCTGCGCGATCGACCGCGACGGGCTCGCCTGCTCGGTGATCCAGTCGCTCTATTTCGATTTCGGCTCGGCCGAGATGGCCGAGGGCACCGGCGTCGTACTGCAGAACCGCGGCTCGTTCTTCTCGCTCGACCCGGACCACCCGAACGCGCTCGCGCCCGGCAAGCGCACCTTCCACACGCTGATCCCCGCCATGCTGCTGAAGGATGGCAGGCCCGCGATGATCTTCGGCACGATGGGCGGCGAGGGCCAGCCGCAGACCCACGCGATGCTGATGACGCGCGTGCTCGATTTCGGAATGGACGTGCAGGAAGCGATCTCGGCGCCGCGCTTCCTGTTGGGCCGCACCTGGGGCGAGGCGAGCCAGGCGCTGATGCTGGAGGGGCGTTTCGGCCCCGAAACCGTGCGCCGGCTCCAGGCGCGGGGCCATCCCGTCGTCGTCGCCGGCGCGTGGGAGGAAGCCATGGGCCACGCCCAGGCGATCCGCATCCTGCCCGACGGCAGCTACGAGGGCGGCGCCGATCCCCGCGGCGACGGGGCGGCCGTGGCGGCGTGATTCGCTGCAAGACACGCGCCTGTCCTATGCACACAAGTTTATTGTGTGAATTCAGCGCGTTAGGGCCCGGATGGCAGGTCGAAGGCGCAGTTTGGCAGTTGCACTTGCGCCCTTTCCAACATCTCGTGTATTATTCTGCAACACACCAGAAAGCGAGTTGCCATGCCAGCCGATGCCCGGAAGCGCCCGCAAGCAAAGACAGAAGCGCTGTCACTGCGGCTTGAGCCGAAAACAAAGTTTATGGTCGACTTTATGTCACGAATATATCGGCAGAACACAACCACAATAGTGGAACGTGCGATCCAAAGATTTGCTGCGGAGGCAAAGGTCGGCGGGAGATATGATGATAACGGGCGTAAAATTGGCGAGAAGAGTTGGGTCACATTTTGGGATGTTAGGTTAGGCATAAGAGAGTTAAATATTATTAAGGATATCGAAATTATTAAGAGTTTTGAGGAAGAAGAAATACTTGAAATGGTGAAATGGCATATTGAATTTTTCAGTCCTGACAATGACATTAATAGACTGGATGCAATAAGAACTGACATTCTTTGGAGGAATATAGGTGATTACCTGGAGATATGGCGAAATCGAGAAGACTTTGATGTTTGGGAAGCTGGTCGCCGAATGTCTTCAGACTTGGCCCGTGTAGGGATCGAGCCACCTTTATGGCCGCGGCAGACCACCATTCCTCCGGAGCCGCGGCCGAAGGCCGGCGATCTAGATGAGGAAATCCCGTTTTGAAGAGGCTGATAGGTCTCAAAATTTGGCCGAAGCCAAACGGCCAGGGCTGCCACCCTGGCCGTAAGTGGTGAGCCCCGCAACAATTGTGAGCCGTCGCGGGACGGGAACGTGTCCCAACAGCCAAGCCCATACAACGGGCTCGGGTTCCTGGTCAAGGCGGCTCTCGTTCACATGGGGATGGGATATGCATCCACAAAACCCCCGGCGACCGAGTCGCCGACTGACCCACGACGACGCAATTGAAATTTGGATCAGAATATTTCGAAAAGAATATCTGAACCGGATTGCGGCTGAGTACGACGTGAACCCCGGGCGAATTGCCGAAATCAAGTCCGGAACAAAATTTCCTGGTAGCCGAACTGATGCACTTAGGCGGCTCAGTGATCGAAATTTTGGTGCCGCGTGACTCTGTAAGTTGGGGGCGGGCCTATGCCCGCCCCCAATTCTCTGATCACGTAGATGCCCGGAACAAGTCCGGGCATGACGGGCTGGTGGACCCTCCCGGTCAACCCTCTGTCGCTTCAGCCTTCTTCACCGGCCGGCGCCTGCGGGTGAACTGGTTGGGGTTGAAGCCCGCGTTCTCGCCCGCGCCCCACGAGTCGATGTCGTCGCCCTTGGCGAACATCCATGAATAGCCGCCCTCGGGGTTGGTCAGGATCTCCCACCAGTTGTCGTCGGGGTCGGCGATGTAGAAGCCGTACGTGCCGTGCGCGTCGACCGGCCGGGTGATCTTCCTGATGCCCCACGCTTCCTGCTCGGCCTTGGCGGTCTCGTAGGCGCGGTCGACGTCCTCGCGCGAGCCGATGTCGAGCCCGTTATGGTTGAGCACCGGCATCTCGGGCTTCTTCGGGTTCAGCACCACGGCGTAGACGTGCTCGCCGCCGAGCCGGATCATCAGCGAGCGGTCGGAGGTGCGGATCACCTCGAGCCCGAGGAATCCCTCGTAGAACTTGCGCGCCTGTTCGAGGTCGCGGGATTCGAGCGTGCCATGCGAAAGGAAGGTGGGGTTGAGGACGGCCATGACGGGGTCTCCCTATGTCCGGGTGCCCTATCAAAGCACCGCCGGGCGGTGGCTGGCAATCCACCCGACCGGCGCCAAGGTGGGCTGTAAGGGCATGAGAGACCCCCTCCCCAACCCTCCCCTCAAGGGGGGGAGGGGGCGAGAGGGGGCCGACGCATGCTCGCTGCCGAAGTCGCGGTCTCGGAGAAAGCGGTAAAGCTGTCGCGCCAGCGTTCCCTCCCCCCTTGAGGGGGAGGGACAGGGAGAGGGGTTGGCGGTAAGATTTCCCCATGCCTCTCCGCATCACCCCGCTGCACCCTTTGTTCGCCTGTGAGATTGCGGGGGCGAGCCTCGCCCGGCCGATGGACGCGCCGACCCTCGCCGCATTCGTCGCGGCGATGGACCGCTACGCCGTGGGCGTGGTGCGTCATGATCGGCCGCTGACCGATGAGCAGCACATCGCGTTCTCCCGGCAGCTCGGCCCGGTCCACCGCACGCGCGCGGCGACCACGGCGAAGGGCAAGGCGCCGCGCATCCGCCATCTCGAGATCATCGACCAGTCGAACATGGACGAGACCGGCCAGCTCTTCACCGAGGGTGATCGGCGGCTGCTGTTCAAGCGGGCGAACCGTCTGTGGCACACCGACATGTCGTTCAACGCGGTGCGCGCGACCTACTCGCTGCTGTCGGCGCACGCTTTGCCGCCGGGCGGCGGGCCCGCGACCGAGTTCGCCGACATGCGCGCGGCCTACGACGCGCTGCCCGACGCGATGAAGGCGCGGATCGACGGGCTGGTCTGCGAGCATTCCTATTGGCACTCGCGCGTGGTGGGCGGCGGACCCGAGGCGACGGCGGAAGAGCTCGCCTTCATGCCGCCGGCCGAGCACAGGCTGGTCCATGTCCATCCCGGCTCCGGCCGCAAGGTGCTGTACATCGCCTCGCATGCCGCGCGCATCGTCGGCTGGCCGGTGGAGGAGGGGCGCGCGCTGCTTGCCGAGCTGATGGCGCACGCGACGCAGGAGAAATTCGTCTACGCCCATCGCTGGCGCGTCGGCGACGTGGTGATCTGGGACAATCTCGCCACCATGCACCGCGCGCGGCCGTTCGAGGATCTCGCGCAGGTGCGCGACGTGCGCCGCACCACCTGCCGTGAAGCGGAACAGGTGGACGCCTGAAGCACGGGGGAGCTTCCATGCGATTCGGCATTTTCGACCATCTCGACCGGCGCGACGAGCCGCTGCCGGCCTTTTACGAGAACCGGCTGCGGCTGATCGAGGCGGCCGACCGCGCCGGCATCACCGGCTATCACCTGGCCGAGCATCACTGGAACCCGGTGGGGATGGCGCCGCTGCCCGGCGTGTTCCTGGGCGCGGCCGCGATGCGCACGAAGAATATCCGCATCGGCCCGCTCGCCTACGCGCTGGCGTTCCACAACCCGCTGATCCTCGCCGAGGAGATCTGCATGCTCGACAACATGTCGGGCGGGCGGTTCGACCTCGGCGTCGGGCGCGGCATCTCGCCGTGGGAGCTGCAGATGTTCGGTGTCACCCTGCCGGAGACGCGCGACCTGTTCCGCGAGGCGATGGACCTGATGCTCGCCTACTTCACCTCGGACGTGCTGACGTTCCGCGGCAAGCGCTGGAGCTATTACGACGTTCCGGTCGAGATCAAGCCGCTGCAGAAGCCGTTCCCGCCGATCTGGTACGGCTCGTCGTCGGGCGCCACGCGCGACTATATCGCGAGCCTCGGCGCCTGCATGGTGGCCGGATGGGGGCCGAGCGCGCGCATCAGGCAATCGGGCGACGCCTATCGCGAGGCGTGGGCGCGCACGGCGGATTCCCCGCTACGCGCCGACCGCCCGAAAGAGTCGACCGTCGGCTCGGTTCGCATGATCGTGATCGCGGAGACGGCGGCGGATGCGGAGAAGCTGGCCGGGCCCGCCTATGACCGCTGGTGCGCCAGCGTGGAGAAGCAGGCTCACGATTTCGGGTTCCACACGCTGTTCCTGCCGCCCGATGCGACCGTCGCGCGCAAGCTCGGCGTGCTGATCTGCGGCACGCCCGCGACGGTGCGGGAAGACCTCGCCCGCCACGTCGCCGAAAGCGGCGTGGACTATGTCTGCCTGCAGCTCGCCTTCGGCAATCTGACCCACGCCGACGAGATGCGCACGCTCGACCTGTTCGGGCGCGAGATCATGCCCGACTACGTCGCGGCAAAGGCGCCGACGCCGGCCCCGGCGCGCTGAGATCGGAGGGCATTTGCCCCGCGACACCGTATATTCCGCCTGCCCGCACGACTGCGCGTCGACCTGCGCGCTCGAGATCGAGCGCATCGAGGGGGTGCGCATCGGCGCCGTGCGCGGGGCGGAGGACAACGTGTACACCGCGGGCGTGGTGTGCGCCAAGGTCGCGCGCTATGCCGAGCGCACGCACCATCCCGACCGGTTGACCGTGCCGCTGCGCCGCACCGGGCCGAAGGGCAGCGGCCAGTTCGCGCCGATCTCGTGGGACGCGGCGCTCGACGCGGTCGCCGAAGCGTTCAAGAACGCGACCGCGCGCTACGGGACGCAGGCGATCTGGCCCTATAACTATGCCGGCACGATGGGGCTGGTGCAGCGCGACGGGATCGAGCGGCTGCGCCACACGCTCGGCACCTCGCGCCAGCATTCGACGATATGTTCCACGCTATCGGCGGCGGGATGGCGCGCCGGAACAGGCATCCAGCGCGGCGTCGATCCGCGCGAGATTCCCGAGTCCGACTTGGTCGTGCTGTGGGGCTGCAATCCGGCGACGACGCAGGTCAATTTGATGCACCACGTGGCGCGCGCGCGGAAGGAGCGCGGCGCGAAGCTGGTGGTCGTCGACCCGTACCGCACCCGCACCGCGGCCATCGCCGACATGCATCTCGATCCGCGTCCGGGCACCGACGGCGCGCTCGCCTGTGCCGTGATGCACGTGCTGCTGCGTGACGGGATGGCCGACCGCGACTATCTGGCCGCCCACACCGATTTTTCCGACGCTGTTGCGGATCACTTCGCGGCGCGCACGCCCGAATGGGCCGCGGCGATCACCGGCGTGTCTGCCGCGCGCATCGAGGAATTCGCGCATCTCTACGGCGCGACGAAGCGAAGCTGGATGAAGCTGGGCTACGGCTTCTCGCGCTCGCGCAACGGCGCGGCGAACCTGCACGCGGCAAGCTGCCTGCCCGCGATCACCGGGGCGTGGCGCCATCGCGGCGGCGGGGCGGCGGCATCGCTGTCCCAGACCTTCGTCCTCGACACCACGCTGATCGAGGGGCTGGACGCGGAGGACCGCACGAGGCGCGCGCTCGACATGTCGCGGATCGGCGCGATCCTGACCGGCGAGGCGGCCGATCTCAAGGGCGGGCCGCCGGTCGCGGCGATGCTGATCCAGAACACCAACCCGTGCGTCGTCGCGCCTGACTCGGGCCGCGTGCGCCAGGGCTTTGCGCGCGAGGATTTGTTCGTCTGCGTGCACGAGCAGTTCATGACCGACACGGCGCGCATGGCCGACATCGTGCTGCCGGCCACGACCTTCGTCGAGCACGACGACATCTACACGGCCTACGGCCACACCTTCCTGCAGCTCGGCCCGCGGCTGATCCCGCCGGTGGGCGAGGCGCGCTCGAACCACGACGTGCTGTGCGCGCTCGCCGCGCGGCTCGGGCTCGAGCATGAGGGGTTCCGGCTGAGCGCGTGGGAGATCATTGACCGCACGCTGCGCGCCTCCGGCCTCGGCACGGCGGAAAAGTTGCGCGAAAAGCGCTGGATCGACTGCGCGCCGTCCTTCGAATCGAGCCACTTCCTCAAGGGGTTCGCGACGCCGGACAGGCGCTTCCACTTCGCGCCCGACTGGCCGCGCATCGGCCGCGACCACGCGGTCATGCCGCGTTTGCCCGACCACATGGCGGTGATCGATGCGGCCAACGAGCGCCATCCGTTTCGCATGGTCACCGGCCCGTCGCGCAGCTTCCTCAACTCGACGTTCACCGAGACGAAATCCTCGCGCGCCCAGGCGAAGCGCCCGACAGCGCGCGTCGCAATCGCCGATTGCGAGCGGCTCGGCATCGGCGCGGGCGACCGCGTGCGCATCGGCAACGACCAGGGCAGCCTGGTGCTGCATGCCGAACCGTTCGACGGCTTGCCGCCCGGTGTGATCGTCGTCGAAAGCGTCTGGCCCAACGACGCCTTCGAGGAAGGCATCGGCATCAATCTGCTCACCAGCGCCGATCCTGGCCCGCCGCTCGGCGGGGCGGTGTTCCACGACACGGCGGTCTGGGTGAAGCCGGCATAGGGAAGGAAAGGACATGAAGCTCTCGACCGATCGGATTCTGACGACCCATGTCGGCTCGCTGCCGCGGCCCGACGACCTGATGGCGATGCTGCACGCCCAGGATTTCGGCGAGCAGCTCGACGCGGCGGCGCTGGAGCGACGCACGGCCGAGGCGGTGCGCGACGTGGTGAAGCGCCAGGTCGAGGTCGGGATCGACGTCGTCAGCGACGGCGAGTTCGGCAAGCACTCCTACACCCACTATGTGAAGCACCGGCTGAAGGGCATCGAGAACGTCGCGCGCGAATCGCTGGGCGCGCCCGCGGTCTCGCTCGACGAGCGCGAGTTCCCAGACTGGGGCGAGGAGCGGCGCCGGCGCAATTACGGCCCGGCGGTGATGGCGCCGGCCTGCTGCACCGCCGACGTCGCCTATGCGCGGCGCGGGCCGGTGGACCACGACATCGCGCGCTTCAGGGACGCGGTGGCGGCCGCGAAGCCGGTCGAGGCGTTCATGAACGCCGCCTCGCCGGGCGTGCTGATCAATTTCATCCCCGACCGGCACTACAAGCGCGAGGAGGCCTATCTGGCCGCGCTGGCCGACGCGATGGCGACCGAGTACGAGGCGATCCACACGGCCGGATTCCTGTTGCAGATCGACGCGCCGGACGTGGCGATGACGCGGAACCTGCTGCACTCCGACAAGTCGGAGGCCGAGTTCGTCAAGATTGCGGCGCGCAACATGGAGGCGCTGAACCACGCGACGCGGAACATCCCGTCCGAGGCGATGCGCTTCCATCTGTGCTGGGGCAATTACGCCGGCCCGCACAAGCACGACATCGAGCTCGGCCGGATCCTGCCGGTCGTCGCCACCACCCGCGCGCAGGCGATCTCGTTCGAGGGCGCCAACCCGCGCCACGAGCACGAGTGGGAGGACTGGCGGTCGGCGAAGCTGCCCGACGACAAGGTGCTGATCCCCGGCGTGATCGACAGCGCGTCCAACTTCGTCGAGCATCCGCGCCTGGTCGCCCAGCGTATCGCGAACTACGCGTCGGTGGTCGGGCGCGACCGGGTGATCGCCGGCGCCGATTGCGGCTTCGGCACGTTCGGCAAGTCGACCACCGTGTACGAGACCGTGGTGTGGGCCAAGTTCGCGGCCCTGGTCGAAGGCGCAAAGCTGGCCTCCCGCACGCTCTGGGCCTAGTTGCGGCTCGCAGCGAACGCCTTCCGGCCCCGCGCGTTTTCCTTGAGCGCCCGCCGGGCTTGTGGGACGATCTTTGCCGAGCCTGGCCGCGATCCTATATCTCAGGGATCGGGCGGAGAGGCGAGATGGCGAACGACCCTGACAAGCTGCCTGCCCGCTCCTCGTCGGCGGAAGTGGCGGATTTCCTGGACCGGCTGGCGCGCCAGCCCACGGTGCGTCCGGCCGGGGGGCGTGGGCGGCTGATCTTCGCGATGGACGCCACGGCGAGCCGCGAGCCGACATGGGACCGCGCCTGCCACATCCAGGGCCAGATGTTCACCGAAACCGACACGCTCGGCGGTCTCGATGTGCAGCTCGTGTTCTATCGCGGGTTCGGCCAGTGCCGGGCGAGCCCCTGGGTCAGCTCGTCGGCCGATCTCGTCCGACGCATGACGGCGGTGCGCTGCCTCGGCGGCCAGACGCAGATCGCCCGCGTCCTGAAGCACGCGCTGGCGGAGACGCGCGCGCGCAAGGTCAATGCGCTGGTCTTCGTCGGCGATTGCATGGAGGAGAGCGTCGACGAGTTGACGCACATGGCGGGCGAGCTTGGCGTGCTCGGCGTGCCCTGCTTCATGTTCCACGAGGGGCACGACCCGGTGGCCGAGCGCGCCTTTCGCCAGATCGCCAAGCTGTCGGGCGGCGCCTATTGCCGGTTCGACTCGTCGTCGGCCTCGCACCTGCGCGACCTGCTCAGCGCGGTCGCGGTCTTCGCGGCCGGCGGGCGCGCGGCGCTGGCCGATTTCGGCAAGCGCGCGGGCGGACCGGCGGGCCTGCTGACCAGCCAGCTCAAATAGGCCCGGCGCGATGCCTTATCTGATCCTCGGCTTGGCCCTTCTCATCGGGTTCGTGCTGCTCGCCCAGGGCATCACCAACGTCGATCCGCGCTCGCTCGCCCGCACCCTCAAATGGTCCGGCGCGGCGCTGTCTGGCGCCCTGGTCGGCTATTTTCTGGTCACCCGCCAGATCGAGTGGGCGGTGTCGGCCGCGGCGGTCACCTTGCCGCTGATCCTGCGCTGGGGCAAATGGTCGCGCCCCACCGGCGGGTTCGGCCGCACCGGCGGCGGGCGCGGGCGCAGCTCCAACGTCGAGACGCGATTCCTGCGGATGAACCTCGACCATGCGTCGGGTACGCTGGATGGGGTGGTGCTGACCGGCGCCTTCGTCGGGCGCAAGCTGTCCGAGCTCAGCGATGACGAGCTGATGGCGCTGCTGCGCGAATGCCGGGTGGGCGACGACCAGTCGGCGAGCGTGCTCGAGGCCTATCTCGACCGCACGCGCGGCCCGGACTGGCGGAATGCCGAGCCTGGCGGCGATTCCGGCCGCGAACGGCAGCGGCGCCGTGCGCGCCCCGGCGCCGCGACCATGAGCCGCGACGAAGCCTATCGGGTGCTGGGCCTCGAGCCCGGCGCGTCGGACGAGGAGATCAAGGAGGCGTATCACCGGCTGATGCGCCACTGCCACCCCGACATGGGCGGATCGGACTATCTGGCCGCCCGGCTGAACGACGCGAAGGACGTGCTGCTCGGCGGCTGAGCTCGCGCTTCGCTAACGCGCCGCTAACCAAGACGTGATGGCGCGTGAGGTTGAATTCCCATCGCCACACCCAATCATCTTGGCACGTCGGGGAACGGCCGGTTTCCGGCCGGCGTTCCCTGCCCATTCTGCCGAATTCCCCGCGGGCCTCGCCCGCTTTTCAAGATGCAAAAGAGGTGTTGAATATGATGATGAGCATTTCCCGACAGACAGGTCGGCTCGCCTGCGCCGGGCTGGTCGCGGCATCGGCGCTGACCTTTACGGTCCCCTCGGTTGCGGCCGAGGTGCCCGAGGTTCCGATGGCCACGGGTCGCATCGGCACGCCCACGCTCGCGCCGCTGATCGAGAAGGTGGCGCCGGCCGTCGTCAACATCGCGGTGGTCTCGAAGGTACCCGCCCAGGAGAACCCGCTGCTGCAGGATCCGTTCTTCCGCCACTTCTTCAACATGCCCAATGAGAACGCCCCGGCGGAGCGCAAGCAGATGGCCGCCGGTTCCGGCGTCATCGTCAACGCCGACAAGGGCTACATCATCACCAACAACCACGTGGTGAAGGGCGCGACCGACATCACCGTCACGCTCAAGGACCAGCGCTCGTTCAAGGCGAAGCTCGTGGGCACCGATCCGGGTACGGACGTCGCGCTGCTGCAGATCAAGGCCGACCACCTGACCGCGCTTCCGTTCGGCAATTCCGACAAGCTGAAGGTCGGCGACTATGTCGTCGCGATCGGCAACCCGTTCGGGCTCGGCCAGACCGTGACCTCGGGCATCGTCTCGGCGCTCGGGCGCACCGGGCTCAATATCGAGGGCTACGAGGACTTCATTCAGACCGACGCCTCGATCAATCCCGGCAATTCGGGCGGTGCGCTGATCACTTATAGCGGCCAGCTGATCGGCATCAACACGGCGATCATCGGCCCGTCCGGCGGCAACGTGGGCATCGGCTTTGCGGTGCCGGTGAACATGGCGCACGCGGTGATGGACCAGCTCATCAAGTATGGCGAGGTCAAGCGTGGCCGGATCGGCGTGGCGATCCAGGACGTGACGCCCGACGTGGCCAAAGCCATGTCGCTCGACGTCCAGCACGGCGCGGTGGTGCAGGCAATCCAGCCCGGGTCCCCGGCCGCGAAGGCCGGCCTCAAGCCTGGCGACGTGATCGTCAGCGTCAACGGCACGGATGTCCGCAACGCGTCCGACCTGCGCAATCATGTCGGGCTGATGCGGGTCGGCACCGATGTGGCGCTGGGCGTGATCCGCGACGAGCACCAGGTCACCGTCAATACCAAGGTGGGCGAGGCGACCGAGACCACGACCGCCTCAAAGGTCGAGGGCTCGGGCGCGGCGGCGAGCCTGGCCGGCGCCACCTTCAAGGACGTGCCCACCGGGTCGGGCGCGAAGGGGGTGATGGTGGCCGATGTCGATCAGGGCAGCCCGGCCTGGCAGTATGGGCTGCGCAAGGGCGACGTGATCACCGAGGTCAACCGCCAACACATCCGGAACTTCCAGGACTTCAAGAAGGTGGTGGATTCCGGGGCCCCGGTGCTGGCCCTTAACGTCCAGCGCGGCGATTCCAATTTGTTCATCGTCGTGCGTTAGAACCCTCGCCGGTCCGGCGCGTTCACCAACAGCGCCCGTCCCGCGCCCCGCGGGGCGGGCGCTTGTTGCGCCCCGCCGGGGGGCTGTGGCAAAACACCATTCAGCCGTCGGCCGCGCTCGCGGCGCCGGCTCGGGAAAGGCAGCGAGGCCGATGGCGGCACCAATCCGTAAGGCAGTGTTCCCGGTGGGTGGGCTGGGGACGAGATTCCTTCCGGCCACCAAGTCCCTTCCCAAGGAAATGCTGCCCGTCGTCGACAAGCCGCTGATCCAGTACGCGGTCGAGGAGGCGCGGGCCGCCGGCATCACCGAATTCATCTTCGTCACCGGGCGCAACAAGAGCGCCATCGAGGACCATTTCGACTTCTCGTACGAGCTCGAGAGCGTGCTGGAGCGGCGCGGCAAGGAGCCCGAGCTCGAATCTGTGCGGAGGTACCTCGCCCAGCCCGGACAGATCGCCTATACCCGCCAGCTCGACCCGCTGGGGCTCGGCCATGCCGTCTGGTGCGCGCGCGAGCTGGTGGGGCGCGAGCCGTTCGCGGTGCTGCTGGCCGACGACCTCGTGCTGGCCCAAAGGCCCTGCCTCAGCCAGCTCGTCGACGTGCACGAGAAGCATGGCGGCAACGTGGTTGCGGTCATCGACGTGCCGCGGGCGCACACCAACCGCTACGGCATCCTCGAGGTCGGCAAGGACGACGGCACTCTCGCCGAGGTCAAGGGGCTGGTGGAAAAGCCCGCGCCCGAAAAGGCGCCGTCCACCCTCTCGATCATCGGCCGCTACGTGCTGCAGCCCGAGGTCTTCGACCACCTCGAGCGCGGCGAGAAGGGGGCGGGCGGCGAGATCCAGCTGACCGACGCGATGGCGCGCATGATCGGCGCCGCGCCGTTCCACGGTCTGCGGTTCGAAGGGCGGCGCTTCGATTGCGGCGACAAGGCGGGATTCCTCGAGGCGAACATCGCCTTCGCGCTGGCGCGCGACGACATGCGCGACGACGTGACCCGCATCCTGAAACAGTTCGAATCCTGATGGCGCGCGTCATCTACCAAAAGGGACCTTCATGCGCATCGCGATGATCGGGACCGGCTATGTCGGTCTGGTGTCCGGGGCCTGCTTCTCCGAGTTCGGCGTCGACGTGACCTGCGTCGACAAGGACACCGGCAAGATCCGGCGCCTCGAAAGCGGCGAGATCCCGATCTACGAGCCGGGGCTCGACGTGCTGGTCGAAACCAACGTCAAGGCGGGCCGGCTGACCTTCTCCACCGACCTCGCCAGCGCGGTCGCGGCCGCCGACGCGGTGTTCATCGCGGTCGGCACGCCCTCGCGTCGCGGCGACGGCCATGCCGACCTCTCCTACGTCTACGCCGCGGCCGAGGAGGTTGCGGCGGCGCTGAACGGCTATACTGTGGTCGTGATCAAGTCGACCGTTCCGGTCGGCACCTGCCGCGAGGTGCGCCGCATCATCGCCGCCAAGCGCCCGGGCGCCGCGTTCGACGTCGCGTCCAACCCCGAATTCCTGCGCGAAGGCTCGGCGATCAACGATTTCATGCGGCCCGACCGGGTGGTGATCGGTGCCGAGTCGGAGCGCTCGGCCGAGCTGATGCGCGCGCTGTACCGCCCGCTCTACCTGCTGGAGACGCCGATCATCTTCACCGCGCTGGAGACGGCGGAGCTCACCAAGTACGCGGCGAACACCTTCCTCGCGACCAAGATCACCTTCATCAACGAGATCGCCGATCTGTGCGAGAAGGTCGGCGCCAACGTGCAGGACGTGGCGCGCGGCATCGGGCTCGACGGGCGCATCGGCCGCAAGTTCCTGCATGCCGGGCCCGGCTATGGCGGCTCGTGCTTCCCCAAGGACACGCTGGCGCTGGTGCGTACCGCGCGCGACCAGGGCGCGCCGCTGCGCATCGTCGAGACGGTGGTCGAGGTCAACGACACGCGCAAGCGCCAGATGGCCGAGCGCATCATCGCGGCGTGCGATGGCTCGGTCGCGAACAAGACGGTCTGCGTGCTCGGCGTCACCTTCAAGCCGAACACCGACGACATGCGCGATTCGCCGGCGCTCGACATCATTCCCGCGCTGCAGAAGGCCGGCGCCCGCGTGCGCGCGTTCGACCCGCAGGGGATGGGCGAGGCGAAGAAGCTGCTGTCCGACGTCGACTGGGCGGACGACGCCTATGACGCGATGGAGGGTGCCGACGTGCTCGCCATCGTGACGGAATGGAACGAGTTCCGGGCGCTCGACCTGAGCCGCGCGAAGGGTCTCTTGAAGGCGCCGGTCATGGTCGACCTGCGCAATATCTATGCGCCCGACGAGTTGGCGGCGGCCGGGTTCCGCTACATCTCCATCGGCCGTCCCGCGATCGAGCCGGACGGCGTCGCGCAGCCGCGCGGACGCATCGGTGCGGTCTCCTGACATGGCGGGCGGGCGACAGGGCGCGCGGCGCCTCGACCCGACGATCCTGCGCGAATACGACATACGCGGCGTCGTCGGCCAGACGCTGAACGCCGACGACGCCTTCGCCATCGGGCGCGCCTTCGCCACCATGGTGGCCGCGAACGGCGGCAAGCGCGTCGCGCTCGGCCGCGACGGGCGCGTCTCGTCGCCCGAGATCGAGCAGGCGGTGGCCGACGGCATCGTCGCGGCGGGGCTCGATGCGCTCCGCATCGGCCTCGGCCCGACGCCCATGCTGTACTTCGCCGTGCACCATCTCGGCGCCGACGCCGGGCTCTGCGTCTCGGGCTCGCACAACCCGCCCGACTATAACGGCTTCAAGATGATGATGGGCAAGGCGCCGTTCTATGGCGCCGACATCCAGAAGCTGGGCGCGATCTGCGCGGACGGCGCGTTCGCGTCGGGCCAGGGGCGCGCCGAGATGCGGCCCGTGTTCGACGACTACGTCGCGCGGCTGCTCGCCGACTACCGGCCGGGACGCGCGCTCAAGATCGCCTGGGACGCCGGCAACGGCGCGGCGGGCGAGGCGATGGCGAAGGTCGCCGCCAGGATCGCGGGCGAGCACGTGCTGCTCAACGAAACCATCGACGGCACGTTCCCCGTCCACCATCCGGACCCGACGGTGCCGGAGAACCTCGAACAGATCTGCCGGACGGTGACGTCGACCAACTGCGATTTCGGTATCGCGTTCGACGGCGACGGCGACCGCATCGGCGTGGTCGACGGCAAGGGGCGCATCCTCTGGGGTGACCAGATCATGGTGCTGCTGGCCCGCGACGTGCTGAAGGACCGGCCGGGCGCGACCATCATCGCCGACGTAAAGGCGAGTCAGACATTGTTCGACCGCATCGCGGCGATGGGCGGTAAGCCCCTGATGTGGCGCACCGGCCACTCGCTGATCAAGGCCAAGATGGCCGAGACCGGCGCGCCGCTCGCCGGCGAGATGAGCGGGCACATCTTCTTCGCCGATCGCTATTACGGCTATGACGATGCGCTCTACGCCGCCATTCGGCTGATCAACGTGGCGGGCAACGCGTCCGAGACCCTGGCCGAATTCCGTGATTCATTGCCGCCGGTCGTCAATACGCCCGAGCTGCGCTTCCCCTGCGCCGAGGACCGCAAGTTTGCGGTGGTGGACGAGGTGAAGTCGCGCCTCGCCGCGGCGGGCGCCGAGGTGAACGATACCGATGGCGTACGGGTGAAATCGGCCGATGGCTGGTGGCTTCTGCGCGCCTCCAACACCCAGGACGTTCTGGTGGCGCGCTGCGAGGCGCGCGACGCGGCCGGGCTCGAGCGGCTGAAATCGGCGCTCGGCGCCGAGCTGAAACGGAGCGGGATGTCCCTGCCGGCATTTTGAAGGCGCGAGGCCGCCATGCGGTTCTTCTTCTACGGCACGCTCTGCGACCCCGACGTCCAGCGGAAGGTCATCGGTACCGGGGTCGGACGGCTTTCGATCGAGCCCGCGAACCTGCCCCGCCATGAGGTCGTGCTGGCGCGCGGCCGGCCCTACCCGGTGCTGCGCGAGCACGAGGGGGCGTCGGCCGAGGGGCTGTTGGCGCGTGGCCTCGACGCATCGGAGGCGGAGCGCATCGACCGGTTCGAGGGCGACGAGTATCGCTCCGTCCTCGCCATCGTCACCAAGGCGACCGGCGGACAGGTGCCGGCGCGCGTCTATTTCGCCGCGCGACCGGACATCGCCTCGGATGCGCCCTGGGACCTCGCCGCATGGCAGCGCCGCCACAAGGCGATCCTGCTGCGCACCTGGTTCGGCTAGTGTGGTGGATTTGAAGTTCGCAACACTGCTCGTGGCAGGCGGCGAAGCGACCTTCAAATCCATAACCACCCTAGATTCAATGGGTTGCTAGTGTCCTGATCGAATCCTAAGTTCGTTCGGCGTTGACCCAAACGATGACGAACTTCGGATTCGGGACAGTAGCGCGTTTTCCGATCGAACGGGTCCAGCCCTCTCCCCCACCCGGCCACCCATACCAGCATCCTGTCTTTGGGTGGCCGGGTGGGGGAGAGGGCTGGCGCGATTCCGCGCGAGCGGAAGATGCTCAAAAGCAAGATCGGGTCGGCTCGAAGCGAGCTGGCCCGTGAATCTTGCCCTCCCCATAAGAGTGAAGCGCGATTCGCGTCGCACGCCACTTCGGCTTGTGACGATCGCGCTTGCGGGAAACGATCAGGCGAGGGTGGCAACGCCCCCTGAGCCGTCGTTGTCGCCGTCCGAGTCGGCGGCACTGGTCGCGCTCTCCGTCTTGCCCCGGCCCACGCCGCTGAGCGTCTTGGCGATTTCGCGCAGCATCTGCCCGATCTTGCGCAGGTCTGCGCCGGACGGCTTGCCCGCATTGCCGCCGGCGTCGACCGCCTTCTGTATGTCGTCGAGTGCCTTGCTCAGCGCGTCGGCCTGACGCGGCGGTATCGAGCCGTCCTTCACCCCCTCGGCGATGCGCTTTTCGAGCGCCTTGATCTGGTCGTCGACGGAACTGGCGTTGGGCTGGGTGCCGGTGTGCGGAGAAAGCGAAGCGATGGTCGACATGGGAACCTCCATCACGGACGACATGTCCGAACGGGCCCCAGGCTAGGCGGGCAATCTTAATCGCCGATTGCCAAATCTTGCCTTAATTGTCGAGAAATATGGAGTTACGCCGACTTTTTTACTTAACCCACCGCGACAATTCGTCACCCGGTATGAAATACAAATCCTGACTGTACTCCCGCGTTACTGCACGATGGCGATGCCCGACCTTACAGCTTTCCCTCGCGGTGCAGCACGCGCACCTGCTCGCGGTCCATCAGGATCGTGTCGGGCACGCCGGATTCGTACAGCGCCACCATCTTGTCCGGATCGAAATCGGCCTCGGCCATCGCGCCGAACTCCTCGGTGAACTGGTAGTAGCGCTTGTAGTCCTGGCATTCCTGCGGGGTGAAGTTGTCGACCATGGTCTCCACCTCGTTGCCGTCCGGATCCTGCCAATAGAGCGAGGTCGAGTTGCCGTGGTTGAGCGTGCGCCGCGGCGGCGGGTAGCCCAGCGCCTTCATCCGCTTGTAGACGTAGAGCAGCTCGCCGAGGCTCGCATAGCCGAACGCGATGTGCGACACGCCGACCGGCTTCTGCGGCTTGGTGCCCCAGCCGGGCCGGCGGATGATGATCACGCGGTGGTCGTGATCGTCATACGTCAGGAAGGTCGCCGATCCGTCGCCGAAATGGGCGACGTTGACGATCTCGGCGTTGAACAGGTCCTTGTAGTACTGGACCATCGCGTCGTGGTTCACGTCCGAGAAGATGTGGACGTGATGGATCTTGGTCGGCGAGGGCATCGACTTGACCGCGCCGGGCGGGTCGTGGCGGATCGGCGAAACCTTCTCCGGACGCTTTCGGGCAAGCGTGTCGACGGTCATGGCGGCCTCCCGTGGCTGATAGGCCATGATGGCGCGCCAGCCGCGCCCGCGCAATGCGGACGCTATTCCGCCGCGGCCTCGGCATGGGCGGCCTTCAGGGCGTAGCCGAGCAGCCCCATCGTCACAAACAGCAGGAGCCCGGCACTCAGCGCCAGCGACCAGTGGATGCCGATGAAATCGCCCCCGACGCCGACCGTCAGGCCGGAGAAGGCGCGAAGCCCGTTGCCCGCCATGTTGTAGACGCCGATCACCCGTCCTCGTATCGCTTGCGGCGCGGTGAGTTGCACCAGCGTCTGGGTCATCGCCGTGAAGGCCAGGTTGACGAACCCCGCCACGAACAGCACGGCGAGGGCGAGCCAGTAGTCGGTCGATATCGCGAACAGCACCATGGTGAAGCACCAGGCCATCACCAGGAAGAACGCGGATCGCGGCTTGGCGCCGAGCAGCCCGCCGGCCTCGAGCAGGATGCCCGCGGTCAACGCCCCGGCCGCGTTGGCCGCAAGCAGCAGGGAATAGTGTATGCCCGCCCCGCCGTAACCGAGGTCCTGGGCGTATTCCGGCATCTGCGCCTGATGGGCGTTGCCGACCAGCAGCGAAGCGAAGCCCGCGAGCAGAGTCATCGACACGATCACGCGATTGCCCGCCACCTCCTTGATCGCGGATACGATGTCGGCGAAGCCGCGAATCTGGCGGGGCGGGGTCTGCTCGGCGCGGAATTTGGGCCCGTAGGGCGCCCGGATCAGCCACAGCGTCAGGGGCAGGTAGAACGCGATATTGAGGAAGATCGCGGCTTCCGGCCCGAGCCCGACCAGCATCGCGCCGCCGATTGCCGGGCCGAGCAGCAGTCCCAGCATGCGCGACGTGGCCATCAGCCGGACGGCACTGTTCAGCTCCTTCCGCCCGACGATGTCGTAAATCATGATCTGCGAGGCGGGCGACCAGAACACGCCGGCGAAGCCGTGGATCACCAGGATCGTCGCTGCCAGCCATTCGGTCAGCGTGCCAGTGAGGAAGAATATGCCCCACGACAGCGACGACAGCATGAACAGCCCCATCCCGATCTGGATGATGCGGCGCGGATCGAACTTGTCGGCCAGCGCACCCGACCAGACCGAGAAGAACAGGAACGGGATCCAGTGCGAAAATATGGCGAACCCGCCGAGCGCGGGCGAATGGAACTTGTCGAAGATGATCCAGTAGCTGACGACGTGCTCGATCGAGTCCGCCATCATGGCCAGCATGTTGCCCACGAGGAACGGCCGGTAGCCGGGGTGGCGCAGCGCGGCGAAGGATTGGGACGGTTCACTCACGGGTTTGAATCCACAAACTGGCGGGCGGGACGCGCTGCGCGCCGTCCTTGATAACTTGGAACGACTCTCATTCGCCATGCGAATGCGGCATGGGCGGCTCGCGAATCCGGAACGGGTGGTACGTATCGGTTCAAGGGTTTCTCCGAATGGCGCATGGCAGGATAACGGGCCGGGGGGCCGGCACACTCCGCCTCTTGCGCGGGATTTGAGAAGGCGGCGCTCCAGCGCCTGCCAATTTCGATACGAATTAGATATATCTGTTTGGAAGGACCTGTCAAGCCGGTTTCCGGACGATGCGGCCGGCTACCGGCGCTCATGGATTCGCAGGCACGATCGTCGACAGCCGAGTCTTCATCGCCTCGGCCGCACGCGGCCACGGCATGTCGGCAGGCCGGCCGATGCCGTCGATCGGCCAGGGCGGACAGATCACGCACGCGAAGTGGAATGACGAAGACGCCAGCGGTTCAGCGCGTCGTGCAGGGCAGAAGGGATGGCGGTGAGAGAGAACGCCCGGATCGACCGGGCGCCAGACGCCTCAGACCGTCGTCTCCTCGCGCTGCGTCTCCTGGTGCCATTTCAGGAGGCGGCGGCGGATCATCTCCATGGTCTTGATGATCACGAAGCCCAGAGAGCCGATCTCGATGATGCCGGCGAACACGCCGGGCGATTGCGCATAGCGCGCCGCGACCAGCATGGCGTCGCCAAGCCCGCGCCCGCCCATCTGCATTTCGGTCACCAGCACGACGATCATACAGACCGGCATGGCGATCTGCAGGCCGGTCAGGATCTGCGGCGCCGCCGCGGGCATGATGACCTCCCACAGTATCTGGCGGTCCGACGCGCCGAGCGAGCGCGCCGACCAGATCAGCTCCTTCTCCACGCCGCGCGTGCCGTTCCAGGTGGTGATGATGATCTGGAAGCAGGCCGAGAACCCGACCATCAGGATCTTCGAGGTGTCGAACAGCCCGAACCACAGCATGAAGACCGGCAGCAGCGCGATCTTCGGCATCGGCAGGCCGATCGAAACCAGCGGATCGAAGAACCACGACACCGACGCCTTGCGGGTCATCAATATGCCGATGACGATCCCGACCGTGGCCGCAAAGATAAAGCCGAGGAAGGTGCGGTAGAGCGTAAGGCCGACATTGTAGAGGAGCGCTCCCGACAACAGGTCGTTCGCGATGCGCGCCAGCACGGTCGACAGCGCCGGCAGCAGGAACGGGATCACCAGATGATACTGGGCGGCCAGCTCCCACGCGACGAGGAGCGTGCCGATGATGACCCATGGCCCCAGCTTGTCGAACATCCAGGATGCGGTGGACGGCCCTTCCCGGCGGAGAGGAAGGGTGGCGGCGCCGCGGGAAACAGCAGAGCTTGCGCGTGTCATGTGCCTATTCCCGCCAGATGAGGATTCGGCGCATCGACATCAGGTAGAGTCGATCCGCCGCGAACCCGACGGCCGAGATGGTGATGACGCCGGCAAACATGCCCGCGTAATCGCCGCCCTCGCCCAGGAAGTTGATCAGATAGCCGATGCCGTTATTGGCGATGATCAGCTCGCCGGCCACGACCAGGATGAAGCACAGCGCCAGCGCCACCCGGTAACCGTTCATGATCTCGGGCAGCGCCGCCGGCACCACCACTTCCCACAACACTTCGCGCTCGGTGGCGCCCATGCCGCGCGCCGACCAGATCAGCACGTTTTCGACGCCGCGCGCGGCGTTGAACGCGCTGACCACGATGGGCAGCAGGCAGCCGATGAAGATCAGCGTGATCTTCGAGGTGTCGCCGAGCCCGATCCACATGATGGTCAGCGGGATCAGCGCCGACTTGGGCATCGGGTAGAAGCACTGGATGAATGGCTTCACCAGGATGCGGACCGGCTTGTACCACGCCATCAGGATGCCGGCCGTGGTGCCGATCACCAGGGCCGCGCCGAGGCCCGAGGCGCCGCGCGCCACCGACAGCATCGTGTGGTACCAGAGATCGTCGAACGACAGGGTCCAGAATGCCTCGAGGGTCGAGGACAGGGTCGGCAGCGCATATTCGGAAATGAGATGCGCCTGGGTCGCGCCCTCCCACACGAGCGCCAGGAGGATGACCGGCGTGTAGCGCCAAAGGGTCGTGGAGATCCGCGTCATTTATTGCGCTCCGCCGCAATCGCCTCCTCGCGCACCAGGTTCCACGTGTAGTCCACCTTCTCGGCGAACTCACGCGTGCGCGTGATGTCGAGATTGTGGCCACCCTCGAATCGGGTGTCCACGATCTCCTTGAGCCGGCCGGGACGCGCGGTCATCACCGCGACGCGGTCGGCAAGCATCACTGCCTCGCGCACGTCGTGGGTGACGAACACAACGGTCTTGGGCGACCGGTTCCAGATGGCGATCAGCTCTTCCTGCATCAGCGAGCGGGTCTGTGCATCGAGCGCACCGAACGGCTCGTCCATCAGCAGGACCTCGGGATCGATGGCGAGCGTGCGCGCGATGGCGACGCGCTGCTTCATGCCGCCCGAAAGCTGCGACGGATAGCTGTCTTCGAAGCCCTTGAGCCCGACCAGCTCGATGAAGCGGGCGGCGATGTCCATCCGCTCGTCCTTCGGCAGGCGCTGCTTCTCGAGACCGTACAGCACGTTGTCGCGCACGGTCTTCCACGGGAAAAGAGCGAAGTGCTGGAACACGATGCCGCGGTCGGGGCCAGGGCCGGTGACGGGCCGGCCGTTCACGACGATCTGGCCGTACTGCAGCGGCATGAACCCGCCCATCAGATAAAGCAGGGTCGACTTGCCGCAGCCCGACGGGCCGAGAATGGCGATGAACTCGCGCTCGTGCACCTCGAGATTGAGGCGCTCGAGCGCCAGGACCGGACGGCCGCGCGGCGGTCGGTATTCGTGCATCACCTCGTCGATGACGATGCCGGCCGGTGCCGCTTGGCCCGTGCTCGATTGGGTTTCCAGTTTCGTCGCCACGCCGTCACACCTCCGCTGAATTCAGAAGCGCGCCTTACGGCACGCCGGCCATGTTCGCCCCGTAGCCCCCGCCACGGTTCAGGAGGATGACGCTCCCGTGCGCGCCCGGTTTGCCGTAAAGAACCGGGCCGTGCTCCCCGCTGTTTTGGACTTTCTTAACACTCGGACGCTAGCCGCCACCGCCGGGGAAGTCAACGCTGGCGGTGTCTCGCAATTGCGAGCAACTCGAAGCAATCCAGGCCCGGCAGGGCGTGCCTGGATTGCTTCTCGTCCGCCTTGCCGTCCCGTCAATTGGTCGCCAGGCGGTCGTTCGCCTCGCGTGCCATCGACAGGTCGACATGCTTCTTCGCATCGATCGAACGTGGCAACAGTTTGAGTTCGGCCAGCTTGTCGATGTTCTTCTGCATCTGGTCGACGTCGAACATCAGGTCCGGCGAGTGGTAGATGCCGCGGTCGGTCATCACCCAGTCGGCGAACCGCTTGGCCGGGATCTTGGTCACCTTTTCCAGGAGTTGGGCGGTCTCGGCCGTGTGCTCGCGCATCCAGCGGCGCGCCAGGATCTGGTCCTCGATCAGATCGATCAGGACGCTGCGATGCTTCTTGATGAACTCGTCCTTCACCACCCACAGCTCGGTGACCACCGGGCCGCCCATCGCCTGGCGGGTATCGAACAGCATCTTGTAGTCGCCCGCCTTCTCGGCCTTGAAATTGAAGGGGGTGACCAGGAAGGCCGCGTCCAGCCGCCCGGATTCGAGGGCGGGAAGCTGGGCCGGGAAGCGCACCTCGACCAGGTTGTAGTCCTGGTCCGCCTTCAGCCCGTGCGTGAACATCATCGCGCGTGCCGCGGCGTCGACGCCCGATCCCCGGGCATTGATGCCGACGTTCTTGCCCTTCAGGTCCTCGACGCGGGCGATGCCCAAATCCTTGCGCACCCAGAACCCGCTCGATGCGTTCGGCGGGTGGTCCTCGAGGACGTCGCAGATCGCCTTGGTCGCGATCTTGGCGTTGATCACCGACAGGGCGAGGCCCTGGTAGCTGATCGCGCCGACGTCGAGATTGCCCGAGGCGAGCGCGGTGAGCGCCGGCCCGGTGCCGTGCATGCGGATGGTCTCGACCGTGTAGGTCCTGCCGTAGTGGTGGTAGACGCTCTTCGGAACCAGCGGGATCAGCGGCGTCAGGTGCGCCGGCGTCACCGCCCAGTTGATGCGCAGCTTCAAAGGCTCGGCCGCCGAAGCGGTGCAGGCCGCGCCGACGGCCAGTAGGGTTGCGAATGCGTATGCGGCTGCTTTCCTCGTCATTCCGAATCTCCCTGTTTGCCAAAGACCGAGATGGTCCCGCAGCCGCGGAGAGATCGGGTGTTGCCGCGGCCGACGGTTCGTCGCAGCGGTGCCGGGCGGGACGGGCCCGCCCGGCGTGTCCTCACTACATCTGCTGCTTGTTCACGCGCTTCGCCGCCTCTTCGGCGATCGACATATCCACGTGCGGGGCGACGTCCAGCTTGTTCTTCAACAGGCCGATCTTGACCAGGTCGTCCATGTTCCGTTGAAGGCGCTTGACGTTCACCATGGCGTTCGGATCGTAATAGTTGTCCTCGTGCGTCCAGGCGTACATCAGCTGCTTGACCGGCCGCTTGGTGATCTCGGCAGCGATCTTCACCGCCTGGTCGTGGCCTTCCTTGCTGGCCGCCCAGCGGCGCGCGCGGATCGAATCCTCGATCATGTCGACCACCGCCGCGCGGTTTTCTTTCAGCCAGTCGGTTTTGGCGACCCAGGTGATGGTTTCGTTCGGCCCGATGGAATCACCCATCGAGAACAGTGGCATCAGGTCGGGATCCTTCCTCGCTTGTATGTCCCAGGCCCGCAGCAGGATGGCAAGATGCACCCGGCCCGACTTCAGCGCGGCGAGCTGTGCGGGGAAACGCACCTCGACGATCTGGTAGTCCTTGCCGTCATGCAGCCCATGACGCAGCAGCATGGTGCGCGCGGCGGCGTCGATGGTTGCGCCGCGGGCGTTCACCCCGACGATCTTCCCTTTCAGGTCCTCGACCTTCTTGATGCCCGAATCCTTGCGCACCCAGAACGACGACCCGGCATAGCCGGGCACGTTCGTCGAGAACTGCTGGCCGACCACGGTAAGGTCGAGCTTCGCCTCCGTCAGCGCGATGTTGATCGCTTCCGGCGACAGGCCGGTCACCTCGAGCTCGCCTGCCGCCAGCGCCTGCATCGCGGGACCCGAGCCGCGGATGAAGATCGGCTCGACGACATACGACTTGCCGTAATGAATCTGGACGGACCGCGGGAATTTCGGGATCAGCGGCGCCCAGTGGCCCGGTGTTGTCGCCCAGTGCATCCGGATCTTCACCGGTTCGGCCACGGTATCGCGTGGTGCCAGGGTCGCGACAAACGCGAGTGCAGCCAACGCGCCCATACCGGCACGCGCAAACGTGCGGAACGCTCGTTTGTTCATGACCATTCCTCCCTATTGTTCGTGAATTGAGAACGCTAGCCCGCCCAGGCGCGGGGGTCAACAACCCGCGGGCGGCGGTCGTGGTCCCCAAATCCTGGCGCAATTGACGGATTCGGGGCGGCGGCTCATATTGCCTGCGAATTGGGCTGCGGTAGGGGCCCATCGAAACCAGGACGGTCATGAAGCCCCTCTCCCGGGACAAAACGGCGCCCGACCCCGACATTGCCGAGGCGCTTCGCGTCGTCGAAATCGAGATCGAGGGGTTGAAGCGCCTGGCCGGCGCGCTCGATGCCACGTTCGTCGCCGCTCTCGACATACTCGAGCGGACCAGGGGACGCGTCGTCGTCACCGGGATGGGCAAGTCGGGCCACGTGGCCCGCAAGGTGGCGGCCACGCTGGCCTCGACCGGCACCCCGGCGCTCTATGTCCATCCCGGCGAGGCGAGCCACGGCGACCTCGGCATGATCACGGACGAGGACAGCGTGATCGCACTCTCCAACTCCGGGGAGACGCCGGAGCTGTCCGATATCGTCGCCCACACGCGACGCCGCGGGATCAGGCTGATCGCGATGACCGGCAAGCCGGACAGCGCTCTGGCCCGCGCCGCCGACGCAGCGCTGGTCCTTGCCGCGCTGCGCGAGGCGTGTCCGCTCGACCTCGCCCCGACCACCTCGACCACGGCCATGATGGTGCTGGGCGATGCCATCGCCGTCGCACTGCTCCAGCGCCGCGGATTCAAGGCCGACGACTTCCAGGCGCTGCATCCCGGCGGCCAACTCGGACGCCGGTTCATCAAGGTGTCCGACATCATGCATGCGGGCGACGAGACGCCGCTCGCCGCCCTCGACACGCCGATGTCGGATGCGCTGGTGACCATGACGGCGAAAAGCTTCGGCTGCGTCGGGATCACCGACGCGGCGGGCAAGCTGGTCGGTATCGTCACCGATGGCGATCTGCGCCGGCACATGAACGACGGTTTGGTCGGCCGGCGCGCCTCCGAGGTGATGACGTCCCGCCCGCGCACGGTCGCACCCGATGCGCTGGCTGCGCAGGCGCTGCGCGTCATGAACGAGCGCAAGATCACCAGCCTGTTCGTGGTCGAAAGTGGCCGGCCGGTCGGCATCCTGCACATCCACGACTGCCTGCGCGCAGGCGTGGCCTGAGGCGCGGGATGCCGGAAGACCGAACCGCAGCGCCGCGCCACGAGCATCACCTGCGGTTGCGCCACGGGGGCAAGCGCTACTCGCGCTTCGTCGGGCTGATGAAGGTGGTTCTGCCGTCGGTGGCGGCGGTTCTGGTCGTCCTGGTCGTCGCCTGGCCCCAGTTCCAGGGCGTGCGCGAAGGGTTCCGTATCGAGATCGCGAAGCTGAAGCTGCCTTTTTCGGGCGGCCAGCATCTGTCCAACGCGCGCTTCACCGGCGTCGACAGCCGCAACCGCCCGTTCACCGTCACCGCCAACTCCGCGGCGCAGGCGGAGGGACAGCCGGGCATTGTCGATCTTGCCCGGCCAAAGGCCGACATCACGCTGTCCAGCGGGGCGTGGGTCGCCGCCACGGCGAAGCAGGGCACCTACCTCAAGGAGGACGAGCTGCTGCATCTCGACGGGCAGGTCGACCTGTTCCACGACACGGGCTTCGAGATGCATACCGCAAGCGCCACGGTCGACCTGAAGAACGGCACGGCCCAGGGCGACGCGCCCGTCGAGGGGCACGGCCCGTCGGGCGCGCTCAACGCGACGGGCTTTCGCATTTACGACGGCGGCGCGCGCATCCTGTTCACCGGCAAGGCGCGCCTCGTGCTGACCCCCGAGGCCGGGCGCGGATGAGGCGGCGCGGCCGCGCCGCTGCGGCATTCCTCGTCGTTGCATTCGCGACCCTGTGCCGTCCCCTGCCTGCCGCTGCCCAGGTCAGCCTGCCGGGTGCCAGCTCGTCGAAGGCGCCGGTCGAGATCACCGCCGACGAAGGCATCGAATGGCAGCAGAAGGCGCAGGCCTATGTCGCGCGTGGCCATGCCCGCGCCGCCCAGGGCGACTCTGCGGTCCATGCCGACGTGCTGACCGCCTACTACGCCGGTGGCCAGGGCGAGGCGACCAGGATCACCCGGATCGATGCCGAGGGGAACGTGCGGCTCGTCTCGCCCAACGGAACCGCCACCGGCACCAAGGCGGCCTACGATGTCGGCAAGGGCATACTGGTGCTGACCGGCAAACCCGTGCTGGTCACCAAGACCGACCGGATCACCGCGCGCGACTCGCTGGAGTTCTGGAGCGAGCGCAACCTTGTGGTGGCGCGCGGGGCGGCCCATGCGGTGCGCGCGGGGCGCCAGGTCGCGGCCGACGTGCTGACCGCGCACCTGAAAAAAGGACCGAAAGGCGACGATCAGATCACAAGGATCGACGCGTTCGACCATGTCGTGGTCTCGACGCCCACCGAAATCGTCCGCGCCGACCGCGGCGTCTACAATCTGCAAACCGGTATCGCGACGTTAACCGGATCGGTTAAGATTACCAAGGGTGAGAACCAGCTTAACGGAGACCGTGCCGTCGTGGATTTGAATACCGGGAAGAGCCGCTTGCTGAGTGCGCCGGGTACGCCGGTACACGGCATTCTGGTGCCCGGCGAGAAAAAGAACGGGGCGCCGGCGACCGGCGGGAAGACCCAGCCGTGAGCGCCGACGGAACCACCTCCACCGCCGGCGACCGCGCCAGGGGCCCGCGGCTGGTCGCCAGCAACGAGGGGCTGGTGGCGCGAAATCTCGGCAAGCGGTTCAAGAAGCGCCCGGTCCTGCGCGACGTCAGCCTGTCGGTCCGCCGCGGCGAAGCGGTGGGGCTTCTTGGCCCCAACGGCGCCGGCAAGACCACCTGCTTCTATCTGATCACCGGGCTGATCGCGGCCGACCAGGGGCTGATCACCATCGACGGGCACGACATCACCGAGCTGCCGATGTACCGGCGCGCGCGCATGGGCATCGGCTACCTGCCGCAGGAGGCGTCGATCTTTCGCGGCCTCAGCGTCGAGAACAATATCCGCGCCGTGCTGGAGGTCACGCATGCGCTTCCCGACCGGCGCGAGGCGCTGCTCGAGGAGCTGCTGGCCGAGTTCTCGATCACCCATCTGCGCCGCACGCCTGCGGTCGCGCTGTCGGGCGGCGAGCGCCGGCGCGTCGAAATCGCCCGGGCGCTGGCGGCCCAGCCGGCCTTCATGCTGCTCGACGAGCCGTTGGCCGGCATCGATCCCATCGCCGTCAACGAGATCCGCCAGCTCGTGTCGCATCTTAAGGATCGCGGCATCGGCGTCCTGATAACCGACCACAACGTGCGCGAGACCTTGGAAATCGTCGACCGCGCGTACATCCTGCACGACGGGCTGGTGCTGATGGAAGGCGCCCCGGCGGAGATCGTGGCGCATGAGGACGTCAGGCGTGTTTACCTTGGGGAAAGGTTCAGTCTCTAGCGTACCTAATCCCCTGTAGGAAAACGAAATAATGGCTCTGTCGCCAAGGTTGGATCTGCGCCAGCAGCAGACGCTGGTGATGACGCCGCAGTTGCAGCAGGCGATCAAGCTGCTGCAAATGTCCAACCTCGAGCTCACCGACTACGTCGAGGCCGAGCTGGAGCAGAACCCGCTCCTCGAGCGCGAGGATTCCGAGCCCGCCGGAGAGGGCGCCGATAACGCGGCCGAAGCCGCGGACGGCGTGGCCGAAACCCGGGACACCACATTCGACGACGAGCCGGCCGAGCCCGATACCGTCGACCTCGCCACGGTCGAGGCGATGCCCGGCAGCGGCGAAGCGGGGCTCGATGCCGATTACGAGAACGAGTGGGAGCGCGACGGCGCCAGCGCGCTCGATTCCGGCATGGAGGGCGCCTCCGGCCAGTGGACCGGCAGCGAAGGCGGCGAGGGCGATGCGGAGCGCACGCTGGCCGGTGCGATCAGCCTGCGCGACCACCTGATCGGTCAGGTCAATGTCGACCTCGACGATCCCGTCGACCGCGTGATCGCGCTGCATCTGATCGAGCTGCTGGACGAGGCGGGCTACGTGTCGTCCGATCTCGCCGCCGTCGCCTCGGTGCTCAACTGCGCGGTCGAGCGCGTCGAGGCGACGCTCGCCCGTGTCCAGCAGTTCGATCCGCCCGGCGTGTTCGCGCGCGATCTCGCCGAATGCCTGTCGCTGCAGCTCCGCGATCGAAATCGGCTCGATCCGCCGATGCAGACTCTGCTCGCCCATCTCGACCTGCTCGCGCGGCGCGACTTCCCCCAGCTCATCAAGCTGTGCGGCGTGTCGACCGAGCGGCTGACAGCGATGATCGCCGAGATCAAGACGCTCAACCCCAAGCCGGCGACGGCCTTCGACGCGGTCGAGACGCAGCCGGTGACGCCCGACGTGATCATGCGCCCGCGCCAGGGGGGCGGCTGGGTCGTGGAGCTGAACGCCGACACGCTGCCGCGCGTGCTGGTCAACACGCGCTACTACGCCATCGTGTCGAAGCAGGCGCGCAATCCGGCCGAAAAGGAATACATCGTCGACCGCTTCCATTCGGCGAGCTGGCTGGTGAAGGCGCTGCACCAGCGGGCGCAGACCATCCTCAAGGTCGCGACCGATATCGTCGAGCAGCAGGATTTGTTCTTCAGCCAGGGCGTCGAGCATCTCCGCCCGCTGACCTTGCGCGACGTCGCGGGCGTGGTGCAGGTGCATGAATCGACGGTCAGCCGCGTCACCAACAACAAGTACATCGCGACGCCGCGTGGCGTGTACGAGCTGCGCTACTTCTTCAACTCCGGCCTGAGCCCTGGCGAGGCCGGGAACCTGTTCTCGGCCGAGTCGATCCGCTTCCGCATTCGCGCCCTGATCGATGCCGAGACCCCGGCCGACGTGCTGTCCGACGACCGAATCGTCGAGATCCTGCGCGAGAAAGGTGTGGATATCGCGCGGCGCACGGTCGCCAAGTATCGCGAGTCCATGCGGATTCCGTCGTCGGTTCAGCGCCGGCGCGACAAGTCCTTGCAACTCAGCGACTGAACCCCAATTAAGTCCCGTACGCCGTGTGCCCGGGATTGGGCTTCCGGCGTAATGTATTGAAAGTGCTAGGATATCTTGAAATTGGCCGCGCGTTTGAAGGCGCGGCGCCATAGCCCGCACAGTGGCCCCGGCACGCTTGACTTGCCTCAGGGCGGCGACTAGCTTCCCGGCCCCATCGGCAGGCGCCGTCCGCAAGCGGGGCCGGGCCGGCTCGGTGCGGCTTCGCAGGTGCGGCTTCGCAGGTGCGGCTTCGCAAAGGTGTCCGGCGTGTACTGTCCCGTGCGGGGGTGAGGTGTTTGCCATGCAGATCGCCGAGTTGTTGAGCCCAGGGGCCGTCGTTCCGGTTCTCCGGGCAACCAGCAAGAAGCAGGCGCTTCAGGAGCTGGCGCGTCTGGCCGCGACCGAAAGCGGCCTGCCCGAGCGCGCCATTTTCGAGGTGCTGCTGGAGCGCGAGCGGCTGGGCACCACCGGTGTCGGGCGCGGCATCGCCATTCCGCATGGCAAGCTGCCCTCGCTCGAACGGATCCACGGGCTGTTCGCCCGGCTCGAATCGCCGATCGATTTCGACTCGATCGACGACCAGAACGTCGATCTCGTTTTCCTTCTTCTCGCACCCGAGACCGCCGGCGCCGATCACCTGAAGGCGCTGGCCCGCGTGTCGCGCCTGCTGCGCGACAATGGTGTGTGCGAAAAGCTGCGCACCGCCAAGAACGCCCGCGACCTCTACGCGCTGCTCACCGCGGAGCCCGCGTCGCACGCGGCGTAGCTTCGCTCCCGTTCACTTCCGTTCTCAGCGCCGGGACTTGCCGCTTTCGAGGGCGGCGGGAACGCCGGCCTTCTTGAGCGCCGCCGCCTGGCGCTTCGCCAGCATGGCGGTCTCGAAGCCGCGGGTCAGCTCGTGGAACAGGCGGTGCCAGTTGATCTCGGCCGAGAGGTGCATGAACACCGAGCCGAGTCCGATCGCGGCGCGGTCCATCAGCACGAACTCGCGCGGCGGTGTCACCCCACCCAGCTCGTGCAGCTTGCGGTGCACCTTTCCGGCCACCTCGGCGCCGTACATGCCTTCCTTGTCCTGAATCGGCCGGCGCCGGTTCTCCAGCAGCGGCGCATACAGGAATGCCGCCCACATGTTGAGGATCTCGATCATCTCGCGCGACAGGTTCTTGAAGCCCCACGTCTCGTAGGCATGGACGGCGAGATCCGCGTCGCCCTTGTCGAGCGCGTTGTAGAGGTCGATCACCCCCTGCACGAAGGCCGGCGGGAACACGCGGATGCACCCGAAATCGATCAAATTGACCGCGCCATCGCCGGTGACGGAGTAGTTGCCGAGGTGCGGATCGCCGTGGATCACGCCGTAATTGTAGAAGGGCACGTACCAGGCGCGGAACATGTTGTGGGCGACGCGGTTGCGGAACGCCTGCGGCGCGTTCTTCATCTCGAGAAGGCGCTTGCCTTCCAGCCACGTCATGGTCAGCAGCCGCCTGGTGGAGAGTTCGGGCACGGGCTCCGGCACGTGCACGCCCTTCTCCTTCGCCAGCATGTCGCGGTACAGCATCATGTGCTTGGCTTCGCGCTCGTAATCGAGCTCCTCGCGCAGCCGGTCGGAGATTTCGGCGTGGATCTGCGACGGGTCGATCGCCTTGTCGTAGCGGCGATAGAGTCCGAACACGAGGCGGAGCTGGCGCAAATCCGCCTCCACCGCCGACCCCATGTTCGGGTATTGCAGCTTGCAGGCGAGCGTCCGCCCGTCGCGTCCGGCCGCCTTGTGCACCTGGCCGAGCGAGGCGGCCGCCGCGGCCTCGCGCGTGAAGCTCTGGAACTTCGATTCCCAGTCCGGTCCCAGCTCGGTCGCCATGCGCCGGCGCACGAACAGCCAGCCCATCGCCGGTGCGTTCGACTGAAGCTGGCTCAGTTCCGCGACATATTCGGCGGGCAGCATGTCGGGCACGGTCGACATGATCTGCGCCACCTTCATCAGCGGCCCCTTGAGCCCGCCCAGCGCCGCGCGCAAATCCTCGGCGTTGCGCTGCCGATCGGCGGTCCGGCCGAGATAGCGCTCGCCGGCAAGGCGCGCGGCAAGCCCGCCCACGGCGGTGCCGACGCGGGCATAGCGCCCGATGCGACCGGTCAGCCGGTTCGCGTCGTCGTCGTTGCGGGGCGCGCGCGGGGTGCGGTCGGCCACTAGGCGAGCCGCTCCAGCTCGTCGATCAGCCCCTCGATCACGCCGAGCCCGCGCGACCAGAAGGCGGGATCGGACGCGTCGAGCCCGAACGGCGCCAGCAGCTCCTTGTGACGCTTGGTCCCGCCGGCGCGCAGCATGTCGAGATATTTCTGAGCGAACCCTTCGTGCGCCTCGGCATAAAGCGAATAGAGCGAGTTCACCAGACAGTCGCCGAACGCGTAGGCGTAGACGTAGAACGGCGAATGGATGAAGTGCGGAATGTACGTCCAGTAGGTCCGGTACTCCTCCTCGAACCGGATCGCCGGGCCCAGGCTTTCGCCCTGCACGCCCATCCAGATGTCGCAGATCTCGTCCGCGGTCATCTCGCCCGTGCGCCGCTTCTCGTGCACGCGGGATTCGAAATTGTAGAAGGCGATCTGGCGGATCACCGTGTTGATCATGTCCTCGACCTTGGACGCGAGCATCACCTTGCGCTGCACCGGGCTCTTCTCGGCGGCCAGCAGCGCGCGGAACGTCAGCATCTCGCCGAACACCGACGCGGTCTCGGCCAAGGTCAGCGGCGTCTGCGACATGAGCTGGCCGCGCGGCGCCGCCAGCACCTGGTGCACCCCGTGCCCCAGCTCGTGGGCGAGCGTCATCACGTCGCGCACGCGCCCCTGATAGTTGAGCAGCAGGTACGGGTGCGCCGACGGCACGGTCGGGTGGGCGAAGGCGCCCGACGCCTTGCCGGGGCGCGCCGGCGCGTCGATCCAGGCATTGTCGAAGAAGCGCCTGCCGATCTCGGCCATCTCGGGCGCGAAGCCGGCATAGGCGCCCAATACGATCTCGCGCGCGCGGTCCCACGGCACGATGCGGTTCTCGCCCTCGGGCAATGGTGCGTTGCGGTCCCAGTGATCGAGCGCGTCGCGCCCGAACCAGCGCGCCTTCATCTTGTAGTAGCGGTGCGAGATGCGCGGATAGGCGTCGCGCACGGCGGCGACCAGCGCGTCGACCACCTCGTCCTCGACCAGGTTGCCCAGATTGCGGGCGGATTGCGGGCGCGGATAGTTGCGCCAGCGGTCGTCGATCTCCTTGTCCTTGGCCAGCGTGTTGGTGATGTGCGCGAACAGGCGCAAATTCTGGCCGAACACCTTGCCCAGCGCTTTTGCGGCGGCGCGGCGCTTCTTCGCATCGGGCTCCGACATCAGATGCAGCGTCTCGGCGACCGTCAGCTCCTTGCCGTCCACCGTGAAGCGCAGCGCCGCCTCGGTCTCGTCGAACAGCCGGATCCAGGCGCCGCGGCCGGATACGAACTTCTCATGCAGCAGCTTCTCCAGCTGCTCGTCCAGCTCGTGCGGGCGCCAGGCGCGCGTGTCGCGCAGCCAGGGGGCGAAGCGGGCAAGGGCGGGATCGGCGAGGAGCTTCGCCAGCGCGTCGTCCTCGATCTTGTTGATCTCGAGGGTGAAGAAGATCAGCTCGGACGAGATCGCATTCACCCGCTCGTACACGGTCTGGTAGAATCGGCCGATATCGGCGCTCGACACGTCGCCCGAATGCAGAAGCCCGGCATAGCTCGAAAGCCGGGAAAGGGTTTCGTCGATCGTCTCGAACCGGGCGATGGCGGCGGCCAGCGCCGCCCCGTCCAGCGCGGCCACCTTGGTGCGATAGGTTTCGCGGAACGATGAGACATCCCTGGCGGTACGGTCGAGGTCGGCCTCGATGGCGGGGCTGGTCGGGGCGGGATACAGGTCCGCCAGGTTCCACTCGGGCAGCGGGCCGAGATCGTTTCTCTTCGACGCGGACTTGGCCATGGGTGACTCCTCGTTCCTCCCGAGGATATAAGAAACCACACGCCGCGCGCCAACGCTGACGGCGACGACGAACGGGACCATGCCGAACGAGACCTGGCCGAGCCTTCCCGCCCTGTTCTTCGCCCGGGCGGCGTCGGAAGGCGACGCGCCGTTCCTGTGGGGCAGGCGCGCGGGCGAATTCCGCGCGACGAGCTGGCGCGACGCCGCCGCGCAGGTGGCCGCGCTCGCCAGTGCGCTCCGTGCGCTCGGCATCGCGCCCGGCGACCGCGTCGCGCTGGTCTCGGAGAACCGGCCGGAATGGCCGATCGCCGATCTCGCGATCATGACCGCGGGCGCGATCACCGTCCCGGGTTACACCACCCACGGGCCCGAAGACCATCGCCACCTGCTCGGCCATAGCGGGGCGAAGGGCGTGATCGTGTCGACCGCGGCGCTCGCCCGCCGCCTCGCACCGGCCTTGGCAGAATCGACCGAGACCGGCTTCGTCGTGACGATCGACGACGCCGAATCGCTCGTCCTGCCGCAGCACGTGGCGATGCATCGCTGGGATGCGCTGATCGCGGCCCATCCCGCCGGGTCGGCAGACGGGCAGGCGATGGCGGCGGCCGCGTGCCGGACCGACACGGCCTGCGTGATCTACACCTCCGGCACGGGCGGACAGCCCAAGGGGGTGATGCTCAGCCACGGGGCCATGCTCGCGAACTGCGACGGCGCGTACGATGCGCTCAAAAGCATCCTGTGGGGGCGCGAGCGGTTCCTCTGCTTCCTGCCGCTGTCGCACTCCTACGAGCATACGGCCGGGCTCTACTTTCCCATCCTGATCGGGGCGGAGATCTTCTACACCGACACCGAGTCGCTGACCGCCGACATGCTCGCCGTTCGCCCGACCATCATGACCGCCGTGCCCCGCCTTTATGAGGTGATGCGCGACCGCATCCGGCGCGGCGTCGCGCGCAAGGGCGGGCTCAGCGCGCGGCTGTTCGAACTTGCCGTGAAGCTCGGCACGATGCACTACGATGCGGGTGGCCTGTCGCCCGGCGCGCGCTTCATCGACCTGTTCTGCGAGGCGCTGGTCCGGCGCAAGGTACGCGCCGGATTCGGCGGCCGTCTCAAGGCGCTGGTCTCGGGCGGTGCGCCGCTCAACCCCGATGTCGGCGTGTTCTTCACCGCGCTCGGACTGCGCATCCTGCAGGGGTACGGCCAGACCGAGTCCGCGCCGGTGATCAGCGTCAACCGCCCCGGCGCGAACCGGATGGATACGGTCGGCCCGCCGCTCGAAGGCGTCGAGGTGCGCATCGCGCCCGACGGCGAGATCCTGGTGCGCGGCGAGCTGGTCATGCAGGGCTACTGGAACGACGCGGCGGCCACGGCACAGGCAATCGTCGATGGCTGGCTGCACACCGGCGATGTGGGCATGATCGATGCAAGCGGGGCGCTGCGCATCACCGACCGCAAGAAGGACATCATCGTGCTGTCGGGCGGCGACAACGTGGCGCCGCAGCGCGTCGAGGGGTTGCTGACCCTCGAGCCGGAGATTGCGCAGGCCGTGGTCTATGGCGACAAGCGCCCGCATGTCGTGGCGCTGATCGCGCCCGACGCCGCTTTGGCCGCCGAATGGGCGCGCGCGCGCGGCGGCAAGGGCACGCTCGCGACGGTGATCGAGGATGCGGCCTTCCGCGAGGCCATCGCCGCCGCGGTCGAGCGGGTCAACCGGTCTCTCTCGCCCATCGAGCGGGTGCGGCGCTTTGCGCTGACCGCCGACGGGTTTACCATCGACAATGGCATGATGACACCGACGCTCAAGCCGCGCCGCGCTGCGATTGTCGCGCGCTACGGCCCGACCTTCGAGGGCCTGTACGGCGGCTGAGCGAACCAGGGGAGACGGCAATGGCAGGCAAGGAAGTCGCGTTGATCGTGGGCGTCGGGCCCAACCTCAGCGCCTCGCTGGCGCGGCTGTTCGCGAAGGAGGGGATGTCCGTCGCGCTGGCCGCGCGCAATGTCGACAAGATCGGCGATCTGGCGAAGGAGACGGGCGCGAAGACCTATCCTTGCGACGCGACCCAGGCGGCCGACGTCGCGAAGCTGTTCGCGTCGGTGGAGGCCGATCTCGGCGCGCCGGACGTCGTCGTCTACAACTCGTCCGGCCGGGTGCGCGGGCCGATCGTCGAGTGCGATCCCGAGGCGGTGGAGACGGCGGTGCGCGTCACCGCATTCGGCGGGTTCCTGGTCGCGCGCGAGGCGGCGACGCGCATGTTGAAGAAGGGATCCGGCACGATCCTGTTCACCGGCGCCTCGGCCAGCGTGAAGGGCTATGCCAACTCGTCGGTGTTCGCGATGGGCAAGTTCGGGCTGCGCGGCCTCGCCCAGGCGCTCGCGCGCGAGCTGCACCCGCAGAACGTCCATGTCGGCCACGTCGTGATCGACGGCGGCATCTCGAAGGACGGGTCCAACCGCCCCGGCGCGCCCGATCGCGGCCCCGACGCTTGGCTGCACCCCGACGAGATCGCCAAGGCGTATCTCGGCCTTCACCGCCAGCACCGCTCCACCTGGGCGTGGGAGATCGAGCTGCGCCCCTGGGTCGAGAAGTTCTAGGCCGACCCTACCCAGAGGCTGTCATCCCGGGCGCGGCGCAGCATGAATTGGTGCGTCGCAGACCCGGGACCTAATCTAGCAACAGCACGGTACCGGACCCATGGGCCCCGGCTCGCGCCGCTTCGCGGCTTGGCCGGGGTGACAATCTTTCTAAATCCGCACCACGCCGGTCTCGCCCTCGATGGCGATGTCGGTGCCGTAGCGGCGCGACAGGCGCGCGACACGCTCGAGGATCGCCGCGGCGACCGGGCCGCGCGCCAGCATCGGCCGGCCGCGGCTCGCGCGCGGTCGACCGTGTCCGAGGTCGAGCGGGTGGAGGCGCAGGGCGGCGAGCGCGCCGTCGGCGAATTCGCATTCCGCCAGGAGCCCGTGCCAGTACTCCGCCGATGCCGGGAAGCCGCGCGTCTCGTTGCCTGTGCGCGCATCGAGGAAGTCGGTCGGCGTCGCCAGGTGGTCGAGCCCGAACCGCGTGTAGGATTCGGCCGGGAAGACCGGAACGTTGTCGTTCTGGAACACGAAATTGCCGAGCGAGTAGAGGATCGGCTTGCCCTGGTGCCGCTCGATGCCGAGCGTGAGGTGGGGGCCGTGCATCGCCACCACGTCGCAGCCCGCCTCGATGGCCTGGCGGGCGAAGGCGGCGGCGAAGCCCGCCGGCTCCTCCATCCCCACGCTGGTGGCGGCGGTCAGGCGGCCGGCCGGGCCGAACTCGTGGTTGTGGCACGACAGCAGCACCCAGTCGGCCTGGCGCCGCGCCTCGCCGACCCAGCGCAGTATCTCGGCCGCGTCCGACGGGTTCGCCCGGGTCTCGACCTTGAATTCCGTGCCGCGACGGAAGCGATTGCCGAGGAAGGTGATCTCGTCGGCGCTGTCCGACGGCGCCTCGGCGGCGCTGAAGAACATGGCGCGGTGGCGCTCGCGCTCGCGTGCGAAGCCGAGCAACTCGTTCATCTTCGCCAGTGCTGCGAACGACGCGTCGTCGACCGTGCAGGTGGTCGAGAAGGCGAGGGCGCTGATGCCCGGCCGGCCCAGCGCGTCGGGCCGCTGGTGGGCGGCGCGCGTCCAGGCCGGAAAGAACGAGGTGGCGGCGATCAGCGCCACGCGGCCCGCGGCAGTGTCGAGATAGGCCGGCCGGCGCGCCTCGGCCAGGTTCGCGCCCGCCCCGGCGGCGGGCAGGCCCGCGCGCTGCAGATGGGCCAGCATCGCCACCAGCCCGTCCGGCCCGTAATCGGTGGCGTGGTTGTTGGCGGTCGAGACGAGGTCGATTCCCATCCAGCGCAGATCGGCGAGCAGCGCCGGCGGGGTCGACATCGGCGTGCCCTGGGTCAGGTTGGGCGTGCCTTCATGCGTCTCGCGCACGGTGGTTTCGAGGTTGGCGAAGCCCAGATCGGCGCCGCGGATCAGCTCGACCAGCGCCAGATAGTCGGGCTCGTCGAACGCGTCGAGCCGGCGCGCCGGCATGGCGTCGCCCGCCAGCGCCATCCGGATATTGCGCTTCTCGGAGCGATAGACCATCTTCTCCCCCAATCGGCGTGCGCTAAATTGCGCAACGTGCGGCGCTGCAGGCCGCACCGTTGCGCACTACATAGGCATCGAGTCGTAATCCCCCGCCCGCCCGTGAGCAATCCTGCACGCATGAACGAGAGATCGAGCCCGAGCCGGGGCCGCTGAACGTGGCCAGATCCACTCCCCCCACGAAGGACCCGGCGGCGTGGCTCGGCCATCTTGCCGAAGGGCTGGTGCGGGTCTCGTGGCGCCACGCCCATGGGCTGCTCGCCGTCATGGCCGTGCTGACGGTGGGGCTGGGCTGGTTCGCCGCCACCCATCTCGGGATCGACGCCCGGTCCGAGCGGCTGCTCGATCCCGGCCTGTCCTGGCGCCAGGCCGAGGCGCGGCTCAACGCCGATTTTCCGCAGCACACCAACCTGCTGCTCGTGGCGGTTGAGGGGGCGACGCCGTCGATCGTGCAGGAGGCGGCGGGCAAGCTCGCCGCCGCGCTCGGCGCGCAGAAGGACCTGTTTCCCTACGTCTACGCCCCGGCACTCGACCCCTTCCTGCAGCGCGAAGCGCTGCTCTATCTCGACCTTCCGGAGCTGCGCCAGGTCGCGGACCGGCTGATCGCCGCCCAGCCGCTGATCGGCACCCTGGCCGCCGACCCCACGCTTCACGGCTTGTTCGAGGCGCTGAATCTCAGCCTGCAGGGCGTGGCCGGCGGCGATGTCGCCTGGTCGGCGCTCGATGCGCCGCTGGAGGCGGTGACCGCCTCGATCCGGGCCGGGCTCGCCGGCGAAACGCGCTATATCGACTGGGCGTCGCTGTTCAGCGGTCGCGAGGCGACGGCGCAGGACCTGACCCAGCTCATCGTGGTGAGACCGCAGCTCGACTACGCGACGCTCGAGGTGGGAGGCAAGGCCGAAGACACGGTGCGCGCGACCGCGGAGCGGCTCGGCCTTACCCCGGCGCACGGGCTGACGGTAAGCCTGACCGGCAGCGTCGCGCTGGACGACGAGGAATTCGCCAGCGTGACCAACGGCATCGGCGAGGCGACCGCCGCCTCGGTCGTGCTGGTGCTGGGGCTGCTTCTGCTTGCCATGGGTCGGTTGCGCTCCGTCCTGACCGCGCTGCTCGTCCTCTGCGTCGGGCTGGTGTGGACCGGCGCCTTCGCGGCGGCCACCGTGGGCGACCTCAACGTCGTGTCGGTGGCGTTCGTGGTGCTGTTCGTCGGGATCGCCGTCGATTTCTCGATCCAGTTCTGCGTGCGGCTGCGCGCCGAGGAGGGGCAGGGTGGCGACGCGGCCGCGGCGGCGCTGCGCACCGGCGCGGGCGTGGGCGGCGGACTGCTGCTCGCCGCGGCGACCAGTGCGATCGGCTTTATCGCGTTCACCCCGACGGCCTATCGCGGCGTGTCCGAGCTCGGCATCATCGCAGGCGCCAGCATGGTCATCGCGCTGCTGCTCAATCTCACCGTGCTGCCTGCCGCGCTGCGCGTGTTCGCCGCGCTGCCCGCCGGCCGCGCCGGCCAGGCGCTGCACATTTCGGGCGTGCTCGACCGGGCCGTCTCGACGCATCGCCGTGTCGTCCTCGCCGCCGCGGCGCTGCTGCTGATCGCGGCGGCGGCCGCGCTGCCCTCGCTGCGGTTCGACTTCGACCCGCTCCATCTGAAGGACCCGGATGCGCCGTCGGTGCAGACACTCGATCGGCTGAAGCGCAACGGCGTCATCTCGCGCGACACGATGGAGCTTGTCGCGCCCCCGGATGAGGCGCGGGAGATGGCGGCGAAGCTCGCCAAGCTGCCCGAAATCGACCATGTCATGACATTGGCCAGCTTCGTGCCGGACAAGCAGAAGGAGAAGCGCGCCATCATCGCCGATGCGGCGCAGTTCCTTCTGCCGTCGCTACAGATTCCGGCCGGGGGCGCGCCGCCCGATGCCAAGGCGACCCTCGCTGCGATCCGCGAGACCGTGACCAGGCTGCGCGACATCGCCGCCCGCCAGCCGAAGGCGAAGCCCCATGCCGCGGCGCTGGCCGATGCGCTCGACAAGGTGGTCGCGGCGGGACCCGCCAGCCTCGACCGCATCCGGCCGGGGCTGATGCAAGGTCTTGCGCCGCAGCTCGAGACCATCGCGCGCATGCTCGATCCCAAGCCGGTCACGCTGAAGACGGTCCCGCCGTCGATCGCGGACGACTGGCGCACCGCGGACGGGCGCTGGCGCATCGAGATCTATCCCCGCGGCAAGACCGCTACCAACGCCCAGACCATCGCGTTCATCCAGGCGGTGCGCCGCGTGGCGCCGAACGCGGTCGGCAACGCGTATTTCGTGTACGAGGCGGGCCAGGTCGTGTGGCAGGCGTTCCAGCAGGCGTTCCTCTACGCGTTCGCAGGGGTGTGCCTCGCGCTGTACCTGGTGCTGCGGCGCGTACGCGACGTGGCGCTGGTCGTCGGACCGCTGCTGTTCTCGGCCGTCCTGACGCTCGGCACGACAGTCGCGATCGGCCTGCCGATCAACTATGCCAACGTCATCGCCCTGCCGCTGCTGCTCGGCATCGGCGCAGCGTTCAACATCTATTTCGTGATGAACTGGCGCGCGGGGCGCGACCATCCGCTGCTATCGCCGACCGCGCGGGCGGTGGTGTTCTCGGCGCTCACCACCCTGGCCGCCGTCTCCTCGCTGGCAATCTCGCCCCACCGGGGTACCGCCTCGATGGGCATATTGCTGACGCTCTGCCTCGGCTATGCGCTGCTGACGGCACTGCTCCTGCTTCCGGCGCTGCTGGTGCGGTCGTCCGACGCGCCCGAGGCGTGATCCGTTCCCGTTCTGTCCATTGCGGGCGGCGGAGGGCCAGAGTACCTTGCCGCCATTAACCCTCTGGCTGTCATCGTTGCGTAACATCGCGACCGCATGAAGGAGCCGGAATGGCGCCTGGTGTCCCGAATCCGAAGTTCGTCGTTGCTCGGGTCGACATCGAACGAACTTCGGATTCGATCAGGACACTAGGAAAACCACTGAATCTAGTGTGGTTACGGATTTGAAGTTCGCTTCGGCATCTGCCACAAGCAACGTCGCGAACTTCAAATCCACCACACGAGCAACGGCATGGACGTGAGCGTGGCCGGAAAGACACGACGGGCTGAACGCGGGGACGCCGACATCGAGGTTCGCCCGCGCCCCGCCGAGTTGGTCCGGATCGAGCCGGGCGCGCCCGGCCGGTTCATCAATCGCGAGCTGTCGTGGCTCGCCTTCAACGAGCGCGTGCTCGAGGAGGCGATGAACCCGCGCCACCCGCTGCTCGAGCGGGTGCGCTTCCTGTCGATCTCCGCCGCCAACATCAACGAGTTCTTCATGGTGCGGGTCGCCGGCCTCAAAGGCCAGCGGCGCATCGGCATCGAGACGCCGAGCCCCGACGGCATGACTCCCTCGCAGCAGATCGAGGCGGTGCTGGCAAGGTCCCAGGCCCTGATGGCCGACCAGCAGCATTGCTGGTCCGAGCTGCACGAGCTCCTGCGTGACGAGGGGATATTCGTTCTCGAGCTCGACGACCTGACCGACGAGGATCGCGACTGGGCAGCGCGGTTCTTCGACGAGCAGATATTTCCGGTGCTGACGCCGATCGCCATCGACCCGCTGCACCCCTTCCCCTTCATTCCCAATCTCGGCTACTCGATGGCGCTCCGGCTGCACCGGCGGGCGGACGGCGCGATGCTGACCGGGCTGGTGCCGCTGCCCCAGCACGTGCCGCGCTTCATCCGCATGCCGGGTCCGGGTATCCGCTTCGTGCGCCGCGAGCAGGTCATCCACATCCATCTGGGGCGGCTGTTCCCCGGCTTCGACGTCACCGCCGTCGGGTATTTCCGCGTGCTGCGCGATTCCGACATCGACATCGAGGAAGAGGCGGAGGACCTGGTCCACATGTTCCTCAACGCCATGCAGCGCCGGCGGCGGGGAAGCGTGATCCGGCTGACCATCGACACGGCGATGCCCGCCGAGCTGCGCAGCTTCGTCGCCCAGAAGCTCGAGGCGCGGCCCGACGATCTGCTGGAGATCGACGGGATGATCGGGCTCGCCGACACCAGCCAGGTGATCGTGCCCGAACGGCTCGACCTGCAATTCCCGAAGTTCGACCCGCTGGAATCGCGCGCCGTGCGCGCCGCCGGGGGCAACTGCTTCGCGGCCATCCGCAAGGCCGACGTTCTGGTCCACCACCCCTACGAAAGCTTCGACATCGTCGTGCAGTTCCTGCAGCAGGCGGCGCGTGACCCGGCGGTCGTGGCGATCAAGCAGACCCTGTATCGCACCTCCGACAACTCGCCGATCGTCGCGGCGCTGTGCGAGGCGGCCGGCGCCGGCAAGTCGGTAACGGCGCTGGTCGAGATCAAAGCGCGGTTCGACGAGGAGCGCAACCTGCGCTGGGCGCACGACCTCGAGAACTCGGGCGTCCACGTGATCTACGGCTTCGCCGAGCTCAAGACGCACGCCAAGGTGTCGCTGGTCGTCCGGCGCGAAGGGGCGGATTTGCGCAGCTACGTGCATTTCGGCACCGGCAACTACCATCCGATCACGGCGCGCATCTATACCGACCTGTCGCTGTTCACCTGCCGGCCCGAGCTGGGGCGCGACGCGGCGCACCTGTTCAACTACATGACCGGCTATGCGACGCCGGAGCATCTGACCAGGCTCGCGGCCTCGCCGATCGGGCTGCGCGGCGCACTGATGGCACGCGTCGCGGCGGAGGTGGAGCATGCGCGCGCCGGCCGGCCGGCCGCGATCTGGGCCAAGCTCAATTCGCTGGTCGATCCCGAGATGATCGACGTGCTGTACGACGCGTCGCAGGCGGGTGTGGAGATCGACCTGGTGGTACGCGGAATCTGCTGTCTGCGCCCCGGCGTGCCGGGCCTTTCCGAGCGGATCCGGGTGAAGTCGATCGTCGGGCGGTTCCTCGAGCATGCGCGCATCGTATGCTTCGGCGGGGGCGGCGGGCTTCCCTCGGACGCGGCGCAGGTGTTCATCTCCTCGGCCGACTGGATGCCGCGCAATTTCGACCGCCGGATCGAGGTGCTGGTGCCGGTCGAGGACCCGGCCGCGCGCGGGCAAATCCTGGAACAGATCCTGCCGGCAAATCTGCGCGACGTGCGTCAATCCTGGCGCCTTGGGCCCGACGGCGTTTACGAGCGGATGGCGTCCCCGCCCGAGGGGTTTTCCGCCCACGACTTCTTCCTCGAGCAAAGATAGAAACCCGATCACGCCCACGCCACACGCGATGATGTTGTCCGGCGCCGATTCGCGTACAACATAGCGCCAGGTGTGAAGGCAGGGGCTCAGCCAATGGCGACCGCGAAGGGTTCGGACACGCCGTTCGCCGTCATCGATCTCGGCTCGAACACGGTGCGTCTCGTGGTGTTCGAGCGGGCCGCACGCGTGCCGGTGGCGCTGGTCAACGAGCGCGTATTCTCCGAGCTCGGCCGCGGGGTCGGCGCCTCGGGCCGGCTGGACGAGGCGCAGGTCGCGCCGCTGATGGACTGTCTCGGCCGGTTCGTGCGGCTCGCTGCTTCGTTCGGCGCGCCGCGCGTCACGGTGCTGGCGACCTCGGCCGTGCGCGATGCGGCCAACGGGCCGGAATTGGTCGCGCGTATCCGTTCGCGCTTCCCGGCCGAGATCGTGGTGCTTTCCGGGGAGGAGGAGGCCGTCCTGGCCGCCGAAGGCGTGATCTCCGGCATGCCCGACGCGGACGGGCTGGTCGGCGATCTCGGCGGCGGCAGCCTGGAGTTGACCGAGGTGTCCGACGGGAAGACCGGCCGCCGCGTGTCCCTGCCGCTGGGTCCCCTCCGGCTTGCCGAGGCGAGCCGTGGCGACATGGCGGCGGCGGGGCAGGAGATCGTCGACCGGCTCAAGCGGCTCGACTGGGTCGATGTCGGGCGCGACCGCGATTTCTACGCTGTCGGCGGATCGTGGCGGGCGCTCGCCCAGGTCAACATGGACCAGACCGCCTATCCCATCCACATGGTCCACGGCTACGCCATCGGCCGGAAGGACGCGTCCAGCCTCGCCACCCTCGTGCGCGGGCTCGGGCCGCAATCGCTGGCGCGGATCGGCGGCATCGCGGAGCGACGCCTCCCTTTGCTGCCCCTCGGCGCGGCGGTGCTGGGCGAGCTGGTCGCGCGCATCCGCCCGAGCCGCGTCGTATTTTCCGCTGCCGGGCTGCGTGAGGGGTTCCTGTTCAGCCGGCTCGATGCGAAGGAGCGCGCGCGCGACCCGCTGATCGCGGCGTGCGAGGCGCTGGCCGCGCGCGAGGCACGCGATCCGGCGCTCGGCGCCCGGCTGGAGCCATGGACCCGTCCGCTCTTCGCGACCGAGACCGTGGCCGACGGGCGGCTGCGGCACGCATCCTGCCTGCTCGCCGACATTGGCTGGCGCGAGCATCCGGACTATCGGGCGCAGCTCGTCTTCCGCCGCATGCTGCACCACCCGTTCCTCGCGATCGACCACCACGAACGGGTGACGCTTGCCCTCATCCTGTTCGTCCGGCTCGGCGGCAAGCTCGGTCGCGCATCGCTGCTCGACCCGGCGGCGTCGCTGCTTGGCGACGACGACAAGGCGCGGGCCGTCGCCGTCGGCAACGCGCTGCGCCTCGCCTATGCCGTGTCGGGCGGTGCGACCGACATTCTCGAGGATTCGGTGCTGCGGGTAGACGGGCGGCGCGTCGAGCTTGTGCTGTCGGGCCGGGCGCTGCCTGAGGGGCCGCAGGTCGGCAAGACGTTCAAGCAGCTTCTGCGCGCGACCAGGACCGACGGCCGCATCGTCGCCGCCGACCCCGCGACGGTCTGAGACCTACTTCTTCAGCCCCTGCAGGAGGCCACGCAGCAGGTCCTGCGGGGACGGCTTCTTCTGCTGCTGCGCGGGGGCCTGCTGCTGTGTGGGGGCCTGCGGCTGTTGCTGGGTCTGCGGCTGGGACGGCTGCTTCGCGCCCGGGATGAACCGCTCGAGCAGCTTCCCGGCGTTCTTCTGGATCAGGTAGTTCTGCAGGTCATTGGCCAAAACGGTCTGCGTCGGTGCGTCGAGCGGGCCGTGCACGCGCACGCCGATCGGCGGCGCGTTCGGGTTGGCGGCGACCTTCAGGCGCGCCGTCATGTCGGTCTGCCAGCGCGGCAGATCGACCGTCCCGGCCGCATTGCCGGTGCCCGACGGTGCGGTCAGCTTCAGATCGTCGGTGCGCATCACCCCGTTGGTCATCCGGAACGTGCCGTCGAGCGAGGTGAACTTCGTCGCACCGCCCTTCAGCGCGCTGGCGAACAGCGTGATCAGGTCGAGCGGCTTGTCGATATTGGCGAGGCGCTGGTTCACCGCCTCCAGGTCGAACCCCTTGATGGTGCCGTCGCGCACGGCGAGCTTGCCGTTGCCGGCGAGCGACGAGACCAGCGCGTACTCGCTGGTGCCCTGGCCCTTCAGGTTGGCGTCGAAATCGAGAACGCCGGCGGCGAGGTCGAGGCTCGCCGCCTCGAACAGCGCGCGCGCGACGTTCGCCTTGGCGACGTTGACCGTGGCCGTGAGCGTCGGCGTCGCCTGGGCGTTCAGGCTCCCGGTCATGTCGAACTTGCCGTCGAAGCTCTTGCCCGTCAGCTTGGTGAGCGTCAGCACCTTGTCGGCGAGCGTCGCCGCCGCGTGCGGGTTGTCGACGCGCACGTTCTTCCACGACAGCGCCTTGGCGTCGAACGTCACGTCGGCGTCGACCGCGCCGAGCGCGGCAAGGTCGAGCGGTGCGCGCGACCAGCGCTCCGCCTGCGCCTGCGCGATCTGGTAGCCGGCGGGGACGACCGGCAGCGCGGGGTCGGGCGCGGCCTCGGCGCGGCGCGGCGGCGGCGCGGGCAGGAACGGGTCGATCGCGATCTCGCCGCCCGTGAGCTTCGCGTCGAGCCTGGGCCGCGCGCCGGTCGTGGTCAGCACGGCGTTGCCGGTGATTTGCGCCTTGCCGGCGCGGGCGTCGATGGCGGAGATGTCGATCTTGTCGCTGCCGCCGGTGATCTTGGCCGCGACGCTGACCGGACCGAGCTTGGCATCCGTCGGGCGATACGATGCGCCCAGCGCGGCGGCGAGCCCGGCGAGTGACGGGTGGGCAAGCCGCGCCGCCAGGTCGAGCTTCGGCGCGGTCATCGGCTGGGCGATCGTGCCGCCGATATCGGCCGTTGCGCCGGCGAGGGCGAGCTTGCCGTCGAGCGCGACCGACGCCAGATCGCCCTTGAGCTTGGTCGACAGGTCGAGCGGCCCGCGTCCGGCCGCGGCGAGGTCGACGCCGATCGCGCGGCCGAGCGCCGCGGCATCGGGATGCTTCGCCGTCAGGGTCACGTCGAACTTCGGTGCGGTCTCGAGCGCGTCGAGCGTGCCAACGAGTGCGGCCGTGCCGCCCGCCACGACAAGGCGCGTATCGACGGTCAGCTTCTCGGCGTTGCCGTCGGCGCGCCCGCTGAGCGCGACCTTGCCGAGTCCGCGCGGCACGGCGCCGGCATCGAGCCCCGCGAGCCGCGCCAGCGCCGGTGCATCCTTCGCCGCCGCCTCGAACGTGCCCTTGAACACCGGGAAGCCGGTCAGGTTCGAGAGCGCGCCCGCCACCTTGGCGCTCGATCCGGCGACGTCGCCGATCGCCGCATTGCGGACGGTCAGTTTGCCGCTCTGCAGCGTGCCGTCGAACGCGATGTTGCGGATCGGCGTCGCGCGATAGGTCAGCACGCCGATCTTGGCGCGCATGTTGGCGTCGAACGTCTCCAGCACGGCGAGCGGCGAGGCCGGCGCGGTCGTGGACTTGGTCGTGTCCTTCCCGCTACTCGCGGACGCGGCGCCCTTCGGCGCGGGGCGCGGCTTGGCCGCGACCGGCAGATAGGCGTCGAGATTGATGTGGTCGAGGTCGAGCGTGATGCCGAGCCCCACGCGCTGGCGCAGCGCCACCACCGCGCCGCCCTTGAGGCGCGAGGCGTCGAGCCGCATCTCGACGTCGAGGATGCGCAGCTCGGCGGGCGATGCCTTCAACTTTGCCGCCAGCGAGAACTTGCGCAGACGGTCGGGCGGCACGGACGAGGCGTCGAGCTTCAGCCAGTCGAACACGCCGCGCAGATTGTCGGCCTGCACGTCGAGCGCGCCGTCGAACGCCGGCTGGCCGCCCTTCGTGTCCACCAGACCGGCCAGCGAGGCCGAGCCGCCGCCCGGCAGGCGCGCGGTCGCCTGGCGCACCGTCACCTGGCTGCGATTGAGTGAGGCGGCCAGCTTGGCGTCGCGGATCGTGCCGCCCGCCGCCTCGACCGCCTGAACGGTCAGCTCGAGCGAGCCGTCGATGCCCGCGGGCAGCGCGAAGCCGGCCGAGCTCGCGGCACCGGCCGGTGCCGGCGCTTTGGGCTTGTCCGGTGCGGCGGGCGCACCGTTCCTGGCCGGGGCGCCCGCGGCCGCGCCGATCCATGAGTTGACGACAACGCGGTTGACGGTCAGCGCCACGTCGGCGCGCGGGCGATCGCCCAGCGCGACGTTGATCCCGCCATGCGCGCGCGTCTCGCCGAGCCGGATGTCGAGCTCGTCGATCGCCACGGACTTGGCCGACGCCTTCACGCCACCGGCGAGGTCGAGCTTGCCGGCGAGCGCGGGCGGCAGCGGTCCGGTCTGCGCCACCTTGTCCAGCAGCTTCGCGAGGTCGGCCGCGTCGCCCTCGATGCGGCCCTGGAAGTGCGGATCGGTCCGCATGTCGGCGACCGAGCCGGTCAGCGCGATCTTGCCGTCAGCACCGGCGAGCCCCGCGCGGATCGCGACCGGCACCGGTCCCGCGCCGTCGAGCGCGCCGACATTGGCATCGATCGCGAGCGGCAGCGCATGTGCGGTCAACGTGCCGTTCACGCGAAACGGACCGGAGAGCGATGCGGCGGACAGGCGCGCGTCGATCTTCTCCACCCGCTCCACGGTGCCGGAAGTGCGGTCGCGGTAGATCACCGTGCCGCCCTCGATGCGGATGTCGTCGAGCTGGATGCCGGCGCCCGGCGGCCGGCCCGCCGCATTTGCCTCGGGTTGGCCGGTGGGCGCAGCCGGCGCGCCAGCACCGGCGCCGACGGCGGGCGGCGGCGCGAACTGCCAGTTGGCGCGGCCGTCGGCCATCTTCTCGAGCTCGATCACCGGCTCGACCAGCCGCACGCTCGCCACCTCGACGCGGCCGCTGAGAAGCGGCATCAGCCGGACGTCGACCTCGAGCGTCTTGAGCCGCGCCATGTCCGGGCTCGATGCACCCGGCGCGTTGGCAAGCCGCACGTCGGCGGCGAGAAGGTGCGGCGAGGGCAGAACGCCGAGGTCGAGATCGCCGCCGATCGTCAGGTCGCGCCCGGTCGCGTCCTTCACCTGCGCCGCGATCTCGCTCTTGTAGCCGTTCCAGTCGATCAGGCTCGGCACGATCAGCGCCGCGCCGATCACGATCACGACGAGTCCGATCAGGCCGTAGAGGAGCTTACGCATTCCGCCATCCCATCGTCCGCGCCGCCGGCCGACGCGAGCCATTGCGCCACGCAGCGAATTGCGCAACGATTGCGCGCGCGTATATATAATGCGTGTTGCGTCCGCCCGAAACCCGCGGCGGGCGCGGGATGCGACCGCACATGGCCGAGATCATCAACCTCAATCGACACCGCAAGGCGCGCGCCGGCGAAGACAAGCGCAAGGAGGCGGCGCACAACCGCGCGCTCGCCCAGCTTACGCCGGCCGAACGGCTCATCTTCCGTGGCGACGCAAAGCGCGCCCGCGAAGAAATCGAGCGCAAGCGGATGGACAGCGACGACCCGAAGGACGGCGCGCCGAAGCGCAAGTAGGCGCGCTTTCCGGTCGAACGGGCCGGTGCAATTCCGCGTGAGCGGAAGATGCTCGCGACCTTACGCGAAGGGCGTCCAGGCGCGCTGCACGGCCGGCCTTGCGGCGATGGCGTCGTGCCAGCGCTTGACGTTGGGATACGCGTCGAGCCCGATCTGGCCGATGCCGTGGATGTGCACGTCGGGATACATCGAGATATCGGCGACCGTGTAGGCACCGCCCGCGACATAGGCGCTCTCGCCCAGCCGCTTGTCGAGGACCGACAGCATGTCCTTGAGGTTGTCGGTATAGAACTTCTTGGCGGGCGGCACGTCCTCGGACGTACGCACGACCCAGTGCCCGAACTGCTGGGCAAGGGTCGTGAACGTGGCCGATCCGTAGAACAGCCACTGGTCGATCGTCACCTGCGCCGCCGGCTCTTCCGGATAAAGCCCGTTCTTCGCCTTGGTGCCGACATACTTCAGGATCGCGCCGGACTCGCACAGCGTGACTTTCTTCCCGCCCGGCCCCTCGCTGTCGACGATGGCCGGGATCTTGTGGCCCGGGCTGATCTTCATGAACTCGGGGTTGAACTGCTCGCGCTTCGGCAGCGCGACGGGATGCAGATTGTAGGGCAGGCCCGATTCCTCGACCGCGTGGCGGCCCTTGTAGCCGTTGTCCGTCATCCAGGTATAGAGGTCGAGCATGGATCTCTCCCGCATGGTGTGGCGCCGACTTTAACGCCCCGGCCCCCTTCCGCCAAGCGGTTGAAATTGCATGAAACGGACCCGCTTGGCACGGAACTTGCACAGCCTGGTTCGAGCTGGCCGTGCGAGCCGGCGCAAGACGAACAAGGAGGCCACCGATGCTGTTCGCGCTGATCCGCCGCTTCCGGGCAAGGCATGCTCCCCCGCCCGCAACGCTCTGGCACCGGCTCATCGCGACGCATATCGGAAACGCGACACGCTGAACGGCGAAGTGGATCGAACATTCGGCGGCGCTCTCCCCCTCCCCCCTCCCGCGTTGCCGAACGAACGGCGGCCCCAGTCGGGCCGCCGTTTTTTTTCTCAGGCCCGGACGAAGACGTGAAGCTGTTCGGCCTTCGGGCGGCCATAGAGCGCCGCGGCGAGGTCGGCAGGGGGCTTCGCGGGATCGACGGCCTCGAACCAGCGGCCCTGGCAGCGCGCCTCGAACCGCTCGCCCGCGAACGGGAACGGGTCCATCGCGTACGCGCCGCCGCCTCGCGGCGTGACGGTGATCGACGTATCCGCGGTCGACGACATCGGCACGTGGACGAAGGTCTCGGCCTCGCGCTGGGATTCGTGGCGCAGGTTGAAATAGAGCGCCAGAGTGTCGAAGAACTGCAGCAGCTTGTAGTTCTGCATCAGCCGCGCCGGCTCCACCCATGGCGCCGTTGCGGGATCGGCGGCGAGCTTCGCGGTCAGGCGCGCCTGGCGCGCGCGCTCGGCCTCGAGCACCGCTTCGGTGGCGTCGGCCTGGGCCGGCGGGATCGGGATCGAGACCGACCCGCCCTTCTGGGTCGCGAACCTGGAAAACCCGTAGCGCGCATTGAACAGGCCCCAGCAATGCATGCTGGCGAGCAGCCCGCAATAGGCGTGGCGCGCCTCGTTGTAGTCGGGCGATCGGCGGTTGGTGTCGAGCCCGCCCGGGATCGGTGCCGTGCCCAGACCGCGCGGGAATCCCGACTTCTCGTCGAGCGCGGGCGCCGCGTCGAACGCGTCCCAGCCGCGATCGTGGTGAGAGATGACGTAGAGCATCTCGTCCCACGGCTCCGGCCGCGCGAACCGCTCGTTGCCGAAGGCTTGCGCGAACTGGCCGCACAGATCGTTGTGCTCTTCCATCGTGGAGATGAAGCGGGCGCCGCCGTCGGGCGCGGGCTGGATCATCATGACAATCCTCCGTTCTGCGTCAGAGAGGCGGACGGCCGTACCTATTCGCGACCGCGGTCGAGCCGCGCACCGAGCGCGCGGAGAAGCGCCGCGCCGTCGCCCCGCCATGCGGCGCCATGCATGCAGGCGAGCGTCTCCGGCTTTGCGGCGGCCAGCCGCTCGATCATCGGGCCGGGATTCTTGGTGTGCGAGTAGTAGTCGAACTGCGCCCGCATGGCCTCGCTCGGCTCCAATATGTCGGCTTCGGTGACCGCCGGGTGCTTGTCGCCGGGCTGCGTAAACAGGTCGCCGCACATCAGCGTGCGCGTCGTTTCCTCCATCAGGAACCCGCATTCCCAGGCGTGCGGCAGATGCGGGGTCGCGAACCACCGCAGCCGGTGCGTTCCGATCTCGATGACCTCATCGTCCGCCATCGGCCTGGGCGGCCGGTCTGCCGTGTCCCCGACGGAGACGAGCGCGGCGATCTCGCCACAGAGTGGCGCGGCGTGGGGTGCCGCGGCCAGGAACTCGTTCATGGCCCCGCACTCATCCGCCTCGTAGTGCGACAGCGACACGTGGCGCAGCCGCGCCAGCGGCATGACGGCCGAGACCGCCCCGCTGACCAGCGGAAACATCTTGCGAAGCCCCGTGTGGAACAGCAGGGGCTCGTCGTCGACGACAAGATACTGGTTGAAGGTAAAGCCGCCCGGCAGGGCGCTTACGGGCGTCGAGATGCGATAGATGCCCTGGGCGATCTCGTCGACGGTCGTGCCGGTGCCCTGATTGGTGATCATCGGGCGATGCTCCTTCGCGCCACCACGATCCATGGTATAGGACGGCGGCCTGGCGTGCCAGCCAATCGACAGGCCGGATAGTCAATGGTAGCGTTTCGACGCCGGCTCCTGATGTCGGCGAACATCGCGCCGTCGCCAGCGGACGGCCGGCAACGCGGGAGGAACCATGCACAGGATCGCGTTCGCTTTGGCTGCGCTTGCCGTGGCCGTCGTCCCCGGCCGTCCGGCCGCCGCCGCCGACATGCAGAAGGCGTCGGTCGCGCTGCCGACGACCAGCCTCACCTTCTCGCCGAACTATGTGGCCGTCGCCGAAGGGTTCTGGAAGAAGCACGGGCTCGACGTCACGCTGCACAACATCACCGGCATGGGCGCGATGAACGCCGTGCTGGCCGGCAGCATCGATTTTTCCAACTCGTCGGGGCCCAGCGTCGTTCGCGGCAATATCCGCGGCGCCAAGGTCGAAGGGATCGGCGTGCTCCTCAACGGGCTGCCGCTTGAGATTTCCGTCACGCCCGGGATGCTGAAGGCTGCGGGCCTGACGTTGGCGTCGCCGGTCGCGGAGCGCGCGAAGCTTCTCAAGGGCAAGACCGTCGCCGTCGTCTCGCCCAACACCATCCCGCACATCTACCTGCGCTATTTCGTGCGCAAGGGCGGGCTCGATCCCGAGCGCGACATCACGGTGACCTCGATGTCGCCGCAGGCCGGGCTCGCTGCCCTCAAGAACCACACGGTCCAGGGCTATGTCCAAAGCGCGCCGTGGCCGCAGATCGCCGAGAAGGAAGGCATCGCCGAGACCCTGTCGAGTGCGGCGGCGGGCGACCTGCCCGAGTTCGTGCCGTTCGCCTACAACGTCGTCGTCGCCAAGACCGGGTTCTGCGATTCGAAACCCGATATCTGCACCAAGCTGATGGCGGGCTATGCCGATGCGATCGCGTTCCTGCGCGACCACCCGGACGAGGCCGTCGCCGACCTGCACAAGGTCATGGCGCGGGTCGATCCGGCGGTGCTCAAGACCGCCCTTGCGCTCCTGATCAAGCTGACCCCGGCCACCACCAAGTTCGACATTCCCCAGCTGGCCCACGCGCAGGACCTGATGATCTCGGGCGGCATGATCAAGGAGTCCGAGAAGCTCACCTCGTTCGACGGCATCTACACGAACAAGTACGCCCGGTAGGTCGGCGTCGCACCCGCGCCGCGCAATCGACAGGAGGCGGGGGCGATGCTAGCGTCGGGCGTCGCCGCGCGGGAATGCACCCTGCCGGCATTCGGGAGGACAATGTGAAAAAGTTCGCGATCGCCGCGGCAACACTTGCCGCCGCTGTAGCCGTGGGCCATCCGGCCACGGCGATGGACATGGAAAAGACCTCGATGGCGCTGCCGGCGCTCACCATCGGGTTCACCCCCACCTATATCGCCGACGCCAAGGGCTTCTGGACCAAGCGCGGCCTCGAGGTGAAGCTGCACGACATCGTCGGCATCGGCTCGATGAACGCCGTTCTCGCCGGCAGCGTCGACTTCTCCAACTCGTCCGGCCCGACGGTGATCCGCGCCAACATCCGCGGGGCCAAGGTGCAGGGCGTCGGCTCGACGCTCGACGGGCTGCCGTTCCAGATCATCGTCCCGGCCGCGCTGATGAAGGAAGCCGGGGTGACCGCGTCCTCGCCGATCGCCGACCGCGCCAAGGTGCTCAAGGGCAAGAAGATCTCGCTCACCTCGCCCAATACCATCCCGCATGTCTATCTGCGGTATTTCCTGCGCAAGGGCGGGCTCAACCCCGAGCGCGACGTGACGGTCGTGTCGATCCCGCCCGAGGCCGGGCTCGCCGCGCTCAAGAACAACACCACCCAGGGCTACGTGCAGGGGCCGCCCTGGACGGAGATCGCGCAGCACCAGGGACTCGGCATCCCGTTGTCCAGCGCCATCACCGGCGATCTGCCCGAGCTCAATCCCGTCGCCTACAACATCGTCGTTACGCGGACTGGCCTGTGCGACGAGAAGCCCAGCGTGTGCAAGAAGCTGATGGCGGGCTACACCGAGGCGATGATCTTCATGCACGAGCATCCGGCCGAGAGCATCGCCATCCTGCAGAAGAAGATGCCCAAGGCCGATCCGGGCGTGCTCAAGATCTCGTTCGAGCGCATCGTGAAGCTGACGCCCAAGACGACCAAGATCAACCTGGCGGGGCTTGAGCACGCGCAGGAGCTGATGATCGTCGGCGGCATGATCAAGGAGAGCCAGAAGCTCGCCTCGTTCGACGGCATCTACACCAACAAGTACGCCGAATAGCGCTGACTGCCTGTGTGAGACGGCCCGGGGCATGCCGTCCCGGGCCGTTTTGCGTGGGGCGTCGGAGGGGCGAGGCCCGGAGCGATTCCGCGCGAGCGGAAGATCGTCCGGCAGGGCCCTGAATTTTCCCTTGGCGCGTCATTGCGAGGAGGCCGGAGGCCGACGCGGCAATCCAGAGAATCCTTGGCTTCACCCATTTTCTGGATCGCCACGGCCGCTGCGCGCCCTCGCGATGACGATGAAGGGATTTTTCAGCAGCCTGCTAGGTGACCCTGTTCGCCACGACGATGCCCAGGACCACGAACACTACGCAGATCGCCAGGAAGATGAAGAAGAGGATCTTCGCGATCCCCGCGGCGGCGCTGGCGATACCGCCGAATCCGAACGCGGCGGCGATGACCGCGATGATCGCGAAAAATAGCGCCCATTTCAGCATCGTGGGGTCCCCGGCTCTGCCGCTGCCGCGTCAACGCGCGGCGGACCGGGGCGTTCCGAGGGCATGCATCACCAACGATTGACGGCGCGCGAGGCGTTCACCTAAGCTTTGATGCAGACAGAGTGCGGGCGTGTCGCCCGCGGTGGAGGGAGGGAACGATGAAGCGCGCCATCGCGACGATTGCGCTCGGAATTTTCGCAACGGCCGGCTTGGTGTCCGCGGCCCGCGCCGCCGACCAGGCCGTGCTCGCGCTTCCGGCGATCAACATGGGATTCGCGCCGGCCTATATCGCCGAGCACGAAGGCTACTGGTCGAAGCGCGGCCTCGATATGAAGATCGTCGAGATCACCGGCATCGGCTCGATGAACGCGGTGCTCGCGAACAGCGCGGACTTCTCCGTCTCGTCGGGCATGACCATCATCCGCGCCAACATCCGCGGCCGGAAGGTGATCGAGATCGCCCACACCTATGACGGGCTAATCGAGGAGATCGTGGTCTCGAAGAAGCTGGCCGATGCGGCCGGCGTCACGGCCGATTCGCCGATCGAGAAGCGCGCCGCCCTGCTCAAGGGGCTGAAGGTCGCGCTGGGCGGGCCGAACACCCTGCCGCATGCGTATCTCCGCATGTTCGCGCGCAAGGGCGGGCTGGATCCCGAGCGCGACTTCCAGATCGCCGCGATGCAGCCGCCGTCCGCCCTGGCGGCGCTGCGCTCGGGTGCGATCGGCGCGTTCGCCGGCACGCTGCCCCAGCCGATCCAGGCGGTCGATGGCGGGTTCGGCATTCTCCTGTCCAGCGGGCTGCGCGGCGGCAAGGATGATCGCGGCGACTTCCCCGAGCTTCTGCCGATCGCGCTCAACGGCGTGATGGCGACGCCCCAGGAGTGCGAGAAGAAGCCGACCTATTGCGCCCGCATGGTGGCCGGCATCGCCGATGGGCTGACCTTCCTGCACGCGCACCCGAAGGAGGCGGTCGCGATCCTGCAGAAGCGCATTCCCGGCATGGCGCCCGACGTGTTCCAGAAGTCGTTCGACCTGCTGCTCAAGTGGATTCCGAAGACGCCCCGCATGGACGACGCGAAGTTCGCGCATGCCCAGCAGGTCATGCTCGAGGGCCACATGATCAAGCCGTCCGAGAAGCTCACCTCGTTCGAGAAGATCTATACAAACAAGTTCGTTCCGTAGGCGTTTCGGCCATCCGGCCGAGGCCGCGGCCGCGCTGAAGAAGCGCTTCGCCCATGTCGACGCCAAGCTGTTCGATGCGGGGTTCGCGCAGATCCGGCGCTGGATGCCGCGCACCACGAAGATCGACGAGGCGGTTTTCACCAACACGCTCAAGTTCATGGTGGCCGGCGGGATGCTGAAACCGAGCGACAAGCCCCCGGCCTTCGCCCAGATCTACACCAACAAGTACGCGCGCTGACGAGTTCGGGCAAGCCACCGCTTCGCACGTTGACGGCCCGCCCGGGCGCCCATATCATCGCCGTCAAAGACCGCGCAATCGCGGTGGTCGACGGTCTGCCGGGGGCTGACCGAGTGCGTTTGGGAGGCGGTGCGCATCGGGCGCGTCGCGAACGAGCGGAGGATGCGATGCCACGATGGCGCAGCCCCATGTGGGCGGCGTTCGGCTGGATGCCCGGCCCGCGTCGCCGGCCGGCAAGTGTCGCGGCGGGTACACGATGAACCGGCGCGTGGTCATCGACCGGCTGGTCGTCCTGGTGCTGGTGCTCGGCGCCTGGCACCTTTCGAGCCTCGAGTGGGGCACCATCTGGTTCTCCAGCCCGTGGAAGGTCACCGTCCGGATGTGGGACGAGATTCTTTCGGGCGACCTGTTCTTCCATATGGAATACACGCTCAAGGCCGCGATCTACGGCTTTCTGGTGGGTGGCATCCCGGGCGCGCTGCTGCCCTTCGTGCTGCGGCGCCACCCCGTGATCGGGGCGATCCTCGATCCCTACATGGCCGGCGGGTACGGCGTGCCCAAGCTGGCGCTGGCGCCTTTGTTCATCCTGTGGTTCGGCATCGACCTCGAGCCCAAGGTCGCGCTGGTCGCGGCGATCGTGTCGTTCCTGGTGTTCTTCTCCACGACGGCGGGGGTGAACGCGGTCAACGCGCAGTATGTCAGCATCGCGCGCGTCTTCGGCGCCACCGAGCGCGACATCGCGCGCCACATCGTGTGGCCCGGCGCCATTCCCTACGCCTTCGCCGGGTTCCGCATCGCCGCGCCCTACGCCATCGGCGCGGCGGTGGTGGGCGAGCTGATCTCGTCCAACCGCGGGCTCGGCTACATGATCAACGCCGGGGCGACCGACTTCGACACCACGATCGTATTCGTCTCGCTCACCACGCTGACGCTTCTGGTCGTCTTCGTGAATCTCCTGGTCGCCCGCGGCGAGCGTTGGCTCCTGCGCTGGCGGCCGCCGCAACAGGGTCCGACTTCGAGGGTTTTGGGAGCATGAACGCAACCGCCGCACCGATGCTCGAGGTCAAGGGCCTCGCCAAGCGCTTTCCGCCGCGCTCCGGCCAGGAGGAGGCGCCCTGGATCCTGGCCGACCTGTCGTTCGACGTGGCGAACGAGGAGTTCCTGACCATGGTCGGCCCGTCGGGCGCCGGCAAGTCGACGCTGCTCAACATCATCGCCCAGGTCGACGCGTCGAGCGGCGGCGACGTCTATCTCCGTGGCGAGATGATCGAGATGGGCAACGGCGCCACGCTCAACCCCGGCTGGAACTGCCAGATCGGCTATGTCACCCAGGACGACAACCTGCTGCCGTGGCGCACGCTGATCGACAACGTCACCTTCCCACTCAAGGTGCAGGGCCGGCTCGACGACGAGGCCTGGCGGCGCGTGAACGAGCTGATGCGCTCGGTCAACCTGACCGGATTCGAGAAGTACTACCCGCACGAGCTGTCGGGCGGCATGCGCAAGCGCGCGTCGCTGATCCGCACGCTCGCCTACGACCCGCCGATCATCCTGATGGACGAGCCGTTCGGCGCGGTCGATGCCCAGACGCGCACCCAGCTCCAGCAGGATCTGCTGCGCCTGTGGAATCTCGGGCGCAAGACCATCGTGTTCGTCACCCACGACATCGGCGAGGCGATCGCGCTCGGCGACCGCTTGCTGGTCATGTCCAAGTCGCCCGCCAAGATCGTCAGCGAGCACAGGATCGACATCAAGCGGCCGCGCGACCTCGGCAACGTCTACAAGCTCGAGGGGTTCGGCGACATGTTCGAGACGGTGCGAAGGGAAATCCAATGAGCACGGCGGTCCTGCGCGCCCTGCCCGGCGTGCGCTCGAAGCGGGCGCTGATCCCGGCCGGGCGCATCCTGCTGGGCGTCGCCTTTCTCGCGCTGTGGCAGTTCGGCGAGTACTCGATGGGCCGCGAATGGCTGCCGGGCCCGGTCGTCACGGTCGAGCGCATCTGGGAGCTGACGATCTCGGGCGAGATCTTCCGCGACACGGCGGTCACGTTCTACGAGGCGGCGGCGGGCATGATCATCGGCGGCGTCGGCGGCGCGGACCTGCCGTTCCTGCTGCGGCTGTCGCCGCGCCTGATGACGGCGCTCGATCCGTTCATCTCCGCCGCGTTCGGCGTGCCCAAGCTGGCGCTCGGCCCGCTGTTCATCCTGTGGATCGGCATCGGCATCACCACCAAGGTGGTGTTCGTCACCTCGATCGTGTTCTTCCTGATGTTCTATAACGGCCTCGCCGGGATCATGTCGATCGACCCCCGGCTGGTCTCGATGGCCCGCGTCGCCGGCGCCACCGAGATGACCATCACGCGCGAGATCGTGTGGAACACGACCAAGCCGTTCCTGTTCTCGGGCCTCAAGATCGCGCTGCCGCGCGCGCTCTCGGGCGCCGTGGTGGGCGAATTCATCGCCGCCGATTCCGGCCTCGGCTGGTACATCAACAACGCCCGCTCGCTCAACGACACGACGGGCGTGCTGGCCGGCGCGGTGATCGTGACCGCGCTGGTCATCCTGGTGAACGCGGGCTTGCAGAAGGTCCAGGCGCGATCGCTGGCCTGGCGGCCGGTCGCCAAGGACATGACGATCTGACCCGCACCTGTCACCCCGGCCAAGCCGCGGTCGCGATGGCAACGGCGGCGCGAGCCGGGGCCCATCTTGCCGCTTCCGAAGCGCTGGAACATGGGCCCCGGGTCTGCGCCGCACCGCTTCGCGCTGCGCCGCGCCCGGGGTGACAAGAGAGGACGCGGCCGGCGCTTGACAGCGCGCCGGCCGATACACAATATCCCGGCCCTCACGGGGCAGTAGCTCAGCTGGGAGAGCGCGACGTTCGCAATGTCGAGGTCAGGGGTTCGATCCCCCTCTGCTCCACCACTTTTCTAAGCCATTGAGATATATGGCATTTTAGACGGGCCGTTGACGAGACTACTGGTAGCTACTACTGGTAGTCCCGTCATGGCCGGCAAACACCCTCAGCACCTTTGGCAAGCGCCTGGCGGCACTTGGTACCTCAACGTAGCCGTTCCGAAGAAATATCGCGAGGCGGTCGGGCGCGATACCTACATGCGCTCGCTTCGCACGAAGGATCGGGACGAAGCCAAGCGTCTCAAGCACGCGGCCATGGTGGAGGCACAGGCACACTTCGAACGGTGCCTATCCGGCCGCCCGATCACCCCGGACGAGATCGAGCACGCCAAGGCACAAGCCGTCTATGACGCCTTCCAGACCCGCAACCCGGCGGACCTGGAAGTATTCGGCGACATCGCGGTGGCCGAAGGGCAGTTCGCCGACTACCACGAGAAGCGGGCGCACGAGATCATCGGCGACATCGGCGCGGGCGAGACGCCCGAGACCGTGCATCGGCTCGCGCTTGCGCTGGCGAATGCGGATCGCGAGGCGTGGGCGCGATACCAGAAGGGATGGAAGCCGCTTCCACCGGATCGGGCGGTGCGCCGCGGGGCAGGCGACGGGCTCACCATCGGCGCCGCGGTCGAAGCCTACTTCAAGGACGCGACGAAGCGTGGCAAGTGGACCGGCAAGACGCGCCAACTCTATCGCGCATGCGCGGATCGTTTCGCAGCCCACGTCGGCACGGGGCGGTCTCTGGCGGGCATCGCGAAGTCCGACGCCGTGGCGTATCTCGACGGGCTGCCCGCAGAGCATGCGACGGCCACACGCAACCGCCACGTCATGGCCCTACGCGGGCTGTTCGAGTGGGCTATGGAGCGCGGCGACCATGGCGGCCCAAACCCCTTCGACCGCCTGTCGCATGCTCAGGACAAGCGGGAGCGCCAGCGCTCGCACTGGCTACCCCTCACGACGGCCGAACTACAGATGATCGTCGAGCAACCGGCGATCCGTCCGAAGCGGCACACATGGGCGACGGCGCGCCAGTGGATCGTGTGGGTAATGCTCTACTCGGGACTGCGCCCCGACGAAATCTGCGAGCTTGCGAAGTCGGACATTCGCTCCGAGCGCGGCGTGACGTTCTTCGACATCATCGCGGCCAAGAGCGCGGCGGGCGTTCGGCAGGTGCCCGTGCATGAGAAGCTCGCCGAGCTTGGGTTCCTCGAATACGTCGCCGCCCTGACGCGAGGGTCCGCTATGGCCCGGCCTGTCGCCGCATGGGTACGACAAACGCCGCGCCGGCACTCTGTCCAAGCTTTTCCCGAAATGGAAGCGCGGCAAGGGAGTGACGCGGCCGAAGACTGCGCTGTATAGCCTTCGCAAGAACGCGGTGACGGCGCTACGCGAGGCAGAGGTATCGCAGGCGGACGCGGCGGCGGTAATCGGCCATGAGGTCGGGTTCACCTGGGAAGTCTATGCGCCGACCGGCCTCACGCTGAAACGCAAGAGCGAGATTGTGAACGCTATCGACTATCCCGGCTTGAAGCTACCGGAGAAGTTGGATGCACGACGCAAAAAATCGAAGCGTTTCACATCATTCGGAGCGGCTCATCCTCCGCCAATGCCCAAAGTATGACCTTTTTCTGTGCTGCTCCGGTGGGTGTTACAATCTCAAACAAGATACGGAATGAAGGGGTGTAGGTCAGCGGAGGTGTCTTTCGGACAAAGAATTGGCGATCCGAACCCGGAAACCCCAGGGACGCGCTTACGAAGCCATCTAACGGCTCGCGTTCCGAAGTCCAAAAAACATCGGAAAGCACATCGTCGAGACGCGAAAACTTACAAATCAGCCTGTCGTAGGCTGCTTCGAATAGTTCGCTCTCAGAAACCGAATAGGCGTTATGCCCGGAGCCCCTGATTAGCAATTTTTTCTATTTCCCTTGCGCCCCATTGAATATCGTTCTCGCTTATCTCAACTGGAAACATTTGAAATACGGTGAAATATGGCAGGACTTCTCCCATCTTGGCGCTTCGCCACGCGTACTCGTGGGTAAGTTCGCTTATTTCCTTAGCATTATGCTCACAAATGAACTCGATCACTTGTTCAGCCAAAATTAGTTCGGCTTCTGAGAACCGATTTTTATTTGGGGATTGCAGCGAAACAAAGTCTCGCTTCTGATACCCGTGAAAATCGCGCGTCTCGACCTTCAACGCTCCTTCTTGCTGCAATGTATTGAGTATATCCCACAGATGCTGAGCGATAGGGCCAAATTGCTGCTTGCGATAGGTTTCCCCCGTCATAGGGTTGCCGCTTTCGGCAAATGCTAGCATGTCGCAGAAGTAGAGACCCTTATGCAACTTGACGAAGCCGAGCTTGTCCGTTGGACATTCCGCACAAATGTAGTGCACAAGGTCCTTGAACTTTTGCCGGTCGAATTGAGCTTGCATGATGCCTCGCCGCCCCGAGTCAAGAAAAAAATATAGTGGGTAATTCGCCAAGAATCAAGATAAATCAACCCCTTATGGGAATTGGCTTTTCTCGAATCGCCTGGGTCCTGATTCGTCAGGCATTGCGCCCTGGCCTCTCGATATCGTCCACGATCACCGCCGCCCGCCTTCGCACATGGCACCGCCGGCATCTGAGCCGCTCCGCTAGATCGGCCAGGGCGAGGTCGTGTCCGATCTTGCTGACAAGATTCCAAGGGTCCACGCGCTCACTGTGGCCGCAGTTCTTGCACAGCGCCCATAGCGTGCGGCGAGCCTCACAGGCATCCCGCAGCGTCTCGATTGCGCCGCCGCGCCATCTACCTATCATAAGAACAAAATAGGAACAAGATCGCAGGCGGTCGAGGAATTGTTGCCACAGGTCAGCGCAACGGCGGGAATCTGACTTCCGCCCCAGGAATTTTCCCGCGGAAATTTTTGAACTCGGCCGCGCGTCAGCGCCGGCCCGAAAACGAGTTTCGGCCGCCCCGAATATTCCAATTTTTCGTAGCGCGTCGCCGGACGCGCGATGGGACCCGCTGTGGCTTGGGGTGCCCCCTCCCCCGCGCGGCAAATCGCGATGGGGCCCCCTATTCGCCGATCCTTCGGTGCCGAACTATCAAGGGTCGGCGAGGTGCCAGGGTATGACCTCGATTGCGTAGCACCAGCGGGCGGCGCCAGCTTCGGAAATGGGGGTGCCGAAAACCCCTCTGCAATCGGCCCGACGAAAGCTAGTAAATCCGCGCCTCTCGGAAACCGAAATTGAGGGTGCGAAAACCTATTGTTTGTTGCACTCTTATTTGCTAGGGTGCGCCATCGGATAGCGATGGGAGGCCATCATGAGAGTTGCCATTTACGCGCGTGTATCGACGGACGGGCAGTCGGTGAACGCCCAGCTTGCGGAGCTTCGGGAGGTTGCCGAGCGCCGCGGCTGGGAGGTCGTGGCCGAGTTCACCGACAAGGGTATCTCGGGGGCCAAGGGGCGCGACCAGCGGCCCGCGCTCGACGCCATGCTCAAGGCCGCCACGAGGCGCGAGTTCGATACGGTGATGGCGTGGTCAGTTGACCGGCTGGGCCGCTCGCTACAGCATCTTGTGGCCGGGCTGGGCGAGCTACGGGCGGCGGACGTGGGGCTCTATCTCCACAAGCAAGGGCTCGACACTTCGACGCCCAGCGGGCGGGCTATGTTCGGCATGTTGGCCATCTTCGCAGAGTTCGAAAGGGATATGATCGTCGAGCGCGTGCGAGCCGGGATCAAGCAAGCTCGCGCCGAGCAAGCGCGGGGCGTCGAGCGCCTGCACAAGAACGGGCGGGTCAAGAAGGCCATCGGGCGGCCGAAGGTCAACGGGGAGGTTGCGCGCCGTGTGGGAGAGCTTCGTGGTCAGGGCTGGGGCGTGAACCGGATCGCGCGCGAGCTTGGCATCGGAAGCGGCACCGTCCGCCGGATCGCCTACGAGTGATCGCCACTAACCGACAACCACCGACCCGCTCTGCGCCACCGGGCCGGAAATCTGAGGCGATGCGGCCGGCTGTAGTGACGGCGCAGCCGGAATGGAGCTTAGCGAGGCGGACGGTCGAAGCGCAGTTGCGATGGCGGCGTGCGCATGTGCGTTGAGCGCTCGGCCATTTCCATGCGGAGGACCAATGCGGAACCGATCCGCTCGATTTGGTGGGCGTAGATACCGCGAGCGATGGCATCGTGAATGGTGGCCTTCGGGCACGCCGAGCCGAGTGGCTTGGGCAGTGACCCAGTTGTTCGCTTCCAGGATATACTTCCGGCCGTGATTCAACGCCTTCGCGACTGCTTTCCCGAGCACGTCGGTCTCCCGCCCCTTGCGGTGCATCCGGTTAGCGTGGTTGCGGTCGGGCATGGTTGTATCTCCTCAACTGATTGAGAGAAAAGGTCGGCGAGGAGCCCATGCCTCTCGCTTACGTCGTGCGCCTGCATCGCCGCTGTGGATACAGGGGGAACCCTGCGGCGTGACGCTCGACGTATCTCTATTTCTTGGCCGCCAGGATCGACCGCGCCAGCACGAGTGCCCGACGATGGACCTCAGGATCGGACAAGGCGCCGCACTGTCGTTGATCTGCTCAATCGCCCTAGAGCCACCGACGCGGAACACGGCCTCGAGATCTCGGCAACGCCTGCGGCCATCTTCGCCGGGTCTCCGCGATACACGTCAGCGACCACCCTTGCCTCGCCGGCCATCATGGCCTGAGCCCGCGCATCCTCGCCCTGCTGCTGGGCGATGAATTCGAGCTTCCGGTTGAACGGCTCCGACACGCGGCCAAGGACTTCGAGTTGTTCACTATCGAGAACGCCATCGCTGAAGCGCGGCCAAGCGGGCGTTGAAGGCTTCCGGTGTCTCCGGGCCGTCAGGCATACGGATAGACCCGTCGCTCATTGCGGATCGTGGCGTCAGCCTCGGCGCCGCGGCATCAGCAGGCTTGGCACCTTCGGGGGCTCTGAGGTCAGAGCCCCCCGGCGTGTTCCGGGCGGCCCAGAATTCCCGCATGGCGCGGTACGTCTTTGCCCTTAGGTGTATCGGCCACGATCTTGGCGAGTTCCGCACGCTCGGCGGGCGTCAGCGGCGGCGCGTCGGCGTGCAGGCACCATCCTGTTGAACGTGCTGGGCTGCGGCGTGGCGACGATCGGCGCGGGCGTGGTGGCGATGGGTTCGTCAGTCATGCCACTTGCTCCGCGGCTCGACGGGCTCGACGCTGGCGACCAGTGAGGCGATGCGCTCGATCTCGGCGACGCTTGGCACCACGCCTTCAAGCCGGCGCGGCGCGCGTGATCGGTGAAGTTCGATGGCGGTCGCGCCGCCGACGATGGCGGCGAGCGTGGCCGCGCTCGCCTGGAAGCGGTCGAGCAGGGCGCTCAACTCGACTTGCATCGCGCGAGCGCATCGGCCGTTGTGGTGATCTCCGCCAGGGCTTCCCACGGACGACCGAGCGCGGCCAGCTTCTTTTCGTGTGCGAGCTTGAGCCCGTCGAGCACGTTATCGACAGTGACGGTCGAACCGCTCGGCAGCGCGCTTCTCTGCAGCGGCGATCCCTGAGCCATTGGGGGTCGAGGTGGCCGGTAAAGAGGTGCTGAAAGCCGACGCGCCACTCGACAAGGGCCTCACGACCCTCGCGCGTGAGAACACCATGCCGCTGGTACAGCGCAGAGCGGCGGAGACGGGCGGCAACGCGCGCGAGGGATGCTCTGGCCGCAGTCTCCAGGGCGCGAGCGCCCTGGCCCTCAGGTAGATCGGCGAGTGCGGGTGCAGCGGGTGCAGCAGTTTTTCGGGCCATCGGTTAGGTTCCTTCCTTCGGTGGGTAGAGGTTGATTAGCTCGGGCGTCGGGAGTGCGGGCCCAAGGCCGCCATCTTCGGTGTAATGCCGCACGACTTCGAAACCTTGATCGCCGAGCCGTTGCAGCAAGTCTGCGCACTGGGGCTTTCGAACGGGCGCCGTAAGCGTGGAAACAGCGGTCAATCGGCGCGTTCTTGGCATGGGGCTCGCCGAACTGCTCGCCATCAAAGGCCGCGACAGACAACGTTGACGGGCGCCGGCCAGGATGCGGAACGAGGCGCGTGACCAAGGATGGCAACGCGCTCGGCCATATCAGGCGACCACGCTTCCGCGAGACAGGTAAATGAGGACGCGAGCCGCTTCGACGCGGGCCGCATCAGGTGCGACCCTGCTGCTGAACACACCAGCCAGCACGGCGACCGCGGCTTCGTCATGCTGGCGCGCCAATGAGCCCGAGCGCCCGCCGAAACCGTGGATGTTCCGGACTTCCCCTTTCGTGGCGGGTTTCAGCTTGGTTCCTTGCATGTGCGCTACTCCGTGAATTAGGTGACGATATGAGGGATATAGGCGATATTACGATTTTCGCAAGTCCCTATTTCCAGTGCGGGGCGCGGCGAGGGCGCAGTTACGGCCATTCTATAAGGGTTTTCGAGGGGGTAAAGATTTTTTCGGCGCGGCTGAATGAGCGCGCGGATCGCATCAGAACGCGAAATAATTGCGAGTTCCGCAACAATTAGGACAGGGTAATTGTCCTAAAGCCGCGCAACGATAAGCCGCAAAGTTACTTACAGTGAAGCGGAAGCAGAGCGCCGCGGATGAACAGCGGCGAGATTCGGCGGCCGCGCGTCCGACAACATATCAGGGGCCTTATTTCGACCTGGCGCGAGTATGGGACATGTAGCGCTAAAATGCTACAAGCTCGTGAGACGGCATAAAATAGAGCGTTGCTAATTTTAGCACGTTTATTCCTAAAAGCATGTTGAAACACGTGTTGAAAGCGGGTTGAAACACGATTTTGAAACCGGGTTGAAACCCGATTTTGAAACCGGTTGAAACCCCGTTGAATCCGGTTGAAACCATGTTGAGTTGAAACCCCATACCCCATAGGGCTGGCGCCCTCCCTTTGGGTCGGGCTCGCCCTGAGTGTCGGCGAGTAAGAAGTGGACCAACGCGACTTGACCCTCGCACGGCACATGGCCATATCGACGAAGCCGCGCCGTCTCAGCAGCGACGTGGCAGGTCCTTCAACACGAGACGCCCCGATCATCCGATGGTCGGGGCGCCTTTCGTTTGGGGCGAGGATTTAGTGGGGTTGACGGCGGCCCACACGAACACCAAATACCTTTCGCCGTGCCGATAAACGGAACCCGCTTTCTACGCTGCGGGCAACCCCGGACGGCCACCCCCGGTCTTTCCTCTTCTGGGCCGGAAAAGGGGCCACCCTCCGCCCACAGGCGGGGCCGAACAGAAGGCTCTCTGAATGCGCCCCGGTGGGGTGCGGCGAAGGACCTTTTGGCATGCTGAAGCTATCGCCCCCGTGGGGCAACATCCTCCCCTTCACGCGAACCCTCTATGACGCACCGGACGTAGACACCAGCACGTCGCCCGCCGCTGGCGCCCCCAAGCTCGACTGGGCGCTGTGGCATGCGAGGTGCGGCCGGCCCGTGTTTCCATGCCGAGAGAACGACAAGCCCCCGGCTGTATCGGACTGGCAGTCATGGGCAACGTGCGATCCGGCGACGATCACCGCGCACTGGCGCGAGCATCCCGGCCACAACATCGGCCTTTCGATGGGTGGGGGGATCGTGGCGCTCGACCTCGACCGCAAGAACGACCTGGATGGCGTTGCGGCACTCGACACGCTGGCCGAAGAAAACTTCATGCGGTTGCCGGCGACGTTCACGCAGCGCACCCCCACGGGCGGTGAGCACCACATCCTCGCGACCGACCATCCGCTCGGCAATTCTCGCGGCTCACTCCCGCCCGGCATCGACGTGCGCGGCGTCGGCGGCTTCGTGGTCGGCGCCGGCTCGACCATCAACGGCAAGGCCTACGCGGTCGCGAATGACGCTCCGGTTGCCGCGCTGCCATCATGGCTGGCGAAGATCATTGGCGCATCGCGAGACGCGTCGGAGCGGCAAGATGCGGGCAAGATCGAGTTAACCGCGCTACGGGGCTTGCTCGCGCATATCGACCCGACCGACCGTCACCAATGGGGGACGGTGGGCGCCATCGTCCGCGACGCGACGATCACGGCCGGCGCCGCGGAGCTAGACGGCGGCGCGAAGCTCGCGTTGTTCGATCATTGGGCGAAGGGCGGTTTCCAGGGCGTCCGTTGCCGCAGCTATGCCGGCCCCGACGAATGCTCGACGATCTTCGAAACGTGGCAATCAAGGGCAAAGCTAGCGGGCGTCGGCACGCTGTATGCGCTTGCGCGGGCGAACGGCTACCCCGGCCCACGCGAACCCGGCGCCGCGTTCGACGCGATAGACCTGAGCGCGTTAGGCGGCGAGGTAGAGGTTGACGCGCGCCGTGATGGCAAGCTGCATTTCGAGCCCTTCTCGACGTTGCTATCCGAGCCGGCGAAGCCGGTGGAGGAACTTGTCGCCGGCTGGGTCGAAAAGGGCATCACCACATTTCTCGCCGGGCCGGGCGGAAGCAACAAGTCGCGCCTCGCCATACAGATTGGACTATCCGTCGAAGCGGGCCGGGATGCACTCGGCGGCACGACCGAGCGCGCTACGTTCGTCTATCTGTCATCCGAGGATGACCGCGAGGAAGTGAAGCGCAGAGGCCAGCGCATTGCCGCGCGGCTCGGCATCGCGTCCGACGGCGGGGCGCACTATCTCGATTGCAGGGGCCGCGACAGCGCGCTCGCGGTGATCGAGCCGGGCAAAGCTCCGCAACCGACCCCGTTCCATGCTTCGCTACGAGACAAGCTCAAGGCAATGCCGGGCCACAAGTTCGTGGTGCTCGATAGCTGCTACGACTTCGCGCACTTTGCCCGCGACGCGAAGATCGACGAAGGGGCCGTCCGCAACTTCTTGAAAATGCTCGACACCCTCTGCGTCGAGACGGATAGCACGCTACTGGTAATCTGGCATCCGTCACAGGCAGGCGCCGAGCGCGGCGACATGAGCGGATGGTCGGTTGCATGGCACAACGCGCACCGTGCGCGTCTCTCGCTCAGCAAGGACCGCGAGGGCGGCGCCTACACTCTCAAGGTCGAAAAGCGGAACCATGGGCCGGAAGGCGCCGAACTCAAGTTGGTGTGGCCGGGCATGGGCTTGATGTTGCCCCACGGTGCCCTCGCCGAGGCAGAAGCGGATCGGAACTTCGACGAAGCGGTTGTTGCCCTCGCCATCGAACTTGCGAAGGAAGGGACCCCGTTCACGCAACAGCGCAAACCCACGCCAGTCGAAATGGACAAGCTGCGCGAAGGCGGGCACAGCCCGACAGAAAGAGTGCATCAAGGCCGCGCTCCAACGCGCGGTGCTGATAAGCAAGCGCCGCGAATACCGGCGAGGGCACGGGCGCACGCAGGCGGGCGACCTCCCGCGCACTGATACCGGCGACACGCCAGCAAACACACAAGATCGGATGGTGGGCGAGTGGCGCGCGGCCGCGGCAACCATCCTTCTCGGGTCCGACACGGCGACGATACAGCAACACGTCTTGGGCTCCGAAATCGCGCGTCGCTGTCGAAGGGTCGGACCCGGTCGGCGAGCAGGATCTGGCTGAAGGAAGAAAAGCGTGCCGGCTCCAAGTTCCATCACGGCGGCGAACGCTGGGGGCACCCGGAATGGAAGCCGAGGGGCGGTGCGAAATGAGCCGCCCGATGCTACGCCCGAGGGCGGGCTACGTGTTGCCGCCGCACCTTGCCGCCCGGAAGCATGTCTCGGCACGTGTGCCCAGCGCCGTCCCGCTCCTATGGCAGGGCAGCGGCTGGCGCTTGACCGGTCAAGGGCTCTGAGAAAGTGTCGACGGCCGCTTCAGCATCGACGAGCGCGACCTTGGCGTCATCAACCCGCCCGTAGCGGATCGCCGGGCTGGCCCGTACGCATGGCATTCGAGGATGTTGACCTCGCCGTTTTCCTGATGGCGTTCACGGAAGCGCTCCGGCTCCACATGCCCGTGGAAATTCAAAGCCCACGGGATACGGCGCGCGTGTGACCACGCGACCCGGCTGCGCGGGGAACTTGATCGCGATCCGGGCAACAAGCGATAGGGCGTTCCGCGACGTGGCGGGCGCGGCCCACTATCTCGGCCAGCCCGTCGCGGCCGTCGAGCATCTCGTTACGTCGGGCAAGCTCAAGCCGACCGTCCGCGCAGTTCCGGGCAGATGGTTCGCGGAGCCGGACCTTAACGCAACCATGCAACCCGCAACCGAAATGGAGATGACATCATGAACTGGCTCTTTACGCGCCTGCTGCACTCGCAGCGCGATGATTTTCTAGCGACGATACGCGAAGGGGCGATACGCGTGTACTTCGATATCAACCCGATCCTACCGCCCGCTCGCGACGATCGACGGGCCATGCAAGCTATCGACCGCGCGGATCTTGTCATGTGGGCGTGAAGACAGAAGAAGCAGGAGGGTAGATCTTGCGGGCTAAGTTAAAGAAAAGTATCGCGCATGGCGCGCAGGAGAAGATAAGGATGAGCGAGGAATGCGAAACCTGGCTTGCCCTGACGTCCGGGAGCACGATAGACCTATGGCGCAAGGACAGCAAACGTAAAACAGCATCTAACGATGGCGAGGCCGCGAAACTGGCGCGTGTCAGCGAACGAGACATTTGTCGTGATAAAATCGTCAGAAAGGTAGAGGTAACTCAGCGTGCGACGAAGGACCAGCCCTGCATAATGAGCCGCGCGAGCGTGCTCCATGCACGTGCGTCTCGGGTGGATCGTCTGATGTCGCAGGCCAACCGGAAGGCTACTTGGCCGCAAGCGCCGCCCCGACGTTCCGCGCTATGATCCGGCCGTACTCTTGGACGCTGTGGCGGCGGCCCGGTACGTTGGCTGCCATGCCGATACCATCGGCCGCCTAGTCCGCAAGGGGAAGCTCACCCCGGCGAAGCGGGGCAAGCGAGGCATGGGCCGGAAGTCCTGGTTTCGCCGGGCCGATCTCGACCCGATTGCCAACGCCCGCCTCTGATCGCCGACAGGCTGGCAGAGCGGCCCGTGGGCGAGCCCACCGCCTCGCGGTGAGCCTACAATCCATCAACACCGAACCGAAGAGCTAACGGCGTAATGAACGCCCACGGGCCACACTGCGAACCGATGGCGTTGCCTAATGCTCCATAGCGGTCTAGATACGCGCGATGCCCCTTCGCCCTGAGTTCCGTGAAGCCCTTTCCTTGCTCGCCCAGGCGTTCAAGGTACTCTCTGACGAGGGCCTAGGGCTTCCTGTCCTGGTCGGTGGCGCTGCTGTCGAGCTGTACACGACCGGGGGGATTACCTCGGGAGACTTCGATCTTGTCACGCCGCACCAACGCGTTCTCGAAAATACCTTGGTGCGGTTCGGTTTCGAGCGCCCCCACAGGCCGGGGGAGCTTCTAGGCGGCGTGATCCACCGCCGCCTTGATTTCGGAGTTCAGGTCGTGAGCGGCTTGTTAATGGCTGGGAAAGCTGATCGCGCCAGGATCAAGGTCCTTCGACATTGAGGGTGGCCGGATGGCCGTCATACACGTTGAGGACCTCATTGCGGACCGGATGGGCCAAGCATTTGCTGATCAGCCACCACGAGAAGATATGTTAGATCAAGCGCTTATGCTATACCGACTAGCCGAAGCGCCCGATCTGACCTACCTAGATAAAAGGATTTGTGAGGAGACCGTTGGGGGTGCTAATCTCGCCTCCCTAATCGGGGACCTACCATGAAGACCGTGAGGCTCGACGATTTCGAGCGCCGCCAGGATCGGCGTAAGGCCGAGCTAGGCATTACGGGCCGCGACTTCGTGCGCCCCAATTCGGGCGTTGCGCGGACCCCGGAGAAGCGCGCGCTACTCCGCGCGCTGGCCGATAGTGCCCGCGCCGCCGGCCGCGCCCCGCGTTTTTCCGCCAACTACTGACCGTAATCCGGCCGATTGCTTCCTGCGGCGCATTGCTGCGTCGTGCGCCACGCCACGCGCGTCCGGCGCCCGCGTTCGAAGCGCAACTACTGGCATCTTCTACTGGCAGCCTGTGTCGAGAAACCCTTATGAATTGGGCCTAAACGGAAATTCGGACGGAAAGTGGAACGCCCCCTCTGCTCCACCATTTCCCTTCGGGCGGCGGTTCCAGGACCTGCCGCCCGAAGCGTTTTTGGGGTGTATATCGAGCCTTGAGCAAGTTTCTTTGGAATGGAATCGCGTTTGCCGCTGCCATGCATCCCTCCTCCCTGAAAGGGGGGAGGTAGGAGGGGGGTGCGAGCCCCACCCGCCGCCCGCTGCGCGCTCGACACCGTCCCCCTTTCAGGGGGAGGGTGTCGAGCGGCCCATCGCACCTCCGCCCAAGGCTCGGCTCGCGTCCCCTCCCGGCCGGCTGGCGGCATGCTACGGGCTGCTGCTCGCGCTCGAATGGGGAGGGTCGCGGGGGGCACTTCGGGGGACCGGGTGGCCCGGTCGCTGTGCCGGGTGCTTGATCTGGCAGAAGCCCGCGGAAGGGTTCCAAAAATTTTCGAGAGGGCGTGGGAGGGTCGGGGATTGAAATGACGCCATCGAGCGGCGGGCAGAGGGCCTCGCGCGTGGCGTCACCCCCAGATCGATCAGGCTAACCATGGACCCTTGGACGGATTTGGAACAGGGTGTGGGAAACTTGAGCATCGTCTTCGAAAGACAGAAGGTTAGCGGTCATGTATCCGAAGCACTTTTACGAAACTTATCTGCGATATGAAGCAAGTGATCAGGTCTTCGTGGCAACTCCCTTCTCGCCACAAGCGGAAGCGGTCACTAACCAGATCATCGTTCCCGCGATACAAGGGGTTCAGGTCAACGGGCGCAATTTGGTCGCTCGTCTCATCAACCGTGGCACACACGGAGCCGCAGACATTCATGCCGCCATATTTGAGGCAATTCTTCGGTCACGTTTGGTAATTGCAGATTTGACCGTCCAAGCCAATTACGTTGCGGATGACGGAACCCGCCGATGGCAACCGAACTCGAATGTGACGTATGAAGTTGGGCTCGCCGCAGCTTGGCGGAACCCAGAAGATATTCTTTTGATCCATCGGGACCATCCAGAACACGCATATAGCTTCGATGTGCAGAACCTTCGCCACGTCTTGTATTCACCGGATGATCCTGGCACAGCCATAGCTTTGCTGGCAACGGAGATCGTTAATTGCCTGAACACGTCGAAGTTCATATCGAAGCAAGCACTGGACACGATGGTGCGGTCTCTATCGCCGATAGCGGTCCAGTACATGCACGGTGAGGCGTCTCGAACCTATCCCGCGATCAGCTTTACGTCACGGGATACCGGAGGTCTGTACAATACAAGACTGGCGGCCATTAGCGAGTTGTTGTCCATCGGTAGCTTGAAAGCACGGCACATCTTCCCGCCCGGTGAACGTGGCGTGACCGTAATATATGAATGGACCGATCTCGGACTTCAGATCATGAAGGTTTGGAAGGCAATATCCGATGAGCGACTGGTGGAGATGAAACGCCAGATGTCTGCCGTTCCAACAGATCATGTGCCGCCGCGCGAATTGCTTATGGCTCCCGAGGAACGCGCCGAGCCTGAACTTCCTAACGTTCCTTCTGCCGAACCAGAGGAAGCGACGAACGCCCCAGAAGACCTAACGAAGTAGGTTGGGGCAGGCGCTATGGCGTCGTCAGCCTGTAACAGCGCGAGGGGTCGAATGCCCGACAAACCAGAAGGCCCAACTAAAGATCAGATGGCAAGCGTGCTCCCATTCCTTTCGGAGTTGGAAGGGCGGTTTACGGAACTGGGATTTGGGCTTGCCACTACGTCCTTTAAGTTGACCCTAACTGCGTCAGCAATCGGCCTCGTCACCGTGGTCGGATATATCCTTGGCCAACACCCCAGCACTGAGTTGCTGCGCAAGGCGATACATGTCGCCGACATTCTTGGCGCTGCACTCGTCCTATCAGGGATATCGTTCGTGATGATCGAAGTCGCTCTTGGAAGGATCATCGTGGGTCTGATGGGCATTCGCTGGGCGGTCTTGAGCCTTCTTCACTTCGATGCACAGCCGGAGCCGAAGTCGATACCAGCCCTCAAGAGAAAGCTGGACTATTCCGGTACGCTCGCAAGATGGGGAGGACGGGTGTCGTGGGCGGCGATAGCATGTCTCGCCTGGGCTGTGGTCGAAGTACTTATCGATCTACGCGATATCACCGGCGCTAGCTAGGGCCTATGTCCGTTAGATCTATGGGCAGGATCATACGCTGGGCTGTCGACGCCGCTGGCTGGGATCGGGACGACCCGCCGGGCGTTCGAGTTGTCGTCGCCTTCGGCCGGCTCGTACTCAAGCCGGCGTTCTACCTATACGGCTGCTGGTGGTGGTGTTACGGACTTGAGGCGGCTATCGCATGGTGGGCCGGTAAGCCGATCTTTTACATATTTGTCTCGCCGCCTTGGCCGCTTGGCCCGTGGCCGCCAAGTTCCTTCTTCGGCGCCCCGTGGCCGTTTTAGTTGTGACCCATTGTGATCCCGAAAAGCGGCGCAGGAGCTTCTAGAGCCACGGTTACTAACAGTTGTTACTAGCAGGCGATGTCAAGAAATCCTTGTGAGTTGGGCCTAAATGGAAATTTGGGCTGAAAGTGGAACACCCCTATTCCCTACCAAATTCCCCTTCGGGCGGCGGTTTTCGGACCGGCCGCCCGAAGCGCTTGAGCGCCGTCCGTCCTTGACATTAGGTGTAAATTCCTCTATACGGTCGGGGGTTCGGGCGGCGTTGCCGAGTCGCACGGAAATTTTCGCGGTCGCGACGTTCGCGTCATGAGATTGTCTCGATAGATCAATGGCTTGCGCGGCGACAGGCGGCGAAAACGGGGGCGAAATCGGGCGCGTCGAGGTTCCTTCGGGTTCCTTGAGGTTCCTTGAGGTTCCTTGAGGTTCCTTCGGGTTCCTTGAGGCGACGTTCGGGCGACCGCGCGCGCCCGCTGGCGATGTGTCGCCTTTCCCGGTTTTGCCGGTTCCCCGCGGCTGCTATCCTCGGCGCTCAGGGCCAGCGGAGGATGGGACGGTGAAATTCGGATTGTTCGGCGGCGCCACGGCGGGGCGCAACACCGCGACCGACGACTCGGACAGCTTCGCGAACTTCGTCGATTTCGTCGTCGAGGCCGACAATGTCGGGCTCACCGGCCTGTTCGTGGTCGAGCACCATTTCACGGGGTTCGGCCAGGTCTCGGCGACCATGAACCTGCTCACCTACCTGGCCGCGAAGACAAAGAACATCCGGCTCGGCCCCGGCGTCATGGTGCTGCCCTGGCACAACCCCGTGCTGCTGGCCGAGCAGGCGGCGACGCTCGACGTGCTGTCCGGCGGGCGGCTCGACATGGGCGTGGGCAAGGGCTACCGCTACAACGAGTTCCAGCATTTCTGCGTGCCGCTCGACGAGGCGGAGGAACGGTTCCAGGAAACGGTCGGGCTGATGAAGCGCGCCTGGATTTCGGAGGAGCGGTTCTCCTACCACTCCGACCGCTGGAACTTCGCCGACATCATCGTCGAGCCCGCGCCGGTGCAGAAGCCGCACCCGCCGCTGTGGCTCGCGGCCGGCCGGCCCGAGTCGATCCGCGCGGCCGCGCGCGGCGGCTACAATTTGCTGCTCGACCAGTTCGCGACGTTCGACGTGATCGCCCAGCGCCTCGCCATCTATCGCGACGAGATCGTCAAGATGGGCAAGGTGTTCGACCCGATGACGGTCGGCGTCTCGCGCGCGATCCTCATGGTGCGCAACGCGGAGGAGCGGGCCAAGGCGGTCGAGAACCGGTCGAAGTCGCTCGCCCGGATGAACGCGTTCGGCCGCTCGCCCGACGGCAAGTACGTGTCGTCCATGACCTCCGACTCCGACCTGGTGCGCGCGACCGAGGAAGGCGCGCTGATCGGCGAGCCGGACGAGGTGATCGAGCGCGTCCGCGGCCTGCAGAACGCGGGGGTCGGCTACATATTGCTGGTCGGCATGGGCACGCGCGTCCCGACTTTGCACGCCTTCGCCAACGAGATCATGCCCGCGGTCGCCTGACGGCCGCTGGGTTGCAGCGGCGGCTATACCGCCGTCACGTGGTTGCGAAAGGCGAGCGGCGCGTCGATGCTGTGGAGCGGCTGCATCCCTTCGCCGGTGCCGCGGACGGTGATGTCGCCGAAATCGAAGATGCGCCCCAGGATCGACTGGTTCACGTCGACGCTTTCCACCTTGTCCATGTTCATCTCGATCGTGTAGCGGCGGATCAGGCCGCGCTTGTAGATGATCCGCCGGCTGGTCACGGCAAGCTCGGTCGTGAGCCGCCTTATCCATGCGCCGAGAACGAGGAGCAGGCCCCACAGCCCGATGATTCCGGCCACGATCTCGATCGCCATCGGCGGCACGTCCGGCGGGGCGTAGCGCATCCCCGCCCAGAAGACGAGCCCCGCGATCACCAGGATCGCGAGGCCGTTGAGATAGACGAACCAGTGGATGCGGCTTCGGTAGACCAGCTCCTCGCCGGGCTGAAGGACGCGCTCGACATAGCTCACGCGCGCCCGCTCCCTACATCTTCAACAGGCGCTTGGCATTGCCGTTGAGGATCTTCTCGCGGTCCTCGTGGCCCAGCGGGATGTTCTCCATCCACTCGGTCCCCGGCTTGTTCATCACGTAGGGCCAGTCGACCGAGAAGATGATCCGGTCGGCGCCCATCTCCATCACCGAGCACAGCAGCGCCGTGTCGGAGAAGTTGCCGCTGGTCGTGATGTAGAAGTGCTTGCAGAACCGGTCGCGGAACGCCATCGGCTTGCCGCCGGGTCGCCTGAAGGAATGGTCGATGCGCCACAGCGAGAAGGGCAGCCCCTCGCCCATGTGGCCCAGGATGATCTTCAAATCCGGGTGCTTGTCGAAGATGCCGGACAGCACCATGCGCACGCCGGCCGTCGCCATCTCGACGGTGTAGCCCCAGCCGGCCGACATGATGCCGGGATAGTCCTTGGCGTAATCCTTGTAATAGGCCTCGACGACCGCGGGATGCGGGGTGCCGGGATGCAGATAGATCGGCACGTCCAGCTTCTCGGCCATCTCGAAGATGCCCCAGAACCGCTTGTCGTCCGGGAACAGCCCGCCGGTCAGCCCGTGGATCATCGCGCCCTTGAAGCCCAGCTTGGTCACGCAGCGCTCGAGCTCGGCGACCGAGGCCTTCGGGTCGGGCGTCGGCAGGGCGGCGAAGCCCGCGAAGCGCGTCGGGTGGCTCTTCACCGTCTCGGCCAGCATGTTGTTGGTCTGGGTGGCGAGCCGCACCGAGGTCTCGGGGTCGAGCGTCTGCACGGCGGGCGGGGCGTGCGACAGCACCTGGATGTCGATGCCGCCCTCGTCCATCTCCTTGATCCGGACGTTCGCCATGTCGTTCAGCCGCTCGACGATCTGCGGCGGCTGGCGGTTGCCGCCCAGCGCCTGGGCCACGGCCGGATCGAAATAATGCTCCTCGATCGCGATCACCTGCGGCTTGGTCACGGTTGCCATCTCATTCCCTCCCGGCACGGATTATCGTGCACCGATCCTATCAGCGCCCGAACGCCCCGTCAGCCGCCGCCTTGACCGGCTCCGCCGGTCAGCCGCCGCCTTGACCGGCCCCGGCGCGGGGTGCTTTGCTTCATGTGATCCAGCGAGCAAGGAGGTTCGCCATGTACATCCGCAATGCCTGGTACGTCGCGGCCTGGGAGCATGAGGTCGGGCGCGAGATGATGCGGCGCATCCTGCTCGACGAGCCGGTCGTGCTGTTCCGGCGCGACGACGGCACGCCCGTTGCGCTGGAGGACCGCTGCTGCCACCGCCGCGCGCCGCTGTCCGAGGGCAAGCTGATCGGCAATATCGTGCAGTGCCCCTATCACGGGCTGCAGTTCGACGAGACCGGCGCCTGCGTGCGCGTGCCCAGCCAGAAGCAGATCCCGCCGGGCGCGCGGGTGAAATCGTATCCGGTCGTCGAGCGCAACCACTGGATCTGGATCTGGATGGGCGATCCGGCCAAGGCCGACCCCGACCTGATCGAGGATTTCCACTGGATGGACGATCCGGACTGGCGCTATGGCGGCGACCGGCTGCGGCTCGAGGGCAACTACCTACTGCTGGTCGAGAACCTGCTCGACACCACGCATTTGCCCTTCATCCATCCGACGACGCTCGGCACCGACGCCTTCGCCGGCTCGGAACTGGAGACAATCCGCGAGAAGGACCGCGTGCATGTCAATCGCTGGCTGCTGGACAGCCCGCCGGCGCCGTTCCACAAGCGCATGGGCGGCTTTCCCGACGGGATGAACGTCGATCGCTGGCAACTCGCCACCTTCGCGCCGCCCGCTTTCGTGAAGCTGAACGTCGGCTCCGGCGCGGTCGGCTCCGGCGTGCGCGAGGGCGACTATTCCAAGGGCGTGAACATGTACAATTTGAATGGCATCACGCCCGAGACCGAGCGCACGACGCACTACTTCTGGGCGCAGGCCTACAACTTCAAGCTCGACCAGCGCTGGATCGTCGACCTGGTGCGCCAGCAGGTGAACACGGCGTTCTCCGAGGACCTCGCCATCATCAAGGCGCAGCAGCGGAACATCGACCTCGGCGACAGCCAGACTATCGACCTCAACCAGGACGCGGGCGGCATCGCCATGCGCCGCATCGTCGAGCGGCTGATCGCCGAGGAAGGCCAGGGCCACCGCGCCGCCGCGGAATAGGTCAGCGCGCAGCCGCCAGGAGGAATCGATGGACGGGTTGAAGGACAAGGTCGTGCTGATCTCCGGCACGGCGGGCGGGCAGGGGCGCGCCGCGGCGCTCGCCTTCGCGCGCGCGGGCGCCCTGGTGTTCGGCTGCGATGTGAAGGCCGACGAAGCCGAGGAGACGGTGCGCCTCGTCACCGCGGCGGGCGGCGTCATGCACTCGATGCATCCGCTCGACCTCGCCGAGTTCGCCAACGCCGAGAAATGGGCAAAGGAAGCCGCCGCGACGTTCGGCGGCATCGACGTGCTCTACAATAATGCGGGCGCGCTGCGTGCGCTCGGCCCGTTCGGCCAGTCGACCGTCGAGGCGTGGAACGAGACGCTGAAATACGAGCTCACCATGCCGTTCGTCACGACGCTCGCCGTGTGGCCGTACCTCGTGGCGCGCGGCGGCGGGCTGATCCTCAACACCGCCTCGATCTCGGGGCATACCGAGTTCCTGCCGCTGCGCACCTCGGCGCACGGCGCGACCAAGGCGGGCGTGATGGGCCTCACCCGCATGCTGGCGGCGGAGGGTGCGCCGTTCAACATCCGCGCCATCTCGATCAGCCCGGGCATCATCAAGTCGCCGGCGACGCACCGCTTCTGGACGGGCGAGGACCCGCGCCAGACCGCGATCGGCGAAGGCCTGGTCGCCAACGTGCCGATGGGCCGCGCCGGCGAGTGCGAGGAGATCGCCAACGTCGCCGTGTTCCTCGCCTCGTCCGGCGCGTCCTACATCAACGGCGCGGACATTCTGGTCGATGGCGGCGTCGGCGCCTGCACCTGGCATCCCATCGGCGGGAATTAGCGCCGCAGGCCCAGCACCACCAGGTATTCGCGCGCGACGTCGAGCCCCGCCGGCGTCATGTAATGGGCGTGATAGGCGTCGACGTCGCGCCTCAGCGCGGCGCGGCGGTCCGGATCGAGGCCGTCGACGAGCATGCGAACGGGGCCGAACCCGCTCGCGTACCAGTTCCAGATGTCGTCCTCGTCGTCGTGATAGGCGTGGCTCACGCCGCGCTCGAACTTGAGGGCGAAATCGTCGCCCAGAAGCTTCGTCACGTGATCCGGGTCGCCCCACGCCATGGGCGAGGCGGCCGGCGGCGGCGCATCGGAATATCTCGCCAGCACGCCGAAGAATTCGGCCACCGCGCCGTCCGGCACCCAGGTGGCGAGGGCAAGCCGCCCGCCTTTGCGGCAGACGCGGGCCAGCTCGCGCGCGGCCTGCGCCTGGTTCTCGGCGAACATCACCCCGAACGTCGAGATGACCCCGTCGAACCTGCCATCCGGAAAGGGCAGGCGCTCGGCGTCCGCCTGGCGAAACGCGATAGGGAAATGCGCCGAGAGCGCCCTGGCGGCGTCCAGCAGCTCGGGTGCGATGTCGATCGCCGTGACGCTGGCGCCGGCGCGCGCCGCGTTGCGCGCCGACCAGCCGGTTCCGGTCGCGACGTCGAGGATTGCCTCGCCGGGCCGCGCATTCAATCGCTGGGCCGTATGCGCCAGCGCGTCCGAGATCGCGAAGCTGACATCGTCGTAGCCGCGTCCTCCTGCGCCCCACATGCGCGCGGCATCGCGATGATGCTCGAGTATGGCGTCGGTGATCGTGTTCATGATGGCCTCCTGTCCTGGCGATGGGTGGCAGGGCAAGCGAACCACGCCGGCGCCACGGCAAATAGTCCAGGAAGTGTAGTATCGCGGTGTTTGGGGCCGCGTTAGGGTCGTGATCGGAACGGGAGGTGCCGATGAAAAGCTACGGACAGTTCTGCCCCGTCGCCAAGGCGGCCGAGCTCTTCTGCGAGCGTTGGACGCCGCTGATCCTGCGCGACCTCGCCGCCGGCGCATCGCGCTTTTCCGAGCTGCAGCGCGGGGTGCCCACCATGTCGCCGACGCTTCTCTCGCGCCGCCTGAAGGAGCTGGAGGCCGAGGGTGTGGTGGAGCGCAAGCGTGCGCCCGGCGGCAAGAGTTGGGCGTACCATCTGACGCCGTCGGGCCGCGAGTTCGTGCCGCTGGTCGTGGCGTTGGGCGTATGGGGCCAGCGCTGGACGCGCCGCCAGCTCGCCGACGGCGAGGTCGATGTCAGCCTGCTCGCTTGGTCGCTGGAGCGCAGCGTGATGGCCGATGCGTTCGGGCCCGGCGGGGCAGTGGTCCGTATCGAGTTTCCCGACCAGCCGGCGGCGAAGCGCTTCTGGTGGTTCGTCAACCGCGACGGGGCGTGCGAGCTGTGCCTCGAGGATCCCGGCCACGAGGTCGATCTGTATCTGACAGTCACCGTGCGCGACTTGATCTATATCGTGCGCGGCGACCTCACTCTCACCCGCGCGCTCGACGACGGACGGATAGAGGTGATCGGGCCGCGCGCGCTGCGCACGCGGCTGCGCGCCTGGCTCAATCTCAGCCCCCTTGCCAAGGTGCGGTCGCGGCGTCCCGACGGCGCCATCGTCACGAAGGCAGCGTGATCCCGCCGTCCGCGCCGATTACGAAGCCGGGGTTCCAGGCCACCTCCCACAGATGGCCGTCCGGGTCGGCGAAATAGCCCTGGTAGCCGCCCCAGAACGCCTCGGCGGCCGCACGGACCGGCGTCCCGCCGGCAGCGACCGCTTCGGCCAGCACGGCGTCCACCGCCTCGCGCGTCCGCACGTTCTGCGCCAGCGCGATCCCCGAAAAGCCCGCGCCTTCGGCCGGGATTCCGGCTTCGGCCGCGAGCTCGCTTCGCGGCCAGAGCGCCACCGCCATGCCGCCGCACTGGAAGAACGCGACGCCCTCGGCATTGCGCATCGACCGCGTCCAGCCGAGCTTTTCGTAGAACGCGATGCTGCGGGCGAGGTCGGCCACGCCCAGCGTGATCAGGCTGACGCGCTGTTCCATCGGCCGGCCTTTCCTTCGCTCTAAACGCCGAGCGCCCGCTTCATCCAGTCGAGCATGATGTCCGTCGTCGGGTCGGGGCTGCCGTCGTTCGGCCGGCCCATATGCACGCCGTTGGCGACGAAGCGCGCCGATTTCGGCTGGCCGTGCTCAAGCACCAGGTAGTAGTCGGCGATCGGCACGATGGGGTCGAGATTGCCGTTGATGCACAGAAGCGCGCAGCAGTCGCGGTCGAGCACGCCCTGGTCCAGTAGCGACAAAGTGGGCGCATAGGCGATCCATTCGGCATGGTTCGCCTTGCCGAACGCGTTGCCGCGGCTCTCCGACTGGCCCCAGGGAAGGCCGTTGTTCTGCGCGCGCTCGATCTGCTCGCGGCTGAACGCAAGGTGCGCGCCGCCGCCCTGGCTGATCACCGCGCGGAACCGGTCGGCGTGGGTGTGCGCCACCTTGGTCGCCCAGTACCCGCCGAAGCTGCCGCCCCAGCCGCCGACCCGGCCGGCGTCGAGATCGGGCTGGCGGGCGATCCAGTCGAACGCGGCGTCCCACTGGCGCTCGGCGTCGGTCGAGCCGACGACGGGCGAGTCGCCCGTGCCGGGCATGTCGATCATCAGGACGGCGATGCCCGCGTCGAAGAACGGCGCGGTGCGGTGCAGGCACTCCTCCTTGAACGTGTCGATCCCCGCCCAGGCGATCAGCACGGGCGGCCTGGCCACGCCCTTCGGCCGGCGCAGATAGGCGACGACCTTGTCGCCCTCTCCCGCACGGCCCTTGAACGGCATCTCGATGCGCTCGGGCGGCACCGCGTCGTACTTCGCCGCGGTCAGCACCGCCTCCTGCGACTTGCGGTAGGCCGCCCGCTGGTTGTCGGTCTTCATGCAGGGGAAGCGCGCCATGCGGTAGCAGCCATAGGCCCTGAGCCATGCCGCCTGCGCGGCCTTGGCGTCGCCCTTCGCCTCGGCGGCGCGTGCCGCGGCCTCGTGCGGCTCGCCCGCCGCCAGGAAGCCGCGCGTGAAGGCGTCCTGGTCCTTGTCGAACACGGGGATCACCTGTTCGATCACCCGCTTCGCGTCGTCGTACGGGCAGAAGTTGAACGGGTAGGCGTCGTTCTTCGCGGCGCGCTCCCAGTGGGCCCAGGTCTGGGCCATCGTCGGCGGCATGGCGGCGTTTCCTTCCCTGTCGGCTGTCAGTGTCCCCGGCGCATGCGCGACGAGGAGTTGATCACGGCGTGCAGGTTCTGCGCGTAGTCGTTGGCGCCCGAGATATCCATCGTGTAGGCGGTGCGCGTGAACTCCTTCACCGCGCGCACGGCCGGCTGCGGCGCCTTGGTCATGGCCGCGAGCAGCGTCTCGAGCGCCGAGTTGAGCTTCGCCGCGGGCACCACGCGGCTGACGATGCCGTAGGCCAGCGCCGTCTCCGCGTCGATCTTCTCGGTCGACCAGGTCATGTACATGATCGCCTTGCGGTGCGCCCGGTCGATCATCGACGACATCGCCATGGTCGGCATGATGTTGTGGCCCATCTCGGGAAGCTGGAACCGCGCCGCGTCGGAGGCCAACGTCACGTCGGCAGCGGACGCCAGCGCGCAGCCGAAGCCCAGCGCCTCGCCCTGGACCACCGCGATCACCGGCGCCTTGGAGTTGCGGAACGCGCCGTAGGCGTTGAACACCACCTCGTTGCCGTCACGCAGATCGAGCGCCTCGGGCGGGCCGGCGGGCGCGTTGCGGCCCATCTGGGCCCGGCCCAGACAGAAATCCTTGCCGGCGCCCTTCAGCACGATCACCTGCGCGGTTTGCGACGCCTCGTTCAGCATGCTGGTCAGCTCGACCGCCATCGGGTCCGACACCTTGTTGCCGTCATCCGGACGGTTGATCGTGATCGTGACGATTCCGTTCTTGGTTTCGCTGAGGAACTCGTTGGCCATCTTTGCTCTCCCTGGAAATGGTCAGCGCGCGCGCTGCGCGCGGGCTTCCGTGATGGCGCGCCACACCTTCAGCGGCGTCGCCGGCATCTCGATATGCGTCACGCCCTCGTCCTTCAGCGCGTCGCAGATGGCGCCCACCAGGCAGGCGAGCGCCGGCACCGTCCCGCCCTCGCCGCCGGCCTTGATGCCCAGCGGGTTGGTCGGCGTCAGCACCTCGTTGAACCCGGTGCCGAAGGTTGGCACCTCGTCGGCACGCGGGATGCCGTAATCCATGAACGAGCCGGCGAGCATCTGGCCCGTCGCCGGGTCGTAGACGCAATTCTCCAGCATCGCCTGGCCGAGGCCCTGCACCACGCCGCCATGCGACTGGCCGTGCACGATCAGCGGGTTGACGATCCGGCCCACGTCCTCGATGGCATCGTAGCGCACGACCTCGTACGCGCCGGTCGCCGGATCGACCTCGACCTCGCAGACATGGCAGCCGTTCGGGAACACGATGAACTTCAGCACCTCGTCCGACACGCCGTCGAGCCTGCCCTTGAGCTCAACCGGCAGGTCGGCGCGGTCGCGCGCGGCCTTCGCCACCTCGAAGATGCCGACCGAGCGGTCGGTGCCCGCTACGGTGAAGCGGCCGGCGGCGAAGGCGATGTCGCTATCGGCGGCCTCCAGCATGTGCGCGGCGATGCGCTTGCCCTTCTCGATGATCTGGTCGGCCGCCTTGATCATCACCATCGAGGCGAGGCGCATGGAGCGGCCGGCATGCGAGCCGCCGCCCTCCTTCACCACGTCCGTGTCGCCCTCGATGAACCGGACGGAATCGATCGGCACGCCCAGCCACTCGACGACGACCTGGGCGAAGCTGGTCTCGTGGCCCTGGCCTGACGATTGCGTGCCGACCACGAGCCCGACCGAGCCCTCGGGGCCGACGTCGATCTCGGCCCGCTCGCGTGGCGCGCCGGACGAGGATTCGAGATAGTTGATCAGCACGTGTCCGCGCTTCATGCCGCGCTTCCGCGATTCCTCGGCCCGCGCCGCGTACCCGTCCCAGTCGTTGAGCGCGACCGCCAGCTCCATGTTCCTCGCGAACTCGCCGGTGTCGTAGATGGCGCCCATCGGGTTGGTGTAAGGGAGCTGGTCGGGCCGGATCAGGTTCTTGCGGCGCAGCTCGACCGGGTCCCAGCCATGCTCGCGCGCGGCCAGATCCATCAGGCGCTCCAGCACGAACACCACCTCGGGCCGGCCGGCGCTGCGGTACGGGTTGGTCGGCGGTGTATTGGAGATGACGGCCCGCGCGCGGCAATAGGCAACCGGCACATGGTACAGCCCGGTCATGATCTGGGTGCCCTTGTGCAGCGGCACCATGTTGACCGAGTGCGCGCCCAGGTTCGACAGGTTGGACGAACGCATGGCGAGGATGCGCCCGTCGGCGTCGAAGGCGAGCTCCGCGCTCACCACCAGGTCGCGCCCCTGATAGTCGGACAGGAACGCCTCGGTGCGGTCGCAGGTCCATTTGACCGGCCGGCCGACCACCTTGGAGGCGATGCAGACCAGCGTGAACTCGGGATAGAACGGGTTGCGGGTGCCGTAATTGCCGCCGACGTCGCCGGAGATGACCCGGACCTTGTCGGGCGTGACGCCCAGCGTGCCGGCGAGGGAGCGCTTCATCCGCACCGCGCCGCCCGACCCCGCGTTCAGCGTGAACTTGCCGCTGGCGGGGTCGTAATGGCCGGTGGCGGCGCGCGGCTCCATCGTCACGCCGGTGCAGCGCTGCACCCAGGTGTCGAGCTTCGTGGTCCTTGCGGCTTTGGCGAAGGCGGCCTCGGTCGCCGCCTTGTCGCCGGCATCGGCATCCAGCACCACGTTGGTCGGCCGGTCGTCGTACAGCGCGGGCGCGCCGGGCTCGGCCGCGGCCGCGGTATCGCTGACCGACGGCAGCATCTCGTAGTCGATCTCCACCGCCTCGGCGGCGTCGCGCGCCTGGGCGTCGGTCTCGGCGATGACCATCGCCACCGCCTCGCCCACGAAACGCACCCGGTCGGGCGGCAGCACGTGATGGATCGCGACGTAGGTCGGGCTGCCGTCGCGGTTCTTCAGCTCGATGTCGGGCGCGCCCGCCGGGATCGGCGAATGGGGGATGGGCTGGATGCCGAGGCCGAGCAGGTCCGTTCCGGTCAGCACTGCCACGACGCCCGGCATGGCGAGCGCGGCCTTCGCGTCGATCGAGCGGATGCGGGCATGGGCATGGGGCGAGCGCACGAACACCGCGCGCGCCTGGCCGGCGGCGTTGAAATCGTCGCTGTACATCCCGGCGCCGGTCAAAAGCCGTTCGTCCTCGCGCCGGACGACCGGCTCGCCGATCTTCCCGTCGAACATGGCGTCTCCGTTGTTCTCGTTCTTGGTGGCCGGCATGTTAGTCCAAGCCCCCGCGCCCTGTCGCGGCCGACGTGGAGGCTTTTGCTCCTCGCAATGGCGGGATGAGATGGGTTTGCGCGCGTCGAACGGACCGGCTAAACCTGCCGCATGACCAACGAACCAAAGACCATCGCCGTCCTGGGCGGCACGGGCGCGCTGGGCGCGGCGCTGGCCGGACGCTGGCTCGCCGCCGGCCACCGCGTGATCGTCGGCTCGCGCGATGCCGCGCGCGCGGGGCAGGCGGCGGCCGAGCTCGCCGCCAAGGCGAAGGTCGCATCCGACCGCGCCTCCGGCGCCACCAACCGCGACGCGGCGGCGGCGGCCGAGATCGTCGTGTTGTCGGTCCCCTGGGCCGGCCATCGCGCCATGATCGAGGATGTGCGCGACGCCGTGCAGGGCAAGATCGTGCTCGACACCACCGTGCCGCTGGTGCCGCCGCGCGTCGCGCGGGTGCAGCTTCCGTCCGGCGGGTCGGCCGCAAAGGGCGCGCAGGAGTTCCTCGGCGACGGCGTGCGCGTCGTCTCGGCGTTCCATTCGGTTGCGGCGCACCGGCTGGCCGAGGGCGAGCCGATCGAATCCGACGTGCTGGTGTTCGGCAACGATCCGGCGGCGCGCGCGGCCGTCTGCGCGCTGGTCGAGGATGTCGGGCTCAAGCCCTGGCATGGCGGGTCGATCGACAACTCCGCCGCGTCCGAAGCCCTCACCTCGGTCCTGATCTTCATCAACCGGCGCTACGGGATCGACGGCGCCGGATTCCGCATCACCGGCACGCCCGGCGAGGCCAAGGGCGAATAATCCCATGGCGGTTGCCCGGCTCGAGCTGTCGGCGCTGTACGGCATACCCGAAGTGCGCCCCGGCGACGATCTTGCCGAGCTAATCGTCGACGCGCTGGTGCGCGGCGGCTTCACCCGCACCTATGGCGACGTGCTGGTGATCGCCCAGAAGATCGTGTCGAAGGCCGAGAACCGGTACGTCAAGCTCGCGGGCGTAAGGCCGTCGAAGGAGGCGATCCGGCTCGCCGCGGAGACCGACAAGGACCCACGCCTCGTCCAGCTTATCCTCCGCGAGTCCGAACGGGTGCTGCGCTACCGCAAGAACGTTCTGATCGTGGTGCACAAGCGGGGCTGGGTGCTGGCCAATGCGGGCATCGACGCCTCGAACGTGGGGCGCGACGGCCACGTCCTGCTGCTGCCGAAGGATCCCGACGCCAGCGCCGCGCGTCTACGCGAGGTGCTCGGCAAGCAGGGGCTCGCGCCGGGCATCGTCATCAACAATTCGTGGGGCCGCGCCTGGCGCGCCGGTACGACCGGCGTGGCGCTCGGCGTCGCCGGGCTTCCGGCCGTGCTCGACATGCGCGGTCATACCGACCGTGACGGCCGCACGCTGCGCGCGACCGAGATCGCGCTGGCCGACGAGATCGCCGCCGCCGCGTCTCTGCTGCAGGGCGGGGCCAATGAAGGCACGCCGGTGGTGCTGGTGCGCGGTGCCGCGCGACTGCTCTCGGCCGCGGCACCGTCCAATGCCGCTGCCCTGGTTCGCGCGAAGGACGAGGATCTGTTCCTGTGACGGGCATCGTGGACCCCCCACCCCAACCCTCCCCCTCAAGGGGGGAGGGGGCGAACGTCTCGGTCCGCACGACGCATCCGAATATCGTTCGGTATCGCCGCCGCGTTCCCTCCCCCCTTGAGGGGGAGGGACAGGGAGGGGGGTATTGCAGGGCGGCGCACTCATGACCGTCGTCGCGCTGTCGGGCGGCGTGGGCGGCGCCAAGCTGGCGCTCGGGCTGGCGCGGGTCGTTCCGCCCGAGGCGCTGACCGTGATCGCCAATGTCGGCGACGATTTCGAACATCTCGGCCTCGCCATCTCGCCCGACATCGACACGCTGACCTACGTGCTGGCCGGGCTCGACGACACCGCGCGCGGCTGGGGTCGGCGCGGCGAAAGCTGGGCTTTCATGGCGGCGCTCGCCGAGCTCGGCGGCGAGAGCTGGTTCAACCTGGGCGACCGCGACCTGGCGCTGCATGTCGAGCGCACGCGGCGCCTGCGAGCGGGCGAGACCCTGTCGCAGGTGACAGCGGAGTTCGCGCGCCGGCTGGGCATCGGCGCGCGCATCCTGCCCGCGAGCGACGATCCGGTGTGTACGATCGTGGAGACGGCGGACGAGCCGCTCGCCTTCCAGCACTATTTCGTGCGCGAGCAGTGCCGGCCGGCGGTGCGCGGCTTCCGCTATGACGGCGCCGACCGCGGCCGCGCCCAGCCCGAGGCGCTTGCCGCGCTCGCCGCGCCCGACCTGGAGGCGGTCGTGATCTGCCCGTCCAACCCGTATATCAGTGTCGATCCGATACTGGCGATTCCTGGCCTGCGCCGGGCGCTGGCGGACTGCGCCGCCCCGGTCGTCGCGGTCTCGCCCATCGTCGGGGGTCGGGCGCTGAAGGGCCCGGCGGCCAAGATGATGACCGAGCTGGGCTTGGAACCGACCGCCGCGGAAGTGGCGCAGCACTATGGCGAGCTGATCGACGGGTTCGTGCTGGACGAGGCGGATGCGTGCTACGCGGGTGCCGTCGGCAATCGTGGTACTGCCGTCCTGACCGCACCCACGGTGATGCACAGCCTGGACGACAAAATGGCGCTTGCCCGGGCAGTGCTGGATTTCGCGGCGACGCTCCCATAGTCTGCGCCGCCATGTGGGCCATCGTACCGGTCAAACCCTTTTCGGGCGCGAAGAGCCGCCTTGCCGCCGTCCTCGCGCCGGCGGAGCGGTCGGGGCTTGCCGCCGCCATGCTCGACGACGTGCTGGCCGCGCTGGCGGCGACGCCGGGCCTCGGCGGGGTGCTTGTCGTGACCGGCCAGCCCGAGCTTGCGCCCGCCGGCGTGCGCGTGCTGGTCGACCGGGAATCGCGCGGCCAGTCGGCGGCGGTGGCGCAGGGCATTCGCGCGCTGGCGGCGGAGGGGACGCGCGCCATGGTCACCCTGCCGGGTGACGTGCCGCTGGCGACGGCGGACGAGATCGCCCAGGTGATCGCGCAGATTGTCCCCCGGGGACCGGGACCGGCGGTCTCGATCGCCCCGGCGCGGGACCGGCTCGGCACCAACGCGCTGGCCGTCGCGCCGTCCGACCTGATCGGCTTCTCGTTCGGCGAGGCGAGCTTCGAGCCGCACGTCGCCGCCGCGCGCGCGGCCGGGGCGGAGCCGCGTATCCTCGACCTTCCCGGCATCGGGTTCGACATCGACACGCCCGACGATTTGCTGGAGCTGATCGCGCGCGGCGCAGGCGGGGCGACGGCGCGCTTTCTCGAGAGCTCCGGCATCGCCCGCCGCCTCGCCCGGGCGCTCGCGTCATGAGCGACGCATACGGCCTGATCGACGCCGACCTGTCGTCCCTGATGCGTCAGGCCGCCGCGCTGCGCGATTCTGCGCATGGGCCGCTCGTCACCTATTCGCGCAAGGTGTTCATCCCGCTCACCAAGCTGTGCCGCGACGTGTGCCACTACTGCACCTTCGCGCACCCGCCGCGCCGCGGCGAACGCGCCTTCCTCACGCGGGACGAGGTGCTGGCGATCGCGCGCCAGGGCGCGGCGGCTGGGTGCCGCGAGGCGCTGTTCACCCTCGGCGACAAGCCGGAGCTTCGCTATGCCGCGGCGCAAGACGAGCTGGCGGTGCTCGGCCATGCGACGACGGTGTCTTACCTCGCCGAGATGGCCAAGCTTGTGCTGGACGAGACGGGTCTGTTGCCGCACGCCAACCCCGGCGTGACGACGACGGCGGAGATCGCCGCTTTGCGCACCGTGTGCCCGTCGCAGGGTCTGATGCTGGAAAGCGTGTCCGAGCGGCTGATGGCGCGCGGGCAGGCGCATTTCGGCTCGCCGGACAAGGCGCCCGCCGCGCGGCTCGCCTGGCTGGAGGATGCGGGCAAGGCGGGTGTCGCGACGACGTCCGGCCTCCTGATCGGGATCGGCGAGACGCGGGCCGAGCGGATCGATGCGCTGGTCGCGCTGCGCGAGACGCACGCGCGGCACGGCCACATACAGGAGGTGATCGTCCAGAATTTCCGCGCCAAGCCGGGCACGAAGATGGCGGCCGCGCCCGACGCGCCGGAGGACGAGCTGCTCTGGACCGTCGCCGCCGCGCGGCTGATCCTCGGCGCGGCGATGCATATCCAGGCGCCGCCGAACCTGAGCCCCGGCGCGCTCGGCCGGCTGATCGATGCCGGGATCGACGACTGGGGCGGCGTGTCGCCGGTGACGCCCGACCATGTGAACCCCGAGGCGCCGTGGCCGCATCTCGATGAGCTGGCGCGCGAGACGGACGCGGCAGGGAAGATTCTGGTCCCGCGCCTCACGATCTATCCGGAATACGCGCTGGCGCCGGAACGCTGGCTCGACGATGCGCTGCGCACGCCCGTGCTGCGCGCGATGGACTCGCTGGGCTTCGCTCGCGAGGACGGCTGGACGCCGGGGGCGCAAATCGAAGTACCCCTCTCCCTGTCCCTTGGCGCTGCCAGACATGCCGCTGGCATGTCTGGGCCCGCCGTCCAGCGGACGGAGGGCAGGCGCCAAGCCCTCAAGGGGGGAGGGGGGGGCGGGCTAGACGCGATTCTCGCGCGCGCGATGCGCGGGGCGGAGCTGTCGGAAGCCGAGATCGTGCGGCTGTTCGCGGCGCGCGGGGCCGAGGCGCGCGCGGTGTGCGAGGCGGCCGATGCGCTGCGCCGCGAGGCCAGCGGCGAGACGGTCAGCTACGTGGTCACGCGCAACATCAACTACACCAACGTGTGCTCGTTCCGCTGCAAGTTCTGCGCCTTCTCCAAGGGCAAGCTGTCGGAGAATTTGCGCGGCCGGCCCTACGATCTCGACCTCGACGAGATCGCACGACGCACCGAGGAGGCATGGGCGCGCGGCGCGACCGAGGTGTGCATGCAGGGCGGCATCCACCCCGACTATACCGGCGCGACATACCTCGCCATCCTGCACGCGGTGAAGGAGGCGGTGCCCGACATGCATGTCCACGCCTTCTCGCCGCTCGAGGTGTGGCAGGGGGCGCAGACGCTCGGCCTTTCGGCATCGACACGTTCCTTGCGCGGCTGCGCGCGGCGGGGCTGGGCTCGCTGCCCGGCACGGCGGCCGAGATCCTCGACGACGAGGTGCGCCGGGTGATCTGCCCGGACAAGGTGACCACCGCTCAATGGTTCGAGGTGATGGCGGCGGCGCACGCGACGGGGCTGCGGACGACCGCGACGATCATGTTCGGCCATGTCGACCATCCGCGCCACTGGGCGCGCCATTTGCTGCGGCTGCGCGTCAGCACCAGGCGCAGGACCGGCGGCTTCACCGAGCTGGTGCCGCTGCCGTTCACCCCGATGGAGGCGCCGATCTATCTGCGCGGCCAGGCGCGGTTCGGCCCGACCTGGCGCGAGGCGGTGCTGATGCATGCGGTCGGGCGGCTGGTGCTGCATCCGCATGTCGCCAACATCCAGGCGTCGTGGGTGAAGATGGGGCCGGAGGGCGCGGTCGCCTGCCTCGCCGCCGGGTGCAACGATCTGGGCGGTACGCTGATGAACGAATCGATCACGCGCGCGGCGGGTGCCGCGCATGGCGAGGAGATGCCGCCCGAGGCCATGGAAAAACTGATCCGCGAAACCGGCCGCCCGGCGCGCCAGCGCACCACGCTCTATGCCGACGCGCCGGCGGCGCAAATCGCCGGCTCGTTCGGCAGCGCCGGTCCTCGCGCCGCTGGTCAACCGGCCGGCGACCAAATTCGCGGCGGCCGAGGGGGCGGCATGAGCGAAACCGGGCCGGGCGACGGCGCGCCGTCGTGATCGGCGGCTCGACCGGCGGGCTGTTCGCGGCGGGCATGCTGCGCGCCGCCGGCTGGGACGCCGACATCTACGAGCGCACGACCGACGATCTCGCCGGGCGCGGGGCGGGCATCGGCATCACGCTCGAGCTGCTGCAGGCGATGGAGCGGCTGGGCGCGCGGATCGATCCGTCGATCGGGGCGCCGATCAGGTCCTATCGCTGGCTGGCCCCGGACGGTGCGCTGCGGTTCGAGCACGTGCACGGGATGACCGCGAGCGCCTGGGCGCGCATCTACCAGCCGCTGCGCGACGTGTTTCCCGACGCGCACTACCACACCGGCCGGAATCTGGTACGGGTCGAGCAGGACGCCGACCGCGCAACCGCGATCTTCGCCGACGGCACGCGCATCGAGGCCGACCTGATCGTCGCGGCGGACGGCGCCCTTTCCACCATCCGCACCCAGCTCATGCCCGAGGTGGTGCCGCGCTATGCCGGCTACATCGCGTGGCGCGGCGTGGCGGCCGAGCGCGACGTCTCGCCCGCGGTGCGCGAGACGGTGGCGGGCCACATCGTCTTCTCGTTCCACGACGGGGAGTTGATGCTGACAATGCTCATGCCCGGCGAGGGCGAGGACATGACGGCCCGGGCGCCGGCGGTTCTATTTCATCTGGTACCGCCTGACCGAGAGCGCGGGTGCGCTGCGCGACCTGTTCACCGATGCGACCGGGCGCGACCACGGCGTCTCGATCCCGCCGCCCTTGATCCGGCCCGAGCTGATCGCGGAGATGAAGGCGCGCGCCGCCGAGGTGTTCGCTCCGCCGCTCGCCGAGGTGGTGCGCAACACGCCGATGCCGCTGCTCCAGGCGATTTCCGACATGGAATCGCCGCGCCTTGCCTTCGGGCGCGTCGCGCTGATGGGCGACGCGGCGTTCGTCGCTCGGCCGCATGTCGCGGGCGGGATCACCAAGGCCGCGCTCGATGCCGCGGCGCTGGTCGCCGCGCTCGACGCGCATGCGGACGTGCCTGCGGCGCTCGCCGCCTATGAGGCGACGCGGCTCGAGTTCGGGCGCAAGATCGTGGCCCACGCCCGCCGGCTCGGCAGCTACATCGAGCGCGACGATCTGCGTGGCAAGCCCGACACCGACGGCGACCCGCTCTGGATCATGCGGAACTACGGCGCGCCGCACCTGCTTCACGATCCCGACGAAACGGCCTATCGTTTCGGCGAGGCGGCGGAACAAGGGAGATGACCATGGCGACGGTAGCGGAGCGTACCAAGGCGCCGGCAATCGGCTTCGTGGGGATGATCCACGAGGGCGTCCCGGTCGCGCTGTCCAACCTCGAGGCCTGCGTGAAATTCTATACCGAGGTGCTGGGGCTGAAGCTCCTGCCCCGGCCCAAGGCGCTCGACGATCTCGTGCCCGGCGCGTGGATCGGCAACGAGGCGAACACGGTCCAGTTCCACCTGATCGCCAAGGACGACGAGCAGCGTCCGTCGCCCGGCGCGCCGGCCGCGCCCGCCGGGCGCCACACCGCCTGGCGCGTCGCCGACATCGATGCGTTCAAGGCGCGCATGGACGCGCTCGGCGTCACGTGGAGCGAGATCGGCAGCCTGATCGGCGAGCCGCAGGTCTTCGTGCAGGACCCGGAGGGCCACACCTGGGAGTTCCAGGGCCCGTCGAAGACGGTGAAGTCGTCTTTTTCGGACGTCATTGCGAGGAGCGCAGCGACGAAGCAATCCAGCAGCTGCTCCTCGGCTCGTCCTGGATTGCTTCGCTGCGCTCGCAATGACAAAGGGGCACGTCTAACTCCATGCTTGAAGGCTTCACACCGATCCCGGCCGATTTCGCCGCCCGATATCGCGCCAAGGGCTATTGGCTCGACAGGACCATGGGCGCGTATTTCCGCGACATCTTCGCCGCGGGTGGCGATCGCATCGCCGTCGTCGCGGGGGCGGAGCGGGTGAGCTACGCCGAGCTGGGTGACGCGCATCGACCATCTGGCGCGCCACCTGCTCGATCTCGGGGTCGGCGCCGCTCGACCGGGTGGTGATGCAGCTCCCCAACAAGATCGAGTTCATCTATCTCTACTTCGCGCTGGTGCGCGTCGGCGCGATCCCGCTGATGGCCCTGCCGCCGCACCGGCGCTACGAGATCGGCCATTTCGTGTCGTTCATCGAGGCGGTCGGCTACGCGGGCGCCGCGCGGATCGGCGATTTCGATTTCCTGGCCATGGCGAAGGACGTGCAAAAGGCGACGCCCGGCATGAAGCATCTGTTCATGCTGGGCGAGAACCTGCCGGCGGGCTGCCACGATCTGCGCGCGATGATGAAGGCCGCGCCGCGCGCGAGCCAGTCCGACCTCGAGGCGCTGAAGATCGACCCGGACGAGCCGGCGGTGTTCCAGCTTTCCGGCGGCACGACCGGCATCCCCAAGATCATCCCGCGCACCCATAACGACTACATCCTGAACTCGGTCGGCTGCTCGGCGGCGAACGACATGCGGGAAGGCGATGCGCTGCTGGTCTGTCTCCCGATCGGCCACAACTTCCCGCTCGCCTCGCCCGGCATCCAGGGCATGTTCATCCGCGGCGGCACGGTCGTGCTGGCCGACAGCCCGCGCGCGCAGGATGTGTTCCCGCTGGTCCAGAACGAGCGGATCACGCATATGGAGCTGGTGCCGGCGATCCTGATCCGCCTGTTGCACGACGCGACGGTCGGCGACTACGACCTGTCGTCGCTCCGCATCGTCAACACCGGCGGCCAGCGGCTGCAGCCCGAGACCTCGGCGCTGTGCGAGAAGCTGATCCCGTCCTGCACGGTGCAGGAGGTGTTCGGCATGGCCGAGGGGCTGGTCACGTTCAACCGGCTCGATGATCCCCCCGAGGTGCGCTACGAGACGGTCGGGCCGCCCTGGTGCGAGGACGACGAGATCCGCCTGATCGACGACGACGGCAAGGACGTGCCGGACGGCGAGGTGGGCGAGCTCGCCGTGCGCGGGCCCTACACGCTGCGCGGCTATTTCCGCGTGCCCGAGGTCAATGCGCGCGCGTTCAGCGCGGACGGGTTTTACCTGTCGGGCGACCTGCTGCGCCGGCACCCGTCCGGCGGCTATGTCGTCGAGGGGCGCAAGAAGGACCTCATCAATCGCGGCGGCGAGAAGATTTCGGCCGAGGAAGTCGAGAACCTCATGCTCGCCCACCCGGCGGTCCACAACGTCGCCTGCGTGCCGATGCCCGATCCCATATTGGGCGAGCGCACTTGCGCGTTCGTCATCCCGGCGCCGGGCGCGAAGCCGACGCTCGCCGATCTCACCGGGTATCTGACCGACCAGGGCCTCGCCAAGTTCAAGCTGCCCGAGCGGCTCGAGGTCGTTTCCGAGTTTCCGCTCTCGCCGTTCGGCAAGGTGTCCAAGAAGGACCTGGCCGAGCGCATTGCCCAGATCATGAAGGAGGAATCGTAGGCATGAAGCTCGACATGGGGGTGATGCTGCACACGGGCGACATGCCCTATGACGACATCATCCGCTTTGCGCAGGAGGCCGAGGATCTCGGCTATCACGGGTTCTGGCTGACCGAGGAATCGGGCAAGGAGGCGTTCTCGCTGCTCGGCGTGCTGGCGCGCGAGACCAGGCGGATCAATCTCTGCACCGGCATCGTGAATTTCTATTCGCGCTCGCCCACCACCCTCGCCATGGCGGCGCGCTCGATCCACGAGCTGTCGGGCGGCCGGTTCGGTCCGTTCGGCATGGGCACCGGCGGCATCGGCTTCATGGAGCGCGGCCACGGCATCGAGATCGACCGCCCGGTCGGTCGGGCGCGGGAGACGTTCGAGATCGTGCGCGGCCTCTTGAGCGAGAAGCGCTTCTCCTATCCCCACGGCAAGTGGTTCAAGCCCAACGATTTCGGCCTGCGGGAAGGGCCGATCGACAAGAAGATCCCGCTCTGGCTCGCCGCGCTCGGCCCGCAGATGTCCGAGATGGCGGGCAAGGTGGCCGACGGCATGATCTCCAACTGGCTGATCCCGGAATCGCTCGATATCTATCGCGGCCAGATCGCCAAGGGCGCGGCCTTCGCCAAGCGCGATCCGAAGGACATCATCGTCTCGGCGCTGACCATGGTGACGACCGACCCCGACAATGCCGATTCGGTGATGGCCATGAAGCGCGGCCTCGCCTTCTACTGCGCCTCGCCGCACTACTTCCCGATCGCCGACGCGGCGGGGTTCGGCGACGAGATCCGCAAGATCTACGACATCTGGCAGACGCGCGACTTCAAGCGCGCGGCGGCTACGGTGTCGGACGATTTCGTGCGCAAGTTCTCGGTGCACGGCGACGAGGAGGTGCGGCGGAACTACCTGAAATGGATGAAGTCGGAAGGCTGCTACCCGATCATCTATCCGCTGCCGCGCCATTCCAACATCGTCGAGGACCATTTCATCGCCATGCGCAACATGGCCAAGGCCGCCGCAGTGGTAGGCGCGCCCTAGGCCGAGCTTCGCGCGTCGAGAACCGCGCGTATCTTGCGGGCAAGGTCGATCCGCCGATAGGGCTTGTTCAGCAGGGCGACGCCCGGATCGAGCCGTCCGTGATGATGGATTGCGTTCTCGGTGTACCCGGACGTGTAGAGCACGGCGAGTCCCGGTCGTGCCTCGACAAGCGTGTTGGCGAGTTCCCGCCCGTTCATCCCGCCGGGCATGACGACGTCGGTGAACAGCAAGTCGAAGTCGGCGCCGTTCGCTGCGATCTCCAGCGCTTCGCGACCGTGGGATGCCGCGATCACGTTGTAGCCGAGCGAGTTGAGCTGGGTGATGACGTTCGCGCGCACGCCCGGATCGTCCTCGACGACCAGTACGGTCTCGCTCCCACGGGGCAAGGTTTCCGCGATTGCCGACGGTGCGGCCGCCTGGCTGTCTTCGTCCGAGCGGGGCAGGTACAGCCTGATGGTGGTACCCTGGCCTTCCTCGCTGTAGATCTTCACATGCCCGCCCGACTGCTTGACGAAGCCGTACACCATGCTCAACCCCAGCCCGGTGCCCTTTCCGACTTCCTTGGTGGTGAAGAACGGCTCGAACAGGCGGTCGATCAGGTCGGGCGGAATTCCAGTGCCGGTATCGCTGACCGCAAGCATGGCGTAATCGCCGGGCGTGACCTCGTGGTTGTCGCGTGCGTATGCCTCATCCAGAACAGCGTTGTCGGTTTCGATGGTGAGCTTACCGCCATCGGGCATCGCATCGCGGGCATTGACCGCAAGGTTGAGTAGTGCCGTGGTCAACTGGGACGGATCGATCAGGACCGGCAAGACCTCGTTGAGAACGAGCTGGATTTCGATGTGCTCGCCAAGTGTCGTCGTCAGCAGCTTGACGGTTTCGCCCACATGGGCGTTCAGGTCGGTGGATTTCGAGTCCAGGGTTTGACGCCGGGCGAAAGCGAGGAGCTGTGAGGTCAGCCCCGCACCGCGCAATCCCGCCTCCTCGATCGCCTTTGCGTGCCCGATCAGATCGGACCTTTCGCCCGCCTTTTCGACCAGGAATTCCGCGTTTCCCAGGACGATCGTCAGGATATTGTTGAAGTCGTGCGCGATGCCTCCGGTGAGCTGCCCGATCGCATCCATCTTCTGTGACTGGCGAAGCTGCCGCTCGGTTTCGCGTATCGTGCTGATATCGTGATAGACCATGACGGCGCCGGTGAGAGCGCCCTCGCTATCGTTGATCGACCGGCCGCTGACGATGAACTCGGCGCGCCGACCGTCCGGCAGGACGAAAACCAGTTCGTCGTTGTCCACGTTCTCGCCCTTCAGGACGCGATTGATCGGGCGACGCTCATCGGAAATCGGCGTGACGCCATCCGTCTCGAACGTCTTCATCATCTCGCGCCAGGCATCCGGGCCGATAGCGTAGCGGTCGCCGAAGATCGTCTCCGCTGCCGGGTTGGCGTAGACCCACCGCCCTTCGCGGTCGAGCAGAACAACCGGATCGACAACATGGGTCGTGAGGGATTCGAATACCTGGGTGTTGCGGCGGAGCGCGGCGGTGCGCTCCGTGACCTCCACCGACATGTCTTCGAAAGCATGTGCTAGAACTGCCACCTCGCCGTTTGCGCGGGACGGCGCGGTAAACGCTTCACCACGCGAGAAGGCGCCTACTGCCTCGATCATTTGGCGCAACGGGCGGGTCATTGACCGGGTCACGAAGATCGCGGCGGCAATGGCCAGCAATACAGCGGCGAGACCGGCGCCGATGGTCGCGCTGGCGACCGGGCGCACCGACGCCTGGAGGTGGGACAGTGGAATCGTTTCGACGGGATAGATCGCGGCGAGGCCCGCAAGCGTCTCGGGCTCCACGATCAGCACGACTTTGCGGCCGTCCCGGTCTATGGTGATCTTTGGCGGCGGATCGCGCTGCTTGATTAGCGTGGAGAAGATCGGGAAGTCGTCCTGGATGCGCGTGGTCTTTCCGAACTCGAATCCGAATTCCCGCGTCCGATCCGGGTGGACCAGATAGTTGCCGCGTGAGTCGACGAGGTATGCGTTCGTGGGAGGTTGAGCGCCCTTCCGGAATGTTTCGAACGGGATCCGCATATCGACATTGATGATGGCGATTCCCCAAGGCTTTCCGCTGTTCGTATAGATCGGCATGGCGACACGCACCGTCGGCACGTATGGGACTTCGATTGCCCCATGCTCTTGGTTCAGGTCGAGCGGGGACACGTATATTGCGCCAGGGGGAAGACCGATCGCCTCGCGGAAATAGTCCCGGTCGCCTTTCTGCTGAAGTTCTGTCTTGGAAACGATCCGGATCGCGCCTGCCGCGCCCTGGCGATCGACGCGCACGACCTCGCGACCGCCGTCGGCGGCGCCGATGATGCGGAACTGGGAATAGAGCGGCTTCGCTCCGAGTTCGGCGACAAAGCGCAGCGCCATCCGCTCGCGCCATACATCGAGCGGTACGTTGTCGCCGGGGGACACCCCGCCGGCCTCGCTCGCCCGAACGATCCCATCCAGCGCGGTTTCCGCGCGAAATCCCTTGATGTCGCTGGTGACGTTGGCTACCGAGTCGGCCAGCCGGTTCGACCGCAGGTCAAACTGCAGGTCGGCCTGTTCGATCTTTTCGGGCAGAAGGGTCCGCTCGACGTTATTGTAGCTGAGGAGCCCGACGGCGGCTGTGGTGAGTATGACGAGCGTCACCATCGTGACGGTAAGGCGGCCGCTAAGGTTCATCTTGATATGGCCAAGCCGGAACGCGATCCGCAACCGATCATAGCGAGTGTGGATCGCCTACCGTTGAACAAGCTGCCTGAACAGCGTTAAGAAACCCCGAAGATTAATTCATCCACAACCAATTGTAGAACTTGCTCGACTTGTGGCGCACACGGCATGTTGCGAATTCTCAGGGAGGGACACGAGATCATGAAGATGGGATGGAAGCGATTGGCCTTGGTCTGGCTGGCGGCAGGGCTTGGCGCGGCGTTCCCGCTGGCCCGTCCGGCCGCCGCGCTCGACAAGGTCTCGTTCGGCACCGACTGGAAGGCGGAGGCCGAGCATGGCGGGTTCTACCAGGCGATCGGCGCCGGCATCTATGCGAAGCACGGGCTGGAGGTGAGCCTGCGCCAGGGCGGGCCGCAGGTGAACCACGCCCAGCTTCTCGCCGCCGGCAAGCTCGACTTCAACGTCTCGACCAACGATTTCATCGCGCTGAACTACGTCAGGGAGAAGATCCCGATGGTCGCCGTCGCGGCCATCTTCCAGAAGGACCCGGCGGTGCTGATCGCCCATGACGGGCAGGGCATCCATTCGATCGCCGACCTCAAGGGCAAGCCCATCATGATCGGGTCCGACACGCGGGTGGGGTGGTGGCTGTTCCTCAAGGCCAAGTACGGCTTCACCGACGACCAGATCCGCCCCTACGCCTTCAGCGTGGCGCCGTTCCTCGCCAACAAGAGCGCGGTGCAGCAAGGCTATCTCGGCTCCGAGCCCTTCATGATCCAGCAACAGGGCCAGAAGCCCGTGGTCATGCTGCTGGCCGACGCCGGCTACGCGTCCTACGGCACGCTGATCGAGACCTCGAAGAAGCTGGTCGCCGAGAACCCCGACCTGGTGCGCCGCTTCGTCGCCGCCTCGATCGAGGGCTGGGCCAGCTACCTGCACGACGACCCGTCGCCAGGCAACACGCTGATCAAGAAGGACAACCCGGAGATGACCGACGCGCTGCTCGCCTATGGCCGGTCCAAGATGATCGAGCACGGCATCGTCGAGTCGGGCGACGCCAAGGCCATGGGAATCGGCGCGATGACCGAGGCGCGCTGGCGCGAATTCTTCGAGGTGATGTCGGCCCAGGGCCTGTATCCGAAGGACATGGACTGGCGCGCCGCCTACACCACGCAATTCGTCGGCACGAAGGGCGCGGTGAGCGGGAAGTAGCGGCGGATGTCCCTGTCGCCGTTCGTCCTGAGGAGCGGCTTTGCGGAGCAAAGGCGCGTCTCGAAGGACGAAGTCCCGTACCCTTGCCGCTTCGCCCTTCGAGACGGCCGCTGCGCGGCCTCCTCAGGGCGAACGGTCAGGCGATACTTCCAGGTACGTCCATGACCCTCCTCTCCCTCGAGGGCGTCGGCAAGGTCTTCGGTACGGGCACGCGCGCGCTGGAGGGCATCGATCTCGGCGTGGCCGACGGCGAGTTCGTGTCGATCCTCGGCCCGTCGGGCTGCGGCAAGTCCACCCTGCTCCGCCTCGTCGCCGGGCTCGCTCCCCCGTCCGAGGGGCGGATCGCCTGGCCGTCCGGCCCGCCGCCGCGCGGCGGGATCGGGTTCGTGTTCCAGGACCCGACCCTGATGCCGTGGGCCACCGTGTTCGACAACGTCTATTTGCCGCTGCGGCTCGCGGGCGTCCGGCGCGCTGCCGCGCGCGACGAGATCGAGGCGGCGCTCGCCCGCGTGGGTCTCGCGGGCGAGGCGCGCCGCCATCCGCGGGCGCTTTCGGGCGGCATGCGGATGCGCGTCTCCATCGCCCGCGCGCTGGTCACCCGTCCGCGGCTCCTGCTGCTCGACGAACCGTTCGCGGCATTGGACGAGATCACCCGCTTCCGTCTCAACGACGACCTGATGTCGCTGTGGCGCGAGCAGGGCTGGACCGTGCTGTTCGTGACCCACAGCGTGTTCGAGTCCGTGTTCCTGTCCACCCGCATCGTGGTGATGTCGGCGAACCCCGGCCGCATCGCCGCCGACATGGCGGTGCCGCTGCACCAGCCGCGCGCGCCGGAGCTGCGCACCTCTGCCGCGTTCGCCGAGGCCTGCCGCACGGTCAGCGACGCGCTGGGCCGGGCGATGGCGGCCTGATGCGCGCCCGCCTCGCCGGCATCGCCGCGCCGCTGGTCGTCGCGGTCGTGTTCTTCGCCGCGTGGGAGGCGGTGGTGCGCGCGAACCACATCCCGCCCTACATCCTGCCCGGACCGCTTCTCGTCGCCAAAAGCCTGTGGACCGATGGGCCCAGCCTGCTCGGCTCGCTCTGGATCACGCTGCGCACGACCCTGGCGGCGCTCGCGGCGGCGACCATCCTCGGGCTCGGCCTCGCCATCGCGCTCGCCCAGTCGCGCCTGATCGAGCGCAGCTTCTACCCGTATCTCGTGATCCTGCAGGTGACGCCGATCGTCGCCATCGCGCCGCTGATCATCATCTGGGTCGACGACGTGTTCCTGTCCCTGCTGGTCTGCGCCTGGATCGTGTCGTTCTTCCCGGTGGTGGCGAACACCACCCTCGGGCTCAACTCCACCGATCGGGGGCTGGTCGATCTGTTCCGGCTCTATGGCGCGTCGCGCTGGCAGGCGCTGATCCATCTCCGCCTGCCGGCGGCGCTGCCTTACTTCCTGGCCGGCGTGCGCATCTCGGGCGGGCTTGCCCTGATCGGGGCAGTGGTCGCCGAGTTCGTCGCCGGGTCGGGGGGCGCGGCCAGCGGACTCGCCTTCCGCATCCTCGAATCGGGCTACCGGCTGCAGGTGCCCAAGCTGTTCGCCGCACTGCTGATGCTGTCGCTGACGGGCATTGCCATCCATGCCATGCTCGGGCTGATCGCACGGTGGGTGCTGCGCGGATGGCACGAGAGTGCGGTGGCGCGCGAGCCGTGAGCGGCAAGGGCCGATGCTTGACAGTGTGACTAAGGGCCCATAAACACAAACGTTTCTGCGCCATTCCGAGGGTTGAGGCACGTTCGATGGCGAAGGTACGGGCGGCGATCGTCGGCGTGGGGAACTGCGCCAGCTCCCTCGTCCAGGGCATCGCCTACTATGACGGGCCCGGCGACGCCGACGTCGCCGGGCTGATGCATCCCGAGATCGGCGGTCTCCGCCCGGGCGATATCGAGATCGTGGCCGCTTTCGACGTCGACCGCCGCAAGGTGGGCCAGCGCCTCGACCAGGCGATCCTCGCCAGGCCCAACTGCGCCATGACCATCGCCCCGGACCTCGCGCCCTCGCCCGTGACCGTCGAGATGGGCCCGGTGCTCGACGGCGTCGCGCCGCACATGGCCGACCATCCCGACGACGATGCGATCCGCGCGTCCGACGCGGCGCCGGCCGACATCGCCGCTGCGCTCCGGCGCGCCGAAGCCGAGGTGGTCGTCTGCTACCTCCCGGTCGGGTCAGAGCAGGCCGTGCGCCACTATGCCGGCGCGGCGCTCGACGCGGGCTGCGCTTTCGTCAACTGCGTGCCGGTCTTCGTCGCGTCGGACCCGGAATGGGCCGAGCGGTTCCGCGCGGCGGGCCTGCCGCTCGTCGGCGACGACGTGAAAAGCCAGCTCGGCGCCACCATCGTGCACCGCATGCTGGCGCGGCTGTTCGGCGACCGGGGCGTGTCGCTCGACCGCACCTACCAGCTCAACACCGGCGGCAACACCGACTTCCTCAACATGCTGGCGCTCGACCGGCTGAAATCGAAGAAGATTTCCAAGACCGAATCCGTGCAGTCCCAGCTCGACCGCCGGCTCGCGGCACGCGACATCCATATCGGTCCGTCCGACTACGTGTCGTGGCAGGGCGACAACAAGGTCTGCTTCATCCGCATGGAAGGGCAGGGCTTCGGTGGCGCGCCGGTCGAGATCGAGCTGCGCCTGTCGGTGCAGGATTCGCCCAACTCGGCCGGCGTGGTGATCGACGCGGTGCGCTGCGCCAAGCTCGCGCTCGACCGCGGCATCGCGGGGCCGCTCGAGGCCGTCTCGGCCAACTACATGAAGTCGCCGCCGCGCCAGATGCGCGATTCCGACGCGCGCGCGGCCTGCGACGCCTTCATCGCCGGCGAGGACGCGCCGGCCGAGCCCGTCACCCGCGACGCGGCGGAGTAATCAGCTTCTCACCAGCGGCTTGAAGCGGAAGCGGTGGGGCGCCTCGGGGTCCTCGCCGGTGCGGCGCTTGTAGTCGGCAACGTAGTCGGCGTAGTTGCCCTGGAACCACTCGACCTTGCTCATCCCCTCGAACGCCAGGATGTGTGTCGCGATGCGGTCGAGGAACCAGCGGTCGTGGCTGATGACCAGCGCGCAGCCCGCGAAATCGACCAGCGCGTCCTCGAGCGCGCGCAGCGTGTCGACGTCGAGGTCGTTGGTCGGCTCGTCGAGCAGCAGCACGTTGGCGCCCGACTTCAGCATCTTGGCCAGGTGCACGCGGTTGCGCTCGCCGCCCGACAACTGGCCGACCTTCTTCTGCTGGTCCGGCCCGCGGAAGTTGAACGCGCCGCAATAGGCGCGGCTGTTCATCCGGCGCTTGCCTAGCACAACCTCTTCGGCGCCTTCGGAAATCTCCTCCCACACGGTCTTGGCGCCGTCGAGCGTGTCGCGCGACTGGTCGACATAGCCCAGCTTCACCGTGTCGCCGACGCGCAGCGTGCCGGTATCGGGCTTCTCCTGGTCCACCAGCATGCGGAACAACGTCGTCTTGCCGGCGCCGTTCGGCCCGATGATGCCGACGATGCCGCCCGGCGGAAGCTTGAACGACAAATCCTCGATCAGCAGCCGGTCGCCATAGCCCTTGGAAATGTGCTCGGCGTCGATCACGATTTCGCCAAGGCGCGGCCCCGCGGGAATGATGATCTGCGCCGTCTCGGGTGCGCGGTCGTTCGCTTCGGCCAGCAGTGTTTCGTAGGCGGTGACGCGCGCGCGGCTTTTGGCCTGGCGGGCGCGGGGCGAGGCGCGCACCCATTCCAGCTCGCGGGCCAAGGTGCGCTGGCGCGCCGACTCGGTCTTCTCCTCCTGGGCGAGGCGCTTCTCCTTCTGCTCCAGCCAGGAGGAGTAGTTGCCCTTCCACGGGATGCCGCGGCCGCGATCGAGCTCCAGGATCCAGCCGGCGACGTTGTCGAGGAAGTAGCGGTCGTGGGTCACCGCGACCACCGTGCCCTCGTAGTCGTGCAGGAAGCGCTCCAGCCACGCCACCGACTCGGCGTCGAGATGGTTGGTCGGCTCGTCGAGCAGCAGCAGGTCGGGCTTCTGCAGCAGCAGCCGGCAGAGCGCCACGCGGCGGCGCTCGCCGCCCGACAGGGTCGTCACGTCGGCGTCGGCCGGCGGCAGGCGCAGCGCATCCATCGCGATCTCGACGGTGCGGTCGAGGTCCCAGGCGCCGGCCGCGTCGATCCTGGCCTGCAGCTCGCCCTGCTCCTCGATCAGCGCGTTCATCGCGTCGTCGTCCATTGGCTCGGCGAACTTCGCGCTCACCTCCTCGAAGCGCTGCAGCAGCGCGTGGGTCTCGCCCAGCCCCTCCAGCACGTTACCGCGCACGTCCTTGGCGGGGTCGAGCTGCGGCTCCTGCGTCAGGAACCCGATCGTGGCGCCTTCGGCCGGCCAGGCCTCGCCGTGGAACTCCGAATCGAGCCCCGCCATGATGCGCAGCAAGGTCGACTTGCCCGCGCCGTTATAGCCGAGCACCCCGATCTTGGCGCCCGGCAGGAAGGCGAGCGTGATGTCCTTCAAGACCTCGTTCCCACCGGGATAGGTCTTGGTCAGCCGGTTCATCACATAGATGTACTGGTAGGCGGGCATGGTCCTGTCCTCGGCGTGAGGGGGCGGAGTCATACAGAACGCCGCCCCCGCCCGCAACGGGGCGCGTACAAGGACCTAGATGCGCTGCCAGATGCGTTCCTGGTGCTCGATCTCGTCGATCTCGTAGCCCAGGAAGTCACGCCGCGACAGGATGCCGACCAGCTTTTCGTTCTCGACGATCGGCAGGTGGCGATAGCGCCGCGCCTGCATGCGGCGCAACGCCTCGATCGCGTTCTCCGCGGGCGTGATCGTTTCGGGGTTGGGCGTCATCACCTCGGCCAGGGTGGTGGTGTCGGGGTCGCGCCCGGCGGCGACGACGCGGCCGATCAGGTCGGTTCCGGTGAAGATTCCGACCAGCCGCCCGCGCTTGACGACCAGCACCGAGCGCACGTTGCGCCGCGCCATGCGCTTCGCGGCCTCGCGGACGCTGGCTTCCGGGGCGAGGCGCAGCAGCTTCTGGTTCTCCACGACGTCGGGTACGAGACTGCGCACCATTGCCGGGTCCTTTCGCCTTGAGGCCCGAAAACCGACGGGCCGGCCTGACAAAATGACCTATCCCATGGGGTTGACCGCGATGCCTTGATTTGCGTCAAGTATAGCGGTCTGTGGGTGCTACGGTTCGGCCGCGGCCGCTGGACGTGGGTGATCGCTCGATTTTTTGGCAGAACAGTGGAGCGCGCATGAAGACGGACACGGAAGTCGCCATCGTCGGCGCCGGGATCGGCGGCCTCGTTCTCGCGCTCAGCCTGCACCAGGCCGGCATCGCCTGCCGCGTTTACGAGGGCGTCTCCGAGATCAAGCCCCTCGGCGCAGGCATCAACCTTCTGCCGCACGCGGTGCGCGAGCTCGACGAGCTGGGGCTTCTGCCCGGCCTCGACGCGGTCGGCATCCGCACGCAGTCGGCGTCCTACTACAACCGCTATGGCCAGTTCATCTTCAAGGAACCGGCCGGCATCGCGGCCGGCTATGACTGGCCGCAATTCTCGATCCATCGCGGCGACGTTCAGGTGCTGCTGCTCGACGAGGTGCGGAAGCGCCTGGGGCCCGACGCCGTCGTCACCGGTCATCGCTGCACGTCGGTCGCGACCGAGGGCGACACGGTGGTCGTCCACCTCGCCGCGCCGGACGGCAAGGCGCTCGACCCGGTGCGCGCCGCCATCTGCGTCGGGTGCGACGGCATCCATTCGACCATCCGCAAGCAGTTCTATCCCGACGAGGGCGGTCCGGTTTACTCGGGCATCACCACTTGGCGCGGCGTCACGCCCTTCAAGCCGTTCCTGAACGGCGCCGATACGGTGCGGATCGGCTGGATGCCGGTCGGCAAGCTGATGGTCTATCCGATCCGCAAGAACATCGACGCGGACGGCAATCAGCTTATGAACTTCGTCGCGTCGCTGGCGCTGCCGACGCCGCCGGTGTGGGACTGGAACTGCGAAGCCGACCTCGAGGATTTCTTCAAGCCGTTCGAGAACTGGCATTTCGACTGGCTCGACTGTGCGGCGCTGTTGCGCAAGACCAACCCGATCCTGGTCTTCCCGATGGTCGACCGCGATCCGGTGGCGACCTGGACGTTCGGCCGTACCACGCTGCTGGGCGATGCCGCGCACCCGATGTACTCGCGCGGCTCCAACGGCGCCGGACAGGCGATCCTCGACGCGCGCTACATCGCCGGCGCGTTCAAGCGCCACGGGCTGGGCGACGCCGCGCTCGCCGACTACGACAGGGTGCGCGTCAAGATCACCGGCGACGTGGTGCTGGCGAACCGCGCCAACCCGCCCGACACGATCCTGAAGGAAGTCTACGAGCGCACCCACGACAAGCCGTTCCGCCAGATCGCGGACGTGATCTCGGAGGACGAGCTGTACAAGATCAGCGACGCCTACAAGACGGTCGCCGGCTTCCGCAAGGACCAGGTGCGCGAGCGCGCGTCGTACGTTTAGGACCTACGCCGCGGCGCGAATCTCGCGCGGGCCGGTGCGCCGGATCAGGCTCGCCACGATCGCCAGGTTGGCGATGTTCGCCGCGACGCCGATGGCGAAAGCCGCGCCGTACTGGCCTGTGTGGTCGTAGACGAACCCGCCCATCCACGAGCCGATCGCCATGCCGACCGCGCCGCAGCCGAGCACCAGCCCGGTGCGCTTGCCCGCCGAGCTGACGGGCAGGTATTCGCGCACGATCACCGGATAGATCGGCAGCAGCGCGCCATAGCCCAGCCCGTACAGCGCGGCGATGACGTAGAACCCGATCAGCGTGTGATTGAGGCCGAACCCGGCGAGCATCGACGCCTGGACCAGCGAGAAGCAGAACAGGGCCCGCAGCCCGCCCAGCCGGTCGGTCAGCCAGCCCAGCAGGATCGCCCGGCTGACGAACGAGCTGAACAGCATGACCGACAGCACCTCGGCGCCGCGCGAGGCGGGGAATCCCAGGTCCGAGACATACGCCACCATATGGGCGAGAGGCAGCGACATCGCCGTGCAGCAGAATACGATGGCGCAGCACAGCGCGACCTGCAGGGCGAGGGGGCTCATCCCGGTCAGCACGCTGTCCTGGCGGGCGGCGCGGGCCGTGCGTCCCGCGGCCGCACCGTGCGCGGTCGTGCCCGCGGCCCCGTCCGGCGGGCGGCGGTGCAGGATCAGGCTCAGCGGCAGGTTGACGACCAGCACCAGAAGTCCGCCCCACAGATAGCTGGTGCGCCAGCCATACGTGCCGACGATATAGCCGAGCAGCGGCGGCCACACGATGCCGGCCAGCGACTGGCCCGACGCCACGATGCCGATCGCCGTGCCGCGGCGATGCTCGTACCAGCGGATTACGTAGGCCATCAGCGGCGGGGTCAGCGCGCCCTGGCCGAACGTGCCGACCATCAGGAAATAGACCCCGTAAAGCTGCCAGGCCGCGTCCATCCGGTGCAGCAGCAGCTCGCCCGCGCCGATCATCAGCGCGCTCAGCGTCGCGGGAAGCCCCATCCCCCAGCGGTCGAGCACGTGGCCCATCAGCACGCCGCCCAGCCCGCCGCCGACATAGGCCAGCGAGTAGGCGAGGGACGGCACCTCGCGCGGCCAGCCGAACTCGGCCGCGATCGGCTTCAGCGCAACGGCGATCGTGTACATGGCCGAGCCGTTGACCAGGATCATGGTCACCGCGGTGACCAGCACCAGGACCGGGTAGTGCCGCTCGATGGTCGTGCGCATCAGCGGGCCCCCGCCACGCGACCGCCGGCCGCCGCGACGGTCGCCGCATCCCAGATGGCGATCTGCTTGTCGCGGAACGGGAACAGCGCCTCCGGCTTGCGGTCGAGCGGCAAATCGCGGCGCGAGATGTTGGTGACGAACAGGCCCGTCGGGTTGGCCCGCGCCCAGTCCTCCGCCTGCTTGCCGGCGACGATCACGAAGGGCTGTCTCAATCGTCCGAGGAAGCCGAACTCGCCCTCATAGCCGATGGCATGCGCCAGCGGCCGGCCCTCCGCTGCGCCGCGCGCGATGTAGGTCGCGGCGGGCCGCAGATCGAAGGACGGGGCGAGCGTCAGTGCCACCTGCCCGCTTGCCAGCACGGAGAGCAAAGCCGTGAAGGCGGCGAGCGCGGCGACCGTCCGGCGCGGCCATGCCGCGCCGACCACCCCGACCACCAGCGCGGCGGCGAGAAGCGCGGCGCCGATGACAGGGCTGACCTTGTCGCTCCATGCGGCCCCCTTGCCCGGAAGCGCAACCGTGCCGGTCGCGACGGCAAGGACCGCGAGCCCGACGACCACCCCGATTCCGGCGGGAACCCAGACATCCCAGCGCCGCACCTGGCCTTGGGTCACGCTCAGCAGCCGCCCCACCAGCAGGGCGAGCGCGGGAATCTCGGGCACCAGGTAATGCGGCTGCTTGCCGCTCACCAGAGAGAACACGATGAACGGCGCGACGATCCAGACGATGCAGAGGCGCAAGCCGGCATCGCCGCGCCATGCGGTGCGGAACGCGGCGCGCCAGGCGGCGGGGAATACCGCCCACGGGAAGGCCAGCGCCGGGACCAGCGGCAGATACCACCAGACCGGGCGGCGATGGGCGAACGACTTGACCATCCGGTCCGCGGTCTGACCCCAGAACAGCGCGTGACCGTAGGCCTCGCCCCCGGCGATCGCGGCGGGCACCGCCCAGGCGAGTCCCACCGCCGCGCAGCACAGCAGCGCCACGCCGCTTCCGGCGTACCAGCGCCCCCAGCCGCGCGGGGCGCCGCCGGTCATCCACAAGGGCGCGAGCAGCGCGACGGACAGCACGTGCAGCAGCGTCACCGGCCCCTTTGTCAGGATGCCGAGCCCCATCGCCGCGCCGCACACCACCCACGGCCACCAGCCGCCGCCGCGCGCGGCCAGCACCGCCTCGATCGCGACCAGCACGAAGAAGGTCAGCGGCAGGTCGAACATGGTGAGGCTGCCATAGACGGCGAATGCGCCGGTGCCGGCGAACACCAGCGCCGCGCTGCGCATGGAAGCCGCGTCGTCGGGCCACAGGCGCTGCGCGATGCGCGCGACCATGGCGATGCAGCCGAGCCCGTACAAAGGCGCGACCAGCCGCCCCGCCCATTCGCTGACGCCCGTCACCGCCCACATCGCGTCGATCGACCAGAACAGGACCGGCGGCTTGTCGGAATACGGCGCGCCGTTCAAGTGGGGCACCAGGAAGTGCCCGCCCGAGAACATGCCCCACGCGACGGACATGTAGCGCGTCTCGTCGATCGGCAGCAGCGGGCGCAGCGCAAGCCCGGCGATCACGATGGCGAGCCACAGCGCCGTCGGCAGCGCCAGCGCCTCCATCATGCCGGACCGCGCGGCGGCGCTACTCGCCGGCGGCGGCGTCGAGCTTGCGGGCACGGTGGATCAAATAAAGGTTGCGGCTGTACACGACCAGCCCGGCCCCCTGGCCGACGATGAACACCGGGTCGCGCCGGTGGATCGCGTAGGCGAACAGTACCACGCCGCCGATCAGGCTGAAATACCAGAACGCGACGGGGATCACCGAGCGCCGCACCATCTCGCTGCGGATCCACTGGATGATGAAGCGCGCCGCGAACAGCGCCTGGCCGGCGAAGCCCACGCCCAGCCACACCTGGTCGATATGGAAGTTCACTCCTGCCCGTCCGTCACAGGGGCGAGCGCGCGACGGCGCAGCCACATGGTGCCCAGAAGATCGACGATGCCGACCGCCAGCCGGTCGAACATGCCGTATTTCGACTGCCCGACGGTGCGCGGCCGGTGTCCGACCGGGACGTAGCGCACCGTGTGCCCGTCGCGCTGGATCAGCGCCGGCAGGAAGCGGTGCATATGGTTGAATCGCGGCAGGACGAGGAACGCCTCGCGCGAGAACACTTTCAGCCCGCATCCGGTGTCGAGCGCGCCATCGCCCAGCGCCCGCGCCCGCACGCCGTTGGCGATGCGCGACGAAAGCCGCCGGATCAGATTGTCGTGCCGCTTCACCCGCATGCCCGACACCATGGCGAGGCGTTCGGCCGGCTGCGCCGCGCGAATCGTCTCATACAGCGCCATCACGTCGGCGGGATCGTTCTGCCCGTCGCCGTCGAGCGTCGCGACCAGCGCGGCGCGCGCCGCCTTCACCCCGGTCAGGATCGCCGCCGACTGGCCGAAATTGCGTGCATGGCGCACGACGCGCACCGCCGCGTCCCCGGCTGCCACGGCGTCGAGGTCGGATGGCGTCGCATCCGTGCTGGCGTCGTCGACGAAGATCAGCTCGTAGTCCACCTTACCCGCCAGGCTCGCGCGCACCTCGGAGGCGAGCGGGGCGATATTCCCCGCCTCGTTATAGACCGGGATCACGACCGAAAGATCGGGCACGCGGTGCTCCCAAGACGACGAACCGGCGGGGATCGCTCCCTCCGCCGGCCCAGCGCCGCCTCATGCCGACCGCACAGGGGCGACGAATCCGTTTAGCACGTCGGAAAGCGCCGTGCCAGCCCCGGGCGGGGCTGGCGGATCAATCGACGTAGTGCGGCTCGGGCCGGGCGTGGAGGTCTTCGTAATGGACCAGGACCGGCGCGCCGAGCGCGCAGGGCGCCCCGTCGCGGAAGGCCCATTCGCCGCGGTCGCAGGCCTCCGCGCGGACATAGCCGTTGATGTAGAAGCGCCGGTCGGGCGCGCCCTCGTTGGGGCCGGAGCCATGCAGCAAATGCAGGTGCCAGAGCGCCACGTCGCCCGGCTCCATCTCGAGGCTGGTCACGCGGGACGGGTCGAGCCCCACGGCGGCGAGATCCGAATCGTCCATCGCGGTCTGCATCACCGCGCCCTTCGCCGGCATGGCGAGCTCGCCCAGAAGATGGCTTCCCGGCAGCACCGTCATCGCGCCTGTCGCCGCGATATGTGCGTCGATCGCGATGCCTGTCTGGACGTAGTTCGTCGCCGGGTCGCGATAGGCCTCGCGCGGCCGGCGGAAGCGTATGTCCTGGTGATAGCCGAACTCGGCCATCGCCGCGCCCTTCGGCTTCCAGTGAAGCTGGTTGATGATCTGCTTCACGTCGCGGCCGATCAGGGGCGCCAGAATGTCGCCGATGCGCGGGTCGGTGCGGAACCGCGCCAGGGTCGCGTCGGCGTAGGACGGCCACTGGACCAGCCGCACGATGCGCCCGAGACGGGAATCGTCGGCCAGCCGGTACATCAGATTGCCGTGTCGGAAGCTCTTCGGATGGGCGAGGGCCGCGGCGCGCGCGCGGTCGAACGCCGCCGCCAGCTCGGCGACCTCGTCGGGCCGGAACAAGCCGCGCACAACGGCGTATCCCGCCTCGCGATACTGCTCCAGATAGCCGGTCATTCAAGACGATCCACAGGACATCCACAGCCCTGTCCACAGGGCCGTCCCTGGGCGGCGGAGGATACTCGCCCCGTCCCGTTAAGGAAAGCTGACCGTCGAACGCCTCCGCCTGACGGGATGGTGCGGTCAGTTCCGGACGTTCTGCCAAGCCGCCTGGGCTGCCGGCGGCAGCTTGTCCATGTATTTCAGGAACAGGGCAAGGGTCCATATCTCCTGGTCCGACAAGGTGTCCTTCCAGGACGGCATGCCGGTCCAGCGAATGCCGTGCCTGATCTTCCAGAAGCTGTACCCCTCCGGGTCGTCCTCGACGCCATGGGTCGCGAGCTGCGGCGGCGCCGGATATTCGCCCCTGGCTACCGGCGACGCCGACGCATCGCCCATTGCGCTGCCGTGGCAGATGGCGCAGTGCCGGCCATACAGGTTGATCCCGGCCACCAGGTTGGCTTCGGTCATTGGCACCGGGTTCGGCCCCGCCGGCGCCTCTCGGGCCAGGGTCGCGTCCAGCGAGACGCCGGCCGCCCACGCTTCTAGCGGACCAGGCGTGGCATCCGCGTTGGCGGGCACCAGGCCGAGGCGAAGCACGACGTAGCCGCAGGCCGCCGCGGCGATGAAGGTCGCCAGAACGCCGAGCACGAACCCCTTGAACATGACAGTCCCCCGTCATTCCGTCGCCGCCGGGAATAGCCGACCGGGCACCGAACATATGCGATGCAGGCCATCGAGGCGCCAGCACTCCGGACGCGGCCCGCTGCCGAACGTCGCAGGCGCTTGGGCAAGCTGGGGCGCGGCTCAAGGCGCTGGCCATCGTGAACGCCTGTGCCTTGGCCCATCCCGACGAGAACCCGGCCGCGGGCCTCGGCTGGTCGGCCTCAGCGGCTGTCCCTGGTAAGGCGGGTTTCCACCAGCCGCGACCACAGGGTCGCGCCGAGCGTCAGGATGTCGTCGTTGAAGTCGTAGCTCGGGTTGTGCACCTCGCACCCGCCCTCGCCGCCGCCATTGCCGATATTGATGAACGCGCCCGGCACCTTCTCCAGCATGTAGGAGAAATCCTCCGACGCCATGACATAGGGCCCGTCGCGGTTCACGTTCCCCGCGCCGACAATTCCGGCCGCGACGTCGGCGAAGAACCCGACGGCGTCGCGGTCGTTGATCAACGGCGGGAACACGATGCGCACGTCGGCCTTGGCGCTGCCGCCCAGGGTCCGGGCGATGCCCGCAGAGATGGTCTCGATTCGCTCGGTAACCAGCGCCATCGTCTCCTTGCGAAAGGCGCGGATGGTGCCGCGCAGCATTGCCTCCTGCGGGATGACGTTGTAGGCGTCGCCCGCATGCATTTGCGTGACCGAGATGACGGCGGAATTGAGCGGTGCGACGTTGCGCGACACGACGCTCTGTAGGGCCGAGATGATCTGGGTGGCGATGATCACCGGGTCGATGCCGGTCTCCGGACGCGCGCCGTGCGCACCCTTGCCGGTGATCCGGATGTCGAACAGGCCGCCGCCGGCCATCTGCGGCCCCGGGCGGATGGCGAACTTGCCGACGTCGAGCTTCGGCCGGTTGTGCATCCCGAAGATCTGTTCGCAGGGGAACTTGTCGAACAGCCCGTCGGCGATCATCGCCGCCGCCCCGCCGCGCCCTTCCTCGGCCGGCTGGAAGATCAGGTGGACCGTCCCGTCGAAATTGCGCGACGCCGAAAGGTAGCGGGCCGCGCCCAGCAGCATGGTGGTGTGACCGTCATGGCCGCAGGCGTGCATGCGCCCCTCGTTCCGGCTGCGATGGTCGAACGTGTTGAGCTCGTCCATCGGCAGCGCGTCCATGTCGGCGCGGAGCCCGATGGCGCGCGGGTTGTTGCCGGCCTGGATCGTGCCGACCACGCCGGTCTTGCCGAGGCCGGTCGTGACCTCCAGCCCCCATTCCTGCAGCTTCTGTGCCACCAGGGCGCTGGTGCGCGCCTCCTCGAAGCCCAGCTCGGGATGGGCGTGGATGTCGCGGCGGATGGCGGCGAGCTGGTCGGCGAAGGCGGCGATCTGTGGCTCGATGTTCATCGGCGTCGGCTCCCCTGTACGAACGCCGCCATTACACGACGAAACGCCCCGCGGCGCACGTTCGGATCGTCGCGGGGAACGAACCTGCGCATCTTGCGTGTTGCGCCTCTTGCCATGGCGGCGCGCGTCTGTCAGGGATGCGCCATGGCCGAGATGCTGGTCGGACGCCTCTATTCCTGGCCCGAGTTTGCCGAGGACGGCCGCGATATCTGGCTGATCCATCTGGGCGAGCCGGGTTTTTTCCTGCGCGTGATCCGCCGCCCGGAAGGCGGTCTTCCGACGGGCGAGGTGTCGGACATCGCCTTCCCGCTGCGGACCGACCCGCGCTTCGCGCTGGGCAACCTCAAATTCCTCGATCCGGGCGAGGCCGACCCGGCCGACCTGGCGCGGCTGGTGGCCGGCGCGATCGACGCCGTGAACGATCTCCAGGTCATCGAGCGCCTGGCCCTCGACGAGCTGCCGTTCGACCCGGCGCCTGATCAGATCGTGGCCGAGGACCTGCCACGCGGATTTGTGGTCGGGGTGATGTACGAGACCGGCTCTGGGCGGCTGGAGGAGAACTGGTGGGTCGCCCATGTCGGCCTGCCGCCCTTTCTCATGCGCATCAGCGACCTGACCGACGAGGACGTCGAGCCCGACGACGTCTGGGCCTCGGTCGAGAGCGGGGCGGTCCTGACCCATCCGCGCTGGCTGTCGCCGATCGGGTGCGACCCGGACGAGCTGCGCCACCTGGCCCAGACCGCCGCCGACGTGGTGCGGGAATTTGCCATCGACGATATGGCGGTGCTGTAGAGCTTCGCCCCCAGCGACGGACGGCCTTGCGACATCGGCCCTACCACCGCCGTCGCAGATCGGGTGTAAGCTGGGGCGATGGCGGCGAACGCGAACGGGTTGGCCGGTCTGGGCGGCCTTCGCGCCTGGGCGCAGCGGTTGTGGAGCGGCGAGGAGTCGCTTGCCCGCGCCTTCTGGATATGGGCGGTGGCGGTCGGCGCCATCGTGAACGTCCTCGGCACGTTCCTGGTCTACATCGTCCTGAAGCTCGACGTGCCGACCATCGTGGTCGTGCTCGCCTACGTCGCGCCGATCCCCTACAACCTGTTTATCTTCGTTGCGGTATGGCGTTCCGCGGCACGGTACACAGGACCCCAGCGGCTGGCCGATCTGGCGCGGGCCGCGCTCGTGGCCTGGACCGTCGCCGAGTGCGCCCTGTAACGGGCTCACGCTAACTCTTCACCTATTCGTTAACCCTTCTCCCACGCCGCGCAGGCATACTGGCCTTGCGCCGCTGCGCAGCGCCGGGGCGAGATCCACTTTGCGCCGCCCAAAAAGGGGGACGATGGAGCCGAAACTCGAGATGCGCGTGCTGGAGCTGGTCTGCTCGCGCCTGTGCCACGAGCTGATCAGCCCCGTCAGCGCGGTCAATAACGGCATGGAGCTGCTGTCGGATGGCGGCGCCGACCTGTTGGAGGAGGTGTCGGACCTGATCGCGTCGAGCGCGGCCGAAGCGTCGGGCCGGCTGCAATTCTATCGGGTCGCCTATGGGCTGGGGGGCGGAGCCGAAGCGCCGGCGATCTCGCTGGGCGAGGCGCGTCGCCTGGTGACAGGCCTCGCCGGCGACGGAAAGATCCGGTTCGAATGGCCCGACGACACGGGCGAGTCCGGCTCGGACGGGCGCCTCGGCAAGCGCGGCATGAAGCTCCTGCTGAACGCGCTGGCGCTGGGCATCGACACGCTGCCTCGCGGCGGGTCGCTCGCCGTTGCCATCGATGCGTCTCCCGGTTGTGGGGCGACCCTGACTTGCATGGGAAAGGGGGCGCGCATCGAGCCGGCAACGCTTGGCGCGCTGACCGGCGAGCTTGGCGTGGCCGCGCTCACGGCGCGCAACGTGCATGCCTACTTCACGGCCCGCGTCGCCGAGGGCTGCGATGGCCGCATCGAAACGCGAATCGAACCCCCCGACACGGTCGTGATCCGGCTCTTGCTGCCTGGGGCCTGAGTCACCGTTCAGCGGAAATTAACCGATCGGGGCGAGGCTCGCGCAGCGCCCGCTCGTGTCGTGGGCGCCCGACCCGGAGAGCCCCATGCCGAGCTGCCTGGTCGTCGACGCGTCACACGTCGCACGTACCGTCGCGCGGAACATTCTCGAGGAGTTGGGCTTCACGGTCGACGAGGCCGCGACGGGCCTTGCTGCGCTCGAAGCGTACCGCACGAACCGGCCCGCGCTGCTGCTGCTCGAATGGGACCTGCCCGACATGTCCGGCCTGAAGCTCCTCAGGCTGCTGCGCAGCGAGGTCGACGGGCCGGCGCCGGACATCGTGTTCTGCACGCGCCGCGACGGTGCGGCGGAGATGACCGATGCCGTGCGCGAAGGCGCGACGGAATTCGTCGTCAAGCCCTACGACAACGAGACCCTGCGCGCGCGGCTGGCCATGGCCGGGTACGGGTCATGAAGCGCGACAGCTTCGACTTCCTGACGCGGCTGCTGCGCCGGTCGACCGGGGTGGCGATCACCGAATCGCAAACCTATCTGCTGGAAGCCCGGCTGGCGCCGGTCGTGCGCCGCCTTGCGCTGCCCGGCATCGACGAGTTGGCCTGGACGGTGCGCGCCTCCACCGACGGCAAGGTCGCGATCGATGCGAACGACGCGATGCTGGCAGGGCAATCCTGGTTTTTCCGCGACTGGGCGCCGTTCGAGGCGCTGTCGGGCACCGTGCTGCCCGGCCTTGTGGCGGCGCGGGCAGGGAGCGAGGACAGGCGGCTCCGCATCTGGTCGGCCGGGTGCGCTGGCGGCGAGGAGCCCTACTCCATCGCCATGGTGCTGGCCGCCGCCTCGGAGCGGCTTTCGGGGGTCGCGGTCGAGCTGGTGGGGACCGACGTTTCGCCGGCGGCCCTCGCCAAGGCAACCGCCGGCTTCTATACGACGGCCGAAATCCAGCGCGGATTGCCGGTACGACTTCTACTCGAGCACTTCAAGCCCGACGACGGTGGCTGGCACATTTCGTCCGCGATTCAGGAGAAGGTCGAGTTCCGCCATCACAGCCTGATCGAGTCCTATCGCCAGCTCGGAACGTTCGACATCGTGTTCTGCCGCAACGTGCTATCGAGCTTCGAGCCCGACACCGCCGGCGAGACGCTGCGCCGGATCGCCGACCTGATGCCGGATGATGGGGTGCTGTTCCTCGGCGCGACCGAATCCGTCGCGGGCGCGGGTGATGCGTTCCAGCCGATGCCGGGTGGCGTCGGAATCTATCGGCGTGTCGCGCGCGCCCAGGCCGCTCGCCGCGCGGGGATGTAGGGGCGGCTAGACCGTCGAGGGATCGGGCAGCGGATCGGTGCCGCGGCCCACGTGATAGCTACCCTGCGGATAGTCGACCACCGTCAATTCGAACTTCGCGTTGGTCTGGTAGCGCCAGCCCTCTTCCATCTCGCCGAAGAAGAAGCCGAAGATGCCGTATCGCTTGCCGCGCGTGACCGGCATCGCCTCGTGCAGCAGCGACGCGGAGAACACCACCATCGACCCGGTCTCCGGCGCATAGAGCTGCGGTCCGTATTCGGGGAAGGTGAGGTAGCCGCCCTCGTATTCGCCGGCGTTGAGGTTGATGGTGAAGCCGAACATGCGGTGCTTCATGCGCGGCACGTTCTCGTCGCGGTGCGGGCCGAAACGGCCCAGCTCGGACGCGTCGTAGCAGCCGATCCGCATCGTCTCGATGCGGGTCACGCGATACTTGAACGCCTTGAACATCTCCGGGAAGACGCGCCGGCGGAACAGGGCGAACATCGCCTGCGCCTCGGGTCCGTCGTCGGCCACCATCGCGTCCTCGCGCACCTTGGTGTCGGTCAGGTGGTAGACGCTGGAGTGATCGGTCGTGCCGCCGCGATAACGGTTCGAGCGCTCGAACAGGGCGATGATCCGGTGGCAAAGCTGCACAGGGAGGACGTGCGGCAGGACGAGCACCGGCGGATGCGAGACCACCACGTGCGGGGGCAGCACCGCGCGATAAGCCCGGATGTGGCCGAGCGCGATCTCGGCCGCGTCTCCCTCGTCCGGGTCGATGATGCGCTCGACGCGCATGTTGGGCGTCAGCACCAGAACGCGGGCATTCGTGCCGAGACCGAGCCCCGCGCCGAGCCCGACCGCGAACGGCGCGTCGGACAGAAGCGGCATCGGCAGCCCCATCATCAGGACCGTCGTCGCGTTCTTGGCGGGCGGGTCGGAGGTGACGGCGATCAACTGCGCGCCAAGCTCGCCGAACGCCTTCGCCTGGTCGCGGAAGCGCGCAAGCAGCTTCATCGCGGCTTCGGCCGAACGGACAAGGATCAGCACCGTCGGACGGCCGCAATGGCTGTCGGTGTACAGCGAGAACCGCGCCCCCTGGATGTCGGCCCAGTCGTATTCGGGCACGGGCTCGCCGACATCCAGCCGGATCTGCGCAAGATGCGGCGGGGGCGCGGACGCGTGCAGCGTGTCGGTCGACATGGCTTCCCCTTCCGCCTGAGTCGCGCGGCCTCCGAAATTAGGCCCGCGCCTGCGTCGCGGCCAGCGGATTTTCTGCCGCAGCCCTTCATCCGGCGCGCACATTCCACTAGAATCCTGGCACCATGCACCAGTCGGTCATCATTCTCGACGACTTCTACCAGGACGCGATGCAGATTCGCGAGATGGCGCTCGGGCTGGAATATCCGGACCATCGCGGCGAGGCCTACTATTCGGGCCGCAATTCGCGCCACGCCCTCATCAATCAGGGGATCGTCGACACGCTGTCGCGCGTGGTCTGCGACCGTCTGACCCCCGCGCCGAAAAGCGCGACGGGTCATTTCCGCATCGGGCTCGACGGCGACATGCCGCGCCAGGACATCCACATCGACCCCTATCGCGACTGGGCCGGTGTCATCTATTTCAGCCTGCCGGAGCATTGCCAAGGCGGCACCACCTTCTGGCGTCACAAGCGGCTCGGCATCGAATCCATGCCCTCCGATCCGAAGGCGATCCAGGCGCTGGGCTACGAAAACTACGAGAAGATGCGCGTCGCGATCGCCGACGAGGACGGGATCGACCGGTCGAAATGGGAGCCGACCATGACGGTTCCCATGCGGTTCAACCGATGCCTGCTCTTCCGCTCGTGGCTATGGCATTCGCACGCCGAGAATTTCGGCGATTCGATCGAGAATGGCCGGCTGATCCAGGTGTTCTTCTTCGATATCGTCCGCGGCCAGGCGCAGCCCAAGCTGTGGTTCGACATGCCGCCGGCACCGGGCGCCAAGCCCGCCACGCCGCAACCCGCGCGTCCTGCCAGCCAGCCGACCATTCCGCTGCCCGGCTCGGCCTTCGCCCCGCCGCCGAAGCGGCGGTAGATGGAGCGATTCCGCGTGAGCGGAAGATGATCTAAACCGCGCGGCTCTCTTCGCGACCCAGCTCCTCGGCGCTCACATCCTCGAATCGCCAGCCCGGCGAAACCGGTCCGGTCAGCTCGTCGGCGAGTCGCGCGAGCGTCGTCTGGTCGGCGGCGGCCGCGTCCTCGACACATGTGGCGAGCCGGTCGACCAGCGCGGCGAGCGTCCGGTTCGCCTCGGCCAGCGGGGCGAGCTTCGCCCGCACGTGGTCGCGCTCGATGGTGCGGGCCGAGAACCTGTCCTCGACCGCCGAGAGAATGCGGTCGAGTTCGGCATTGCTCTGCCGGCGCGTGGCGTCCACGGCCGAAAGCTCGCGCTCGGCATCGGCAATTCGGTCCGTCAGAGGGCGGTGCGGCATGGCATCTTCCGGCAAGGTTCAGCGCTCCAACGTGGCGGGACCGTGGTTACGTTTCGGTAAAGCAGCCTTGCGGGAAAACGCGGGATCGCCTGCGCGGCGCTCTTGTCGGGATTGTCCACGTTTCGTATCATAATGGTCTGACGGTTGTGTCCTTCGCGGTCGCGGGGGGCCCGCCGGGCCCGGTCGGCGGGCCCGAGCCTTGCGGGTGCGCCAATCAAGCTGGCGCGGCAGCCGGAACAAGGAAACTCCCTTGGATCTCGTCACCCAGATGCGGGTCTTCGTGCGTGTCGCGGAGGCCCAGGGGTTCACGGCTGCCGCGCGCCAGCTCGGCGTTTCGAAATCGGTGGTCAGCAAGTATATCGGCGAGCTCGAGGACCGGCTGGGGGTGCGGCTGCTGCACCGCACCACCCGGTCCCTCAGCCTGACCGAGCACGGCGCCGGCTATTACGAGCGCTGCACCCACATCCTGGCCGAGATCGAGGAGGCCGAGGCCGCGATCGGCGCCATCGACGACGAGCCGCGCGGCACCGTGCGCGTGCTGCTGCCCGTCGCGTTCGGGCTGGACCGGATCTTGCCGGCCTTTCCCGCGCTTCTGCGGCGGTGGCCGAAGCTGAACGTCGATCTGGTGCTGGACGATTTTTCGGACGTCGCCTCGGAATCGCTGGCCGACGTCGCGGTCTGGCTGTGCGACGACGAGGACGGCCCGCCCGAGGATGCCCGGCTGCTGGCCGCGCTGCCGACCGCGCTCGTCGGCGCGCCGGACTATGTCGACGCCACGGCGGCCCCGACCGCACCGCACGACCTGGCGTTCCACAACTGCCTGACCCTGGCCCGGCCGATGGCCGATACGACCTGGCGGCTGGTCGGCGAATCGGGCGCCCCGCAAGGGGTGCGGGTGACCGGCACGTTCCAGTCGAACAGCCTGGAGGCGCTGCGCCGCGCCGTCGTGGCCGGGGTCGGGCTCGCCGTGCTGCCCGAGGCGCTGGTGGCCGAGGACTTGAAGGCGGGGCGCCTGGTCGGCGTGCTCGACGGATTTTCCACGCCGGACTGGACCCTGGTCGCGGCGCGCGCCTCCAACGACCCGGCGCCGGCGCGGGTGCGGGCGGTCCTCGACCTGCTGGCCGAAGCCTCGGCCGGGCTCGCCCCGCCGTCGCGGCGCACGGCCCGCTCGGCCGCCTGAGCGAAACCGGGCCCCGCCATGGCCCACCATGGCGGACCGGCCCGGCAAGCTCCCCCCCTTTTCCGGCGTTTCGGACCCCGGTCGAAGCCGTCGCATCCGGCGCGGCGGGCCCGAGCCCCGCGCCCCTCAACCCGCTATGGTAGAACAAGAATTCGGAACCGGCGCCGTGCTTGCGGCGGCGTGTCGGGAAACTTTACAGGGTTTGGCGCGAATCCCGAAAATTCTGTCGGATTTCTTTACAACCGGGCTGATCCGAGACCCCTGAAAATCAGCTAACTTGCTGATCAAGAACGCATTTCCAAACCTGGCATGAATCTTGCATTGAACTAGCCAAGCGGCCTGGGTAGCGTAGTTGGCCAGGGGATCAACGGCCCGAGTGGGCCACAAAGTGGACGGAGACGCGTTATGAAGATTTCGAAGAACAGTTTCAGGGCAGGCCTTCTTGGCGGCAGCCGTCGTAGGGTTTGCCTCGTTTGGTGGAACCGCATACGCGGGTCCGCTCTTGATCGACAATTTCACGCGACGTGACGGGCAGCGGGCCAATGTGTTCGGGGGTCGCATGCCGAGGCGGTCGTCGGGTCAACGGCCCAGGCAACGCTCCACGAGCGGAGTGCTTGGGCAATAGCCTTACCGGCGTTATCGGCGGGTCCCGCGAAATGGAGATGGGCGCCTTTTCCTCCTTGGCGGGCACGAGCGCATCCTTCGGAGTACAAGTTGGAGATGGGCCTTTAATTCGCTCAAGGAAGGACTCGGGATCCAATATCAATTCGTGGGCGCTCCTGCGGCTATCGACGGGATGGCGAACGAGCTCAGGATGCGGTCAACCGGACCGGCCTTGATGTTTCTATATGTCCGGTACACCGCAATCACCGTGCATTCTGACTGCAGCTCCGATCTCGGTGGCTGCCATCCAGGTGCGGCTGTGGTCCGAGTGCGACGAAGCGTCGAAGCTTGGTGCGAGGCCTTCACCACGCTCGCTCCAACGGACATGGTGTTTGACTTTGCATCCTTCGTGCAATGCAGCGTCGCCCGGGCCGACTGGTTCGACGACAGGTTGCGGAGCGGTAACGAGTACGGCCAGACCTCGCCTCAATCCAGGCGATCGAGTTCATCGTCAATGCCGGTTCGACTCGAGTCGATCGACATGACCTTCGACCTGCTGCAGGCGGTTCCCGAGCCGATGAGCTTGGCCCTGCTCGGCACCGGCCTGTTCGGCCTGGGCGTCGCGCGTCGCCGGGCTTCCAAGAAGGCGAAGAAGGCCTAACACCTCTCTTCGAGGTCGTTGATCCCAAGGGGCCGGCGAAAGCCGGCCCCTTTCGTTTGTGCATCGTCGCACCGCTTGCCCCGCCCCGGCGGGGTTAACCCGCCCTTTACGCCATCCCTTAGCCTGCCCATCGACCGCATATCACGCGGGACGGAATGGCATGGCCGCGAAGCCGCAACGGGCCGCATCAACAGCACCACAGCGCGATACCTCCCCGGCGGGACCACCCGCCGGGTCGCTGCGGGCCCGTCTTGCCGCCTGGTGGGACGGAACACCCGCGCCACGTGCCGCGCCACCTCCCGAGGCCGAACCCGCCCCGTCCGCCGCCGGGAAGTCCAAGGCGGCAGGTGACGCACAGCCGTTGCCGCAGGCCTGTGGCCGCCGGAACGGATCGAGGTCGCGACCCTCCTCTGGGGCGCCGAGTTCGTGACCCCGGTTGGCGCCGAGGCGATGGTCGCGCTTGCGGCCCCGCTCGATCTGCAGGCGGGCGAGACGCTTCTCGATGCGGGGGCCTCCCTCGGGGGGGCGGCGCGGGCGCTGGCCGGCGCCTGCCGGATCCGTGCCACGGCGATGGAGCCCTCGGCCGAGCTGGCCACCGCGGGCATGGCCCTCACGCGAAAGCTCGGGGCCGAGCGGGACGCGCCGGTCGCCGCCTACGACCTGCGCGGGCCGGCGTTCAAGCGGGCCGCCTTCGATGCCGCCCTGGCGTACGAATTGCTGTTCACCGTCGACGACAAGGAAAAGCTCCTGCGCCGCATCGCCGATGCGCTCAAGCCCGGCGGGCGGCTGCTGATCGGCGACTATGTCCTCCCCGGCAAGACGGCGGCCGCGACGGTCTCGGCGTGGCAGGCGGCCGATCCGGCCCCGGTCCGGCCGTGGCGCCTCGACGATGCACGCAAGTGCCTCGCCAAGCTCAACATCGACGTGACCGCCGCAACCGACGAGACGGCGCGCATTCGCGGGTTGATCATGGCGGGGCTGGATGCGTTCGCGAAAGGGGCGGCGGTAAGTGCGGTCAAGCCCGCCCAGGCCAAGCTGCTCGGCCGCGAGATCGGCATCTGGGCCTTGCGCAAGGCGGCGATGGATGCCGGCGATCTTCGCTTCATGAGCCTGCACGGCTTCAAGGCCGGCGAGCCGGTATAGCGTCCGAAATATCGTTTCACGCACCGCGCCGCGCGTTGACAGGGGAGACCCGCGCCGCTATGGTCCGGCGCTCTCCCGGACCCACCCCCCATTTCGAGCCGGCCCATGAAGATCGTCAACTCGATCAAGACCATCAAAAAGCGGCACAAGGATTGCCGCGTCGTGCGCCGCCGCGGCCGGGTCTACGTGATCAACAAGACCAACCGCCGGTTCAAGGCCCGCCAGGGCTAGAACAACTTCCGCTCGCGCGGAATCGCCCCGGCACGCTCCTCCTCCTTCCCCTTGCGGGGGAAGGGCAAGTCGGCGTAACTCACACCATGCGCATGCCGGAACCCGACGCGGGCACCATTGCCCGTCGCGGCGAGATCGCGCGGCGGCTTGCCGGGCTTGTCGCCCCGGGCGGCGTGATCGCCGACGACGAGACGCTGCGCGCTTACGAATCCGACGGGCTGACCGCCTACCGCACGCCGCCGATGATCGCGGTGCTGCCCGAGACGACGGCGGAGGTCGCCGCGGTGCTGGCGGCCTGCCGCGAGATGGGGGTGAAGGTGGTACCGCGCGGCGCCGGCACGTCGCTCTCGGGCGGCGCGCTGCCGCTCGCCGACGGCGTGCTGGTCGGGCTCGGCAAGTTCAACCGGATCCTCGAGATCGACTACGCGAACCGCTGCGCCGTGGTGCAGCCGGGCGTGCCCAACCTCGCCATCTCCGACGCCGTCGCCGCCGCCGGCTTCTACTACGCGCCCGACCCGTCGAGCCAGATCGCCTGCACCATCGGCGGGAACGTCGCCGAGAATTCAGGCGGCGTGCATTGCCTGAAATACGGCCTGACCACCAACAACATCACCGGAATCGAGCTGGTGCTGATTTCGGGCGAGATCGTAAGGCTCGGCGGAAAGGCGCTCGACGCGGACGGGTACGATCTGCTTGGCGTCGTCACCGGCTCCGAAGGGCTGCTCGGCATCGTCACCGAGGTAACGGTCCGGCTGCTGCGCAAGCCCGCCACGGCGCGCGCGCTGCTGATCGGCTTCCCGTCGAGCGAGCAGGCGGGCGACGCCGTCTCCGCCATCCTCACCGCCGGCATCATCCCGGGCGGGATGGAGATGATGGATCGCCCGGCGATCGCCGCCGCCGAGGATTTCGTCCATGCCGGCTACCCGCGCGACGCGGAGGCGCTGCTGATCGTCGAGCTCGACGGGCCCGCAATCGAGGTCGACCACCTGGTCGCGCGCGTGGGAGAGATCGCGAAGGCGCACGGCGCGCTGGGCGTGCGCGCCTCGGCCGGCGAGGACGAGCGGCTGCGCTTCTGGGCGGGACGCAAGGCCGCGTTCCCGGCGATGGGTCGGCTTTCGCCCGACTATTACTGCATGGACGGCACCATCCCGCGCCGGCGGCTGGCCGAGGTGCTGCGCGGCATCGCCGATCTGTCGCGCCGCCACGGGCTCGGCGTCGCCAATGTGTTCCACGCGGGCGACGGCAATCTGCACCCGCTGATCCTGTACGACGCCAACATGCCGGGCGAGCTCGATACCGCCGAGGAATTCGGCGCCGACATATTGCGGCTGTGCGTCGAGGTCGGTGGCGTGCTGACGGGCGAGCACGGCGTCGGTGTCGAAAAGCGCGACCTGATGGGCACGATGTTCTCCGAAACCGACCTGGCCCAGCAGCAGCGCATCAAATGCGCGTTCGATGCCGAATCCCTGCTCAACCCCGGCAAGATGTTTCCGACCCTCCATCGTTGCGCCGAGCTCGGCCGCGTGCACGTCCATGGCGGCGAGCTGCGCCACGCCGATCTGCCGCGGTTCTGACATGGCGGCCGAAATCGAGGCCGGCAGCGACAGCGCGCTGCGCCCGGCAGACGAGGCGGCGCTGGCCGAGACGGTGGCCGACCTGCTGGCGCGCGGCGAGGCGGTGGAGGTGGTGGGTGCCGGCACCAAGCGCGCGTTCGGCCGTCCCGACACGCCGCCGCTGCGCCTCGAGACCGCCGCGTTCGACGGCATCCGTCTCTACGAGGCGGAAGAGCTGGTGATGTCCGCCGGCGCGGCGACGTCCCTCGACGCGATCGAGGCGGCGCTGGCCGCGTGCAACCAGATGCTGGCGTTCGAGCCGCCGGACATGGCGGCGCTGTATGGTGCGGCCGGGCGCGGCACGATCGGCGGCGCGTTCGCGGTGAATCTCGCCGGGCCGCGGCGCGTGCGTTCGGGCGCCGCGCGCGATCACATTCTGGGGGTGCGCGCGGTCAGCGGGCGCGGCGAGGCGTTCAAGGCGGGCGGGCGCGTCGTCAAGAACGTCACCGGCTACGACGTGCCCAAGCTGCTGTCCGGCGCGTTCGGCACGCTGGCGGTGATGACCGAGGTGACGTTCCGCGTGCTGCCCGCGCCCGAGACGACGGCGACGCTGCTCGTGTCCGGGGCCGGCGATGTCGAGCTGCTCGCGGCGATGACGGAGGCGCTGGCGAGTCCGCACGACGTGTCGGGTGCGGCGGTTCTGTCCGGCGCCGTCGCGGCGCAGTCGAAGGTCGCGGCGCTCGCCGCCATCGGGGCGCCGGTCGCGGCGCTCCGCGTCGAGGGGTTCGGCCCGTCGGTCGCGGCGCGCTTGGCAGCTCTGAAAGAGCTGCTCGGATCGGGCCGCGAGCTGGCGGTTCTCGATGATGCCGACAGCGCGGTGCTGTGGCGCGAGGTTCGCGATCTCGCGGCCTATGCGCCCGACGCGCCACTCGGCCGCGAACGCTGCGTCTGGCGCGTTTCGATTCCCGGCAGCGGGGCGGCGGAGGTTCTGGACGCGGTATCTCGCGCGACCGCGTTCGAGTGCATCGCCGACTGGGGCGGCGGCCGGCTGTTCCTCGCCGTGCCCGAGGGCATAGGCGACGCGTTCGCCCCTTCGGTGCGCGCGGCCGCCGCCGCCGCGGGAGGGCACGCCATTCTGCTGCGCGCGCCCGACGCCCTGCGCCGGATCGTGCCGCCCTTTCCGCCGCAGGGCGCGACGCTTGCCGCCCTGACCGCACGGGTGAAGTCGGCCTTCGATCCGCACGGCGTGTTGAACCCCGGTCGCATGTACGAGGGGGTGTGATGCGCACCAGCTTCGCCCCCGAGCGGCTGGAAATCGATTCCGACCTTGCCGAATCCGATCACATCCTGCGCGCCTGCGTGCATTGCGGGTTCTGCACGGCGACCTGCCCGACCTATTTGCTGCTCGGCGACGAGCGTGACAGCCCGCGCGGGCGCATCTACCTGATCAAGGACATGCTGGAGAACGACCGGCCGCCCTCGGCCGAGACGGTCACGCATATCGACCGCTGCCTGTCCTGCCTCGGCTGCATGACGACTTGTCCGTCGGGCGTGCACTACCAGCACCTGGTCGACCATGCGCGCGGCTATATCGAGGAGCGCTACGACCGGCCGGCATCCGAGCGGGCGCTGCGCGCCGCCGTCGCGCGCATCCTTCCCAGGGTCGGGCGGTTTCGCGCGGCGCTGACGCTGGGCCGGATGGCGCGGCCGTTCGCGAATTGGCTACCGCAGCGGCTGCGTCATGCCCTGTCGCTGATTCCGTCGGTCGCTCGAGCGCCCGACCCGGCCGCCCGACCGAAAATCTTCCCGGCCGAGGGCACGCGCACGCGCCGCGTCGCGCTGTTGGCCGGGTGCGTGCAGCAGGTGCTGTCGCCCGCGATCAATGCGGCGACGATCCGGCTGCTCACGCGTCACGGTTGCGAGGTCGTCGTCGCCGAGGGCGCGGGGTGCTGCGGCGCGCTGGCGCACCATCTCGGCCGCGCGTCGGACGGCCGCGACGCCGCCCGTGCCAACGTCGCCGCCTGGACGCGCGAGATCGAGCGCGAGGGGCTCGATGCCATCGTCGTCAACGCGTCGGGCTGCGGTACCCAGCTCAAGGATTACGGCTTCCTGCTGCGCGACGACGCGGCCTGGGCCGCGCGCGCGGCGCTCGTGTCGGCGCTCGCGCGAGATGTGACCGAGCTGATGGCGGAGATCGGGCTGCGGCAGGTGGCGGATGTGCCGCGCCTCGCCGTCGCCTATCACGATGCCTGCTCGCTGCGGCACGGCCAGAAGGTTGTCGGCGCCCCGCGAGCCCTGCTTGCCGATGCCGGGTTCGACCTGCGCGAAATCGCCGAGGGTCATGTCTGCTGCGGGTCGGCGGGCAGCTACAACCTGCTGCAGCCCGTCCTTGCCGAGCGGCTGCGCGCGCGCAAGGCCGCGCATGTCGAGGCGACGGGTGCAGACGTCGTGGCGGCCGGGAATATCGGCTGCATCGTGCAGATCGGCGGGGCCGCGCGCGTGCCGGTGGTACACACCGTCGAGCTTCTCGACTGGGCCAGCGGCGGGCCTCGCCCGGCCGCGCTGGAGGCCGTGCCGTGACCATGCCCAAGCTGATGATGTGGCTCGCCGCCTTCGCGACCTTGTGGATCGCGCTTCCCGCGGCGGCGTCGCAGAGCGACCCGCGGCTCGGCGCATTGTTTCGTCGCCTGGTCGAGACCACCGACGCGGCCGAGGCGACGCTGATCGAGCAGGGCATCTGGTCGATCTGGCTGCAGTCGGGGGAGCCCAAGATCGACCAGCTCATGGCCGGCGGCATGGCCGCGATGGATGCGGGCGATGCCGACACGGCGGAGGAGATCTTCGACGAGATCGTCGAGGAGGCGCCAAACTTCGCCGAGGGATGGAACAAGCGCGCGACGCTGCGCTACATGACGGGCGACTACCGCGGTTCGCTTGCCGACATCGAGAAGACGCTCGCCCTCGAGCCGCGCCATTTTGGCGCGCTCTCGGGCATGGGACTCGTCTATCTTGCGACCGGCGACGACGCCAAGGCGCTCGACGCGTTCCGCCGCGCGCTCGCGATCGACCCGCATTTGCCCGGTGCGGCCGAGCGCATCCGGGAGCTCGAGGACAAGCTCAAGGGGCGCGCGATCTAAAGTCTATCCGCGTGGCGAGAGAGCAGCGTCGGATCCCGCGGCCTCGACGCGACAGACGATCCCGCGTGCCTCGAGCGTCGCGCACATTTTCTCGACCGGCGCCCGGTCGGCAACCGGCGCGGTCACCAGCGTGTAGCGCAGATGGGTCGTGGTCAGCGCCGTGCGCTCGGCGACGATCTCGACCGCGCCGTGCAGTTCGGGTGCCCGCCTCGCCATCTCGAGCCAGCCTTGCGTGGCGTCCATGCGGCTCGGATATTCCGCGAGTCGGGCGCGATAGTAGGTCCCGTGCAGCGGCACGGAGGCGAGCGAGACGGGCTCCGGCATCGCGCCGGGCTGGAATGCACCGCCATCGTCCACCCGCGCAAACGAAGGTCGGGGCGCGACGGGTGGCGGAGAACTTCGCACGACGATCGGCTCGGCCGGATCCGGTATGGCGGATGCGGGGATATCGGCCGCGGCGGACACCGGTGCCGTCTGCGTGACGGCCGGCGCGGGCAGGGGCGGCTCCGGCACGGGCGGTAGGGCGCCCACGTCTGCCGCCGGAGGGCTGGTTTCGGGGCTGTCGGGCGCGACCGGGGTGGCTGCCAGCGCAGCGGCGGCCTCGGCCGCGCGCCGCGCGGCCGAATTGTCAGGCGAATCCGGAGCGGGCATCGTGCCGGCCACAGCCGCCTCGGCGGGGCTCGAACTCGCTCGCCGCGTTCGGCGCGTTCGGTGCAACCGGTTCGGCCGGCGGGGCCGACGCCGTCACGTCCGCCGCTGGCGCAGAAGCGGCAATTGCAGCTTCCTCACCCGGCGCCGCCGCATCGACATGCGCAACTGACATCTCGTCGGATGGCTGTGGTGCCACGCCGGCCATGTTCGCCGTTGCAGGAGACGGCGCCGTTGCATCTGCGGTCGCAGGACTCGCCGCTTCGGGTTGTTTCACCGGCGATTCCGCGACCACCGCCGGATCGGGCACGGGCGCCGATTGCTCGATCGGCGCTTCGGCCATCTTTGCCGGCGCGGGAACAGGTGCGGTTGCGTCGGCCGTCGCGGGCGTATCCGTTTCGGCCTGCGGCATCGGTGCGTCTGCGACCGGCACGGCTTCTGGCGCGGGCATGGTGGGGTGCGCCGAAACTTCGGCGAGCTTCGCCGTGTCGGGCTCAGGCGGCGATGCAGCGGGAGCGGTTGCGGCGGCAGCCGTCGTGTCAGGCTGCGGTACGGGAATCTCGGCGGGCTTGGTTGGATCGGGCTGCGGCGGAGGCCCGCCGGCAGCCTTCGCCACCTCAGGCTGCGGCGGCGCAACGTCGGCCATGGTCTGCGGCGCGGGCACGGGTGCCGGTGCGTCGGCCAGCGCGACATCCGTCGCTTCGGGCTGCGGGACCGGCGCCGCGGCGGGCCTGGCCGGCTCAGGATTCGGCGTCATAACGGGAAGCGGCTTCGCGGCGGGCGCTGCCGCAATCTTCTTCGGCTTCGGCGCCGGTTCCACGACGGCAACGGGCTTCGGTTCCGGCGCCTCCGTTGCGGGTGTCGCTTCGGACATGGCTTTCGGCGCGTCGACGGGCGGCTCGGAGTCACGCGCCGGCATCTTGTTGGACAGCGGCAGCTTGCCGTCATTGCGCGCGCGCAATGCGGCATACATGGCGAGGTTCTTCTTCACCGCGACCTCGTCCATGTCGCGGCGTGCGATGCGCGCGGCGCTTGCCGTGTCGCCGGCGAGCCCGTAGGCCAGTGCCAGGTTGTTGCGCTCGCGCGGGCCAGCGCCCGGCTGCGCGGCGGCCTTCGCCAGCACCGTGATCGCGTCGCGATAGTCGCCCGACGCGGTGAAGGACAGGCCGAGATTGTTGCTGAGGGCGAGGTCGCCGGGTGCGATGGCCAGCCCGGCGCGGTACATGGCCTGCGCGTGCGCGTGCTCGCCCTTCATGTCGTAGGCGACGCCGAGCCCGTTATAGGTGCGCGCGTCCTTCTTGAGCGCGAGCGCAGCCGTGAGCTGGTCGATGGCGAGCGCCGGACGGTCGAGCGCGACCAGCGCATTGCCGAGCCCGCGCCGCGCTTCGGCCTCGACGCCTTTCATGTCGATCGCCTGGCGAAATGCCTCGGCGGCCTGCTCGTAGGCGCCCAATCGGAACAGGGCGCGTCCCATTCCCATCAACGGCGCCGGGTCATGCGGTTTGCGGCGATGCGCCTCGCGATAGAACGTGATGGCCGCACCGTCGTCGCCCGACTGGGCGGTGTGCTCCGCGACGTTCATCAGGGCCGCGCCGCGGATGGACGTTTCGGACTTGGTCGGGTCGCCGTTGGACGTGGTGCAGCCCGCGAGCAGCGCTGCGAGGCCGGCCAGCGCCAGCCCGGTGGCGCGCGAGGTGGCTTTGTGTGTCATGGACCGAAAATTTACCGAATGGTCATTAACATCGACTTAAAACCCCGCCATTCCGCTGCGACCGGCCTCGTTCGAATTCGTATTAATTATTTGGCGAAAGAACAAATATTCTGGATATTAATTTGTATTATGTTCCGAGAATTAATTACTACACCGTTCACCCTGCGTTAAGACCTGGGCGGCAATACTGCCCAATGGAGAGGAAAGGCCGGCACCCCTTGCCGGCCGGGGAGCAAATGGAGCATTCGATGCTGGTATTGGCAGTTGCATCGCAGAAAGGCGGCTCGGGCAAGACAACGCTTGCCGGCCACCTTGCTGTCGAGGCGGAGCGTCAGGGCGCCGGCCCGGTCGCGCTGATCGACACCGATCCGCAGGGCAGCCTGGCGGCGTGGTGGAACTCGCGCACGGCCGAAACCCCCGTGTTCGTCGAAACCTACGTGTCGCGCCTGACCGAGGATCTCGGCAAGCTGCGCACCGCCGGCGTCCAGCTGGTGATCATCGACACGCCGCCGGCCATCACCAACACGATCGTCGACGTGGTGCGCGCTTCGGACATGGTGCTGATCCCGGTGCGGCCGAGCCCGCACGATCTCGGCGCCGCCGGTGCGACCGTCGACCTGGTCGAGTCGCTCGACAAGCCGCTTGTGTTCGCGATCAACGGCGCGTCGCCGCGCGCACGCATCACCTCCGAGGCGGTGATCGCCCTGTCGCAGCACGGCACGCTCGCGCCCTCGATCGTGCATCACCGCACCGATTTTGCCGCAAGCATGATCGACGGCCGCACGGTGATGGAGCTGCCGCGCACCGACCGCTCGGCGGCGGAGATCACTGCGCTCTGGACCTATCTGGCCCGTCGGCTCGCCGGCCGTGAGCGGCCCAGCCTGGCGACCGAGATGGAGCCGCTCCAGACCGCCTTCGCGGGGCAGGGCGCGTGATGGACCGCACTCCCGCCGCGACGCTGACGAAGTCGCTGCTGGTCCGCAAGGGCGCGGCGATGCCGACCCTGGCCGCGCCGTCCGCTTCGTCCGGTCCGGCCACGAACCGATATGACCCGCCGCCCCATCTCGTCCTGCTCGACCGCGACACGCTCGCGGATGACACGCCGCACATCCGTAGCGCCGCGCGTGGCCATGGCCACGGTGGCGAGCGGCGCCGCCGGATCACGCTGCGGCTCGATGCCGCGCGTCACCGCCGGCTGAAGCTCGCCGCCACGCATCTCGGCGTCAGCCTGCAGGACGTGCTGATTGCCGCGCTCGACGGCCACCTGACCCGTGTCGCGCCCGGCATTGTATCGGGCGGTTGCGCCTGTCTTTCCAATGGTTCGCGTGGAGAGGAGACGTCGCAGTGAATACGGCCGAACCGAAGCCCGCCGCCGCCCTGAGCTCGACCCTGATCCGTCGTGGCGAAGGGCGCGCCGTACCGGCAACGCTCATGCCGCCGGACTCGCCGCTGGGCCACGCCCCGGCCGACCTCTCCATTCCGCTCCGCCCGGGGGCCACCACCGCCGATCCGGGGGGGCGACGGATCATGTCGTGGCGCGGCATGGGGTTGTTCGGGGTGCTCTACCTGGCCGCCCTGGTGCTGTTCGCCGCCGCCTTCGACATGTGGCCGAAGGGCTGACGAACCCGCCGTTTCCGGCCGATCAGCGCGGGTGGAAGTCGCGGGCGAGCTTCTCGGCCGCGGCGCGGTCCTCGTCCGACAGCGCGCCGCGCAGCTTGCCGAGATACGCTTCGGTCTCATCCGGCAGCTGCGCCTTGGCCAGGATCAGCCAGTAATAGGCGCGCTTGGGATCCTTGTTCATCCCCTCGCCGAGATAGTACATGCGCCCCAGCAGGAGCTGCGCCGGGCCGTAACCCTGCTCGGCCGCAGCCTCGAACTGCTCCGCCGCCTTTTTGAGGTCGCGCTCGACGCCCTGGCCGCGATAGTAGAGCCGGCCCAGATCGTACTGCGACCGTCCCTCGCCGGTCGCGGCGGCCTTGGCGAACAGCTCGGCGGCCTTGTGGTAGTCGGCCGTAACGCCGGCGGAACCGTAATAGTACATGTAGCCGAGGCTGCGCATCGCGTCGGCATTGCCGGCCGCCGCTGCCTGCTCGAACAGCTTGCGAGCATGCTCGGGGTCGGCTTTCACGCCGCGGCCGTCCTGGTACAGCTTGCCCAGGTTCCGCATGGCCTTGTCGTTGCCGTTTTTCGCCGCGCCTTCGTACCACTGCGCCGCGGTCGTGAAGTCGCGCGAGACGGCCTTGCCCGTCTCGTAATAGACGCCGAGCACGCGCATTGCCTCGGCATGGCCGCCATCCGCGGCGCGGCGGAACCAGCGGAGCGCCGTGTCCGCGTCCTTGTCGACGCCGAGTCCGCCGTCATACAGCCGGCCCATCCAATAGGCGGCGGTCGCATCGCCCTTCTCGGCCAGCGGCCTGAAATCGGCCAGGGCCTCTTCGTAGTGGCCGGCCCTGAGTGCCGTTTCGCCGGCGGTCTCCTTCATGTCGGCGGCGCCCGCCGGAGCCGACAGTGCGATCAGCGCGAGGAGCGAGATGGCAGACAGATGGCGAAGCGAATTCATATGGCTACCCTACCAAATTGGCCGCGCCTTCGCCACGAGCGGCAAAGCCGTTGCGGTGCGGGGCCCAAGCTAGCGCCCGTTGGTTAGCCGTTTCTGAATGCGGTGGTATGGCGTCGCGTTTCGGCGCCGGATGATCGGCCGCAGGCGCGGCAACTACGATCGGGACAATGTTAGCGCGTTTTCCGATCGAACGGGTCCGGCCCTCTCCCCCGCCCGGCCACCCATACCAGCATACTGTCGTTGGCTGGCCGGGCGGGGGAGAGGGCCGGAGCGATTCCGCGCGAGCGGAAGATGCGCTAGGCGGCGCGGGACACGATCCGCGACAGGGCTTTGATCTTGCCGAGTGCGAAGCCGGTATAGTTCGCATTCTCGAGGGTGAAGCTGAGCATGTCGAACCCGGCACGATCGAGCGACTCGGGAAGATGGTCGGCGGAGACAGCACCGATGCCGCACGCCGACATCAGCAGCACGCGGCACGTCTGGATCTGTGATCCGGCGCGGCCGGCAGGTGCCGCCGACAGCGCCAGCCGCAGGATCGACGGCGTCGCGAAGAAGCTGATCTCGACGCCCCCTGCGCTGTGGACGCAATACCCCCCGATCCGGGCGTCGATCAGTCCGCGAGGATCGGCATAGCGCGCCTCGCTCTGCCCGAGTTCGAGGGGCACGGCGTGGGGGTCGTAGCGCAGCGTTCCCTGAAACGGTTCGCCGACCGTGATGCCGGGCAGGCTGGATGTGCCGATCTCGCCGGAGAAGCTGTAGAAGGTCCGGCGTTCAATCGTCGTTGCGACATCGCGCATAGCGGCCTCACTTGCTCAGCCATTTCGACGAATCGCAAAAACCGTATCATAAAGGCGGGAGGACTACAACTATAAGTTGTCTAATGATCCATTAATTCGTGCTTGAATACCCTGGGCCGCCTTGCAAAATCCGACGCGCCACACCAGATTCCGTTTGGCGGTGCCCGATGTGGGGCCGCCATCGGGACGCCGGGACCGGGTCCCCGCGCCGTGCTCGCTCATTTCGAGGAGACCGCCATGACCAGACTATCCTTGTTCAACAGCCCGTTCCTGCTCGGATTCGACCAGTTCGAGCGCGCGGTCGACCGCGTGTCGAAGAGCGCATCGGACGGGTATCCGCCCTATAACATCGAGCAGATCGCCGAGAACGGGCTGCGCATCACACTGGCGGTGGCCGGCTTCGCGCAGGACGAGCTCGACGTGTCGATCGAAGATCGCCAGCTCACCGTGAAGGGCAAGAGCCGCGAGGAGACGTCGGAGCGCGTGTTCCTGCATCGCGGGATCGCCGCCCGCCAGTTCCAGCGGTCGTTCCTACTGGCCGAGGGGATCGAGGTGACCGCGGCGGAGCTGTCGAACGGCCTTCTCCACATCGACCTCGCGCGACCCCAGCCGGAACGCCGCCACCGGACGGTCGATATCCGGAACGCGGACGACAAGCCCGCGCCCACGATCGATGTCGCCGCGCGCAAGATGGCGTCCTAGGGTGCCTGTCCCGAAAGGAGTAGATGTCATGGAAAATCGGGAACATCGTATGAGCTACAAGCAGATTCCGCGCCAGGCCTTCGCTGCCCTGGGCGTTGCCGAGCTCGCCTATATCAAGCATGTCGTGGCGGACGGCGAGGACGTCTACGCCATCTTTGCCGCTGACGGCACAAAGATGGGCGAGGTGCCGGATCGCGAGATCGCCTTCGCGGCGGTGGTGCAGCACGATCTTTCGCCGGTCAGCGTGCACTGAGCGCGCGGACCGCATTCAGCACTGCGGAAAGGCGGGTCACCGACCCGCCTTTTCCTTATCCCTCTGCCGCCCGCGCCACCAGCGCACCGCGATCGGCACCAGCGCGAGAAGTGCCAGGCTCGCCCGCAGCGCGATCGATTCCGGCATCGACCCCTCGGCCGCGCCGGACTGGCCGGCGATGATGTCCAGCCCGCTGCCGATCGCGGCAAAGGCGAGCGCGCCCGGCACGATGCCGATCGCCGTCGCGGAGACGAAGGCGCGCAGCTCCATCCCCAGGATCGCCGCGACCAGGTTCACCGCCCAGAACGGGAAAACCGGTACCAGGCGCAGGAACAGCAGATAGCTGAACGCATTGCGGTTGAACCCTTCTTCCATGCGGCGGACGAAGGCGCCGGCCCGCGCCCGCAGCGTTCCGGCCAGCGCACCGCGTGCGGCGACGAACAGGATCGTCGCGCCGATCGTCGCGCCGACGATGCTGAGGCTCGCGCCCAGCCATAGCCCGAACAGCGCGCCCCCGGCGGTGGTCATCACCGCCGCGCCGGGCAGCGAGATCGCCACCACCACGACATACGACGCGGCGAACGCGAATCCTGCTGCGAACGGGTGCGCGACGACGAGGTCGTGCAGCGCCGCCCGGTTCTCGCGCAGCGTCTCGAACGTCAGATAGCGGTCGAGCCCAAACGCGAAGAACGCCGCGAGCAACGCCACGATCGCGGCCAGGGGAAGCGCGCGCTTCAAGGGACCTCCAGCTTCAGGCGCGGCCACCATAGCGGAGGCGCGGCTTCACGGTCACGTCACGTTGCGGCGATGGCGGCGCGATTCCCGCGGCGGCGAAAAACCCATAGACTCGGATCATGAACGACGCCCCCGAACGGTCCGCCTTCGCCGCCCTCCCGTCCGTCGACCGGCTGCTGCACGCTCCCGAGGCCGAGGCACTGGCGGCCGAATTCGGCCGCACCGCCGTGACCGCGGCGATCCGTGCGGCGCTTTCGGATGCCCGGGCGGCCCTTGCGGCCGGGGGGGAGGCCAGGGGGGAGGCCACGCTGATCGAAGGCGCGGCGCGCCGCCTCGTCGCGGACGCCGCCCCGTCGCTGCGGCCGGTCTACAACCTGACGGGGACGGTGCTGCATACGAATCTGGGGCGCGCGCTCCTGCCCGATGCGGCGATCGCGGCGATCGTTGCCACGGCGGGCGCGCCGTCGAACCTGGAATTCGACGTGGCCGCGGGAGGGCGCGGCGACCGCGACGCGCATCTCGAGGCGCAGCTCTGCCGGCTGACCGGGGCGGAGGCCGCAACGGTGGTCAACAACAACGCGGCCGCCGTGCTTCTGGTGCTCAATACGCTCGCCAACCGCAAGGAGGCGCCGTGCTCGCGCGGCGAGCTGATCGAGATCGGCGGGGCATTCCGCATGCCCGACATCATGGCGCGCTCCGGCGCGCGGCTGGTCGAGGTCGGCACGACGAACCGCACGCATCTGCGCGACTTCGAGGCGGCCATTGGACCGAAGACCGGTCTGGTGATGAAGGTGCACACCTCGAACTATTCGATCGAAGGCTTCACGGCGAGCGTGGATGAGGCCGATCTCGCCCGCCTGTGCCACGTCCGCAATGTGCCCTTCGCGGTCGATCTCGGCAGCGGCACGCTGGTCGACCTCGCGCGCTGGGGCCTGCCGCATGAGCCGACCGCCGGCGAAGCCCTTGCCGCCGGCGCGGACATCGTCACGTTCAGCGGCGACAAGCTGCTCGGCGGGCCGCAGGCCGGCATTATCGTCGGGCGCAGGGATCTGATCGCCAAGCTCAAGCGCAACCCGATGAAGCGCGCCCTGCGCTGCGACAAGATGACGATCGCGGCGCTCGCCGCCGTGCTCGCGCTCTACGACGATCCCGACCGTCTTGCCGCACGACTGCCGACCTTGCGTCTCCTCAGCCGCCCAAAGGCGGAGATCCAGGCACTCGCCGCGCGTCTCGCCGGCCCGGTCGCAGGCCGGCTCGGTGGCGTGACGGTCGAGGTGATCGAGTGCGACAGCCAGATCGGCTCGGGTGCGCTGCCGACGCAGCGCATCGCCAGCGCCGGGCTCGCCATACGTCTGCGCGCGCGGCGCGGCAGCGGTACGGCGCTTGCGCGTCTCGCCGAATCCCTGCGCACCCTGCCGGTTCCCGTCATCGGCCGAATCCACGAGGGCGCGCTGATCCTCGATCTGCGCTGCCTCGAGGACGAGGCCGGCTTCCGGGCGCAACTCGCCCGGCTCGGCGCCGCGACGACATGATCATCGCCACCGCCGGCCATGTCGATCACGGCAAGACTTTGCTGGTCAAGGCGCTGACGGGGATCGACGCCGACCGTTTGCCGGAGGAGAAGGCGCGCGGACTGACCATCGATCTCGGTTTTGCGTACTGGCCCGTGGCGGGTGGGCCGACCGTCGGGTTCGTCGACGTGCCGGGTCATGAGCGCTTCGTCCGAAACATGCTTTGCGGGGTGGCGGGCATCGATTTCGTGCTGTTCGTCGTGGCCGCCGATGACGGGCCGAAGCCGCAGACGGCGGAGCATCTCGCCATCCTCGACCTGCTCGGCGTCTCGGAGGGCGCGGTCGCGCTCACCAAGACCGACCGGGCCGGCGCGTCGCGCGTCGCGGAGGTCGAGGCCGAGATACGAACCTTGCTCGCCGGCACGGCGCTTGCCGATATACCCGTCTTTCCCGTCTCGGCCGTGACCGGCGCGGGCGTCGATGCGCTGAAGGACCATCTTGCCGGTGTTGCGCGCGCCTGGCGTCCGCGAGAGGTGGCCGGCAATTTCCGCCTGTCGGTCGACCGCTGCTTTACCGTGGTCGGCGCGGGGCTGGTGGTGACCGGCACCGCCGTGTCGGGCCAAGTGGCCGCAAGTGATTCGGTATGTCCCGTGCTGGCCGGGCTCGATCTCAGGGTGCGCGGCATACATGCCCAGAACGCCTCCGCTGCCGAGGGCCGCGCGGGCCAGCGCCTTGCGCTCAACCTCGCCGGGCCCGGCCTCGACAAGGACCGAATCGTGCGTGGCGACTGGATCGTGAGCGGCACGCCCGCCCCGCCGGTGCACAAGATCGATGCGCGGCTCAAGCTGCTGCCGTCCGAGGCGCGCGCGGTGGCCCACTGGACGCCGGTGCATGTGCATCTCGGCGCGGCCGAGGCGACCGGCCGTGTCGCCCTCCTGGACGGTACGCCGATCGCGCCGGGCGGGTCCGGCCGCGTCCAGCTCGTTCTCGACCGGCCGATCGTGGCGCTGGCTGGGGACCGGTTCATTGTCCGCGACACGTCGGCGCGCCGCACCATCGGCGGCGGGCACGTGATCGACATCTTCGCCCCGGCGCGCGGCCGCGCCCGGCCGGAGCGTCTCGCCGTCCTGGATGCGCTGGAGACGCCGGACCACGGCAAAGCCTTGACCGACCTGCTGGCGCAGGCTGCGAATGGCGTCGATCTCGCGCGCTTCGCCCTCGCGCGCAACCTGACGCCTGACGAGGCCGCGCAGCTCTACGCCAACGCTTCGATGAAGCGAGTCACCTCGGGCGCGGTCGATCTCGGATTCGCGCCGGACCATTGGGACCGCCTGCGCAACGTCGCGCTCGCTGCACTCGCCGCATGGCACAAGCGTTCACCGGACACGGTTGGCCCCGCGGAAGATCGCATCCTGCAGGGCACAGGGGTGCGACTTGCGCACGAGGCGGTCGTCGCCATCGCGGGCGAACTGATCCGCGAGGGCGCGATCGTGCGCGAAGGCATGGGCGTCCGCCTCGCCTCACACCGGCCGCAGCTCGACCCCGCCGACGCAGCGCTCTGGGCGAAGATCGCGCCGTTGCTGGAGGCGCAGCCGCTGCGCCCGCCCGGCGTGCATGAGATCGCGACGACGCTGAACGCCGACCCGCGCCGCACCGAATCGATGCTGGTGCGCGCGGCGCGCCACGGGCTCGTCGTCCGCGTGTCGAAGACGCGCTTCTACCTGCCGGCCGGGCTGCGCGCACTCGCCGACATCGCGGTCGAGGTCGCGGCGGTGCGGCCCGACAGACTGGTCACCGCGGCGGGGTTTCGGGACGCGTCGGGGATCGGGCGCAATGTCTCGATCGAGATCCTGGAATTTTTCGACAAGGTGAAGTTCACCCGCCGCAAGGGCGATGCGCACGAGGTGCTACGCCGGCCCACCGAGGCGTTCGGTGGCACGACCGCCGCGGCCGCGCTAGACTCGCCGCCGCGACCGGCTGGAAAAGAATCGCGTCCCGGTGGACCGCACGGCCTTCAAAGCCGCTGAGGGGCGTCAGACGTCCCTGGTGGGTTCGACTCCCACTCTTTTCCGCCAACCGCCGGCGGCGTCTTGCCCCGGGGCAGGAACGGCCTTAGCTTTCATGCGACGAGTGCAACCAAGGGGGCCGATCCATGGTCGACAAGCTCGGCATCGGCGCGACGTTCCCGCGCATGACGCTCAACCTGACCGACGGCGGCACGCTCGCCCTGCCCGACGGGCTCGCTGCCAAGTATCGGGTGATCCTGTTTTATCGCGGCCATTGGTGACCCTACTGTCGCCGGCAGTTGGTCGGCTTCAGGGACGCACGCTCCGATCTCGATGCGCTGAACGCCAAGGTGGTGGCGGCCAGCGTCGATCCTCTCGACAAGGCGAAGGAAGTGGCCGACGAGGTCGGCTTCCCCGTGGGGTTCGGTGTCACGCGGGCGGAGGCGGATGCGCTCGGCGCGTGGTGGGAGGATCGCCGCCAGATCGTCCAGCCGTCGGAATTTTTGCTCGACGCGAACGGCAAGGTGCTGGCCTCGAGCTATAGCGACGGCCCGCTGGGGCGCATCGACGCCGCTGACGTGGTGCGCACGATCCGCCGGCTGGAATCGATGAAGTAGGCGCTACCCGCGCAGGATGATGGTCGGGTCCGGGCCGGTCGCCTCGGTGACCGTGCCGAGGATGGCCGCCGCAATGTCGCCGCCGGCGCGGAGCGCGGCGAGGCAGGCTTCGGCCCGGTCGGCCGGGATGCCCGCCAGCAGCCCGCCCGCCGTTTGCGGGTCGAACAGCAGCGCGGCGCGCGGGTCGTTCGCGACCGCCTCGGCGTTGGCGATGGCCCGGCGCAGCCGCGCGTTCTCCGCCTGCAGCGAGCTGAAGATGCCGGCCGCGACCGTCTCGACCGCGCCGTCGAGCAGCGGGATCGCGGCGAGGTCCAGCGCCGCCCCCGCGTGCGAAGCGCGCAGCATCTCCACCAGGTGGCCGACCAGACCGAATCCGGTCACGTCGGTGCAGGCGGTTGCGCCGTGCGCGGCGAGTGTTGCGGCGGCATCGCGGTTCGAGCGCTGCATCGATTCCAGTGCCGCCACGATCCAGCGCCCCTTGGCACGGTGGCGCATGTCCGCGGCGAACAGCACGCCGGTGCCGACCGGCTTGGTGAGGATCAGCACGTCGCCCGGCCTGAGGCCGGACTTGCGCAAGGCACGCTCGGGCGCGACCAGACCGTTCACCGCGAAGCCGAGGGCCAACTCCGCCCCCTCGCCGGAATGGCCGCCCACCAGCGCGCACCCCGCCTCGGCCAGCACCGCGTCGGCGCCGGCCATCATCTGGGACAGCGTGTCCTCGACCTTGGCCTCGACGGCAAAGGGCACGGTGGCGATGGCGAGCGCCGATTGCGGTTCCGCGCCCATCGCGTAGATGTCGCCCAGCGCATGGTTGGCAGCAATGCGGCCGAACAGATAGGGGTCGTCGATCATCGCGCGGAAGAAATCGACCGACTGCACCAGCGCCTTTCCTGGCGGCACCGTGACCATCGCCGCGTCGTCGGGCGCATCGAGCCCGATCAGCACGTCCGGCCGCTGGAACGGCGCCAGGCGATGGAGCGCACCGGTCAGCACGGTCGCGCCGACCTTGGCGCCGCATCCGCCGCAACGCATCGCGACCTCGCTCAATGCCGCGAGCGCATCCCTGTCGGCAAGGCCGCGGGCGACGACCGGCGCTTCGATCTTCATCTCGGGCAGGCGGTCGTATTTGCGCATGAAGCGCCGGTCGATCCAGTCCTTCCATCGCCACACCAGCCGCCCCTCGACCGACCAGTCGCCGCGCGAGGCGACGGCGTACTTGTCGCCGGTCGAGATCAGCGCGAGCGCCTTTTTCTGCGGACGGTACGGACGTAGTCGCCGGCCGGTCAGGGCGCGCCGCAGATTGCGTGCCAGCGGCTTGCCTTGGCGCACGGCGTAGACGCCCGATTTGGGGCGCGCGTGGTTCGCCATCGTGGCGACGTCGCCGGCCGCGAACACGTTCTTGTGCGAGACCGATTGCAGCGCGTCGTCGACCAGCGCGAAGCCACCCTCGTCGGTCGCAAGCCCCGAGGCGGCAACCCAGGGCGCAGCGCCGGCCTGCGTGACCCACAGAACCTCGTCCCCCGGATGGAACGCGCCGTCGCCGGTGCGCACGCCGTCCGGCGTAACCTCGATCACCGGCGCGCCGGTATGCACGGCGACGCCGCGCGCGGCCAGCACGCGCGTGAAGCTCCGCTGCACGCGCGCGTTATGCGAGGGCAGCACGGTCTCAGCCTCGCCGAACAGATGGAACTCCAGACGGCCTTTGTCTTCGTCGCGCAGGCGGTGCTGGATGGCGAGCAGGATCTCGACCCCGCCCGCGCCGGCGCCCACGACGGCGATGCGCAGTGGCGCCTCGGTCGCCCGTACGCGCGCGCGCAGCGCCTCGAAGCGGGCGAGAAACCCGTCGATCGGCTTCACCCCGACCGCGTGCGCGTCCGCGCCCGGCACCTGGCTGCGCGGCGTCGAGCCGACATCGAGCGAGAGCACGTCGTAGGGAACCGGCGGCCGTGCGCGGCAGGTGACGATCCTGGCATCGAGGTCGAGGCCGGTCGCCTCGTCGACGAAGAAGCGCGCGCGGGCGAAGCGGCAGAGCCGTTCCAGGTCGATATGCGTGTCGTCGAATTCGTAGTGGCCGGCGATGAGGCCGGGCAGCATGCCGGAATAGGGCGTGTGGACGTCGCGGCCGATCAGGGTAAGCCGCACGCCCGGGATGGGGCGCATGCCGAAACGCTTGAGCACGGCGACGTGGCTGTGCCCGCCGCCGACCAGCACCAGATCCTTGACGACGGGGGCATCCTGCATCGGCCCCGGAGTATAGCCGAACGGCCACGCCCGTTCGCCCTTCGAGACGGCCGCTTCGCAGCCTCCTCAGGACGAACGGTTTATCTGGAGGACGAACGGTTTATCTGGGTCATCCAATTTCCGTTCGTGCGGAGGAGCGGTCCACAGGACCGCGTCTCGAAGCGCGAACGGCGAAGGTCACCGCCAGGAATCGATGGAGACGGTGCCGTCCTTCGGGCGGACGCCCTCGTAGATCTTCCACGCGCCCTGGGTCTCGCCGCCGGTGACCACGATGTTGATCTCCTCGGGCCGGAAGATCTCGAGCTCGTCATCGGGCCCTGCCTTGAGGTTCGTCGCCCAGGGCTCGACCCCGGCCACGGCGAGGGGATGGATGAGGGTCTGGACCCACTGATCGTCCCAATATTCGCGCGCCGGCATCTTGCAGTTATGCGCGATCCAGTCGATCAGCTTCTCCTTCGAATCGAAGCCGTGATGGTCCATGAACAGCCGCGCGACGATCGGGTCCATCACGATCAGCGGCGACTGGCGCGGCGCCGTGGCCGCCAGAACGCGCTGGAACTTCTCCTGCCACGTATCGCGCGGGCCGAACCCGCACTGGGTGTAGCGCCCGCCGCGGAACACCGTCACCGTCGAATTGGTCGGCTTGAAGCCGTAGCGCGTGTGCAGCGGCGCCCACGGGCTGCGCTCCTCGGCCTCCGGGAAGGTCGCGGAATAGCTGTACCAGTTGCCGAGCGTGCCCATGTAGGTCTCGTTCGGCGTCGAGCCGCCCTGGCCGTTGAGCGAGGCCAGGTTGTAGGCGCGCCCGATGGTGGCGTTGGCATGGCTGAACGGGCCCATCACGCCGATCCCATCGTCCATGCCGATCTCCTTGCGGATCGGGCCGTTGACGACGCCGATCCCGGCGAAGGACGTGGTGGAGGACGAGCGCGCCGTCATGCCCGACGCGACGGAAGCGAGAACGGCCGGCAAGTATTCCGGTTTGCAGCCCGCCATCACGGCGTTGACCGCCACCTTCTCGACCGTCATCTCCCACGATTCGCGGAAGGCGGTGGGCGACAGGCGGCCGACCACCTTGTCGGGTGCCTGCTTCGTGCCCTTCAGCATCGCTTCGACGCGCGCCTCGGTCGGCAGGATGACGGGCAGGTTGTCGGACCAGAACTGCTCGACGAACAGGCGCTGAAGGTTGTCCTCGGTATCGGGCGCGATCAGGCGCGGCGTCGAGCGCTCGAAGGACATGCCCTTGAGGTCGCCCTGGTCGAGCGCGGTGGTCAGCGACTCGACCACCTCCTGCATGAAGGGGCGCTTGGAGACGGGATCGGTGCCCTCGATATAGGCGCGCAGCTCGGCGGCGGTCTTGTCGACCACGGGCTGGGGCACGAAGGCCTGGCGCGTCGTCGGCATGCCGTTGGCCATTGCGGTGGCCTTGGCGAGGCGGTGAAAGACGTGGGTATGCACGGCGACCGTGGGGACGCCCTGCTCCTCCAGCGACATGGCCAGCCCGACGACCGTCGGGCTACAGGTGCTTCATAAGCCGACGCCGAGGATCGCCGCGTCGCCGTCCTCGGCGATCCTGGCGCGCATCCCCGGATCGTCCACCCAGCTTTCGCGCGGCTTGATGATCGGCGTTTTGACGCCGGGCAAATGGGAGCCGAACCAGTCCTTCAGCTCCATCATGAACACTTCGGAATTGTCGAACAGGCAGTCGACCAGGTAGACGGTCTTGCCATCGAACCCGTCGAGGCGGGGCGCTAGTCGCTTGCCCGTCACCTTCGGCGGGTAGCCGCGCGGATCGTGGACCGTCAGCTTCTCAGCCATCACATCCTCCCGCCTGCGACGAAGCGGCGATTGCAGCCGCTGCGCCTTCGCCCGCCACTGCGGCCGCCCGGATCGCTGCGCCGGACCGGACCGAGCCCGCCGCGTACACGCCGGCGGCCGAGGTGCGAAAATACTCGTCTGTCAGGATACGGCCGGCGGCATCCAGCCGCAACAGATCGCGCACGAAATCGGTATTGGGCCGCAACCCGACATAGGCGAAGAACCCCTCGATGGGCAGATCCTCGGTGGCGCCCGTTGCGTCGCGGATCCGTATCCCGGTCAGCCCGTCCTCGCCCAGGATTTCTTCCACCATGGTCTCGAACCGCACGGTGACGTTGGCAAGCGAAGCGATGCGCTCGCGATAGGCGGCCTGGGCCGTGAATTCCTTGCCGCGATGGACAATGACGACGCTTCCGGCCGCGGCGGCCAGGGTCAGCGCCTCCTGAACGGCCGAATCGCCGCCCCCGACGATCGCCGCGGCCTTGCCGCGCAGCAGCGGCGCATCGCAGCTTGCGCACTGGCTCACGCCTTTTCCGCGCAGCCGCTCCTCGCCCGGGACGCCGAGCGGGGCGAGCGAAGTGCCCGTCGCGACGATCACCGCCTTCGCGGCGACGTCGCCGTCGCCGGTGGTCAGGGTCCAGCCCGAGCCGGCCGGTTCCAGCGCGCGCGCCTCGGTCATTGCGATTTCGGCACCGGCGGCCATCGCCTGTTCCTGCGCCATGGGGCAGAGGTCGAAGCCGGGCACGCCCTCGGGAAAGCCGGGATAGCCGTCGACCGTCTCGATGGACAGGAGCTGGCCGCCCAGCACGTCGCCGGTCAGTATCAGCGTCTTGCGACCCAGCCGCGCGGCGGTGAGCCCGGCGGTCAGGCCGCACAGACCGCTGCCGGCGACGACGATGTCGTAGGACGCGTCCATGAAGTCCTTATACAAACCCGCGGACGGGCCCGGCAACCCGGGCCGCGGTCAGCGGCGATTGGCCAGAGTCGGCGGCCCGGCGAGGTAGCGGTAGTCGCCGTCGGCCGCGTCGCGGCGCTCGCGTACCGCCGCGGCGATCTCCGTCACCACGCGCGCGGCGATCGGCAGGCGGAAATGCAGCCGGTCCCAGTAGTTCGCGTCTTTCGTGGTGATCGGCGACGTGATGCGGAAATCGACCAGGTGCGCATTCCGCTGCAGCGCGATGGCCGCGATCTGGCGCTTGCAGTCGGCCTCGATGACGCCCGCCTCGCTGGCGGGCGGCGGCTGCGCCTCGACATGGACCGGCATGAAGACGAGGATGCGGGTCGCGTCGGCCGGCAGGCTCGCGAGCAGACCGTCGAGCCAGGGAAGCGCGGGAAAGCGCCACGAACCTTGCGCCGCCGCAACCGGCATCGCCGGCTGCGACGTCGCAACCCGCTTTCCCAGCGCGTTGCCATAGATGTTCCGACGGGCGCGCGCGAGGTCGTACTGGCTGTCGGGGAGGGTGAAGATTTCGTACCCGTCGTCGCGGATGCGTGGCGCGCGCAGCCCCAGATGGTACTCGACCATGCGCCCGGCGATCTCGACCGTCTTGCCGTTGAGCAGGTAGGCGAGGTCGTTCCACTTGTCGTCGTCATACATCCACGGCGGGAAGGGCCGCACGGTCAGGCGACGGACGTCGGCGTCCTGCTCGCACCAGACCGTATCCAGCCCGACGATGAAGGTCCGTACCGTATTGCGGCGGATGAACAGCCTGGCGAGCTGGGTCTGCTCCCACGCGGTGGCGCTGTACATGGCGAGGTTGGCGAAGTGCCCGCCCAACGCCGCGTCGAGCGTCTCGGGATCGAGCAGCGCCGAGGTGGACGTGCCGAAGATCGCCGAATCGAAATGCCCGCTGCGCGCGACGGCCGGAAACATGTAGCGCTGGTTGATGTCGATGATCGGCCGCGCCATGGGCGGCGAGAACGGCACGTTGCCGTAGGGATCGACGATGGCGACGAAGGCGTAGAGCACGGTCACCGCCGCGGCGACCGTTCCGGCCAGGACCTTGGTGTAGCGGCTCCAGGACGGCACCGGGGGCCCTCAGAACTGGAAGTAGATAAAGGTGATCGGCGCGCCCTTGCCGACCTCGAGCACGCAGACGACGGCAAGGGCCGCGAACCCCACCGCGTAGGCGGGCCGCGGCGCCACCCAGCGCGTCGCGAAATCGAGGCTGGTCGGGCCGACCAGCGAGACCGCCGCCGCGATCGCCAGCAGCCACGGGCGCGGCTGGACGGCGCTGGCGATGTCGCCACCCATCCCGCCAAGCGAGGCGAACATGTTCGCCGCGGTGTGGAAGTCGGGCGCGCGGAAGATGACCCATCCGGCGATGACGAAGGCGAGGGTCAGCGCCCAGGCGAGGGGCAGGGGCAGCGGCCGGCGCAGCCTCTGCCAGAAATGGCAGATCACCAGCGCGACGCCGTGCATCATGCCCCAGACGACGAAGGTGACGCCCGCGCCGTGCCACAGCCCGCACAGCCCCATCGTCACCAATGTCGCGGCGACATAGCGCGCGGGCCCCCGCCGGCTGCCGCCCAGCGGGATGTAGAGATAATCGCGCAGGAAGCGGCTGAGCGTCATGTGCCAGCGCCGCCAGAAATCCCGGATCGAGACGGCGCGGTAGGGCATGTTGAAATTGATCGGCAGGATGATGCCGAACATCATCCCGAGCCCGATCGCCATCTCGCTGTAGGCCGAGAAGTCGAGGAAGAGCTGCAGCGAGAAGGCGAGGGTGCCGTTCCACGCGTCGGCCGCCGAAACGGCGTGCTGCGAGGCAGCGGCGAAGGCCGGGTCGGCCATCTTCGCCAGGTGGTCGGCGAGCAGCACCTTCTTGGCGAGCCCGATGATGAACAGCGTGCCGCCCTGGCCCAGCCGCTCGGCGAGACCCGGCCGCAGCGGCGATTCGGCCGCGCCGGGGATGATCTCGTGGTGGCGCACGATCGGCCCCGCGATCAGGCGCGGGAAGAACGTCACGAACACCATGAACTCGCGGAAGCGGTAGCGGGGCAGCTGGCCGCGATGCTGGTCGACGAGGAACGAGATCAGCTCGAACGTGTAGAACGAGATGCCGATCGGCAGGATCAGATTGTTGACCGGCGGCGCGTTGCCGAGCAACGAAGTGAGCCCTTCAAGGAAGAAATTGCGGTACTTGAAATAGCCGAGAATGCCGAGGTTCAGCACGATCCCGGCAACGACCAGCGGCGCGACCCGCGCGCGCCGCGCGGCCTGGGACAGCAGCCAGGTTGCCACCGCCTGGGTCAGGAGCAGCGGCAGGAAGCGCACGTCCCAGTAGGCGTAGAAGAACAGCGACGCCGCGACCAGAACCCATTGGCGCGCGGCCTGGTGCCCGGCGACGGCGTAGAAACTGGCGAGAACGACCGGCAGGAAGACGAGAATGAACGTCTGGCTATGGAACAGCATGCCGTCGCCGATCGCGCGCGTTGGCGGCGGTCATACCATCCGTGGCCGACACTGTGAACAGCGCCCCGTAGGCCTCTACTTCAGGAGCGGCGCACCGTCGGGCGGCGAGATGTCGAACGCGTTCGCCGTGCAGCACACCATCGAGAACTGGCCGACCGCAGCGACCAGCGTGACGAGCTGGTCCTCGGGGAAGGCCTTCGCCGCCGCCTGGTAGGTCGCCTCGCTGAGCCCTTTGTTCTCCAGGAGCTCCTTGGCGAGCTTGTAGGCCAGCGCCTCGCGCGCGTCGGCAAGGTTCGGCGTCTTGCCTGCGTTGATCGTGTCGATGGTCGGCTGGTCCACGCCGGCGGCCAGCGAAGCGCGCACCTGCGCGGCCCACGGGAATTTCGCACCCCAGTGGCGCACCACGGTGAGCACGGCGATCTGGCGCTCGCGCCCCGTGAGCCCGCCGGCGCGGATCGTATTGGCGAGCTGCTGGTTGACGCGCATCAGGTCGGGCGTGCGGATATAGGCCCAGTATGGCCCGCCGAGCGGCCCGCCGGCCTTCTCGACCTCGTCGTAGACGTGGCCCTGTTCCTCGTTCATCTCGCCGCGATTGAGAATGCGGATGCGTGTCATGGCGTTCGTCCTCCCTATGCGAATTCGTAGTCGCGCGGGCGCACACGGCGCGTGCGGTACCAGTACTCGGTGAGCCAGCCGGGCCAGTTGGTGGTGACCTTGCCCGACGCGGTGCGGAAATAGCTGGCGCAGTCGGCGTCGACCAGAACGGTGCGGTTCAGTCGCTGCTGCACGTCGTCATTGTAGCGGCGCAGCACCTCGGGCCGCACGTCCATCGTGCCGCCGGTGCGCGCGATGCGCCGCGCGGCGCTGACGATGTAGCGCGCCTGGTTCTCCAGCATGAAGATGATGCTGGTCACCGTGTTGGTGTTCGGGCCGTACATGATGAAAAAGTTCGGGAAGCCGGCGACGGTCATGCCGAGATAGGCCTCGGCCCCGTCGCGCCAGGCCTCGGCCAGCACCTGCCCGCCGACGCCCGTGACCGTCATCGGCGTCAGGTAGTCGGTGGGGGTGAAACCGGTGCCGTAGATCACCACGTCGGCGGTGCGCAGCACGCCGTCCCGGGTGCGCACCCCTTCGGGCACGATCGCCCCGATCGGATCGGTCACGACCTCGACAGTGTCGCGCACCAGCGCATCGAACCACTCGTTCGACTGCAGCACGCGCTTGCAGCCCCAGCGATAGGAAGGCGTCAGCTTGGCGCGCAGCGCGGGATCGCGCACCTTGGTGGCAAGGTAGGCTTGGAACATCGCCTGCGATTCGGCGACCAGCTTGTCCGACCCGCGCCTGCGCCCCGCCTTCTCGAACATCATGAACAGGCGCAGCCGCTGCCACGCATGTTGCAGGCGCGAGCCCTGGGTGACCGAGGAATCGTCGCGCACGATCTTGGGCATGACGTATTGCGGCGTGCGCTGGTAGAGGTGGAGCCGCGCCACCTTCGGCGCGATGGCGGGGACGAACTGCACCGCGCTCGCGCCCGTGCCGATCACCGCGACGGTCTTGCCGGCAAGCTCGACGTCATGGTCCCATCGCGCCGAATGGAAGGAGGGGCCGGCGAATGACTCGCACCCGGGAATGTCGGGCAGGGCCGGCTTGTTGAACAGCCCGACCGCCGACACGAAGATGTCGGCCTCGATCCTCTCGCCCGCCGCGGTCTCGAGCCGCCATTTGCGCGCCGCCTCGTCGAACGCGGCGGTCAGGACGTTGGTGTTGAACCTTATGTGCGGGGCAAGCCCATACTTAGCGACGCAACGCTCGATATAGGCCTTGATCTCGGGCCCGCGCCCATAGGCGGTCGACCAGCCATACTCGGGCTCGAACGAGTAGGAGTAGAGCCGCGAAGGCACGTCGCACGCCGCGCCGGGATAGGAATTGTCGCGCCATACCCCGCCCACCTCCGCCGCGCGCTCGTACAGGGTAAAGCTCTCGATACCCGCCTTCTTCAGCGCGATGGCGAGCCCGATGCCGCCGAACCCCGCGCCGGCGATGGCGATCGTGGGAGTGCGCCTGGCCATCGCCCGGCGCTAGTCGATCGGCACGTAGATGCAGTGGCGCATCCTGCCGTCCACCGATTTGGACAGGTGCCCCTTGCCCGAAATGTCCTCGACCAGGAACACCTCGCCCGCGCCGATCACGCGGCTCTCTCCGTCCGACGCGGTGATCTCGACGCCGGCATCCAGGTTGATGATGTACTGGCGGCGCGGCGCCGGGTGCCAGTCCAGCGAATATTCGGCCGGCACCTCGCGGAAGATGATGCCGGTGGCGGGCAGGCGCTTCGACAGCTTCGACGCGCCGCGCGAAGTCTCGGCCCACTCGACCTCGATATCGCGCCAGTGCGAGATGCCGTCGGAGTCCTCGTAGAGGTTGTGGATGCGCATGGTGCCTCCCGCCGTTTCCGGAGGCCCATCGTAGCGGGGGAGCGCGCCCCCGCGCCAGTCGGAACCTGCGTCACCCCTTGTCGGGCGGTTCCACGATATGGCGCTTGCCCAGCGGATGGACGGTCGAGGCCTGCGGCCCCATGTCGCCGTCGTCGGGAGCGAGCGAGAACCGCACCTCGGCCCCTTCCTCCAGCGCGTCGAAGCTGCCCTCGGCCACCGCATTGCGGTGGAAGTACAGCTCGCCCTCGGCGGTCGCGATGAAGCCGTGGTCGGGGAACAGCCGCACGACATGGCCATGATCGGGGGCGGCGTGTGACTTCACTTCGTTGCGCGCGCGCTCGGACCGACGCTTGATCTGTCGCTCCATGGCGTCGAACGCGTCGCGGATGGCGACGTAGATGTCGTCGGCGGGCTTGCGGTCGGCATGGTCATGGCTGACCACCAGCTCCTCGCCCGGCAGGGTCAGGTCGATGCGCACCTGGTATTCGGTCGCCTTGTGCCGCCGCTTGGCCGCCTCCACCGCCACCCGGCAGGCGATCGCCCGGCCGTGGAACTCCTCGAGCTTGGCGACGCGCTCGCGGATCCGCGCCTCGATGGCGTCGGAGGGCGGGAAGTCGCGGAAGGTAATGCGCACGTCGGTCTGCATGAACGCCTCTCCTGCCAGTATTACCGACTCATCTAGGTATTATCGGGGCCGTCCGAAAGGGGCGTGAAGGCCTTGCGGCGTGGTGCGCCAGCGCCCATATCACGGCCGCCTTCAACGTCCGGCAAAGAGGGGGCCTATGGCCGAGCAGACCCTGACGTTCGAGACCGAGGTTTCCCGGCTTCTCGACCTCGTCATCAACTCGCTCTACTCGCAGCAGCAAATTTTCCTGCGCGAGCTGATCTCGAACGCGTCCGATGCGTGCGACAAGCTGCGCTACGAGGCGATCACGCGGCCCGCGTTGACCGCCGACGATTCCGAGTTCGGGATCCGTATCATGCCTGACGCGAAGGCCGGCACGCTGGCCGTCGCCGACAACGGCATCGGAATGGACCGCGACGGGCTGATCTCCGAGCTCGGCACCATCGCGCGTTCCGGCACAGCGGCGTTCCTCGACCGACTGGCGGCCGAGAAGGAGGGCAAGGACGGCAAGGCGGGCGACCTCGCTTTGATCGGCCAGTTCGGTGTCGGGTTCTACTCGGCCTTCATGGTGGCCGACCGGGTGGAGGTGATCAGCCGGCGCGCGGGCGACGCCCAGGCGTGGAAATGGAGCTCGGACGGTAAGGGCCAGTACACCGTTTCCGAGGCCGAGCGGGCCGGGCGCGGTACCACCGTCACCCTGCATCTGAAGAAGGACGCGAAATCGTTCCTGGAGCCGGCGGAGATCCGGCGCATCGTGCGCGCCTATTCGGACCATATCGCCATCCCGATCGTGCTGGACGAGGGCGGCAAGTCCGAGACGATCAACACCGCGAGTGCGCTGTGGACCCGACCGCGGGCGTCGATCACGGCGGACGAATACAAGGAGTTCTACCACCACACCGGCCATGCGTTCGACGAGCCTTGGCTGACCTTGCATTTCAAGGCCGAGGGCAAGATCGAATATACCAGCCTGCTGTTCGTGCCGTCGGACAAGCCATTCGACCTGTTCGATCTGCAGCGCCGCCATCGCGTGAAGCTCTACGTCAAGCGCGTGTTCATCACCGACGAGTGCGCCGAGCTTGTGCCGGCCTGGCTGCGCTTCCTGCGCGGCATCGTCGATTCCGAGGACCTGCCGCTTAACGTCAGCCGCGAGATGCTGCAGGCCAACCCGGTGGTGGCGCGCATCCGCCAGGCGCTGGTGCGCCGCGTACTGTCGGACCTGCAGAAGAAGGCGGAGAAGGAGCCCGAGGAGTACACCAAGTTCTGGGCCAATTTCGGCGCCGTCCTGAAGGAGGGCATCTACGAAGATACCGAGCATCGCGACGCTCTGCTGAAGCTCGCGCGCTTCCGCACCACGGCCTCGGACAAGCTCGCCAGCCTGGACGAGGCGATCGCGCGCATGCGCCCTGGGCAGGAGGCGATCTACACCATCGCCGGCGACGAACTGGAAGCGCTCAGGAAGAGCCCGCAGCTCGAAGGGTTCGCGGCGCGCGGCATCGAGGTGCTGCTGCTGACCGACCCGGTGGACGAGTTCTGGACCGCGGCGGTGCCGCGCTATCGGGAGAAGCCGTTCCGGTCGGCGACGCGCGCCGGATCCGAGCTCGCGAAGGTGCCGCTGCTGGAGAAGGAGGGCGCCGCCCCGCCGCCCGAGGCGGATGCGAACACCGACGCGCTGGTAGCGCTGCTCAAGCTCACCCTGAAAGACCAGGTCAAGGACGTGCGCACCTCGGAACGCCTTACCGAGAGCGCAGTGTGCCTGGTCTCGGACGAGGGCGATCCCGACATCCATCTCGAGCGTATTCTCAAGCTGCACGGGAAGGACTTCCCCGCCGCCAAGCGGATCCTCGAGATCAATCCTGGCCACGGGCTGATCCGCGCGCTGGCCGCGCAGGTCAGCAAGCCGGGCGCCGGCGGCAGCGCGATCGACGATGCGGCGTGGCTGCTGCTCGACCAGGCGCGCATCCTCGAGGGCGAGACCCTGCCCGATGCCGCCGCCTTCGCCCGCCGCATGGCGGCCGCGATGGAGAAGGGGCTGGGCTGACGCCGCGGGGCGCTACGAGCCGGGGCTGACGTCGACCTCGATGGCGCCGTAGATGCGCCCGGCCTGCGGCTCCTGAACCAGGATGGCGCAGCCGCCGCGCCCCTCGGCCCGCAGCTTGGCGAGGTCGACAGGGATGGCCATCGCGTCGCCGTCATAGCTGCCGATGCGGTCCATCTTGCGGACCACGTGGGCGTTGACCAGTGTCGCGCCGCTGTTTTCGCCGCGGCGCACCGGGGTGGTGTGCGCCGTGTCGTAATCGACCTGCCAGACCGTCGCGCCCTTCGCCATCTCGGCGCCAGCGGGGATGCGGACGACCGCCTTCGCGCCGTCGCGTTCCACCGACAGCGGAATCTTCTTGTCCAGCCGGGCGTGGGCGATGCGCGTCTCGACCATCCCGCGGTCCGAACCGACCGCCTCGGTCACGCCGTCGAACACCATCTGCGGCGTGTAGACGTAGGACGTTCCCAGGTGGGTCCGGTACTGGCGCTGGCGCTCCGTGGCGCCGGCATGCGAGAACGGGTCTTCCCAGCCGATATAGTTCCAGTAATCGACATGCTGACTGAGGGCGATCACGTCGCCCTCCGCGACGAGCTTGGCGAGGATCGCGTCCGCCGGCGGGCAGGACGAGCAGCCCTGCGAGGTAAACAGCTCGACCACGGGTTTCGGCGTCTCGGCCCGGGCGGCGACGGTCGCGCCCAGCGCGAGCGCGGCAAGGGCGACGGCGGCAATCAGGATCCGTTTCATGCCTGTGACTTAGCGCCGCGGGGTCGCACGGGCCAATCACACCTCGGTGAAGGGGATCACGAGCGGGTGAGGCGGCTGGCTAATGAATTCCGGATCATCCGCCGATCGCGGCGCGGCGATAGGCGAGCGCCTCGGCGATGTGAATCCGACGGACCGAGGCGGCGCCATCGAGATCGGCCAGGGTGCGGGCGACCCGAAGTACCCGGTGATAGCCGCGCGCGGTCAGGCGCATGCGCTCGGCAGCCTCGGTCAGCAGCTTGCGGCCCTCGGCGTCGGGGGCGGCGACCTCCTCCAGTACCGCGCCGTCGGCTTCCGCATTGGTGCGCGGCCCGCCAGCGACCCTGGCGTAGCGCTCGCGCTGAACCGCGCGAGCGGCGGCGACCCGGGCCGCCACGTCTTCCGAGCCCTCGGCGGGCGGCGGCAAGGCGAGATCGGCGGGCGAGACCGCCGGCACGTCGATATGCAGGTCGATACGGTCGAACAGCGGGCCCGAGATCTTGGACTGGTAGTCCTGGGCGCAGCGCGGCGCACGGGCGCAGGCGAGCGACGCGTCATCGAGATAGCCGCAGCGGCACGGGTTCATCGCGGCGACCAGCTGGAACCGCGCCGGGAAGGACACGTGGGCGTTGGCGCGCGCGATCACGGCGCGCCCGGATTCGAGCGGCTGGCGCAGGGCCTCCAGCGTTGGCCGGGCGAACTCGGGCAGTTCGTCCAGGAACAGGACCCCGAGATGGGCCAGCGACGCCTCGCCCGGCTTGACGCGCAGCCCGCCGCCGATCAGAGAGACCAGCGAGGCCGAATGGTGCGGCGCGCGGAACGGCCGTCGGCGCATCAACCGTCCGCCAGCCAGTTCGCCCGCCACCGAATGGATCATCGAAACCTCGAGCGCCTCGGCCGGCTCCAAAGGCGGCATCAGGCCGGGCAGGCGCGCGGCCAGCATCGACTTGCCGGCGCCGGGCGGACCGATCATCAGCAGGTTGTGGGCGCCGGCGGCGGCGATTTCAGCCGCCCGCTTGGCCGTCTCCTGACCCTTGATGTCGCGCAGGTCCGGCGCGGCCGGCCCCTCGTCGGCGAGGCGCGCCACGGGCGGGCGCAGCACCTGGGCCCCGCGCACATGGTTGACGAGGGCAAGCAGAGAATCCGGCGCCAGGACCGAGATTCCGCCCGCCCAGGCGGCCTCGCCGCCGGTCGCCGCCGGGCATAGGATACCGCGGCCCCGTACCGCGGCCCCGATGGCCGCCGGAAGCACCCCCGCGACCGGCGCGATGGCGCCATCGAGTGCCAGCTCGCCCAGCACCGTGTAGCCGTCGATCGCGTCCTGCGGCAGCACGCCCATCGCCACCAGTAGGGCAAGGGCGATGGGCAGGTCGTAGTGGCTGCCCTCCTTGGTCACATCGGCCGGGGCCAGGTTCACCACGATGCGCTTCTGCGGCAGGGCAAGCCCGATGGAGGTCAGGGCGGCCCGCACCCGCTCGCGCAACTCGCCCACCGCCTTGTCCGGCAGCCCGACGATGGCGAAGGCGGGCATGCCGCCCGACATCTGCACCTGCACGTCGATATCGAGCACGTCGATGCCGTGGAACGCGACCGTGGACGCCCGTGCCACCATGCGGCTCGATCCCCCCTCGCGCGCGCTGCTGGGCCGCGGGCCCGCGAGTTCCGTCATGCCATCCATGCGCCGACCTCCCGGCCGCAATCGTTCCTGCTTTGTTCCAGACTAGCAGGGACGCCGCGTCGGCGGAAGCGGAATTTAGATCGTATTTCGCTCGCGCGGAATCGCTCCGGCCGGCTAAATCGCGCTGGCCGCCTGAATCACGTCGATCCCGCCCTCGTAGATCATCTTGACGGCGACATAGGCGATGATGCCGAGCCCGATATAGGCGATCCAGTGATAGCGCTGCAGCAGCCGGGCGACCAGCGCGGCGGCGAACCCCATCAGCGCCACGGACAGCGCCAGCCCGATGATCAGCACGGTCAGGTGGTCGCGCGCCGCGCCGGCCACGGCCAGCACGTTGTCGAGGGACATCGAGACGTCGGCCAGCACGATCTGGATGACGGCCTGGCGAAAGGTCTTGCCTTGGGAAGGGGCCTGGTCTGGCCCTCCGGCGATGACGGAATGGGCCGGGCGCAGCTCGCGCCATAGCTTCCAGCAAACCCAAAGCAGCAGCAGGCCGCCGGCCAGCGTCAGCCCGATGATGCCGAGCAGCTCCATGGTGATGACGGCGAGGCCGATGCGCAGCACCGCCGCCGCGGCGATGCCCCAGAATACCACCTTCCGACGTTCGTTGGCTGGCAGGCCCGCTGCGGCCATGCCGACGACGATGGCGTTGTCGCCCGCCAGCACCACGTCGATCAGCACCACCGACAGGAAGGCGCTGAGCGCGGACGCGTCGGCGCCCATTCCGGGCGCAATGCCGGCCAAAGTGGAGTCCATGCAGTGCCACGTCCTGGCCCGCGCCACCCCCCGGCGCGGTTTCCGGCCCTAGATATTGGGTCGCGGCCGGCCGGCGCAATGGCCGGAAAATCCTAACGGATTCGAAATCGCCGGCTACATCGGCCGGACGTCGCGGGCCTCGCGATGGCGCCGCTCGATCGCGTCCCAGATCAAGGCCTCGATCTTGGTGCCGTCGAGCCGGTTGATCTCCTGGATGCCCGTCGGCGAGGTGACATTGATCTCGGTCAGGTAATCGCCCAGCACGTCGATGCCGACGAACACCAGCCCGCGGTCGCGCAGCGCCGGGCCGATCAGCGTGCAGATCTCGCGTTCGCGGTCGGTCAGCGTCGTCTTCACGGCGCGCCCGCCGGCGTGGAAGTTGGCGCGCGCCTCGCCGTCGGCCGGCAGGCGGGCGACCGCCCCGGCCGGCTCGCCGTCGACCAGGATGATGCGCTTGTCGCCCTGGCGCACCTCGGGCACGTAGCGCTGCACGATCACCGGCTCGTTATAGAGCGCGGTGAACATCTCCAGCATGGCGTTCAGGTTGTCGTCCTGCGGGGTGACGTGGAACACGCCCGCACCGCCATTGCCGTAGATCGGCTTCAGGATGATGTCGCCGTGCTCCTTGCGGAACTCGACGATACGCTCGCGGTCCGAAGTGATCAGGGTCGGCGGCATCAGCTCCGCGAAATGGGTGACGAACAGCTTCTCGGGCGCGTTGCGCACGTGCACCGGGTCGTTGACCACCAGCGTGCCGGGATGGACATGCTCCAGCAGGTGCGTCGCCGTGATGTAGGCCATGTCGAAGGGCGGGTCCTGGCGCATCAGCACCACGTCCATGGCGGCGAGGTCGATCGTCTCGAACGGGCCGACGGTAAAGTGCTGGCCGCGGCGGCGCCGAACCTCGAGCCGGCGCGCCCGCGCGTAGAGCCGTCCATGATGGAAGGCCAGCGCCTGCGGCAAATAGTGGAACAGCGCGTGGCCGCGCGCCTGCGCCTCCAGCGCCAGCATGAAGGTGGAATCGGCGTCGATGTCGATCCCCTCGATGGGATCCATCTGGATGGCGACCGCAAGACTCATGTCACTGCCTTTTGCATCAGTTGAGCCTGCGCCGCAGGCGTTGCAGGAGGGCGGCCGCCTCGTTGCGCGCCCCGCCGTCCGGAGCGCGCTCGAGGAACGCGTCGAGCGAGGCGATGGCCGCCCCCAGATTGCCGAGCCGCGCCTGGCACGCGCCGCGCTCGTACAGAAGCCGCCACTCGTCGGGCGCGAACAGCAGCATGGCGTCGAGCGTTCGCACCGCCTCGTCAAGCCGTCCGGCACGCACCTGTCGGCTGACCACGTTGTTTTCGAGGCGCAGCAGCACCTGGCGGTCCGTGACCGGCGCGTAGTGATTGGGCGTCAGCTCGGCATCGGTGCCCGCCGTCAACTTCAACAGGTCGCGCAGATCGGCCGGGGTGCAGTTCCGCCCGCCATGGAACGGATCGACGATCGCGCGGGCCGGCCCATCCTCGAGCCGCAGCAGGAAATGGCCGGGAAAGGCGAGGCCCGAGACCGCCCAGCCCTGGGCACGCGCAGCGTGAATGTAGAGGATGCCGAGCGCGACAGGCAGGCCTCTGCGTCGATCGATCACCCGCATCAGGTCGGCATTGTCGAGATCGTCGTACGTCGCCTCGTCACCGGTATAGCGCTGCTCGTCGAACAGAACGCGGTTGATCGCCGCGACCCGCCCCTCCAGGTCCCGCGCGCCTATGGCGGCGTTTGCGACCGCATGTGCGAGGGCGCCGAGATGGGCGTGGTAGGGGGTCGGATCGACGCGCGGATGGGCCAGTTCGGCCAGGGCGAGCGCCCCTTCGGCGAGATCGAGCGGGCCGTCCGCCGCGTGGTCGGCAAGGCGCCGCAGGACCGCTTCGGCGTCTGCCGCGGTCATGCCTTGCTCCGGCGCGGGTCGGTCTTCAGCCACACGTGGTTGATCACGTTCCGCACATAGGGCAGCGACCGCGCATGGTTGATGACGCGGTCGAGCTCCACCTGGTCCTGGGCGATCCCGATCAGATAAATCACCTGGTCGACCGTCTCGATGGAATAGTTGATCGACAGAACGCCCTTGTCGAGTAGCAGCTTGGTACGAAGCTGTGTCGAGATCCAGGTGTCGCGGGCGTAGTTGCCGACGTCGCCCCCGGTCGAGACCTTGATCTCGTCGATCACCTCCTTCACCCCCTCGACCCCCCAGACCAGCCGCACCGCACGCGCGCGCTCGGCGGCGGACGGCACCTTGCCGGTCAGCATGACGCGCCGTTCCACCACGTCCAGCCCCAGATCCTGCCAGATCTCCAGGCTGGCATCGGCCCAGCGGGAGTTGATATCGGTCCGGATGCGCGTGTCGATCGCCGCGCCCTCGATGCCCCGCTCCTCCGACGCCGCAACCGCCGCCGTCGCCCCCACGCCGATCGCCGTCGATACGCATCCGGCCAGCCCGCCGCTCACAGCGATCAGAATGGCGGCGCGAACCAGCGGCAACCGGCTGCGTGTCATCATGGCTCCCTCGAAGGCGGGGCGTTCTGCGCCGCCCGGTCATTCGCGCCAAGCATCGACTACGTGGTGCGGCCAGCGCCACGGCGCGACGAGCATCACGTCGAAGCGCGCATCCAGCGTTGCAAGCTGCGGGTGGCGGGCGAGAAACATCTTGGCGGCGGCGAGAATGCGGCGGCGCTGGCGATACGTCAACGCTTCGGCAGCGTCGGCCACGTTCGCGCGTGCCTTGACCTCGAGGAACACCAGCGTCCGGCCGCGCCGCGCGACGATGTCGACCTCGCCAACCGGCACCTTGAAGCGCCGGGCGAGAACGCGATAGCCGCGCAGCCTGAGACCGAGCGCGCACAGCAATTCCGCCTTCAGACCGAACCCGTGCGCGACCCGGCGCGACTCCAGGCTCATGTGTCGCTCTCGTCCGCTTTGTCGCGCAGCTCCAGCGCCCGGGCGTAGACATCGCCGCGCGGAAGGCCGGTCTCGCGCACCACGGATGCGACCGCGTCGCGCAGGCTCGACTGCGACAGCGCCGTCCGCAATGCCCTGTCGAGCGTGTCCGCGTCGGGCGGCAGCTCGGCAGGCGGCGGTCCGACGATCACCACGATTTCGCCCTTCGGCGTCGGCGCGTCCGCATAGGCGGCGGCAAGCTCGGCCAGCGTGCCACGCCTTACCTCCTCGTAAAGCTTGGTCAGCTCGCGCGCGACCGCGGCATCGCGCGCGCCCAGCGCATCCGCCATGTCCGCAAGAGCGGCGGCCAGCCGATGCGGCAATTCGTAGAACACGAGGGTCGCCGGAACGGATGCGAGCCCGGCCAGCATGGCGCGGCGCGCTGCCACCTTTGCCGGCAGGAACCCCGCGAACAGGAACCGGTCGGTCGGAAGCCCCGCGACCGCCAGGGCAGCGAGCAGTGCCGAGGCGCCGGGCAGCGGCGTCACCCGGATGCCGCGCGCGACGCATTCTCGGACCAGCCGGTAGCCCGGGTCCGAGACCAGCGGCGTACCGGCATCGGAAACCAGCGCCACGGTTTCGCCGCGTTCCAGCCGTTCCATGATCTGCGGCCGCACGCGCTCGGCATTGTGGTCGTGATAGGCGATCAGTCGGCCGGAAAGGCCATGCATCGCGAGTAGCTTGCCGGTCACCCGCGTATCCTCGCAGGCGATCGCGTCGGCATTTCGTAGGACTTCGAGTGCGCGCAGCGTGATGTCGGCGGCGTTGCCGATCGGCGTCGCGACGATGCAAAGCCCGGGAACGTCGGCAGCGGCCGAACGTTTACTTGGCCGGGCGGGCGGCCTAGGTTGGTCGGCCGGGGAAAGGCCGTGCTGGGAGAGAGGTTGTGCGCCCGAAGGCGGCAGAGAGACGTTTGACCGTTTGCCGGTGGGCCGCCGCGACATTATCGCTCGCGCTCGCTCTTGTGCTCGGGGCCTGCCAGGAGCCCAAGTTAGCCCCGCCACCGTCCCAGAGGCAAGGGCCACCGCCGGTGGTCGCGCCGCCCCAGCCCGTGGCACCAGTGCCTGCGCCCGGCCCGGAGACCGGCACGCCCCCCGGGGTGACGCTGACGCCGCCGCCGGGGGTGAAGGCGATGGTGCCGGTCGCTCTCCTGGTGCCGCTCACCGGCAAGGAGGCGGCTCTCGGAGCCGACATCCTCGACGCCGCGTCGCTTGCCGTGTTCGACATGGGCGGCGAATCGTTCCAGCTTCTGCCGCGCGACACGGGCGGCACCACTGACCAGGCGCAGAAGGCCATGGTCCAGGTCCTGTCGGACGGGGCGAAGCTGGTGCTCGGCCCGGTCTTCTCCGCGTCCGTCGCCCAAGCCGCGCCGATCGCCGTGCAGCAAGGCGTCAACGTCGTCGCCTTCTCCAACGACAGCCGCGTCGCCGGGCCCGGCACATACCTTCTTGGCGTGACGCCGCGCCAGCAGATCAAGCGGATCGTCGCCTACGCGCGGTCCCAGGGTCTCGAGCGCTTTGCCGCCCTGGTGCCCGATGACGATTACGGGCAGCGGGTCCAGCAGGATCTGGGCGAGGCCGTGACAACCAGTGGCGGCACGCTCACCCGCGTCGCCGTGTACGCGCCGGACGGGTCCGACCTCAACCCCGTCATCCGCAACCTGGCCAGCTACAATTCGCGGAAGGCGGCGCTCGATGCCCAGAAGCGCGCGCTGGGAACCGGCGACGACGAGGTGTCGCGCGAAACGCGCAAGCGGCTCGACGCGATGGATACGGTGGGTAATCCCGGCTTCGACGCGCTGCTCATCCCCGAGGGCGGGTCGCGCCTGACCGCCATCGCCGCGCTGCTGCCCTATTTCGACATCGACCCGCACCAGGTGCGGCTGCTCGGCCTTGCCTCGTGGCGGGGCCTGCCGCTCGGGCGGGAACCGGCACTGGTCGGCGCCTGGTACGTCGCCCCGCCGCCCGATGCGCGCAACGGGTTCGAGCAGCGCTTCCGCGACGCGTTCGGCCGCGCGCCCGGCCCGCTCGCCTGGCTGGGCTACGATGCGACCGCGCTCGCCGCCGTCCTCGCGCGCGCGCCGAGCGGGCCGGACTTCGGCGCCGCCGCGCTCACCCAGCCCAACGGCTATGCCGGGGCGGGCGGGATCTTCCGGCTGTTGCCGGATGGTGAGGCGGAGTCGGGCCTCGCCGTCCTCGAGGTCACGCGAAGCGGCAGCCGGGTCGCGAGCCCTGCGCCCCAGACCTTCGCCGTCGTCCCCACCAATTGACCGCCCGTTGACCGGTACTGCGGCCGGGCCCAGAGTCGCGCCATGGGATTCCTGTGCCGCGACTGCTTCGCCGCGACGCCCGCCGCCGACGGGGCGGCGTGCGCCGCCTGCGGCTCGACACGTACCGTGACCCATCCCGAGCTCGACGCGCTCACCGTCGCCCATCTCGATTGCGACGCGTTCTACGCCTCGGTCGAGAAGCGCGACGACCCGTCGCTCGCCGACAAGCCGGTGATCGTCGGTGGCCGCGGCCGCCGCGGCGTGGCGCTCACCTGCTGTTATGTCGCCAGGCGCTACGGCGTGCGGTCGGCCATGCCGATGTTCCACGCCCTAAAATTGTGTCCCGACGCGGTGGTCATCCCGCCCGACATGGACAAGTACGAATCGGTCGCCGAAGACGTGCGCGCCGCGATGCGCGAGGTGACGCCCGTCGTCGAGCCCGTGTCCGTGGATGAGGCCTATCTCGATCTCGCCGGCACCGAGCGGCTGTACGGCGCGCCGGCGGCGGCGAGCCTCGCCCGCCTCGCGCGCATGATCGAGGACCGCGTGGGGATCACCGTCTCGATCGGGCTCGCGCCCAACAAGTACCTCGCCAAGGTCGCGTCCGACCTCGGCAAGCCGCGCGGCTTCGCAGTGATCGGGCGCAATGATGCGGCCACCCGCCTGGCCGAGATGCCGGTGACCGTGCTGTCCGGCGTCGGGCCTGTGCTCGCGCGCAGGCTTGCCGACGATGGGATCATCCAAATTGCCCAGATCCAGGAGATGACCGAGGACGACCTGGTCGCGCGCTGCGGCGCCATCGGCCACCGCCTGTTCGACTGCGCGTGGGGTCGCGACCGGCGGGTCGTCGAGTCCGATGTCGGGCGCAAGAGCCTGTCGTCCGAGACCACGTTCGGCGACGACGTGCGTGACCGCGAGGCGCTGGCCCGCATCCTGTGGGGCCAGGCGGAGAAGGTGTCGGCGCGGCTCAAGCGCGGCGGGCTCGCGGGCAGCACGGTGACGCTGAAGCTCAAGACCGCCGATTTCCGCATCCGCACCCGCGCTGCGACGCTCGCCCATCCGACCCAGCTTGCCGACACCATCTTCCGCACCGCGCACGCGCTTCTGATTCGGGAAGCCGACGGCACCGCCTTCCGCCTGCTGGGGGTCGGCGTGTCGCACTTCGCCGCGCTCGAGGACGCCGATCCGACCGACCTGGCCGAGCCCGACGGCGCACGGCGCGCGGCGGTCGAGCGTGCGATGGACCGGCTGCGCGCGCGCTATGGCGGATCCGCCATCGTCAAGGGCCGCCGCTTCCCGCCGGCAACGCCCCGGCAGGGTGGACATGGCTGAACGGCGCACGGCCGCGCGGTGCGCGCGCGGCGTGGACCGGCTGGTGCCCGTGGCGCTGCTCGTCGCGCTGGGGCTGCTTGCCGCGGGGCTGTGGTTCCCGGTGATGACGGTGCAGAGCTTCTTCGTGTTCTCGTCCGGCTTTTCGATCCTCGAAAGCATCCGGGCGCTCTACGACGCGCAGGAATACCTGCTGTTTGCCGCGGTGCTGCTGTTCTCCGTGCTGTTCCCGCTGTTCAAGCTGGCGACCTGCCTGGTCCTGTGGTGGCTCGCCGAGATCGACGGAGCCGCGTTCCGCCGCTTGGCCGCCGCCATCGACCAGCTCGGCCGCTGGTCGATGCTCGACGTTTTCCTGCTCGCCATCCTGCTGGTGACGGTGCGCACTGCCTCGGTGGGCGGGGCGAGCACGAATCTTGGGCTCTATCTGTTCGCCAGCGCGGTGGTCGTCTCGATGCTGGGCGTGCACTGGCTCGGCAACGTCCGCCGCCGCATGGCGGGAGAGGGATAGGCTCAGGCCAGCTTGGTGAAGTCCGCCGGGTTCGGACGCAGCTTCGCGATCAGGTAGGCGAGGTTCTCCTCGCCCAGCGCCGCTTCCTCGGCTTCCGTCAGGCGGGTGAGCACGCGCTCGATGACGCGCCGGCGGAACCGCTCGCGGTCGTCCTCGCCGCCGTCATACGCCACCTCGCGGCACGCCTCGATGCCGGCCTTGAGGGCGGGCAACTGCGTCTCGGCGAGTCCAGCCTTCTTGGCGAGCGCGCGCAGCCCGAGCCCGCCGTCGTCATGGATCAGCCGTCCCGCATTTATCGGCGGGATGCCGGCCAGCCGGGCCAGCGCCGTCTCGAAGAAGGCAAGATCGCCCATGCACAAAGCGCGCATCACGATCGATGCGGTAAGCCGACGGTTGGCGTGCAGCTCCGCGACCAGCGCCTCGGCGTCGGAGCGGTCGCCCCCGCCCGCGAACAGCCCGATCGTCGCGCGCTCCCGGCTCTCGAGGATCACGTCGCTCGCGATCGTGCTCGAAATCTCGTGGCGGGACAGCAGGTGCATGCGCAGCTCGCCGGAGACCAGCCCGACCAGCCGCTCGGCCACCCGGACGGGCAGCCGGCCGCGCATCGCCATGCCGCGGCTGACCGCTTCGTTTTCGCCGAACATGTCGAGCGCTTTCTGCAGCGCGCGCTCCGACACCTCGGCGCCGGGATGGGCCATCAGAGCCGCGGTCACCTCGTCGTCGTCGGAATCGATCAGCGCGTCCGACACCAGCGACGAAACGCTGGGCCGCGCGATCACCGCCTTGCGCTTGGCGCGGCCGGCCTTGCGCACGATGTCGATCAAATCCTCGTCGGTCAGCGCGGTCGATGCGCGGATCACCGGCAGCGCGACCTGCTCGATGTCGTCGGCGAGCGCGCGGATCACGTCGTGGGCGGCGTCCGGACAGTCGTAAAGCTCGCCCGCGAGCGCCTCGCGCACGATCGGCTCCGCGTCGCGCAACATCAGACGGAAGATCTCTTCCGCCAGATGGCGCTCGCGCGGGTTCAGTGCGGCTGTCGTATACTCGCCCGCGATCTTGCGCGCCGCGCCGGCGCGGCTGGTCGCGGAGCGGTCGTGCAGCAGCCGCCGGACGTCCGATTCGCTGAGCTGCGGCATCGTACTCCCTGGAGCGGGTACCTCTCCCCCCGCGAGCGATCCTGTCGCAACAGGGTTAACCGGTCCTTAATCCGGCGCTGCGCTGCGCTGCGGCCGGACGCCGCCTTGACGCTGGCCCGGCCGGACGGTATGGCGATGCCGCGCCGCGCGCGCCTGTGCCGATTCGGGGAGAATCCGATGTTCCGCGCCTTGACGTTCGCTTTCGCACTGGTCCTCGCCGTCCCGATCGCGGCGGCGCCCGGCGCGCGCGCGGCCGATCTCGCCGCCGGCAAACAGGCCTTCAACAAGTGCCGCGCCTGCCACAAGCTGGAGAAGGGCCGGAACCTGATCGGCCCGAGCCTCTATGGGCTGTTCGGCCGGAAGGCGGGCAGCGTCGAGGGATACAGCTATACCGAGGCGAACAAGAAATCGGGCATCGTGTGGAACGAGGACACGCTGTTCGAGTACCTGAAGAAGCCGCAGGCGATGATCCCGGGCACCAAGATGATCTTCGCCGGCATCCGGTCCGAGCAGGAACGGCGCAACCTGATCGCCTTCCTCAAGGAAGCCACCAAGCCGAAGTGAGCCGGCCGGGCGCGCGTTGCCAGCATCGGGCGCGCGCGATAGATTGGCCGCCCGCATTCGCCACCGGGCCGGTGACATGAACCTCAAGGAACATATTCGCGGCATCCCCAACTTTCCGAAGCCGGGGATCCTGTTCTACGACATCGCGACCTTGCTGCGCGACGGCGACGCCTTCCGCGCCACGGTCGACCGGTTGGCCGAAGCGGTCGGCAAGCACAAGCCCGACCGGCTGGTGGGCATCGAATCGCGCGGCTTCCTGGTCGCGGCGCCCGTGGCTTACGCGCTCGGCATCGGGTTCGCGATGATCCGCAAGAAGGAGAAGCTGCCGGGTGCGACACTCGCCTACACCTATTCGCTGGAATACGGCACCGACACGATCGAGGCGCAGGCCGACGCGGTGGAGCGCGGCCAGAAGGTGGTGATCCTCGACGATCTGCTGGCGACCGGCGGCACCGCCGCCGCTGCCGTCGAGCTGATGCGGAAGCTGGACGCCGAGGTGAAGGGCGCCGCCTTCATCATCGAGTTGAGCGGGCTGCACGGGCGCGCACGGCTCGACGTGCCGGTCACATCGCTGATCGCCTACGAAGAGTAGCCGGCCGACCGGTCCACTTGCGCGGCGCGGGGTTCCCGGCCATCATCCCGCCACCATGCGTAAAATCCGGCGTAACGTTCTCGTCCTCGCCACCTGCCAGATGCTGTTCGGGGCGTCGCGGTCGCTTCTGATCGCGACGGCGCCGCTGGTCGCCTATGCCATCGGCTCGAACAAGGCGCTGGCGACGCTGCCGACCTCGCTGGTGATCGTCGGCACCGCGCTCGCCACGATCCCGGCCTCGCTGCTCATGCGCCGCGCGGGCCGCCAGACCGGGTTTCTCGTCGGCACGGCGATCGCCGCCGTGGGCGGAGCCATCTGCGCGTTTGCCGCGATCCACGCCCAGTTCTGGCTGTTCGCGGCCGGCGCCCTGGTGTTCGGCGCCTCGGCCGGGTTCTCGCAACTCTACCGCTTCGCCGCGGCCGACACGGCCGGCCCCGACTACCGCTCGAAGGCGATCTCACTGGTGTTGGCAGCGGGTGTGGTGGCGGCCTTCGTCGGGCCCGAGCTGGCGAAGGCCGGCAAAGACATGATCGCACACGCCCAGTTCGCCGGCGCCTACCTGCTGCTGATCGGCGTCACCGTGCTGGCGGCGCTGGCGCTCCTGTTCCTGCGCATCCCCAAGCTCACGCGCGCCGAGCGCGAGGGGCCACAGCGCCCGCTCAGCGTGATCATGACCCAGCCGGTATTCATCGCGGCGACCGTGGCGGCCGCCATCTCCCAGGGGGTGATGAGCTTCCTGATGACGGCGACGCCGATCGCCATGCAGCAATGCAGCTACCCCTTCTCCGACACCGCGCTGGTGATCGAGTGGCACATCTTCGCGATGTTTGCGCCGGGGTTCTTCACCGGCTCGCTGATCCGCCGTTTCGGCGAGGTGAAGATCATCAGCGCGGGCATCCTGCTGCAGCTCGTGTGCGTCGGGTTCGCGCTCGCGGGGACGAGCGTGATGAACTTCTGGGCCTCTATGGCGCTCCTGGGCCTCGGCTGGAACTTCGCCTTCACCGGCGGCACGTCGCTGATGACCCAGTCCTACACCGTGTCCGAGCGCGCCAAGGCGCAGGGCGCGACCAACTTCATCATCTTCGCGTTCGTCGCGCTGTTGTCGCTGTCGTCCGGCGCGCTGATCCACTATTTCGGCTGGATGTGGGTCAATCTCGGCGCGCTGCCGCTGATCGCGATCTCGGCAGTCAGTCTTCTGTGGTACGCCGAGCGCCACGCCCGCCCGCAGGCGATCCCGTCTTAGAGACGACTTCAGGTTAAGGTCGCGCCTCGCGCCTGGTCTGTTAGACTGGATCGGATGTTCGTCCTGAAGAACGTCTCGAAATCCTATGGGGACACCGTCGCGGTCGCCCCGCTCGACCTGGAGTTCGAGCCGGGCCGCACCACCGTGGTGATCGGCCCGTCGGGCTGCGGCAAGTCCACCCTGGTCCGGCTGCTGAACGGGCTGATCGCGCCGACGACCGGGGAGGTCCTGTTCGAGGGCGAGGCGGTGACGAAGGACAGCGCGCCGCGGCTGCGCCAGCGCATGGGCTACGTCATCCAGGACGGCGGGCTGTTCCCGCATCTGACCGCGCGCGGCAACGCGGCGCTGATGGCGCGCCACATCGGCTGGGACGCGGCGCGGGTCGAGACGCGGCTGGAAGCCCTGTGCGGCCTGACGCACTTTCCGGTGGAGGGGCTGGCGCGCTATCCGGCCGAGCTTTCGGGCGGGCAGCAGCAGCGTGTGGCGCTGATGCGCGCTTTGATGCTCGAGCCCGACGTTCTGCTACTCGACGAACCGCTCGGCGCGCTCGACCCGATGATCCGCTACGACCTGCAAACCGAGCTGCGCGACATTTTCGGCGAGTTGGGCGCGACGGTCGTGATCGTCACGCACGACATGGGCGAGGCCGCCTATTTCGCCCACACCGTCATATTGCTGCGCGAAGGGCAGGTCGTGCAGTCGGGCGCGCCCGACGAGCTGGTCCACCATCCCGCCGACCCGTATGTCGAGCGCTTCGTCACGGCCCAGCGCGGCCTGACCGACGTGCTGGCGGAGCGGGAACGATGAGGCGAGCGGTGCGCGTCTTCATGCTCGTCCTGCTTGGCGGCGGCGCGGCGCACGCGGCGTCGGCGCCCGAGATCGTGATCGGTTCGAAGAAGTTCACCGAATCGGTCATCCTGGGCGAGATCGTCGCCGACCTCGCCCGGTCGGCCGGTGCAGAGGTCCGCCACCGGCGCGAGCTGGGCGGCACGCGCGTGCTTTGGGGCGCGCTGCTCGGCGGCGATATCGATGCCTATCCCGAATATACCGGGACCCTGACCCGCGAAATCCTGGCGGGAGAAAATGTGTCCTCCGAGGACCGGCTGCGCCAGGTTCTGGCCGCGCGCGGCATCGTGATGGGGCGGCCGATCGGCTTCAACAACACCTACGCGATCGGCATGAAGCCCGAGCGCGCGAAAGCGCTCGGCATCCGCACCATCTCGGACCTGCGCGCGCATCCGAACCTGCGAATGGGGCTGAACAACGAGTTCCTCGACCGGGGTGATGGGTGGAAGGGTCTGAAGGGGTTCTACGGCCTGCCCCAAACCGACGTCACGGGGCTCGATCACGACCTCGCCTATCGCGGCCTCGCCGCGGGCGACGTCGATGCGACCGACGTCTACACGACCGATGCGGAGATACCGTACTACCACCTCACCGTTCTCGAAGACAACCGCCACTACTTTCCGGTCTACGACGCGGTGCTGCTCTACCGGCAGGATCTGGTGCGCCGCGCACCCAAGGCGGTGGCCGCGTTTGCCCGGCTGGGCGGTGCCATCGACGCCGAGACGATGCGCACGATGAACGAGAAGGTGAAGATCGAACGCGTCCCCGACGTGAAGGTCGCCGCCGCCTTCGTCACGCAGAAGTTCGACATCGCCGCGACCGCGCACACCGAGACGTTCTGGTCGCGGTTGTGGCGCAATACGCTCGACCATCTCACGCTGGTCGCCATCTCGCTGGGCGCGGCGATCCTGGTCGCGGTGCCGCTCGGGATAGTTGCGGCGCGCCGGCGCGACGTCGGCCAGGTGGTGCTGGGCGTGACCGGCATCCTGCAGACCATCCCGTCGCTCGCGCTGTTCGTGTTCATGATCCCGTTTCTCGGGATCGGCGGACCGCCCGCGATCGTCGCGCTGTTTCTTTACTCGCTGCTGCCGATCGTGCGGAACACCCATGCCGGGCTGGTGGGCATCGCGCCGTCGCTCAGCGAATCGGCCGAGGCGCTGGGGCTATCCGCTGGGGCGCGGCTGCGCATCGTCGAGCTGCCGCTCGCGGCGCGCTCGATCCTCGCCGGCATCAAGACCTCGGCCGTGATCAATGTCGGCACCGCGACGCTCGGCGCGCTGATCGGGGCCGGGGGCTATGGCCAGCCGATCCTGACCGGCATCCGGCTCGACGATATCGGGCTGATCCTGGAGGGCGCCGTCCCGGCCGCCGTGCTCGCCCTGCTGGTCCAGGGCGGGTTCGAGCTGGGCGAGCGGCTGGTCGTGCCGCGCGGGCTGCGCCTGCGCCGGGCGTGACATACGTCGCTTCCCACTTTCTCATAACAGGCTATATTCCGACGTGGTCCGGACAGGACCGGGGCCGGGGGCACCATCATGAAAAAGCTTCTCTATATCGGCGGCGGGCTCGCCGTCGTCGTCGTCGCCGTGGTGGTCTATGTCGTCATGTCGGGCGGGTCGCTGATCAAGGCGGCGGTCGAAAAGTTCGTCCCGCCCATTACTCAGACGACCGTCGCGCTGAAGGAGGCCGACGTCTCGCTCACCTCGGGCACGGGCGCGCTCAAGGGGCTCGTGATCGGCAACCCCACGGGCTACAGGATGCCGTACTCGTTCTCGCTGGGCGAGGTCAGCGTCAAGCTCGACGTCGGCTCGGTGACCAAGGATACGGTGCTGATCCACGAGGTCGTCATCGCCGCACCCGCGATCACCTATGAGGTGGGCGGCGCTGCGGGCGACAACATCCGCCAGATTCGCAATAACGCGCAGGCCTTCGCCAAGGCGCATGGTGCCGGCGGCGGGGGTGATGGCGGCACGGCCGCGAAGCCCGAGGAGGGCGGCGGCAAGAAGCTGATCATCGAGAATCTCTACGTGCGCGGCGGCAAGATCGCCGTCGCGGCCACCATGCTGGGCGGCAAGTCGATGGGCGCCACCCTTCCCGACATCCATCTCAAGGACATCGGCAAGGACAAGGGCGGCGCGACACCCGGCGAGGTCGCGGACAAGGTGCTCGGCGCGCTCAACGACAGCATCCAGAAGGTCGTCGCTGGGCTCGGCATCGACAAGCTCAAGGGCATGGTGCCGAAAGACGTCGACAAGATGGTGCCGTCCGGTGGCGCGGTCGGTACCACGGTGAAGGATGTCGGCGGCGCGGCCGGCGGCGCGGTCAAGACCCTCTTCGGGAAATAGCGGTCTTTACACCCCGAACGTGAAGCGCGTCCCGATATTGGACGTGACCAGCCTGTCGGGCATGCGGCGGCGCATCGACTCGATGAACGCCGCGCCCGTGCAGTGCATCGGCACGACCACATCGGGGTTCAGCTTCTCCAGCTCGTCGATCGTGTGGTCGACATAGTCGTTCGGCGCGGGGCTCAGGTGGAATCCGCCGATCACCGCGTGCAGCCGATCGACGTTCGCCACCTTCATCGCGGTCCGCACCGAGTTGATGATGCCGGCGTGGCCGCAGGACGAGATCACCACCAGCCCGCGCCCCTTCACCACGTAGCAGGTCGCGTGCTCCTCGGGGTGCGTGTCCTGCACCAGCTTGCCCGAGCGCTCGGCCGCGGTGAAATGCTCCTCGGGCTCCACCATCGAGCCGCCGGACACCGACTCGAACGAGTCGCGCTCGATGTAGCCCGAGGTGAACGCCCCCGTGAGGGCATGCGGCACCCCGCAGCACACGGGCGCCACCTTCTGCGCGGTGAGCGCCGTGCGGTCGAGCGCGCCCCATGACATGATCTCGCCGCCCGGCCCCTTGATCCATTTCTCTCGGAACACGTTCTCCGCGCCGACATAGAGCGCCAAGTCGCCCTTCATGTGGGCGCGATGATGATCGACGAAGCCGGCGAGCCCGCCGTAATGGTCGCGGTGGCCGTGGCTCAGGATCAGACCGTCGAGCTTCGTTTCGTCGATGTCGAGCAGGTCGAAGTTGCGGTTCAGCACCTCGGGCGTGTAGCCGAAGTCGAGCAGATACTGCGCCTTCGTGCCCGCAGCCGCGGATTCGAGGTGCAGCGAAAGCCCCCACTCGCCGGCGAGGGTGCTCATCTGCCGGCCGGACACCTGGCGCAGATGCTCGATCTTGGCGACCGGGTGGGTGGCGTCGCGGATGAACTTCTCGTAGACCGAGTCCACCACCACCCGCACCGACAAATGGTCCACGACCGGCGCCGCGAATGGCGCCTGGGCGTTCAACTCCGCGTTCATATCATTCTCCCGTCAGCATGCAGCCAGACTCTCACAGTTGCCGGACCCCGTCGAGACGATAGCCCGGCGCGGAACCGGTTGCCGCTCGGCGCGTTGTGTCCAACGGCCCGCATATTCCTCTGTCCAAATGCATTTGCCGCAAATTGCCGACTTGGTTAAGGGTCCTTGAACGGGCTGGAGAGAAACTCGCCGAGGTGGCTCAGGGGGCGCCGGCACGACGATGGGAGCATCGACATGACGAGTATCCGACGCATGCTGACCGTGTCCGCTTTTGCCGCGGCATTGGCCGGGGGTCTCGCCGCCCCCGGATTCGCCGACCCACCACCCTGGGCGCCGGCGCATGGCTGGCGCGCCAAGCACGGCTATGGGCACGAGAAGCGTCACCACGGCCGCGACTATCGCCGCGGGCCGGAGGTCGTGGTGGTCGAGGCGCCGCCGCGCTACGTCGCCGTACCCGTGCAGGGCGCCGGCAGTTGCCACCGCGATCTGGTCAATCGCGAGGTGGTGGGCACGGTTCTGGGCGGGGCGGCGGGTGCCGCCGCTGGCTCGCAGATCGGCAAGGGTAACGGGCAGATCGCATCGGTCATCGCGGGCACGATCATTGGCGGGCTGATCGGCGGCAGTGTCGGCCATTCGATGGACCAGGCCGACACGCAATGCGTCGGCCAGGCGCTGGAATACGCCCAGACCGGCCAGCCGATCAGCTGGAACGGTCCCCGTAACGTCGCCTACACCGTTACCCCGATGCGCACCTACCAGGTGCCGGACGGGCGCTACTGCCGCGAATACCAGGAATCGGCCATCATCGGCGGACGGCCGCAGCAGGTCTACGGCACAGCCTGTCGCCAGCCCGACGGAGCGTGGCAGATCCAGAACTAGAGCATCTTCCGCTCGCGCGGAATCGCTCCATTCACCGGAAAACGCCCTAGGTCATCGACTCATTAAATCGCATCCATATTCGGGCTGCGGCCAGCTTGACGGATGCGAGGTAGTTTTCGGGTCTTTTGTCGTAGCGGGTGGCGACGGCTCGAAAGTGCTTGAGCTTATTGAAGAAGCGCTCGACGAGGTTGCGGTAGCGGTAGAGAAACGGGCTGAAGGCGGGGATGTTGGTGCGGCCGGGCATGGGCTTGATGTTGCCCCACGCGCCGCGCGTGGCGAGGGTTCGCCGGAGCGCGTCGCTGTCGTAGGCCCGGTCGGCGAGCAGGATGTCGCCGGCTTCAAGAGAGCCGAACATGTCTTCGGCACTGCGCCCGTCATGGGCCTGGCCTTCGGTCAGCTTGAGGACGATCGGCAGGCCGTTCGCATCGACCAGCGCATGGATCTTGGTCGTCAGCCCGCCGCGCGAGCGACCCATGCAACGGGATCGGTCGTCTTTTTTTGGGCGTTGGCGGCGTGCTGATGCACGCGGATGCTCGAGGAGTTGATCATCTGGATGTCGCCCTCGTAAGCCTTGGAAACCGCCTCGAGAAGCCGATCCCACACCCCCGCCCTGCGCCAGCGGTTGAAGCGGTTCACGCAGGTCGTGTGCGGACCGTAACGCTCGGGAATGTCCGCCCACGGCGCGCCGGTGCGAAGCCGCCAGAAAATCCCATTCAACACCCGGCGGTCGTCAACACGCGGCACACCGCGCGGCTTGTTCGGCAGCAGTGGCTGGATCACAGACCACTCGAAATCCGTCAGATCGAAACGTGCCATCTCGGTCTCCCTTCAAGGAGACTGAATCACCCTTCCCAAAAAATGGGAATCCCCTTTATGGGTATGTGACCTAGGAAGACTGCGCGCCTACGCCTTGCTGTTCAGGCGGTCGCGCAGATCCTTGCCGGTCTTGAAGAACGGGACGAACTTGCGTGCCACGCGCACGGCCTCGCCGGTGCGCGGGTTGCGCCCGACGCGCGCGTTGCGCTCCTTGATCGAGAAGGCGCCGAAGCCGCGCAGCTCCACCCGGTCGCCACGGGCCAGCGCGGTCGCAATCTCCTCGAAGATGGTCGAGACGATGCGCTCCACATCGCGCTGATAAAGATGCGGATTGCGTTCCGAGAGACGCAAAATGAGTTCGGACTTGGTCATGCAAACCGCCGCCCCCGGGGCCTGTTGCCGTGTCCCTGTGGCCCCATGTGGGTATTGCACCCCACGGGAGGCCTTTATTCCCCGACCTTGATATCAGCGTGCCAGACGGAAACCAGCCCGTCAAGGGTAAGTCGTTCGGAAAAAACGGTTTTTCGGGCGAGCGTATCGAGCCGTTCGGCCAGCCCGGCGATTCCGCTGCCGTACTCGACATTGCGCACCTTGAGACCCTTGGGCAGTCCGCGCTCGGCGCTCAGCCAGTCGCGTGCCGCCGTTTCGCCGCCGATCTCGTCGATCAGACCGTTGGCGAGCGCCTGGCGGCCGGTATAGATTCGCCCGTCGGCCAGCTGGCGTGCGCGTTCCAGCGGCAGGCCGCGGCGCTCTGCCGTCATGCGGACGAACATGGCGAAGATGTCGTCCACCACGCCCTGTGTCACCTCGCGCGCGGCCGGCGTCATCGGCTGGAAGGGCGAGGGGGCGGCCTTCAGCGGGCCCGATTTGATCTCCTCGGGCCGGATGCCGATCTTGTCGAGCAGCTGGCTGAACTCGGCGGTCTGGAATATCACCCCGATCGATCCGGTGATGGTCGATTCGTGGGCGAAGATGTGGTCGGTCGCGAGCGCCACCATGTAGCCGCCCGAGGCGGCCGTCTCGCCCATCACGGCGACGACCGGCTTCTTGGCCGCCACCTGGCGCAGCCGGTTGAACAGCGCCTCGCCGCCTACGACCGTGCCGCCCGGGCTGTCGATGGCGACGATCAGGGCGCGGACGCGATCGTTCGCGGCGATGCGATCGAGCGCATCCAGCCGCTCACGGTCGTTGACGATGAGGCCGGTGATCGGAAGGCGGGCGATGTAGTCGCCGCGCCCGCCGATAAAGCCGTCCGGCGTGCGCCCGACGGCAAGGACGACCAGCGCGACCGCCGCGACAACCGCGAGGATGCGCCAGAAGGTGAGGCTGCGCTTAAGGCGCCGCCTGTCGACCAGGGCGTCGGCGTCGAGCGCCATGGCTCAGGTGGCGCGGCGCGGGGCCCGCTCGCCCGGCTCAGCTCTTCTCGTCGTCGCCGTCGCCGTCGTCCTTCTGGGGCTTGCCCTGCTCCTCGGCAGCTTCCGCCCTTTCGCGGTTGGCGCGGATCGCCGCGCCGAGGATGTCGCCCAGGCTCGCGCCGGAGTCGGACGAGCCGAACTCCTGCATCGCCTGCTTCTCCTCGGCCACCTCGTGCGCCTTGATCGAGAGGGTGAGCTTGCGGTCCTTGCGGTCGATGTTCGTGATTCGCGCATCGACCCGGTCGCCGACGGCGTAGCGATCCGGCCGCTGCTCGGACCGCTCGCGGGCAAGCTCGGACTTGCGAATGAAGCCCTGCGCCGCGCCGTCCTTGACCGACACTTCCAGGCCGGAATCGAGCACGCGCGCGACGGTGCAGGTGACCACGTCGCCCTTCTTCAACTCACCCGCCGCACCCGCGAACGGGTCGGAGCCCAGCTGCTTGATGCCGAGCGAGATGCGCTCCTTCTCGACGTCGACGTCGAGGACCTTCACCTTGACGTTGTCGCCCTTCTTGAACTCCTTCACCGCTTCCTCGCCCGGCATCTGCCAGTCGAGATCGGACAGGTGGACCATGCCATCGATGTCGCCGGGCAGCCCCACGAAAAGGCCGAACTCGGTGATGTTGCGCACCTCGCCCTCGAGCTCGGTGCCGGCCGGATACTTGTCGACGAATTCCTGCCACGGGTTCTCGAGGCATTGCTTGAGGCCGAGCGAGATGCGGCGCTTTTCCTGGTCGACCTCCAGCACCATCACCTCGACCTCCTGGCTGGTCGAGACGATCTTGCCGGGGTGCACGTTCTTCTTGGTCCAGCTCATTTCCGAAACGTGAACCAGGCCCTCGACGCCGGGCTCCAGCTCGACGAACGCGCCGTAGTCGGTGATGTTGGTCACGCGGCCCTTGAACCGGACGCCGACCGGGTACTTGGCGGCCACGCCCTCCCACGGATCGGCTTCGAGCTGCTTCATGCCGAGCGAGATGCGCTGCGTCTCCGGGTTGAAGCGGATGACCTGCACCTTGACGTTCTGGCCGATGTTCAGCGCCTCGGACGGATGGTTGATGCGCCGCCACGCGATGTCGGTGACGTGCAGCAGCCCGTCGACGCCGCCGAGGTCGACGAATGCGCCGTAATCGGTGATGTTCTTCACCACGCCGTCCAGCACCTGGCCCTCCTTCATGTCGGCCATCAGCTTGGACCGTTCCTCGGCGCGGCTCTCCTCCAGCACGGCACGGCGCGACACCACGATGTTGCCGCGGCGACGGTCCATCTTGAGGATCTGGAAAGGTTGCGGGCTGCCCATCAGCGGGCCGACATCGCGCACGGGGCGCACGTCGACCTGGCTGCCCGGCAGGAACGCGACGGCACCGGAAAGGTCGACCGTGAACCCGCCCTTCACGCGGCCGAAGATGGTGCCGCTCACCTTGGCGTTGTCCTTGAACGCCGACTCGAGCACGTTCCAGGCTTCCTCGCGCCGGGCCTTCTCGCGGCTCAGCATCGCCTCGCCGTTGCGGTCCTCCATGCGCTCGAGGAAGACGTCGACCTTGTCGCCGACGGCGACCTCGGCCTCGCGTCCCGGCGGCGCGAACTCGCGCAGCGAGACCCGCCCCTCGGACTTCAGCCCCACGTCGATCAGGACGGTGTCATTCTCGATGGAAACGACCGTTCCCTTGACGACCGTGCCTTCCGCGCGGTCGCCTTCCTTCAGCGTTTCGTCGAGAAGGGCCGCGAAGCTGTCGCCGCCCAAAGAGGTCCGATCGGTGGTTTGGGTTTGTGCCATGTAGATGCCGTCGCTTTCCGTCTGTGGAGTTTCAAAAACCGGTGGAACGCCTTGCGCGTCCCCGACGTTCCCTCGCCCGGGGCCGCGCGTCAACCCGTGTGCGCCGTCAGGCGCTGTCCTTGCCGTTCCGCGATTGGATGTACGAAAGGGCCGCTTCGAAGGCCGCGTCCTCGTCGAGGTCGGTCGTGTCGAGCACGTACGCGTCCGCCGCGGGCACTAGCGGAGAGGCCACACGACCGCGGTCGCGGGCATCACGTTCCTTCATATCCTGCAGAACGCGGGCATGTATAGCCTCTAAGCCCTTCTGCCGCAACTCCTTCGCCCGCCTTTTGGCCCGCATCTCGGGGGCCGCCTCCAGGAAGATTTTTCGGCTTGCGCCGGGGCACACGACCGTCCCGATGTCGCGCCCGTCGATCACAACCCCACCGGTTCCTGCCGGCGGATGGGCGGCGAAATCGCGCTGCAGGGCCAGCAGGGCCGCCCGCACGGCAGGATGGGCCGAGACGACGCTCGCCGCCTGCGAGGTGGTCTCGGACCGCAATTCGGGGTCGGAAAGCTCGTCCGGGGTCACGGCGCGGGCGGCCGCCTCGGCCCGGGCCGGGTCCGCGGGGTCCGCGCCCGCCCGCAGCATCCTCAACGCGACGGCCCGGTACAGCAGCCCGGACTCCATGTGGGCGAGGCCGAGCCGCCGGGCCAGCCGGCGCGCCAGCGTGCCCTTGCCGCTCGCCGCCGGGCCGTCGATGGCGATGACCAGATGGTCAGTCACGCGATGTCCGCGCCCAGGGCGCGCATCAGGTCGCCGAATTCGGGGAACGACGTGGCGATCATGCGGCCGTCATCTATGGCCATCGGCGCGCGCGTGGCCAGCCCCATCACGAGAAACGACATGGCGATCCGGTGATCGTCGTGCGCGGCGATGGTGACGCCACCCTCCAGCACGCCGCGCCCCTCGACGATCAGGTCGTCGCCCTCGATCGCGACCTTCGCGCCGCATGCCGCCAGCCCCTCGGCGATCGCGGCGAGGCGGTCGCTCTCCTTCACGCGCAGCTCGGCCAGGCCGCGCATGCGCGTCGTGCCTTCGGCGAAGGCGGCGCAGACGGCGAGGACCGGGTATTCGTCGATCATCGCGGGGGCGCGGGCGGGCGGCACGTCGACGCCTTTCAGCGCGCCGGCGCGGATGGCGAGGTCGGCGACCGGCTCGCCCGCCTCGACGCGCCGGTTGGCATAGGTGATGTCGGCGCCCATCTCGGCCAGCGTGTCGTAGAGACCGGTGCGCAGCGGATTCATGCCGACGCCGGTGATGGTCACCTCCGAGCCCGGAACGATGAGCGCGGCAACGGCGAGGAACGCGGCCGAGGACGGATCGCCCGGCACGAAGACGCGCGTGCCACGCAGCTCCGGCTGGCCGGTGACGGTAATCGCGCGCGCGCCCGCATTGTCGTCGGCGATGCGCAATGTCGCGCCGAAAGCGCGCAGCATCAGCTCGGTGTGATCGCGCGTCCTGGCGCGCTCGACCACCGTGGTCTCGCCCGGCGCGTTGAGGCCGGCGAGCAGCACCGCGGACTTCACCTGCGCCGACGGCACTGGCACGTCGTAGCGGATCGGCAGCGCGTCCTCGGCTCCAATGACGGTGAGCGGCAGACGCCCGCCCTCGCGCGCGACGAACTGCGCGCCCATCCGCCCGAGCGGCAACGTGACGCGCGCCATCGGGCGCGAGCGCAGCGAGGCGTCGCCGGTGAACTGCGCCGTCAGAGGCTGGCTCGCCACGGCTCCGATCAGGAGCCGTGTGCCGGTGCCGGAATTTCCGAGGTCGAGCACGTCGGAGGGCGTCGCGAATCCGCCGACGCCGACGCCACGCACGCGCACCTCGTCGCCGTCGTCGCTCACCTGTGCGCCCAGGGCGCGGACCGCGGTCAGGGTGCGCATCACGTCGTCGGCGCGCAGCAGATTCTCGACCGTGGTCTCGCCCACCGCCATCGCGCCGATGATCAGCGCGCGGTGGGATATTGACTTGTCGCCCGGCACCCCAATATTGCCGCGCAGGGACGCCGACTTCGCCGATCGCATCGCCGTCACGGTGGCTCGGGCTCCCCGGTGAATGGCGCGCAGGCGGAAATCCGCCGACGCCGCGAACCCGTCTCTAACACAGTCCATCGGGCGCCGGAACAGCGCCGCAAGCCGGGCGGCGAGGCGGCGATTTCGCGGATGAAATTTTGATTTTGACAGGGGCCACCGGTCGTGGCATTGGGCGGCCGATGGTCTCCCGAAATGGCGGAGGGGTGACAGTGGTAAAGGCCGAATGGGGGCAGAAGCGGATGTGCCAGAGTTGCGGCGCGCGATTCTATGACATGCGCCGCACGCCGATCGTCTGCCCCAAATGCGGAACTGTGCATGACCCGGCCGCGTTCGCGAAGCCGCGCCGGCAGCGTGAGGCGGTGGCGGCGCAGCCCGCCCCCGCTCCCGTGAAGGCGGCGGTGGACGAGGCGGCGGTCGAGCCCGCACTCGACGGTGATCTCGAGGTGGTGACCTCTGACGACGAGGAGGAGGAGGACGAGACGATCGAGGACGCCTCCGAGCTCGGCGAGGACGACGACGACATGGCCGAGGTCATGGAAAACCTCGACGAAGACGAGGAGCGGTAGAATTTCATGGCGCGGCGACGGGCGGCCCGCTAGGGTCGCGCGCGCGGCGAAATGCCCGGGGCCATAGCTCAGTTGGGAGAGCGCTTGAATGGCATTCAAGAGGTCGGGGGTTCGACTCCCCCTGGCTCCAC
>CAWFOW010000011.1:0-758314 GCA_963817535.1 uncultured Alphaproteobacteria bacterium
CGAACCGACGGAGGAGAACACCATGTGCCGGCCACCGCGGCCGCGGAGCGCACCGATTCTGACCGGCGAGTTGGTCTGGCACGTCGTCCTGGTCTCGGGCCTTTTCTCGTTCGCTGTGTTCGGCATGTACACCTACGCCATCGACAAGGGTCATTCACAGGTGCTTGCGCAGACCATGGCCATGAACACGATTGTGGTGCTGGAGATCTTTCACCTCTTCTTTATCCGCAACATCCATGGCACCTCGCTGACCTGGAAAGCCATTCGCGGCACACGGGTCGTGTGGATGACCGTGGTCGCAGTGACCGTCGCGCAATTCGCGGTCACCTACCTGCCGCCGCTGCAGATCGTCTTCGGGACCGAAGACGTGCCGTTCGTGGACGGCGTGCTGATCGTCGCTATCGGTGTGGTGTTTTTCGCCATCATCGAGGTGGAGAAGCAGCTTCGACTGGTGTTCCTCCGGGTCGAGAAACAGCCCGTGTAGTTCACGTCGTTCCGGTAGGGCCTGTAGCCGAGGGAGATTGGAGACGCCCGACGACCACCGGCAAGCATTTTTGTCGAGAGGGCAAATTGGCAGCATTCGGAGGATCAACCCATGACCGAGAAGATGAAATGCGCCGTATTCGTCGAGCCGAACAGGATCGTGCTCGATGAGAAACCGATACCCGATGTCGGGCCGCTGGACGCGCTGATCCGCATCACGACGACCACTATTTGCGGCACTGACGTCCACATTCTGAAGGGCGAGTACCCGGTCGAGAAAGGCCTGACCATCGGTCACGAACCGGTCGGCATCATCGAGAAGCTGGGCTCGGCGGTTCAAGGCTACGAGGAAGGTCAGCGCGTGATCGCTGGAGCCATCACGCCGAGCGGTCACAGCGCAGCGTGCCTCTGTGGCTATCATTCGCAGGATGGGGCCGGAACGAAGTATGGATTCAAGCCGCTTGGTGGGTGGCGTTTCGGGAATACCATCGACGGAGCCCAGGCGGAGTATCTGCTGGTCCCCGACGCCATGGCGAACCTAGCCCTGATACCCGAAGGGCTCACTGACGAGCAGGTGCTCATGTGTCCCGACATCATGTCGACGGGGATCTCGGGTGCTGAGTCCGGCAACGTGCGTGTTGGGGATACGGTCGCGGTGTTCGCGCAAGGCCCGATCGGACTTTGCGCAACGGCCGGCGCACGACTTATGGGAGCCACGACCATCATCGGCGTCGAGGCGGTACCGGCCCGCATGGAGATTGCCCGCAAGATGGGTGCAGATCACCTCGTCGACTTCACGAAAGTCGATCCAGTGGAGGAGATCATGCGCCTGACGGATGGGCGTGGTGTTGACGTGGCCATCGAGGCGCTCGGTCGGCAGGAAACCTTCGAGGCCGCTCTCCGTGTGCTGCGACCGGGCGGGACGTTGTCTTCATTGGGAGTCTACTCGAGCGACTTGAAAATCCCGCTCGATGCTTTCCTTGCCGGCCTCGGCGACCACCGAATCGTCACCACGCTTTGCCCGGGCGGAAAGGAGCGGATGCGCCGTCTGATGGAGGTGATCGGCTCGGGGCGAGTGGATACGGAGCCGCTGGTCACGCATCGCTTCAAATTGGACCAGATCGAGGAAGCCTACGAGCTTTTTGCGAACCAACGGGAGGGTGTGCTGAAGGTCGCCATTGCACCGTGACCTGCGAACCTGCTGCTCAGGTTCCTGCATGAAACTGTACGCCGGGTTGGGGCACGGCAACGCCACGGCGGGCGGACGAAAATCGCTCGCCACGGAGACCGTTCTCGTCGATACGCCCGGCGCGGGTTCGACCCATCGCCACAACACGGAAGCCGCCTTTGTGGTCCTGCCCGAATGCGATGCGGCTTGCTTCCTCGTTTCCGCCGAGCCGCCGATCCGCCGATCACCGAGGCCCAGACCGACTACCTTCGGGCCATCAAGCCCCATGTCACGCGACTGTTCTTCATGCTCAACAAGGCCGATTACCTGGTCGAGGAGCGGCGCGAGCGGGCCATGGATTTCCTGCGTCGGGTCCTTGCGCGCGAGGGGATGGCCGCAGCGGACATCTTCGCATGTTCGGCGCGCGACGGGCCGGCGGCGCGGCGGTCGAACGACGATGCGGCGCTCCGCGCGAGCGGGCTCGCGCAGATCGAGGAGCGACTCGTCCGGTATCTATCGCGCGAGAAGGTGCAGACCTTGCGGACCGCGGTGGCACGCAAGCTCGAGCAGTTGCTGGCGCAGGCCGTCGGCGACATCGACCTGCGCATTCGGGCCCTCGAACTGCCGGTGGAGACGCTGGAACAGCGCGCCGCCGCGTTTGGGTCGGCTCTCGCCAGTATCGAGCGCCAGAGGATCGCGGCTGCGGGGGACAAGACGCGATCTCGCCGCTTGCCGGGAAGCGCTCGAACGCGAAATGCGGCAAATGCAGTCGTTGCGGAGCGTGCCGCCCGAGTCCGGGTTATACGCGAAGTCGCTACGCGGACCCTTCTCTAGCTGCGCCGCGATTAGTGCTGGCCCGCGGCGACATCCCGATCATGACCTTCGACAAGGTCGGCCGTGAGAAGCAGAACGCCTTCGAACTTCTCGACGAGATCGAGAACGCGCTCGCGCTCGACGCCAGTCCGATGACCTGGCTGGTCGGGATGGGCGATGGGTCGAGCCTTCCCGCCTACACACAGCGCGGCAAATCCCCTAGAATTGTGCCCGCACCGGGGAGGAATTTCGCATGAATCGGACCGAACGGATCGAGCGCGTGCTGCGCCGCATGGCAACGGAGCGGATCGACACGCTCGTCGCGCTTTCGAACGCCAGGCACCACTTGGCGCGGATCAACCTGGCGGCGCATCTCATGGGCTATCGGTCGCTCAGTGAAAGCGCGCTCGTGCTCCGCGCCGACGGCACCGAGCGGCTGATCGTTACGCCGGCCTACGATGCCGAGCGCGCCGCGCTCAGGCGGCCCGAGCTGCCGCTCACGGCAACCGACGATCTCGCCGCAGCGCTCGCCGAACTGCTGCGCCAGAGCGCGCCCGGCCGTATCGCGACCACTGGCCTCGGCGCCATGCCGCACGACCTCGCCCTGCGGCTTCTCGATGTTGTCGGCAAGGACGCGCTGCCATTCGACGATGCCGTAAACGAGGTCACGGCCCCGAAAACCGACGAGGAGATTGCGAACGCGCGCAGGGCTGTCGCGATCGCCGAACGGACGCACGAGCACATGCTCGCCGTGGCCCGCGCGGGCATGCGCGAATGCGACCTTGCGGTCGAGATGAACCTCTATGCAAAGGGGCTCGGCGCCAACGACAATTTTCTGATGCTGAGCGGCGGGCCGCACCAACAAGGCGTTGGCGCTTCGAGCAACCGGCCGCTGGAGCGCGGCGACGTCATTATCGCCGAATCCACGCCCGCGTATGACGGTCAGTTCGGGCAAATTTGCCGCAGCGCCTCGGTCGGCCCGCCGTCGAACGTGCTGGCCGAGAAATACGCACTGGTGGTGCGGGCGATGAGCGCGGGTATCGAGGTCATCCGTCCAGGCGTCAAAGTCTCGGACATCGCCGGCGCGGTCGACGCCGTGTTGACCGACGCCGGATACGAAAAATTCAACCGGCCGCCATATATGAACCGGCGCGGCCATGGCATGGGCACGGGCTCGATTGCGCCGGGCGACATCGCCATCGAGAACCACACGGTCCTCGAGGAAGACATGGTGTTTGTCGTCCATCCCAACCAATACCTGCCGGAGACGGGCTATCTTCTGTGCGGCGAGCCGGTTCGCGTGACTGCGACCGGCTTCGAGTCGCTGAGCAAGAAATGGGCCGAGCTCGGCGCGGTCGAGGGGTAAGCCATGCGAGTTCTTGAAGCGACACTGCTCACCGGCCCCTATGACTGGGACGAGCGCGCGTTGCCGCGCGGCGAATATGACGGGCGGCTCGATCGCGTACGTGCGGCGATGGCGGAAGCGGGCGCCGCTGCGCTCGCCGTCTACGGCCATCCGGGAAATTACGGCGCCCTCGCCTATCTCACGAATTTCGCGCCCAAGGTCGGGCCGGCGCTGGCGCTTGTGCCGCGCGAGGGAGCGCTGCGGATTCTCGCTTCCGGCACGCCCAAGATGATGGATGCGGCGAAGCGCTTGACCTGGGTTGAGGACGTGCGGCCGCTGGGCAACGCGCCGAAGGCCGTCGCCGAATTTGTCGACGTCGGCGATGCGCTTGCCACCTGGGCTTTCGGCATCCTGCCGCAGGGGCTCCATAGCGGCATCGCCGGCGCGGTGGCGCCGCGCGAGCTGCTGCCGCTCGATCATGCGCTCGATTCACTGCGCCGGCGAAGGTCGCCGTGCGAGCTCGAGCTGATGCGCGGCGCGGCGCGTATCCTCGCGACAGCAACCGACGCCTTTGCCGCAAGCGTGCGCGCGGGCTCGGGCATGCGCAGCGCCGCCCTGGCGGCGGAGCGCGCCGCCATTGCGGCTGGCGCGCAGGATGCGCGCGCCATGGCGAGCCTTTCGCCCGGCGGTGTGCCCTTGCCGCTCGATGCGGCGAGCGACGAGCGCGTGCTCGATCCCGCCAATGCCGGCATCGCAGTGCAGAACCACGGCTATTGGGCGTCGGGCTACGTGACCGTGGCACGCAGGCCCGGTGGGGCGAACGCGCGGGCACGCGAAGCGCTCGCCGCAGCGCTTGCCGCCGCGCGGGGTGGGGCGCATCTGCCGGATGGCGTCGTTGCGAACGCGATCGGCCTCTCGCTCGAGGAAGGGCCGGGCGCTCTCCTCGAAGCCGGCACGGTCTATGCCGTGACCGGCAGCGCCGCGGAGGGTGGCGAAGCCGCTTATGCGTCGGCGCTCGTCGCGGTTACAGAGACAGGCTGCAACACGCTGTGGCGGGGCGAACCCGCATGATGCCGCGCTTCTCCTGTTTTTCTTGCCATTCGCCCTCCGGCCCACGCGGCAGCAGTCAAATCCTATTCGACAGGTAATCGAAAGAGCGTGATAGGCATATGTTGGACGGCGACCCGACGCTCAGGATCCGAGGCAGCCATCGCGGACCAGTTACAACTCCGGCGCGTGAAGACGTGAAAGGAAACTCGCGGGCTGAACTGAGGTTGCAGTCCAACAACGCACGTGTACAGCTTGGATTTTGGCACCCTTCGTTTCCGCTCGCTCCCCCGGATCTCACCGGACGCGCAGCGCGACCACATTTTTGACGAATTTTTTAGACAACCTTTTTGAAATGCTTGGCGTCAAGCCGATCCCACTTATTTGCAACGCGGAGTCGGTTTTGACACGCTGTGCGAAAGGGTCGGCGCAGACGCCGCCGATCGAGAGGTGCGGCGGATCGTGTTATCGTGTCTGGGCAAGCGGGGCATGGAATAGAGGCCGAATGTCACGTGATGCGTCTTCTCTGGCAGAGTTGCGTGCCGCCTTGGTCGAGCGCCTCGATACCCTGCGTTCCGCCAGCGCGGGGACGGCCGCGGAGCGCCGGGCAGTCCCTCTCGACCGGACGGCGGTCGGGAGGCTTTCACGGATGGACGCGATGCAGATCCAGGCGATGGCGCTTGCCACCGAGCGGAAGCGGAATCTCGAGGTGCGGCAGATCGAAGCCGCCATCCGGCGGATTGACGAGGGCGAATACGGTTACTGCGTCACCTGCGGCGACGAGGTCGCGCCCAAGCGTCTCGCCGTGGACTCGACGATCGCGACCTGCATTCGCTGCGCATCGGGGTCGGACCGCTGACGCGCGGCCGCGCCGCAAGCGGAACACCCATCCCGCCGGCAGGAAATTGGACGTTCGAACGGGATACACAAGTCCTGCCGTATCGCCTAGCAGGCTGCTGCGTGGGCTTCCTCGAAATGCCTTGACCGCCAAGACCCTCCGCACGGCGGAGGAGGTTGTGGCGTACCGGTTTCATCAGCCTGCTGTTGTTGTTGGGCGCAGGGTTTCTGTTTGTTCAGGAGCAGGCGAGAGAAGAATCAACGGTCGAATTTGCACGCACGGTCACCATTAACGCGCTGGTTATGGGCGAAATCTTCTATTTGTGGAATGCCCGGTTCTTGCACAAGCCGGCATGCACCCGCGATGGCTTGCTGGGCAGCCGCGCGGTGCTGATCGCAATCGGCATGTGCTTGGGATTTCAGGTGCTATTCATCCATGTGCCGTTCATGGACGTTTTGTTCGGCACCGCGCCTCTCGATGCGGAAGCCTGGATGCGCTGCATCGCCGTCGGTGGTGCGGTGTTCGTCCTGGTCGAGTTGGAGAAATTCGTATTTCGCCACCGCTTGTGCTCGGGCACGGCTGCAGCCGAGGATACCGAGCCGGGAAGCAAAAGGCGCAATGGCCAGCGATGGCCGGAGCGGCGAACCCCCGCTCAGTCGGAACAGAAGGGCGCGCAGTGTGAGGAGGACGTGAAATGAACGAACGTAGTGCCCAAGGAACGAGCGCTGCCACGCCGACGCGGTTGGAGGCGGTGCTGTTCGACATGGATGGAGTCGTTACGGACACCGCGCAGGCACACGCCGCCGCCTGGAAGCGCCTGTTCGACGGGTTTCTGCGCGCCCGCGCGGAGGTTGGTGGCGAGGAGTTCCATCCGTTCGACCCGGACCGCGAGTACCGGGAGTTCGTCGACGGTAAGCCGCGGCACGCCGGCATCAGAAGCTTTCTTCGCTCGCGCGGCATCGATCTGCCCGAGGGCTCGCCGGAGGACCCGCCTGACGCCGAAACCGTATTCGGGCTTGGCAGGTGCAAACAGAATTACTTTCGCGCATGGCTCAAGGACAATCGAGTTTTGCCATATCCTGGAACGCTGAAGCTCGTCCACGACCTTCGCAAGACGGGGGCCAAGACCGCGGTCTTTTCCTCGAGCCGCAACGCCGAAGACGTCCTGCGCAACGCCGGCGTGCTCGACCTGTTCGACGCCAAGGTCGACGGCAAGGATTTGGCGGAACTCAACCTGCGCGGCAAACCGGACCCGGCGATGCTCCACGAGACGGCCTCACGGCTCGGCGTCAAGCCCGAGGATGCCGCGATCGTCGAGGACGCCATCGCTGGCGTCGAGGCGGGGGCGCGCGGAGGCTTCGCCCTCGTGATCGGCGTCGACCGCGGAGGCTATGGCGATGCTTTGAAAGAGTCGGGGGCGCACATCGTCGTTGGCGATTTGAGCGAATTGGTCGTCGGCAAGGATCGCCACATCGCCGTCAAGACGACCGACGGTTTGCCGACCGTCTGGGATTGCGAGGAGGAGGTGCGCGCGCGCCTGTCGGGCCGCTCGCTGGCGGTCTTCCTCGACTATGACGGCACGCTCACACCCATCGTCGAGGACCACACCAAGGCCTTTCTGGCCGGCGATATGCGTGATGCGGTTGCCGAGCTTGCCGACACTTGCAAGGTGGCGATCATCAGTGGTCGGGACCTTCAAATGATCCAGCAGTTGGTCAAGATCGACACGGTGTTCGTTGCGGGAAGTCACGGCTTCGAAATCGCCGGCCCGGATGAGTTGAGCGAACGTCTGGAGCGTGGCGTCGAATTCTCTGCCCGAGATCGATGAGGCGGAAAGCCGCTTGCGCGAAGAATTGTCCGAGATCGCCGGCCACTCGGTCGAACGCAAGCGGTTCTCCATCGCCGTTCACTACCGCCGGGCCGCGGACGAGGACGTGCCTCGGATAGAAGCTGTTGTCGACGAGGTACTCTCCGCATGCGGCGGGCTCCAGAAAGGGCATGGCAAGAAACTCTTCCGCATTCAGCCGAATCTCGACTGGCACAAGGGCCGCGCGGTGCTCTGGCTTCTGGAGCGTTTCAAGCGTGATGACCCAGAGCTCCTCCCGATCTACGCGGGGGACGACATCACCGACGAAGACGCATTTCGGGCGCTTGCGGGGATCGGTCTCACGATCGTCGTGCGCGATTATGAGTCGCGTCGAACAGCGGCGGATTACGCGGTAGCAGATACGGGCGAAGTGAAGCGTCTGATCGAATGGCTCGCCGCGACGACCGCCGAGGTGCCAGATCGAAGGAGGCGGGGCGATGAGGCCTGAGCCGCACGACTGGTCGCTGGTCTATGAGGGCTACCGGCCCGAGCAGGAGGGATTACGCGAAGCGCTATGCACGCTCGGCAACGGGCATTTCGCGACGCGGGGAGCAAGTCCCGATACGTCAGCCGATGACATCCACTATCCGGGCACCTATCTCGCCGGCGGTTATAACCGGCTGACAAGCGAGGTTGCTGGCCGCAATGTCGAGAACGAAGACCTCGTCAACATGCCGAACTGGCTGCCGCTGACGTTTCGCGTCGACGACGGCGCCTGGTTTTGGATCGACGATGTCGAGATTCTGTCATTCCGTCAGGCGCTCGATCTCAGGCGAGGCGTGCTCGATCGCGATATCAGGTTCCGGGACGAGGCGGGCCGCACCACGCGATGGCGCGAGCGCCGTCTCGTCAGCATGGCCGATCAGCATCTTGCCGGCCTTGCGGTTGAATTGACCGCCGAGGACTGGTCGGGACGCCTCACGGTCCGCTCGGGCCTCGACGGCGGCGTCGTCAACAGCGGCGTGGCGCGCTACCGCGCTCTGGCCAGCCAACACCTCGAAGTCCTCGAACTGGATCATCTTGGAACCGATACCCTCTTCCTGTGCTGCCAGACCAGCCAATCCCTGATCCAGATCGCGCTGGCGGCGCGCACCCGTCTTTACCGCGGGGGTCGCGAATTTGAGGCGGAGTATCAGACGCAGACACTGAAGGATCAGATCTGGCAGGAGATCGCCTGCACGATTGAGCAGGGCGCTCCAGTCAGAGCCGAGAAGATCGTTGCGCTTCATACCTCGCGCGATTGGGCGATCGCCGAGTCGGGGCTCGAAGCGAAAAGAACGCTCGGTCATGCCGGCGTCTTCGACGATCTGCTCGCGGCGCATGAGATCGCTTGGCGGCATCTGTGGGATGATTGCGACATCGAGCTTACGGACGGCACGGCTGAGGATATCGAGCTCAAGGTCCGCGTTCACATTTTCCACCTGCTGCAAACCGCCTCACCGCACACCGTCGATCTCGATGTCGGCGTCCCCGCGCGCGGCTGGCACGGCGAGGCCTATCGGGGCCATATCTTCTGGGATGAACTGTTCATTTTTCCCTTCCTCAGCCTGCGCATTCCTACGCTGACCCGCGCGCTCCTGCACTATCGCTATCGCCGATTGCCGGAAGCGCGGCGCGCAGCGCGCGCGGCCGGCTTCGAAGGGGCGATGTTTCCCTGGCAGAGCGGCAGCAATGGTCGGGAGGAAACCCAGCACCTCCACCTCAACCCGAAATCCGGACGCTGGAACCCCGACAACACGCATCGCCAGCGGCACATCAATTCGGCGATCGCCTACAACGTTTGGCAGTACTACCAGGCCACGGACGACCACGAATTTATCTACGCCTATGGCGCCGAATTGTTTCTCGAGATCGCGCGCTTCTGGGCAAGCATTGCGACATACAACGCCACGATAGATCGCTACGAGATCAAGGGGGTGATGGGACCGGACGAGTACCATACGGCCCATCCCGGCGCCGAAGGCGGCATCGACAACAACGCCTATACCAATGTCATGGCCTCCTGGGTGCTCACGCGCGCCTTCGATGTCCTCGAACTCCTGCCCAAGACGCACTGCATGCAGTTGTGCGAACGCATCGGCTTGGATCTCGGCGAGACCGAGCGATGGTACGACATCAGCCGAAAGCTCCGCGTGCCGTTCCACGACGACGGCATCATCAGCCAGTTCGAAGGTTACGAGAAACTTACGGAGTTCGATTGGGAAGGCTACCGGAAGAAATACGGCGACATACATCGGCTGGATCGGATCCTCGAAGCAGAGAACAACGACATAAACCGCTACAAAGCCTCCAAACAGGCTGACGTCCTGATGCTGTTCTATCTGTTCACCGCCGATGAGCTCTATCTCATCTTCGAGCGGCTGGGCTATCCGTTCGAGCCCGGGAGCATCCCCAAGAACATCGACTACTATTTCGCCAGGACGTCGCACGGCTCGACGCTGAGCAGCGTGGCCCATTCCTGGGTGCTTGCGCGCTCAAACCGGCCGCGATCCTGGCGTCATTTCCGGCGCGCACTCGACAGCGACATTGCCGATGTCCAGGGCGGCACCACGCCGGAGGGCATTCATGTGGGCGCGATGGCCGGGACCATCGACCTGATCCAGCGCTGCTATATCGGCATCGAGATGCGGGCCAGTGCGTTGCATTTCGACCCCGCGCTGCCCGACGATTTGCGCCAGATCAAGGTGCGGCTCCGCTATCGGCGGCAAGTTTTGGATATTGAGGTCGATCACGACACGCTGCGGATTGGCAGCCGTTCGTTTACCTCCGTCCCGATCAAGGTCGCGTACCGGGGCCACTATCGGGACTTGGCGCCGGGCGAGGTCTGCCAATTCCGGCTGATCAAGCCTGAAGACCGTGATCGCGATGAGAACCGGACCATGAGTGCCGCAAAGGAGGCGAAGCCATGATCGAACAGACCCCTTTGATCCGCTGGTTCTCGGACCTGGACCGTTCGGACACGGCGATCGTCGGCGGCAAGAACTCCTCCCTCGGCGAGATGATCGGTAAGCTCGAGGAGGCCGGGATCAATGTGCCGGACGGCTTTGCAACGACCGCTGCGGCCTACTGGAATTTCCTCGAGGCCAACGACCTGATCGACCGCCTCGGCGCCAAGCTCGCCGAATTGAAGACGAGTGGAAGCAACTTGCCGAAAGTCGGCAAGGCCGTTCGCAAGATGATCCTCGATGCCAAGTTTCCCGCCCCCTTGGAAGAAGCCATCGCGCGGGCCTATCGCGAGATGACGGAACGCGCCGGCCGAAAGGTGACCAGCGTTGCCGTGCGCAGCAGCGCGACCGCGGAGGATCTGCCGGAAGCAAGCTTTGCCGGCCAGTTGGAGAGCTTTCTGAACGTCCGCGGAGAACGGGCACTGCTGGAGACCTGCAAGCGCTGCTACGCCTCGCTGTTCACCGACCGGGCCATTGTCTATCGCATCAACAACCGCTTCGAACACATGAAGGTGGCTCTTTCGGTCGGGGTGCAGGCGATGGTCCGCTCCGACAAGGCCGGCGCGGGCGTGATGTTCTCCATCGACACCGAGAGCGGCTTCCCCCGCAGCGTTCTGATCAACGGTGCCTGGGGCCTCGGCGAAACCGTGGTCCAGGGCATGGTCGGGCCTGACGAATACCATGTCTTCAAGCCGCTGCTGGATAACCCGGCTCTGCGTCCGATCATCGAAAAAACGCTCGGCAGCAAAGATAGGAAGATGATCTACGCGACCGGCAGCCAGGCCACGTCGAAGCTCGTCGATACCAGCAAGAGGGAACGCCAGTCGTATGTGCTGGATGACGATGAGGTGCTGAAGCTCGCGCGCTGGGGTTGCGCCATCGAGACGCATTACGGCCAGCCCATGGACATCGAATGGGCCAAGGACGGAGAGACCGGCGAGTTGGCAATCGTACAGGCGCGTCCGGAAACCGTTCAGTCGCGCAAGGACGTGGGCACGCTCAAGACCTACCGGCTGAAAAAGAAGGGCCGCACGCTGGTCTCGGGGCTGGCCATCGGCGATTCGATCGCAACCGGCAAGGTCTGTCGCCTCAAGAGCGCCGCGGAGATCGGCAAGTTCAAGCCTGGCTCCGTTCTCGTCACCGGCATGACCGATCCCGACTGGGTGCCGATCATGAAGAAGGCATCAGCCATCGTGACCGACCATGGCGGCCGCACCAGTCATGCCGCGATCGTCAGCCGCGAGCTTGGCCTGACCGCAATCGTCGGCGCCGGAAAGGCGACCACGACGCTTAACGAGGGCGGCGAGGTGACGGTGTCCTGCGCCGAGGGTAGCGAGGGACATGTCTATTCGGGCGTCGCCGATTTCGAGGTGCGCGAGATCGATATCGCGGACATCCCGACGACTCGCACACAGGTGATGGTGAACCTGGGCAATCCCTCGGCAGCATTCCGCTGGTGGCAACTGCCGACCGACGGTGTCGGGCTTGCCCGCATGGAGTTCATCATCGGAAATCTCATCAAGATTCATCCGATGGCGTTGGTCCGCTACGTCATGCTCGAGGACAAGGACGCGCGCCGGCAGATTGCTGAGCTGACCCAGGCCTACAAGAACAAGACCGCGTATTTCGTGGAGACGTTGGCGCGCGGCATGGCCCGGATCGCCGCGGCGCACCATCCCAATCCCGTGATCGTGCGCATGAGCGACTTCAAGACCAACGAGTATGCCCAATTGATCGGCGGCGCGGCCTTCGAGCCGAAGGAGGAAAACCCGATGCTCGGCTGGCGCGGAGCGAGCCGGTATTACAGCGAGGGATACCGCGAGGGATTCGATTTGGAATGCCATGCGGTGCGCTTGGCGCGCGAACAGATCGGCCTCGACAACATAGTCGTCATGATCCCCTTCTGCCGCACCGTCGAGGAGGCGGACAGCGTGCTCAAGGTGCTGTCTGAGAACGGGCTCATTCGCGGCCGCAACGGGCTTGAGGTCTACGTCATGGCCGAAGTCCCCTCCAATATCATCCTGGCCGAGGAATTCGCCGAGCGGTTCGATGGCTTCTCCATCGGCTCGAACGATTTGACCCAGCTTGTGCTCGGCGTGGACCGCGACAGTGCTAGACTGAGCGCATTGTTCGACGAACAGAACAAAGCTGTGACCGTTGCCATCGCCGACTTGCTTGCCAAGGCGCACAAGAGCGGCACGCACACCGGCATTTGCGGCCAGGCACCGAGCGACCATCCCGAGTTCGCGCGCTTCCTCGTCGAGCACGGGATCGATTCGATCTCGGTCAGTCCCGACAGCTTTCTGGCGGTGAAACGTGTGGTGGCGCAGGCGGAACGCGAACGCGAGGTGGGCGACGGAGCGGGCGGTCAAGCCGTTCGTGAGGTGGCCGGATGAAGATTGCCATTTTCGAGATCGAGCCCTGGGAGCGGCAGGCTTTCGGGGACTTGGAAGGCGACCACGATCTCATTTACGAGAATGGCCAGCTGAACGACAGCAACGTCGAGAAATTTGCCGATGCCGATATCGTTTCCACGTTTATTCACTCGTCGCTCACCGCCGAAGTGTTGGGGCAATTTTCCCGGCTGAAGTTGATTGCGACGCGCTCGACCGGATTTGATCATATCGACCTCGATACTTGCCGCGAAAGGGGAATCCAGGTCGCCAATGTGCCGGCCTACGGCGCCAATACGGTGGCTGAACACGTTTTTGCGCTGCTGCTCGCGATAGGCCACAACATGGTGCACGCCGTCGACCGCACCCGCCGCGGCGACTTTTCACTGGAGGGCCTGGACGGGTTCGACCTCCAAGGCAAGACCATGGGTGTGATCGGCACTGGCAGCATCGGTCGGCACACAGCGAAAATTGCCAAAGGATTTGGAATGGAGGTGCTGGCCTTCGACGTCGCGCCGCGTGACACGACAGCTCGTGAGATTGGCTTCACCTATGTCGAGATGAACGAACTTCTCTCGCGTTCCGATGTCGTTTCGTTGCACGTACCAGGAAATGAGGAAACCAAGAATCTGATCTCGTCGGAACAGTTCGGGGCAATGAAGGATGGGGCCGTTCTGATCAATACGGCGTGCGGCTCCGTCGTCGATACCGAGGCAATGCTGCGCGCGCTGGCGAGCGGCAAGTTGCGTGCGGCCGGCCTCGATGTATTGGCCGAAGAGCCACCCGTGCGCTAGGAAGCGGAGCTGCTGCGATCCTATGTCAGAAGAGCTCACAATCTGGAGGCGCTGCTCGCCGACCACATCCTCCTCCGCATGCGCAACGTGATCATTACGCCGCACAGCGCCTTCAAGACGCGCGAGGCGGTGCAGCGCATTCTGAATGCCACGCGCGATAACATCGGCTGCTTTATCCGGGGAGAACCATGCAACATCGTAAAGGGCACACTCTCCAATCAAGGCGTCAAATCGTGAGTCTGATAGTCACGCTCACGATGAACCCGGCGCTTGACATAAACGTCGCGGTCAAGCCGGTACAAACCAAGCATAAGTTACGCGGAGGACCGGCAATCCTCGATCCGGGTGGCGCTGGCGTCAACGTGGCGCGTGTCATTCAACAGGTTGGCGGCAAGGCAACGCCGCTCTACGCGGTCGGTGGACCAACAGGCCACGCCTACCAGGTACTGCTGGATGCAGAGGGGATCAGCGGATATCCGATACCGATCATGTCGGCGACCCGGCCGGGAGTTACCGTCGACGAAACCTCGACCGGCGATCAGTACCGCTTCGTCGTGCAGGGGCCAGAGTTCAGCGAGCGTGAGTGGCAAACCCGGCGCGGTTCATACTTGGCGGCGACTGCCTCGCCGCACGCCGACGAGATAAGTTGAAGGGCACTTGCCTTCCCGCGCGAGTCGGAGGCCGCAAGCCAAGGCGCTATGAGTCTGGCGTCGGTGACGGATCTACGCGATGCGTGGCGAAATTTTGGAAGATCATTGAGGACGACACGATCCAGTGGTCGTCCGACGCAGCGAAGACATTCATTCGGTGCCGAGCAGCAGGCTCAACGCGAACTTGAAAGACGACTTGACGGGCATCTTGCAATTTCTCCGACGTTGGCGCCGCGTAGAGTCTGTCCTACGATCAGTTCGGCTGTTTTGGACGGGCAGACAACGAGCTCGCATACGTATCGGGGTGAGAAGGAGTCAGCGCATGATCCGGTTGTGGGGCGGCAAATCCGTTGCCAACGTTCAAAAGGTCCTGTGGTGCCTGGGCGAGCTTGGGCTTGCCTTTGAGTATTGCGGGCCCGTGGGCGAGTTTTCCGAGGATTACGACGCGCGCTATGTGGCCAGCAAGGCGCCAGGCGCGGTGCCGGTGATCGACGAGGACGGGTTCGTCCTGTGGGAAGGCAATGCGATCGTCCGCTACCTCGCCAGGAGATTCGCTACAGGCTCGCTGTGGCCGGACGACGGTCGGAAGGCTGCCTCGGTCGAACGCTGGATGGACTACCAGCTTTCGACAGTGCGCGAGCACGTACACCCGCTCATCCGCGCTGATTTGGATGCGGCCGGGCTCGCCTTCCATACTGCGCAGCTCGCGGCCACGCTCGCGCCGCTCGAGGCGGCGCTTGCCGATCACGCGTACCTCGCCGGCGACGACTTCACGGTGGCCGACATCCCGCTCGGTATCAACGTCTATCGCTGGTATCTGATGGACGTCCCGAAGCCCGCCATGCCCCATGTCGCGGCGTGGTACGCGCGCCTGAAGGCGCGTCCCGCGTTCGTCGCCGCGATCGTCCCGCCGGCGATGTCGAAGGTGCAGCTCAAGACCGGCTAGGCAGCGGACGCGCGGTCAGTCGATCACGGCCAGCGCCAGCTTGCGCGTGCCCAGGCGCTCGCCGCCCTTCGGCGTCACCACGACCGTGTCGCCGATCTGGGCCGACAGCCCGTCGCGCCCGCGCGCCCGCGGCTTCAGGATGAAGGTCATGCCTTCCTGCAGTTCGACACGGCGGAAGCGTTCGAGGTCATCGTCGCCGAGCAACGCCGGACTCTCGTCGCCGAGCCCGCGGGCGTGCATTATGGGGTGCGCCCATTTGAACTGGCCCTTGCCCGCGCGTTCGACCGTACTGGTGTAGGTGTCCATAAGGGTGCCCAGCGGCGTGCCCGGCGTCATCACCGCGCGCACCGCCTCGAACGCTTCGCAAGCGACGGCGAACAGGTCGAGATAGGCCGTGCTTGCGGGCCCGAGGCTCGCCGGGGCGACGGCCTGGGCGGAATAGCCGGCATAACGGGCCTCGATCTCGTTCGCGATCAAATCGCCACGCGCAAGGACCCGGCCCGTTGGCACGAACATGCCATGCGAAACGCCGGGCCCAGTACCGAAGATCAGAAGCGAGGGCTGCTCGGCGCCGTTGGCGAGGAGCGTATGGACCATGGCGGCATACACCTCGCGTTCGCGCGCGCCGGGCGTGGCTGCCTCGATCATCGCGGCGATCATCGCTTCGATGATGCCAGCCGATTTGCGCATCAGGGCAACCTCTTCGGCGCTCTTGACCGCCCGAATCTCCTGAATCAGCTTTGTCGCATCGACGAACTCCGTCGCCGGGAAAGCGGATTTCAGCCGTTCCACGGTCGTCCACGGCACGATGCCGTCGGGTGCACGGATCAGCCCCGCGAGGCCGGAAATGCCCACACGCTTCGGCGGGGCGGATTCCTTCAGCCGCTCGATCACGTTGTCGGCCCAGTAGTTGCGGCCGTCACGGACGTCGGTGACCCAATCCTGGGCGGCCTTCCAGAACGCGGAGCGGTTGAACACATAGGCCGTGACCGCGCCTTCGCGCGGGAAGACAGTCAGGGTCTCGGTGCCGAACCCGCCGATCGTGGTGATGTAGCGGGAATCCGCCATCATCTGTTCCCAGCGGCTTACGTTCGCCGGAAGGATCAGAGCGTCCAGCCGCTGCCGGTCCATCTCGGCGCGGACGAGGGCGTAGCGGCGGTCGCGCTCGGCGACACTCAGGCGGGGGATCTCGACACGTTCGGCCATGCGGGCTCCGGAAAAAATGGCCCGCGCGCCGCTAGGGCGCGCGGGCGGTCACGTAACGGTCGTCGGGCCGCTTACTCCGCGGCCGACGCCCACCAGCCGGGCTCTTCGACCACGGTCGTCTTCACCTCGAACGTGCTCTCGAAGGCGTGGTTGCTGGGGTCGATCTTCACCTCCCACGGCAGCTTGGAATACCACACGGTGCGCAGGAAGTTCTTCTCGCAGATCACGCTGTGGGCAATGCCGAGCGGGACGAGCGACAGGTCTCCCGGCGCCATCTTCAGCCCTTCCTCGAACTCGGACATGTTGATCGCGTTGCCGCGGAACTGCAGTCCGAACTCCTCGCTCCTGAGCGCGCGGTGGAACGCGAACTGCTCACCGTCGGTGTTGTAGCACTCGGCCAGGAAGCATTTCGACTCGCAGAGCTTCGGGCCGGGGCCGCGGCGGCCGGTGATCTCGGTGAAGAAGTCGAACGTGCGGATGTGGGTGATGCCGCTTTCCATCTCGTCGCGCTTCTTGCTGGAGGCGCCCACCAGAACGTCGTAGTCGCGCCGGACCGTGGTGTAGTAGTCGGGCGTATCGCGCCACTGGATCATCTTCTCGATCACTTCGCCCTTCGGCGGCTTGATCTCGACCGGCTTCTTCGCCCACTCGGGCCCGCCGTGGCGGACGACCTCGTACTCGACGCGGCCGACCTGCGCGCTCGGCTGGATGATCATGTCGAGCGGCTCGTGCAACCGGGCGAACATGCGCGCGCAGTCGGACGTGCCGCTCGACCGGTGCGCGATGCCGGCCGGGATATGGAACATCTCGCCGGGCTTGACCTCGTAGATGCCGAACTCCGTCTCCATATGCGAGCGACCGGAGAATTGGAAGAACAGCAGGTCGAAGTCGATGTTGCGCTCGAAATGCGGCCGCGTGCCTGTGACGTACTCGACACCGATGCGCTGGTCCTCGTTCTCGAAGATAACGAGAGACTGGTTCGGCTCGGACAGCATGTCGAAGGGTCGGAAGCCTGGTACATATCGCTTGCCCGTGGCGGTTCCCCGCAGCCCTTCCTTTTGGCGCTTCGACCAGGCGCTCATATGCGGGCGGCTGGGGTCGAACCAGCCGGTCATGAATTCACGGATGTCGGTCATTTTAAGCTCCTCCGATATGGCAGTGCGTGCCGCGCACTGCCGATCCTATTTCGTGGGCGTCCAACCCTTGGCGTCGAGATCGGCCGCCGCCTTCTGCATGAAGCTGAAGTCGAACAGCTTCGAGAGGGGCGGGATCTTGTCCTGAGGCAGCTTGATGAGCTGCGCGCGGATGGTCGTTTCGGCCTCCTGCACGGACTTGGATATCGTTCCGTCCTTGGTGAGCGTGCGGACGGCGTCGTCATAGTCCACGCCCGTCGCCTCGGCCGTCTGCTTGTTGTACTTCGAGACGTTCGCGATGGTCGCGTCGCGGAAGGCCCTCATGAAGCGCATGCCCTTCAGCGTCGCGCGCGCGACACGCAGGACCAGGTCGGGGTTCTTCTTGATCAGCGCGTCGCTGGTGGCGATGCCGTTGAACATCATTCGGATGTCTGACTCCATCCCGTCCACGAGCATGTGGCCGCGCACGGTGACCCCAGCGGCCTTCATCGCCGCCACATCAAGTGTCGAGAGTACGACCGCGGGCAGCGAGCCCGTCTTGACGACCGCAACACGCGCGCCGCTGCCATAGCCGAGAGGGGTGTAGCCGATGTCGTCGCCGCGCATTCCCGCAGAACGCAGAATCAGCCGCAGCCAAATCTCGAACGTGTCGCCGCGCGTCTGGATGCCGACCTGCTTGTCTTTCAGGCTCTGAAGAGTCTTGTACTGGTCCGATGTCGTCAGGAGCTCGAAGGACGGCCGGTCCGCGGCCGTGTAGATGACCTTGAGGGCCGCGCCCCTCAGCATCGCGCTCACCGCCGAAGACGCCGATGTCGAGAAATCGACCTTGCCGGAGATCAGGCCGGGCGTGGCGACGCCGCCGCCCGCCTTCACGATCTCAATCTCTATGCCCTCGTCCTTGAAGTAGCCCTGCTCGATGGCGTTGAAGTACGGCGCATAGATCGATGAGTTGGCCGCGAACGTCATCGTGATTTTGTCCGCGGCGACCGCTGTGCCAGCGGCGGCGACGGTCATTCCCGCGGCGATGATTGCGATGGTGGCGTTGCGCGACCGCATCGTTTCCTCCCTGATCGTTCTTGTGAATGCGGACAAACCTTAGCGCCCGAAGCGCTTTCGGGTCAATCGCAGGCCCCGCTGGACTTGGGCACGCGTTTCCGCGCAGAGTGCCCGAACGAAATACGGAGGAACGACAGTGAGACTCGAAAACAAGACCGCGGTGATCACCGGAGCGGGCACCGAGTTCGGCAAGGCGATCGCGCTTGGCTACGCGCGCGAGGGCGCGCGGCTCTACCTGCACGACTTCGCCGAGAACGAGGCCAGGCTTTCCCGTGTGGCGGGCCAGGTGAGCGCGGCGGGCGGCACAGTCCATACCGGGCTCTACGACGTGACGCAGGGCGCGGCGGTCGCCGAGATGGTTAAGGACGCACTGGGGAAGCTCGGCGGCGCGGTCGACATTTTGGTGAACACTACCTCCGGCGGCTGGCACGGCAAGATTTTCGAGTGCCGCGAGCAGGACTGGGACAAGGCGCTGGACCGCGGCCTCAAGGCCTATTTCCTGACCTGCCAGGCGTTCGGCAAAGAGATGGCGAGGCGCGGCCAGGGTGGGAAGATCATCAACGTTACCTCGATCGTGGGCGCGCTCGGTTCCGGCCAGGCGGTTCCGTGGGGCTCGGCGCGCGGTGGCGTCAATGCGCTGACCGCGGCGATGGCCCAGGCGCTCGGGCCGTACGGCATCAACTGCACGGCGCTCGCCCGCGGTGCCACAGACTCGACCCCCTACAGCGAGGCGGCCAAGAACGAACGTCTGCGCCGGCTTCCCATGGGGCGGCTCGGGCGTGAAGACGACATCGTCGGACCGGCGATTTTCCTCGCCACGCCCGATTCCATCTGGGTGACCGGCTCGATCGTGTATTGCGACGGCGGCTACGTCACCGCCGCGGCGACGGACGACGAGTACCGCCCGACCGAATTCCCCTATCGTGGGCCGTGACGTGGCGGCGGGTATCACCTACGGGCTGCTGCTGCATACGCGCCATCTGATCCGAGATGGCCAGCGCGCAGATTTCGGCGAGCTGTGGAAGCAGGCGGCCGACGCCGAACGCGCCGGGTATGACGACATCTGGCTGGGCGACAGTATCACCACGCTCGAGCGCGCGCGGGGCGATTGCCTGACCCTGATGGCGGCACTCGCCATGGCAACCAAGACGGCCGGAATCGGGACCGTGCCGCTCCTGATGTCGCTGCGCCAGCCGGTGACGCTTGCCCACGCACTCGCCACCATCGACGTGATCTCGAACGGGAGGCTCCGCATCGGGGCAAGCCCGGGACCGGTCGCGCCCTACATCGCGCGCCAGTTCGAGGCGTGCGGCATACCGGCCGGCGAGAAGGCGGGCCGTCTCACCGAGACCATCGAGCTGTGCCGCCGATTGTGGACCGAGGACAAGGTGACATACCGGGGCCGCTATTTCCGGCTCGAGGACGAAGGCATCCTGCCCAAGCCGATCCAGAAGCCCGCCATCCCGATCTGGCTTGCCACCGGTTCCGGCACGGCGGGACCCGCGCTCAAACGCGTTGCGCGCCTTGCCGACGGTTGGCTGTCCACCGGTCCGACTCCCGCGGCCTTTTCCGAGACCCGGGGCGCCATCGTGGACCTCGCCCGCGAATATGGCCGGCCCGCGCCCATTGATCCCGCCCTCCTGTTCGCGGCGATTCGCATCGATTCGGACGGCGCGCGCGCCCGCGAAGCGGGTTGGGCGTGGATGGAGTCGTTCTTCCGCCGGCCGCGCGCCCGGCTCGAAGGCATGTACACGCCAATCTTCGGCACGGTCGAAGAATGCGCAGCCGAACTCGCGGCCTACGCGCGCGCCGGCATGACCGGAATCATCGCCCGCATCTGCTCGGACGATCTCGATGCGCAGTCCGAGCTGCTGCTGGCCCACGTGAAGCCAGTACTGGGAGCGGTCCCCTGATTTGCCTTCCGAGAGGGTTACGCTCGCGGCGAGGTCGCTAGTGAGGTCGACCGGACGCTCACCGCCTTCGCGCGTCCCGGCGGGTGCCGTCGGATCGCGCGGTCCGTCGCAGAAACTTGGAAGCGAACCCGCCGACAGTGCCGGTGACAGGTGGCGCGGCGGGGCGTAGGCTTCACCGATAAGAAGCCGTTCAGCCGCCACAAATGGGAGAGGAACGTGATGCCCAAATCTGCATTCCGTAGCGTTGTCCCAGTGCTCGCCGCCATCGCGCTTGCCGCCGGCCTCGTCGCGCCGGGAGTGGCCGCGCCGACCAGGATCCGCGCCGCGTACGTGGTGGCGCCCGCCGAGATCCTGCCCATGATGCTGCTCGCCCCTGGGGCCGCTCGCCACGAGGGCAAGAGCTACACCCTGGAAATCACCCGCATCGGCGCGTCGTCGCAGCAGATCACCGCGATCGCGGCAGGCCAGATCGACATTGCGGCGCTCAACTATTCGTCAACGCCGCTCGCGATCCTGAATGCCCATCTCGACGACATTCGCATCATCGCCAGCGACATCGAGGACGGGCATCCCGACTACTACTCGGCGACCTACTGGGTCCGCAAGGATTTGGGCATCACGCGCGTGGAGGAGCTGAAAGGCAAGACGCTCAGCGTCAACGGGTTTGGCACGGGCACCGAGATGGCGCTGAAGATCATGCTGCAAAAGCATGGGCTCGACCCGGCGAACGATGTCCATATCGTCGAAGTACCATTCCCCACCATGGCGGCAGCCCTGAACGACAAAAAGGTCGATTTGGCCATGCCGCCGACCGGTTTTACCAACAACCCGAAGTTCCACGCGATGGCGCGGCCGCTATTCGAGATGCGCGACGCGTTCGGCCCGTCGTTGCTGTCCTTCCTGACCGCGCGCACCGGGTACATCGAGGCGCATCGCGCGGCCCTGGTCGACTTCCTCGAGGACTATATCCGTGCGACCCGATGGTTCGAGGATCCCAAGAACATCGAGCAGGCAACCGCCATAGCGACGAAGTTCACTCATATCCCGGCAGCGGTATTCAAGGGCTGGCTGTTTTCGAAAGGTGATTTCTATCGCGATCCGGACGGGCTGGTGGACATGAAGGCGCTGCAATCGAACGTCGACGACGCGGCCCGGCTCCACGTCATCCCGAAGTCGGTTGAGATGAAGAACTATTCCGATTTCAGCCTGGTCAAGGAGGCCGCGGCGCGGCTCAACAAGTAGTCCGAGCGGACGTCACGTCCCCGGAGCAGCCGCCATGTTGGCGTAGCGACACACAATTTGCCAGCGCCCAGTGCGAGGACCCGGTCAAGCTCGAGGATGATCCTAACCTGAGGCTGGGTATGACAAGGTTTAGGCTGGGCCCGCCGTTGAACGGGCCTACAGACCGGTCCAAAGTCGTATGCAGTCACCAGCGCTTCTCAGAAGACGCTGGCGTGTAGAGAATTTCGCGGACAATTCAGCGTACAATTCGGACAACTCGGTTTCGAACATGCCAAACCGTATCGACGTCCACTTTCACATAATTCCGCAGTTTTATGTGGATGCAGCTTATGACGCAGGTGCGGCGCCTGCGATCGGTCGCTATCCTGCATACAGCCCGGATCTCGCGCTCGAGATCATGGACAGCAGCGGAATCCAGGTCGCGTTGACATCGATCTCGCAGCCGGGGGTGCAATTTGCCCCCGCTGCAGCGGGTGCCGCGCTGGCTCGTAGATGCAATGAGTATGCCGCAGAACTTCGACAAAAATTTCCCGGCCAATTCGGAGCCTTCGGCCTGATACCCATGCAAGATACATCCGCTGCCCTTAAGGAGATCGACTACTGCCTCGACGTCCTCAAATTCGAAGGCGTGTGTCTTTTTGCCAGTTACCAAGGTGTTTATTTGGGAGATCCGAAGTTCGATCCCATCTTCGAGCATCTCGATAGATTGCGTGCGGTTGTATTCGTTCATCCGACGAGCCATCCTTCAACGAAGAATGTGCCATTGAATCTACCTCATTTCATGCTTGAGTTTCTATTCGACACAACTCGAGCCGCGACCAACATGGTCATGTCGGGCACTCTGGCAAGAAATCGCAATCTCAAGATCATCCTCGCGCATGGTGGAGGAGTGATCCCGTACATTGGCTGGAGGCTTTCGGTTGCACCTCTAATCGATCGGCGTTTGAGCTCTATGAGCCCTGAAATCATTCTCTCAGGCCTGAAGGACTTCTGGTTCGATGTCGCATTGTCCCCGTCTGCCGCCACGCTACATGCCCTGTCGGATTTTGCCGGCGTCGAGCGGCTTCTATTCGGCAGCGACTGGCCCTATGCGACGAAAGATGTCGTCGGGCGCGCTCTGACGGAATTAGGTAGCGTCGATGAGTATCGACGGTCGTCGGATAAGATCGACCGCACCAATGCGCTGGCCCTCTTTCCGCAACTTGCCTAGAGTTCCTGTCCGACCACGAGCGGACCTCCGTTGGCGCGCCGGAACGGAGGGCGATGCCGACCAGTGAGAGGCCGGAGTCCAATGTGGAGTGGTCAGCTCGACGAGAGTCCGTGCACCGCTGCGGCCCGGTTGGGGCGCAGGCTACCGCCACGACCGGAGCTCGTTCTCTAACACGACAATCTTCGTACTGGATCCGACAGCGGAGACGATCCACGTCGCCAACCTGTTCGCTGAGGACACGGTCGCGATCACGCCAGATCTCGATTTCACCTTCGGCACCAAGATCGAGTATTCGAGCCTTTCCGGATTCGAAGCCCTGCCCAGCGCCCGGCTGGGCTGGAAGATGGCGGACGGGCATTTCCTGTGGGGTGCCGTTTCGCGCGCGGTGCGCACGCCGAGCCGCTTCGACCGAATTGCAGTCGACCGTCGTCCTCTTGCCGCCGTCGGTAACGTTCGGCCCGTCGCCGGACTTCGATTCCGAAAAGCTCTACGCATACGAGCTGGGCTATCGTGGCCAGCCAGACGACCGGTCAACCGTCTCGGTTACCTTCTATTATCACGACTATGACGATTTGCGGATCATCGCAACCGATCCCACGACCGGCAACATCCGCTTCGGGAACGACCAGACCGGCTTCACGGCGGGTGTGGAGGCGTGGGGCGCGTACCGCGTGACGCCGAACTGGCGGCTGATGGCGGGCGTCAACCTGTTGCGCAAGCGCCTGTCGCTCGGCTCGCTCGCCACCACGATCGCGCTCGACCAGCACCAGGGTAACGATCCGGAATACCAGATTTTCCTGCGCTCGAACCTCGACATCACCGACAACGTCGAGTTTGACGTGGAGCTGCGCAAAATCGGCAATCTGCCCCTCCCCAGCAATACCCAACTATGTAGGGCTCGACGCCAGGGTCGCCTGGCACGTGACCGACCGTGTCGAGCTGATGGTTGCGGGCCGCAACCTGGTTGAACCGCAGCACGCGGAAACCGGCGCTCCGGGGGCGCGAGGCGACATACCCCGATCCGTCTATTTCGGCGCGCGCGTGAAGTTCTAATGCGCCTGGCGCCGACCATGGCGCTCGCTCGCCTGATCGTCACGGCGCTCATCTGCGCGGCGACGTTAGCCGGCGCTCCAGGTTGGGCACAGGACGACGGTATCGCCGGCGCGGTGAAGGCGACCTTCGTTTCCAAATTTGCACCGTTCGTGCGGTGGCCCGCGGGGGCATTCGAGGGAGAGCGGAGCCCGCTCCGCATATGCGTCCTCGGCGATGACACGTTTGGCAAGCTCGTCGCGCGCGCCGCCGCCGGCGCACAGGCGGGCTCGCACCCGGTGGAAGTTGTGATTCTGGACGCCGTACCGGCGGCGCCGCTGTGCCATATCATGCCTCGAGCGCCACCCGGAGGTTGCGCTCCTGTTCACCGACGTGGGGCTACCGGGCGGGATGAATGGCCGTCAGCTTGCCGACGAGGCAACACGCCGCCACCCCGGCCTTAAGGTGCTCTATACGACAGGTTACGCGCGAAACGCCATCGTGCACGACGGCAGGCTCGACCCCGGCGTCCGGTTGGTAACCAAGCCGTTCACGTTCGCCGAACTCTCGGCCGCGGTCGCCGACGCGCTCCGCACCGCGCGTCTCGGCGTTCTGGTGGTCGAGGACGAGATGCTGTTGCGCATGCCCGCCGTCGCGCTGATCGAGGAGATGGGCTGCGTGCCGTTCGAGGCCGGCACCGCCGCCGAGGCGAAGTCGATGCTCCGCCTGCGCGGGCACGAAATCGCTGTTATCTTGGTGGATCTGGGCCTGCCCGACAACGAGGGGGATGAGATCGTCGTCGAGTTGCGCAAGGGCTGGCCCGATCTTTCTGTGGTCGTGGCGAGTGGCGCGGGCGCGAACCCGGTCCGGCCGGAGCTCGCGGCCGATCCCAAGGTGTCGTTCCTGCCCAAGCCTTACGGGCCGGAACAGCTCGCGGCCTCACTCGCGAAGGCGGGCATCCCGCTTGCATAGAAGGCCGCGCCATGACGCTCGCCGAGCCGCGCCAAGCATTGCTGCGGCTTAAGAACCATCTGCGACGCGCTATCATCGCCTTGCGATGAGCCTCTCCAGCGCGAGGACATTTGGCCCTGAGCATGGAACCTGCGCCTCGTTCGACCGTTCCCATCGTGAGGCAAGGAACCCGTCGTGGGTCCGCTACGCGTGGGGAGAGGATCCATTCCTCCTGAAGGATCGAGGGATTAAGAATGGCAATCGCAGCCATGTTTCCCCCAGATCACAACTCCGACCAGCTGCGTCTCCAGCGTGCGATGCTCTTCCAGTTCAGCGAATGTGCGCTGAAAGCCGACGATCTCGATGACGTGTTGGACGCCGCACCCGAGCTGATCGCTGAGGCAACCGAGGGCGATTTCGTTCAGCTTCTGGAATTGCTGCCAGGCGGGAGAGGGATGCTTCTGAGATCGGCCGCCGGGCTGACGCCCGAGGCAATCGAAAACCGTGAGGTGGAAGACGACGAAGGTTCGCCGATCCGTCACGCTCTATTGACATCCGTACCGGTTATATCGGGCGACACCGCCGGCAACGGTCAATTCGGGGTGCCTGAACGGCTACGACAGTTCGGGGTACACAGCGTCGTCGACGTTGTGATTAAGGGCCGGTCGAAGCCGTGGGGCATTCTAGAGGTCTCTTCTTGCGAAGACCGGCAATTCGATCAGGACGACCTTACATTCTTGCAGAGCACCGCGGACTTCCTTTCCGCCGCCGTGGAACGCTTCGCCGAAGCCGATAGGCAAGTGCCGTATCCCCTCTATGCCGAGCCGCCGCAACCCGAGGCGCTCGACGACTCGTATCTTCAACCCCTTATCCGCGAGCTCCCCGAACTTGAAGAGGACGCGGCCATAGGGTTTGTTTCCACTCCTACAGGGTCCTCGCCTACCGGGCCGCTCAGGAGAATCGCGTCGTCCGGTGTCGCGTCGCACGACCATGTCAGGCTTCCACCGGCGCGCCGTCCGATCGGGGTTGCGCTTTTTGGATTGTTGCTGGCGGGAAGCATTGCCACGATCTGGTGGACCAGCCGTCCGTCACCGGTGGCAAAGGCGGAGGTGTCGCTCGCAATTGGCTCTACGAAGCAGGATGCGCCGGTAATGCGGGCGGCGTCCCCACCGGAGCCGCCGCAACCGGTCGCAATGCTCTCGCCTGCGCCGCCCAGACCAAAGCCCAAACCGACCCGGATGGTAACAACCGCCGCCCCGCACCCCACAGGCTCCAAGGCGGCAATTCGCGCGCTCCAATCCGACCTTGCGCTCCTGGGCTACGACGTCGGCCCGATCGATGGCGTGCTCGGACCCTTGACGCGAAAATCCCTTGCGGCGTGGCGAGCGCGCCACGGACGAGGGCCCGCGGGACCTCTGAGCGATGCGGACCGACGTCTGATCCACTCCGAGGCGGTTAGGTCTGTCCCCGCGCGCTTTCGCTAGCCCGGAACGCACGGATCCTTGGAATGAAGTGGATTGAGGCGCGATTCACGCGTCGCACCAAACATTCTGCGCACCGTTTCCACGGAGAACACGGAGTTGTCACGCATCGCGAGTTACGGCACGCTCACTATGACTTGTTTGCTGCCGCGGCGCAGACACGCGCGTGAAGCGGGAGAATCGTGGCCGATCTGGTCGAAGAGCTTTTGCGGAAGATGAGCGTGGCCGACAAGGTCGGCCAGCTCAATCATCCCAAAGCCGACCGAGAGGACCTCACCGGCGCGGCGGCCGGCGTTTCCGACATCGAGGGCCGCATCCGGCGCGGCGAGGTGGGAAGCCTCGCGGCCGGCGTTGCGCCCGACCGGCTCATCGAGCTTCAGCGCATCGCCGTCACGGAATCGCCGCACGGCATACCGCTGCTGTTCACCCTCGACGTCATTCACGGCCATCGCACGATCTTTCCCTTGCCACTCGGAATCGCCTGCGCATGGGAGCCCGAGCTGGTGCGCCGCACCGCGCGCGCGGCCGCCATCGAGGCCGCCGCTGCCGGAGTTCACCTCGCCTGGGCGCCGATGCTGGATGTCGCGCGCGACGCGCGCTGGGGGCGGTGTGCCGAAAGCCCGGGCGAGGACCCGACACTCGGCGCCGCGTTCGCGCGCGCCATGGTCGAGGGGTTCCAGGGGAACGACTTGACCCGGCCGGATACCGTCATGGCCTGCGCCAAGCATTTTGCCGGATACGGGTTCGTCGAGGCGGGCCGCGACTACAATGCCGTCGATGCGAGCCCCTATCGCCTGCACAACGTCGTCCTGCCGCCATTCCGCGCCGCGGTGGCGGCGGGCGTCGGCGCCATCATGGTCGGGTTCCATGACCTCGCCGGCATCCCGTGCACCGCAAATCGCGAGCTGTTGCGCGACGTGCTGCGCGAACGATGGAGCTTCGACGGGCTGGTGGTCTCCGACTACACCGCCATTCCCGAGCTGGTGAACCACGGCGTCGCGTCCGACGCCAAGGAGGCGGCGTTCCTCGCCTTCGCCGCGGGAGTCGATATCGATCTGGTGAGCGAGGCATATTTGCACCACCTGCCCGGGCTGGTCGCGGAGGACCGTATTTCGGAAGCGGAGATCGATGCCGCCTGCCGGCGCGTTCTAAGGACGAAGCAGCGCCTCGGATTGTTCGAGAATCCCTTCCGCGGCCTCGACGAAACGACCCGGAGCACCGTCGCACCCGCCGCCGCCACCCGCTGCCTGGCGCGCGAGGCAGCGGCGAAGTCGTGCGTGCTCCTGAAGAACGCCGGGGTCCTGCCGCTCGGCCGGGACGGCGGCACGATCGCGCTTGTCGGTCCCCTTGCCGACAGCCGGGCCAACATGCAGGGCACCTGGGCGGTCGCCGCGTGCGCCGAGGACAGCGTCACCGTCCTGGAGGGCATTCGGTCGTTGGCCGGCGGGCGACGCCGCGTGCTGCACGCGAAGGGCGCCGACATCGTCGATGATCGCAACATCGCGGCGCGGCTCGACGTGTTCGGCGAAACGGCGGCGATCGACACGCGCCCGCCGGACGCGCTGATCGCCGAGGCGGTGGCCGCCGCGCGTGCGTCCGATGTCGTCGTCGCCTGCGTCGGCGAGGCCAAGGAGCATTCCGGCGAGTCCGCGACGCGGAGTGCCCTCGGCCTGCCCGGCAGCCAGCCGCACCTGCTACGTGCCCTGCGCGAGACCGGGAAGCCGCTGGTGCTGGTCATCATGAGCGGGCGGCCGCTCGCGCTCGAATGGGAGGATCGGAACGCCGACGCCATCCTGCAAACCTGGTTCGGGGGAACTGAGGCGGGCAACGCGATCGCCGACCTGTTGTTTGGCGGCGCGAACCCGTCGGGCAAGCTCGCCATGAGCTTCCCGCGCGGCGTGGGGCAATGCCCGATCCACTACGCGGAAGCCCCGACCGGACGGCCGATCGGGGGAGTCGGAATCGACATCGCGGGCGACGCCGAGCGCGACGCGGCGGGCCGCCGCGTGTTCCGCAAATTCACCACGGCGTGCCGGCTGGAAGGTCCGCACACGCCGCTCTATCCGTTCGGCCACGGCCTTGGCTACAGCGCATTCGAATACGGCCCCGTCACCCTTGACAAGACCGAGCTTGCCGGCGCGGACGATGCGGTCGAAGCGGCGGTGACGATCCGCAACATGGGCGCAATGGCTGGCGCGGAGACCGTCCAGCTCTATGTCGGCGATCCGGTGGCGAGCCGATCGCGACCGGTGCGCGAGCTCAAGGGCTTTCGCAAGATCGCCCTCGCGCCCGGCGAGGCACGGCGCGTGAGCTTCCGCATAACAGTGGCCGAGCTACGCTTCGTTCGCGCCGACCGGCTCGGCGCGCCGGACGAGGTGTGGGAGCCCGGTGAATTCGTCATAGAGGTGGGAGCGAGCTCCGCCCAGCTCGCCGCCGCCCGCGTCGTCTGGCGCCGATGAGCATGACCGGCTACTTCAGGCCGGAAGACGCCGCGCACATGGCCGATGACGCATTGCTCGACCTCGTGCAGCGCCGGACGCTCGACTATTTCTGGGAGTTCGGCCATCCGGCCAGCGGCATGGCTCGGGAGCGCAGCAATTCCGTCGCCGGCTACAATTATCTCGACACGGTTACGAGCGGCGGCACCGGGTTCGGGGTGATGGCGATGCTGGCCGGCGCGGCCCGCGGATTTCTGCCGCGCGAAAAGGTCTACGAGCGGATCCGCTCGATCGTTGATTTCCTCGATCACGCCGACAGCTATCATGGCGTCTATCCCCACTTCCTGCATGGTGCGACCGGCAAGACCATCCCCTTTTCCGCACGCGACGACGGCGGCGACCTCGTCGAGACCGCGTTCCTGATGATGGGCCTACTGACGGCGCGGGCGTTTTTCGCGAGCGCCGCGCCCGATGCGACGCGCCTGCGCGCGGACATCGACCGCTTGTGGCGTGCGGCGGAGTGGGACTGGCACTTGCGCGCCGGGCGCGACGGGCTCAACTGGCACTGGAGCCCCCGCCACGGCTGGGCGATGAACCATCTCATCGCCGGCTGGAATGAGTGCCTGGTCACCTATGTTCTCGCCGCCTCGTCGCCGACGCACCCGGTTCCGCCGGAGACCTATCATCGCGGCTGGACAGCGAGCCCGCACTTCCGCAACGGCGGCACCTATTACGACATTGAACTGCCGCTGGGCCCGCCCGGCGGCGGCCCGCTGTTCTTTTCGCACTATTCCTTCCTGGGCCTCGATCCGCGCGGGCTGCGCGACCGCTACGCCGACTACTGGCAGCAGAACCTGGCGCACACGCGTATCAACCGCGCGCATTGCCTCGCCAACCCGCGTCGACACGCTGGGTACGGACCCGCCTGCTGGGGCCTCACGGCCTGCGACGGCAACTCTGGCTACGCGGCGTTTTGCCCGATGAACGACCGTGGCGTGGTCGCGCCGACCGCGTCGCTCTCCGCCATGCCCTATGCGCCTACGGAGTCGATGGAGGCGCTGCGGCACTTCTTCACGGTGCTGGACGGCGGGCTGTGGCGGCGCCACGGCTTTGTCGACGCGTTCAGCCCGCCGCGCGGCTGGATCGCCGAGGGCAACCTCGCCATCGATCAGGGACCCATCGTCGTCATGATCGAGAACCACCGCTCGGGCCTGTTGTGGGACCTGTTCATGGCCTGTCCCGAGGTTCGAGACGGGCTGCGGCGGCTCGGTTTCGATAGCCCGCACCTCGCCGCGCCCAGCGCGTAGCTATCGGATTCCGAGATGTGCCCGCGCCCGCGTGCGCAGCCGTGCGGCTTCGAGAAAGGCGGCGTAGCTCCAGCTCAGGTTTCGCGCCGAACTCGGCTGGCCGGTCGCGCGATCGACCTGTTCGCCAAGTGCCCCGTCCGGCGGAGTGAGGGCACGGACCGTTGCCATGAACCGGTCGCCGTGCGCCAGCATGGCGGGAGCCTCCGGCCCGCCACTGAGCGCCCGCTGGAAATAAAGCGCAGCCGCGGCGAGGGTCGTCGGGTACCAGGCCCCGCCCCCGAAATAGCGGTCGTCGCGCCAGCGACCCAGCGAAGGGGCACGATCTGGTGGCAGGTCTCGGTTGATCGGCAAGGTTCGCGCGAACAGAGCCTCGATCTTGTCCGCAGTCGCATGCACGCGCGGATCGAGTGCGCTGTGTTCGCCGCCCGGCAGAGCCGCATCCACCACCGCGACGAACTGCGCGGCGTCGACGAGCGCGTCGGCCGAGTCGGCTGGATCGTCGCGGATCGCGGCATAGACGCCAGCAGCTTCGGACCAGTGCCGCGCAAGCCCCGCGCGCAGCCGATCCTCCGTCGCCCGCCATGCGTCGGGCGGGGCGTCGCTCCAGGCGTGTCCATGCACCAGCGCGCCGAGCTGCACCAGCGCGACGTAGTAATGGTGCCCGACCGGCTCCTCTTCCCACGGCCCGATACAAGGGCCGTCCGCGTGACGCAGCGTGAACCCCAGGTCGAGACGCAGCAGGCGCCTCACTTCTTCCGTCGGCGTGCCGCCGGCCGCGAGATAGCGAAGGCATGCGAGCGCGCGAAGCGCAGGCCCGTCATATTGCGACCGCGACCAGCGCTGCACGTCGATCGTCCCGTCCGGGTTGAAACGCGGCTCGGCGAGGAGGGCGTCGCCCGTGAGCCCACGGATCTCGGTATCGGCACGCAGGAATTTGCGGTGATCGGGTTGCGTGGCGGCGCGATGCATGCTCTCGGCCAGAAACGCCGCTCCGTCGAGCCGGGCGAGGCCGAGGCTGAAATGGACGAAATCCGCGAAGTGGCGATCCCAGTGCTCGCGCACGATGGGGCCGACCGCGTCCTCCATCAGACCGGCGACGGCGCGCATCACGACCGCGGAGTCGCGTAGCCAATGGAAGAAATAGTCGGGCTCGGGATCCCAGTCGCCGAAGTCCGTCGAGGCCAGCACCGAGCCGCGCGCCGGCGTCACGACCTGGCCGAACGCCTCGCGCCGGCGGGTCAGATCGCTCGCCGAGATTGCCCGCTCCATGCGGCTCTCGCTGACGCGCGCCTGGTGTTCGATCCAGGCGCCGAGTGCATCGGATTCGGTTGGCATGCGCCGAACTACCGTATCGTGGAGGTGCGCACCCGTGATCGTCCGCTGCCACCGCGCTGCCGATCTTCCTAGTGCGAGGCGCAACTTCCCATGATCTTTGCTGGGTCTATGCGGCAACGATCACAGGACATCGCGTCTAGGCATCCTTATATGGCTTGGGCCAGTGGCCGATCTGTGTCATTCCGTGGAAAGAGGGTGGCCGCGTTGGGGTGTCGTGGGCGGGTGCTAAGCGGGCTTACTGCCCGCCACAGGTTGAAGCGCGAATATGTGGACGCGCGCCGGGCGGCGAAGTCCTTGCACGTCATCGCGCTCGCGCGGCAGGACGTGCCGTTGCAGGCGCGCCCGACGCCGCCCGAACCAGATCAGCCGATCGCTCATTCGCTGGCCGTTGCCGATACGCCGAGGCGCGCGCGCGCGGAGTGCGCCGCTTTGCTGCGCGCGCTCTGGCAGTCCTCGCGCCGGCGCAAGATCGTATTACTGACCGTCGGCGTCGCCGTGGTCCTGTTCGGCAATATGGTCGGGCAGGTACGCCTGAACGCATGGCAGGGAAAGTTCTTCGACGCGCTAGGCCAGCGCGAGGTGAGCGTCTTTGCCGGCCAGCTCGTCACGTTCCTCGGTATCGTCGGGGTGCTGCTTGCCTTCGTCGTTGCGCAGACCTGGATGCAGGAGATGCTGAAGGTGCGGCTGCGCGAATGGCTGACCCATCATCTTCTGGACCAGTGGTTGGTGGCGGGCCGCGCCTATCGGCTCGGGCTCGCCGGCCAAATTGGCGTGAACCCTGACCAGCGCATCGAGGAGGACACACGAAAGCTTACCGAGCTTTCGACGACGCTCGGCGTCGGGTTGCTGCAGGCCGCCATGCTGCTGGTCAGCTTCATCGGCATCCTTTGGGTGCTCTCCGAGGATGTTGTCTTCGTGTTCAACGGTAGCCAGTTCTCAATTCCGGGCTACATGGTCTGGTGCGCGATCCTCTATGCCATGGTCGGCTCTTTCGTGACCTGGCGGGTGGGCGTGCCCCTGATCGGGCTGAACGTCGAGCGCTACGCGCGAGAGGCCGAGCTGCGCTTCGCCCTGGTGCGGGTGAACGAGAGTGCCGAAAGCATCGCGCTGTTCGGCGGCGAGCCGGGCGAGCGCCGGCAACTCGAGGGTAACATCGACCGCGTCATGGCGACGATGCGGCAGCTTTCGGGCGCCTTGTCGCGTCTGACCTGGATCACGTCCGGATACGGCTGGATCGCCATCGTAGTCCCGATCGTCGTGGCCTCGCCTGGCTATTTCAGCGGCGGGCTTACGCTCGGCGGAATGATGATGGTGGTCGGTGCATTCAATCAGGTCCAGGGCTCGCTCCGTTGGTTCGTCGACCGCTTCCCCGACATCGCCGATTGGCGCGCGACCCTTCAGCGGGTGAGCAGCTTCAAGGCCGCCGTCGCGAAGCTTGACGAGATCGACCGCGCCAATGACAGCATCAAGCTGGTGCGCGACCTCAACGGAAATCTGGGCTTTGAGCAGGTCAGCGTGCAGCTCGCCGACGGCCATGTCGTTATCTCCGAGGCGACGGTCGAGATTCGGCCGGGCGAGCGTGTGTTGATCGTCGGCGAGTCCGGCATCGGCAAGAGCACATTGTTCCGAGCCGTCGCCGGGCTGTGGCGCTGGGGCAGCGGCACCATCCGATTGCCAGACCCGAAGCGCATGATGTTCATGCCACAGCGGCCCTACCTTCCGCTCGGGACGATGCGCGCCGCGATCGCCTATCCCGATCCATCGGAGACGTTCGCGACTGCGGAGTTCGAGTCCGTCATGAAGCGGGTCGGGCTTTCGGAGTTCCTCGGCGCGATGGATCTGGCGGGCCGGCTCGACAAGAACCTCTCGCTCGGTCAGCAACAGCTCGTCGGCTTCGCCCGGCTGTTGCTGCACGAGCCCCGGTGGGTGTTCCTGGACGAGGCGACATCGGCGCTCGATGAGGTCAGCCAACAGCGCGTGATGTCAATCTTCGCCAGCGAGCTTGCCGATGCCACTGTTCTGAGCATCGGCCATCGTCCCGGGTTGGAGTCATTTCATACGCGCACGCTGCACCTCGTGCGCACTCCGGACGGCGCAGTGCTTAACCCGAAGTTGCCGCGACGGGCCGGTCAGCGCTTCGTCTCCGCTCTTGCTAATGCATGAGGCGGTAACTGTCGTCGGACAAATGGTGGAAGTCGTTTACGCACCGACGTGCGCCGACGTGCACCGCGCATATCGTCGCCGTCCGCCAGGCCATCCCGCAAACCGCCTCGACGAGCTTCTGCCCTGGAACCGGAAGACGGTGGCGCGCGCCGCTGCCTGACCACATCGCATCCCGACGAAATGCATCGCCCAGATGCCGCCGCCCATACTGACTGCACCGGCACTGGCCCACGCCCAGCGGCCCAGGGTGAATGCGCCTGACACGTTCCGTCGGGCACCGTCCCTCTGTACAGCGCGCGACGCCACTCCGATACTCCGCAAGATATGTCACTACGTTATTATAAAATCCGCATCTTTTGCGAATTTGTGTCAATTGAGGTTGCGAGGATCACGCGCCGCTGACAAACTCAGCTTGTTGTTCGGATGCCCGGGGCGGGAGGATGCAGACGACGGCGCTCGCGAGATTTCGGTCGCCGGACCGGCCTGTGATCCGGCCGCGGCAGGTGACGCATCGCACCTTCGTGACGCGGGAGCCGGCCCGGCCGCGCCGCCAGTTGGCAGAGGTGTTGGGACTGGAATGCGCACATATCGGCGCCAACCTCCAGGGCCGCTTCTACGCCGCCGACGACGCCTGCACCCACGGCGAGTCGAGCCTGTCTGAGGTCGGCGAGCTCAACGGTGACGTCATCGAGTGCGGCCGGCATTTCGGCGGCTTCCACGTGCCGAGCGGAAAGCCGGTGCTGCCGCCCTGCTCGGTCGCGCTCCGCATCTACCCTGTCGTCGAACTCGACGGTGTGTTTGGCGAGATAGGATAATTGCCGTGGCGAAACACATTCCGGGGCCATTGTATTTCGAGCAGGTCGGTGCGGCCGGCCTTCCGATGCTGTTCCTTCATTCGACGCCCGACGACCACCGCCTGTGGATGTATCAGGTGGCGCAGTTCTCGGCCTCGTTCCGCACCATCGCCATCGACCTTGTCGGCTATGGACGCTCGCCGGCGCCACAGGCAGGCGTGAGCATCGCTGACCAGGCGGACGCTTGCTGGGAAGTGGTGGATCGCATCTCGACGGGGCCGCTGGTGATCCAGGGCAACTCGATGGGCAGCATGGTGGCGCGCCACATGGCGGCCGGCCGGCCGGGCCGCACGCTGGCCCTGATCCTGTCGGGCTGCGGCTACCAGCCGACGCGCGAGCAGATGGGCGGCTGGAAGGAGCGCTACGAGCGCGAAGGGATCGCCGTGCGTTACGAGCAGATCCTCGACCATTTCGGGGTGGAAGGCGCGAAGACCGCGTTCGCCAGGGGTTATGCGAGCATGCTGTGCGAGCTGACCAACGAATCGACGCTGGCCAGCATCATCGCGATGAACACGGCGCTTACGACCGTCCATCCGGCCGAGCTCGGCGTCGGCATCACGTCGCCGACCCTGATCCTCTCGGGCACGGCCGATCGCAACCACGCCAAGTCGTTCGAGCTGGCCGAGCATATCGCAGGGGCGGAGGTGGCGGTGATCGAAGGGGCGGGGCATTCCTCGTGCCTGCAATCGCCGTGGGAGTTCAACCGTCACTGCGTGACGTTCCTCGCCAGGCACGGGCTCTGGCCGGGCGAACTGCCGAAGGATCCTGCCTGACGCCGGAAGACCACGAGCTTCTATCGGAGACGGGCAAGGGGATGCGATGGGCGGACTGCTGCGGCGGTTCTGGATGCTGGATGGCGACCTCGATCCAGCCATCTTCCGTTCCTGCATGGCGACCCGATGAAGCGGCGGTCGTTCTGGCAGGCGGGCTGCGGCACCATCAGGAGTTCGCGCCTGCGCGCTATTTTGCATTTCGCAAGAAACAGGAAAATTGAGAGGCCCGGGCAGGTTGCATTATTCCTTTTTGACGATCTGGTCCGAGAAGAATAAGCTGCGGTGAACCATCACCGAGTGGCACCGCGCGGAACGACATGATGGCTTCAGCTACGCGCGAACCGACATCACGGGCTAGGTCGGGCGGCGCGATCGGCGACAAGATTCTCGCGGTCCTCGGGCTGTTCGGCATCGAGCGGCCGGAATGGACGGTGGAGGGCGTGGCGGAAGAACTCGGCGTTTCCGTCTCCACCAGCTATCGCTATTTCAAGGCGCTGACCAAGGCGGGGCTGATCTGTCCGGTCTCGCGCGCGACCTACACGCTGGGACCGGCGATCATCGAAATGGACCGCCAGATCCAGATCTGCGACCCGATGCTGCGTCCCGCGCGCGGGGTGATGCAGGACCTGATCGGGTACGCGTCGGAAGGCTCGACGATCCTGCTGTGCCGCGCCTTCCGCGATCGCGTCATGTGCGTCCACCAGGTTGTCGGCATGGGCCCGCAGATGCCGTTGCAACACGAGCGCGGCCGCGTCATGCCGCCCTTCCGCACGGCGGTCGCCAAGGTCATCCTTGCACACTTGCCGACGCGCACCCAGAAGGCGCTGTTCGCCGCCGAGGCGGACGAGATCGCCGCCGCCGGGCTCGGCCAGAGCTGGGACGCGTTCCGCAACACACTGGCCGAGATCCGGCGCACTGGTTACTGCGTCACCACAGGCGACATCGACGCGAGCCGGATCGGGGTCGCGGCACCGATCCTGACGCGCGAGGGCGCGATCCTCGGCAGCCTCGCCTTCATCACCGCGGCGTCGCGCGGCCACGACGTGCTGATGAATCGGCTGATGCCGCTCACCGTGGCAGGCGCCCACGAGATCGAGCGCGCCATGTGGACGGACGAGGACTCCGCCGAGAGCGGAACGCGGTCGCCGCGCAGGACCTCCGCGTCGTGACGGGCGCAACCGCGCCCTATCCGACAGGACGTCTTGCCGACGGCGCGAAGCGTTCGATCCTGTTCGACGCGACGGTCTGCATCGGCTGCCGCCAGTGCGTGCAGGCCTGCAAGGACTGGAACGACCACGAGCGCGAATCCATGTTCGATATCGCGCCCGACAACTGGATCACCATGCAGCCGCCGGTGCTCGAGGGGATGTCGCCGATCTGGGCACGCAACAGCTGCATGCATTGCGATTATCCGATCTGCGCCGCCGTATGCCCGGTCGAGGCGATCATCAAGTATGACGAAGGCCCGGTCGTCATCGACAGGAACCGTTGCATCGGCTGCGAGTACTGTGTGAATGCCTGCCCATGGGGCGTGATCGCGTTCGACGCCATCGCGCACAAGGCGAGCAAGTGCACCATGTGCGCCGACCGTGTCGCCGCGGACGAGTCGCCATTCTGCGTGCAGGCCTGCCCCGTGGGCGCGCTCGATTTCGGCGCGGCGGAGGCGATGGCGGAGAAGGCGTCCGCGCGTGCGGCCGAAATCGGCGGCGCGCTCTATGGAGGGGCCGAGGCCGGCGGCACGTCGGTCCGCTACGTGCTGAAGGAGCCGCGCACGGAATACGGTCTGCGCGAGGTGGGTCCGGCGAAGTTTCCGAAGCACGCCATTCCGCTGTCGCTGATGATCCGCGACCTGTTCACGCTGCGCCTCGGCATCGCGGCGAAGGGCCGGGCGCTCTACCTTGCCATTGTCCACCCGCGGCGCCTTACCTATCGCTACTGGCCGTGGCGCAATGTCGGGTGAGGGACGCGACATGGTCACCGACATCCTTCCAAAGACGCGCACCACACGTTTGCCCGGCGGCTACATGGGCAAGATCCTGCGCGTAGATCTCTCGACCGGCCGGCTGACCGACGAGAACCTGCCGGAGGAGCCGGTGCTGCGCCGGCTGGTGGGCGGCCAGGCGCTCGCCACCTACATCCTGCTGCACGAATTGCCGCTCGACGCGACGCCGCTCGGTCCCGAGGCGAAGGTGGTGATGATGACCGGGCCGCTGACCGGCACGGGCCTCACACCGGGCGGCACCAAGGTCACCGCCGTCTATCTCAGCCCGATGACGATCAACACGCTGGGGCGTGGCGCAGCCAGCGGCTATTGGGCCGTGGCGCTGAAGGGCGCAGGCTATGACGGGCTCATCATCGAGGGCGAGTCTGCCCGGCCGGTCTACTTGGTCATCGACGAGGACAGGTGCGAGTTGCGCGACGCCGCTCCGTTCTGGGGCATGGGCGCGCGCCAGACCGAGGATTCGCTGCGCGCGGCGACCGGGATCAAGTCGGCCCGCGTCATGTGCATCGGGCCGGCCGGCGAGAACCTGGTGCCGGGCGCGATGCTGGTGAACGACTACAACCACAGCGCAGCGCATTCGGGCGGCGCGATCTTCGGCAAGAAGAAGCTGAAGGGGATCGTGGTCAACGGCACGGCGCGCCCGCGCATTCACGACAAGGCCGCGCTGATCGAGGCCGGTCTGCGCTGGCGCAAGACGCTTCAGGTGCGCACCGCCGACCAGCGCAAGGGCGTCGGCTATTCCTGGATGCTCGAGGCGCTGCCCAACAACAATTTCCAGTCCACTGCGATCGCCGGTCACAACAAGGGCTTCGAGACCAACCGCGTGCAGCTCAAGCCCTGCTTCCAGTGCCAGTCGCTGTGCCCGTGGGACGTGGTGCTCGGCGACGGTGACTACGCCGGAACCGTCGGCCACTTCAACGCCGGCAGCGAATGGATGGACACGTTCTTCAACCTCGGCATCAAGGGCAACGCCGTGCTCTACCTCGCCGAGCGGATCAATGACCTCGCCATCGAGTGCAGCCATTTCGCCTTCGGCGCCTCGGTCGCGTTCGAGGCGTGGCAGAAGGGCCTCCTCGACGAATCCAAGACCGACGGGATGCGCTTCGAGTGGGGCAATGTCGAGGTCGTCGACCGTCTGCTCGAGATGTGCGCCCGGCGCGAGGGCAAATGGGGCGAGTTGCTGGCCCAGGGGCCCGTCGAGGTCGCCGAGGCGATCGGCGGCGACGCGATCGACTGGGTGGTCCACACCAAGAAGGGGACGCCGGCCATGCATGACTGGCGGCCGCATTTCGGGCAGATGATCAAGGAGCTGGTGGCGTCGGGCGGGATGAAGCCGCAGGCGGTCGGGACGCCGACCCCGCCGCCCGACCTGAAATACCGTGAGGCGTGGGGCCCGCTCGACCGCGAGAAGCCCGACGGCTGGTCGTGGTCGAGCGTCCTGGGCGAACAGTACCACCAGTTCTGCGGCATGTTCGGCGCGTGCTGGTTCGCCCAGAGCCAGATGAAGCCGGACGGGCTCAACTGCATGGTCGACTCGCTCAACGCGACGACCGGCTGGGACTTCGACATGGACGAGGCGCTGACCGCCGGCCATCGCGCGATGATCCTGCAGAGCCTGTTCGCCACCCAGCGCGGCTGGACCGCCGACCGCGACTGGCAGGACGTCGGCCAGCGCTTCCTCGATCCCGTGCCCGATGGGAAGTACGCCGGCTTCACCATCGCCAAATGGCTGCCCGATCTGGTCTACGAGTATTACCGCTTGTCCGGCCGCGACGAGCGGTCCGGGCGGCCGACTGCGGCGACCCTCACCGCGCTCGGGCTCGAGGAGTTCGGAGACTGGGCCGCGACGCGAAGCAATCTCATTTAGTTCGGCCCCGAGAATTCCGGATGAAGGGGGTGGAAATCGGCGAAAAAGCGATGCATGATAATGAGAATGACATGCATTCTTAGAACATACGGTGGGTAGGCACCCATGAGTTCCAGTGTTCCCACGTCGGTGATCCATCAGCGCGCGCGCGAGCTGGAACGGAGATACGGCGTCGAGGCGACGAAGGAGGCGTTGTATCGCGCCTCCCTTTGCACATCGGTCGGCGAGCCGGCGGGCCGTCACCTGTGGCTGCGGGTCGCCAATGCCGTCGAGCAGCTGGAGGCCCGGCGCACGGTCGGGCCGAGGGCGCCCGCACGACGAAACGGATTGTTGGCGCGATCGATCTTGGTCCGCAAGCCGGTCGGCACCTCCGGCATCGTGTAGCGCCATCCGAGCGTCAGTCATTCGCTACCGGTCCAGGCACTGGTCCGGGCGAACAAACATCAGCGTCTCGTCCATTGGCATCCGGTCCGGGCCAGCGATCTCGATCGTGCCGTTGACCGGAGCGCCGAGCGCGACGTCGGCCAGAGCGTCAGCCACGTCATCGGCCGCGATGGGCTGGAACAGGGCCGGCGACAGGCGGGCCGTTTGCCCGACCGTGCCCGATTGGGCGATCGCAGCCGTGAACTCGAAGAACTGCGTCGCGCGAACGATCGTGTAGGCAATCCCCGATCCCTTGATCAGGTCTTCCTGAGCCAGCTTTGCGCCGAAATATCCCATCTCCAGAAGACGTTCGGTGCCGACCACCGAGAGGGCAACGTGATGCGTCGTCCCCGCCGCAGCCTCCGCCGCCAGCAGGTTGCGGCCGGATTTCTCGAAGAAATTCTTGGCGACCTCGTCCTCGAACGAGGGCGAGTTTGCGACGTCGACGACGACCGCCGTGCCATTGAGCGCTTCGGCCAACCCTTCGCCGGTGACGGTGTTGACGCCCGAGGAGGGAGATGCCGCGACCACTTCGTGGCCCTTCTGACGACGCCGGCTCACGACCTTCGATCCGATGAGGCCGCTGCCTCCGATAACCGTGATCTTCATTGGGACCTCCATTTGATGATGAGTTCGTGCCTGCCAGGGCGCCTCAGATAGTGCGGCTTGCCTGCGGGCGTTACGCATTCCATCGCTAGTCGGACGCTTTTTGGAAGGGACAGGAGGATTTTGCGGTCCTGCATTCGATCTACCCACGTCCATCGCCACCGATGAGCGGAGAATGCCCGAAGCGCGGGACGAAGACTTTGGCGCGACCTTGAATTAGCGTTGAATTTCGCTTGGATGTTTGTCCAAGAACCAGTGCCGCGGTCGTGCTATCAATGGCTCGATCCGAATTTCGCTTCAGCGTACGCGATGGCGGCGTGGTGTCATTTCTGGCTTGAGGTCAACGGCTGGATGACCGACCGCACGCCGGAGGCGGGAATGGCGTTGGCCCATCTGTTCGCAGGGCGCTTTGACGCCGCGTCGTCATGGGCGGAGAAGGCGCACAAGGACACGCCGAGCTTCCTGATGGTCGTCGGTATCATCGCGGCGAGCCATGCGCTTGCGGGCCGATCGGACGACGCGCAGCGAGCGATGAGCCGTTTGCGCCGGCTCGATCCCACGCTCCGAATCTCCGGTCTTGCCGATTGGCTCCCAATTCACCGACCGGAATATCTGGCGACGTTCGCCGACGGCTTGCTGCAGGCAGGGCTGCCGGAATGAAGGCCGCCCCAGGAACCGGCGGCAGGGGAGGGAGCATGCTGGTAGAGGCACAAAGGACCCTCATAGACGTTGTGGACCGCTGGCTCGCGGATTTCGAGGGGGCGATTGCCCGCTTGGATGTTTCGTATCTCGAAGGGCTGTTCTGCGACGAAAGCCATTGGCGTGATCTGCTTGCGCTGAGCTGGGACGTGAAGACCGTCAGCGGCGTCGGCAGCGTCGTCGAGGCGCTGACGCGTTACGCGCGCAGCGCCCGGCCTTCCGGCTTCGCAACGGACCGCGGCCGAACGCCCCCACGGCTCGTCACCCGATCCGGCATGGAGTCCGTCGAGGCCATATTCGCCTTTCATTCCGCTTACGGCCCGGCGGAGGGGATCGTGCGCCTGATCCGCGACGGCAACGGCGGCAATGCGGTGAAGGCCTGGACCCTGCTGACCGCGCTCCGCGACATTGAAGGGTTCGGCGAGACCATCGGCAGGGCGCGGCGTACGGGCAAGGCCTATTCGCGGGATTTCAGCGGACCGAACTGGCTCGACGACCGGAAGGCGGCCGTCGCCTTTAAAGACCGGGACCCGGCGATCCTCGTGGTCGGCGGCGGGCAGGCCGGTCTGTCCATTGCCGCGCGCCTGACGCAGCTCGGTGTCGACACGCTGATCGTCGACCTCGTCAAACGCATCGGCGACAACTGGCGCAACCGCTATCATGCGCTGAGCCTTCATAACCAAGTCCATGTCAATCACCTTCCCTATATGCCGTTCCCGCCCAACTGGCCGACCTATATCCCCAAGGACAAGCTCGCCGGCTGGTTCGAATCCTATGCCGAAAGCATGGAGCTCAATTTCTGGACCGACACGGAGTTCACCGGCGGTGCTTGGGATGCGCGGGCCGGAAGATGGTCGGCCGCGCTGCGTCTGGCGGACGGGACGACGCGGAAAATGCACCCGCGACATGTCGTCATGGCGACCGGCGTCAGCGGCATCCCGAGCCTGCCGGATGTGCCGGGCCTCGAGGACTTTGCCGGCAAGGTCATGCATTCCAGCCAGTTCAGCGAGGGCGCGGAGTGGAGCGGCCGCAGCGCGCTGGTCATCGGCACCGGCACCAGCGGGCACGACATCGCGCAGGATCTACATTCGCATGGCGCGGCCGTCACGCTCGTCCAGCGTAGCCCGACCCTGATCGTCAGCGTCGAGCCGAGCGCGCAGCTGCCCTATGCGCTGTACGGTGAAGGGTTGCCCATCGAGGACTGCGACCTCATCACCACCTCCATCCCGTATCGCCCGCTCAAGAGGGCGCACCAGATGATCACCGAGCGGACGAAGGTGCTCGACCGCGACCTGCTCGACGGGCTGCAGCGCCGGGGGTTCCGGATCGACTTCGGCCTCGACGATACGGGCTGGCAGTTCAAGTATCTCGAGCGCGGCGGCGGCTACTATTTCAACGTGGGCTGCTCGGACCTGATCGTCGACGGTAGCATCGGGCTGGTTCAGTACGCCGATATCGACCGCTTCGTCGCCGACGGCGCACGCCTGCGCGATGGAAAGATCCTGCCGGCCGATCTTGTCGTGCTCGCCACCGGCTATAAGGGGCAGGACTATCTCGTCCGTCGGCTGTTCGGCGACGACGTCGCCGATCGTGTCGGCCGCATCTGGGGGTTCGACCCGGAGCAGCAGGAGCTGCGTAACATGTGGACCCGCACCGGCCAGCCCGGCCTCTGGTTCATCGCCGGCAGCTTCGCGCAGTGCCGGATCTACTCGAAATACCTCGCGCTGCAGATCAAGGCCTGCGAGGAAGGCATCATTCCGCTCACCCGGCCGGCGGCACAGCTCTGACTTCAGTCGCCGATCCTGCGGGGAGAGACCTGCCGGCTGCCGATCGGCGCAAAGACGCGAAGGATGCCGGCCGCCTCTCGCGCCAGCGTCTCGCCGGCAGCGCGGTCGACGATGGCGAGGCCGCGCCGCGCGGTCGTGCAATCGAGGCCGGCAATGTCCAGCCAGGTGAAATCGGCGCCGGGGGCCGTGTACGCCATCGAAGGATCGTCGAGCATGACAAGGCGCTCGGCCGCCGTCACCGCGGGCGCGGCCTCCATGCCGGTAAACAGGTTGCGGTGCCAGTTGGTCACCAGCTCGTCCCAGCCGACGAACGTTCCGCCACCGACGGCGCGGTAGGAGGCCTGTTCGAACACGGCGGCGTCGCGGATGGAATGGACCGCAAGGTAGGGCGCGGGCATGTCCATGATGGCGCGAAACCGCTGCGACGCCCGGAAGCCGGGCAGCGCGAGCAGGGTCGGCAGCTTGTCGGCGTCGTAGAACGCGTTCCACGCGGCTTCGCGTGCCGGCACGGTGAACGCGCATTCCACCATATAGATCATCGGGTCAGGTCCCGCCCGGACCCGGCGCGTTCTAAATTCCTTCGACGATGCAGACCAAACGGTCCGCCGCGTCCTTCTGGAAGTCCCATGCCTCCTGGTATTCCTTGGAGTGGTAGCAAGCGACGGCTTGCTCGACCGTGTCGAACTGCACCAGCACATTTCGCGGATATTCCTCGCCCTCGAGCGTAACGCATCGCCCGCCACGGGCGAGAAACCGGCCGCCATGCTTTTCGATCGCCGGTCCCGCGCGCTTGGCATATTCGGCGTAGCCCGCCTCGTCGGTGATCTGCACCTTGCTCATCCAGTATGCGGTCATTCCTTCGCTCCCTCGCTGGTCAAGTCATGCCCGGAAGTCTAAGGGTGGCCGGGAGTGGCGTCGGCCTTTGCTGTTGGGCGTCATTTTAGACGGATCAGCGTTCCAAACATGGTCGGGCTATTTTACCCTATCTGCCGGAAGTCGTGCCGAAATCGGCCCTTCGCGTGCGCCGGGATTCCTCGAAGGGGCGTTTGGCCGGACGCCGGTTGAACCGATTGGTGAATTGGGGGACTGTCGCGTGTCGGACCAGGGTGAAATGCAACGTGATCGCGCCGATGGCCATAGCGAGGGCCAGACCGGCGCCCAAAGCCTTTTGGCGACATTGCTGAATTGTGGCGTCGAGGCCTGCTTTGCCAATCCAGGGACCTCGGAACTGCATCTGGTCGCGGCGCTCCAGAACGAGGCAAGAATCCGGTCGGTCTTGTGCCTGTTCGAAGGCGTCGCGACGGGTGCCGCGGACGGCTTCGGGCGGATGGCCGGCAAGCCCGCGGCAACGCTTCTTCATCTCGGCCCCGGCCTGGCCAATGGCTGGGCCAATCTCCACAACGCCAAGCGGGCCAGGACGCCGGTCGTGAACGTCGTGGGCGATCACGCCACCTGGCACAAGCAGCATGACGCCGAGCTGAGCTCGGATATCGAAGGCCTGTCCGCCTCGATATCCGATTGGACTTGCATCTCGAAAGGCGCGGTGGACGTCGGTCGGGACGCGGCGCGGGCCCATCAGGCGGCGACGGCCCGGAACGGCCAGATCGCGACACTGATTCTCCCGGCTGATGCGAGTTGGGAGCGCGGTGGTGTTGTCGCGGAGCCTCTTCCGGTGGAGCCTCTCAAGAGGATCGACAGCCGGGAGATCGACAGGGCGGCCGCGATCCTCACCTCCGGCCGCCGTGTCGCCATCCTGACAACGGGCCCGTCGCTACACGGCGCGGGACGCGACGCATGTACGCGGATCGCGGCCAAGACCGGCGCCAAGATGTTCTGCAAGGGTCTGAATGCGCGCATGGAGCGTGGTGCCGGACGGATGCTGTTCACACGCCTTTCGGGGTGGGGTCAGGTGACACTGGAGGTGTTGGCGGAATTCGACGACCTGATCATCGTCGGTGCGGGCGTCCCTGTCCTGTCATTCGCCCATCCTGAGTGGGACAGCGTGCTGGTACCACCGGGTCTCGACGTCCTGAAGCTGGCGCCTCCCGAGGACGATGTCGCGGGCGCGCTCGCTGCGCTCGCCGCTGCCGTCGGCGCGCCGGCGCAGGCGGATGTCGAAGCCCTGCTCGAGAGCCGTATCGAACACGACCTTGCGACCGGTCCGCTGAACGCGGAGGCGGTGGGGCGGGCGATCAGCCGGTTCCTGCCCGAGGGTGCGATTCTGTCCGACGAATCCGGCACAGCCGGCGCCGGGCACTACCCCTTTTCGGCCAATGCCGTTCCCCATGACAGCCTGTTCCTGGCCGGCGGATCGATCGGTCAGGGACTGCCGGTTGCCCTGGGCGCCGCGGTGGCCTGTCCCGACCGCAAAATCGTGTGCCTCGAAGCGGACGGATCCGGAATGTATACGCTTCAGGCGCTTTGGAGCATGGCCCGGGAGAAGTGCGACGTGACGGCGGTCATATTCTCCAACCGCAAGTACGGCATCCTCATGCGCTCGTTGGGGCAGTATGGGATTTCCGGTTTGCCGAACCGGGTGCCGGATCTCTTCGATCTGTCGAACCCGGACATCGATTGGGCCCAACTCGCCAGGGGAATGGGGGTCGAAGGCCACATCAGCGATACGGCGGACGACTTCAACCGTGTCTTCGAAGACTGCATGCGCCGCAAAGGACCCCATCTCATCGAAGCCGTGATTTAGGGAGAACCGTCAAGTCGGTCTGGCGATCGCAGTGCCCGCATGGCCGCTCGACCTGTGAAGCCTCGCGGGTTCGCCGCCAGCGGCTCAGTCGCGGCGATGTTCCACGAACGTCACCGCCGGGCGTACGTGACCGGCGCCGGGCCAGGCAATCGATGTGACGCCGGGCCGGCCATCGCGCGCGAACCCGATCCAGGCGTCCTGCACCGCGTGCGACAGTTGGGCGAGGTCGCTTGCATCGGCGCTCGCAAGCATCGCGGCGTCGTGCCAGGAGCCGAGGGTGCCGAACACGAACGGCAGCTCGATGCAGTGGCTGGCGCCGAGCGGCGACCCCGCGGGCGCCCAATCCAGTCGATAGCTGAACGCGCGACCGCCTGCGGCTGCCACCGCGTCCGCAAAGGCGACTGACGGCGCGCGGAAGACCTGTTCAGTTACGGTCGCACTCAGCTGTTCCACAGGATCGTCGGCGGGCGCGTACGCGCCCTCGTACCTGCGGTCCGGGTCGAGCCTCTGGCGCGCCGCGGTGGCTGTCGCACGGTCGAGCCGCGGCAGGCCGGGCGCGCAGAAAAACGCATGTGCCTCGTCCCGCGTGGTGCCGATCAGGATTTCGATGTCGCCTGCCAAAGCGCCCTTCACGGCTGCGGCGTGAAACCGCGACGGGTCGGCCAGCGAATCGATGACGGGGATGTAGACCGGCGTAATCTCGCCCGGCTTGAAGTTCGCCCGCGCGAGCGCATCGGAGGCGGCGAGGAGGGCCTCCGGTGCGCCGTTCAGCGTCGCGCCTGCGGTAAGTACTCGCGCGCGCACCTCCGCGCCATGCCGGTCGGAGAAGGGGGCGAGCGCGGTCGGCGGGCTCATCAGGATGGCGCGGCGAAACAGGTTCCGTCCTTCCGGAAGTGCCAGCATGCAGAGGATCGCGTGGGCGCCCGCGGACTGCCCCATCACCGTGACGCACGCCGCATTGCCTCCGAACGACGCGATCTCGCGCGACACCCAGCGCAACGCGGAGATCATGTCGTCGAGCCCCTGGCGGCCGCGGCCCGGCCCGGCGGCGAGGAAGCCGAGCGCGCCGAGGCGATAATTGACGGTCACGACGATCATTTTGCCGCGCACCGCGAGCTCGCGTCCGTCGAACCAGTCGAGCGAGCCGGCGCATGCCTGGTAGGCGCCGCCGTGCAGAAAGACGAGCACCGGCAGAGACCCGGCCGCGCTGGTTGCGCCGTCGGGGACAGTGATCGTAAAGGTCAGGCAATCTTCGCCTTGCGGACGGGAGAAGTCGCCAATGGCCGCGGCGAGGCGCGACGGACGCTGTGGTGGGATCGGGCTGTGCCGAGTTGCGTCGCGCGTGCCGGTCCAGCGGGCCGGCAATACGGGATCGGCATAGCGGAGCGCGCCGACCGGCGGCGCCGCGTAGGGCACGCCGCGAAACTGGACAGCACCGTCCAGAGTCAAGCCGCGCAACGCGCCGAACGAAGTTTCGATCTCGGTGTTCATGACTTGCCCTCCTCCGACCATGACGGCGCGGTCAGGCGTCGCTTGCCGTCCGCCGTCGTCGCGGTGCCGGGCTGTTCGAGCCCTTCTTTGTCCCACAGCTGGCAGGTCACCGGCTTGTGCTTCTGGTCCAGCCCTTCGCAGTAGTTGGTGTATTCGCAGAGGCGGACTCGATCCCCTCGCCCGAGCGCGATCTTTCGAAACCAGTCGGGGTCCGCGAGGGACTGACGCGCGGCGCCGACGATGTCGCACGCCCCTTCCGAGAGCAGCCGCTCGGCCGTTTCGAAATTGTGGACGCCGCCGGTGCAGACGACCGGAGTCTCATGTCCTGCCTCGTGGATCGCTTGGCGGATGGAAGCGGTCGCGGCGACATTGCGGCCGAAGGGGCCGCGCGCGTCGGAAAGATACTGCGGCATGCATTCGTAGCCGCTCGGACCGGTATAGGGATAGGCTGCCCAACCGACTGCCGGCTGCTTCGCATCGTCGAACTTGCCGCCGCGCGAGGTGGAGAGGAAATCCATGCCGGCCTTCGCGAACCGGACGCCGAAATAGGCGGCGTCCTCAACGTCGCTGCCTTCCGCGATGCATTCGTCGGCCAGGAACCGGCAACCGACCGCAAAGCCGCGCCCGACCCGGGCGCGCACGGCCGTGAACACCTCGAGGGGCAGGCGTACACGATTCTCCCGCATGCCGCCGTAGCCGTCGGGACGGGTGTTCGTGCGCGACAAAAATGAGGCCATCGTGTAGGCGTGGGCATAGTGCAGTTCCACCCCGGCGAAGCCGGCCGCTTCGGCCCGCGCGGCCGCGTCAGCGAACAGGGGCGGCAACGCGGCGGGCAGGTCCCGAATGTGGGGAAGGTGCATGTCCGTCACGCGTTCTCGATAGCCGTACTCGAGCGCCTCGCGCTCGGCAGGGCTGAGGATTTCGGCGCGTACCGGTGCATCGAGCGCGGCGAGGCGTGCCCGCACGTCTGCTTCCGGCGCCTCCGGCATGCCAAGCGCGCGCCGGTGCTGGTCCGTGATGGCCAGGAACCGCGCGAAGTACCTTTCCGGGTCGGGCCGGCGTCGGATCGCCAGGAAGTCGATGACCTGGATGAACAAACGCGTGTGGCCGCCGCTTGCGCGCCGCACCGTTTCGACGAGCTTGCGCAGCCCGGGGATGTAGCGGTCGTGACCGATCCGCAGCAACGGTCCGCTGGGCACGTCGCGGACGCCGGTGGCCTCGACCACCAGTCCGCCTGGCCGGCCTCGGGCAAAGCGCTCGTACCACTGGATGACGGCGTCGGTAACGAAGCCATCCTCGGTCGCGCGCCAGGGAACCATTGCCGGCACCCAGGTGCGTGTCTCGAGCGCAACGGGTCCGATCGAAACGGGAGAGAACAGCCGAGACCGCGCGGCTTCGTCGCGCGTCGGCACGTGACCGGACGTCGCCTTGAACCGGAGCCGTTCTTGCGGCCGCCACATCCTATGAATTTCCGCTGGCAGCTAAATTATTTCAAGCTTAAAGTATATAGATGCCCTCGATATGCGCTTGCGGGAATTCGGGGATGGAGGCAGCGACGCGTCCGCTCGACGCTGAGACCAAAGCGGTCGAGCGACCGGGCGATCACAAGGACGAGCTGCGGCTGTGGCTTCGGCTGTTCAGCTGCACGACCATGATCGAGCGCGAGATCCGCCGCCGCCTGCGCGAGACGTTCCATACCACCCTGCCACGCTTCGACCTGATGGCGCAGCTCGACAAGATGCCCGACGGCATGAAGCTGGGCGAACTCTCGCAGCGCCTGATGGTGTCGAACGGCAACATCACCGGGCTGGTCGACCGGCTGGTCAGCCAGGGGCTGCTCGACTGCCAGCCGGCGCCGAACGACCGGCGCACCCAGATCGTACGGCTGACCGCCTCTGGCCGTCGCCAGTTCCGCACCATGGCCACCGCGCACGAAGGCTGGATCGCCGAGATCTTCTCGGGGCTTGATTCGGACGACATCGCGAGATTGATGAAGCTGACAGCGCAGGCGAAGCAGTCGGCCTACCGGGCGACGCAGCTGCGATGACGGAGCGGTCGGCCCACCTCAACTCGTTCGCGCGCGACAATCTGCCGCCGCGCGACCAGTGGCCCGACTTGATCTTTACCCTTTCCGAGCTGACCTACCCCGAGCGGATGAATGCGGCGACGGCGTTCCTCGATGCGCGCATCGCGGCCGGCGACGGCGACAGGATCTGCCTCATCTCTCCCGCCGAGCGCTGGACCTACGCCGAACTCGCCGACCGGGTGAACCGCATCGCCAATGTGCTGACCCGCGAGCTGGGCATGGTCCCGGGAAACCGCGTGCTGTTGCGCGCCGCCAACGAACCGATGCTGGTGGCGGCCTACTTTGCGGTGCTGAAGGCGGGCGGCATCGTGGTGCCGACCATGCCGCTGTTGCGCGCGAAGGAGCTGTCCTACCCCATCGGCAAGGCGGAGATCCGCTTAGCCCTGTGCGACGTGCGGCTGTTGGACGAGCTCGCGAAGGCCGCGCCGGACGGGCGCACGCGTATCGTTACCTGGGGCGACGGCCGGGATGGCGGCCTGGAATCCCTGATGGCCAAGCCCGGCTACGACACGTTCGCCGCCTGCGACACGGCGGCCGACGACGTGTGCCTGATCGCCTTCACCTCGGGTACCACCGGGGTGCCCAAGGGCACCATGCATTTCCACCGCGACCTGCTGGCGATCTGCGACACCTATGCGCGGCACGTGCTGCGCGCGTCGCCATCCGACCGTTTCATCGGCTCACCACCGCTCGCCTTTACGTACGGGCTCGGCGGTCTGGTGCTGTTCCCGATGCGTATCGGGGCGAGTTCGGTGCTGTTGGAGAAGGCGCCGCCCGAGACGCTGATGGAGGCGATCGAGACCTGGGGCGCGACCGTCTGCTTCACCGCGCCCACCGCCTACCGTGCGATGCTGGCGTTGGGCGACAAGTTCGACATCTCGTCCCTGCGCAAATGCGTTTCGGCCGGCGAAACCTTGCCCAAGGCGACGTTCGAGGCGTGGCGCGAGGCGACCGGAATCGCGATCCAGGACGGCCTCGGCTCGACCGAGATGCTGCACATGTTCATCTGCTGTCGCGAAGACGAGATGCGCGGCGGCGCCACCGGCAAGGCGATCCCCGGCTTTGAGGCGCGCGTGATCGATGCGGACGGCAAGGAGGTGCCGCCCGGAACCGTCGGCCGGCTGGCCGTGCGCGGCCCGACCGGCTGCCGCTATTTGGCCGACGAGCGCCAGCGCGACTATGTGATCGACGGGTGGAACGTGACCGGCGACACCTATTTGATGGAGCCGGACGGGTACTTCGTGTACCAGGCGCGATCCGACGACATGATCGTCTCGGCCGGCTACAATATTGCGGGTCCGGAGGTGGAAGCCGCGCTCCTCGAGCACCCGGCGGTCGCCGAGTGCGGCGTGGTGGGCGCGCCCGACCCGGATCGCGGCCAGATCGTGAAGGCCTATGTCGTGCTGCGTGAGGGACATGTGAGCGACGCTGCACTGGTGCGCGCGCTGCAGGATCACGTCAAGGCGAATATCGCCCCCTACAAGTATCCGCGCGCCATCGATTTCGTGCCTCGCCTGCCGCGCACGGAAAGCGGTAAGTTGCAGCGGTTCGAGCTGCGCCGTCGGGCGGCGCAGCCGCCGGACGCAACTCAGGCTTGGTAGAGGCGCGCGTGTCAGCACGTTCTCCGCTTAAAGACTCCGCTGTCCGGTCGCCCGGTTCGCACGAAGTGCTGCTGCCCGCCGGCTGGCCGCGCCCGCGGGGCTACGCCAACGGCATCCGCGCGAAAGGCGAGTTCGTCTTCGTCGGCGGAATGGTGGGGTGGGACGCGGCCGGAAATTTCGCCGAAGGCTTCGTCGCCCAGGCACGCCAGGCGCTGCAGAACGTCCGCGCGGTACTGGCCGAGGGCGGTGCACGGCCCGAGGACGTGGTGCGCCTGACCTGGTACGTGATCGACCTCGACGAATACCGCGCGAGCCTCGCCGCCCTGGGCGCCGCCTATCGCGAGCTGATGGGCAGCCACTACCCGGCGATGGCATTGGTCCAGGTGGCTGGGCTGGTCGAGCCACGCGCGCGGCTCGAGATCGAGGCGACGGCGGTGATTCCGGACCGCGCGGAGCGGGCGCGATGAGCGCTGGTGGCGCGATAGCGACCGCGGCGGCGCCGCCGCCGGTGATCGTGCTGGACAACGTGTCGGTCGAGTTGTCTGGCGAACGCATCTACAATTCCATCGGATTTGCGGTCCGGCCCGGAGAGTTCCTGTGCATCCTGGGCCCCTCCGGGTGCGGCAAGTCCACCTGCCTGCGCCTGATGGGAGATCTCTTGCAGGCGAACGGCGGGACCGTGCGCGTCGACGGGCGGACCCCCGCCGAAGCGTGGGACCAGCTCGCCTACGTGTTCCAGGCGCCGCGCCTTGTGCCGTGGCGCACCGCGCTCGGCAATGTGATGCTGGCGATGGAGCTGCGCTTTGGGCGGGGTGCCAGGCGCGACATGGAGTCGAAGGGCCGCGCGCTGCTGGACCTTGTCGGGCTCGCCAACGATATCGAGAAATATCCCCGGATGCTTTCGGGCGGCGAGCGCCAGCGCGTCGCCATCGCCCGTGCCCTGGCGGTCGAGCCGAAGATCGTGCTTATGGACGAGCCGTTTTCGGCGCTGGATCTTAACACGCGCCGCCGGCTACGCGCCCAGATGATCTCGATCTGGGAGGAGACGGGGAAGACCATCGTCTTTGTCACCCATGACATCGACGAAGCGCTGGTCCTGGCCGACCGGATCCTGTTGATGTCGAACAAGCCGACGCGCGTGATCGAGACCATCGAGATTGACCGGCCGCGACCGCGCGACCTGGACGGAACGCCCGAGCTTCGCGCTCATCGCGACCATCTGCACCGTTTGTTCCGTCAGCTCGAGCCGGGATCCGAGGAAGAAACCCAACCGGGGTGAGTGGACCCCGAAATACGGAGGCAGACGCAATGAAGCGAACGATTGTCGGCGCGCTCGGCGCGCTTGCGGTGGCCCTGGTCGCCGCCGGCCCGGCCCTCGCAAAGGAAAGGATCAGCTATGCCTACCTGATCGATCCCGCCCTGGAGGGCATCTTGTACGGCATCAAGTCAGGCAAGGTGCATTCCGACACGGTCGAACTGGTGGCCACACCGCTGCCGATACCCGCGCTGATCCAGTCGACAACGACCAAGCAGTACGACGTGATCATGAACGCCGTGCTGTCGATTCCGCGCGCCCTGGAGAAGGGGCTGAGGATGGAAGTGCTGTCGACGGCCCTGCGCTCGGTGCCGAGCGCGGTGAGCGGCGCGGCCTGGGTCAAGAAGGACGGGCCCTACAAGACGCTGGCGGACCTGAAAGGCAAGACGATCGGTGACACATCGCTGCAATCGACCGGCACCATGTGGACGCGCATTGCCATGTGGAAGAAGCACGGCATTAACGTGATGTACGATAATGGCGACTTCAAATGGGTGCAGCTTCCGGCCTCGGGCCTTCTTGGCGCGGTGCAGACCGGGCGCATCGACGCAGCGAATCTGATCCACCTTCAGGCGTATGAGGCGCTGAAGTCGGGCAACTACGTCTCGCTCCTGCACACCGCTCAGGACCTCCACGAAATGTTCGGCGTGCGGCAGGTCTCGGCGGTCAATGTCGGTTATCCCGAGAAGCTCAACGCGCGGCCCGATGCGTTCAAGGAGTTCGACCGCATGATCAAGGCCACGGTCGATTATGCCAGTGCCCACACGGCCGAAGTCGGCGAGGCGATTGCGAAGGAGTTCAAGATCTCGCCCGAGTTCTTCGGCTGGTGGCTTAAGAACTATTCGACGTTTCCCGGTGTGGTAAGCGATGGCGATCTGAAGGCCATGGAAGTGGTTTGGCAGAACGCGCACGATCTGCACGCGATGGGGACGTTCCCGAAGGCCGAGTCGGTCGTCTGGAAGTACGCGATCCGCGAGTAGACTGGCCCCGTGGCGCGCGCGCTCGAAAACACCCGGAGCAGGTGGACCGCGGGCCGGCGTTCCCGGTTGGCGGCCCACCTGTTCACGCTCGCCGCGCTCGCGGTGTGGCAGCTTTATTCGATGACGGTAGAGCCGTTCGTGATGCCCGGCCCGTGGCCGGTGGCGGAACGGCTCTACCAGTTCCTTACGACGTGGAGCCTCGCCAAGCACACGTTCTACTCGTTCGGGCATATATTTGCGGCAATGGCGATTTCGTTCCTGGTGGGGAGCGGGCTCGCGTTCCTTGCCCATTATGCTCCGGCCTTCCGTCTTGCCGTGCATGGGCGGCTGAGCCCGTTCCTGAACTCGTTCTCCGGGATCGGCTGGACGCTGCTCGCCATCGTCTGGTTCGGGGTGAACGACCTGACGGTCATTTTCGCGATCAGCGTGGTGCTGACGCCCTTCGCCATCATCAACATGCGTGAGGGGCTCGAGACGCTGGATTCCGAGCTGTTGGAGATGTCGGCGAGCTTCACCCGCCGGCGTGGCCGGGAGTTCACGCGCATCGTGCTTCCGGCTCTGATGCCCTTCATTTTCGCGACGGCGCGGATCAGCTTCGGCGTGTCGTGGAAGGTGACGCTGGCTGCCGAGCTGTTCGGCGGGCGCACCGGGCTTGGCTACCTGTTCAACCTGGCGCGTCAGGATTTCGACATGGCGCTGATCCTGGTTGTGATCGTGGTCATCATCGCCTTCGTCTACGGCACCGACAGGCTGGTCTTCGCACCGCTCCAGGCTCGGCTCGGCCGCCACCACGAGGCGGAACCGTGACCGCCATCGCCAGCTCCACGCCGCGCCCGCCCCGGCGCAGGCCGTTCACCCAGCGCGCCATCGCGGATGGGCTGGTGATCGCCGTGCTCGTCGGCTGGTGGCTGGCCGCGCGCCATCTGCCGGAATTCATCCTTCCTGGTCCGGTGAGTATCGCGAAGACCCTGGCGGCGCTGTTCGTCACCCCGTCGCTCCTGGTCGACACGGCCACAAGCGCTTTGCGGGTGATCGTGGCGGTGGTCGTGTCCGTCGCACTGGGTGGCGTGCTCGCAATTCTGCCCTATCGTTGGCCGGTGCTCGACGGCATCGTGCACGACCGCATCAAGCCGTTCCTCAACTCGTTCCCATCGGTGGGCTGGGCGATCCTCGCGATGGTGTGGTTCGGCACGTCATCCATCTCGGTGATTATCGTCGAGGTGATGATCCTGACGCCGTTCTGCCTGGTGAACGTGTCGGAAGGCATTCGCGAGCTCGACGATGAGCTGCTCGAAATGGGAGAAAGCTTCACCCGCAGCCGGCCGCGCGTGATGCTCAAGATCGTGGTGCCGCTTTTGTTGCCCTATGCGGTTTCGGCGGTGCGCATCGCCTACGGCGTGGCGTGGAAGATCGCGCTGGTTGCCGAGCTGTTCGGAGCGACCAGCGGCCTGGGCTATGTGATGCTCAAGGCGGAGATCGTGTCGGACGCCGCGACGGTTTACGCCACCTGCTTCGCCATCGTGATCCTGTTCCTTGCCGGCGAGAAGCTGGTGATCGATCCCCTGTCGCGCGTGGTGGCCTACAAATGAACAGCTACCCCGAAGGAGAGACGTGATGATCACCGCGGATTTGCTGCTGAAGAACGGCAACGTGATGACGATTGATGCGATGTCAACGCGGACCGACGCTGTCGCCATCGCGAACGGGCGCATCGTCGCGCTCGGCAAGGAGGCACAGGAGCTGGCCGGACCCAACACCCAGATCATCGATCTGGGCGGCCGCACGGCCGTTCCCGGGCTGTTCGACAGCCATATCCACACGATGATGGGCGGGCAGAACGAGCTCGCGGTTTCGCTCGAGGATGCGAAATCCGTCGCCGACGTGCAGAAGGCCTTCGCAGCCCGCGCGCAAGGCGCTGCGCCCGGGAACTGGATCCTGGGAGGCAGCGGCTGGCACGAAAGCCAGCTCGCCGAGGGGCGCATGCCGCACCGGAAAGAGCTCGACGCAGTAACGCCGAATAACCCCGTCTTCCTGCGCAGGGGCGGTCACGTCGCGGTCGCGAACAGCGCGGCCCTGAAAATTGCGGGTATCACGAAGGATACGCCCGACCCGCATGACGGTGTGATCGGGCGCGATGCAGGCACCAACGAGCCGAACGGCATGCTGGTCGAGCGCGCGGCCTTCACCCAAGTGCTGAAGCACGTGCCGCGCCCGACCCGTGGCGACCTGGTCGAGGGGTTGAAGAGATACACCGCGCGCCTCAATAGTCGCGGCATCACGGCGACGTTGGAGCCCGGCATCAGCCTGGACGAGATCGCCGCCTACATGGAGCTGTGGCGCCAGGGGAAGATGACCACGCGGGCGCGTATCCTCCAGCGCATCGCATGTGCGGACGATGTGTCGGGCCTCACCCAGGTGCTGGCACCCGAGTTCGGCGACGACTGGCTGCGCATCGGCGGCTTCAAGTTCATGGCCGACGGCGGCGTGGAAGCGGCCTTTCTGCGCGAGCCCTATCGCGTGATCGAGGGCGAGCAGAACGACCCCGATTTCGTGGGGAAGATGGTGCTGCCGCCTGGCGGTCTCGACGAGCTGCGCGAGATGCTGATGGTTGCGGCCGCACAGGGTTGGCAGGTGCAGATCCACATGGTGGGCGACGCTACGATCGACACCATCGTCGGGCTGGTCGAGGAGGTGGCAAGGAAATATCCGGTCGGCGATATGCGCTGGACCATGATGCACGTCTTCCTGCCGACCGACGAAGCATTGACCAAGATGAAGCGGCTCGGCCTCCGCGCGACGGTGCAGGACCATCCCGTTAAGCTTGGTCACAACATGCTGCGCTACTGGGGCGAGGAGCGGGCGTCGCGCTCGATCCCGGTGCGGTCGATCCTCGCGGCGGGCATTCCCACCGGCGGCGGCACCGATGCCCCCGTTGTCGACTGGAATCCGTTCGAATCAATCTGGTGGATGACCACGCGCAAGGTCTTCGCCCAGGGCGGGGTGCGGGTACTCGGCCCCGACGAGGCAATCGGCCGCGAGGAGGCGCTGCGCCTCTACACGCTGGGCAGCGCCGAGACCTGCTTCATGGAGAGCATCGTGGGTACGATCGAGCCCGGCAAGCTCGCCGACATTGCGGTGCTCGATGCCGACCCGATGACGGTCGCCGACGATGCGCTGCGCGACATCAAAGCGGCGCTGACCGTCGTCGGCGGCCGGATCGTTCATCGCGCGGGGGTCTGACGTGGCGGGGCAGGGGGCCATCCTGTCGGCGCACGGTCGCAACCATGGCGACCTGGTGGCGGCGCGCGACATTGCACGCCTGCCGGCGGCGACCGACAACTACCCGCTGCTGACATTCCGCGAAATCTACGCCACCGTCGGAGTCATCGGACTTCGCATCGGCGAGGAGGCGCGGGCGCTCGACGGCCGGCCCGTGCGGGTGCGCGGGTACATGGCGCCGCCGGTCGCTGACCGCGACAGCTTCTTCATGCTGACGCGGACCCCGTTCGTTACCTGTCCGTTCTGCGACCCGGCGGCGAGCTGGCCCGATGACGTGGTACTGGCCTGCCTGGAAAAGGACAGTGCCTTCGTCGATCCGACCCTCGCGGTCGAGCTGGTCGGCGAGCTCGATATCGGTCCGAAGCGCGACCCTCGGACGGGTACGACGCGCTACGTGCGTCTCGTCGATGCGCGCTGGCAGCTGGTGTCTTGATGGTGCGCGCCGCAATCCGCGCGGGGTGAATCTATTCAAAATAAACAGCCTTATTCTTCAAGAACACCAATGACAAATTCTCAAAATCATTTTTATGTCGATTCGGAAACTGGATCACTCAGCGACGTGTTGCTGTGTGCTCCAGAATATTATGAATGGGTGCCGCACAACGCGGTCACGAGGCGGTCGATGCAGTCCCTCGGCAGCTTCGACATGCAGGCCGCGCGGGCTCAATTCGCCGAGTTCGAGCAGGCCTTCGCCGAGGCGGGCGTGAACCGTCATTATCTGATGCCGGACGCCTGCCTTCCCGATCAGCTCTACACGCGCGATACGAGCCTCGTCACGCCGTGGGGTCCGGTCGTGCTGCAGCCGATGCAGCCCCGCCGCCGCGGCGAGGTCGGGCCGGTGGTCGATTTCTTTGACCGGGCGGGGGTGGCGCGATGGCGCTGGGCGACCGCGGGCTCGGTCGAAGGCGGCGATATCCATATGATCCGGCCCGGCCTTCTGGTGATCGGCTATTCGGGCGAACGGACCACGATCGAGGGCGCCCAGCAGGTCGGAGGCTGGTTCCGAGACGCCGGGTGGAAGGTCCGCTACGAGAGCTTTCCCGAGCATTTTCTCCATTTCGACCTGCTCTTTGCCATGGTTGGCGAGGCGTTGGCGGTCGCCTGCATCGAGGCGCTGTCCGAAGACTATCTTGCCTGGCTCAAACAGAAGAAAATCGACGTCATTCCCGTGTCCTATGGCGAGGCCATGCGCCTCGGCTGCAACCCCCTTTCGCTCGGCGACAGGCGAGTGATCTCGTCGGCCACGTGCCGCGAGCTGAATCAGCGGCTTCGGGCTGCCGGAATCCGGGTCTACGACCCCGACATCTCGGTGTTCACCGGGGGCGGCGGAGGGCCCCGCTGCATGTCGATGGCCCTGCGCCGCGAGCCGCTGGCCCGCCCAAGCAATTAGCTGTACGCCGTAGGGAAAATCGGTGTTGGTTAACAGGAACGAATAGGAACGTCGGGCGCGGCAAAGTCGTGGTATAAATGATCGTCAAGACGTCGGATGTCGAACAATATCGACCTGACGAGAGGCTGAGGCGCGTGAGTAAGATTCGAATCGACCAATATGTGTCGGGGCCGTCGCCCGATGCGACGATAAGTGTCGCGTCGCCACATGTGCTTGCCGAGGCCGCGGCGATGTGGAAGTTCGCCCGCCGGGCCGGTTTCGCCGCGGAGCTCAAGGCGCTGCAGCGGCCGCGCGTCGCGCGGTCGGTGACGGCGGCGGTGCTCGACTGGGAGCTGATCGGGCTGGCGGCGGCTTCCGTCGTCTGGTTGGGCTGGTGGGCGGTGCCGGTCGCGCTGCTGGTCATCGGCAACCGCCAGCGCGCCCTCGGCAACCTGCTGCACGACGCCTCGCACTGGACGATGGATGGCAACCGGTCCCGGGCGACGGTGCTCGCCAACCTCCTGTTCTGCTGGCCGCTGACCGTGTCGATGGCGGTCTACCGGGCGGATCACACCCGGCATCACAAATGCCTCGGCGATCCGGCCGACGACCCCGACTTCATTCACGATCCCGACCGCCTCGCGCGCGGCTGGGTGCGTGTCTGGTTCGACCAGGTCGGCTCGTGGCGGGGCCTGCGCTCGTCCGTGCTCGGCAATCTCGACCGGATGGAGGGCGCGATGCTGGCCGGCGTGGCCGCATGGTGGTGCGTCGTTCTCGGTGCGGCGGCCGCCGCGGCGGGACCCTCGGCGGCCTTGGTCTTCCTCGGCCTCTGGGTCGCGGCGCGGGCGACCGTGTTCCATGCGGTCACCTGCTTTCGCGAAATCTCCGACCATGTCGGGCTGGTGCCCGGTACGCTGATCGGGTTCAGCCGGAACCATCCGTTCGGCGGGGTGCTGGGCCAACTCGTGCATCCGCACAACAACGGGTACCACCTGCTGCATCACCTGGACCCCGGCATCCCGTTTCACGCCCTTCCCCGGGCCCACCGGCTGCTGCTGCAATGGCCGGACTACGCAACGGCCGAACACTGCACGTCCTATTTCGGGGGCGAGGGGAGCGCGGTCCGCTCCTGGGTGTGCCGTTAGCCGTGGCGTCCGCCGTCGTCACCGGCGCGCCGCGCGCCAGTCCTCGACCATGGCGGCGAGGGAGGCAAGGGTGTCGAAGCGCTGCGGATCGAACTCGATCTCGGTGAAGTCGACGCCGAACGCGGTCTCGAGGAATGTGACCAGCTTTATTACCGCCAGCAAGTCGAGGCGGCCGGTCGAGATCAGGGAGGTGGCGTCGGCGAACGGCGCCGAGTCGTTCTGATCGCGCAGGAGCTCGGTAAGGTAGGTCCTGATCCTTACCCGATCGTCCTCAGCCATTGATCCATCCCCAGGACATTGAGCAAGAATTCGAGGTGCCAGCCGAGCGGCGCGTGCGGGAACGGCCCGTCCAGAAACGATAGCAGGCAGAAGAACGTCAACACACCCACCGACGGCAACATCTGGCGCCGCCACCACGGAGCGTGCGGATCCGCCCGCCGCGGCATGAGCTGGGAGAGGACGATCCCGCCCGCGAGCAGCAGGCAATAGAATGCATAGGTCTGCGACTGGAGCAGACTTTGCCACATGCCCTGGCTCGCCAGGTCGGGGAGCCTGCGGAATATCTGATGGGACAGGTAGTTGCCGACGCCCGCCGCCATGAACGTGGCGAAGGCCAGCCGCAGCCGCGGGTGCCGTTTGAAGCAGCGGAGGAACGCCGGGTAGAAGTAGATATGAACCAGCGCTTCCTTGAAATAGTAGTCGTACCGGTTCCAGAACTCGGCGATGCTGCGTGATGACAATGGTCGGTAAGTATTGCGCAATAGTCTAAATCCCGCCAAACGCGCGAGGGCGACGGCCTTGTGGCCCCAGATCGCGAGGACCAGCAATCGCTCCGGGAAATTGAGCAGAATTCCCCAGAGCCCGGCCGGACCCGGTCCCTTGCCGGTATCGAGGAAGTGCACGAACGTCTGCGACAGCGGCGCGATGCCGGCCAGGCCGTAGAAGACGTGGCGCATCAGCCACAGGACGACCGTCAGGACGAACGCCCAGCACAAAAGCTTGAGGCCGGAGAGCTGGGTGGCCGCCAGTTCCTCGGCCGAGCCGGCCTCGACGCTCCGCCACGACGCGGCACCGCGACCGACCGGCTCGATCACCCAGGGGGCGAAGAAGGGGTGGAAGGCGGCAAAATGGCGGATCGTCGGCTGGGGCTGGCGGCGCTGCTGATCGAGCAGCGCGTAGCAGAGGAACCAGATGAAGGCCGCCAGCACGGCGGTCAGGCTCCACAGCGCCACCTCCGGCAGGCCATGCAGCAGGTTGGCGCAGGCGGCCGCGATCATGGCGAAGCAGGCCAGGTGGACGGCGAGGATCGGCCGCCGCCCGACCGGATGGTCGCGCCACTGCCGGGCGAGCCAGAGCACCGCGAGCGCGAGGGGCGCTGCGGCCAGCAGGCTGCCGGCGCGCACCCAGCGTGCCTCGAACATGCTCTGCAGACCCTGCTGCGCGAGGACCATGGCCTCGAGGCCCGGCGAGAACCAATCCATGTGGATCAGCAGCATGCCGGCACCGCCAACTGCCGCGATCAAGAAGCGGTGACGGCCGGCCACCCCCGCGACGGACGCGATCAGGGAGACGGTCAGGGCCAGCCTCAGCGAATAGCTGCCCATTAGGTTCAGCAGCACCGCGAAGGCCAGGAACAGGACCAGCTTGCCGGGGATCGTCTGTGCAAAGGCGACCAGCGCGTCGTCGGTCTCGATCGGCGGCATCCGCCATTTCCAGGGCGGCTTGCCGAGCCCGGCCTGACGCGCCAGAAGGCCGACGCGGCCGATGAGGGGCGTGGGCGGCATCAGGTGCCTCCGCCGGCCTCGAGCCAATCGAGCAGGGCGCGCCGGTCAAGCTTGCCGCTGGTCGTCAGCGGCATCGCCGCCAGGATATGAATGGCTGCGGGAACCATGTGCGGCGGAACGCGGCTCCTCAGGGCGTCCCGCAGCGCCGGTGCAGGGCCGGCCTCGCCGCCGACAAAGCCGACAATGCCCTGGGCGACGCCGTCCGCCACCGGCCACGCGACCGCGGCCACATCTTCGACACCGGCCACCACGCGCAGATGCGCCTCGATATCCTCGAGCTCGACCCGGTGCCCGTGGATCTTGATTTGATGGTCAAGCCGGCCGAGGTGGTGAAAACGACCGGTTTCGTCCCTCAGCGCAAGGTCGCCGGTCAGGTACCACCGGCGCCCGTCCAGTATGGGGAAACGCTCCGCGGTCAGGTCCGGCGCGCCGAGATAGCCGATGGCGAGCTGCGCGCCGGCGATGGCGAGCTCGCCAGCCACGTTGTTCGCGACGGGCCGCCGGTCCGGCCCCAGAACCGCCAGCGCGCTGCCGGGGTGCGGCGTGCCGATCGCCACCACGTCGCGGCCGGGCGTGAGGGCCGGCGTGGCGCCCGGCGCGATCCGCTCGCCGCAGCAATCGACCGTGGCCTCGGTCGGGCCGTAGAAATTGTCGATCGCGCTGTTGGGCGCGGCCGCCTGCCAGGCGCGCACCGAGGCGAGGGGCAGCGGCTCGCCGCCAAAGGAGGAGTAGCGCAGGCTGGGTAAGGAACCCGGCGCCAGGGAGCGCGTCTGCCGCATCCAGGTGATCGCGGCCGGGGCCGAGCCCCATACGGTCAGGCGGCGGTCGCGAATGAACCGGGCGGGCGACACCTGGCTGACCGCCGGAACCACGTGGAGCGACGCGCCGGCCTGCCACGGCAAGAAGATTTCGCCCAGGGACGGATCGAACGACAGCTCGGTGAATTGGGAGGCGCGGTCCTGCTCGGTCAGCTCTTTGCGGGCCTGCAGCGCGGACAGGTACGCGGCAACCGCGCCGGCGGACACCATGACGCCCTTGGGCGTGCCGGTGGTTCCCGAGGTGAAGATGACATAGAGCATGTGATCATCGGCCATGTCGGCGGGCGGCTCGAGAGGCTGCGGCTCCGGCAGCGCATCCAGCGCCAGCACAGAAAGCCCGAGACGATCCGTCCGCAACGCGGCGGCGGCGGAGCCATCGGGCACGAAAGCCAGATGCAGCCGGTCGAGGGTCGTGGGTGTCAGGCGGCGCACGCCATTGCCGTCGGCGATCACGGCGTCGATTCCGGCGAGGTCGAGCACCGTCTCGATGCGTGCCGCTGGCCAACGCAGCCCGAGGGGCACGTAGGTCGCGCCGGCCCAGGCGGCGGCCAGCACCGCCTCCATCGCGACCAGGCTGCGCGAGGCGAGGATGCCGATCCGGCGTCCGGCGCCGTAGCTGCGGTCGTGCAGCGCAGCAGCCAGACGGCCGCCGCGCCGGGCGAGCTCGCCATAGGACAGGGTGACGCCATCGGCGTCGAGCGCCAGCCGCTCCGGCGCCAGCCGCGCGCGTTCATAGACTGGCCAGCACGGATTCGTCGTCATGGAATACGCCGATCAAGTGTCCGGGCGCTTCGGGAACGCCGGCGAGGGGGCGATGCGGTTGCAGCCTACCCGAGGCATGCGCGAGGGGCCAATGGTGCCACGCCGGGCAATAAAGGCGAGGCGCGCCTCAGGCTGCCTATTTGATCGTACAAGAGCAAACTCGCCGAAGCGATAACGCGTCCGCGAGTCCCTGGTGCGCCTGGCTGCCGCCGTGGTCAACGATGACCGGTGACCTGCCCTTCTTAACCGGGTCCAAAAGGGGAGCTAGTGCGCTTTCCGATCGAACCGGTCCGGCCCTCTCCCCCGCCCGGCCACCCAGACCAGCATACTGTCGTTGGGTGGCCGGGCCGGGGGAAGCGGGCCGGCGCGATTCCGCGCGAGCGGAAGATGCACTAGGTCATTTACCCATAAATGGGATTCCCATTTTTTGGGAAGGGTGATTCAGTCTCCTCGAAGGGAGACCGAGATGGCACGTTTCGATCTGACGGATTTCGAGTGGTCTGTGATCCAGCCACTGCTGCCGAACAAGCCGCGCGGTGTGCCGCGTGTTGACGACCGCCGGGTGTTGAACGGGATTTTCTGGCGGCTTCGCACCGGCGCGCCGTGGGCCGACATTCCCGAGCGTTACGGTCCGCACACGACCTGCGTGAACCGCTTCAACCGCTGGCGCAGGGCGGGGGTGTGGGATCGGCTTCTCGAGGCGGTTTCCAAGGCTTACGAGGGCGACATCCAGATGATCAACTCCTCGATCATCCGCGTGCATCAGCACGCCGCCAACGCCCAAAAAAAGACGACCGATCCCGTTGCATGGGTCGCTCGCGCGGCGGGCTGACGACCAAGATCCATGCGCTGGTCGATGCGAACGGCCTGCCGATCGTCCTCAAGCTGACCGAAGGCCAGGCCCATGACGGGCGCAGTGCCGAAGACATGTTCGGCTCTCTTGAAGCCGGCGACATCCTGCTCGCCGACCGGGCCTACGACAGCGACGCGCTCCGGCGAACCCTCGCCATGCGCGGCGCGTGGGGCAACATCAAGCCCATGCCCGGCCGCACCAACATCCCAGCCTTCAGCCCGTTTCTTTACCGCTACCGCAACCTCGTCGAGCGCTTCTTCAACAAGCTCAAGCACTTTCGAGCCGTCGCCACCCGCTACGACAAAAGACCCGAAAACTACCTCGCATCCGTCAAGCTGGCCGCAGCCCGAATATGGATGCGATTTAATGAGTCGATGACCTAGTGAAGCGTGCCCGGGTTGCGATGAAGGGGGCAAGTCAGCGTCGCAGTCGTCAACGGCGTCGTCATGGGCAGCCACACCTGCATTGCCCAATGATACCGCGGGACCGTGCTGAGAATGGCGTCGACCGCGTGGGTCACTTGGGCAGGTAGGCCTCGGTGTAGAGCGTTGACATGTCGGGCGTGGATTTCAGGAGCTTCATGTCGAGGAACATGCGCTCCAGGGTCGCCACGGATTCGTGGCCGAACCTGCAATCGTCGGTGAACATCCCGATCGTGCGATCATAGTCCTTCGACGTGACATCTTCCGAATAGCCGGTCACCGCGCTTTCGACCTTCACGGTCTCTGCCTTGTGCGACTTCATATAGTGAACGGTCTCGATCCAGCCGGCCAGGAAGGCGCGGATCGCCTCGGGGTTGCTCGCAATCAGACGGTTGGACGCGAAGATCATGCCCCCCGCGACCGACCCCATATAGGCAGACACGGGGACCAGCGCGCGGCCGATCTTCTTCTCTTCCATTGCGAGGAATGTCGACGTGCCACCCATATAGGCGTCGATGATGTGCATACGGAATGCCGAGGCGGATGCCGACGGGCTGCTGCCGATCGGCGCCCGCTTGACGCCGTCGGGGCCCCAGCCCTGAGTGCGCGTGAGCTCCCGCGCCAGCCAGTCCGTCAGCGAGCCCGCGCTCGAAATGCCGATCGTCTTGCCCTTGAGGTCGTCGATCGACTTCAGCGGCGAATCCCACGGCACACCGATGACGAAGGGCAGCTGGGACGCATCCTCACAGATCGCGATCATCGGCGCGCCCTTGACGATGAAGGCCATCTGAATGCCGGCGCCCACGCCGATGTCGATGCTTCCGGCGGTCAATGCCTGCAGCATCTTGCTGCCGCCCTGGAAATCCAGCACCTCGACATCGAGCCCGCGCTTCTTGAACATGCCAAGCTTGTCGCCGACATTGGCTGCCAAATTGGATTCTGACGTCGCCGCGGATTTGCCGACGACCAGTTTTGTCGCGGCGCGGGCCGGCGCCGACGTCGCGAGCGCCCCGGCAAGTATGACGGCGAGCGCCGCCCGAATGGTGACAGGCACGCCGTGGTTCCACATCGCCGTCCTTCCCCTCGTTGTCGGCGTCTGGTGGTGTGCCCTGTGGCACGCCGCCCCGATCAGCCCCGCAAATATCCGCGATCGCGATAGAAGCGCTCGGCGCCCGGATGCAGCGGTGCACCGCGCGGAGTCTCCGGATCGGGCGTGCAGAGCTGCACCATGTCCAGTGGCCGGAAATTGTCAGTCGGGATGACAAGCTTGCGCGCCTCGATCGCCTCGCACAGCGCGTAGGCGACGTCGTCCTCCATGTCGGCGTGGACAATCATCGGCCAGCCAGAGAAGTCGACGGCCGTGACCGGCGCGCTGAGGGCGGGGATGCGCTCTTTCGTCAGATTGATCATGTCGAATCCTTCTGCGGAAAGGCGCGCGTTCACCGCCCCCTCGACCGGCAGGATGCGGAAGCCGTGTTCGAGCGCGAACTGTCCCCAGCTCAGCAGGCCCTCGTCGAACACGGCGTCGATTTCGCCCTTGCGGATCATTTCGGCGCGATGCGGATGGCTGGGGCGCGAGACGGAGTGGACCGTACCGCCCCAGGCACGGATGTCGTCGAACGAGAATCCCGACGCCGACATCAGGGCGTTGACCGACAGCATGGTCGGGTCCTCGTCGAACGGCGGCGCAATTGGGGTGCCGGTCGAGATGCGCAGCGGCGGGCGCCGCTCCCGAATTTGCTCGAGCGAGGTGATGCCGGTCAATTCGTGGACGGCGATGACCACGGCGTCCCAGGACGGGAACACCGCGATCGCGCGCAAGGGGAGGGGGCTCTCGAAAGGCGCACATCCCTTGTAGGCGAGGGCGAGCGGCGCGTTGGGGTTGATCCAGAGCAGCGAGAGGTCTTTTCGTGCGACCCTCAGCAGGTTGTCACGCGAGCCTCCGATCCCGAACGACAGGCCCAGCCCGACGTCAGACGGCGAATCGCGTCGGGACTCGATCCGCATCGACAGGTTCGTGCCGAGGCGGGAATCGATCTGGGGGACGTTCGTGCCGCTGCGGGTGGAGCGGCGGGAGAGCGACGTGTCGTAGAGCGCCGCCGCCAGCTCGAGAAGACCTTTCGAACGCTGGATGCCCGAGTTGTAACGGGTCGGTATCTCGACCATCTCTCACTCCGACGTGGACGGCGCTCTCTACTTCGTGACCCCCAGCTTGGCGAGTTCGGCCCGGTAGGCTTCAATCACCTTTTCGCCGTCTGGTGTGGCCTTGAGCCATTGCTCCACGACCGGCCGCATCACCTTGCGAAGCTCGCCAAGATCCGAGTCGGACATCTCCGTCACGGTCTGGTGCGCGGCCTCGACCTTTTTTACGCCCATGTCGGTCTCCTCCTGCGCCGACTTGCCGAGGCTCATCGACAGCTTCAGGCCGGTCGTCGCGTCGAAAACCTTGCGCACATCCTCGGGCAGCTTCGCGTGAGACTCCTTGTTCATCAGGAGGTACTCCGTCGTCTGACCCAGCGGCGCATTGAGATAGTAGCTCGCCACCTCGGTCAGCTTGTAGGCGGCGACGGCCGCCATTCCGACCGTGGCGCCGTCCACCAGCCCACGCTGCATTGCCTGGTAGATTTCGGGCGTAGCGAGTGTGATCGGCGCGCCGCCGAGGACCTCGATCTCCTGGCCATAGATGCGCGACGTGACGCTGATCTTCAGGCCGTTCACGTCGCCGATCTTTCGCAGCTCGCGGCGCGAGATGATCGCGGTCGGCGGGAAGCACGAGAAGCCGAGCGGACGGACCTTCTCGTACTCGTCGGCGATCACGCCGCTGGTGTAGAGCGCCCAGACCGCCTGGGTGCATTGGGCCCCCGTGGCGGGAAAGCCCGGCAGGGCGGTCACACTCGTCTTCTGAAAGGTCTTGCCCATTATGCCATGCAGCCCGAACACGATATCGGCGACGCCATTCAGCATCCGGTCGTAGCCGTTGCGGTGCGAGGCGAGCGTACCGCCGGCAAAGATCTGGATCTTGAGCTGTCCGTGTGTCGCCTTCTCGATCTCGTTCGCCCAGGGCACCAGGGTTCCGCCGTAGAAGTGCGACACGGGCGGCGGCGGGAAGCCGAGCTTCAGCGTGATAGGCGGGGCTGCGTAGGCGGCGAGCGGGGCCACGACGGCGAGCGCAGCGACAACGGGCCTCAGGATACGCATGTCTTCCTCCCTTTATCTGTTTCCGTCTGCGGCCCCGGGGGCCGCGGCGTGGCACGGTGCGCTCTCTTCTCGGCGCGGCACTGTGCGACAAGCCCTCCGCGGGCAAGCGACCCAGCGTGCTTGCGAGCGCCTCGCGACTTCGTGCCAGCGTGCCATTCGCCCGGTGACGCAGAAAGCCGGATCGCTCGCGTGTTGCACTAAGCGCAACAGTGCACAGGGACAGGTTGCCAGACGCCCCGTTGACGGCCACGTTTCGCAAGCTCTCCAACGGCTTCGATGTTCGGCGAACGGGCCGTTTTTCGTGGAATGAAGAGGCTCCGACACTCATGACCGGCGCGAAAATGTTTAATGAATACAAGGATATGACCATCTCCTACGAGGAGGCGATCGAGCGGGCGCGAACGATCGTGCCTGTTGCCAAGCGCAACGCTTCCGCCGCCGAGGAGCTGCGCCGGATGCCCGAGGAGAACATCCGGGCCATTCTGGATTCCGGGCTGATGCCCTTGGTTCGGCCGCGTCGGTTTGGCGGCTATGAAGCGGACTGGATGACGCAGATCGATTGTGTGTCCGAGGTGGCCCGCTTCTGCGGATCGACCGGCTGGTGCATGACCTTCTTCATCCAGCACCAGTATTTCCTGAGCCTGTTCGGCGAGGAGGCGCAATGCCACGTCTATGAGCGTCAGCCGGACCCGACCATCCTCACCTCGTTCAACCAGACGGGGAAGGTCAAGGAGGTCAAGGGCGGCTACGAAATCAGCGGCCGCTGGCATTTCGCGTCCGGCGGCGACTATTGCAAGTGGGCCATCCTCGGCGGCGTGACGCGGAACGAGGATGGCTCGCTCAAGAAGCGGCTGAACTTCCTGCTGGGGCCCGACCAGTTCAAGATCGACCGCGTGTGGAACGCGATGGGCCTCAAGGGCTCGGGCAGCAACGACGTGATCGTCGAGCCGGCCTTCGTTCCCGAGAACTTTGTGTACGACCATGACGATGCGCTGGTCGGATGTGCGCCCGGCCACACGGTGAACGAGGGTGTCCTCTATCGTATGCCGCTGATCCTGAATTCGGGGTTCGCGGTGATGTCGCCGCTCCACGGGATCGCCCGAGGCGCGTACGAATCCTTCGTCGAGCTCACCTCCGGGCGCGGTGCGCGGCCGATGGGGGCGCGACCCAGCGATCGGGCGGAGACGCAGATCGCGATTGGTGAATCCGGGGCCGAGATCGATCTCGCCTATCTTCTGACCGAACGGCTGACCGCAACGATTTTCCGGGGCGAGAAGGTCACGCGCGCGGTGGCCACGCGGCACCGGCGCGACATGATGATGGTGCTCAAGCTGCTGCAGCGCGCCGTGGACCGCCTGTTCGACATCAGTGGGGCGCACGGACTTGACGGGGATCACCCGATCCAGCGCCACTGGCGCGACCTGCACGCGATCGGGCATCATGCGCAGTGGCAGGCCCCGGCGCTGCAGATCGCCGGGCGCGATGCGCTTGGCCTGCCGCCGCTGCCGAGCGACACGTACCCCTTCGACTAGGAGTCCCGCGATGACACAGGATCGGCCGTTGGTGATCGTCGGCGGCGGGCTCGCCGGGCTTGGCATGGCCAACGCCCTCAAGACGTTCGGCTTCGCAGCGGAGGTGTACGAGGCAGCGCCGACATTGGGCGAGATCGGTGCCGCGGTGAATACCAGCCCCAACGCGACCAAGGTGCTGCAGGCGGTCGGGCTGGGTGAGAAGATCGCCGAGGTCGGCAACCTGTCGCCCGGCATCTACACCCGCAACATGCAGACCGGCGAGTTCGTCGAGTTCAGGGACCGGCGGAAGGAGCCCCTGCGCCATGGCGCACCGCACTATTCCTACCATCGCGCCGACCTGTTGAACGTGCTGGCCAGCGGGATCGACCCGAAGACAGTCCATCTCGGCCACCGCCTGGCCGGGATCGAGGAGCATCCCGACCGGGTGACGCTGAAATTCTCCAACGGCGTCTCGGTCGAGGCCGATCTGGTCATCGGCGCGGACGGCGTCCGGTCGGTGATCCGCCAGGCGCTCTATGGCGACGACAACCCGACCTATACCGGCCAGATGGTGTGGCGTTCGCTGCTCAAGGGTAGCGACGTGCCGCCCGAGGTGCTGGAGCCGAACGGCCACGTCCAGTGGGTCGGGCCGGGCTGCCACTTCATCGCCTACTACATTCGCGGCCGCGAGCTGGTGAACATCGTCACCCAGGAGGACACGGACAAGTGGGTGGCGGAGGGATGGTCGACCCGCGGCGACGTCGACGAGATGCGGCGCAGTTTCCCGGACCCCGAGCCACGCCTTGCCAATATCCTCAGCATCGTCACGGAATGCTCGAAATGGGGCCTGTTCACCCGGCCGCTGACCGAGAACTGGGGACGCGGTCGCATCCAGCTGATCGGCGATTCGGCGCACGCGATGCTGCCGAACGCCGGACAGGGGGCGTGCCAGGCGTTCGAGGACGCGTACATCCTGGCGCATTGGTTGCAGGCCTGTCCCGACCCGGTCGAGGCCTTCGCCAACTTCCGTCGCATTCGCATCCCGCGCGTCCACGCGGTGCAGCGCATTTCGCTGGCCAACGCGAAATTCAAGCACATGCACGACGCCAAGGCGCAGAAGGATCTGATCGCGGCGGGCAAGGGAAGCACGCAGGGCCATGCCGAATGGCTGTGGGGCTACGACCCCATTCTCGATTGGGACAAGGTGCCGTCTGTCCCGGAACTCGGAGTGCCAGCCTAATAGAAACGTCAGTGGCGCGGCCGTTTGCGCGTCTCGAAACCATAATTCTGAACACGGTGGAGGAACGTCATGAGAGCGAACCTGTTGCACGCGGCGACCCGATACGCGCTCGGGATCGTGGTCGGATCGGCGTTGCTGTCACTCCCGGCTCAGGCCGACACCACCCTCGTCGTCGGCAAGGCGAACCCGAACGCGGACAACACCATTCCCGTCAATGTCGGCGACCGGCGCGGCATCTTCAAGAAGCACGGGCTCGACCTGAAGATCATCGACTTCCAGGGCGGCAGCAAGATGATCCAGGCGATGATCGCGGGGAACATCGATATTGCGGTCGGTGCAGGTGTCGAGATGGCGTTCATTGCCCGTGGATCGCCGATGATGGCCGTGTGCGAGAGCGCTTCGACGATTCCCTTCCTCAGCGTCGGGATACCTTGGGACTCGCCGATCAAGTCGCTCAAGGATCTCAAAGGAAAGAAGATCGGCGTGTCGAGCTCGGGCTCGCTCACCGATTGGCTGGCGAAGCAACTCGCCATCAAGCAGGGCTGGGGAATCGACGGCGTCAAGCGCGCCCCGATCGGCGGCAGCCCCACCGCGTCGATGGCGGCCTTCAAGGCAAATCTGATCGATGCCGACATCGGGGGCACGGCCACGTTCCTGCGCATGTCGGAATCCAAGGTTGGGAAGGTGCTGGCGCCCGCCTCGTCCTACATGGGCCACATCGCGTCGGGCGTGCTCTACGCATCGAACAAGCTGATCGAAAGCAATCCCGCTGCGGTCAAGGCGTTCGTCGCAGGATGGCTCGATACGATCAAGTTCATCCGGGCGAACAAGGCCGAAACGGTGAAGATCGAAATGTCCGTCACGAAATACACGGAGAACGTGATGTCGCAGGAGTATGACTTCGTGGTCGGCATGTACACGTCGGATTGCAAGTTCGACGCTCAGTCGCTCGACACGCTCAAGCAATCGTTCGCCGACCTGAAGCTCCTGAAGGAGGAACCCGACATGTCGAAGCTTTACACCGAAGCCTTCCTGCCGAAATGATCTGGCCGCCCGTCGCCCGCAGTTCCGCAAGAGGAAACCACCCATGTTGACCATCCCCAAGGTAATCCGCACGCCGCCCATCATTCGGTCGCGGCTGATGCTCGAGACCGTGTCCGAGCTGGTCGCTGCGGACGAGTGGCAGAACAAGCAGGTGATGATCCTGATGCGCCCGCAGGGCGACGACAAATGGCGCATCCGCTTCTTCGCAAGCGACAGCCCCGCATCGGTCGAGGCGGTGGCGAGCGGGGAGGCGGATATCGCCATCTGCAATCCGGGCGGCGTGCTGGGCATGGCGATGCGGGGACGCGGCCCTTACAAGAAGGCCCATCCGTTCCGGTCGATCATGGTGCTGCCGCAGTTCGACCAGCTCGGCTTCGCAGTCAGCGGGGAGACCGGCCTCAAGACGCTGGCGGACCTCAAGCGGACGCGCTTTCCGCTCCGCGTGTCCCTGCGCGGCCAGCCGGACCATTCCGTTCATTTGATCACGAACCACGTGCTCGGCGCCTACGGCATGTCGCTCGACGACATCAAGAGCTGGGGCGGCAAGGTCGTGTACACCGAGGGCATGCCTTACGGGCCGGACCGTCTGGGCGCGGTCAAGCGCGGCGAGCTGGACGCCGTGTGGGACGAGGCGCTGCCTTTGTTCGCGAACGAGGTGATCGCGATGGGCATGCGGTTCCTCGCGGTCGATGAGCCGCAGCTGAAATCGCTCGAGGCGGACGGGCTGATGCGTCAGGCGATCACGGACGAGGAATATCCCGGTCTGGGCGAGACTGTCTGGTCGGTGGATTTCAGCGGCTGGCCGGTGTTCTGCCTGGAGAGCGCCCCCGACGACATGATCTATTATTTCTGCGCGGCGCTCGATGCGCGCAGGGACCGCATCCCGTGGTGGGACAGCGAGGGCCGGCCTTTGCCTCTCGAAAAGCTGTGCAAGGACAGCAAGGAGGGGCCGCTCTACCTTCCGCTCCATCCCGGGGCAGAACGGTACTGGCGGGAAAAGGGCTACATTTCCTAAGCGGTGGCCCAAGGTTCCGCCGCGGTCGCACTTGACCGATGCGCGGCGGCCGTGCTGAGATTCGCTTTCAGGCCACGCACCTCTTGAAACCAATTCGAGGCTCTAGTGGCCTCGTTGCGGCGCCTGGAAGAGGCACCACCGCATATGCTGCGCACCGCAAAAGGCGTCGAGGAATCGGGCACTGCGCCGGCGGCGGTCGGCGCTACGGGCGCCGTTCTGCGGCGTGCGCCGCCCGGGTCGACAGCGCGACAAGCCCTCAAGATTCTCGAACTCTTTTCGCCCGAGGAGCCAGTGCTCGGCGTTTCGGAAATCAGCCGGCGCCTTGGTGTGCACAAGAGCAACGTGTCGCGGCTGGTGGCGGCGTTGATGGGCGAAGGCTTCCTGGCCCGCACCGAAAACGGCCGCTACCGCCTCAGCCTCCGGCTCTACGTGATGGGGGCGAGCATCACGCACAGTCACGCGCTGTATCAGGCCGCGCTTGCGGAGCTGAGCGACGTACGCATCATCACGGGCGAGAGTACCCATCTCGCGGTCCTGGTGGATGCGGAGGTCGTCCACCTCGAGCGCCTCCGCTCCGACTACCTCATGAAAAGTCACATACGTTCGGGCAGCCATGTGCCCGCGCACGCGACGAGCACCGGGAAGGCGTTGCTTGCCTACGCGCCCAGCGAAACATTCGATACGGTGGTCGCGCGCGGACTGCGCCGTTTTACCACGCGTACGCTGACGGACCCGGAGGCATTGCGCACCGAACTGAGCGGCGTCCGGCTGCGCGGCTATGCACTGGACCGGGGCGAGTTCCTGAAGGGGATCACCTCGCTCGCCGTCCCCATCGTCGCGCGCGACCGCCAGACCGTTGCCGCGATGGCGGTGGTGGCGCCGTCCGATCGCATGACCGGGCTTCACATGCGCGATACGCTGCGCGTCCTGCAAGGCGTAGCCGCTCGGATCGCCCGACAGAACGCTTAAGCCTTCCGGTCGGGCAGCTCGCGTAGGGCCGTTTTCAGCACCTTGCCATAGTTGTTCTTGGGAATGGCGTCGACGAAGCGGTAGGCGCGGGGCCGCTTGAAGCGCGCGATGTGGTCGAGGCAGAGCGCGTCGAGCTCGGCCTCCGAGGCGTTGGCGCCGGGCCGGCAGACGACGAACGCGATCACCTCTTCGCCCCAGTCGGGGTGGGGCCGGCCGATCACTGAGACTTCCAGAACGCGCGGATGCTTGAGCAGCACCTCCTCCACCTCGCGGGGATAGATGTTGCTGCCGCCGGAGATGATGACGTCCTTCACGCGATCCTTGAGGGTGAGATAGCTGCTCTCGTCGAACGCGCCGACGTCGCCGGTGTGCAGCCAGCCGGCGCGCAGCGTCGCGGACGTCGCCGCTGCATTACCCCAATAGCCTTTCATCACGGCTGGGCCACGGACCAGAACTTCGCCGACCTGACCCTGCGGCACGTCGACGTCCTGTTGGTCGCAAACGCGCACCTCGACGCCGGCGAAAGCCCGTCCGACGGAGGCGAGCCGCGCCAGGTCGCCGGCGTCGCCGTGATCCGCACGCGCGAGGCACGTAATCGTCATCGGCGACTCGCCCTGGCCGTAGATCTGCACCAGCTTCGGCCCAAAAATTTCGAGTGCCGCGACGCAACCCTCCGCGTACATCGGCCCGCCCCCGTAGACGAGGGTCTTCAGGTTCCGGAAATCGGCATCGCCCGCGCCCGGCGCGCGTACCAGCCGCATCACCATGGTCGGCGCGAAAAAGAACGTCACGCCGTGATGGGCGCGGAGCAGCGTGAAGATTTCGTCCGGTTCGAACCCGCCGCTCTCGGGGATAACGTGGCACGCGGCCCGCGCGAGGTGCGGCAGGATATAAAGCCCCGAGCCATGGGACATCGGCGCCGCGTGGATGATGGAATCGCCGGACGTAATCCCGTCCACGTTGGCGAAATAGGCGCGCGTCATCGCCGCGAGGTTGCCATGGCTCAGCATCGCGCCCTTGGGGCGACCTGTGGTGCCCGATGTATAGAACAGCCACGCGAGATCGTCGGACTGGACGACGCGCATCGGGGCCGGATCTGCGCCCAGGAATCGGCTGTAGTCCGGGCTTCCGGCGCATACGATGGCTTGCAGCGTGGAATTGCCGCGTGCCGCTTCCACGACCGCGCCTGCGAGATCGTGGCTGACGAAACAGGCACGCGCACCGGAATCATCCAGGATCCACGCGAACTCGCGGGGATGCAGCTTGGCGTTCATCGGGACGGCGACGAGCCCCGCGTGCCACGCGGCGAGAAGCACCTCGACGTATTCCGGCGTGTTCGACATGGCAATCGCGATCCGGTCGCCATCGCCGAGCCGCAATTCGCCGCGCAACGCGGCGGCCAGGCGCGCGACACGTTCCGCGAGCGCTCGATAGGTCAGGATCGGCGTTTCGCCGTGCGCGATCGCCGGGAGATCGCCGTGGCGAGACGCGCTGTCGACCAGCAGCCCCGCGAGGTTCACCTCAGCTTCTCGAGGATGCTGGCATAGTTGGCCACGCCGGTTCCACCCATGTTGAACACGCCGGCGAGGCGTGCGCCCGGAATCTGCATGCCACCTGCCTGTCCCTCGAGCTGCATCGCCGCAAGGACATGCATGGAAACGCCTGTGGCGCCGATCGGGTGGCCCTTCGATTTGAGCCCGCCCGATGGGTTGATAGGCAGGCGCCCGTCCTTCTCCGTCCAGCCCTCGTCGATCGCACGCGCCCCGCCGCCGTGGGGCGTGAGGCCAATGGCTTCGTAGGTCATCAGCTCGGCGATGGTGAAACAGTCGTGGACCTCCATGAGCTGAAGGTCGTCGAGCCTGACGCGCGCCTCGGCGAAGGCCGCCTGCCACGCATGGGCGGCGCCCTCAAGGCGGGTCGCGTCCCGCCGGCGGATCGGCAGGAAGTCGTTGACGTGCTGCGCCGCCCGAAACACGACGGCCTTGGGGCCGGCAAGCGCGGTGTCCAGATCGGCCAGCACCAGAGCCGCAGCGCCATCGGTTACCGGCGAGCAGTCCGTGCGGCGCAGCGGCCCGGCCACCATCGGGTTCTTGTCGGACGTCGCGGCGCAAAACGCGTAGCCCAGATCCTTCTGGAAATGCGCATAGGGGTTGACGGCGCCGTTCTTGTGATTCTTGGCGGCGATGCGGGCCAGCGCGTCGGACTTGTCGCCGAAACGCTGGAAGTAGCGGTCGGCGATGTGCCCGAATATGTCGGCAAAGCTCGCGTGGTCGCTTTCGTCCTTGAGATAGCTTGCCTTGGTCAGTATCTCGCCAATGGCAGCACCGGCCAGTTCCGTCATCTTTTCGACGCCGACCACCAGCACGATACGCGCCTTCCTCGCGTCGATCGCGTGCAGTCCTTGATAGATTGCGGCCGATCCAGTCGCGCACGCGTTCTCAACCCGTGTCGCCGGCTTGAAGCGCAAATCGTCGTGCGCCTGAAGCACCAGCGAGGCCGGAAAATCCTGCTTCACGAAGCCGGCGTTGAAGGTGCCGAGATAGATCTCATCGACGTCCTTCGGTGCGATTTGCGCGTCGGCCAGCGCCGCTCCGGCGACGTCGACGATCATCGACTCGACGTCGATTCCATCGTGTTTGCCGAATTTGCCGTGCGCCCAGCCGATGATGCAAGCAGTCATGGTACGGCGATGATGTCACGGGCCGGGGCGGGCCGACAAGTCGCCCGGCGGGCGCGCGATCTTGCTGCCTTGACATTCGGGGCGGCGCCAACATAGCCATTGCCGGGCGGTTGTCTATAAAGACTAAAATCGCGCGTGAGCCTGCTTGCGAATGCTCCGGACCCGCGTCGAAAAGACGGGTCGGGCCAGGGCGTCGTGGGACGCACGAGATGTTGGAGTGGAGGCACGGCCATGGCCAGTGATCAAGTCATCATCGCCGGCGGCGGGATCGGGGGATTCGCGGCGGCGCTCGCGCTCAGCCGCAAGGGCCGTCCCGTGAAGCTGCTGGAGCAGGCGTCGGAATTCGGCGAGGTGGGGGCCGGCATCCAGATTGGCCCCAACGTGTTCAAGATGTTCGACGTCCTTGGTGTCACGGATGCGATTCGTGATGTCGCGGTGTTCCCCGACAAGCTCATCATGCGCGACGCGTTGACGGGTGCGCTGATTACCAGCGTGCCGATCGGGTCCCCGGCCTTCCGCGCGCGCTATGCCTATCCGTACGGGGTCATCTACAGACCCGACCTCCACAATGTGCTGATCCATGCGGCGCAGGCCTCACCCCTGGTCGAAACCCAGGTCAATCAGAAGGTGACGGGCTTCGAGGATACCGGCGCCAAGGTGCGCGTGTTCACCGAAGGCGGAACGACTCACGAGGGCGCGGCGCTGATCGGCGCGGACGGGCTGTGGTCGGCCATTCGTGCGAAGCTGGTCGGCGACGGCAAGCCGCGCGTGTCGGGGCATATCGCCTATCGCGCGGTGCTCCCCACCGCCGAGGTCCCCGAGCACATCCGCCAGAACAACGTCGTGCTCTGGGCCGGTCCCAGGACCCATCTCGTCCACTATCCGCTGCACCGGGGCGACATCTACAACTTGGTCGCGGTGTTCCACAGCGACCGCTACGAGGAAGGCTGGGACACATACGGCGATCCCGAGGAGTTGAACGCCCGCTTCCGCGGCGAGCACCAGGACGTGCTGACCATGCTCGGCAAGATCGAAAGCTGGCGCATGTGGGTCCTCTGCGACCGCGAGCCGATCCGCGACTGGAGCCGGGGCAGGGTCACGCTGCTGGGCGATGCGGCCCACCCGATGCTCCAATACCTGGCGCAGGGCGCGTGCATGGCGACCGAGGACGGTGTTTGCCTGGCGACCCGCGTCGTGGCCAACGGCGACGACTACGAAACGGCGTTCAAGGAGTACGAAAAGCTGCGATACCTGCGCACCGCGCGGGTCCAGCTGACGGCGCGCCTGTTCGGCGACATCTATCATGCCGCGGGCGCAACGGCCGATCTGCGCAACATGCTGCTGAGCGCCCAGGACCCGACCAAGCCCGGCGAAGGGATGGCGTGGCTGTACGAGGGGCTCGACGATACCGGCGCCCAGCAGTTCGGCGGATAGCGGCTTTGCGATGCGCAGGATTTTTCCGAGGAAACGGCCATGGAGCGAACCGCCACGTGCCATTGCGGGGACCTGCGGGTGATCGCCTCGGGTGATCCAGACGCGGTGTATCTCTGCCATTGCAGCGCCTGCCAGCACAGGACCGGCGCGGTCGTTCACGCGGGAAGCCGGTTCAAGCGGACGCAGGTCAGGATCGAAGGCGCGGCAATGGTCTACGAGCGGGTCGGCGACAGCGGCGGCACGGTCCGCTATCACTTTTGTCCCCGATGCGGCACGAACCTTTACTGGACGCAGGATCGGTTCCCGGACAGCTACGGCATCGCCGTCGGGGCGTTCGCCGATCCGGCGTTTCCGGTGCCGACGGCCTCGCTGTGGGAAGAGAGCAAGCACGCCTGGGTCGGATTGCCGGCGGGAATCGCCTGCTTTCGCCAGGGCCGCGTCTGACGCGCTGGCCGGGGGCTTGCCCGCGGCTCCCTACGAGGCGATCACCGGTGACTTCTCGTGGTCGGTGAAGTTCTTGCCCGCGTCGAAGCGGATGATGTCGTTTCCGGGCTGATCCCGCACGACGCCGTGTGGATCACGACCCGCCTCGACGGCGGCGATCGAGTTGAAGGCCAGCTTGCGCCACATCACGACGCCGCGATCAGACGTGGCGAGGAACTCGCGGGTGCGGTCGTGGATCAGCCCCTGGCTTTCCTGCGCGGCCCGATCCTGGTCGTCCGACGCGAGGCCCCACCAGCCGTCCTCGACGCGCTCATAGACACCGCGGACAGTCGCCTTGAGGCCGCGGCACTCGCGCTTGTAAGGGCCTTGCGGCTTGAACCGGCTTTCCACGAAGAACGTCGTGGTGGTGTGGTCGTCGGTGGGCACGCGGATATGCAGGAACTCGCTCGGCAGGCTGCCCGCGCGCGCGTTGTGGCGCCGCGTGGATGAGGGAAAGATGTCGTGCACGATGTTGCGATTGCCGCCGGGATATTCCGACTGGGTGCGGAACCCGTACCAGGTCGGAGAAAACTCGACCTCCGGGCGCTTGAGCGCGATAGACGGATAGACCGACGCGTGCAGCGCCATGCTGTGATAGGTGTCGACGCCGTTCTCGGCGCGCTGCACCCAGTTGCAATGATCGTCGGCCGCCCAGACGGTGCGGTCGCAATCGTCGAGGAACAGCAGGTCGTAGCGCGGCAGTTGGGGCGCGGGAAGTGGGCCAAGATACGCAAAGACCAGCCCGGCCGCCACTTGCACTTGGGCCGACCGCACGCACACCTCTTCGTGGAGGCGGCTGCCCGGCGGCTCGGCCGGCATTTCGAGGCACTGCCCGCCGGCATCGTAAAGCCAACCGTGATAGCAGCAGCGAAGTCCGCGGTCCTCGACGCGGCCGAGCGTCAGGAGCGCCCGCCGATGCGCGCAAACGGCCTCGAGCATTCCGATGCGTCCCGCGCCGTCCCGGAACAGGACGAACTCCTCGCCCAGAAGGCGGATCGCCATCGGCTTCGATTCGATCTTCTCCTCGAACCAAACCGGCCACCAGTAGCGCCGCAGCATTTCGCCGCCGGGCGTTCCCGGACCGACACGCGTCAACCTTTCATTCTCTTCCGGAGTCATCGGACGTATCCCCGCTTGCGTCAGGGCCTCCCTGGCTAGCCCGCGGGAAGTATACCGCTTGCACCCCGACCAGCAAGGTCGAAGGGATTTCGTCGGACGAAATCATCCGACGTGACTGGATATCGGTGGTGATCGAGTATAGAGTTTTTGGAACGAGCTCGCGCCGGGGGATCGAATGACCGTCGTTACATTCCGCCGCGGTGTTGCCCGCTCCGGCCCGTCCCGCCGGGATTTCGGCGTCGTACTTGCGGCCATGATCACGGTTGGATTCGCGGCATGACCCAGACCATGAAGGCGGTTCGCCTGTTCGCGCATGGCGGGCCGGAAGCCCTGACCTACGGCGACTTTCCGATTCCCGAGGTCGGGCCTGACGACGTGCTGGTGCGCGTGCTGGCGACCACGGTTTCGGGCTGGGACGTCAAGTACCGGATCGGCGAGTCCGGGGGCGCGCCGCCGTTTAAGCTGCCGATGCAGCCGGGCCGTGACGCGGCGGGCGTCGTCGAGGCGGTCGGCGACCGGGTGACCGCATTCAAGCCCGGCGATCGTGTGGTGGGCCTGGTGCATCCCGTTGGCCCCAAGGGAGAAAGCATCTATCCCGGCCATATCACGTTCGGCGGCAACGCCCAGTTCGTCGCGCGGCCCGAAGGGCAGTGGTTGGCCTTGCCGGCGCATGTCGAGCCGGCGGCCGCGGCCGCGGCGATGTGGTCGTATTCCACCTCGCATCGCGTCATGCTCGACCGGCTCGGATCGCGGCTGGGCGATACGGACTTCGTCGTCGGCGGCTCCGGCGGCATGGGATCGGCAATCCTCGATCTCGCCAAGGCGATGGGCGTGCGCACGATCGCCTACACCCGCTCGCCGGCGAAGGTGGAATTCCTGCGCCGCCTGGGCGCGACCGAGGTCGTGGTGGCGCAGGACGATGCCGCGGCGGCGGTCCGCAAGCTGGCGCCGCCCGCTGGCTGCGACGGCGCGATCGAGTGCAGCGGCGCGCAGGACATGATGCGGCTGTGCATCGACGTGCTGCGCCGTGGGGGTACGTTCATTCCCGTTGCGTCCGAGGGCCGGCCGGCGCCGATGCCGATCACGGTGGCGGACTGCACCCGACTGGAGTTGACCATCCGGGGCGCACGGGCGTCGACTTATGCCGATCAGCGCGCCGTGGTGGACCTTCTCGCGCAGGGGCGAATCAGCCCGGCCATCGATACTGTGATGCCGCTGTCCGAGCTGCGTCGGGCGCACGAACGCCTCCAATCCGGTACGGTGCTCGGGCGGATCGTGCTGGATCCGTGGCGCTGACGGCGGCATGACGGCAAAGAGTTGAATCCATGTCACGACCGGTCATTCCCGCCGCCAACTTCGACACCCAGCCATTCTGGGAGGGCTGCGCACGCGGCGAACTCCTGCTGCAACGCTGCGACGCATGCGGGTCCTATCGCCATCCGCCGAGCCCTGTCTGCCCGAACTGCCTGAGCGACAAGCATGCCTGGGTCCCGTCCAGCGGGCGCGGCAAGGTCTATACTTTCGTGGTGGTCCGCGAGACCCGGGCCCGCGGCTGGGACAAGATGGTGCCCTACGTCGTAGCCGTCATTTCGCTCGACGAGGGACCGCACATGCTGACCGACCTGATCAATGTCGCGCCGGAAGCGGTGACGATCGACATGCCCGTCGCGGTAACGTTCGAAGAGCTCGACGGGACGACCCGGCTGCCGCTCTTTCGGCCGGCATGAGGGGAGCCACGCCGCTATGACCGGGATCAGCGGACGGTATGCAATCGCAGGAGTTGGCGAATCCGACGTCGGACGCCATCTCGGGCGCTCCGGCATGGCGCTCCATCTCGAAGCGATCACTCGCGCGCTGGACGACGCCGGCCTGGAAAAATCCGACGTCGACGGTCTGTTGGTCCGGCCGAGCCGGAGCGAGCCGCAGTTCAACTACTCGGCGGTGCTTGCCGGTCGGCTCGGAATCCAGCCCACCTATTTCTCCGACGTGGCGCTCGGCGGGGCGTCGTCCGCCTCCATGATCCTCGACGCCGTCGCGGCGCTCGAAGCGGGGCTGTGCACGACGGTGCTCTGCGTTAACGGCGACGCCCAGACCGCGCGCGGCGCGGTCCGCCGGGGCGGGCTGACCAACTGGATCGAGGATTTCGAGCGGCCGTTCGGCATGATCGGCGCACCCGAAAGCTATGGACTCGGCGCGCGCCGGCACATGCACGAGTACGGCACGACCAGCGAGCAGTTCGGGCAGATCGCCGTAGCTTGTCGCAAGCATGCCAGCCTCAACCCCGCCGCGACATTCCGCACGCCAATGACGCTGGCCGATCACCAGGCGTCCCGCTACGTGGTCGAGCCGCTTCGCCTGCTCGATTGTTGCCCCGTGACGGACGGGGCGGGCGCGGTCATCGTGACTAGCGCCGAGCGGGCGCGCGACCTGGCGCAGCCTCCCGTATTCCTGCTCGGGCTGGGGCAGGGTTTTACCCACTCGGACCTGCCCTACGCGTCGTCGATGACCACCGTCTCGATGCGAAGCGCGTCGGAGCGTGCGTACGCCATGGCGGGGCTCGGCCCAACGGATATCGACCTGGCCCAGCTCTACGATTGCTTCACCTCGGTCGTGCTGGTGACGCTCGAGGATTACGGGTTCTGCAAGAAGGGCGAGGGCGGCGCGTTCGTTGAGGACGGCCGGATCGAGCTCGGCGGCGAGCTGCCGGTCAATACCGGCGGCGGGCTGCTGTCGCACGCTCATGCGAGCGGCATGATGCTGGTCACCGAAGGGGCGATACAGATCCGCGGCGCGGCCGGGGATCGCCAGGTCGCCCACGCGGAAACGGCCATCGTCAGCGGACAGTGCGGCGTGACCGGGATCAACGTCTGCCTGATTTTCGCCAAGCATCTGAACTGATGCCATTTTTGATCGGATGATTTCGTCCGACGATCTGGCATTTCGGGTTGCTCGTGCGAAGAGAGTTTGTATAGTCGAGAGGGAGGACGGAGATGGCCGAACGTGAGCGCACCCGGGTGCGCGAGAAGGAGCCGCCCCGCGTCAGCTCCTACGAGCTCGCGATCAAGAACATGCGGGAATTCGCCGAGCGGAACATGTTCGGCCGGATCGTGTGCAAGCTCGAGGACACCGAGCAGAACCTGACTCGGCAGGGCCGGCTTCGCACCTATCTCGGATTCACGGTCAAGGACACGCCGCTCCAGGATTGGGTCGTCTTCACGCACGAGATCCGCACCGCGTCCGGCAAGCACCGGCACCAGGGCGGGCTGATCATCTATGTCATCGACGGGACGGGATACTCCATCGTCGACGGCGAGCGAGTCGATTGGGAGAAGGGCGATCTGGTTCTCCTGCCGCTTCGCGAAAAGGGCGTCGAGCACCAGCATTTCAATACCAACCCGGAGAAGCCCGCCGTGTGGATGGCCTTCATCCGCCGTGCCCTCCAGGACTATGTCGCCTCGGAGATCACCCAGTCGGAGCCCTCGCCGGAGTACAAGGCTGCCGAGGCGGCCGGTCGCGCGGAATGATGCGATGAGCGCCGCCCGCCCGCTGCCCTTGTCCGGCATTCGCGTGCTCGATTTCGGGCATATCGTGGCGGGCCCCTTCTGCGTGCGGATGCTGGCGGATCTCGGCGCCGACGTCGTCAAGATCGAGACGGCATCGCGCCAGGGGCGCACCGGCGCCCGGCGCGGCAGCAGCGGACGGGGCGGCAATACCAGTGGTCGGACGCCGATTCTGTTTCACATCAACCGCAACCGCCGGTCCATCGACCTCGACCTGAAGACCGAGCGCGGTTGTGACGTCGCGCACCGGCTTGTCGATGTCGCGGACGTGATCGTCGAGAATTTCTCGAGCGGCGTCATGGATCGACTCGGGTTCGGCTACGACGCGCTGGCAACCACCAATCCGCGGCTCGTCTACGCCAGCATGTCGGCCTTCGGCCATTCGGGTCCGCACCGAGACTGGACCGGCATGAACGTCACGCTCCAGGCCTGCTCCGGCCTGATGCTCGCGACCGGACGGGCCGGCGATCCGCCGATCGGGATCTCCAACAGCTGGAACGACTATATCGGCGGGCTTCACGCCGCGGTCGCGATCATCGGCGCCCTGTCCGAGCGCGCGCAGACCGGCCGTGGCCGTCATCTCGACGTGTCGCAGTTCGAATGCAGCGTCGCGATGATCGGCAGCCTGCTGCTTTCCAGCATTATCGACCGGGCACCGCCTGAGCGTATCGGAAGCCGCTCGCGCGCCGTCGCGCCTCAGGGCTGCTATCGCTGCGCCGGCGAGGATCAATGGTGCGCGATCAGCGTGCAGGACGACGAGCAGTGGCGCGCGCTCGTCGACGAGCTTGGCGAGGCCGCGACGTCTTTTCACGATCCGCGCTACGCGACCCTGGCCGGCCGGCTCGAGAATCACGACGCGATCGACGAAGTGATCGAATTCTTGGACCCAGGAGCTTGGTCCGACGGACGTCGAGCGCCGCCTCGGTGCGCGCGGCGTACCGGGGGCCGCGATGCGGCGCGGCGACGAGATAGCCGGTATGGAGTCCTGGCGCCAGGTTTTGCGCCCGGTCGCGGGTCGGGACGGGCCGTCTGAAAGGTCCGTCGGGTTGCCGTTCACCTTCGGCGGGTGCGCCCCGGTGGGCGCAACGCCCGCGCCCCGCATGGGCGAGCAGGGGCGCGAGGTCGTGCGCGACTGGCTGAAGCTCGATGATCGTGCGGTCGAGGAGCTGTTCCCGGAGGTTTCGGTCTGATGGCGCGCATCCTCGACCTGACGAGCGTGACGGGCGCGTATGGCATGCGCCTCCTGGCCGAGATGGGTCACGAGGTGGTGCGTGTCGAGCGTCCCGAAGGCGACGAGGTGCGGCGCCTTTACCCGCATATCGGCGCCGTACCGGACGCCGAGTTCGAGCGCGTTTCATCAGTTCCTCAACGCCGGCAAGCGCAGCTTTGCGGTGGACGTCGAAACCGAGGACGGGCGGCGCCGGCTTCTGGCCCTGGTCGCTACGGCGGACGCGATGGTGGCGAGCCTGCCGCTGCCACTCGACGAGGACGCATTGCACGCCGCCAACCCGGATATGGTCCTTGTTCGGCTCGACGACGGGCCGCCCGAGCTCTGCGGCTTCGCGGCATCGGGGCTGCTTGGCATTACAGGGGAGCCCGATGGCCGGCCGGTTCCGCTCGGCGGTCACGTTCCCAGCTCGGCCGTCGGCATCTATGTCGCGATGGCGACCGCCGCCGCGCTGTTCGCCCGTGACGGCGCCGGCGCGGGGCAGTTGGTGGATGTCTCGGCGGAGCAGTGCCTCGCCGCGCTTGCCGAGCAGGTCTGGGTTGAGTACGCGTCGTCGGGCGAGACGCTGGAGCGGCTCGGCTCGTGCGGCGGCGTCACGGCGCTCGCCGGCGCGCTTCCGTGCGCGGACGGCCACTGGATGGTGAGCGTACCGCCCGACCCGCAGGGCTGGGCGAACTTCGTCCAGCTCGTGCCGGACCCCGCGTTCAAGGACGATGCGTCGATGGCCGACGAGGCACTGCGGCGAGAGCGGAAGCACGAGATTCTCGATCGCGTCGCGGTTTGGTCGACGCCGCGCAAGAAGGCCGAGATCGTCGAGGAGGCGCAGCGCCGGCACATCCCCGCGGCGCCGGTGTCGAGCCCGGACGAGCTTGCCCACAATCCGCAGCTTCTCGCGCGCGGCTTCCTGCGCGAGGTCGATCATCCTGTCGCGGGCAGGATCAATTTTCCGGTGGGAGCGCTGGCAAGCCTCTGGGGACGATCGCCTCCCCTGGCGCCGCGCCTTGGCCAGGACAATGCCGCAATCCTGAATGAGCTCGACAATTCGGCCGATGATCCCGCGCAACCGTCGCGCGGCACGTGACCGACCAGGGGAGACCTCCGATGACGACAGCCTGTCTTGCCCCTAACGGCATGAACGTCTATCGCGGCGATGCGGCCGTGACACGCCTTCTCGTCGGTACGGCGAACGGCGTGGTGGTGCTCGAACGCACGCCAGGAAGCGACTGGGCGGTGACCGGCATGACGCTCGACGGGCCGCATATCAGCTCGCTTCTGATTGAGCCCGTACGCGGCGGCATCTTCGCCGGGGTGCATCGCGGCGGCATCTATTACAGCCCCGACGGCGGCCGGAGCTGGGAGCCGCGCAGCGAAGGCATTACGATCGAGCACGTGTTCACCCTGGGCTGCACGGTCGAGAACGGCGAGCCGGTCATCCTTGCGGGCACCGAGCCGGTCAGCGCGTTCTGCAGCCGCGACGAGGGGCGGAGCTGGAAGGAGTTGCCGGGGCTACACGACATGAAGGGCAAGGAAAAGTGGATGTTCCCCATGCCGCCCCATGTCGCGCATGCGAAGACGATCGCGGTCGATCCGCGCGATCCGAGGACCATCTATGTCGGCATCGAGCAGGGTGGGCTTTTCAAGACCGTCGATGGCGGACAGAACTGGCGCGAGCTCGAATCCTATTGGCGACCCGAGGACGAGGCGTACCGGGACGTTCACCAGATCGTGCTGCGTCCGAACCATCCCGACGAGGTCTACATGACCGGCGGCATGGGGCTCTATCGCAGCATGGACGGCGGCGAAAACTGGACGCACCTGACCGAGCGGCACGGCTTCCGCATTGGATATCCCGACAAGCTGATCTTCGCGCCCGACGACGACCGCACGATGTATATGTGCGGTTCGATGGGCAACCCGGGCACCTGGATCGAGCTGCATACCGCGAACGCGACCGTCCTGGTGAGCCACGACCGCGGCGAGACCTGGGCTTCTGCACATAAGGGTTTGCCCGACCCGATGACCGCCAATCTCGAAGCAATGTGCCGCTACGACTCGCCCGATGGGTTCGAGCTGTTCGCCGGCACGACCGAGGGCAAGGTCTATTGCAGCGAAGGCGGCAGCAACAAATGGCGCCTGATCGCTGGTGAGTTGGCGCCGGTCTCGAAGGTCGCGCATTTCCGGCTGCTGCTACCGGGTGCCGTGTCCTCGCGCGGCAAGCGCCCGACCCAAGCGCCGGCATAAGCCCCAGCGCCATGGACAAGCCGCAGGCGGCCACGCTCGACGAGCTACAGGCGTGGATCGGCCGCGAACATCACTTCGCGGGCGTCGACGAGGTTTCGCGCAACGACATAAGGCGCAAGCTCGAAGCCTATTGCTTCGACTGCCCGCTGCACTACGACAATGCGGTGGCGCGGGCGCACGGCTATCGCGGCCTGGTCGCTCCCGTATCGATGACACCGCTCTGGGCCATGCCGGCATACTGGAGTCCCGGCGACCCGGTCGCCTTCGTGCCCGGTGCGCGAGAAAATCCGGGCGGCATGAGGACCGACTTGCCGATCGTCTTCCCGCGCGGCGTGAACACGGGCACGGAGTGGGAGTTCTTCGAGCCGCTCTATCCCGGCGACGAACTCGAGGGAGTCTGGCGTCTGGCCGAGATCAAGCCGCGCCAGACGCGTCTCGGCAACGGGGCGTTTCTGATCGTCGACACCGACATCCACAAGCGGACGGGCGAACTGGTCGCGAAGAACCGCAATACCAACTATCGCTATACCGAGAATCCGGACGGCGCCAAGCGGGAAAAGCGCGACGCATCGAAGTCGGACGCGCCGCCGACCGAAATCGCCGCGCCCGTGGTGACGTCGGCAGAGCCGCCGGATTGGAGCCGGCAGCTCCGCTTCGGTGACGTGGCGGTCGGCGACGAGGTGCCGTCTTACGCCCTGTGGCTGAGCTACCAGCGTATCGTGATGAGCGTCGCGGTTGACCGCATGTTCTCTGGCATCCACCACAACCGCGAGCGCGCCCGCGAAGCGGGGTTCGGCGACATCATCTTCAATACCCGCAGCTACGAGATGCTGTTCGAGGCGATGCTGCGCCGCTGGATCGGCTTGGATGGGCGGATCCGGAGGCTCGGTCCGTTCCGTATGGGTGGCAGCAGCTACCCTGACGACGTGGTCACCGCGCGCGCCACGGTCGTCGATACCGAGTCCGGCGCTGCAGAGCGGCGGATCAAGGTCGAGCTCGTCGCGACAAACAATAGAGGCGAGGCGGCGCGCGGCGAGGCGGAGGTCGAGCTACCCGCATAGGCGCCGAGACGTCTTTGCGGGAGCGGCGCCCGCGCGGTTTCGTGAGGAGGAGCGAATGGGTATTCGAAGCGGCACGGAGGTCCTTGCCGGGCTGCGCGACGGTCGCGCGGTCTTTATCGATGGCGAGCGCGTGGTCGATGTCACGCGCGACCCGCGCTTCCGAGGCGCCGCGCGCACCGTTGCCGCGCTCTATGATATGCAGCACCAGCCGGAGCAGCGCGACACGCTGACTTATTCGTCGCCCAGTACCGGCGAACGGGTCGGGCTCTCCTTCATCGAACCCAAGTCACAGGACGACCTCCGCCGCCGCCGCGAAATGGTCAAATGCTGGCACGATTCGACGCTCGGCATGTTCGGACGTGCGCCCGATTTCCTCAACGTCCTCATCAGCACGTTCGGTTCGTGCGCCGAGGCATTCGGACCGGACTATGGCCCGAACATGCGTGCCTATTACGAGCGCGCCCGCGAGGGCGACCTGGTCGCGACCCACACGCTCAGCAATCCTCAGGTCGATCGCACGCGCAACGTCGCGGCGCAGGAGAAGGATCTCGCGGCGCATGCGGTCGGCGACAACGACAAGGGCATCGTCATTCGCGGCGCCCGCATGCTGGCCACGCTCGCGGCCTATTCCGACGAGCTGCTGGTCATGCCGCCGCCATCGGGCCGCATGCCGGAGACCGAGGAGGCGAAGCCCTACGCTATCGCGTTCGCCATTCCGGTCGCGACGCCGGGACTTCGGCTGATCTGCCGGCCGAGCGTCATGCATCTGGGCGCAGGCTCGGCACTCGATTACCCCCTGTCGGCGCGCTACGACGAGACCGACTGCATGGTGATATTCGACGACGTGCTTGTCCCGTGGGATCGGGTGTTCGTTTATCGTGACGTTCCGACCTATAACGCACTCTACCGCCGCAGCGGCGCGTCGGCCCAGATGGCGCACCAATTCGTCACCAAGGACCTGGCGAAGGCCGAATTCATGATGGCGCTCGCCTTCGCACTGGTGCGCACGACCAAAGTCGACGAGTTTCTGCATATTCAGGGTGCACTTGCCGAGCTCATCAACCACGCCGAGGTGATCCGCTCCTGCCTGATTGCGTCGGAGCTCGGCGCGCGCCCGTCGCGCTACGGGATCATGATGCCGGCGGCGGGACCGCTCGACGCGATGCGACTGATGTTTCCGCAGATGTTCCGGCGCGCCTGCGAGATCATGCAGATCGTCGGTGCCGGGGGGCTGGTGATGGTGCCGTCCTTCGCGGAAGTCGAAGGTGCGCTGGCGTCCGACGTCGAAACCTACTATCAGGCGGCCAATGCCGACTCGCAAAGCCGCATAAAGCTGTTTCGCCTCGCCTTCGACTCGGCGCTGTCGAGCTTTTCCGGCCGGCAGCAGCTCTACGAACGCTATTTTGCGGGCGATCCCGTTCGCGCCGCGGGCGGCCTCTACAACGCCTACGACAAGGAGCCGCACGTCGCGCGCATCTGGGACGTGCTCGACCGCTTCGAGCGGGAGGCACGGGACGACAGCGACGATTCTGTGTGACGAGTGGAACCGGGCGGGAGCTGGATTGCGACCTTACGATTCGCCCGAGAAGAATCCTTCGGCTGCGTCAAGGATCGCCTGGCCGGAATTGTGCACGTGCTGGCGCATCGCGCGGTCGGCGCCCTTCGCGTCACCTTTCAGGATGGCCTTGACCACGCGGCCATGCTCGAGGCGCGAGCGGCGCACGGCGGAAGGAGCGCGCTGGATCCGGTGAAACTGCAGCTCGAAGACCGAGAGGTTGGCCTGTTCCAGATAGCCCGGCAGCTCGTTGTGGCGCGCTGCCTCGACCACGAGAGCGTGGAACATTTCGTTGTATTCGGCGTAGCTCCAGTTCGGGATGCCGCGGTCCCAACGTCGCTCGATGTCGATGAGTCGCTTGCGCTGCGCGGCATCGATCCATTCGGCGGCGCGTGCCGCCGCGAATCCCTCCAGCAAGGCGCGGATCTGGTTGGTCTCCGCGAATTCGCGGCGCGAGATCTTGCGGATGCTCGCGCCGCGATAGAGCTCGATCTGGACGATGCCGTCGGCTTCCAGCCGACGCAGCGCCTCGCGCACGGAGCCCCGGCTGACCTGGAACTCACGCATGATGTCGGGCTCGACGAGTCGCTGGCCAAGCACGTAGCGGCCGTGTCGGATGCCGCGCTTGATCGAGTTGATGACGTGGTCGACGGCGGATACGGCGCCGACGGGGCCCGCCGGTATCGGTTCTTCGGTCTTCACGTTCGCCGTGGCACCCGTCGTCATTGCCGTTCCTGCCCGCGCTGCTGCGCGCCTGTTAACGCCACCGGACCGGTGCCGGCGACCTTAGTGATGCCTGATGTCGGCTCACCTGACAAGCGGGTCGACAGGCGTTCAACGATTTCGTACAACGATATTAGGTCTGGCATCCCCGGCGCGAGGGGGCCTGCGCCCGGCTTCGAGTGGGTTCGACCGGATGCGCGTACCGTGATCTCGGGAGGCGGAAGATATGTCTGAGGAACGGACGAAGAGGCTGGCGGCGACCAATTTCTGGGACGAGTTGTTCAAGCTCCGCGACCAGCAGCGCGAACGGCGCTCCTCGGGCCTGCAGGTGATCAAGGGCTCGCAGCTGCCGCAAGAGATCAACCGCCAGGGTTTGATGCGCTGGTACATGCACCCGTCCATCACGGACACGATCCTCTCTACCCACATCTTCTTCGAGCAGGAGGTACCACCGGGCAGCCGCTCGGGCCGGCTCAAGTTCCAGGGCGAACAGGTGATCTACATCCTCGAGGGCAAGGGCTACACGCTGGTCGACGGCGTCAAGCATCGTTGGAAAGCCGGTGACGTGCTCAACCTTCCGATACGCAAGGAAGGCATCATCATCCAGCATGTGAACGAGGATCCGGATGCGCCGGCGAAGTTCGTTGCAGCGGAGCCGAACCTGTACGCATGCACCGGCGTAGATCGCGGCTCCGGTTTCGAGCAGCTTGAGGATGCGCCCGAATACCGTCGCTCGGACCGCTAGGCAGGCCGATGGCGGGCCTGTATCCCATCGAAATGGCACCTTAAAGCAGAGCCCAATGCGCTGCCGACGAGGCTTTGGATGAGTCACACGAACGCCGTTCACGATGGCGACCCGAGAAAGACCAAAGGAGGAAACAAGATGACACGACTTTTCCTGCTCGCCGTGCTTGCCGTAGTTGCGGCCGGTCCGGCATCGGCCGCCGAGCCGATGACGCTCAAGATGAACTGGACGGTGATGCCGGCCAACATGTCGGCGTTGATGCCGTTGGTGCCCAAGGAGATCTACCGCCATTGGGGCAAGAGCTACGTGCTTGAGCCCGAGCGCATGCGCGGCTCGGGACCGGCGCTGACGGCGCTCGCGGCCGGGACGATCCAGCTATCGACGTCCAGCCCGCAGTCGTTGGTGAACGCCGTCCAGCAGGCCAAGATCGACATCGTCGCGCTCGGCCAGGAGCTGACGACCGACCTGCCGGGCTATGCCAGCGCCGGGACGTTCTGGGTGCGCAAGGACTCGGGGATCAACAGGATCGAGGACCTCAAGGGCAAGGTCGTTGCCGTCAACGCCTATGGCAGCCAGATCTACGGCGTGATGCGCGCCAAGCTCAAGCAGCACGGACTCGAGGCCAGGAAGGACTACCAGGTCGTCGAGCTTCGGCTGCCAACACATCTTTCGGCGCTCCAGTCGAAGCGCGTGGATATGGCTTTCCTTCTGCTGCCGTTCAACTACAACGCCGAGCGGGATCCTTCGGTCAAGCTGCTGTTCAAGATGGGCGACGTCGCCGGTCCGCAGGAAACCGTGCTGTTCACCGCCAAACGCGATTGGCTGAGCAAGAATCATGCGGTGGTGGTCGACTTCCTTGAGGACATGTTGCGCTTCCGGCACTGGCTCTACGACCCCAAGACACGCATGCAGGCGATCGAGACCATGTCCAAGTTCACGAAGATTCCCGTAAAGTCATATGCGAGCTGGGCCTTCACGAACCGAGACAATTACCGCGACCCGAACGGGCTGATCGACGTCGCTCGGCTTCAGAAGAACGTCGACTTCCTGAAGGCCTCGGAGGTCGTGCCCGAGACGATCGATGCGAAAGCCCATGTGGATCTGTCGTATGTCAAGGAGGCCGCCGCACGGCTCAAGTAGCCAGGCCAAGTCAATCCCCGGCGTCGCGCCGGTGCGTCGGATCGGACTGTGTTAATGGCCGTTCGGTGGCAGTAGGGTGAGCCTCTGCTGCTACCACAGCCTGAACGCTGCAAGAGGGGAACCGTCGTGCCGATCGTCTTGGGCCTTGCGTCTTCGCACACGCCGTCGATGTTCGTCGCGGCCGATAAATGGCCGATGGTTCACCAGGGTCTTGTGCGCGACGTTCCCCAGCCGGCACAAATCGCGCGCGAGACGCCCGACGTCATCGCGGAGCAAGTAGAGCGCGTGAGGCAGGGTTTCGCGGCGCTTCGGGCCGAGCTCGAGGCCGCAAAGCCCGACGCGCTTATCATCCTGGGCGACGACCAGAACGAGCTGTTCTCGAACGCGTTGATCCCGAGCTTCGCCATCTTCATCGGCGAGGCGGCCGAAGGGACCTACAGCATCACCTTCGTCGGCGAAAAGCCACAGGACAACTGGATGAATCTACCCTGCCATCCCGACCTGGCGCGGGTGGCGCTCGAAGGCCTCATCGAGCGCGGTTTCGACCTTGCCTATTCCGAAAAGCTGGTCCCGCTCGCCCGACCGGAAATCGGGATCGGTCATGCGTTCACCCGGATCAGCCGCGCGATGCGTTTGGCGGACTCGGGCATCCCGATCATCCCGATCTTCACCAATGCCTATCACCCGCCGCTGCCGAGCGCCGCGCGATGCTATGCGCTGGGCCAGGCGCTGCGCGATATCTTCGCGAAACGCCCGGAACGCATTGCCATCTATGGTTCCGGTGGGCTGTCGCACGATCCGCGCGGGCCGCGCGCCGGGTGGGTGGACGAGCCGCTGGACCGGTGGGTGCTGGACCGGATCGCGCGCGGAGAAGGCGCGCAGCTTCGCAACCTCTTCACGACGGACTCCGCGACGTTGCGTGGTGGGACCGGCGAAATCCGTAACTGGGTGGCGGTGGCAGGTGCCTATGACGGGCGCAAGGGGACGGTCGTGGACTACATCCCGTCCCACCATGCCGTGACCGGCCTCGGCTTCGCCTATTGGAACGAAGCCGCCTGAACGATCACGCAGGCTGCAGCGGGCGATAATGGCGCCCCTTGGTGACCGGGGCGAGGCTGCCGGCGATCATCGTCCAGTTCTCCGCCCCGTCCTCGCTCGCCATGACGATGCCGTCCGTCGTTCCGGCGAAAAGAACGAACCCGCCGGGATATGTGGCAAGACTCATCGCCTCGATGTTGGCGCGCCGGCTTTCGGGAAAGCCCCGGCTCGCATCGGTCCAGGTCAGGCCCCGGTCGAGGCTTCGCGCGACCGTCCCGTCGGCGAAGCGGGACGTTTGCCAAGTGCCAGGGTCCTTCCCGGCACCGGCCATGAACATCGTATCGTGATCGAGCGGCGAGACGAAAAAGTGGTCCGGATACCCGATGCGAAAGTCGTTGTCGATGATCAGTGTCCAGCTTTCGCCCGCGTCGTAGCTGCGATAGAGCCCCATGCCGGTCGTCATGTAGAGTTCGGCCGAGCTCGACGGGTGGACGACGATCAGGTGAATGTCACGATACGTCCAATCGCTCGGCTTCGAATAGTCGTCCAGAACGCGCCAGCTCGCGCCGCCGTCGGTCGTCTTCAAAAGGTCGCCCTGTTCGACTCCCGCATAGATCACGTTCGGATCGTGCGGATCGACAGTCATCGTCTTCACGTGCGCCTCGTGCGGCGGGCTCGGAAACGACCACTTCTCGCGCCCCCTGGTCTCCTTTACGCCCGGTAGCTCGATCCATGCCCGGCCGTAATCGTTGCTGCGGAACATCGAGGCCGGTTCGGTGCCGGCATAGAGCACGACGGCATCGCCGTGATGTGCGTAGCCGAGCGAAAACACGTGCCCGATCGTAATGCCGTTCGAGCGGGGCTCCCACGTCTCGCCGCCATCCGCGCTGAAGAACAGGCCACCGGAATGCATGCCGGCGAAGATGCCGCCACGGCGGGGCTCGATCATGATCGAGCTGCAATGGTGCCCCTCCAGCCTCAGGCCTTGCTCGGCCCAGGGGGCATTCGGCGTTTCGCGCTCGAGGACGCTGATGCCGCGCAGCGTCGCGACGAGAAGGCGCGTCGGCGGAGAATCGCCGGTCATCTGATTCTGGCCATTCGGCGACAGGCACGCAATCATGTCAACCTCGCCTCTGCCCTAGGGGCTGTCCAATAAGTTACATACTGCACAATATATATCGTCGTATCGCAGGCCTACAGCCGCAGCAGTCGTTCGGCATTGCCATGGGCGATCTTCTCGCGGTCCGCGGCGCTGAGGTCGATCTTGTTCCAGAACTCCATCGCCGTGCTGTTGGCCTCGTAGGGCCAGTCGATCGCCCAGAGCATGCGGTCCGCACCGATGGCGAGCAGGGTGCAGACGAAAGCCGGCTCGAACCAGTTGCCGCTCGCCGCCACATAAAGATTGTCGTGGATGTATTCGAGCGGCGTTTTCGCAAGCCCGCGCTGCCTTGCCACGAGATGCGTGTGTTCGTGCAGGCGATGCATCGCGAAGGGCAGCCCTTCGCCCAGATGTCCCATGATGATCTGAAGCTTCGGATAGGCGTCGAACACGCCCGCGAACAGCATGCGCAGGAAATGGATGCTAGTATCGACCGCGAAGCCCCAGCCCGGCCGCGCGAGCACGTCCTCGTAACCCTGGAAATAGGCCTTCATCGCATCGGGATGCGGTAGTGCCGGGTGCAGGAAGATCGGAACGTCGAGCGTCTCCGCCCGCTCGAATATGGGCCAGTACGCCTTGTCGTCGAGGAAGCTTCCGTTGGTATGGCCGTGGACCATTGCGCCAACGAAGCCGTGATCCTTGACGCAGCGTTCGAGCTCATCGGCCGAGGCTTCCGGCACCACGGTCGGCAGGGCGGCAAACCCGGCGAACCGCTTGGGGTGCTCGGCTTTTGCGACGGCAAGCCGTTCGTTAACCGCCTTCGCCATGGCGTTCGCCTCGCCCGGCGTGAAGCGCGACACCATCGGCATGTTGAACGACAGCACTTGGACGTCGATGCCCGCGGCGTCCATGTGCTTCAGACGGGACGGGCCGAGCTCGTCGAGCTCGAAGCCGATATCGTGCCCGATCGCGGCGCTGCGGGATGTCATGTAGAAGCTGCGGGCCTCGTTGACCTGCGCCTTCTCCCGGAAGGAGGGGAGGGAGAAATGCTCCTCGATGGCGATGATTCGCATGCATTTATCCTGTGCGCCGGCCATGGTCTATGGCCTTTCGATAGCCCGACGGTAGCATCGCGGCCGCTGGACGGGAAGGTCAAAATGTTATACACTGCATAACATTATGAAGGCGTCCGACCTCATCGACCTCGAAGCCGGAACCCTCAATCGGGAAATCTTCTCGAGCGAGGAGATATTCCAGCGCGAGCTCGAGCGCGTGCTCGCCCCGGCCTGGAGTTATGTCGGCCATACCAGCCAGATCCCGGACAAGGGCGACTTTTTCCTGTCGCGCTGCGGGACGGAGGCCGTCATCGTCGCGCGTGGCCGGGACGGCACGGTCCGCGTGATGCTGAACAGCTGCCGTCATCGCGGCATGCCGGTCTGCCGCTACGATGCTGGCAACACGTCAAGCTTCGTCTGCAGCTATCACGGGTGGTCCTACGCGATTGACGGCGCGCTCGACGGCGTGCCGCGCAAGGAACGCTACCAGGGCCGGCTCGAGTGCGAGAAATGGGGATTGGTCCAGGCCCGCGTGAGCGTGTTCCACGGCTCCATCTGGGCGACGTTCGACGAGGCCCTGCCGACGTTCGAGGACTATCTCGGCCCGGACATGCAGTTCTATCTGCGATCCCTGCTGCAGGGGCCGGATGGCGATGACGACGGCTACGAGGTGATCGGTGGGATCGTCAAATGGCAGATCCCGTGCAACTGGAAGTTCGGCGCGGAGAACTTCGCCGGTGACCACTACCACGGCTACAGCCATATCTCGGTCGAGCGCCTGTCGGTGGGGCTGAGCGGCAAGAAATCGCGGCACAATTTCGCCGCCGTAAAGACGCCACGCCAGGCGATGAGCGTCGCGGCGCCCGATCGCGGCCACACGATCCGGGCCAGCGTCTACCAGGCACTTGCCGGATACGACCCGCAAATGGGCGCGCCCGACGAGGTGAACGAGTATTACCAGAAGTGCCACGAGGAACGGCAGAGACGCCTGGGAGACAAGTCGCGCCTGCTGATCCACGGCGGCGTGATCTTTCCCAACACGCATTTCAACAGCGCCGGGCGAACGACCATCGGCGTCTGGCTGCCGCTTTCCGCCTCCCGGACGGAGGTGTGGCGCTGGCTGTTCGTGCCGCGGAACGCGCCCGCGACCGTGAAGGACACGCTGCGCGAATATTATCTGCGCTATGCGGGGCCCGCAGGTCTGGTCGAGCAGGACGACATGGAAAACTGGTCGGCAGCGCAGCGCGGCACCCAGAGCCTCGTCGCGCGCCGATACCCGTTCAATTACCAGCTTGCGATGGGGCTGACGCGACGGGCGACGCCGGACGAATGGCTTGGCGACGAGGTGACGATCACCGAGGGCGTTGCCGAGCATAACCAGCGTGCGTTCTACGGCCACTGGGCGAATCTCATGGCAGGCGAGCCTTGACGCCCACAGACCGCACCCAGGCGCTAGAAGCGTTGCTGCTGCAGTCGGACGTCGAGCGCTTCTTCAGCGCCGAAGCCGAGATGCTCGACGAGCGGCGCTTCGACGACTGGCTCGAACTGCTGCACGAGGACCTGCACTACTGGATGCCGATCGCGCGCAACGTGCGGTTCGACGCGCCCGAACTCGAATATACGCGCGAGCATCGCGATGCGAACTGGTTCGATGAGGGTAAGGACACGCTGCGCAAACGGGTGCAGCAAATTCAGGGCGGCGATCATTGGGCGGAGGAGCCGCGGTCGCGCACGACGCATCTCGTGGCAAACGTGCGGGTCGCGGCGACCAACGGTGCGGATATTACCGTCAAGTGCCGCTTCATCGTCTACACCAACCGCCTCGAGCACGAGTTCGAATTCTTCGTCGGCAAGCGCGTCGACGTGCTGCGCCGCGACGGTGGGACGTTGATGCTTCTGCGCCGCGCGATCTATCTCGACCAGAGCGTGCTCCTGTCGCGAAACCTGACCACCTTCTTCTAGGAGGTGGCGATTTCAACGCGGCGCGTAAAAGATACCTCGGGTGGGCTCACGGACAGTCTGGACTTTCTGATCCGGGACACGCGACTTCTGCTCACGAGGCAGATCGAGGTCCGGGTGGAAAAGCAGGGCATTCCGCTGCGAAGCTGGTTTCCGCTCCGCGTTCTATACAAGCGTGAAGGGATCACCCAGCGCGAGCTCGGCTTGCTGCTGGGATATGGCGACGCGCATGCGGGGGTGATTGTGCGTTCCATGGAGCGCCGGCGGTTGATCGAACGGCGCCCGAGCCAGACGGACAAGCGCCGGATCGATCTCTATCTGACGCCGGAAGGAAAGAAGATGGCGCGCCAGACCCTGCGCCACATGCGGGCCATCAATGCTCGGATCGTGGCGGGCTTCAGCGCCGCCGACGAACGGGCCTTCCGGTCGCTCCTGTCGCGAGCGCACGAAAATCTCGAAGAGACATGACGACGGATGTCGTGACGCCGATGTCAATGATACGTCCGTTCTCTCCAAAGGCCGGTCCAACCAAAGCCTCATAGGGACATCTCATCATGATTCGCCGAAATCTCGCCGTCGCCGCCGCCGTTGCCGGTCTTGTCGCTGGTGCGATGGCGCCCGCACGCGCGGACGAGCCGACCGTGCTCAAGTTCGCCTATCCGGGGCCGCTGGCGAGTTGGCCTGCGACGAAGGGCGTCGCGCCGTGGGCGGCCAAGATCAAGGCGGCGTCCGGCGACCTCGTGGAGATCAAGATCTATCCCGGCATCGCGAGCTACCGCAATGTGTACGACCGCATCCTCAACGGCGTTGCGGATTTCGGCTTCGGCACGTTCGGACGTATCGAAGGCCAGTTTCCGAAGACCTCCGTCACCGGATTGCCGTTCCTCGCGGACAACAGCGTCGAAACCGGGCTCGGTGTCTGGCGGCTCTATGCCAAAGGTGTCATTGCCGACGAATATCGCCGCGTGAAGCCCATCGCGATGTTCGGGTTCGGCAATTCCGAGCTCTTCCTGACCAGCGCCATCAAGTCGCTGGACGACCTTAAGGGCTTGAAGGTCTTCGCGAATGGCCGGTCCGTCGCACGAATCGTCACGCTTGTCGGTGCCGTTCCGATCACGTCCAATCCCGCCGAGCTGTTCCAGGGGTTGAACCGCGGCATTGCGCATGGCGCAGTGTTTACCTGGTCGGGTGTCCAGCAGTTCAAGCTCGTCGAGCTGATCAAGTTCGACATCAACATCCCTTTCGGCCGGACGGGCGGATACTTTTTCATGAACAAGGAGGCGTTCGCGCGCCTCCCCGCGAAGGCGCAGCAGGCGATCGACAAGTATAGCGGTGACGACCTATCCCGGTTCATGGGCCAGGAAGCCGACAACCAGGACGAAGCGGACCGGGCGCACGTCATGGCGGCCAATCCGAACCAGAAGGGCATGAAGCTTTCGGCTGCGGAGCTGGACAAGCTGCGCCACGTCCTGGCACCGGTGACCGACGAGTGGGTCAAGGCCACGCCCGATGGGGCCAAGGTCCTTGCCGCCTATCGCGCCGAGGTCGAGGAGATGCGCAAGCACTGACGCTGACTACCAAGGAGCGCTACGTTTCGACGGGGGCGTGGGGCGAATTCAGGCCTCGGCCACGACGGCGCGCGACAGGTGAAAGCGCCGGGACAGGACGCCCACGAGCCCGCCGATCGAAATCCAGAACACCGCCGAGGTGAGGAGGGCGGCGATCAAGAACTCGTGCTGCAGCGCTGCCGGGGCGAGTCCGGCGTGCACCTCCGGCTCGGGTGCGCCGATGACATGCGGGATGACCAGGGCCAGAGCACCGGCCGCCTTGGCCAACCCGCCCTTGCCGTAGACGAGCAGCGCGATGCCGATTCCCGTCGCCGCAGCTGTTCCGACCCACCAGACCTGGCGCGCCGCAAGGTCGGCGGTCGCGGTTCCCGGAAGCTCCGGCGGGAGGCCGAGCGCCGGTGCGGCGGCGAAAGCGAGGAAGCCAGCCCCGCCCCAGGCCAGCCCCGCTTTCAGAGTCGCTTCGGTGCGGCGCAGGGCGAAGGCGGCCGCGACCACGAGGGCGCCGCCTACGGCGAGGATCGTGTTGGTGATCAGCGTCCAGATGCCGCGCTCGACCGGCGAGGCGGGCTCCCACGCCTTATCCCCGTCACCGTGCGCTTGATGCTGATGGGCGGCCATGTCGTCGGTATGGCCCGCATGGGAATGCACCTGTGGCGGCCCCGCCGCTTCGTACTTCTCGGCCTCCACGATAAGGGGCACCGACCAAATCAACTGCAGGACGCTAACGGAAACGCCCGCTACGGCGCCCGCGATCAGGGCGACCATAAAAATCCGCGCGAGCATTGCGTCGTACCTTGCGCGGCTTCGCGTCAATGGCAGGGGAAGGCAAAGGTGTGGCGCCCGTCGTGCGCGGCGTTGTGAATCGCCGACGGCTGGGCGAACCCGACCCCGTAGATCAGGAACAGCCCAAGCAGCATCGCCGCCGTGACCGCGGGAATGCGCGCGATGAGGTCATGGTCCAGCCTGTCGGCAAGAACACGAGTCCCGGTAATCATAATCCTTCTCCTTGTTGTTCGGTCGTTGCGGTCCGCCGGACCTTGATGTTTGCCACGCCTTGTGGGGCCGCAACCTTCCGCAGAGCGCCACGACGAACCGCTCGAGACAAGCCTAGAATCAGGCAGCCGGCAGTTCCGAGCGGAGCGCCCGCTTCCGATGATCTATAGGTACTTCGTTGGGCGCCGGATGGTACGCCACATGTGTGCGACTGGCGAGTTGTCGTAACCGAGCCCTTCCTCCGGCTGACGGAAATTGCGCCCGATGATGTCGACGAACGGGTCCATGCTGACAACCGCGTTCGGATCGAACGAGTAGATGTCGTGCACCGTGATCAGGCGCGCCGTCATGTACCACTTGTGGTTCCGCGCGCGCCAATATGCTTCCTTGATGTAGTCGTCGGGCTCATAGTCCGCGCCGAAATAGCTGGTGTAGAGCTCGGGATACTTGTAGCCGACGGACTCGTCGGGGAAGAAGCGCAGCGCCTGATGCGCGCGGATCGCCCAGCTTACCTCCTCGTCGACATAGGGCTCGATGAGCTGGGCGCCCCAATAGCCGTGGTCGCTCTTTATGAACAGCCCGTTCGCGATGTCGTGCAGCAGACAGGCGAGAATGATCTTCTCCTCCATCCCGGCCTTGAGGGCGTGGGTCGCGCTTTGCAGCAGGTGATTGGCGCCGCGCATGCGCAACTCGAAGTAGTCGAGCAGGGTGGGCTTCGCGGGCATCTTCGGCAGGCGCGGATCGTCGCCGATCAGAAACAGCTTGCCCGCATGCTTCCTCTGTTCGGCGATGCCCATGCCGATGGCGCCGAGATGGCCATCCTCCATGTTGGCGAGCGCCGACTTGGTCAGGATCACGTCGAGCTCGTCGCTCATCTTCAATTCGAGGTCGTCGGCAAGCTCGGACAGGTTCGCTTTGGTGGCCATGGGGTCATCCTCCCGTCAGGGGCGTGCGTCCATCCCGATTGGGGAAAAGCCTAGTCCAAGGCGCAATGCCCGGCAAAGGTTTTGGCAAGACCTGTCATTTAGGTGTCGCCGGTTCTGCCCCCGCTGGAGCCGGAACCAGCCATGAACTAGTATGCGGCCCGAACCGTCAATTGGGTGCTGCTCGCCAAGTCCTGGTCCGAGCTCGAGGAGAACAACTATGACATCTCTCACCGCGACGCCAGCCTGGCAGGCGCTCACGACCCACTATGCGAAAATCAAGGACCTGCACCTGAGAAACCTGTTCGCCGACGATCCCGGCCGTGCCGAGCGGATGTGTGCCGAGGGCGCCGGCCTGTTCCTCGACTACTCGAAGAACCGGATCACCGACGATACGCTGCCCCTGCTACTGAAGCTCGCCGAGGAACGCGGTGTGGCCGCCCGGCGCGACGCAATGTTCGCGGGCGAGGCGATCAACACCACGGAGCGCCGCGCGGTGCTGCACGTGGCCCTCCGCGCGCCGCGAAGTGCCCGCATCGAGGTCGACGGGGCCGATGTGGTGCCTGATGTTCATCGGGTGCTGGACGCGATGGCGGATTTCACGACGCGCCTGCGCAACGGCAGCGGGACAGGCCATACGGGGAAGCGCATCCGCAATGTCGTGAATATCGGTATCGGCGGGTCGTATCTCGGGCCCGAGATGGCCTATCGCGCGCTGCGCCCGTTCAGCGACCGCTCGATGACATTCCGCTTCGTCGCTAATGTCGACGGTGCCGATTTCGGCGAGGCGACGCACGACCTCGACGCGGCCGAGACGCTGTTCATCGTCTCGTCGAAGACCTTCACGACGCTGGAGACCATGACCAACGCGGCGACGGCGCGCGCCTGGCTGGTCGGAAAGCTCGGCTCCGACAAGGCGGTGGCTAAGCATTTCGCGGCGGTCTCGACCAATATCCCTGCCGTCACAAAGTTCGGCATCGACGAGGCCAACACGTTCGGCTTCTGGGACTGGGTCGGCGGCCGCTATTCGATGGACAGCGCCATCGGGCTGTCCACGATGATCGCTTTGGGGCCGGATAACTATCGCGACCTGCTCGCGGGCTTCCATGCGATGGACGAGCATTTCCGCACGGCACCCGCGGCCCGCAACCTGCCGATGCTGCTCGGGCTCCTTACGGTCTGGTACAACAACTTCTTCGGCGCGCAGACCGTCGGTGTCATGCCGTACTCGGCCCACCTCGCGCGCTTCCCCGCCTATCTCCAACAACTGCAGATGGAGAGCAACGGCAAGCATGTCGATCTCGACGGCGACGTCGTCGACTATCAGACAGGCCCCGTCATCTGGGGCGAGCCTGGCACGGACGGCCAGCACTCATTCTACCAGCTGATCCATCAAGGCACGAAGCTCATCCCTTGCGACATGATCGGCTTCTGCCGCCCGCTGAGTCCGCTCGCCGATCAGCATGACCTGCTGATGGCCAACCTGTTCGCGCAGGCCGAAGCGCTGGCTTTCGGCAAGACCGCCGAGGAACTGGAGGCCGAAGGCTCGCCCAGCTTCCAAACGCCCCATCGAGTCGCCGAGGGTAACCGGCCGACCAACCTGATCCTGGCCGAGAAGCTCGACCCCGCGACGCTGGGAAGCCTAGTGTCATTGTACGAGCACTCGGTCTTCACTCAAGGCGCAATCTGGGGGATCGACAGCTTCGATCAGTGGGGCGTCGAGCTGGGCAAGGTCTTGGCCAGCCGCATCATCCCCGAACTCGGCCACGAAACTGAGCCGAAGCTGGCACATGACTCATCGACCAACGCGCTGATTACGCGTTACCGGCGCTTGCGCGGGTGATGCGGGCCTAGTTCATCGTCAGCCCGCCGGACACGCTGATCGCCTGTCCGGTGATATAGCCGCCGGCACCCGAGGCAAGGAACGCCATGGTGCCGGCGATCTCGCGGGCTGTTCCGGGTCGCTTTAGCGGTACGCGGCGGATCATCTCCTCGACGATCTTGGAGCCGGTGGTGCCGCGACTGCGCAGCCCGTCGAGCGTCGGTCCCTCTGTCGGTCCCGGACAGACGACGTTTACGGTGATACCGTTGCGTCCGACTTCACGCGCAAGCGCTTTCGCGAAGGCGATCATTCCGCCATGCGCCGCCGATGCGACGGCGGCGCCGGACTGGCCGACCTTGCCGCCGTCCGATCCGACCTGCACGATCCGTCCGGCCCCCTGAGCCACCATGTGTGGTACGACCGCGCGTGCGAGATTGACGAACCCCATCATCTGCACGGCGACCAGATCTCGCCATACCTCAGGCGACTGCTCGGTGAACAGTACGAACCCTTCGTCCGATCGCCAGCCGACGCAGCTCGCCAGAACGTCGATCCGACCGTACTCGGCGAGAACACTGGCGGTCCATGCCTCGACGGCCTTGAGATCGGAAACGTCGAGCTTATCCAATCGGGCCCGTCGCCCCAATGACCTGACGTCCTCCAACGCGGCCCGCGCCTCGCCGTCGCGCGAATGGTAGGTCAGTGCGAGGTCTGCGCCGCACTCGGCAAAGACGCGCGCCACGTCGCGGCCGATCCCGCCGGCCGCCCCCGGTATCAGCGCCACCTTGCCGATCAGGTCGATCATTTCCCCGGAATCCCTCGTGCGATTTCTGCCCAACTTATATCCGGGCGAATCCGACGCGTACACCGGTTGTCTGCGAAGGCTGGACATGGGGGCCCGACACCGGCGAATATTCGCCAAGGAACACGTCTTTCGCGGAACGGATCGGGCAGGAGCCGGCGCGCCGCATTCTGGCCGGAACCAGACAGGCTCTCGATCCGTGCCCTTGGGAGGAAGCGCCATGAAGACCGTCACCATCTGCTCGATCGACTACGTCGAAACCCACGAGGCTGGGATCGGCCGGGCTGGCCGCATGCTCGCCAAGGGCTTCCCCCTCGACACGGGCATCCCTGGCGTCGAGATGGAGTTTGCCTGGACGCACTACTTCCCGGGCTACGGGACGCCACGCCACAAGCACACGTTCGACCAGTTCCGCTTCGCGCTTGAAGGCCCGCGCGAGATCAAGGGCGGGGTGCTCGCGCCCGGCGATTGCGGCTTCTACCCCGAAGGCGTGCTTTACGGGCCACAGCTCCAGACCGAAGAATCATCGGGGCTGGGGCTGCAGTTCATGGGCCCGAACGGCGGGCTTTACCTGACCCACGAGGCGCTGCAGAACGCGCGCAAGGAGTTGTCGGCCGAAGGTGCGACGTTCGAGGGCGGCGTCTATACGCGCGTCATGCCGGGCGGGCGCAAGGTCAACATGGATTCGCACGCCGCGTGCTACGAGAAGATCACCGGTCACAAGCCGAAATTCCCCAAGGGCCGGATCGACGGGCCGGTGATCATGCGGGCCGATGCGGCGAAGTGGGTGCCCGACCGGCGGATCGCGGGGCTTGAGCACAAGCATTACGGCAGCTTCGGCGAATACCGTTCGGGCATCGGCATGCACCGCCTCGCGCCCGGCGCCAAAATCCCGGCGCACGTCCAGGAGGACGCGGAGATCGTCTATTTTACCGAGGGCTCGATCGAGTATGACGGCAGGACTTGGCTGGGTGGCAGGACGCGCGAGCGCGGCACCTACATGTTCATCCAGAACGGCGCCGAGGTGAAGGAGATCGCCTCGAAGACGGGCGCGACCTGCCTGTTTATCTCGCTGCCCATGCTGGCCGATATCGAGGCCGAGCGCGCCATGGCGGCACGGGCTCGCGAAACCGTCGACGCGTGAGGATTCGATGAAGTTCGGATTGTTCGACCACGTCGACCGCTCGACCCTGCCGCTCGCGGAGCAGTTCGACAAGCGCCTGGAATTCATCGCCGCGGCCGACAAGACCGACTTCTACTGCTACCACGTGGCCGAGCATCACGCGACGCCGCTCAACATGGTGCCGGTGCCGGGCGTGTATCTCGGCGCGATCGCGCGCACGACCGAGCGCATCCGCTTGGGCCCGCTAGTCTACCTCCTGACGCTCTATTCGCCGTTGCGGCTCATAGAGGAGATCTGCATCCTCGATCATCTGTGCCACGGACGGCTCGATGTCGGGGTTGGGCGCGGCGTCTCACCCTTCGAGCTCAACTACCACAACATCGATTTCGCGACGACGCGCGAGGTGTTTCTCGAAGCGCTCGATGCGGTGATCCATGGGCTCACTCACGACACGCTCGAGCACGAGGGCAAGCATTTCAGCTACAAGAACGTGCCGATGGAATTGCGCCCCCTCCAGGCGCCTCACCCGCCCATCTGGTATCCGTCCTCTGGGGCCGAGAGCTCGGCCTTCATTGGCGCAGCCGGTTATCACTACTCCACGCTAGGCACGGTCGAGGCGGCGAGAAAATGCGTCGACGCCTACAAGGCCGCCTATGCCAAGCGCGGCGGTGCGTCAGGCGCGGCGACCGGGTTTCCAGGCGGCCCGGCGATCGGCGTGAACCGGCATGTCGTGGTTGCCGAGACCGATGCCGCCGCGAAGCGCATCGCCGAGCCGGCCTATGACGCGTGGTACGCCAGCCTGACCAAGCTGTGGCGCGAGAATAAGGTGCAGGGTCCTGCCATCACCCGCGACACCGTCTCGCATCTTGACGAGGCGATGAAGGGTGGCTCGTTCATCGTGGGCTCGCCGTCCACGGTGCGCGCAGAGATCGAGCGCCAGGTGGCGGCGATCGGCGTCAACTATTTCGTCTGCGGCATGTATTTCGGCACGATGGCGCACGGCGACGCGATGCAGTCGCTCGCCCTCTTTGCCGACGAGGTAATGCCGCACTTCAGCCGGGTCGCAGCCTGACCGGTCGCGCCGCGCAGCCACGCTACTCCGAACGTTCGACCTTGCCTTCCGGTGTGACTTGAACGCCGTAGTCCCGCGTCGCCGCTTCCGGCGACACGTAGCCGCGCCGCACGTCGCGCGCCACCTCCTCGACGGGGCGATCTCTCGCGGGGCCATACCCGCCGCCGCCGCCGGTCTCGACCAGCACCAGGTCGCCTGGGCGCAGGACCAGGTCGTCGGTCTTGTTGGCAAGGATCGGCGCGCCGCCTTCGGCGCGGTGCACTTCGACACGGCCGGTCGCGCCGGGTCCCCCGCCGAGCACGCCCCAGGGCGGGCATCCCGTGCGGTCGACATTGGTCCGGAGCACGCATTCGGCCAGCATGCGGTAGCGCTTGACGAAGCCGAGCCCGCCGCGAAACCGGCCGGCGCCGCCGGAATCGGCACGCAGGGACAGCTCCTCGTAGCGGTAGGGATAGATCGTCTCCTGCAGTTCCATCGGGATGATGCGCGTGTCCCCATGCGCCATGCTGCGGAACGGGCCCGCCCCGTCACGCGCGGCGCAGGCGCCCCAGCCGCCGTGGCCCGAGTCGTGGCAGTTGAACGGACGCCCGTTGGGCAGGCGCCCGGCGAAACCCACCGAGGAGTAGGTGCCGAAATGCGCGCCCGTCACCCGTTCGGGCAGCGCCTTTTCCATCGCCTTGATGAAGGTGTCGACGATGGTCGGGAAGGGGGTGCCGTACATGCCCATCGGCGCCGTCGGCTTGGCGCTGACGATCTTGCCTGGCGGCAGGACGAGCTTCAGCGGGCGGAACGTGCCTTCATTGGCGGGCTCGCCCGAGGCGATCAGGTACATGAACGCGACGCGCGCCGTGGTGACACCGCCGCCGTGATGGCCGGAATTGATGCAGCCCTCGACCTCGGGCGGCATGTCCGAGTAGTCGATCGTCATATCGTCGCCGGCGACGATCACCTTCACCCTGATCGGGATGCGAATCTCGTGCACCCCGTCATTGTCGAGGAACGCCTCGGCCTCGTAAGTGCCGTCGGGAATGGCGCGGATGCGATCTCGGACCGCGGCCTCGCACTGGTCGAGGATCAGGTTCACTGCCGAATGATAGGTGTCGAGCCCGAATTTGTCGGCGAGCCGCGCGGTCAGATCACGCCCCAGCAGGCAGCCGGAAAGCTGCGCCTCGATGTCGCCCATCAGCTCCTGCGGGAAGCGCGTGTTGTCCTCGATGATGCGGTAGATCTCCTCGATCGGTTCGCCCTTCGACCAGATCTTGATGGTGCGGTACTGGATCCCCTCCATGAAGATGTCGGTGGAGGAGTACGAGGCCGAGCCGACAGCCGCGCCGCCGATGTCGATCCAGTGCACGTTGATGGCGAAGAAGCCGATCAGGGTCGTGCCGTCCGGGCCGGCATAGATCGGCGTGTACATCACCGTGTTGTTCAGATGCTGGCCCTGCACCGACGGCGCATTGCAAACGACGACGTCGCCCTTGTGCAGCCGTTCCTTGCCATAAATCTTCAACCCGTCACGCACAGCGCTTCCCACGGCGTCGGCGACGAAGATCGGCATGCCCCCATTGCATTGCGCGATCAGCCGCCCGTCCGCGTCGGTCATGCCGACGGCGTAGTCCTTGTATTCGTAGATATAGGGGCTGAACGCCGTCCGGGTGATGTTGGCGTCGATCTGATCGGTGATCGAGACGATGCCGTGGCGGATCACTTCGAGCGTGATCGGATCGATCGCCGCCGCTTCAGCGGCAGCAGGCGGGCGAAGCTGGGTTGTCGCCATGGCGGAACTCCCGGACCTAGCTGCTGGGGGTGCAGTATACGCGGATCTCGCCCAGCGCGCCGATCTCGAACCGGTCGCCGGGCCAGACCACCGTGGTCGAGCCGTACTCCTCGATGATCGCGGGGCCGGCGGCGGCGAAGCCGGGGGCGAGGGCGAAGCGGTCATAGACCCTTGTCTCGACCATCCCGCCGGCATCGGCGAAATAGACCGGGCGCGTGCCACGATCGCCGCCGCCCGCGGCAAGCGCTCGGGTCAGCCGGCCGAGATCGGGCCGGTCGAATCGGGCCGCCGTCGACAGATGCAGCGCCTGCACCTCGACCGCGGCCTTCGAATCGGCATGTCCGTAACGGCGCTGATAGTCGCGGTCGAACGCGGCGCGGATCGCGCCGGCATCGGCAAGGCCTGTAATCGGCACCTTGATGTTGTGGCGTTGGCCGCGATAGCGCATCTCCGCGGCGCGCTCGAACAAGACCTCGTCGTTGCCGATTTCGCGCCGGATGGCATCCTGCGACTGCGCCTCCATCTGCTCGAACTCGATGGCCATGGTCGCAATGGTCGGATCGTCGAGCACACCCACGTAGGTTTTTGAGGTGTCGAGCCGCGCGTCTGCCATCAGCATCCCCGACGCCGAGAAGTTGCCCGGCTCGGGCGGGATCACCACCATCGGGATGGCGAGCTCGCGCGCCAGGGCTGAGGCGTGCAACGGCCCGCCACCGCCATAGCTGAACAGCACGAAGTCGCGCGGGTCGCGCCCGTGCTCCACCGTCTGGCGTCGTATGGCGCCAGCCATGATGATCGTCGCGATCGAGACGATGCCGTCGGCCATGGCGACCGCCCCGCCGGCGCCCGTATAGCCGAGCGGCGTGCCGACGCGGTCGAGGATCGCTTTCTCCGCAGACGCGCGGTCGAGCGTGAGTTCGCCGCCGAGGAATCTCGCCGGGTCGAGCCGGCCGAGCACGAGGTTCGCATCGGTCACGGTCGGCTCCGTCCCGCCACGCCCGTAGCAGACGGGGCCGGGGGTCGAGCCGGCCGAGCGCGGCCCCACATGCAGCCGGTTCTGCCCATCGAGCCAGGCGATCGATCCGCCGCCCGACCCGACCTCGATGATGTCGATCACCGCCGCCTTGATCGGGTATCCCTGCACATAGCCGCCGGCGAAGTAGATGGAATCGACCGAGAAACGCCCGTCCTCGACCAGCGCGCATTTTGCCGTCGTGCCGCCCATGTCGAACGAGATCACGTTCGCGAAGCCGAGTGCCTCCGCGTAAGCGGCGGCGCCGATGCAACCGCCGATGGGGCCCGACTCGACCAGCGCGATAGGTTGCCGCACCGCGCGCTCGGCGGACAGCACACCGCCATTCGAGCCCATCATGAACAGTGAGCCCTCAAACCCGTCGTCGCGCAGCGCGCGATCGAGCCGGCCGACATATCCGGAGACCAACGGCCCGACGAAGGCATTCGCCGCCACCGTCGAGGTGCGCTCATACTCGTACCACTCGCGCGAGAGCTCCGTGCCGTGCGTGACGTACACGTCGGGCAGGAGCCGGGTCAGAAGTTCGGCCGCGCGCTCTTCATGCGCGGGATTTGCATAGGAGTTCATGAAGGAAAGCGCGATGGCTTCGACGTTCTCGGCCGCAAGAACATCGGCCAGCTTTGCGATCCCTGCTTCATCGAGCGGCGCGAGTTCCGCCCCATCGGAGCCCACGCGCTCCGCCACTTCGTAGCGCAGTTCGCGGGGGATCAACGGCTCGTCGCGCTGGTAGTGCAGGTCGAACGGGTCCGGCCGGTTGCCGCGCGCGATTTCGAGCACGTCGCGGAAACCCTCGGTTGCGATCAGCGCGGCCTTGGCGCCCTGGCGCTGGATCAACGCGTTGATCACCAGGGTCGTGCCGTGATTGACGAAGCGCACCTTGGATGGGTCGGTGCGCGCCTTGCGCAGGCAATCGGCAATGCCGGCAACGAAATTGTCGTAGGTCGTCGGGCTCTTCGTGTAGCGGACATCGCCCGTTTCGTGGTCGAACGCGACGAGGTCGGTGAACGTGCCGCCGATATCGACGGCAATGACGTAAGCCATGCGGGGTGGGCCTTCTCTTCAAACAGGCGGAGGCGGGCGCGCTCGACACGCCCTCGGGGTGCAGCTAGTATCTTTACCGATTTCAGCGCGTTTCGCTTGCGCAGGCAACACCCGAGCCGGCCGACCGCGCCACAAAACCAATCGTCATGCGGGAGGGAACCATCGTGACATACAGCATTCGAGTACGGCCGCTTTGGGCGGTTGCCGCGTTCGCCGTCTTTGTCGGCGCCGCGTCGCTGCCAGCTGCGGCTGCGGACATGACGCCGGAATTGCAGAAAGTGATCGCGGGTGCCAAGGCGGAGGGTTCGTTGCACCTGTCCTACGCGAGCAACATCCTGGGTGGTGCGGATGGCGCGCGGCTCGCGGCGAAAGCGATCAAAGAGAAGTACGGCGTATCGCTCGACATCAACTTTACGCCGGGCCCGTCCTTCGCGCAGATGGCGACGAAGCTGTATACGGAAATGCAGGCCCAGCAGAAGGCTTCGACCGACGTCTATAACGGTACCGCGGTGCAGGTTTCGCCCTATCTGTCGCGCGGCCTGTGGCGTTCGATCGAATGGACAAAGCTCTATCCGGGTCGCATCACAGCCGAGATCGCCGAGGCCGATGGCCGCGCGCTCCGGGTGGTGACCTCGCTTTCGGGGGTTCTCTACAATAAGAACACCGCGCCCGAATTCGGCAAGATCGTCACGATGAACGACCTCTTGAAGCCGCAGTACAAGGGCAAGGTCTTTACGACGCCCTACCTCGCCGGCTTCGACGTTCTGCTCGCGGACGACGTATGGGGCTACGACAAGACGCTGGCCTACGTGCAAAAGCTGTCGAAGCAGGTTGGCGGTCTGATGCCGTGTGCGGCTACCGACCGTATCGCGTCGGGCGAGGTTCCCGGCCTCGCAATCGACTGCAGCGGTAGCGAAGAGAACACGGCGAAATACAAGAACGTCCTCGGTCACGTGATCATTCACGATGCAGCGATGCGGCGCTACAATTACCTGTGTATCCCGAAGAACGCCGAACACCCGAACGCGGCCATCCTGTTTGGGCTCTACGCGTCGTCACCCGAAGGGCAGAGGGACATGGCGTTCGGCCTGTTCGGCGCCGATCTCGATACCTATCCGGAAGCCCAGACGCACGCGCGCGTGGCGGCCCTCCAGAAGGTGGGGGTGAAGTTCACGGATGTCACGATCGACTGGTGGACGTCGCAGAAGAACGTCGGCGCCAACCTCAAGAAGCTGACCGCCATCATTCGCAAACGATAGGCGGACGCCGCCGTTCCGTCCCGGAGCCTTCGCGGGCTCCGGGCACGGATGGCGCAAACGACAGCGACGCATGGTGAGTATCGCCGATCGTCCGGCGCGGGGCGCCGCACGGGCCAGCCGCCGCGAATGGCTGCCGTCGCTGTTCGTCGGGCTCGCCGTCCTGGTGAGCATCACCGTGGCCGCGCTTCTCGCCGTGGTCATCTGGCTCAGCTTCGTCGAGGGCACGCCGGGCGACGCCCAGCTCATCTATACGCTCCAGCATTATCGCGAGATATTCCTCGACAGCTTCACCTATCGGGTGATCGGCAACACTATTCTGTTCTCGACGATTACGCTCGCAGTGGCGCTCAGCCTCGGCCTGCCGATGGCCTACCTCATCGAGCGCACCGACTTCCCGGCCAAGCGTCTCGTCTTCACGCTTCTGACCGTCGCTCTGCTCATTCCGGCTTACGCGGTGGCGATGGGATGGGTGTTCCTGCTCAATCCGCGCATCGGACTGATCAACACCGCGCTGCGCCAGGTCTTCGGGCTGGCCAACTCTCCCTTCAATATCTCGACGATATTGGGCATGGGAATCGTCGAGGGGCTGAGCCTCACGCCGGTCACCTTCGTGATGACGGCGATCGTGTTCCGTTCGATGGACGCCTCGCTCGAGGAGGCGTCGCGAATGTCCGGCGCGACGATCGGGCAGACGCTTCGGCGGGTTACCTTGCCGGTCGCGTGGCCGGGAATCCTGGCCGCGAGCATCTACGTCTTCACGATCGGTTTCGCAGCGTTCGACGTGCCCGCGATCATCGGGCTCTCGAGCCGCATCTTCACGTTTTCGACCTATGTCTATCTTCAGGTGAGCCCGACCGAGGGCCTGCCACAATATGGCGGCGTGGCCGCGCTCAGCGTGTTCATGGTCGCGCTCGCGATCGTCCTGAGCTGGTGGTACGGGCGCGTCCAGAGGCGCGCGCCGCAATTCGCCGTGATCACCGGCAAGAATTATCGGCCCAGCCAGATCCGGCTGGGCCGCCTGAAATGGGTCGCGGTCGCATTCGTTGCGATCTATTTCCTGTTCAGCCAGGTTCTCCCCGTCCTCACCTTGATCTGGTCGGCCGGGCTTCCGTTCCTTCAGCCCGTCAGCGCGGCGGCCTTCGAAAGCCTGTCCTTCACGAATTTCCGCGCCTTGCCACAGGGGCTGGTGCTGAACGGACTGCGCAACACCGTCGGACTCATGCTCATCGTGCCGACGATCACGGTGACGCTCAGCGTGGCGGTCTCGTGGGTCGTGCTGCGCTCGCGCCTCCGTTTCCGCGCGCTGTTCGACTTCTTCGCCTTCCTGCCGCATACCGTGCCCGCCATCGTGTTCAGTGTCGCGGCGTGGCTTCTCGCGCTGTTCGTGCTACAGGGCACGGTCCCGATCTACGGCACCATCTGGATCCTAGTTCTGGTCTACGTCGTCGCCACGATCAGCTACGGCTCGCGCATGACCAACAGCGCGATGATCCAGATCCATAGCGAGCTTGAGGAATCCGCGCGGGTCAGCGGTGCCGGACTCGGCGGCATCATGCGCTCGATCGTCGTGCCGCTGCTCGGCCCGGCGATGATGTATGCCTGGATCTGGATCGCGCTGCTTGCCTATCGCGAGCTGACCCTGCCGGTCGTGCTGTCGACCAGCGACAACCAGCCGCTCTCGGTCGTCGTCTGGAGCCTCGTCCTCAGCTCTTCCTACGGCCAGGGATCGGCCGTCGCCGTCGGGATGCTGGTGCTGCTGATCCCGATCCTGGGGCTCTACTGGAGCGTCGCGCGCCGGACCGGGATCGTGCCGCAGGGCTGACGCCGCGAGCCGGCTCAGTGCCGCTCGGCGACGTCGATCAGCGTTCCATCGGGATCGGCGAGGTGATAGCTGCCACGCGGGCAGCGGCGGTGCAGCGCGAGGCGCGCCTTGCCCTCTTCGTTGAAGTCGATGGGCCGTGGCGCGATATGCGGGTTCGACGTCTTCAGCTTCTCGACGCGCGCGGTGAAGGCCGCCAGGTCGGGCACTTCGAAACCGATATGGTCGAGCGCCGGCTGCTCGATGCCCGAGCCGTTGAAGTCGGAGATCTTCCACGGGAAGATCACCAGCGTCATGCGCCCGTCGGTGAGCTGGTAGCCACCGCCATCGGTGGGGGCGTTGCGCGGCTCGAGCTCGAATACCTGCTGGTAGAAGCCTGCCACTCGCTCCGGTTCGCGCACGCGGATCGCGAAATGGGTCAGGGTGATTTCCTGCTGCCAGCCGTCCATGTCGTAGACCTCGGCGCGGTTCTCATGGCCGCGCTGCGACAGGTCGAAATAATTGCCGGCCGGGTCATGCGTAGAGAAGCTGGCGAACGGGCGGTTACCCGGCCGCTTGACGACCTCGATGTCGGGATAGCCCGCGGCGATGCGATCGCACGCCTTCTGGAAGTCATCCACCTCGATACCGAAATGGTCCAGCCCGCCGCGCCGACCCGCCCGGCGCGGGATGAGCGTCATGCCGACATAGCCGTCGCCGACCGAGATGGCCGAGCGTTCGCGTTCGGTATCGCCCGAGACCTTCATGCCGAAATAGGCGCGGTAGAACATGCCCAGCACGGTGTACTGGTCGGTCGTGATGGCAAGATGGTTGAGCTTCGAGAACATGGGCGTCGCTCCCGGCGAAAGGTCCCGGCCGCGGCGCGCGAGGCGTCCGGCGGTTGCGACGATGGTAGCGCACTTCGCCGCCTGAATCTCGACATTGACGGGGCGGTCAGGCGGTTATGTCGCGCCCGGGCCGGCCCAGCCCATGTGCCCGATCAGGGCCTTGGCCTCACTTGGCCGGCCACTGGCCGATCTCGCCGTAATACTTGATTGCGCCCGGATGGTAGGGGGTCGGGAGCGGGATCGTCATACCGTCTGGATCAAACCGCGCGAGCACGGCGGAGGCTTTCGCCATGTCGTCCTTCGAGCCGTGCAACAGCTTGACCAGCTTGTAGATCATGTCGTCGGACACGCTCGCGTTGGCGGCGAGGAAGGTCGGATAGCCCATGAAGGCGGTCGGCTCGGTCACGCCGGGAAGCTGCTTCGACGGCTTCAGGATCAGCGGGCGTGACGGAACCACCTTCTGCATCGCGGCGATCTGCTCCGGCTTGGTTCCGATCGGGATGAAGCGCACCCCGCCGTGGCTGCGCAGCTTGATGTCGGCCTGCTGCACGGGGGCGATGCCGGCTGCGGCCGCGCTCGCATCCACCTTGCCGTCGGCCAGGGCCATGATCCCTTTGAAGATGTTCGGCACCGGGTAGCCCTTGAGGTCGTCGCGGGTCAGCCCGCCCGTCGCCAGCACCGCGCGCTCGTTGATCGCCACCACGGTCTGGCTGGTGAACCGGCTGGGTGCGCGCAGCCCCTTGAGGTCCTCCACCTTCTTCACCGGTGAATCGGCCGGCACCAGGTAGGCGAAGGGCAGGGGAAACATGACGGCCAGCATGCGGAGGTTGGTCTGCGGCCGGCCCTTGAAATTGTCCTCGCCCTTGAACGCGTTGATCGCGTCGGACACGCTGACCATCGCGATCTGGACCTCGCCCTTGTTGAGCAGCGGGATGTAGGTGGAGGTCCCGGAGAAGGGTTGCACCCGCGCCTTGATTCCCATCTTCTCGTTCATCAGCTTGGCGATGACGGTCGAAACGCGGAAATAGAGCGATCCCTGCTCCATCGTTCCGATACCGACGGTTTGGGCGGTCGCGGCGCCCGACGTGATTGCAAGCGCGGCAAGCGCCAGCACGGATGTCAGCAGCTTCATCGTTTCCTCCGAGTTTTCTTGAGTTTCGGTGACCGGATTGGCCGGCTATCAGGTCAGCGGGCCGCCCCATTGCGCAACAGGCGGCCGGCCTTCTTTGCGGTGGCGTCGGTCACATCGGCGCCGTCGCGGCGCACGACCGTTCCGTTGACGATCACCGCGTCGATGCCGAACGCGTCGGCGACCAAACGGTCGACCCCGCCCGGCAGATCATTCACGCGTCGCAGGCGGCCGGCCCCGACGGTCTCCGGATCGAACACGACGACGTCGGCTGGCAATCCCACGGCCAGACGGCCGCGCTCCGCGATGCCGAACACCTCGGCGGGCTTGCTGGTCAACATACGCACCGCATCCTCCAGCGTCAGAGCACCTTTCTCGCGCACCCAATGGCCGAGCAGGTGGGTCGAGAAACAGGCGTCGCACAGCTGGCTCGCGTGCGCCCCGGCGTCCGACAGGGCCAGCACGGGATCGCGCTCATGCAGCAGCTCCTCGACCATCGCCTCGTCATCGTTGGCGAGCGGAATGCGGAACCGCGCATCGAGATCGGTGGCGAGCGCAAGGTCGAGTGCAAGGTCGATCGGGTCAACGCCGCGCTCGCGCGCCACATCGATGATGCGCCGCTCCTCGAGGGCGGGGTCCGGCTCGTAGAACGAGATGGCCGTGTTGTCCCACGAGCGCCCGAGCGCCTGGACGATGGCGTTGTCGCGATTGGCCATAGCCGCCTTGAACCGGGCGCGAAATTGGGGATCGGCGTAGAGCGCCTTCTTGCCTTGGTGGTCGGCCCGCGACACCTCGTTGAACACCGGCAAGCGCTCGAACGAAAACGGCTCACGGAAGCGGATTTCCATGGTCAGCGGGCGGCACGAGACCTGCGGGTAGATCGGCAGCCCTTGGGCGATCTGGGACTTGGCGATCTCGAGGAAGCCTCGATGGGCGAGCGGCCCGCGCAACCCCGTAAGCAGCGCCGTCCAGCTCACGGGCCGGCCGGATGCCGAGGCAAGCTGCGCGAACTGCTCGAATTGTGGCTCGATGCCGACGGTGAGCTGGATGGTGCCCTTGCCGGTCTCGCCCATGCTGCGCGCGAGCGCGACGATCTCGTCGAACGCGGCGAGCCGGCTCGGCACCGGGCGGCCGCCATAGCCGACATGGATCGGCGAGGTCGAGGTAGAGAACCCGACCGCGCCCGCCTCGATCGCGTCTCGGACGATGGTGCTCATGCGCGCCACCTCGTCCGGTGTCGCGGCGCGCTCCGTCGATTCCTCGCCCATCACATACATGCGGATCGGGGTATGGCCGATCAGCGCGCCGACATTGATCGCCGAGCCCTTACGCTCGACGGCGTCGAGATATTCCGGAAACGTCTCGAACGACCAATTGGCAAGCCCGGCGTCGAGCGCCTCGTAGCTCATGCCTTCGACCTTTTCGAGCGTCCGCATGATCAGCGGCCGGTGCGCGGCGCGCGTCGGCGCGATGCCGAACCCGCAATTGCCGATCACCACCGTGGTCACGCCATGCCAGGGCGACACCGACAGCAGGGGATCCCACATCAGCTGGGCGTCGTAATGGGTGTGCACGTCGACGAAGCCGGGCGAGACGACGCGTCCCTGCGCTTCGATGACCGTCCGGGCGTTACCGTCGACGCGGCCGATGGCCGAGATCCGGCCGTCCTGGATCGCCAGGTCCGCCGTGTAGCGCGGCGTTCCCACGCCGTCGACGACCGTGCCGCCCTTCACGACGATGTCGAAGCTCATGCAGGGTCTCCTCGAACCTATGTGCCCTTTTCCCGCATGGTCTGCGACCGCCACGCGGGCCGTCAAGGAAATTGCCGCACGCGGACGATTTCGTCCGGTTCGGAAACCGGCTAGGCTTCCGTCCCGAAAACGTCGCCACCTGCCACTTCGAACAGGGTTGCACGATGGCCGAGCCGCAATTGCCGGCGGACGAGGGGCAGACCATGCCCGTCGCCACGAAGTCCCGCGCACTGCGCCTGGTCGAGGGCGCGGGCGCGATCGCGCTCACGTTGCTCGGCTTGTTCTGGGTCCTCGAACTTGCGCCGATGCTCGGCATCGAGCTGTACGAGGAACAGCTGCGCGCCGTCGCGCTCGGGATCGGTTTCGCCCTGGTGTTTCTGCACAAGCCCGCCGACCGGGGTGTGCGAACCACATTGCCCTGGTACGACGCTTTGCTCGCCGCACTTGGCCTTGCGGTCATGCTGCATGTCGCGATTTCCTATGACCGGCTGCTGATCGTCGTCACCCAGCGCACGCCCGAGGTGATCGCCATCGGTGCGATCATCGTCGCGCTCGTGCTGGAGGGGTTGCGGCGGGCGACGGGTCTTCCACTCTTGATCGTGGCGCTCTGCTTCATCGGCTACGCACTGATGGCCGACCTGGTGCCCGGCGACCTGCAGGGGCGGCCGATCGAGCTCGACAAGCTCCTGATCTATCTCGCGCTCGACACCAATGCGCTGCTCGGCACGCCAATGCAGGTGGGCCCCACCATCGTCCTGATGTTCATCCTGTTCGGTCAGGTGCTGTTCGCGGCGGGCGGCGGCCAGTTCTTTACCGATCTCGCGATGGCGTGCGTCGGCCGGTCGCGCGGCGGTTCGGCCAAGATTGCCGTGGTCGCGTCGGGCCTGTTCGGATCGATTTCGGGCACGGCAGTCTCGAACGTCGCCTCGACCGGCGTGGTCACGATTCCGCTGATGCGCCGATCCGGTTACGACGCCGTCACCGCCGGCGCGATCGAGGCGGTTGCCTCGACCGGCGGCCAGCTGATGCCACCGGTGATGGGCACCTCGGCCTTCCTGATGGCGGAGATTCTTGCCATTCCCTATACCGACGTCGTGATCGCCGCGGCGATACCGGCATTCCTCTACTACATAGCGATCTTCTTCCATGTCGATCTGATTGCCGCGCGTGATCGTATCCGGGTGATCGATACGTCAATGCCGTCGTTCCGTGCCGTGCTTGGAGAAGGGTGGCATTTCCTGATCCCGTTCGCGGTGCTGCTGTATTCGCTGTTCTACCGAATGGATGACCCGGAGACCGGCGCCGTCTACGCCACGGCGACAACCATCGTCGTCGGAGCGTTGCGCGGCTATGGCGGACGGCAGCTGACGCCGCGTCATCTCCTTTCCGGCGTCATCGACACCGGGCTGATCATGATCGATCTGTTCATGATCCTGGCCGTCGCCGGGTTCGTGATCGGCATCCTCAACGTGTCGGGGCTCGGCTTTGCGCTGACTCTGTTCCTGCTTCACCTCGGCGGCCACCAGCTCTCTCTTCTGCTTCTGATCTCCGCGGCGGTCTGCATCGTCCTCGGGATGGGGATGCCGACGATCGGAGTCTACATCCTGCTGGCGACGCTGGTCGCACCGGCGATCGCCCAGGCGGGCGCGAGCCCGATCAGCGCGCACATGTTCATCTTCTATTTCGGCATGATGTCGATGATCACGCCACCGATTGCGATGGCGGCGTTCACAGCCGCGACGATTTCGCGGGCGGACCCGATGCGAACTGGCTGGGCCTCGATGAAGCTCGGCTGGGTGGCCTACCTGATACCCTTCCTGTTCGTCTATTCGCCGACCCTGCTGATGCGGGGCAACCCGATACTGATCGTGTTCGCGTTTGCCACGGCCCTGATCGGGGTTTTCTACGTGACGGTCGCAGTGGCGGGTTATTTCACGCGTCCGCTTGGGGCCGCGCCGCGCGTCGCGCTGGCGATTGCCGGTGTCGCGGCGATCGTGCCCGCAACTGGTCCGTTCGGCGACGTGATCGACGCGGCGGGGATCGTCGTGGGGGCCGCGGTCCTCGCCGTCGATCGGTTGGCGGCGCGGAGGTCCAGCGCTGCACGAAGCTGAGTGGAGCACGCACCTTCGAGCGTGCATTGTTACAGCCGACCGATATGTCCTGCGCCGCGGTGCCCGAATGCGCAGGACGGGTATCAGCTCATGCCGGGCGGACTGGTACGGATCGCCGATGAGATCGTCATTCGGCGCATCCGACGTGCGACCGCTGAGGGGAGAGGTTGAGCCTTGGACATCGTGTGGGCGCCGTGGGCGATTCTCGCGGCCTATTGCGGAATCACGCTTGCCGCCAATCCACGACGTGCAACGCCGCTGCAGTTTTTCCGCGGCCTTGGTCGTGGGGGCGAGGTGCCCTCGATCTGGCTGGTGGCGGCAAGCGCCGCAATCACCTGGATCTTCGCCAAGTCCATCGCGAACGCCTCCGACCTCGGCAAGGCGTTCGGGCCGATCGGCGGCCTGGGCTACGGCGCCTATTACCTGAGCTTCCCCGTTGCCGCCGTTGCCATCTATTTCCTGCGCACGCGGGGCGGTCATTCGTCGCTGTCGGGATTCCTCGTCAGCAAGTACGGCCCGACCTGCGCCCGCCTGTTCCTCCTCGCCATCGCCATCCGCCTGTTCAACGAGGTCTGGTCGAATACCAAGGTCGCCGCACTCTATTTCGGCGCCGAGGGCAGTTCGCCCTACTGGATCGCGGCCCTGCTGATTACCGCTTTCACCCTCTGGTATGCGTGGACCGGCGGCATGCGTGCGAGCCTTCTCACCGACAACGCGCAAATGATCCTGGCGGCCATTCTGCTCGCCGTCGTTATGGTGGCCGTCATGCCGCCGCTGGTGCGCCACGGCGTTCCGGCGGTCGACGCGGCGACCCGATGGGGTGGGCTCACGTTCTGCGCGCTCGCTCTTGTCCAGGTGCTGAGCTATCCGTTCCACGATCCGGTCCTGACGGATCGGGCCTTCATCAACGAGCCGCGCCGGATGGTGCGGGCTTTCCTGCTGGGCGGCGCAATGGCCGGCGGGTTCATCCTGCTATTCAGTGGTGTCGGCGTCTATGCGCGCGCCTTCGGGATCGAGGGCAGCGCGTCGATAGGCGTGCCGGCGAGCCTCGGCCTTGCCATGATGCTGGTGTTCAACGGCATCATGCTGACCAGCGCCGGCTCGACCATCGATTCGACCTTCACCTCGGTCGGAAAATGGGCGGCGCAGGATTGGCAAAACGATCACGATGCGGTCACGCCGCGTCAGGTGGGGATGGGACGGCGCGCCATGCTGGTCATCGCGATCCTCGGCAACCTGCCGTTGCTCGCGATCTATCTGCCGGGCGGCTCCGGGCCGGCGATCATCGCGGCCACCACGATCAGCGGGACGATGGTGATGGGCCTCGCGCCGGTCTTCCTGCTGGCCTTCATCCGTCCGGCAGGGACGCTCAGCTTCCATCTTGCCTTCTGGCCGGGGTTGGCGCTCGGTGTTCTCCGCGCCGTCGAGGGGGCGACCGGAACCACGATCTTTCCGGAATGGGTTGCCCTGGGAACCGGCAAGTATGCGATCGACCTCGGCGTGAATCTCTACGGCCTTGCCCTGTGCACGGCCGGCTACATCCTTGGCGCTTCCTTCCGCCCGGGTCGCACACGCGCATAAAGAGTTAGGTTTCCCGGCTTCCGCTGCCCGTTCGATCACGCTAGGATTTCGCCGTTGCCTGGCAGGGAGAGAGCGCAATGGCCGAGAAGAAGGTGCCCTACGAATATGACGGGCGGAAGTTCGAAGGGGTTCTCGTCTACGACGAAGGCGTGACGGCGAAGCGGCCGGCCATCCTCATGCAGCCGGACTGGCTCGGCGTGTGCCGCCATTCGATCGACATGGCACACGAGGTTGCCGGAAAGGACTATGTCGTGATGCTGGCCGACATGTTCGGCGTCGGCTATGGCGAAACCGAGAAGAATTTTGACGAGTTGATGAAAAGCTCGCGCAGCGTCCGCAACGATCTCAAATTTCTTCTCGGCTGCGGCACGAAGGCGTACGAGACGCTCAGCGCGGAAGCGACGAAGTTAGGGTTGGTGGACACCACCAAGAAGGGTGCGATCGGGTTCTGCATCGGCGGCGGGTATGCGCTCGAGCAGGCGCGCGCCGGGGCCGACTTCAAAGGCACGGTCGTATTCCACGTCACGGCGCCCAACCCGGTCGATGCGGCCGCGAAGCCGAGCATCAAGGGTCGCGTGCTTGCAATCCACGGCTCCGCCGACCCGGTGACGCCCAAGCCGCAAATGGACGCGCTCGAGACCGAGATGACCGACGCCAAGGTCGACTGGCAGGTCATGATGTTCGGCCACGCGGTGCACTCGTTCTGCGATGTCGGTGCCAACAACCCGTCGCAGCGCTATGACGAGAAGCTGGCCAAGCAGTCCTACCGGATGATGCGCGACTTCTTTGCGCACACTTTCTAGATCCAGGAGAGCCCCATGCCGACAGCCAGGGTCAACGGCATATCCATGTGGTACGAGGTCTTCGGCGATACGGGGCCTTGGGTGGCCCTGTCGCCGGGGGGACGGCGGGAAGGTGCCGCCGCGGCGGGGCTGGCCCGAAAGATGGCCGCTTCCGGCCATCGGGTCGTCATATTCGATCGGCGCAATTGCGGCGCTTCCGACGTGTCGATCGGTACCGAGGGATCGGAATCCGAGGTTTGGGCCGACGATCTCCACGAGCTCCTGACGCAACTTGGCGCGCTGCCGGTGGTGGCGGGGGGCGGATCGTCCGGCTGCCGGCTGGCGGTGCTGCTCGCGTTGCGCTACCCGGACGACGTCTCCGGGCTGCTGCTGTGGCGCGTAACGGGTGGTCGCCACGCCTGCGAGATGCTGGACCACCAGTATTACGGCGCGTTCATCGAGGCGGCGCAGAAGGGCGGCATGAAGGCGGTCTGCGAGACCGAGCATTTCGCGGGCAGCATCGCCGCGAATCCGCGCAACCGTGACTACCTGATGAGCTTGCCGGTCGAGGAGTTCATTCGGCGCATGCGCGCCTGGGGCGACTATTTCCTCCGCGACAGCGACCTGCCCATCATCGGCGCCACGGAGGACGACCTTAAGTCCCTCCGCGTTCCCGCTTGCATCGTGCCGGGCAATGACTGGCGGCACAACCCCAGGGTCGCGGCGCGCGCCGCCGAACTGATCCCCACGAGCGAGCTGCACGATCTGGTCAAGGTGCAACGCGACGTCGACCTCGGACCGCATGAAGACTGGGACGAGATCGAGGACGAGATGTCCACGACCTTCACGGATTTCATGCGGCGCCATTTGGCGGTCGCCGCCCGATAGGGTTCGGCGGTAGGGCTCCGGGCTGGCGCTCCGCCGTTCTATTTCGAGGACGCGTGAGATGTGCGTCGCGAAGTTGTAGGGCTCAGGGAAGTGGAAGCGATGCCCGAATCCACCGCACCCCTTGTGGGGAAGGTCGCGATCGTCACAGGCGCCGGCAGCGTCACCGACAGCCGCACGAGCATGGGCCCCGTGATGGCCAAGGCGCTGATCGTGGCGGGCGCATCCGTCGCGGGGTTCGACGTCAACGCAGATGGCCTGTCCCGGCTCGCCGCGCTCCTCGACAATCAGCCCATGAAGGGGCGCTTCCTGCCCGTGGTCTGCGACGTGTCGTCCCCGGAGGCCTGCGAGGCCGCCGTGGCTCAGGTTACCAGCACGCTCGGCGCGCCCGACATCCTAGTGAACCACGCCGGCATCGGCCAGAGCGAGGCTGCACCGCCCGGCGGGAAGTTTCCGTTTCCGTTCTGGGAGGCGGTTCCCGCCGTGTGGCTCAAGATGCAGCTGGTGAACAGCTTCGGCCCGTTCCTGCTGGCGCGACTGGTGGTCCCGTCGATGCTGCGGCGGAAATGGGGCCGCATCATAAATACCGTTACCAGCTTCGAGACGATGCTCGATGCCAATCGGTCGGCCTACGGCCCGTCCAAGGCCGCGCTCGAGTTCAAGTTCGGCCATCTGGGCGAAGGAGCTCGCCGGGACCGGGGTGACCGTCAACTGCATTCTTCCCGGCGGCATGGTCGCAAGCAATTCGCCGGGCCTTCGGAACGCGCCGAAGGAGCGCATGCTGGCGCCGGACATCATGGCTTCGCCCGTGACCTGGGTGGCATCGCCCGCGTCCGATGGGGTAACCGGGCGACGCTTCGTGGCGCGCTTATGGGATCCGAACCTCAGCGGCGAGGCGAACGCGGCGCACCAGACCGATCCGATCGGCTGGCCGGGAATCGGACCGGGCCGGACCAAGCCGGTCGAAGGATTCTAGAGCCGCCGCACGATCGTGATGCGCGCTTGGAAGTATAGTTACGGCTGAGCGGACGGGCGCTGACGCATGAAGCTGCTGCGGATCGCCAAATGGTCGATGATCGTCGTCGCGGGGGTCATCGTCGCGGCCGTCGCCATCGTGCTGTCGACCGATTTCGGCGCCTACAAGGACGATGCCGAGAAGGCCGTGCAGGATGCGACCGGTCGCAAGCTTGCCATCGACGGTCCCGTCAAGCTGGCGTTCCTGCCGCTTCCGTCGCTCGTCGCCGAAAAGGTTCGGTTCGCGAACGCGCCCTGGGGCTCGAGGCCCGACATGGCGACGGCGGACCGTGTCGAGCTGAAAGTTGCCCTGCTGCCGCTGGTTTCGGGCAAGGTGGTCGTCAAGCACCTGCTGCTCGACAAGCCGGACATCCTGGTCGAGACCGACCCGTCAGGGCGAGGCAATTGGCAGATGAAGGGCGCAGAGCCCGCGTCGCCATCGGGATCGGGCGGATTTGCGCTGCCCGTTCTCGATGACGTGACCATCAATGATGCGCATCTCACCTATCGCGATGGCCGGACGAAGACGTCCGAAACGATCACCCTCAAGTCGGTACGCATCAAGGGCGCCGGTGCCGGCGCCCCGCTTGACATTTCGCTCCACGGCGGCGTGAACGAAAAGGACTTCGCGCTGGCGGGCCGCCTGACCCATGGCGCCGCGGAGACGTGGACGCTCGCCGACGTACAAGGTTCATACGGCAAGACCAGGATAAACGGCACCGTCTCGGTCGATCCGACGGCGGCGCCCCCCAGCCTGATCGCGAAGCTGGATTCTCCGGAGATCGACCTCGCCTCGTTCGCCGGCTCGGCGCCGGGCAATCCGCCGGCCGGGCCGGACGCGGACCGCGTCTTCCCCGAAGCCGCATTGCCGCTGGATATGCTGCGCGTCGTCAATGCCGATGTCTCGTTGACCGCGAAAAGCGTCGTTTCGGGCAAGCTCGTGCTGACCGACGCGGCGATCGGGATGAAGCTGAAGGATGGCAAGCTCGCCGTCCGCCCGATTGCCGCGGCGCTCGCCGGGGGCGCGATCGACGGGACGGCGACGCTCGACAGCGCCGGGGCGGTCTCCGTTCAGCTCATGGCCAAAGACGTCGACACGGACCAGCTCCTGACTTCGCTTGGCACGCCCGATGCACTTGCCGGCAAGGCCTCATTCAACGTGAAGCTCTCGGGCCACGGGCGCGCCGTGCGCCAGCTTTTGGCGAGCCTGGACGGCATGTTCGGCGTCGTGATCGGTGAGGGCAAGATTGGCAGCGGCTATGTTGATCTGCTCGGCGCCGACCTGATCCAGACCTTGTTGCCGGGTGGAAAGGACGCGAACACGACGCATCTCAACTGCATCGCCGCGCCGTTCCTGGTCGAGAAAGGGATCGCCACGACCGACGCGATCCTGTTCGATACCGACCGCATGACCGTGCACGGCGGCGGCACGGTCAGCCTGCGCGACGAAACGCTCGACCTTCTCCTGAAACCCGAGCCGAAGGACGCGGCATTGATCAGCCTCGCGACGCCGATCCGTGTGGGCGGGACCCTGGCAAACCCGTCCGCCTATCCCGATGCGGCCGGTGTCGTGAAAGGGGTGGCGGGCGCATTGGCCGGCGCGGCGCTCGGGCCGGTCGGTCTTCTGCTGCCCTTGCTCAGCGCCGGATCGGGGGATCAGAATCCCTGCGTCGCCGCCCTGCTGAAGCGCGAGGGAAAGGCGCCGACCCCCGCGACACAGGACAAGGGATCTGGCGGCGTGTTCGATAACCTCGGCACGGGGATCGAGAAGGGCATACGAAGCCTGTTCGGAAAATAGGACTTCGCGGAGACGACGACGCGGCGCCAAGTCCCGTGACGCGATTCCAAGCGCTGGCAGGGACCGTGTGACCGTGTCATGACCCGGTCAAGGTCCGTTCGTTGATGGTGCTTGACTGACGTGAAGACAGACGCATTTCAATGCGATCTATCACGGTCGAGGGGGAATGCCGTGCAGGTCGTTCGCATTGCGGTCGTGACCGTGGTCGTGCTCGCCACCTTCGGGTCGCTGGGCGGCAATGCCTTCGCGCAAGCGACGCGGGCGCCGGCTGTCACCGTCGCGCAACCGTTGCAGCGCAAAATTGTCGAGTATCAGGAATTCACCGGTCAGTTCGCCCCGGTCGAGTATGTCGAGGTGCGCGCGCGCGTCAGCGGGTACCTGCAGGAAATCCACTTCGACGACGGCCAGATCGTGCACAAGGGCGACCCGCTATTCGTCATCGATCCGCGGCCATTCCAGGCAAGCCTGGACTCGGCCAAGGCGCAACTCGCACAGGCCCAGGCGAGGCTTGATCTGGCCACCCGCCAGCTCACGCGCGGCGCGCAGCTCCGCAAGCAGGACTTTCTGGCTGCGAGTTCCTATGACGAACGGTTGCAGGAACAGCGTGTCGCTACCGCGTCCATCGAGATTTCCAAGGCCGATGTGCGCGCTGCCGAGCTCAACGTCGAGTTCTCGCGCATCTACTCGCCCATCGACGGGCGGATCAGCCGTCGCGAGGTGAGCGTCGGCAACCTGGTGAGCGCCGGACAAACTCTGCTCACCACGATCGTCTCCACCGACCCGATCTATTTCGTGTTCGACATGAGCGAGGCGGACTTCCTCGCCTATCAGCGGGCTCTCCAGGCCGGCAAACTGCAGTCCACGCGCGACGCGGTGAAAGTCTTTGGCCGGCTCGTTGACGAGCCCGATTGGCCGCGCGAAGGTGCGCTCGACTTCGTCGACAATCAGGTCGACCGGACCGCCGGCACGATCCGCGTACGCGCCGTGTTTCCGAACAAGGACGGGTTCCTCACGCCGGGCCAGTTCGGCCGCGTCCGGGTGCCCGGGTCCGAGCCATACGAGGCCTTTTTGATCCCGGACCGCGCCATCGTCACCGATCAATCCAACAAGGTCGTGATGACGGTGAAGCCTGACGGCACCGTCGTGCCGAAATTGATACGGCCTGGACCGATCTATGACGGGCTTCGCATCGTCCGCACGGGGCTCTCACCCGACGACCGCATCATAATCGACGGGCTTGTGCGGGCACGTCCCGGTGTGAAGGTCGCGCCCCAGCTTGGTGAGATCCGCGGCGCGGGCGAGAAGCGGCCAGGATAGGGACGATGCGCCTGCCGCACTTCTTCATCGACCGGCCGATCTTCGCGACGGTGCTGGCGGTCCTGATTACGCTTCTGGGCACGGTCGCCTATCTCACTCTGCCGGTCGCGCAGTATCCGGAGATCGCGCCGCCGACGATCCAGGTTCATGCATCTTACCCGGGCGCTTCCGCCGAGGTGGTCAGCGACTCGGTGGCGACGCCGCTCGAGCAGGAGATCAACGGCGTCGAGCACATGCTCTACATGTCCAGCCAGGCGACGGGTGACGGCCAGCTCGATTTGCAGGTGACGTTCGCGCTCGGGACTGACCTCGACACCGCGCAGGTTCTGGTGCAGAACCGGGTGGCGATCGCCGAGCCACGCCTGCCCGATGACGTCCGCCGCATCGGCGTCACGGTGCGCAAATCATCGCCCGACTTGATGATGGTGATCCACCTGTCGTCGCCTGACAACAGCCGTGACCTGCTCTACATCTCGAACTACGCGACCTTGCAGATCCGTGACGAGCTTGCGCGGCTCGACGGAGTCGGCGACGTGCGTGTGTTTTCGGCGCGCGACTATGCGATGCGCATCTGGCTCGATCCGGATCGCATTGCGGCGCGCGGTCTGACCGCGGGCGACGTGGTCGCGGCCCTGCGCGGCCAGAACGTGCAGGTCGCCTCCGGCGTGCTGAACCAGCCGCCGGTGCCGCACCCCTCGGCCTTCCAGATCAACGTCGAGACGCTTGGCCGGCTACAGGACGTGCGCCAGTTCGAGAACATCATCGTCCGGTCCGATCCGGGTGGCCGCGTCACGCGGGTACGCGACATCGGGCGCGTCGAGCTGGGCGCGCAGGATTATACGACGATCGGCTATCTCGATACGCACGAAGCGTTACCGCTTCTGGTGTTCCAGCGACCAGGATCGAACGCCCTGGCGACGGCAAAGCTGGTCAAGGCGAAGATGGCCGAGCTTTCGCATGCCTTCCCGCCCGGGCTGGTCTATTCCATCGTCTACAATCCGACCGATTTCATTCAGCAGTCGGTCGACGCCGTTACCCGCACAATCTTCGAGGCGGTCGTTCTGGTTGTGCTCGTCGTCGTGCTGTTCCTTCAGACGTGGCGTGCCTCGATCATTCCGATCGTGGCGATCCCGGTCTCGTTGATCGGCACGTTCATCGTGCTCGCCGCGTTCGGCTATTCTCTGAACAACCTGTCACTGTTCGGCTTGGTTCTTGCTATCGGCATCGTGGTCGACGACGCAATTGTCGTCGTCGAGAACGTCGAGCGTAACCTTCGGGCCGGCATGTCGCCGCGCGACGCGGCGCACGAAACGATGGACGAGGTCGCGCCCGCACTGGTCGCGATCGCTATGGTGCTAGCCGCCGTGTTCATCCCGGCCGCGCTCATCCCGGGCATATCGGGCCAGTTCTTCCGACAGTTTGCGGTGACGATCGCCGCGGCGACGCTGATTTCCTGCTTCGTGTCACTGACCCTGTCGCCCGCGCTGTGCGCGATCCTGTTCAAACCGCACGTCGAGGCGCGTCAGCCGCCATTCCTCGCCCGGCCGTTCGTTGCTTTCTTCCGCGGCTTCAACGCCGGGTTCGACCGGTTGTCGGCGGGCTACGGTGGTTTGACGCGCCGGCTTGGCCGGGTCGCCGTTCTTGTGGTGGCAGTCTATGCGGGCCTCCTGGCACTCACCGGCTGGCAGTTCGGTCAGGCGCCGACCGGGTTCATTCCGCAGCAGGACCAGGGCTATCTGATCACGGTCCTGCAGCTTCCGCCCGGAGCATCGCTGTCGCGCACCGATGCGGTCGTCCGCCGCGCCACGGCCGAAATCCTGAAGATCCCGGGCGTCGCGCACGCCGTTCCGTTCGCTGGGTTCGATGGCGCGACCTTCACCAACGCACCCAATTCCGGCGCAATCTTCTCCGCGCTCGACACGTTCGAGAACCGCGAGAAGGCCGGGCGAACGATCGAGCAGATCATTGGCGAGCACTACAAGCGCCTGGGCGCGATCCAGGACGCGTTCATCATTACCATCCCGCCACCGCCGGTGCGCGGGATCGGCAACGCCGGCGGCTTCAAGATGATCGTCGAAGATCGCCGGGGGCGAGGGCCGGAGGCGCTGGAAGCGGCCGTCGGCAGCATTCTGCAGGCGGCGAACCAGGACCCGGCACTACGCGGCGTGTTCTCCCTGTTCAATACGCGTACCCCCAAGCTCTATGCCGACATCGATCGCGTGAAGTCGGAGATGCTCGGCGTTCCGTCCGATCGCGTGTTCGAGGCGCTCGAGGTCTATCTGGGCTCTATCTTCGTCAACGAGTTCAACTATCTCGGCCGGACCTATCGGGTGACGGCACAGGCCGACGGGGCCTACCGTCAGGACGTACACGCCGTCGAGAACTTGAAGACTCGCAACATGCAGGGCAAGATGGTTCCGATCGGCTCGGTCGCGACGTTCCGCGACCTTACCGGCCCCTATCGTGTGCCGCGCTACAACCTGTACCGAGCCGCCGAAATTCAGGGAACCGCGGCGCCCGGCGTGTCGACCGGTGCGGCCCTGGCAGCGATGGAACGGATCGCGGCCGAACAGCTGCCAGACGGGTTCACGTACGAATGGACGGAGCTGGCCCTTCAGGAGAAGCTGGCTGGCAATTCGGGCCTGCTGGCTTTTGCGGCCGCCGCCGTGCTCGTGTTTCTGCTCCTCGCGGCCCAGTACGAAAGCTGGTCGCTGCCGCTCGCCGTCGTCCTGATCGCGCCGATGTGCCTGCTGACGGCCGTCAGCGGCCTGCTCTGGCGGGGCATGGATGTGAACATCCTTGCGCAGGTGGGCTTCGTGGTCCTGATCGGACTCGCCGCCAAGAACGCGATCCTGATCGTGGAGTTCGCGCGTCAGGCCGAGGCCGAGGGCAAGGATCGGTTCGAGGCGGCAATCGTCGCCGCGCGGACGCGGCTGCGCCCGATCCTGATGACGTCGTTCGCCTTCATCCTTGGCGTGGTGCCGCTGGTGATCGCGAGCGGCGCAGGCGCCGAGATGCGCCAGTCGCTGGGCACCACCGTGTTCTTCGGCATGCTGGGCGTCACGCTGTTCGGGCTCATCTTCACGCCGGTCTTCTACGTCGTTGTCCGCGGCCTGTTCGGCCGTTCACGCAAGGTGGAGGACGCATCATGAGCTGGCTACCCGCGGAACAGCCCGAAACGGCGGCGGCCGCTGCCGATGCCGTGTCCGCCCAGACCATCGTCGACGGACCGTGATGGCAAGCGAGCACGAGGTCGCGCCGGGAGCGGCGGTCCGGCTGCGCAGGTCGATCGACCGCGCGCGCGACCACGTGCGCGGCGGGAGCGCCACACGCGATGTCGTGACCCTGGTCCTTTACGGCGACTACCTTTGCCCGTACTGCCGAAACCTGCGCCATGTCATTGCGCGGCTGCGCGAGGTGCTCGGCGAGCGCTTCGCATACGTCTTCCGGCATTTCCCAAACGAGCGAGCCCATCCCGGAGCGGAACTTGCCGCCCGCGCGTCGGAAGCCGCCGGGGTGCAAGGACACTATTGGGAAATGCACGATCTGCTGTATGCCCACGAGCCGCCGATTGCCGAGGCCGAGCTGCTGGGATTCGCCGAGGCGCTCGGTCTCGACATGGAGCGGTTCCGCACCGACCTTGAAAGCGACGCCGCGGGGCGGCGCATCGTGACCGATCTTGACGACGGGCGGCGCAATGGCGTGACCGGTACGCCCACCCTGTTCGTGAACGGGCTGCGCTATGATGGTGCCTGGGACCTCTACTCCATCCTTGAGGCGCTGGAGCTGCCGGCAGCCGTACGGCTGCAACATTCGGCGCGTGCGTTCGCAAGCCTCCCCGCCGCCGGCGGACTGGTGCTGATCCTTGCCGCCGCGGCGGCGCTGCTCTGTGCCAATACCCCGATCGCGCCCTACTACCGGCAGCTCGTCGAGGCGTCGTTCGCGATCGGTCCGGCGGGCGGCATGCTATCGCTGACGGTGGGCGACTGGTTTTCGGAGGGGCTTCTCGCGATCTTCTTTCTGCTCGTCGGGCTCGAGATCCGGCGCGAGATGACCGTCGGCTCGCTGGCGGACCGACGTGCGGCGCTGCTCCCGGCTGTCGCCGCCCTTGGGGGCGTGGTGGCGCCGGCCCTGATCTATCTAGCCTTCAACCGCGGCGCCACGGCCTCGGGCTGGTCGGTGCCCACAGCCACCGACATTGCGTTCACGCTCGGCATTCTCGCGTTGCTCGGATCGCGCGTGCCCACGTCGCTCCGCGTCTTCGTCGCGGCGCTCGCGGTGGTCGACGACGTACTCTCGGTCGTCACTCTGGCCGTCTTCTACCCGCGCGATTTCGATGCGATCTGGCTGGCCGCGAACGCCGTCGGCGTCCTGGCTCTTTTCGTGCTGAATCGTACGCGCGTTCGGGCCGGCTGGCCCTACGCGGTGGTGACGGTCGCGCTCTGGGTCGCCCTACACGCTGCGGGGATCCATGCGGCCCTTGCCGGCATCTTCCTGGCCGCCTTCGTCCCGACCCGGCCGGCGCCCGCGGCGGCGCCATTGCTGGCCCAAGCGGCGACGGCGCTGGCCGCGCTGGAAGGCGCCGAGGCGGACATCGAGCGGGAAGGGGCGGGCACGCGCCGCCTGGACCAGGAGCCGATCTGGGACTGGGCCAGCCGCAACCTGACGGCCGCCGCGGAACGTCTGTCCTCTCCCGCCGAGCGGCTGGAGCGCGCGGTATCCCCGTGGACGGCCTACGCGATCCTGCCGCTGTTCGCGTTCTCGGCGACCGGCATAAGCCTGCACGTCGACTTCACCTCGCACGACGCCGGGACGATCCTGTTGGGCGTGATCCTGGGTCTCGTTGTCGGCAAGCCCATCGGCGTCGCGCTCGCCGCGTGGCTTGCGATCAAGTCGCGTCTCGCGATCGCACCCACTGGCGTGTCGCTGCGGCTGTTTCTCGGCGCGGCGTGCCTCTGCGGCGTGGGCGACACGGTGGCGCTGCTGATGGCTGACCAGGCGTTTCCGGCCGGGCCGGACTCCGCGGTCGCCAAGATCGGCGTCCTGATCGGCTCAACGATCGCGGCGCTTCTGGGCGCGTCGATCCTCGCGGCCGGACGCGCGTCGACGCCTCACCCGGTGACGCCGCGAACGGAGGAAACCTGAAATGCCGACACGATTCGACGCGATCATCATCGGCACCGGCCAGTCGGGGCCGGCGCTCGCCCGGCGCCTGGTCGAGGCTGGCCGGCGCGTCGCCATCGTCGAGCGCAAGCGCTTCGGCGGAACCTGCGTCAATAATGGGTGCATCCCGACCAAGAGCCTGGTTGCCAGTGCGCAGGCCGCGCATGTCGCGCGTCGCGCCGCGGAGTTCGGCGTCCAGGTCGCCGGTCCGGTTCGCATGGACATGAAGGCGGTCAAGGCGCGCAAGGACGCGATCGTCCGTGTCTCCAACGAGGGTGTGGAGGGGTCGCTGCGCACGCTCGACGGTTGCAGGGTCTATGTTGGGCATGCCCGCTTTGTCGGGCCGAAGCGCGTTGCGGTCGGCGACGAGGCCCTGGAGGCCGACCAGATTTTCATCAATGTCGGTGGCCGGGCGGCGGTCCCATCCGTGCCGGGCCTCAATTCGGTGCCGTACCTCAACAATGTCTCGATGATGGAGGTCGATTTCCTGCCCGACCATCTCGTCATTCTGGGCGGCAGCTATATCGGGCTCGAGTTCGGCCAGATGTATCGCCGCTTCGGCAGCGAGGTGACGATCATCCAGCGTGAGGCGCATGTGATCCCCCGCGAGGACGAGGACGTATCCGTCGCGATCCGCGGAATCCTCGAAGCCGAAGGGGTGCGGATCGTCACCGATGCGAAGGTCGCGTCCGTGGCCGCGCGGTCGGGTGGCGTTGTCGTTGGGCTGTCCGGCGATGGCGGCGTTACCGGGGTCTCGGGCTCGCACCTTCTGGCCGCGACCGGGCGGCGGCCGAACACGGACGATCTCGGTCTCGACGCGGCGGGGATCGAGGCCGATCCGCAAGGCTTCATAAAGGTCGACCAGCATCTGCAGACGAACGTGCCCGGCGTTTTCGCCATGGGCGATTGTAACGGGCATGGCGCCTTCACCCACACCTCCTACAACGATTACGAGATCGTGGCGGCGAACCTTCTCGACGGCGATCCGCGCCGCGTGGATGACCGGATCACGACCTACGGTCTGTTCATCGACCCGCCGCTCGGCCGCGCCGGGATGACGGAAAGGGAGGTACGGCAGCGCGGAATTCCGGCCCTGATCACCACCATGCCGATGGAAGATGTCGGCCGCGCCTACGAGCGCAGCGAGACCAAGGGCTTCATGAAGATCATCGTCCACGCCGAGACGAAGCAGCTCCTCGGCGCAGCGCTGCTCGGCATTGGCGGCGACGAGATCGTGCAGGGGCTGCTCGACCTCATGTACGCAAAGGCGCCATACACTGTGATTCAGCGCGCGATGCATATCCATCCAACCGTGTACGAGATGCTTCCCGTGATGTTCGAGGAGCTTCGCCCGCTACGATAACCGCGGCCGGTCGCGCCGCGAGATTCCATTCTCGGGCACGCGCCCAGAGTGCGAGGTCGCTGGCGACTGCCGCGGCGCGCTTCAGGGCCACGGCGGAGAACGCTTTTCGGATCGGCGCCCGCCGCCCTCCCTATGAGCCGGGCCGCGGTCACAACCTATGCGCGCGAATAGAGGCAGATCGCGCGGCATCCGCCTTGCGTTCCGTCCGGCGCTCCGCCTCCGATCACGTTGCCGGTCGGACCGCGCAGCAGTTCGCACCACCAGGCCGGCCCGGGGTGCTTCGTGAGTTGCGCGCCCCCGACGCCTCCTCTAGATTTCACGGCAACGCATGCGCGCTGCGCACATAAAACAGGAGGAACGCTGGTGAGGCACTTTCTCAGGCTTTTAGGCGGTGCTATCGCCAGTGTAACCCTTTTGGCCGCCCTTCCGCATGGGGCGCTCGCGATCGAGAAGATCAAGGTCTCGATGGCGGCATCGTCGGTCAATTACGCGCCTTACCTGGTGGCAATCGAGAAGGGCTACTTCAAAGATGAGGGTTTCGACGTCGAGGTCGTCAAGGCCGGCGGCGGCACCGCCACGCCCGCGCTCATCTCGGGCAGCCTCGATTTCTCGACCTCCGGCTCTGCGGCGGTCAGCGCCATCATGCGCGGTGCGCCGCTGCGTGTGATCTTCTACCCGTGGGATCGGATCGATTATCAGATCTGGGTTACGAAGCCCGAGATCAAGACGATCGCTGACCTGAAGGGCAAGCAGATCGGCATCATCTCGCGTGGCGACACGCAGGAGGTCGCGATCCGCATCATCCTCGCGCGCAATGGGATCGACCCGAACGCGGTCGGGTACACGCCGCTCGGTTTCGGCGGCGGCCGCATGGCGGCGATCAGTTCCGGCTCGCTGCCCGCGGCGATTCTCGCGCCCGTCGATGTCGGCCGCCTGAAGAAGGCGGGCAAGCTCGGCAATGCGCATATGCTGTTCGACACCCATGACACGGTGAGGATGCCACTGACCGGCACCGCGGTCAGTGCCACGCTGCTCGAGAAGAGCCCGGAACGGGTGAAGCGCTTCATCCGCGCGGTCGCAAAGGGGCTCGCCTACACAGACGCGTTTCACGACGCGACTGGCGACATCCTGCTGAAATACAACCCCAAGACCGCGCGTGCCACGATCATGGAGACTTACGAACTCACCCTGTCCGGCAAGACCGGCGATGGCTCGATCTCCGAGGACCTGCAACGCCAGGAAGCGATGAACCGTGCCGAGGTTATCCGTCTCGACAAGTCCAAAGTGCCACCACTGGACAAGATCTACGACTTCCGCATCGCCAAGGAGGTCGGCAAGGAGCTCGCGGCCGCGCAATGGAAGCCGACGCGCTGACGTGGATGCGCGGCCGCATGCGCCGCATAGGGAGACAAGAGATGAATGGAATTTGGCGTCGTCGGGCGCTCGCCGCTGCGGCTGCCCTGGCGGTGGGTCTGGCGCTGTCGCCGGCCCAGGCGGCCGACAAGGTCAAGGTGTCCATCCCGGTTCTGATACCGGCCTACGCCATGTTCTTCCTGGCGGTCGACAAGGGCTATTTCGCCGAGGAAGGCCTGGATGTCGAGATTATCAAGGCCGGGGGCGGAACCGCCACGCCGGCGCTTATGTCGGGCAGCCTACAGTTTACCGGCTCGCCGGGCTCGGCGATCAGCGCCATCCTGCGCGGCGCGCCGTTGAAACTGGTCTTCGTCTCACAGGACCATCCCGCCTACCAGGTCTGGTCGGGCGACGCGGCCATCAAATCCGTGGCCGACCTGAAGGGACGGCGCGTCGGAGTCGTCTCCCGCGGCGACACGCATGAGCTCGCCATCCGCATGATCATGATGGCGGCGAAGCTGGATCCCAACAGCGTAGCCTATGTCCCGATGGGGTTCGGCGCGGGCCGGCTGGCCGGTGTGACGTCCGGGTCGCTGCCAGCCGCCTCGCTGACCATGGACGAGGTCGAGCGGATCAAGTCGGATTCCAAGATGCACATGGTTGCCGATCCGTCGGCCCAGGTGCAGATGGTGGTGGGCGGCGCGGCCTCGAGCGACAAGATGCTGGGCGAGGACCGCGCGGTCGCGAAGCGCTTCCTGCGTGCGCTGATCAAGGGCCGGCGGATGATGTTTGCCAGCCCCGACGCCGCAGTCGACGCGACGCTGAAGCGCAGCCCGAAAACGCCGCGTGAGGCCTTCATGGTCGGCTACAAGTCGTCGACCGTGGGCGCGACCAAGGACGGGACTGTCCCGCTGTCGGTGCAGCAGCAGGAGATCGACGTGCGTGCCGACCTGCTCAAGCTGCCCGCGGACAAGCGGCCCACGCCGAAGCAGGTGTTCGATTTCTCGCTGCTCGACGAGATCAACCACGAGCTCGACGCGGCCGGCTGGAAACCGAAGATCTAGAGAGGGAGCCTCGCATGGCGCAGACCCATATTGCCAAGGCCGGTGCGGCGGGAGGGTTCCCGTTCCAGCGGGCGGAGATCGGTCCGGCCGCGGCGTTGTGGCGCCACCACCGGACGGCGATCACGCGAACGATCGCGGTCGTGCTGTTCCTCGGCGTATGGGAGTGGGCCGTCGATTCGGGTGCGGTCAACAAGCTGTTCCTGTCGAGCCCCGTCGCCATCGCCGACCGGCTCTACGAGGTGTTCGCCGACGGCTCGATCTGGGAACACATCTTCGCCAGCGGCGAGGTCGCGCTGTGGGGCTTTGTCCTGTCGATCGTCGTCGGCGTTCCGATCGGCCTTCTGATGGGGCGCGTGCGCCTCGTGCGCGACACGCTCGAGCCGTTCATCATGGCGAAGTACTCCTCGCCGATCGTGGCGTTCCTGCCGCTCCTGATCATCTGGCTGGGCATCGGCGTGGCGTCCAAGGTCGCGCTGGTGTTCCTCGGCGGGGTGTTCGTCATCATCATCAACACCGAGGCCGGCGTGGCCAATGTCGACCGCCGGCTGGTGGAGACGGCGCGCTCGTTCACCGCCAACGAGGCGCAGATCCTGTGGAAGGTCGTCATGCCGGCGGCGCTGCCCTTCATCATCGCCAGCATGCGCCTCGCCATCGGGCGGATCCTGATCATGGTGGTGGTCGCCGAGCTTTATGCCGCAACCGCCGGGCTCGGCTATCTGATCTTCCAGGCCGGCGCGGCCTACGACACGGCGATGATCTTCGTTGGCGTGGTCCTGCTCGCCGGCGCGGGCATCAGTTGCAACTCCTTGCTGCGCATGGCCGAGCGGCGGATCGCCCCGTGGATGACACAGCACGAATAATGCCGGGAGTAGTCGCGTGATCGAAGTCAATGCCGTCAGCCACGCCTTCGACCGTGGCGACGAAGGTCCCCTGCACGTGCTCGACAACGTGTCCTGCACGCTCGAGGCCGGCACGTTCGTGTCGCTGCTCGGTCCGTCGGGCTGCGGTAAGACCACGCTGCTGCGCATCCTCGATGGGCTGGTCACGCCGGCCGCCGGCGAGGTGCGCATCGACGGCGAGGTCGTGCGCCGGCCGGTCGCGAGCCGCGCCATGGTGTTCCAGGAGTTCAACCTGCTGCCCTGGCGGACGACGCGGAAGAACGTGGAGTTCGCGCTCGAGGTGCAGGGTGTCAGACGGTCCGAGCGGCGCCAGCGGGCGGTCGAGACGCTGAAGCTGGTCGGGCTCGACGGCTTCGCCAACTACTATCCGCACCAGCTCTCCGGCGGGATGAAGCAGCGCGTGGGGCTCGCCCGCGCGCTCGGCGTCGGGCCGAACTACCTGTTCATGGACGAGCCGTTCGGCGCACTCGACCCGCAGATCCGCGAGCTGATGCAAATCGAGATGCTGAAGCTCCTGGAGCTCGACAAGAAGACTGTCATCTTCGTCACCCATTCGGTCGACGAGGCGATCTTCCTGTCCGACCGGATCATCATGTTTTCGGCCCGGCCTGGCCGCATCGTCACCACCATCGACGTCGACCTGCCCCGCCCGCGCTGGTCGAACGACGAGGAGCTCAAGGCCAGCGACCGGTTCGTCGCCTACCGCAAGCAGATCTGGCACCTGCTCAAGCGCGAGCTGACGCACGACGCCACGTCACTGGCGTGATTTGGCGCCCTCGGTCGCGGACGGCGGGGTTCGCGCCGCGCTCCGTTCCGCTCAGATTTTCTTGAGGCGCGGCAGCAGGGCCAGTGCGTTCTCGTGGTCGATGGCGGCGCGCATCGCCCTGGTCATCGGATATTCGTCGAGCCCCGCGACGACCGATTTCGGGTTGATGAACGGGTAGTCGCTGCCGAACAGGATGTGGCTCTCGGGAAAGAAGGCCATCATCGCGGCGAGTTGCGGCACGCTTTCGGCGCTCGCCGTGTCGCAGTAGAGCCGCTTCAACTCGTGCATGATGCCGCGGGGGTTGTTGGCCGCGAATTCCTTGTTGTTCGCCGAGACATGGTCGATGCGCGCGGCGAGGAAAGGCAGTGCGCCGCCGCCATGCGAGAAGATGAGGCGAATGTCCTGGCAGCGCGCCAGCGTGCCGCTCAGGACCAGGCTGGTGATGGTGCGCGTGGTGTCGAGCGGGAACTCGATCCCCTGCGGTATCAGGCCCGGGATCAGGCCTGCGGTGCAGACATGCATCGTCGGATGGACATAGACGACGCATTTGCGGCGGTTGAGCTCCTCGAACACGGGGGCGAAGGTGGCGTCGCCCAGAGACTTTCCGTCATAGTTGGACAAAAGCCCGATCCCGTCGGCCTTCAGCGTGTCGAGTGCGTATTCGATCTCCTTCAGCGCACCTTCCGGATCCGGTGGTGCGACGGTGGCGAAGAAGCCCAGCCGGTCGGGGTGATCGGCAACGGCCTTCGCCGCCCCCTCGTTCCACATGCGGGAGAGGCGGCGCGCCGCTGCCGCGTCGCCAAACCATGGTCCGGGAGTCGAGACCGAGCCGGTGGCGAAGGCGATGCCGTTCGCATCCATCACCTCGATCGCCTGTTCCGGCGTCCAGCCCAGCAGCCGGTCGGCCGTCATGCCGCCATGCTTGTATCCGGCGATGCGTGCCTGCTCCTCGGCCATGTAGGGCCGCGGCAGAAAATGGTGGTGGATGTCGATGCGATGCGGTGCTTCGGCCATGTTTCCTCCTGCTAGGCGCGCGGCGCGACCGGCGCCGGCGGCCGGTCGACCATAACCGGCAATCGCAAGCTCGATAAGCGGCATGAGCGCGGCGCGACTCCTGACTGGCCCGACCAGGGTTGGTCCGGTCGAAGCGAACGTCCTCCCAGCCTGGCCAACCCAGGGTGGCCCTGTTTTTCCGCCTGTTTCGGGTTGAACCGGACTCGGGCGCGCGCTACGGTAATTGTTCGCAAATTCGGATCGTCTTGTTCTCGCAACGACCATAAATGCCAACGACAACGCTGGACGATCCTTCCCCGGAATTCTGCGGCGGCGCGCGGAGCGTCTGGCCGAATTCCGCATAAGGAGGAAGAGCATGATGATCAGGCCGGCGGGTTTCGGACTTGCCGTGGCGGCGGCCGCGCTTCTTTGCGCCGGTACCGTTCGCGCGGCGGACATGGAGCACACCAAGATCGCGATGCCGGTCCTGTCGCTCAGCCAGGCACCCAACCTTGTGGCGGAGGACATGGGCTTTTGGAAGAAGGCCGGGGTCGACGTCGAGGTGAAGCTGGTCCGCGGCATGGGCGCGACCAACGCCGTGCTGGCCGGAAGCGTGGATTTCTCCAACGGGTCCGGCCCCACTGTCGTGCGCGGCAACGTGCAGGGCAAGAAGCTGATGGCCATCATGACCACGATGACGCGGCCCACCTACGAGGTCGTGCTGCACAAGGACGTCGTGAAGAAGCTGGGTGTGTCGCCGACCGCGCCGGTGGCCGAGCGTGCGAAGGCGCTCAAGGGGCTGAAGCTGGCGCTGACCGGCTTCAACAACGTCACCCACGTATTCCTTAAATACATTCTGGCCGGCGAGGGTGGGCTCAGCCCGACCGACTCCGTCAAGCTGACGACGATGGGCTCGCCCGCCATGATCGCGGCGCTGAAGCGCCACGACATCGACGGGATGGACGCCGGGGCGCCCTGGTCGTTCATCCCGGTGCGCCAGGGGTTCGGCGTCCGCTGGATCAGCGGGCTGACGGGTGACCTGCCCGAGCTGACCAACTTCTCCAACACGGTCGTCATCACGCGCCAGGGCTTCTGCGACGAGAAGCCGTCGGTGTGCCAGAAGGTGGTGCGCGGCTACCAGATGGCGCTCAAATACATTCACGAACAGCCGGAGGGCGCGAAGGAGTTGCTGCGGAAGCACTTCAAGAAGATGGACCAGAGCCTGTTCGAGGACGCGTTCGAGCGCGTGGTGCGTGTCGCGACCTCCAAGGAGGGGGGCAAGTTCCCGCCAGGGGGGCTGGCCGGTGCGCAGGACTTCATGATCAAGGCGGGCCACCTGAAGAAGGAGGACGCGCTGAAATCCCTCGACGGGCTGTGGACCAACAAGTTCGTCCTGGCCGGCGAGAGCTGATCGCGGCGGAGTGAACGGCGCATGGGCGCGCAGCGCACCCTGTTCGACCGGGCGGTCCTGTTCGTCCTGCTCATCGCGGCATGGGAGTTCGCCAGCCGTGCGGTTGGCCCGGGCTGGGCGAGTTCGCCGCTCCTGACGCTGGACCGGCTGATCGACGTGATCGGCCGCGGGCATGTCTTCTATCACGCCTGGGCAACGTTCGAGGCCGGGCTCTGGGGCTTCCTGATCGGCGGCATTCCGGCGATCGTGCTCCCGTTCCTCCTGCGCCGGTTCCCGACGGTCACCGAGGTGCTCGACCCGTATTTCGTCGGCGGGTACGGCATGCCGAAGATCTCGCTCGCGCCGCTGTTCATCCTGTGGTTCGGGATCGGCATCGAGTCGAAGATCGAACTCGTCGCCTCGATGACGTTCTTCCTTCTGTTCTTCAATACACACGCGGGCGTTCAGGCGGTCAACATCCAGCTTCTGAACATGGCGCGCGTCGCCGGCGCGACCGAGCGCCATTTGGCCCGGCACATCGTGTGGCCTGCGGCGGTACCGTACATATTCGCGGGCTTGCGTATCTCGGCGCCGCACGCCATTGGCGGGGCGGTTGTCGCCGAGGTGATCTCGTCGGACCGTGGCCTTGGATTCATGATTCAGGCAGCGGCGACGGATTTCGACATCACGGGGATCTTCGTTCCGCTGGTGGCGCTGACCGTCATGGTGGTCGCGGTCTATTACGGTGTCGACCGGTTGGAACGCCGCCTGTTGGCCTGGCGCCCGGCAGAGCTCGGCATGCAACGCATGACGATGAGCATGTCATGAGCGGCGCTCAGCAGCTCGCCAAGTCGGTCGCGCTCGATCAGCTCAAGCTCGGTCCCTGGACCGGGCGTCAGGTTCGGATCTTCGCGTGGCGCGTGGTGGTGGGCGTTGGATTGCTGGCGATATGGCAGTTCGCAGCGGAGGCCACGGGCAAGCTGTTCATCGCCGGTCCACTCGACGTCGTTCAGAGGACCATCGAACTCGCGACCGACGGCGAGCTGTGGTTGCACAGCTTCGTCACGTTCGAGGAAGCGTTCATCGGCTATGTGCTAGGCGCCGCCACGGCGATTGCGTTGCCTTTCCTGCTGCGCCGCTCGCCCCGCCTGATGGCCGCGCTCGATCCCTACATGGCGGCGTCGATGGCGGTGCCGAAGCTCGCCCTCGCGCCACTGATCATCCTATGGTTCGGCATCGGGCTTCTGTCCAAGATCCTGTTCGTCGCTTCCCTGGTGTTCTTCCTGATCTTCTTCAACGTGCTGGCGGGTGTGCTGGCGGCCGATCCAAAGCTCATCGCCATGGCCCGCGTTGCTGGCGCCGGCGAATGGGTGATCGCGCGCGAGCTGGTGTGGAACACGGCAATGCCCTACCTCCTCACCGGCCTCAAGATTTCGCTGCCGCGCGGCATCAGTGCGGCGGTGGTGGGTGAGTTCCTCGCCGCCGATGCGGGGCTCGGCTACTACATCGAATATTCGCGCGATCAGGCGGATACGGTCGGCATCTTTACGGGGATCGTCGTGGTGACGATCTACGTGCTGTTGCTGAACATGCTTCTCAAGCGGGTTCAGGTTCGCGCGCTGGCCTGGCGCCCCGTCGACCGCGAGATGTCCGGGTAGCGCCGGTTCGGGGGCCTATTCCTCGCCCTCGAACCGGTGATAGCGACTGAATTCCATCAGCGGCTCGTCGGTCATCGAGAACAGCACCGCGTCGGTGCCGGCGCTGTGGCTCACCCAGCTCCAGCTCGGCACCACGAACGTATCGCCGCGCTTCCAGGCGAACTTGTCCTCGCCGATCGTCGAGGTGCCGCTGCCGGCCATCACGCTGAAGATCTGGTTATGCGTGGCCCGGTAGCGCCGATTGGCGAAGCCCGAGTCCCAGCGCTGCACGTAGAGCGCCGTTGTCGTCATCGCCGGCGCGTCGAGCCGGATGCGCCGGCCGTAATAGCCCTCGTCATCAGCCGCGGCGCCGTCGAGCATGCGCTGCGTGTCGTCCCAGGGAAAGCGCATGGGCGATTTGACCGGCGTCGAGGTCACCGGCTCGAACCCGCCCGGATAGTCGTCGAAATGCATGGCGTTGAGCGACGCGGCAAGCGGCACGTCGAGCCCGTCGAACCAGTAGGCCGGCTCGTCGCCGTCGTGGCCGTGGCCATGCCAGCACCAGCCGGGTGTCAGAACGACGTCGCCGGTCTCCATCAGGGTCTTTTCGCCGTCGACAACGGAATAGGCGCCTTTGGCTTCGACGATCACGCGCAGCGCGTGCGCCGAGTGGCGGTGGCTGCGCGCGGCCTCGCCCGGCAGGATCAGCTGGTAGGCGCTGACCATCGTGCGCGTCGGGAACGAGCCGTTGGGGTTGCGCATCACGAGGTTGCGCCGCTCGGCCAGCTCGGTGTTGATCAGCCGGCCCGCGGCGTCCATCGCCGCCTTGGCATAATCGTAGGACCAGTGAGCCGGGCGGAACGGACCGTTCGCGACGCCGCGGTTGCCGTTATGCTCGACCCAGCCGGGCACGAACGCCAGGCGGTCGAGTTCCTGGTAGAGCGCGTCGAGCGTGGGGATCGCGCGAATGTCGGCAAGGCTCATCGCATCCGTGGTCATCGGATCGGTCCCGTAGAGGTTGCGACTCCCGCGATCATAGGCTGCTGGTGGGCTGGGGCGCCATGCCCCTTTTGCGGCACTGGATTTTAGCCGCAGACCACGCATTTCGCGGGGTCGATGCGGATATGGATGCGTCCGCCGACCGCCGCCTCCAGCGAGGGGTGGGCACGCGCCTCGAGCGGGACGGCGCCCGAACGCAGCTCAAGATCCTGGTGGAAGCCCAAAAAGATGCTGGAGAGCACGGTCGCCTCCCACACGTTCACGCCGGTCAGCGGGGCGGTTGTGACCTCGACGTTCTCCGGCCGGATCGACAGGATCACCGGGTCGCCGGTCGCGAGGGCGTTGGTAGTGCGGACGACCAGCTTGCCGAGGGGCGTGTCGACCACATAGTCCCCCGGCGTGTCGTGGCCGCCCAGCACCTTGCCCGAAACGAAGTTCGTCGTGCCCACGAACTCTGCCACGAAATGCGTGCCCGGCCTCTCGTAGATGTCGCGCGGCGCCCCCACCTGCACGATCCGGCCTTGATCCATCACCGCGATCTGGTGGGACAGTGCCAGGGCCTCGTTCTGGTCGTGCGTGACGTAGACGCTAGTAATGCCCAGCTCGGCCTGCAGGCGTTTCAGCTCGAAGCGCATCCGCTCGCGCAGCTTGGCATCGAGATTGCTGAGCGGCTCGTCGAGCAGGAGGAGTGGCGGCCTCGAGATCAGCGCGCGGGCGAGGGCGAGGCGCTGCTGCTGGCCGCCACTGAGCTGCGTGGCCTGGCGCCCCTCGAACCCGCCGAGCGCGACCGCCTCCAGCGCCCGCCCGACCTCGGTCTCGATCTCTGCCTTCGAATAGCGGCGCTGGCGCGACGGCACCTGAAGCGGAAAGGCGACATTGCCGAACACCGTCATGTGCGGCCAGACCGCGTAGGACTGGAACATCATGCCCAGCCCGCGCGCGCTGGCGGGAACCCGAATGCCCTGCGACGAAGAATAGACTGGCCGGCCGTCCACCACGATCTCGCCGTTGTCGGGCGTCTCCAGCCCGGCAACTGAGCGCAGCGTCGTGGTCTTGCCGCACCCGCTCGGGCCGAGCAGCGTAAAGATCGTGCCCTTCGGCACGTCGAACGAGACGCCGTCGACCGCCTTGACCAGCTTGCGCGCATCGGCCTCGTAGGTCTTCGCAAGATCACGCACCGAAAGCATCGGGCCGGTCCCCGCTTCAGCCACGGATGCCTACCCCTCGCCCGATGCGGAGCGAGACCACGGTGACCACGATGCTGACGAGGGCGACGATCACCCCCACGACCGCCGCGGACTCCATCTCGCCCGAGATTGCGAACTGGAACATCAGGAGCGAGAGCGTCTGCGTGCCCGGCGTTGCCACCAGCACGACGGTAGAGATGTCGCGCAGTGTGGCGGCGAAGATCAGCAGGAACACCGAAACGAGCATCGGCGCGATGAGCGGAAGCGTGATGCGCCGGAAGATCATGCCGAAGCGTGCGCCTGCCATCACCGCGGCTTCCTCGAGCTGGCCCGAGACCTGGCCCACGGCGGTGCGCAGGAACTGCACGCCCATCGGCAGCTCCTTGACGATCAGCGCCAGCAAGAGCGGGATGATCGTGCCGTAGAGGAGCGCCAAACCCGGCGTCTTGAGGATCAGGCTGAGCAGAGCGACGCCCAGTACCAGCCCGGGAATCGCCCAGGGCAGCCAGATCATCACGCTGATCGTGCGCTTTCCGACGATGGAGCTGCGGACCAGAACCCACGCGACCAGCGCGAACAGCAGGATGCCGATGACGCCGACCACGACGCCCAGCAGCACCGAGGTTCCGATCGCATCGAAGAAGCGCGCGTCGTCGAACACCGCCTGCCAGTGCAACTCCGTCCATGGATCGGGCAGAAAGAAAAAGCCGAACAGCTTCGTGAACGAACCGACGAGCAGAACGCCGAGCGGCAGTAGGAGCGCAATCACGAGATAGACAGCGAGCATGGCCGACGCCACGTAGTGCCAGAGAGTGCGCTGGGTCGGCTGAACACGCATGCCGCGCCCGGTGATCACGGCGCGGTCGCCTGCGCGTTCGAGATAGCGTTGATAGAAGAAGGCGAGGGCGAGAAGGATCACCAGGAACAGGCAGCTCAGCGCCATCGCCTGGGACAGGAGCGGCGGTTCCTGGCTGATGAAGTCGTAGATGCGGGTGGAATAGACGTTGATGTCGACCGGAGTGCCGATCACCCGTTCGACCTCGAACGCCTCGAGGCTGCGGATCAGCGACACGATGAAGGCCGTGGCGATGGCCGGGAATATCAACGGCACGGTCACGCGCCGCAGCCGGAACATCAGCCTGGCGCCAGACATCTCCGCCGCTTCCTCGTATGACTGGTCGAGCTGGCGGAGGCCGGGCGAGAGCAGAATGACCATAATCGGCACGGTGGTCATTACCATGTGCACCCAGATGATCCCTCCCACCGAATAGATCGAGAAGACCGGTCCATCGATGAACGGCAGCGACATGAGCGCCCGGTTGATCAGCCCGTTATTCGGATCGAGCAGTAGCGTCCAGCCCAGAAGGAGCGGCAGGCTCGGCATCAGGAAGGTGAACCAGAAGGCGAGCTCGAAGAACCGGGTGCCGGGAATCGCCGCGCGGACCAGGAGCCACGCGATGCCGAACCCGATCACCGTGGCGAACGGCACGCGCAAGGCCAGCACGAACGAGGTGACGATCGACGACCAGGTCTTGTCGTTGGCGAATATCTCGTGCCAGCCGGAAACGCCGAACCGGTACGCCGTACCGATATCGGCGACGTCGAAGCTGGAGATCAGGACGTAGAGAATCGGGGTCACGGTCAGCAAGGCGATGACGACGCCGAACCCGACTCCGTTTACGTACCGATCGTGCCTGCGGTGAAACCCGAGCTTGCCGTTCACCGCCGCGGCGGCGGGCGAGGCCCGCCGCCGGCGGTTCATACTGGCAAGACTCATTTGCCGCCGAGAACCGCGAGTACCTGCTTGCGGACCTTGGGCTTGCCGGTCTCCGCCCACGCCTCGTTGTACTGGTCCTGATACTTGTGGCCTGGCTTCGGGATCACATAGTCGGGCACACCTTTCTCGTCGACGTCGGTGCGCAGGCTCGGCACATGGAAGGCGTGGGTGAATGCGGCCTGGCCCGGCTGGCTCGCATACCAGTTGACGAACACGGTCTGCGCGTTCGGGTGCGGCGCGCCCTTAGGGAGAATGATCACGCTGTATCCACCGGTGAGCGTGCCCGGCCCGTCCTCAGGATCGGCGGGCACGATGGTGTCGAGCCCCGCGTTCTTGAACTTGAGGTAGGACGGCGTGGTAATGCCGAGCCCGACATACTTGGTGCCGCGCACCACCCATTCTGCCATCTGGTTGGCGTCGAGCGAGTAGGTGACCTTCTGGCCGACATAGAGCTTCTTGAAGAAGTCGAGCCCCAGCGTGTGCACGATGTAGGTCGACACCGCCTGGCCCGGCCCGCCGGTGCGCGGGTCGTAGACTACGATCTTCTCCTTGAACTTCGGGTCCAGCAGGTCGTTCCAGGACGAGAACTTGCCGGCCATCTTCGGGTTGTAGAACGGCACGCTCGACCGGTACTGATGGGTTTGCAGCATGAACTTGTTCGTGTCGTCGTCGAACTTGAGCTTGCCGTCCTTCCAGTTTTTCGGATCGGTGACGCCAGGCAGCATAAGCCTGCCGCGCACATCCTCGAAATAGCCCTCCTTGACCAGCGAAAGCTCGGCCATGCCGGTCAGCAACGCGTCCAGCGTGACATTATGCGCACGGACTTCGCGCGAGACGCGAGAGGCCGTGGCCCGCGGCGGCCCGCCGAGATATTTAAGGTCGATTCCGGTGTCCCGCTTGAAGCCTTCCGTCAGCGCCTTGGCGAGCGGGGGCGGGCCAATCACCGCGACCGAGCCTTCCTTCCTCGCCGCCTCCAGGATCTTCTGCCATTCGGGGCCGGCGCCGGCCTGCCAGTCGGCGGCGGATGCCGTGGTGGCGAGCGGTGGTGCGAAAGCCAGAACGGCCGCGGCGACGATCACCGCGGGAACGTAGCGATTCATGTCTGTCCTCCCTGAGTGTTTTCGTTCAGGTCTTGCGACGTGCGTCCGCGTCGCTTCCCTAATGCGCGACGAAGACGTGTTCCTCATTGTCGGCGAAGGGCCGCGACGCGCTGGTGAACTGGATGATGCGGTTTTCGGCTTCGTCGCGCACGACGGCGACGGTGGGATCCTCGCCGCGCGCAACGCGATCGATCTGCTCGGCCAGCATCCGGCGGAACATGGCAATGCCACGGTCCGAGGCGCCGAGCACCTCCTTGGTCCGGTCGACAATGGCGCCCTGGGTTTCCCAGACCACCCGGTCCTGGCCGTAAAAGGTCTGCACGTCGGCGTCGGTATAGGTCACGGGCGCGTCGGGCTCGCAATGGAACTCGGTCGTGCCGATGCCCTCCGTCGCACTGTCGCGTGCCGGCCTGAAACCGATCCAGAAGATGCGGGTATGCGTGTCGTCGATCGGCACGCGGAAATGCATGGCCTCGACCGGGCCTTCGGGAATGCGCAGAATGTTGGGGAAGATCAGCGGCGGGCGAATCTCGAGCTCCGGCTTGTCGCCGCCATAGGCCACTGTTTTCTCGATGCCCCAGTCGCAGACCGCCCAGTCGTAGGACTTGATCGGGCGATAGAAATAGCCGCCCTGCGCCATGGTGGGCAGCTTCTTCACCGCTGACATGTGACCGTGAAGGTAATAGGTGTGCACGGAGTCGACGGTGTTTTCTTGAATCTGCAGCCAGTTGCAGTCGTGCACCGGCAGCACGACGATGTTGCGCTTGCCGTCGTCGCGCACCAGCACGTCCCAGCGCGGCAGAAGCGGCGCCGTCTTCGGATCGGGACCCATATAGGCGAACAGCAGCCCGCCCAGCTCCTGCAGCGGATAGGTGCGCAGCCGCACGGCCTCCGTCGCCTCGCGCGGCTCGAACGGGCGCTCAACGCACTTGCCTTCGACATCGAACTTCCAGCCGTGATAGCAGCAGCGGATTCCACCGGGCTCGACGAAGCCGAAGAACAGTGAGGCGCGACGATGCGCGCAATGCTCCTCGATGCAGGCCAGCTTGCCCTCGTCGTCGCGATAGATCAGCAGGTCTTCGCCCAGGATACGAACGCGCTTCTTCGGATTCTCTTCGGTGAGCTCGCCGACCGGGCAAAGCGGCTGCCAGTAGCGGCGCAGCAACTCGCCGCAGGGCGCGCCGGGTCCCACCCGCGTCAGCCGGTCATTCTGCTCCTGGGTCAGCATGGATCGTCCCTCCGATGGTGCCTGCGGCCGCTCTGCACACCCGCGGGCAACCCGTATTAGCTTTACACAATAAGAAAATATCTTTACTCATGCGTAAGGCAATCGAAAGTGACCACGGGTGACCGAGCGAGTCAACAGCCTCGAAAAATCTGAGGATTTGGCCGCATGGCGGCCTCGGCTCGCGACGGGAATCCAGTCCGTCGAGGTCGGCACCACGCTTCTCCGGGCCCTGGCGGACGCGAAGGGACCCATGCCTCTCACCGTCCTGGCGTCCGCGGTGGGCATGGCGCCAGGCAAGGCCCACAAATACCTGGTGAGCTATATCCGCGGCGGACTGGTAACGCAGAAGACGCCGGGCGGGCGCTACGATCTCGGCCCGATGGCGCTCGAACTCGGCCTCGCGGCGATGCGGCGCATGGATGTGATGGTCATGGCCCAGGGTGCGCTTGACGAGTTGCGCGACCGGCTGGGGACGACGACCTCGATGGCGGTATGGGCCAATCACGGCCCGACCATCGTGCGCTGGGCGGAGACGCCGCACATCATGTCGTTCACCATACGCATCGGGACGGTTATGCCCCTGCTCACGTCATGCTTCGGTCGGATCTTCGCAGCCTTTCTCGACCGGGGGCTGATACGCGACACGATCCAGGCCGAGATCGCCGACCCCGACGGCGCGGCGGCGCGGGCGGGGTTGCGCACGCTGGACGACGTCGACCGCATGCTCGCCGAGTTTCACAGCCGCCGCATGGCTGTTGCCGAAAATCTGGTCGATCCCGGGCGCGCCGCGCTGGGTGCGCCGGTGTTCGACCACAATGAAACGATGGTCGCCGCGATCGTGGCGATTGGTGTACACGGACAGCTCGACACGTCTTGGGATGGCCGGCCGGCATGCGAACTTGCATCGTGCGCCCGGTCGCTGTCTCGCCGTCTCGGCGCCCAGCCCGCGGCGCTCGTCTGAACCAATAAACGAAAGGCACGAAGCCATGGCCGGATCGCTCCGCATCGACGTCCATCACCACCCGTCGCCGCCCAGCTATCTCAGCGCGCGGTTCGAGCGCGACAAGCAGTACGCGCAGCAGCAGGGCTGGTCCGTCGAACGGTCGCTGGAGGACATGGACCGGGGCGGCACGACCACTTCCATCCTGTCGCTGCCCCACGCGGTGCAGATCTGGCCGGGCGACGTCGATGCGGCGCGGGGTCTCGCGCGCGACTGGAACGACTACATGAAGAAGCTGGCGACCGACCACCCGGGCCGGTTCGGGCTGTTCGCCGCGCTGCCTGTCCTCGATATCGACGGCAGCCTGCGCGAGATCGAGTACGCGATGGACACGCTGAAGGCCGACGGCGTCGCGCTGATGACGAATATCGGCGACCGGTGGCTTGGCGACCGGCACTACACGCCGATCTTCGAGGAGCTGAACCGGCGCGGCACCGTCCTCTACACCCATCCGGTCGCGCCCGACTGCTGTCGCGCGATCATGCCGGAGCACAACGATTCGCTGATCGAGTACGGTCCCGACACCACCCGCGCGATGACGACGGTGTTGTGGAACGGCGCGGCGGCCCGTTATCCGCGCATCCGCTTCATCTTCTCGCATGCGGGCGGGACGCTGCCCTATACGGCCTATCGGTTTATCCGCCATTTCGGCCGGGCGCCGGCGGAGGTGAAGGCCTACATGCCGGAGGGGCTGATCGCCGCTCTGAACACGTTCTACTACGACACAGCAAATACCGCGAACATCTACGCGATGGCGTCGTTCAAACGGCTGATCTCGATCTCGCAGCTTCTGTTCGGCACCGATTTTCCGTTCGGCGACGCGTCGCTGGACGCGCGCGGCCTGACCCAGGATTGCGAATTCGGACCGGACGAGCTCGAGGCCATCTTCTTCCGCAACGCATGCCGGCTGTGGCCGCGGTTCGGTCCCGCCTGACCGTCAGGCGGGAAGGGACTCCACCGTCCGAGGCGATGCCAGGCGGGGCAGGACCTCACCCGTGAACAGGTCGAGCGAGCGATGGGTCTCGTCGGCGGACAGATCGCCGAAGGCGAACTGACCGACCAGGTAGTTGGCGCCGGAGACCTCAATTTCGCGGTCGAGCAGGGCGGCGACGGTTGCGGGCGCGCCGGCGATGCCCTTTCCCTGCTCCTGCATCACATCAAATTCCCGCGGCCGGGCGTGATGGATCACATAGCGATGCGTGCGCGCCGTGTAGGTGAAGTTGAGCCACCACCGGTCATATGCGCGCCGCGCGATGTCGCGGGCGAGCGCGTCGGTCTCGGCGACGACGATGAAGCGGCTGATCCCCATCCGGGGCAGGGCCTTCGCGCCGTGTGCCGATCGGAAGGCGGGGACGAACGCCTCGATGTAGTCGCGTGTGTCGGCAGCGCTATCGAGGCTGACGACGTTCTGGCCGCGCGCGGCGGCCTGCTTTGCGCTGTCCACCGAATGCACGCCGTACCATAGCGGCGGGTGCGGGCGCTGCACGCAGTTGATTTGCAGCGGCAGGTCCTGAAACGTCTCCGGCGCGTCGGGAAAGCTGATCCGCTGTTCGGTCAGCACCTTGATGATGAAGTCGAGCGTCTCGGCATAGACCGCTTGTGCCGTGTCGTAGCCGCGGCCGAAATACCGAGTCTCGGCCGCGCCCGAGCCGCGCCCGACGCCGAGCTCGAGCCGGCCGCCGCTCATCTGGTCGAGCATGCAGATTTCCTCGATCAGCCGCAGCGGATGGTAGGTCGGGAGCTGGTAGACCAGCGGCCCGAAGCGCAGCCGCTTGGTGCGTTGGGCGATCGCGGCGAGGAAAAGCCCGGGTGAGGGCGCCATCCCGCTCTGGGCCAGGTGATGCTCGGCGCAATGATAGGCGTGGAAGCCCTCGCGGTCGTAACGTTCGATCAGGCGCAGCCGGGTCTCGTACAACGCCGTTCCCGGCTCGCCGCTCTGGTCGACATGGTCGAAAACGCCGATATCCGATGCCTGCATTTTTGCCGTCCGATATTTACGCCCGCGCGCCGGCGAGCAGCTGTTGCGGGTTGGTCTGCTCGATCGCTGCGATCTCGCTCGCATCGAACACGCCCGACTCGCGGAGCTGCCGGGCGATCTCGCCGGCGGTCGCGTAGGGATAGTCCGTGCCGAACAGAATCTGCGAAACCGGCACGACACTCCGCAGCGCCGCCAATGGCGGGGCCAGCGCGGCGGCGGCCGTGTCGTAGTAGAAGCGCGGCAGCCAGTCGAGCGCGTCGGGCGGCGCGTCGGGACTCTTCGACTGCATGACGAACCGCGAGTAGAGGAACGGCATCGCGCCGCCGCCGTGGGAGAAGATCATGCGCAGGTCGGGATGGCGCTGCGCCTCGCCGCCGAACACCATCTGTGCGATGGCGCGCGTCGTGTCCGCGCCGTACTCGACGACGAAGGGCGGCAGGCCTTTGATCAGGTTGCGGCAGCAATCGGCCGCGGTGGGATGGGTGTAAACCACCGCGCGGCGGCGGTTGAGTTCCGCCATGACTGGAGAGAAGGCGGGATCGCCCAGCCATTTGTCGCCGTAGCTGGTGAGAAGCCCGATGCCGTCCGCTTTCAGCTCGTCGAGCGCATAGGAAATCTCGGCCAGTGTGCCGTCGATGTCGGGCATCGGCACCGCGGCGAAGATGCCGAAGCGGCCGGGATGATCCGCGCGAATCTTTGCCGCGAACTCGTTGCAGGCGCGCGACAGCGACCTCGCCTCCGCCGCATCGCCGAACCACACGCCGGGCGTCGTCACCGACACGATCGAGCGCGCCACCCCGTCGCGGTCCATGTCCTCGACCGCCTTGGCGACGCTCCACCCGTTCCACGCCGGATGCATGATCCCGCGCTTGCGCAGCGCATCGGACCAGGCCGGTGGCGCCACATGGTAGTGAACGTCGATGCGGTTTGCCGATTTGTCCGTTGCCAAGGCTTGTCTCCCGCCAACCGGATAGCCTCTGCACTATCATCCGCGTCCGGCACGCGGCAAGAAATATGACTCGCGACGCCGACGACGCCAGCTTGCGTCAGGCGGGGGTGCCGCATAACCTTCGCCGCGCAAACCGGGAGGACGCGGCATGGCAAAGGCGAAGGCGGCGGCGAATGCAATGGGGCTGGTGCGGGCGATGCCGGGGCCGGGTGCCAACCAGCCCATCTGGGCGAGCGACGTGATGGCGGCGACGCTGCGCGAGCTCGGCTTTCCCTATGTGGCGCTGGTGCCGGGGGCGAGCTATGCCGCCCTGCATGACAGCCTGGTCAACTTTCTCGGAAACCAGGACCCGAAGATTCTCCTCTGCCTGCACGAGGAGCATGCGGCCTTCATCGCCAGCGGCTATGCCCAGGTCACCGGCGAGCCGATGCTCATCATCGTCCATACGAATGTTGGCCTGATGCACGCTTCGATGGGCATCTTCGATGCCTGGTGCGGGCGCCAGCCGATGGTGGTGATCGGCACCGCCGCATTCGATGCCGAGACGCGCACGCCGTGGATCGAATGGATCCATTCGATGGTCGACCAGACGAGCATGGTGCGCGGCTTCCTCAAGTGGGACGACGAGCCACACTCGCCCGGCGCCGCCGTGGACTCGCTGCGCCGCGCCACGCTGCTGGCCCGCACCGAACCCGCCGGCCCGACGATGGTGACCGTCGACCGCGGCCTGCAGGAGCGGGAGCTGTCGGCCTGGCCGGAGAAGGACAGCGTCGCACGATTCCAGCCGCCCGGCCCGGCCGAGCCGGCGCGAACGGACGTGGCCCGCGCGCTCGAGCTCATCACGGCGGCAAAGAAGCCCGTGCTGATGGCCGGGCGCGTCTCGCGCTCGGAGGAGGGCTGGGCCGACCGCATCCAACTTGCGGAATTGTTGGGTTGCCAAGTCTTCACCTACAACGACGACAGCGCGGCCTTCCCGATTCCCCATCCGCGCCATGTCGGACGCTTCGGGCTGCGCGTGCCCGATCGCCACAAGCAGGTTCTGCGCGAGGCGGACCTGATCATCGAGCTCAACTGGGTCGATTTCGGCAGCACGCTGCGGCAGGTCTGGCCGGATGGCGAGTCACCGCCCTCGATCGTGAGCTGCTCGAACGACCACCTCGCCCATCGCGGGGCGAACAAGGACTATTTCACCTTCGCCCCCGCCGACGTGCGCATCGGCTCGTCGCCCGAGCGCGCCATCGCCGCGCTACTGAAAGGACTCGAAGGCCGCAAGCCCGCGGCGGCGCTGGCGACCGTGCCGTCGATGCCCAAGGTCGAGATTCCGTCATCGGGCCCGATCTCCACGCGCATGCTGGCGGAGCTGTTCTACGACGTCATGAAGGACGAAAAGATCTGCATGCCCGAGATCTCGATCGGCTGGCCGGCCGATATGGTGCGGTGCAGCCATCCGCTCGACCTGCTGGCCGGCGCGTCGGGCGGCGACGTCGGGGCGGGGCCCGGCACGGCGATCGGCGCTGCGCTGGCGCTGAAGCATCTCGGCAGCGACCGGCTGCCGGTCGCCGTTATGGGCGACGGCGACTACCTGATGGGTGTCGGCGCGCTGTGGGTTGCGGCCGCCAACGAGATCCCGTTCCTCATCGTCGTGTGCAACAACCGCGCGTATGGCAACGACGTCGCGGCGCAGGAACGCATGGCGCGCCATCGCGGCCGCCCCGTGGAGAACAAGTGGATCGGGCAGGCGATCAACGATCCGCCGCCGGATCTTTCGGGCCTTGCCCGCGACTTCGGAGTCGAGGGGGCGGGGCCGATCACCGATATCGCAGCGCTGCGTCCTGCGCTTCAGACGGCGCTTGCGCGGCTGAAGGCGGGCGCCGGCTACGTTCTCGACGTGGTCGTGACGGAAAACTAGCGCGGACTGCGTCCGTTGCCGTTGCCCACGAGCAATGGCAAGATGCCCATGTGAAACGTCATTGGAGGCGTGAAGCTGGACACAAGCACAACCACAACTGGGAGAAAGCGATGAACATCGTAACCAGAACAGGCGCCTTGGGCGCCGCCATCATCGCCATTGCAGCTCTAGGAGCGGCCGGAACGGCAAAAGCCGACGGTCCTGGCATCATCAAGCTCGGCAGCACCTCGCCAGCCAAGGCGAGTCAGGTGAAGTACGTCTACAAGCCCTGGATCGCACAGATGGAGAAGGACAGCGAGGGCACGCTGGAGATCCAGGCATTCTACGGCGGCTCGCTCGTGCGCTCGCACCGCAAGCAGTACGAGGGGCTGGTCAACGGCCTGCAGGACGGGGCGACGGTCGTCACGTCCTATACGGAGAAGCTGTTCCCGGACTTCGGCCTGTTCTCTCTGCCCTTCATGTTTCGCGGCACGGGCTGCGAAGAGGCTGCTTACGCCGCATGGAACCTGTACGAGCAGGGCATGATCGGCGGGCTCGACAAGGTCCATGTCGTCGCTGTGTTCACCAACGACAATTCTGGCATGCACTTCAACAAGCCGCTCAAGTCGATCGAGGACATCAAGGGGCTCAAGATCCGAGCCGCCGGGCCCGGTGAAGCGGGCGTCATCGAGGCGTTGGGTGCCGTTCCCGTCGCCATGTCGATCGCGCAGGTTGCCGAATCGCTGCATCGCAGCGTGATCGAGGGCACGCTCAACGGCTGGTCGGCGCTCAACACCTTCCGGATCACGCCGCTGATCAAGTCGGACCTCGACATGCCGTTCGGCGTGCGGGCATTCTTCATCGCCTTCAACAAGAAGGCATTCGACGCCCTGCCTGCAAAGGCGCAGCAGGCGATCGACAAGAATGGCGGGCTCGAGCTGTCGATGACGTTCGGCAAGTTCTGGGCCAACGAGGGAGGCGAGATGCGGGCCAAGCTCGCCAAGGAGCATACGGTGCTGCGCCCGAGCGACGACGAGCTCGAGGCGAAGTGGGAACCGAAGTTCCATCATATCCGGCAGGCCTGGATCGACGAGGACAAGGCGCATCGCCAAAAGCTGTTCGACGAGGCGAAGAAGCTAGTCGCACAGTACCGCAACCACAGTAGCTGAGGCGCCGCGCCCCCGCCGGTAACGCCCGGCCGCTTACCGCGATGGGTGGGCGGCCGGGCGATCGCTGGTTGTCCCATCAACCTCGGCAGACGGGGCCCACTCGTCTCCGCAACTGAGTCGTGCCCCATGGACCCCATAGTGATCGGCATCGTCGGCATCGCGTGCATGTTGGCGCTGATCGCGCTTCATGTTCCCATCGGCATTGCCATGGCGATCGCCGGCTTCGGTGGGGTGTGGCTGATGACGGGGTTCGACCCGGCGGTGAAGATGTTCGCCACCGGCCCGACCCAAGTGCTGACCACGACGGAGCTGGCGGCGATACCCCTGTTCCTGCTGATGGGGGCGTTCGCCGGCGCGGCCGGCCTGTCGGCAGACCTTTATCGGTTGTTCCACGCCTTCGTTGGCCATTTCCGCGGCGGGCTCGCCATGGCAACGATCGGCGGTTGCGGCGGGTTCGGCGCGGTGTGCGGCTCGTCGGTTGCGACGGCGGCGACGTTCGTCCACGTCGCACTGCCCGAAATGACCGAGCGCAAGTACCTGCCCTCGCTCGGGGCGGGCTGCATTGCGGCCGGCGGCACGCTGGGGATCCTGATCCCGCCCTCCAACCTGATGCTGCTCTACGCCATCCTGACCGAGCAGTTCGTCGTGGCTTTGTTCATGGCCGGCGTCATTCCGGGAATCCTGACCGTCTGCATCTACTGGACGGTGATCGCGATCTATGTCCGGCTGCGTCCGGAGGCGGGGCCGAGCGGGCCGCGCGCTGGCTGGGGCGAGCGCCTCAACGTCATACTGAGTTGCTGGGGGGTGATCGTACTCGCCGGCGTGGTCTCGGGTGGCATCTACGGCGGCGTGTTCACCGTCATCGAAGGCGCGGCGGTCGGCGCCATCTTCGCGCTGGCGTTCACCTGGTACCGCGGCAAGCTCAACCGCGCCATCCTGTGGCGGGTGCTGGGCCAGACGGCCGCGACCACCGGCCTGATCTACATCATCGTGATCGGGGCGAGCATCTTCACCTTCTTCATCACCCTGACCCAGATGCCCGATCACATCGTGCGCGCGATCGAGGCCGCCAACCTGCCGCCGGGCGTGATCATCTTCGCGCTGCTGGTGATGTACCTGATCCTGGGCTCGATCTTCGAGACCGTGTCGTCGATGATCATCACGCTGCCGGTGGTATTCCCGCTGATCCTCGGACTCGGCTACGACCCGATCTGGTGGGGCATCATCAACATCGTGGTCATCGAGATCGGCCAGATCACGCCGCCGATCGGGCTGATTCCGTTCGTGTTGCACGGGATGATGCCGCAAATCCCGCTCAAAACGATCTTTGCCGGAATCGCGCCGTTCTTCGTGGGCGACCTGATCCGGCTTGCGTTGCTGGCGCTGTTTCCGGTCCTGTCGTTGTGGCTGCCAAAATATCTGGGCATGATGTGACCGGCTCGACCGCGGGAGGATGACATGGCCGAACCTGACCGTAGCAACGCTGGCGATGTAGCGTTCGATCCCGCCTTCGCGGCGACTTTCGATGCGCGCGTGACGCTCGGCCCGGCGGCGACCGGCGTGGCGCTGGTGGGCGCGGTCGCGATGATGGTCGTGGCCTGCGCGATCGTCCTCGACGTGCTGATGCGGTGGCTGTTCAACTCGCCGATCCTGGGCGTCGACGATCTCAGTCAGTTCAACCTCGCGGTCATCGTCTGCAGTTTTTTCCCGGTATGTCTGGTGGGTGGTCACTTCGTGACGGTCCGCTTCCTCGGGCGGGCGCTCGGCACGCGCGGCGCGCTGTGGCTCGAAGTGTTCGGCAATCTCTGCACGCTGCTGATCTTCGTCCTGTTCGCTTGGCAGTTCTTCCGTTTCACGCTCTATGACGTGACCTATACCGGGCTCGCCACCGTCGTGCTGGAAATCCCGCAGGCACCGTGGTGGTGGGTCGTCACAGCGCTGATCTGGTTGTGCGTTCCGGTGCAGATCGTCGTGGTCGGCGAATGCATCCTGCGCGCGGTCCGCGTTATCCCGCGCCCCTCGGCGCACGGCCTTGAGGCCGACGCCGGGGCTTGAGCGCGTCGGCGGGACCGCGGCCGCGGCCGCCGAACACCGTTTGACCCTCCGCGCCGGCAGGCGCTTAAATGCGCCGGCCAAACAGGGAGGAACGCATGGTCAAGCGCTACGACGTCAAGGGTGTGAACAGCCCGCAGGGCCGGTTCTCGCACGTGGGCGAGATCGGCCCGAATGCACGCCTCTATTATCTGGCCGGCCAGACCGGCGTTGCGCCTGACGGCTCCGTCGCTGCCGACTTCGCCGGCCAGGCGCGTCAGGTCTATGCCAACATTGCCGGCGTGCTCGCCGAATGCGGCATGAGCTGGCAGAACGTCGCCAAGGTCACCACCTATCTCCTCGACCCCGACGACATGCCCGCCTGGCGCGACATCCAGAAGGAGGCGTTTGCCGGCGTCGTGCCGGCGTCCACCCTGCTGGTTGTCAGCCGGCTGGCCCGGCCCGAATATCGCATCGAGGTCGAGGTCGTTGCGGCCAAGGACTGAGCGCCGCTCCCGTCGCGCTCTGCCATTGCCGCGGTACTGCCGGCGGGGATCCTGAATGGAGATGGGTCTGCAAGGCCGGACCGCGCTCGTCACGGGGGCGTCCAGGGGCATCGGCAAGGCGATTGCCGCTGCACTCGCGGCCGAGGGCTGCCATCTCGAGCTTGCTGCCACCAACGAGGGGCTGCTGGCCGAACTCGCGGCCGATCTGGCCCGGCGCTACGGCGTGGCCGTCCGGATCCATCCGGGAGACCTCACCCGCGAAGAGGATCGCGAGCGGCTGGGCCTCGAGGCGCGCAATGTCGACATCCTGGTCAATAACGCCGGTGCGGTGCCGCGTGGCAGCATCGAGGAGGTCGATGACGCCGCCTGGCGCCAAGGATGGGAGCTCAAGGTCTTCGGCTATATCAACTTGACCCGGGCGATCTATCCGGCCATGCGAGCGCGGGGCAGCGGCGTGATCGTCAACGTGATCGGCGTCGCGGGCGTGCAGCCCAACGCGAACTATATCGCGACGACGACCGCCAACGCCGCGATGATCATGTTCACCGCGTCGCTCGGCGGTGACAGCGTCCGACACGGCGTGCGTGTGGTTGGCGTCAATCCTGGCCCGACGATCAGCGACCGGTTCGTTGGTGGTCAGAGGCGGCGTGCCAAGCGGCTGCTCGGGGAAGAGGAACGCTGGCCGGAGTTTCTCGAAGACCTGCCTATGGGCCGCGCTTCCACGGTCGAAGAGGTTGCAGACACAGTGGTGTTTCTCGCCTCGGACAGGGCGAGCGCGATCAGTGGCACCTCTATCCTGATCGACGGCGGGCTGATGTCGCGCGCGCCCAGACTATTCTGACCTGTCCTTCGGTGCCCAAGGACCGTTTGTCGTTGGCACGGCGGTACTCGCGCCCCTATACTCGCACCAGAAAGTGCCACAGTCCCGCGCAGTTGGGACCAGTAAGAATTGAACTCAGGGAGGAGCAGTCCATGTCCCACACGCTGAAGCTCGGTGCAGTCGGGGCGGCTTGCGTCGCCGCGGCCATTGCATTGGCCCCGCCGGTCGCGAAGGCCGAAGTGACGCTTCGCGCGGTTTCGTCGTTTCCCAAAACCGAGAAGATGACGGTCGATTACGTGCGGTTCATCGATGCCGTCAACAAGGCGGGCAAGGGCGTCATCCATATCCGCTATCTCGGCGGCCCCGAGGTTGCCAACCCGCGCGAGCAGCCGATCGGGCTGCGCAAGGGTCTGTTCGACATGATCTACGGCCCGTCGGCCTACTATCTCGGCATGTTCCCCGAAGGCGACATGTTCTACGGCAAGAACACGCCGATGGAGCGGCGCGCCAATGGATTCTCGGCGCTGATGGATAAGGCGTACCGCAAGAAGATGGACGCGCATTTCCTGGGCCACTTCATCGGCTCGATCGGGGTCAACCTGTTCCTTACCAAGGAACCCAAGATGCGGCCCGACGGTCTGCCCGATCTGACGGGGATGAAGATCCGTTCGTCGCCCGGCTATCGCGACTTCGTCACCGCGCTCGGCGGTACGCCAGTTGTGATGCGCGGCATGGGCGAAGTATACACCGCGCTGCAGCGCGGCGTCGTCGACGGCACCGGCTCGCCGATCATCCAGGTACGCGACATCAAGGTCGAGAAGTTCCTGAAGGTCGGATTCATCCCCAACATCTTCAAGACGGTGATGATCGCGCTGGTCGACGCCAAGAAGTTCGACGGCATGCCGAAGGATGCGCAGGACATCCTCGAGAAGACGGCGATCCAGTTCGAGAAGGAGACCTACGAGAGCGCCGAGGCCTACACCAAGCAGGAGCAGGCCTCGCTCGAGAAGGAGGGCGTGAAGTTCGTCGTTCTGAAGGGCGAGGCGCGCGAGAAGTGGCTGGACACGTTCCTGAAGGGGCCGTGGGACCGCGCGATGAAGAACAAGGACAAGCTCACGCTCGACATCGCGGAAATGCGGAAACTGGCGTACTAGGCGGTTTTCGGTCGCCCGAAACCGCATACCGAAAGGACGGCGCCGCCCGTGCGTCCGCTGGTCGACGCCTATAACTGGTGGCTCGCGCTGCTGCCCAAGGTGGCGCGGGTCATCCTTACGCTTGCACTGATCTCGATCCTCACCGACGTCACGCTGCGCGACATCGGCGAAGACCCGCCGGCCTGGACGCTGCCGCTCGTCGAGTACGCGCTGCTCTACATGACGATGATGATGTCGCCCTGGCTGGTGCGCCAGAAAGGGCACATCGTGGTCGAGGCCTTCACCTCGCTGATGCCGCAGGGCTTCTTCCGCTGGTGGGCGAAGTTCGTCTACCTCGCCTGCGTCGTGATCTGCCTGTTGCTGGCGTATTACGCGCTGAGCCTGACGATCGACGCCTATGTCACCGACGACATCGACATCCGCTCGATCGAGATTCCGCGCATCTACCTGTTCCTGCCCATGGTGATCGGGTTCGTAATGATGGCGATCGAGTTCGCGCGCTATCTGCTGGGCTTCGACACGCTGTATTCCGGGCGCATCGGCGAGACGGGAGCCGCCTGACCGTGGAGATGGAGTGGTATTACGTCATCCTCATCATGGTCGGCTCGATCGCCGCCTTGATGATGCTCGGCGTTCCGGTCGCGTTCGCCTTCCTGGGCGTCAACATCGTCGGCTCGTTCCTGTTCATGGGCGGGGTCAACGGCCTCAACCTGGTCGTCGCCAATGCGGCGAGCCGCGTGACGGTCTTCACCTTGGCGCCCATCCCGCTGTTCATGCTGATGGGCGAGCTGTTCTTCCGAACCGGACTTGCGCTCAAGGTATTCGACACGTTCGATCTGCTGCTCGGCCGGCTGCCGGGACGGCTCGCCTATCTCACGGTGGGTGGCGGCACGTTCTTCTCGGCGCTGACGGGATCGAGCCTCGCCAACACGGCCATGCTCGGCACGCTGATGCTGCCCGAGATGCAGCGCCGCGGCTACAAGCGCCATATGGCGATGGGTCCGATCATGGGGACGGGCGGGCTCGCCATGATCATTCCGCCGTCGGGCCTTGCGGTGCTGCTGGGCTCGATCGCCAATGTCGATGTGGGTGCCTTGCTGGTCGCGGGGTTCCTGCCCGGAATCCTGCTCGCCACGCTCTACTCGACGGCGATCTTCGTGCAGATCCGCATCGACCCGGATGCTGCGCCGCAATACGAGCACGAGCCGGTGTCGCTTCCCGCCAAGCTGCGGGCCATCGTCGTCAACATCTTCCCGATGGGGCTGGTGATCTTCGCGGTCGTTGGGTTCATCGTACTCGGCTGGGCGACACCAACCGAGGCGGCGGCCTTCGGCGCGGGCGCGGTGGTGGTCCTCGGCCTGGCGTTCCGCTGCCTGACCTGGTCCATCTGGTGGGCCGCGACCGACGGCGCGCTGCGCGTTGCGGCGATGGTGTTCATCATTATCATCGGCTCGTCGACGTTCAGCCAGCTTCTCGCTTATACCGGCGCGACCCAGGAACTGGTCGCCTGGGTCACCAGCTTCGATCTGACCACGCTCGAACTCGTCGCCTGCATGTTCGGCGTCCTCCTGTTCCTCGGCACGTTCATGGAGCAGGCCTCCATGCTGATGCTGACGGTGCCGATCTTCTATCCGGTCATCCGCGCCGTCGGGCTGGACCCGGTGTGGTTCGGGATCATCATGCTGCTGGGGCTGGAGATGAGCCTCACGACCCCGCCGCTCGGGCTGCTGCTATTCGTAATGATGAGCGTCGCCCCCAAGGGCACCACCCTGTGGCAGGTCGCGGGTGCCGCGCTGCCCTATCTCGGGTGCGATGCGACCGTGTTCTGCCTGCTGGTCGCCTTCCCGCAGATCGCCTTGTTCCTGCCCGGCCTGATGTCGGTCTGAGCCGGACACGGTTATCGTCTTTCCAGCTCAACATCGAAAGGAAACGGGAACATGATCTACGAAGAACGCGAATACACCCTCAAGACCGGCCAGGTCGGCCCCTACCTCAAGTTTTACGAGGAGCAGGCCATGCCCGTGCAAGGCGAGATCCAGGGCGGGCTCGTCGGGTTCTTCCATACCGAGACCGGCAAGCTGAACAAGGTGGTCCACATCTGGGCCTACGATGATTTCAACGAGCGCCTACGCCGGCGCGCCGAGGTGTGGCAGCATCCCGACTGGTCGAAGTTCATTGCGAACGTACGGCCCATGATCGTCGGACAGAAGAACCGCATTCTGCTGCCGGCTAACTTCTCGCCTCTCAAATAGGTGCGCGCGGGCGGCTGTGACGTAAGAAGGGAGATTGCGATGCGCAAAGGCTCGAACGCCGAGCGCGAGCTTGCCCCGGATATTCCGGCGGGGTTGGAGCTCGGCCTGCGCAACTACTGGTACCCGGTGCTCCAGTCCGAGGAGCTTACCTCAGACAAACCCACCGGCTTCATCGCGCTGGGCGAGGCGCTGGTGGCGTTCCGCGATGCGGCGGGCAAGCCGCACGTGCTGAAGGACCGCTGTCCGCATCGTGGTCTGCCGCTGTCCGTCGGACGCATCCTCGACGGCCAGCTGCAGTGCATCCTTCACGGGCTGCGCTTCGGTGGCGACGGGCGCTGCGCCCTCATCCCGTGGGAGCCCGACGACAGCCCGCTGCGGAACGACGTCAGCGTCGCTGCCTACCCGACCGAGGAGCGCGGCGGCTACATCTGGGCGTTCATGCGCGACCGCCCCGAGATGGTGCCGCCGCCGCTTTCGGCCGAGGTGCCGGAGGAGCTGTTCGACGAAGAGCACTTCGTCCATTTCCGCCTCCCGCCCGAGATATGGCACGCGAACTGGCTGCTCTGCATCGATGGCGGCGATCCGTTTCATGCGGTCATCCTCCATTCGCACTCGCAGGCAGTCGAGGATAAGACGTGGGAGAAGGGCAAGGTCGCCGAGCCCGATGTCCCACTCAACGAACGCCGGGTGAAGATCGTCGAGACCGAGCAAGGCTATCGCGGGGTCGCGGTCGACAAGACCGGCAAGCCGATCCATCACGGCCACTTCACCACGGGTATCAAGGGGCAGCGCTACGCCCTGCCGTGCATCACCACGACGCCGATCACCCCCGCGCCGGGGGCCGCACCATACGCGGCACGCCTCTGGCAGTTTCCGATCGACACCAACACGACGCGCATCCAGCGTTTCATGTCGTGGCGGGCCCGCACGCCGGACGAGCGCGCCCGCGCCGAACAGACCTACAACGAGGTCGGTCTGCCGCGGATGCGGCGCGTCTCCGCCGAGGACAAGATGGCGGCCGAAGCGCAAGGCGACCTGGTCGCCGCCCGCTCGGACGAATACCTGTTCTGGCCCGACCGTGACGCAATCCTGATCCGACGCCGGTTGAAGGAATCCTTCCTCGCCAGCCGCGATGGCGATCGGATTGAGGTGCCCGACGGCGGGATGGTGTTTCCCGTCTGACAGCGCGACGGGCGCGTTACATGATGTTCAGCCCGGCGTCGACGGGCAGGGACGCGCCGGTCACGTAGGACGCCTCGTCCGAGGCGAGCCAAAGGATCGGGTAGGCGATCTCGCGCGGCTCGGCCCACCGCCGCAGCAGCGAATCCGACTTGGCCTCGGCGCGGAGCTCGTCCTCTGTGCGCCCGCGCGCCTGCCAGCGCCCGATCGTGAACGGGGTCAGGGTCCCGCCGGGCAGGACGGCGTTCGCTCGGATGCCGTGCTCTGCCTCCTCCCACGCCAGGGTGCGCGTGAGCGCCAGTAGCGCCGCCTTGGAGGCGTCATAGGCGCCGAACCCTTTGCGTCCCATCGTTGCGTAGCACGACGACACGATGACTATGCTCGACCGGCCGCTCTTGCGCAGCTCGCCGACCGCGGCCTTGGACATGTTGACCGCACCGAGCAGGTTCACCGAAAGCACGTTGCGCCACTGTTCCGGGTCGGCGTCGGCGATGGCGTCGAGGTTGCGTATTGCGGCATTGCTGACCAGAACGTCGACCCCGCCGAGACGTAATGCCGCCTGCGCGACCGCATCCGCCGCCGCGGCAGGCTCGGCGATGTCGGCCGCGAAGGACGCGATCGTCGCGCCGGGCTGAGACTTCGCGATCTCGGCCGCAGTGCGCTCGAGCGCCTCTCCGTTCCGGTCGACCAGCAGGACGCTTGCGCCCTCCGCCGCGAACAGCTCGCCCGTCGCCGCCCCGATTCCGCCGGCGCCGCCGGTGACGATCGCCCTCTTGCCCGCCATGCGCGATCCCGGCATGCGGCCCTCCCATTGTTGTGATGCGGGATGATCCTACAGCTCCGCGTCGGGTGAAAGCGCGTTGCAACCCCTGTGCGATTGGACCAACATCGCGGCGAAGCGCAGGCCGGCGACAAGTCGCAGCCTGCGCGCAGAAAGGGAGGAACAGATGAGATATCGATTGCCGGTCCTTGCCGTCATGGCTGTAGCGCTGCTCGCCGTGACGCCGGCCCTTGCCAAGGACCTGATCTATGGCAGCGGCATTCCCGAGAAGAATCCGCTGATGTCGAAGGCCGCCGGCCCGACTTTTGCCGAGATCAGCAAGCAGTCGGGCGGGTCCATGAACTGGAAGATGCTCGCCGGCTCTCAGGTGATCTCCATGAACTCGTCGCTCGACGGGCTCAAGAACTCGCTGGTCGATGCGGCCTTCATCGTGCCCGTGTTCCAGCGCTCGGCGCTGATCAACAACAACGTCCTGTTCGACGCGCAGTTCTACACCGACGATCCGGTACAGCGCACCGGCGCGGTCATTGAGACGATCCTGCTCGACTGCCCCGAATGCCTCGCCGAGTACCGCAAGGCCAACGGGGTGTATCTCGGCGCCGGGTTCTCCGGCACGCCGTTCAATCTGATCTGCAAGAACCCGATCAAGACATTGAGCGACATCAAGGGGCTCAAGGTGCGGGCCACCGGCGCCGAGACCCGGCTCATGGCGGCATTGGGAGCAACGGCGATCAGCATGGGCCCTGCCGACATGGTACAGGCGATCGAGCGCGGCGCGGTCGATTGCGCCTGTGCGCCGGTCGCCTGGCTGCGCTCGTATGGTCTCGTCGACGTGGCGAAAAATGTGCTGACCGCTCCCATGGGCATTGCGAGCGGACTGACGCTGTTCGTGATGAACCGGAAGACCTGGCAGGCCCTGTCAAAGAAGGACCGCGACATCATCTGGCGCAACGTGCCGATGGCGAGCGCCCGCGCCCAGCTCATCGCCTACACAGAGACCGACCGCGAGGTGCGCAAGGCGGCGGAAGGGAAGGGCGTGAAATTCCACGACGCAAGCCCCGAACTTCTGGCCGCGCTCGACAAGAACGCGGAGCATGAGGCGCAGATTCTGCCTGCACTGTTGAAGAAGCAGGGGGCGAAGGATCCCGAACGGTTGCTCAAGGTCTACGTCGAGAAGCTCAAAAAGTGGAAGCCGCTCTCGCGCGAGATTGGCGACGACATGAAGAAGTACGTCGAGATCTTCAACCGCGAGATCTACAGCAAGGTCGATCCCGACAAGCTGTAATGCGATGCGTCGGGGGCGGGCGGGTCCCGCCCCCGAGCCCTCAGCCCATCATGTTCGGCAGGACGAGCGAGATCTCGGGAAACGCGATCAGCAGGGTCATGATGATGACCTCGCACCCGAGGAACCAGGCGACGCCCTTGAAGATCGTTTCAAGCTCGACCTCGTCGCCGACCACCGTCTTGATCACGTAGACGTTGAACCCGACCGGCGGTGTGAGCAGGCCGATCTCGAGATATTTCACGATGATCACCCCGAGCCAGACGAGGTCGAGGTGCAGCGCCTCGAACATCGGCAGGATGACGGGCAGGGTGATGAGCAGCAGCCCCAGCGGGTCGAGGAACATCCCGAGCACGATGTAGATCAGCGAGGTCCCGATGACGAGCAGAAGGGGGTGGAGCGCCCAATCCCCCATCATCCGCCCGAGCGCGAAGGGCACGCCCGACAGGGCGAGAAACTTGGTCAGCATGATCGCGCCCAGCGCGATGAACAGCAGCCGAGCGGTGTTCGAAACCGCTTCGATCAGCGCGGCGCGCATCACCGCGATGCTGAGCCGGCGCTGGATCAGCGCGATGACCAGAGCGAGGAAGGCGCCGAACGCCCCCGCTTCGGCCGGGGTCACCACGCCGCCCATCAGCCCGCCGATGATTCCGGCGATCAGCACCATAAGCGGCCAGACCGAGCCGAGGACGCGCAACCGTGCGCCGAGCGGCGCCATCTCCCGGCGCGAAGGGCCGATCTCCGGGTTGAGTGCGCAGCGTCCGGCGATCATTGCGGCATAGACCGCGGCGGTCAGCAGGCCGGGCAGGATTCCCGCGATCAGCAGCTTGGTGATCGAGGTTTCGGCAAAGATTCCGTAAAGCACGAACAGGATGGAAGGCGGGATCATCGTCCCGAGCGTGCCGGCCGCGGCCACGACACCGGTCGCGAGCCCTTTGTCGTAACCCTCCCGCAGCATCTCGGGAATGGCGATGCGGCCCATTGCGGCGGCGGTCGCGGCGCTCGATCCGGAGGCGGCGGCGAAGGCCGCGCAGGCGAAGTTCGACGCGATGGCGAGACCGCCCGGCAAGCCCGATAGCCACATGCGTGCCGCGCGGAACAGCGTCGCGCTGAGGCCGGCATGATAGGCGATCGAGCCCATCAGCAGGAACATCGGGATCGCCGAAAGCTCCCAGCTCGCCGCGAAATCGTATGGTACATCGGCGACCAGCCCATAGGCCACGTCGAGCCCGCGGATCTGCCACACGCCAACGAATGAAACCAGGGCGAGCGCGATACCGATCGGAATCCGCAGCGCCAGCAGCACCACGACCGCGCCTATGCCGATATATCCAATCGCGATCGAGCTCATGCGCTGCCGTCCGTATCGTCGTTTGCCCCGACCGCCCGGCGCAGGTCGTCGATCAGCCGGACCAGCACGGCGAGCGCCATCGCGGCGCCGCCGACCGGGAGGATCCAGCGGCTTGGCCAGACGATGATGATGCCCTCCGCCGCGTCACGGAACTCACCGGACGTCGTCTTGTCGAGCGCGGAGAGGCCGGTTCGCCAGGTGAACACGACCATGGCCAGCAGCGTGACCAGCCCGACCGCGACCTCGAACCAGGCGAGCGCGCGCGGCTTCAGGCCGCGCGTGAACAGCTCGACCTGGATGTGGCCCTCGGTCCGCGCGACATAGGCGAAGGGCAGGAAAAGGACGGCGACCATGTAGTAGTAGGACACGGTCTCCAGCGTCTGCGGAATCGGCTTGTCGAGCAGGTACTTCGCTCCCACGTCGAGAACGACGTGGAGCATCATCAGCAGCATCGCGGCGCCGGCGACGTAGAGCAGCCCCTCGTACAGCCGGTCGAGGCTACGCCGCCACATGGGGTCGCCCGCCCGCGCGATCGGCTCCGCCCCCTCGAACTTTCACTGGCCCCCCTATAGCGTCTTGTCGGCGCTGGCCCGGAACCATAGCAAGATTTCGCCGTGGCTCAATCATCGCCGGCGGGCCGGCGGTGGAATCGGGCGGGACACGGGCTATAATCTCCCGGAGATTCGCTGCGAACAGCGCGGAAAGGACTCGCCATGGCGACCAACGCCGACGACCTCGATCTCCGCTGGCCCGACCGCTATGGCGATCTCCCGAAGGAGATATTCCACCGCCCGGACATTTACGGCCGCGAGCTCGAACGCATCTTCTATGGGCCGGAATGGCATCCGCTCGCCCATGAAGCGGAAATCCCCGCGCCAGGCGACTACAAGACGCTATATATCGGCGAGGCACCGGTGCTGGTCCTGCGCGGCGACGACGGCCAGGTCCGCGTATTCTTCAACTCGTGCCCGCACCGCGGAACCCAGCTGGAGACGCGCAGTCGCGGTCACGTCAACGGGATCACCTGTCCCTACCATCGCTGGTCGTTCAACACGTGCGGGGCGCTGCTCGCCGCGCCGGGGATCGAACGGTTCCCGAAGGATTTTCGCACGGAGGATTACGGCTTGCGCGCTCTGCGCTCTGCGACGGCGTGCGGCATCGTGTTCGCGACCTGCGACGCCACGACGCCCGCGCTCGAGGACTGGCTCGGCGAGGGGATAGGCTACCTCGCCAAGCTCTTGGGCGACGGCGCGCTCACGTTGCTCGGCTACCAGAAAGTGCTGTTCTCGACGAACTGGAAGGAATACGGCGACAATGAGGGCTATCATGCGCCGCTCCTGCATCGCGCCTTCCGCATGCTGCAATGGCAGGGCGGCACCGGCGTGCAGTGCGTCACGGCGTCGGGCCACAAGCTGATCGAGGCCGAGCTCGGCCCGACGGCCAAGTCGGATTTCCTGGATGACAGCGCGCTGGTCGAATTCCACGATCCGGAGGCGCCGCGCCGATCCGTCGTGGTCAACCTGTTTCCGATGACGGTGCTCACCCGCCATCTCGACGTGATCAACCTGCGCTTTGCGTTCCCACGCGGGCTGGATGAGGTCGAGGTGCAGTACGTCTATTTCGCCCGCACCGACGACGATGCGGGCATGTGGCGCCACCGGCTGCACCAGGCCTCGAACCTGCTCGGGCCCAGTGGGCTGATCTCGCTGGAGGACGGCGCCGTGTTCAACCGGCTGCATCTCGGCTCCAATACGCTCGGCTCCGTGGGGTTCCAGAAGGGGGTGGCGGGCCGCCTCGAGGGGCCCTGCTACACCGAACAGAACGACGAGGCGAGCAATCTCGTCCGGTGGAAGCGCTACCGCGAGATCATGGGGTTCGGCATTGGTTGACATCGAGACGCTCGCCCGGATCGACGCGTTGCAGCTTCGCTACATCGCGGCGCTCGACCGGTTCGATCTCGAGGCCTGGCTTGGCTGCTTCGCCGTCGAGACCAACGGCTATGTTTGCACGACGCTCGAGAACGAGGAGCAGGATCTGCCGCTCGCGATCATGCTGGACGACAGTCGCGAGCGGCTTTCCGACCGCGTGAAGTTCATCGATCGCGTATGGGCCGGTACCTTCGAGCCCTACACGACGCGGCATTTCGTGCAGCGGCTCGACTGCCGTGAGACGGCGCCTGGCCGCTATGAGGTGACGAGCAACGTCCTGGTGGCCTACACCTCGGCCCGCCGCCATTCGGAGATCCTTGCGGCCGGCCGCTACGATGACGTCGTTGCGCTCTCGGGCGGCGAAGCGCTGTTCATGGCCAAGAAGGCGGTTCTCGATACCGTCACCACGCCGCGCTACCTCGTCTATCCCATCTAGGGAGCCGTCGACCGGCACCGCATAATTTTGCAACTGAGGCATCGCGTCAATCGTGCGGCACGTCTGGAGCTCGACCGAGGCATGATCAAATCCTGGATTTTTGAGCTTTTCGCCACGCCACACGATCTGGCAGAGCAATTCGATCCTGCCGCGTCGCAGCGCTATTTCGACGATTACCTCGATCTGTGGGTGAGCGCAGAGCCTGCCGGCTTCGACGGCATCTTCTTCAGCGAGCATCATTTCGGGCTCAGTTATTCGCCGGCGCCGAACCTGCTGATCGCCACCGTCGCGTTGCGGACGAAGTCGATCCGGCTGGGGGTCATGGGAATGGTCCCCCCCTACCACACGCCGTGGCAGCTGGTCGAAGAGATCGGCATGCTCGACCATCTGACACACGGTCGGCTGGAGATCGGCACGGCGGCCGGCATCCCGCAGGAGATGGCGCAGGTCGGGCTCACGGCGGACGAGGCGCGCGCCCGCAACGACGAAGCGGTCGAGATCATCGACAAGGCACTCGCCGCGCCCGTGATCTCGCATCACGGCCGGTTCTGGAACTTCGACAATCTGCGCCTCACGCCGCGCCCGATCCAACAGCCGGAACCACCGAAATGGGTGACCGTGATCAGCGTGTCGTCGGCACGCAAGGCAGCGCGGCGCGGCGCCAAGATCTCGACCGGCTTCCATCCTCTGGAAAAGGTAATCGAGATCTTCGACGCCTATCGCGACGAGGCCGAGAAGGCGGGACGCATCGTCGGTCCGGACGATCTCTGCATCCGCCGCCAGGTGAGCATGCTGGACGACGCCGACGCGCTTGTGCGCCGCCGTGCCACCTACCGGGAACGGATCAAGGTCGATCCGCGCGCCGATCTGCCGGACCGCCCGGCCATTCTCGACTCGCCCACGTCGCACGCCTTCGCGATCGGCGATGACGAGTTCATCGCCGGCTCGCCGTCCGCCATTGCGGAGCAGATCGTCGACCAGTGCCGCAGGGCCGGCGCGGGACATTTCTCGGTGATTTTCGACCGTTCCGTATCCATCGCCGAGCTCAGGAACAACTACCGGGTCTTCGGCGCGGAGGTCATTCCGGTTCTGCGCCGCGCCGAGGTTTAAAGCCGTCTGAAGCCGTGAATCAGAACCGCCACGTAAAGCTCAGCGCGCCGAACCGGTCCGGCCCGGACTGGCCACGAAATTCCGGCGTGCGCACAACGTAACTGTAGGTCATGCGCGCGGACCCGATCAGCAGGACGAGCCCGGCCTGGAAATCGCCGACGAATGGCTTCTTCGGCACGCTCGGGCTGTCCTGAAACGTGTTGCCGTCGAGGAAGATGTCGCGCGCCACCGCCCGCCCGTCGAAGCCGGCGAACAGGTACCAGCCAAATCCGCCCTCGGTATCGCCCACGGCTGGCGAGCCGGGCAGGGATGGCCGGATGCGCGGCGGCCCGAAATCGGCCCGAAGCCCCTGCCCGAGCCGCAGCATCAGCCCGGCATTGGCATAGGTCATGACGTTGCCGACGCTGGCCCCAATGATGGGAATCGCGTCGGCCTCGATGCCCGCCTGCAGGATCGGCGGGGCACTGAGCCGCCAGCGGCGTTCGGCCGACAGGATCGCTCCCGGCTCGTTGTGGAGCTGGAATCCCCAGCCGTTCGCCTTCGGGACGTTGATCAGGTTGTGGAACTGGTTTTGTACGAACCGTCCACCGGCCGCCGGCCCGACGACGCCGAGATCGAGCTCGACCGTGTCGAGCCGGTCCGGCGTTTCGCTCGCCAGCATCACCCCGAGATAGGCCCAGGCCGCATAGGGGCGATCCTTGGGGTCGGGCACACGGCTGTCCGTGTCGGCGGGCGTGTAGATGTTCTGGCCCAGCGCGAAACCGACCCGGCGCATGGCGGACAGTTCGAAGCCCGGCCAGGCGGCGTAGGGCTCGCGCGACCAGTCGGGCACCTCGCTGCCGCCGATCGGACGCGACAGGGCCTCGAGCCGCACGCCGTTCGTATAATGCCGGTCCGATCCGTGGGGCGTGAAGAAATCGTTCTCGATCTCGAGGCTGAGCATCGCATCGTCAAGCCAGGACGTCTCGGCATAGGCCGGGCTCGTCATGACGGCGACAATCGCAGCCATGACAGCGAATCGGACCGCAAGGCATCCGGTCGTCACGAACAGGGCGGCGGGCGAAGGGCGCAAGGCACGTTCCTTGAAACGGCATCGGTTACCGCGGCAACTTAACGCCGCGGCCGAGTCGGGGGCGAGTGATGAATCCGGTGATCGGATGTTGGCGCCCACGGGGTTTGACTCGGTGAAAAGCGGGTGCCAGCCTTCCCACGATGTCGCATCCGGGGAGGAACGGCGATGGCTTCGAACGGGAAGGGCACGCGGGTTTTCGTCGGCGTCAACCGGTTCAAATATATCGGACCGCCGCCGGCCGGCGCGGCGAGCGGCCCACAGCTTCGTGGTCTGTTCCGCCGCAATACGGGCGAGGATGGCGGCTGGACGCATCTCGATCGCGGCCTGCCCGAGAATGGCGACATCAACGCCATCGCCGTCGATCCACGCGACCCTGACGTCGTCCTGACGGGGGCGGAGGACGGTATTTACCGCTCGGCCGACGGCGGTGCGCTGTGGGAGCGCACGGATTTTCCCGCGCGCGACCGGGCTATCTGGTCGATCCTGTATCACCCGACGGAGCCGAACACGGTGTATGCGGGCACCTCGCCCATCGGGATTTTCCGCAGCGACGACGGCGGAGTGCATTGGCGCCGCCTGCCCGACCCGCGTGTGCGCGAGCGGGTGGCGATCAACTTTCCGCATCGGGTCATGAAGCTCGCCGTCAACCCGGCGAAGCCGGACGAGGTTTTCGCGGTGATGGAAGTCAACGGGGTGATGCGGAGCCGCGATCGCGGCGAGACCTGGGAGGACTGCAATGACGGTCTGGTGCGCCTCGCTGCCGAGCCGCATCTCAGGAACGCGCAGATCTCCAGCAACGGGATCGAAGGCATGCTGGACGGTCACGCGATCGCGGCCAGCCGCGCCGCGCCGGGCAGCGTGATCGTCGCGCTGCGCATGGGGCTGTTCGAAAGCGACGACGAGGGGAAGCGCTGGCAAGACTTGCAGCTCGGCCGCCAGGCCCACCTGCATTACAGCCGCGACATCTGCGTCTCGCCGCACGACCCCAAGGTGCTGTTCGCCGGCGTCGGCGTGTCGGTCAGGAACGACAACGGGGCGATCTATCGCAGCGGCGATCTCGGCCGGAGCTGGACCCGCTTCGACAAGTCCCTCGACGTGCGCAGCTCGATCATGTGCGTCGCCTGCGACCGGGCGAACCCCGACCGCGTCTACGGCGTCGCGCGGTTCGGCCAGGTCATCGGGACGGAGGATGGCGGGCGAAGCTGGACCGACCAGCCGCTGCCGGAAAACTGCGGCGGCGGGTTCGCCATCGCCTGCGCTTAATCTCTGCCGGGACGGGGCAGGCGCAATCCTCGGATCGCGATGGCGTTGCGCTGCATCTCGGCCGTGCCGCCGCCGACCACGCCCATGATCGAATGGCGCAGCACCTGCTCGATGTGGCCCAGCGGTGCCGAGGCTGCGTCCTCGGACAGCAATCCTCCCGAGCCGATGATGTCCATCGCCGCTTCGCCCAGCCGCTCCTGCAGCTCGCCGGCGAACACCTTGCTCATAGCCGCCTCGTAGGGCAGGGGCCGACCCTGCTCGACCAGCCGCGCGTTGCGCAGGGTGAACTGGCGCGCGATCTCGATCTCGGCGGCCAGCCCGCCGATCCGGTCGCGGATCACGGGATCGTTGCGCAGCCTCTTGCCGCCGACCTCGGCGGTCTTGACGTATTCGGTGAGCTCGTCGAACACGCGCTGCAACGCGGCGACCATCGTGCCGATCATGACGCGTTCGGCGGCCAGCGCGCTGGTGATCACCTTCCAGCCGTCATTGACCTGTCCGACCATGTTGCGCGCGCGGATGCGCACGTCGTCGTAGAACGTCGCCGAGAACGTCTTTCCGTACATGGCGAAGCTCGGCCGGATCGTGATGCCCGGCGTGTCCAGCTTCATCAGGAAAACGCTGATGCCGGCATGCTTGGGCTTTGCGTCCGGGTCGGTGCGCACGGCGAGCCAGGAATATTCCGCCTTGTCGCCGCCCGTCGACCAGAGCTTCTGGCCGTTGATGATCCAGTCGTCGCCGTCGCGCTTGGCGCTGGTGCGGAGCGACGCGAGGTCGGAGCCCGCCTCGGGCTCGCTGTAATGCAGGGCGAACGAGCGCTCGCCGGCCAGGAACGCCGGCAGGTACTCCGCCTTCTGCTCGGGCGTGCCGTGCTGGATCAGCCCGGGCCCGACGATCGTCTCGCCGACATTGTGGTAGGCTGTCGGCGCCTCGGCGTACTGCATCTCCTCGATGAAAGCGAGCTGCTCGGCCGGGCTGCGCGCGCCGCCGCCGGCCTCCTTCGGCCAGCCGAGGCCGATCCAGCCCTTCTTGCCCAGCATCCGCGAGAACTCAGGGTCGCGGCCGCGATCCTTGAACGGCAGGCGGTTGTGCGCGGCCAGCCGCTCGCCGGTCCAGTTGTCGGCCAACCACTGGCGGACCTCCTGGCGGAATGCTTTCACCGCCGGATCGGTATCGTGTGCGGGTAGAACGGACATGTTCGCTCCTTTGGCCCTATGCCTGGTCGACAGGGCCGAGCAGATAGTCGGCGAGCTCGGCGCGCGCCCGCGGCGCGCCGCCGAAGCGGACCAGGTCGGCATGGACGCGGCGGAAATGGCGCGGCGCCTCGTGCTCCTCGGCATAGCCGATCGCGCCCAGCGCGTGGTGCGCCTCGAGCATCACCTGGCGCAGCGCCGTGCCACCGAACGCCAGCGCGGCCGCGGCGAACACGCGCCATGAGTCGTCGCCGCGGTCGTAGGTGGCCGCGGCGTCGTCGAGGATCAAGCCTTCGCCGTCGAGATTGATGAGGCAATTGGCGAGCTTGTGCTGGATCGCCTGGAACGTGCCGATAAGCTGGCCGAACTGGCGGCGCAGCCGGGCATGCTCGACCGCCAGGTCGAAGGCGCGGTGTGCGGCGCCCATGGCGCGTGACGCGCCCGCAATTCGCAGGATCAGGGCGACGTCGGCGAGACGCTCCGCCGGAATCTCGACGAACGCCGCCGGGCGCGTGGCGAAGGTCACCTCGCTCAAGGACGGCACGGCAAGGCCCGGCGTCGCAACGACTTCGAGGCCGGGCGCGCCGGCGGGCACGATCGCGACTCCCGGTGGATCATCGGTCAGCACGACGAAATGCGTGGCGCTCGCCGCGTCCTCGACAAAGCGCGCCGTCCCGTTCAGCGATCCGTTGGCGTAGGCAACCCCGCCGGCGGCAGCATCGCCGTCGAACGTGCCCAGCACGACGGAAGCGGACGCCGTTCCCTTGCGCAGCCCATCGAGCAGCTCGCGACCGGCATCGGCGCCGGTGAGCAGGAGGTTTGCGGCGACCGCGCCCGGCAATGGCGCCGGGCACGAGGCCCGGCCCATCTCGCCGAACACCAGCAATATTTCGCGGAGTCCGGCCTCGGCCGGGTCGGCGCCCAGAGTCGTCAACCCCTGGGCGGCGCAGTCGGCCCAGATCGCGCGGATGGCCGCTTCATCCTTCGATCGCTCGACCGCGCCATCCACGGGCCAGCGGGCCTCCAGGAATCGGCGCACCGAGTCGCGCAGGAGCTCGCGTTCCTCCTCGGAGATGCCGGCTTGTTGTTCCATCGGACTCGCCTCGCTCGGTACGTTTTCTCGGGTGTCGTTGGGAGGGATTATCGCGCCCTCGGCCGCGCCTTCGCAACCCGCAGTTCCGCGGGTTGGGACGGCGCGTGCGAGTTGGTGTAGCTTGCGGCCGACCCAAAAGCCACGGAGACCGCGTCGATGTCCGAGACCTTCATCCCCGCCAACAAATGCGTCAGCGTCGAGATCGACGACGAGCAGATCGCCTGGGTGACGCTGAACCGCCCGGAGAAGCGCAACGCGATCAGCCCGTCGCTCTCCGACGACATGCAGGAGGCGCTGGACCATGTCGAACATGATGAGAATGTGAAGGTCGTGGTGCTGACCGGCGCGGGCGATGCGTATTCCGCAGGGATGGATCTGCGCGAATTCTTTCGCGCCTCGGACAACCTGACCCCCGAGAAGCGCGCCGCGTTCGGGCGCTCCAGCGCCTGGCAGTGGCGCCGGCTGCGCTTCTTCCTGAAGCCGACCATCTGCATGGTCAATGGCTGGTGCTTCGGCGCCGGCTTCAACTCGATGATCGCGTGCGACCTCGCCGTCGCCGCCGACGAGGCGCAGTTCGGCCTGAGCGAGATCAACTGGGGCATGATCCCCGCGGGCAACGTCCTGAAGAATGTCTGCTCGGTGATGAACGCGCGCGACGCTATGTATTACACGATCACCGGCGAGACATTCGACGGCAAGCAGGCGGCCGCGATGGGCGTGGTGAACGAATCCGTTCCGCGGGCGAAGCTCAAGGAGCGCGTGCGAGAGGTGGCGAAGGTCCTGGCGGACAAGAACGTGATGACCATGCGCGCCTGCAAGTTCGCGGTGAAGCGCGTCAACGAGATGTCGTGGGACGATGCCGACGACTACCTGATGGCCAAGCTCGACCAGATGCGCTTCCACGACACCGAGAAGGGCCGCGAGAAGGGTATGCGCCAGTTCCTCGACGAGAAGACCTACCGCCCCGGCCTCGGCAATTACGACAAGGCCAAATGAGGGTGCGTCCCGTGAGGCTCGGCACCGCCGCCGCGCCGAGGGCAGCCATGGGATTGCTGCCGGGGGCAGCCATGCGATTGCCGCCCTGTCATCGTGCGGCGTGATCCAGTAATCTCGCGCCCCGCAATCGCCGCACGGAAGCAGTTCATGTTGCACGAAGTCGAGTCGGAGACGGCTTGCCGCCCGGAAGGGTCGCGCCGATGACCGGGCGCATCCCGGTTCTGATTGCCGGCGCCGGTCCGATCGGGCTGTCCCTGGCCGGGGACCTCGCCTGGCGGGGCGTCCGCAGCGTCGTCGTCGAGCGTGGCGACGGCGCGATCACCCAGCCCAAGATGGACCTGATCGGGCCCCGCACGATGGAGTTCTGCCGGCGCTGGGGGCTAGAAGAGGCGGTGCGTAACTGCCCCTACAACCCTGACCATCCGCAGGACAATGTGTGGCTGGAGAGCTTCACAGGCTACGAGTTCGGCCGCGAGCCCTTCCCCTCGCCGCGCGAGGAGGCGCCGCCGCCGCAAAGCCCGGTCAAGCGTGAGCGCTGCCCGCAGGACATGTTCGACCCGATCCTCAAATGCTGGGTCGAGTCCCTGCCGCAGGCCGCGCTGCGCTATCGCACCGAACTGATCGGATTCGAGCAGCGCGACGACGTAGTTGTCGCGCGCCTGCGGACCGCAACCGGCGCTGAGGAAACGGTCGAGGCCGATTATCTGATCGGGGCCGACGGCGGGGCCAGCACAGTGCGCCAGGCGCTCAGGATCGAGATGCAGGGAAAGCCGACCCTGACCTACACGACGAATGCCATCTTCCGCTGCTCCAACTTCTGGGACCTGCACAAGACGCCCAAGGGGTACCGCTATATCATCATCGGGCCGGAAGGCACCTGGAGCACGATCGTCGCGATCGACGGGCACGACCGGTATCGCTTCTCGGTGGTGGGTGACACCAACCCGCGCACGTTGACGGAACCCGAGGTTCGCAAGCTGGTCGTTCGGGCCATGGGCAAGGATTTTCCGTTCGAGGTGCTCTCGATCGTGCCGTGGGTCCGGCGCGAACTGGTCGCCGAGAGCTACGGCCAGGGGCGCGTGTACATCGCGGGCGACGCTGCACACCTCAACTCGCCGACCGGCGCGTTCGGCATGAACACGGGCATGCAGGATTCGGTCGATCTCGGCTGGAAGCTTGCGGCCATGCTGCAAGGGTGGGGCGGCAAGGGGCTAATGGCCTCGTATGAGCCCGAACGGCGCCCGGTCGCGCTCCACAACGTCCGGGAGGCGACGAAGAACCTGGAGCGGATGATTTCGACGCGCGAGAAGCTGTCCCCGCTGGTCTTCGAGAAGGGTCCCGCCGGCGACGCGGCGCGCAAGGAGTTCGGTGACGCCTATACGGCGATGATGAAGCATGAGTGGTACACGCTGCCGGTCCATCTCGGCTATCGCTACGACGATTCTCCCGTCATCTGCCCCGACGGCACCGCGCCGCCGAACGACCCGCCGATGGTCTATACCCAGACGGCACGGCCGGGCTCGCGCGCGCCGCACGTCTGGTTGCGCGAGGGCCAGTCGACGCTCGACCTGTTCGGACGCGGCTTCGTGCTGCTCCGATTCGACCGGGGTGCCAATTCCTCGACCATCGAGAATGCCGCGCGCGACTGTGGCATGCCGCTTGAAACCGTTGACATCGACAACCACGCGGCGCGGACGCTCTACGTGAACCGACTGGCGCTGGTCCGCCCGGACGGGTTCGTGGCATGGCGCGGCGACACCTTGCCGGACGCTGTCGCGGGGTTGGTCGACCGCGTCCGCGGCGCCGGGTGACCGGCCTCTAAGTCCCTCAGTTTCTTACGGTTTCCAGAAGGGCTTGCCGGCCTCGTGCTCGACCTGCGCCCGAATAAGCCCGATGTCGGATAAGGTCCTGTCGTCGATATGAAGGGCGGCACGCCGGCGGGCGCTGCGCTCGCGCCACACGGCGACACTCGTCTGGAAATCGGCGATTTCGGCCTGCAAGAACCTCAGGGAGCCGCATCCACGGCCCCTCTGGCCGGTTTCGTGGGATGCGTTCGACAGGGTCGCCATCTCGCCATTCTCCACTGGATTTTCGAGACAATTTTCTCGAATGCGGTTCGTCCTGGACCATAGGTGATTACGAGACACCTTTCGCCGAAGCGACAAATGTCGCAACATGTGCGGAATTTCGGTACGTCCAACGCCACCTTTCGAGGAGGCAGGGGTGATGGACAAGCAGGCCCGGCCGTCAAACGGAAAGGTGGTACCGCCCGCGAAGGCTGCGGTTGCAAGCCCGGACACATCCGCAGCCGACCGTCGCGACGATGTGCGGTCGTTGTCGCGCTTCGCGCTGTTCGAAGGGCTCGACGCTGGCGCGCTGCGGCACATAGAACGGCAGTGCCGGTGGCGCCGCTATCGCGCCGGCGAAATGGTCGTCGAGCGCAATGAAGCAAGCCGCGAGATGTTCCTGATCGCGGAAGGCGCGGTCCGCGTGGTGAACGACAGCACGCAGGATCGTGACGTCACCTTCGCCGATATCGGCGCCGGCTCGTATTTCGGTGAGCTTGCCGCGATCGATGGCATGCCGCGCACTGCGACGGTCCGCGCCGTCGAGGATACGCTGCTGCTGATGATGCCGCATGAGGCGGTCGTTGGGCTGTTGCAGAGCAACGGCGTGGTCGCGTTTCGCGTCCTCCAGCGGCTGACCCAGGTGATTCGCTATTGCGACGACCGGATCACGGCTTTCGCCACCCTTAACGCCATGCAGCGCGTTTACCTGGAGTTGCTGCGGCTCGCGGTCCCGGATGCGGCGGTGAGGGATTTGTGGATCGTGCGTCCGTGTCCGACCGAAAAGGAGATCGCCAGCCGCACCAGCGCGACGCGGGAAACCGTAGATCGGGCCATCCGCCAACTGCGGCGGACCGGGATCGTGCGGCGCAAGGGCCATAACCTTTATATCCTCGATCGTGCCGGGCTCGAGGCGGCGGCTCGACTCCCCGGCAACCGCAACCGGTAGCGGTCGACAGCACGTCCGTCCCCGAAAGTCCCAAAAAAATCATAGGGTTTGGAACAGTTTGGCTGTATGTTCCGGTGCGTTTCGTAAGGGCGAGGGGGGAAATGCCCAGGTCGTTCCGCAGGATCGCGCATCCGAGTGTGCTGGCCATCGCGCTGGCAGTGGCGACGTTCTCCCAGGCGGCCTGGACACAGGAGCCATTTCAGCCCCTGCGCCCTGCACCCGAGACGTCGCAAGCCGAGGAGGTCACCCGCGGCGAGACGGTGACGAACCGCTCGCGGCCCGAGCTCGACGCGCTCGGTGTGCCGGTGGGCGGCTTTTACCTGTACCCCTTGCTCTCGGTCGGCGAGGCGTTTCGTGACAATATCTTCGACACCCAGAGCAATGCCCGGTCGGATGCGATCACGAACGTGCACCCCTCGCTGCGGCTGCAGTCGAATTTCGGCCGCCACGCGATCGGGCTCTACGGCGATGCGGATATCGGCCGCTATGCCGATCACACCCAGGAGAATTACGACGATTTCCGTCTCGGCGGGCAGGGGCGGCTTGACGTGGTGGGCCGCTCGCATATCGATCTCGGGTCGAGCTATCGGCGCCTCCACGAGGATCGCGCCTCGCCCAACGACGTGGGCGGGGTCACGCCGACGAAGTATTCCGACTCGAACGTCTCGCTCGGCGGTACGGCCGCGTTCGCGCGCCTCATCGCGCGGGTCGACGGCAGCCTCGACCGCTTCGAATATTCCAACGTGCGAGCCCTGAACGGCACGTTGATCGACAATGGCGGCCGCGACCGCGACGTCTACCGCTTCGCCACGCAACTTGGCTACGAGCTCGCCCCGCTGCGCGAGCTGTTCGTGCGCGGCAGTTATAACCAGCGCAATTATGACCGTACCTTCGATGCCAGCGGCTTCCAGCGCAGCTCGGACGGGTACGAGCTGGCGATCGGGGCGAATTACGACCTGACGGGCGTGACCTTCGTCGAGCTGTTCGTCGGCTATCGCAGTCAGGGCTATGACGATCCACGGCTCGCCACGGCATCCGGCGTCGCCGCGGGCGCGCGGGTGATCTGGAATGTGACGCGCCTGACGACCGTCACCGCCACGCTGACGCGCGACGTGGAGGAGACGGTGATCGGCGGCGCCTCCAGCTATTTCTCGACCGACGCCGGCGTGCATGTCGATCACGAACTTTTGCGCAACCTGATTCTCAGGGCCAATGCGATGTACGGCAATGACGACTTCACCGGCATCGCGCGCAACGATGACCGCTTCGAAGCCGGGTTCGGCGCGATCTACCAGATGAACCGCTACTTCTCGATCAGCGGGAACTACGCCTTCCGCGCCCGTGAATCGAATGCTGCCGGCCAGGACTTCACCGAGAACGTCCTCTCGCTCAACCTGACCGCGCGCTACTGACTCTGTAGCCCTGCGGCCCGTCGCCGCGATTCCCACCCGCAGATTCCATCTGTGCCCATGCCCCGCGGGCGCCGCGCCTCGGATTGGTCACACGTGCGCGCGCGACGCCATGGCAGTTTCTTCGTTGTTGCGACAGACCGTGGCAGACAACTGCCAGGCGTAAGAGGGGCGCACAGACGCGGCATCGCAACAACGAGGGGTATGATGCGGAATCCACACCCTTTTTGCTCGGCATTCGGCCGATCGATCATCGCGGTTGCCTTGGGCGCCGTCCTAGTCTCGGCGGCGGCATGCTCAGGCAGTAACTATCCCTCGGCGCCGATCGCAAGCGGTGCGGCGGGCGGCGAGAGCCCAGGGGCCGGACTTTCAGGTTACAGGCTCGGCGCGGGCGATCATGTCCGGATCATCGTCTTCGGTCAGAAGGACCTGACCGGCGAATACACGGTCGACGGGCAGGGACGGCTCGCCTTCCCGTTGATCGGCGACGTGCAAGCCGGCGGCGAGACCGGCCAGAACCTGGCCCAGTCGATCGAGCAGCGCCTGTCGCCCGACTACCTGAGGGATCCGAAGGTCAGCGTCGAGATCATCACCTACCGCCCCTTCTACATCGTGGGCGAGGTGCACAAGCCTGGCAGCTATCCCTTCGTCAGCGGGATGTCGGTGATCAACGCGATCGCGCTTGCCGGCGGCTTCACCTATCGCGCCCGCGAGGACGATTTCTACGTCCGCCGCTCCTCAAACGGAAAGAAGTACGCGGCCGGCCCGGCGACGCCGATCTATCCGGGTGACGTCATTACGGTTCGGGAGCGCTATTTCTGATGCGCGCCCCCGAACGCAATCTCACCTCGTTCGAAGGGCGGCGCGGGGCACAGCGCCTGCCGCCGCCCGAATACGTGTATGTCGAGCCATCGGACCTGCCCGGCACGCTGCGAAAGTTGTGGCGGCGCAAGGCCACGGTGCTCACGGTCGCGCTGGCCGGCCTCGCCATCGCGGCCATTGCCGGTGTGGTGATGGAGGACCGCTACGGTGCCACTTCCGTGGTCCGGGTCGGCGTGCCGCAGCCGCAGATCGCCGACCTCCAGTCCGTGAACGCTCTGGCGCCCAATCCCGAGACCATGGAGACCGAAGCTGCGGCGGCGCAGTCGCGAACCATCGCGACCGAGGCGGTCAAACGGCTCGGGCTGGAAAAGGACCCCGAGTTCAATCCGGCGCTTCGCGCGCCGTCGCTGTGGGCCAAGATCGTGCACCAGACCTGGGGCCTGATCACGCTGCAGTTCCTGCGCCCGGCGCGGCCGGCACCCCAGCCCAAAGAGGCGGACGCGGGCGATCGCTACGATCCGCAGCAAAACGTCGTTGCGGCGCTCTTGTCCCGGCTCGACGTGAGCCAGGAGGGCCGGTCGCACATGCTGCAGATCGAGGTCCAGTCGGAGAGCCCGTTCAAGGCGGCCCGTATCGCCAACGCCGTCGCCAACCTGTATGTGGAAAGCCGGCTCGAGAGCCGCGCTCATGAGAACAGCTCGACCGGAAAGTGGCTCGACCAGCAAATCGCCACGCTGCGTGCCCGCGTCGACACGGCCGAGCGCGCAGTCGAGGACTACCGCCGGAAGGAGGGGCTCTACCAGACCAAGCAGGCGGGGGTGACCGAGCAGCAGCTCGGCGAGCTCAACACCCAGCTCATCCTGGCCCAAACCGAAATGGCGAGCGCCAAGGCCAAGCTCTCTGACGCCTCGAGCCTGCTGCGTGGCAAGACCCGCTCGCTCGATTCGGTGCCGGCGGTCCTCAGCTCGCCTACCATCATCGCGCTGAAGCAGCAGGAGGCCGAGGTCGAGCGGCACGCCGCCGAGCTGTCATCGACCTACGGTAAGAAGCACCCCGAGGTTCAGAACGTGCTTGCGGAGAAGACGGATATCCAGCGCAAGATTCGCGTCGAAGTGCAGCGCATCGTCCAGGGACTGCGGAACGAGGCGAACACGGCCGAGGCCCGCTACAACGCGTTGCGTCAGAATCTCGCCCAGCTCAAGGGCCAGATGGGCCAGAGCAACACCAAATCGGTCAAGCTGCACGAGCTCGAGCGCGAGGCGGATGCCAGCCGCAACCTGTACCAGAACTTCCTTCTGCGTTACCAGGAAACCCAGGCGCAGCAGAACTTCATTGGCGCGGACAGCCGGGTCGTGTCGCTGGCGGTTCCGCCGCTTTCGCCGGCTTACCCGCCGCGCAAGCTCATGCTGGTACTCGGCGGATTGGCGGGGCTCGCCCTCGGCGCCTTCCTCGCCCTGCTGGGCGAGCAGATGGACCGTTCGTTCCGCACCGCCGACGAGGTCGAGGAGGAGACACAGCTTCCGATGCTCGCCATGGTGCCGCGCATGGGCAGCGGGCGCCGGGTTCGACATGCAGTGCTGAACGACCCAGACTCACCGTTCTGCCAGGCGCTGCGAAAGCTGCACAGCTCACTGGTGTTCAACGGGCCCAAAGGAGTGCCCCCGAAGGTCGTCCTGTTCACCTCGACCCTGCCGGGCGAAGGGAAGTCGAGCCTTTGCGTCTCGTTGGCCCGCTTGCTCGCACTCGACGGTACCCGCGTCATCGTGCTCGACTGCGACTGGCATCGCCCCAACGTCCACCGCCTGTTCAATTCATCCAACCGGGACGGGTTGTCCGACGCGTTGCGGCGCGAGTTCGGCGGCGTGGAAACCGATCCCGACCACGCATTGCAGGAGGTCACCTATGTCGACCCGCGTTCGGGCGCGCATGCCATCTTCGCGGGTAACGCGAAGCAGACCCAGCGCGGCGCCGTCCGGTTCGACCGTCTGCGTGACGTGGTCGAGCGCCTGTCGCAGCAATACGACCATGTGTTGATCGACGGCCCACCGGTTCTCGTCGGGACCGAGGGGCTGTACCTGTCGCGTGTCGCGAACGTTTCGGTGTTCGTCATCCGTTGGGGTCGCACCAGCCGCGAGGAGGTGATCAGCGCGCTGCGCCAGCTGCGTGAGGTGCGGGCGGCGATTGCCGGGGTTGTTCTGTCGCAGGTGAATCCGCGGCGCTACCGCCAGTATGGTCGTGGTCCGCTCAATTACCACTATGCCCGAACCGGGTTCGAGGCCTAGCGCGATGGCCGGGGCAGACCGGGCCCTGGTCGTCACGCAGCATTACGCGCCGGAGCCGATCGGCTCGGCACCGATCTGCACCGACCTTGCGGCCTGCCTCGCCGCGCACGGAAGCGCGGTGACGGTACTGACCAACCGGCCTTTCTATCCCGAGAGCGCGGTGCCCGCCGCCTATCGCAGCGGCGCGCGGGACTCCGAAACCGACGGCGGGATTGCCATCGAACGGGTGGCGCCATGGGTCGGCGCCGGCCGTTCGGCCCTCGGACGCGTCGCGTCGGATGCCGCATTCCTGCTGCGCGGCGCATCGGCACTCCTCGCACGGCGCGTGCGGCGCACGGCGCTGGTGATCTCGGTCAGCCCCTCAGTCCTAAGCGTACTGCTCGGCCGCGCGTGCGCCACAAGGGGCGGGCGCCACGTGGCGATCGTGCACGACATAGAATCCGGCATCGCCGACGGGCTCGGCATGGTGCGGGTCGGGCTGGCGGTACGCGCCTTCAAGGCGATCGAGCGGTTCGCGCTCGACCGCGCGGATCTGGTCGTCGTGCCGTCTGTGCGCATGCGCGACCGGCTGGTCGGTCTCGGCGTCACGGCGCCGGTCGAAGTCGTGCCGTTGTGGGTCGACGCCGATGCCATCCGGCCGCTGCCGCCGGCGGCCGGTCATCCCAAGACAATCCTCTATAGCGGCAATGTCGGGCGGAAACAGGGGCTCGGTCAGCTTCTCGATCTCGCCGCGGCGCTGGGCCCCCATCGTGCGGAGATCCGCATCGTCATCCGAGGTCGCGGCAGCGCGTGCGGTGAGCTCGAGCAGGAGGTGGTGTCGCGTGGTCTCGACAACATCGCGTTCGCCCCGCTGTTGCCGCCGCAGCGCCTGGCCGAAGGGCTCGCCGAGGGTCACGTGCACCTGGTACCGCAGGATCCGCGCGCTGCCGATTTTGCGATCCCGTCGAAAATCTTCACCATCATGGCCGCGGGCCGACCGTTCGTCGCGACCGCCGGGCCGGGGAGCGCGCTATGGGAGCTGCAGCAGGAAAGCGGCGCCTTCCTGTGCGTCGCGCCGTACGACATCGAGGGGTTTGCCGAAACGGTGCTGCGCCTGGCGCGTGACGAGGCGCTCAGCGCGGCCCTGGGCGCACGCGGCCGGCACTATGTCGAAACGCACTATGCGCGGGATGTCGTGACACGCCGGCTGCTCGATTGCATCGAAGGCACCGCATAGGGCGATGCCGCCTGAACGTCGTCATGTCCTGATTTTCGAGCCCGATGCGCGTGGCCATGCCGAGGAGTGGTTTGGCCACATCCTGAGCTTCGTGCGCGAGGCCAAGCCTCCCGTTCGCGTGACCTTCGCAGTTCCGCGTGACCTCGTCGATCTGCTGGCCCCCGCTGCCGCGGCTTTGGATGATCCGCCAGTCGCGTTTCTGCCGCTCGACGAGACTCACTGTGCCCGGTGCCTGCGGCCGCCGCTGGTGCGCGCGGCACTGGCGCGCTGGCGCCTGATGCGCGACTGCCTCGACGCGACCGGCGCCGATGAAGGCCATTTCCTGTGCATCGATACCTTGTCGCTGCCGTTGGCACTTGGACTCACGATGGGAGGACGACGCCTCAGCGGTATCCTGTTCCGCCCATCCGCCCATTACCGGACGCTGGAGCCGTCGCGCCCGACCTGGCTGGAACGGCTGCGCGATGCGCGGAAGCGCCTTCTCTATCCGCGGATGCTGCGCAATCCGGAACTTGCAACCGTATTGTCACTTGATCCCTATTTCGCCACGTTCGCGCAGCGGGCGTACCACGACGGCGGGAAGGTCGTCGCACTGGCCGACCCAGCCGCCCGGCTGCGCGAGCCTTCCCCTGGTCCTTCGCCGTTCCCCTGCGGGCGCACCGCGTTCCTGCTGTTCGGCGAACTGACAGCCCGCAAGGGTGTCCTCCAGTTCCTCGAAGCCTGCGCCCAGCTTGATAGCGACACCGCACGGCGGGCCGCGGTGTTGATCGCCGGTCGCGTCGCGCCCGAGCTACGCCGCCAAGTCGCCCAGCGACTCCACACGCTGCGGGCACGGCGGCCCGAGCTTTGGATTGCGCTGGAGAACCGGCGCCTCTCCTCGAACGAATTGGCGGTGGCGATCGCCGCAAGTGACGTGGTCGTCGCGCCATATCAGCGCTTCGTCGGATCCAGCGGCGTCCTTGTCTGGGCGGCCGGTGCCGTACGGCCGGTCATCACGCAGAATTACGGCTTGCTGGGTCGTCTCGTGCGCGATTGCGGCCTCGGCCGCGCGGTCGATACCACGGATCCGCGCGCCATAGCCGCCGCGCTGCGCGATGCGACCGAAGGTTCCGATGGGCTGGGCTTCGATGCGGTTCGGGCACGGAGCTTCGCATCGTGTCGCGATGGCGCGAAATTCGCTGCGCACGTTCTCGGCGTCATCCACGAATCGCCTCATCCGTGTCAGGTCCGATCACGGCATCGCCCTGCCGGAACCACTACGGGATCACCCCGGTTTCCCTTCGTCCCGTGAGACATTCGGCATGTTCTGAAAGCGCGATGGTCCCATGGGGCGGCGCGTGTTGGGGCCAGTGGCGTGGGAGTAGTCGCGTGCGATTGGCATTGCAGGGACAACAGACGGAGAGCGGCATCGCACCTGGGCGGGTCTCGGCGCGGTGCGCATCGCTGCGTGTCGTCAGCGGGCTGGTTGCCGCCGGCGACGCCGTCGTCATTTTCGCGTCTGGCGCGTTCGCACACTGGCTTGCGCCGCTGGCCTGGCGGGCGGAGGCGGCGCAGCATCTCGGCACCTACGCGTTCGCGGCGCTGCTCACCCTTCATCTCGTCCGGTTGGTCGGTGGCTACCGCGCCGAGTCGGAATGGAGCCTCGGAGGCGCGCTCGGGCGCCTCATGGCTGGATGGTTCACGACGGTCGGCATCGCCGCGACGCTAAGCTGGAGCGTAACGGCCCAGGTGCCGTTTGCCGGTGTCTGGTTCCTCGGCTGGGTGGCGTCGGCCACAGCTGGCCTCGTCTTCGTGCGCACCGTGGCGTGTGTCCTGATCAACCATCTGCACGCGACCGGCGCGTTCGCGCGTCGTGTCGCCATCGTCGGCTGCGGAGCCGACGGGCAGGAGGTTCTGGCGCGGTATGCGACCGAGCGGCCCGGTGACGTGCGTGTGGTCGGCGTGTTCGACGATCGCGTTCGTCGCACGCCGCATTTCTGCTGGGGCTACCCCAATTGCGGCGACGTGGATGCGCTGGTCGCGTTCGCGCGCCACAACGCGGTCGACGATGTGATCGTCGCGCTGCCCTTGGCGGCGGAGAAGCGACTGCGTGAACTGCTGGCGCGCCTTCGGGTCATCGCCTCGGATCTGCACGTCGTGGCGAGTGGTCTCGATTTTGCGGGCGATGCGACCGGCCTGGCGCGGATGGGCGGAGTTGCGACGATCCGCATCATCCAGCGCCCGCTCGCCGATTGGCGGCTGGTGGCCAAGGAACTCGAGGACCGCATCCTCGGCACCGCCATCCTCGCGCTCATCTCGCCGGTGCTTCTAGTGATCGCGGCTCTGATCAAGCTCGATAGCCCGGGGCCGGTCCTGTTCCGCCAGCAGCGCTACGGCTTCAACAACCGCATGATCGAGGTGTTCAAGTTCCGCACCATGCGGGCCGACCTGGCCGACAACAATGCAGAGCGACTGACGACGCGCGACGACCCGCGCGTGACCCGTCTCGGCCGTATCCTGCGCCGCACCAGTCTCGATGAACTACCGCAGTTCATCAACGTTGTCCGTGGCGAGATGTCGATCGTGGGACCCCGGCCGCACGCGCGCGCGGCAAAGGCGGCCGGCATCCTCTACGCCGATGCGGTCGAGGCGTACGCCGCTCGGCACAAGGTGAAACCCGGCATCACGGGGCTCGCGCAGATCAACGGCTGGCGTGGTGAGACCCGCACGCTGGAGCAGATCCACCAACGGGTGGCGCACGACATGGACTACATTCGGAACTGGTCACTGTGGCTCGACTTGAAGATCATCGTCATCACGGCCTTCACAGGGTTCTCCAGCCGCGACGCGTACTGACGCGGCCGTCGGGCGCAGCGACGCTGCGCCCGCACTGCTTGTGGATCACCTGGGTCGACCCGCGAGACGGACAGAGCGGCGAGTTGATCTATTCCGGCCGCCTGCTCGAATCCCTCGCACGCGCCGGCGCGACGGTCGAGGTGCTGTGCCAGTCGCGCCCAGGTGCGCCCGCGCGGCTGGTTGATGGCGAGCCGCCCATCCATTGGCACCGCCTTGCACCGAACGCACGGCCGGCTTGGGCGAGCCTCGTTTCCCCGCTGCCGAACGTCGCGTGGCGGGCGTCGCGTGGCGTCATCGCGTGCGAGCTGCGCGCGCAGCTGGCACGCGAATGCTGGGATTGGGTGATCATCGACGCCTTGCATGCGGGCTGGGCCTTCGCCGACGTGGCGGCGGCGCGCGCCCGGTCGGGTGGCGCGCGGCCGCGTATCGTCTATGTCGCGCACAACCATGAGGAAACGACGCGGCGGCGCCTGGCCGGTGGCGCCGGCGGAAGCATGTTGCGGAGGCTCGCCTTCGCGCGCGACGCCGACAAGGCTGGCATGCTCGAGCGCCGCATGGTGGACGAGGCCGACCTCGTGACAGCGATCACCGACGACGATCGGGACCTGTTCGCCCGGCGGCGCGGCGTCCGCCCCATCGTCGTGCTGCCGCCCGGATATGACGGGCCGCGCCGGGCGATGCGGCGCTTCGGGCCCGATACGCCGCGCCGCGCGGTGATGGTCGGCAGCTTTCATTGGGTCGCCAAGCAAATGAACCTCGAGCAATTCGTCGCTGTGGCCGATCCGGTCTTTGCTGCGGCGGGGGTCGAGCTGCGGGTCGTGGGCGGCGGGCCGGAGGCTTTGTTCCGCCGCCTGTCGCGCAAGGTGCGGGCGACGCGCTTCACCGGTCCGGTCAAGCGGATCGAGCCCCATATCGAGGACGCGCGCATCGCAATCGTGCCCGAGGAGACGGGCGGCGGCTTCAAGCTCAAGGTACTCGATTACGTGTTCAACCGCCTGCCGGTCGCCTGCCTCGATGGCAGCGTGGCCGGTACGCCTTTGGTCGCGCCGGACAGCATGCTGTCCTTCCCTACCTTCCAGGCACTCGCCGCCGGCGTCGTGGCGGCGATCGACGACGCGGCACAGCTCGAAAGGCTTCAGGCGCGTGCCTTCGATGCTTGCGCCAGCCGGTTCGACTGGCAGACCAGGGGGGAGGCGCTGTGTCGGGCGATCTCGGACCTGTGAACGTCGCCCGCAACGCGTCGGCAGACGGGCTCGATACGATCCTGGTCGCGCTGTTTCTGTTCGGGATCGCCACGGGCATCGCCGTCAACTTTGCGGCCGGCGTGCCGATCCCCGCTGTTCTCGCCGGCGCGGCCGGCGCCGTGCTCCTGATCAAGAACCTCGACCGCATCGGCGAGGGCGAGCTGCAGGCGCTGGTCGCGGTGATCATGATCTACCTGCTCTCGATCCTGTGCGCCGGAGGCAGCCAGTATTTGCATGAGCGGACGAAGGGCCTCGTACAGCTCGTCTATTCTCTGGTGATTGCCTACGCGCTGTTCCTGACCGCGCTGCGCTACGACCGGCGCAGCTTCGCGCGCATCTTTCTGGTGGCGTGCTTGTTGATCGTCGTTGGCGCGGCGCTGGAGAACTACACCGGGTTCCGCGCGATCAGCGATGCGTTCCGCCAGAAATTCTACGATTTCGGCGTGTACCGGGCCGATCTGCGCGACCAGATCCTGTACGGGCGCATCCGTCCCAAGCTGTTCACCTCCGAGCCGTCGGCGCTCACCTTCGCCTACACGCTGTTCGCGTTCCTGTGGTACGTGCTCTCGCCGGCGCGCGCGAAGATCCTGGGTTTCCTGGCGCTGCTCGCCGCAGGCTATTACCTGATGCGCGGCCCGACGCTGCTGCTCGGACTTCCGCTCGCCTCCGCCTACGAGCTTCTCCTCGCACCACGCCGGCCGGTCGGCACGTCCAGCCGGATCGACGGGACGCGCGTGTTTGCCGGTCTCATGGTCTGCGCGGTCCTTGTCGCGGTCTTCGCGGTGCTGGGCAGCACACTTTACGCCGAGCGTCTCTCGCTGATCGCCCAGGGCGCCGATCCCAGCTTCTTCTCGCGCGAGCTTGGGCCGTTCCTGGTAGCGAAGGACGTGCTGACCCACCATCCGATCGCCGGGGCGGGGGTGACCGGAGAGGAGTACATCGCCGAACGCGTGCGGTCGGTCTATCTTGACGCCCGCAACTTCTCGGGCACGGTGACGCTCAGCGACACCGCGCACGTCGTGACGAACTATTTCTGGAGCCACTGGATCTATCTCGGCTTCGTGTTCGGCACTGCCACACTTGTCGCGCTCAGCTACTGGCTGCGCGTCCTCGGTGCGCCGAGCCTGCTGTTTTGCTGGACGGTCTGGGTGCTGTTCGGCCAGGCCTCGGGCGCCTACGTCTCGCCGAAGACCTGGAGCGTCTTGCTGCTGGCCTGTGCCGTCGCCGTGCTGCACGAGCGTCAGCCGATATTGCGCGTGCCGGCGCACCGCCGGTCCCAGGCCCGCAACTGGCGGGTGCTGCGCCCTGTGTTGACGGCGCAAGGGGGCACGCCGCCGTGAGGATCGTCCATCTCTGCTCGACCGACACGCAGGGCGGCGCATCGCGCGGCGCGTACTGGCTGCATCGCGCGCTGTGCGATGCCGGGCTCGACTCGCTGATGCTGGTGGATCGCAAATACAGCGACGACGACCGCGTCATCGATGCGAGCGCGGGACCACGGCGCGTGGGACGCGCGCTGCGTGCGCGGCTCGACGCGCTGCCGCTTGCGCGCTACCGCAAAACCGAAGAGTCGTACTGGTCGGTCGGCTGGGTACCCCACCGCATCGAGCGTGCCCTGGATGCGCTCGATCCCGACCTGGTGCACCTGCACTGGATCACGGGTGGGTTCGTACCGGTCGATGCGTTGCGCCGCATCGGGCGGCCGATGGTCTGGACCTTGCGCGACATGTGGGCCTTCACCGGCGGCTGTCACTATTCCGGTGCCTGCGAACGCTACCAGAATGCATGCGGAACGTGCCCCCAGCTCCGTTCGATGCATGAGAACGACCTCAGCCGGCGGGTCGTTCGTGCCAAACGGCGCGCCTGGCAGGGGATAGATCTCACGCTGGTTCCGATCAGCCGCTGGCTGGCGACGGCGGCGCGGGCAAGCCCGCTGTTCGCCGCCAATGCCATGGAGGTCATCCCGAACGGGATCGACGTCAGGAGCTTTCGCCCGATGGACCGCGCGTTGGCGAAACGCGCCCTTGGCTTTCCCGCCGATCGCTCGCTGATCCTCTTCGGCGCGGTCAATCCGATCGGCGATGCCCGAAAGGGGTTCGGCCCGTTCTGCGAAGCGATGCGAATCCTGGCCCGAAGGGGCTGGAACGGGTGCGCCGATGCCGCCGTGTTCGGCGCGGCAGAGCCGGAGGAGGGGCTTCCGGCCGGCACGCCGCGGATGCGGTTCCTCGGCCATGTCGCCGACGACTCGGCGCTCGCTACGCTCTACGCAGCCGCCGACGTGATGGTCACCCCGTCGATGCAGGAGGCGTTCGGCAAGACTCTGATCGAAGCCTTCGCTTGTGCAACGCCGGTGGTCGCGTTCTCGAGCGGTGGGCCGGCCGACATCGTCAACCATCGGGAAAATGGCTATCTCGCGCCGCCGTTCGAAGCCGCCGGGCTGGCGGACGGCATTGCCTGGTGCCTCGGTGCACCGGGGCGCGCCGCCGCGCTCGGGCTGCGTGGGCGGGCCAAGGCCGAGGCCATTTACGATATCCGCGTCGTCGCCGCGCGCTATCGCGCGCTCTACCACAACGCGCTGGGCAGGCAGAATGCGGCGGCGTGATTTCTTGCTTGCGGGATCGTCCCTCGCGCTGGCTGGCCCCGCTGCGGCGGAGCGCCCGCCCGACCCGGCGCGTTCCCTCTCCGCAAGGGGCTATGGCACGCGCGGCGATGGGCAGACCGATGACACGGCGGCGTTGCAGCGGGCGCTGGACGCGACCTTCGTCGGGCCGGAACCGGGGCTGCTGACCATCGAGCCCGGCACCTACCGGGTCACGAGGCCGCTTCGCATCACGTTCGCCGACAAGGGCAGCCAGCATCGCTACACGCGCCGGCACGGCATCGCGGCGCGCGGCGTTCGCATTCTGTCCGAAATTTCCGGTGGCAACGTCATCGACATCAAGTCGGAGGCGACCGACCGATTTCTGCTGATCGAGGGAATCGAGATTCAGGGACGCGGCAAGGAAGGTCACGGCCTGTCTCTGAGCTGCAGCGGGCGCGGGCACTATCTCTACAATTTCTGCCTGCGCGACGTGACGGTCCAGGGCTGCGGCGGCGACGGGCTACGTATGATCGGCAACATCTTCGAAGGGCAGCTTTACGATTCGTACTTCCGCGACAACAAGGGCAACGGCGCGACGTTCGGCCACGACAAGTCGGGTGGCGTGCTGTCGGCCGTACATGTGTTCGGCGCGGTGTTCGGCGGAAATGGCGGCGACGGCGCGGCGCTGATCGACGGGGCCGCCGATGTGGGGTTCCACGGCTGCTATTTCCTTCTTAATGACCGGTACGGGCTGAACGCGGGCAGCGGGTGCACGCTGCTCGCCAATTGCGGCTTCGAGAACAACCATCGCAAGGCACGCGGCTTCGCCGAAGGCGATGCCGGGATCCGGCTGATGGTGGAGGGCACCCTGATCGGCTGCACCGCCTATTCGATCCACAACCAGACGCATCTTGTGCGTGCCTTCATTTCCAACCGGCTGGTCATGGTGGGATGTCACGGTCGCGGCGGCGGTGGTGCCAGGCACGCCGGGCTCGCCAAGCTGCAGGGAAACGGCAAGGGCATGGCCACCCTGATCGGCTGCTACGGCGCGGTTGCCGACAGTGGCGGAATCGGCACGGTCGAGGTCGGCGGGCACGCGGGCGGCGTCCGGTTCGGCTCGCGCTGGGACAGTCCGGCGCTGCCGCGGCTGGGCGACTACACGCTCTGGGTGGACGGCTCGGGCCGGCTCCGCATCAAACGCGGATCGCCCCGATCCGATGCCGATGGGGGTCCTGTGGGCGCATGAGCGCCGCACGCCGGGCGCGCCGACGCGCGCGACGGGGGCCGTCGGCCAGCGTCTCGTACATCTGTATGAGGCGCGCGTTGAGCACGCGGTTGTCGAAATCGACAGCCACCTTATTGCGTGCATTGAAGGCAAGCCAATCGGCGAAGCGCGGCGTCTCGGCAAGGCTGCGCAAGGTAGCGGCCAGCGAATCCGCGTCGCGTTCGGGAACCAGTAGGCCCGCGACCCCGTGCTGCACCAGCTCGGGGATGGCGCTGTGCCAGGTCGCGACGACCGGTAGTCCGCTCGCCATCGCCTCCATCAACGTGACCGGGATCCCTTCCTGGTCGCCGTTGGCGTCCGTTGCGCTCGGGGCCACCAGCACGTCGTGCTCGTAATACATGCGTCGCACGGTGTCGGCGTCGCACCACCCGGCAAAGCGCACATTGCGCGCCAGAGTGCCGGACCCGACCGCGTTCTCGAGAGCTGCGCGCTGCTCGCCGTCGCCAACGATGGTCAACTCGGCAGCCACGCCGTGGCGCCGCAGCCGTCGAACGGCCTCCACCGCATAGCTGAAGCCCTTCTTTTCGACCAGCCGCCCGACGCACAGGATACGCAGCGGCGTACGTCCACCGGACAGCGGCGTGCGCGCTTGGTAGGGGAATCGCGCAAGGTCGATTCCCATGTGATGGACGACCGTGCGGTCCGGGGGGCAGCCATGAGCGACCAGCCGGTCGCGCCATCGCTCGCTGATCGGAAGGAACAAATCGCCATTGGCGAACAGATGGCGGTAGAGGTCGGGATCGGCGTCGAGGCACGCGCTCACGTCGACGCCGTGGAACGTGACCGCGAGCCGGCCGCGCAAGGCGCCGGCCTCGCGCAGGGCGGCAGCGGTCTGGCCGACCGTGCCGAAATGGCAGTGGACCACGTCGAAGGGCCGAATGCCCTCCAGCCGCGCCGCCCAATAGAACAGCGATAGCGATGCAGCTTCGCGGCCATAGCGCCGCGCATCGAGCATGCGCCAAGCGAAAGCCTTGCGGTGTGCGATGATCTGGGCCGCCAGGACCGCACCGTGGGCGAGGCGCTTCGCATGCGGCTCGGGCATGTCGCGATAGATCGTCCGACCGGCGAGGCCCCAACGCGCCACGTCGGGATGGACCAGCGCGTCCGCGCGTGGCCGGTCGGCCAGGACGGTCACCTCGTGCCCGGCTTCGAGGAGACCGGTGACATGGTTCAGGACGAACGTCTCGCTCAGCGCGGGAAACTCATGCGCCATAACCGCTATGCGCAGCCGGCGCGTCATGTCGCGGCTCCCGCGCCCATCACCACGTTGCGCACCAGCGTCCCGGCGGCGAGCGCCTTGTGGCGCTCGGCGGCAACGCGTCGCCCGAGCCCTGAGCCGATCTCGGTGCGGACGCGCAGCAGCCGGTCGAAGGAATTGATCAGCCGCTCGCCTGTCGCATCTTCGAAATCGACCACCAGCTCGCCGAACCCGACCCGCTGCAGCAGCTCGCGCGTCTTGAACTCATAGGCGATGCCGAGAACCGGACGACCGGCCGAAAGCGCCAGGATGGCGGCGTGCATTCGCGTCGCGACGACCAGGTCGAACGCGCGGAACTGCGCGATCAGCGCCTCGGGCCGGCGATGGGCGCGATCGACCGCCACCGACAGCCGAAGCTGCGCGGGCAGGCGCGCGACAACCGCATCGGCGACGCGGGAATCGTCCGTCCAGTATTCCGCGATGCCCTGGCAGGTGGAGAGGAACGTCACCTGAGCGCCGTGGCGGCCGACCATGTCCGAAACCAGGGCCGCGACGCCATCGAGATAGCGCTCCATGCCGTCACCGGCGCGGCTCTTGTCGAAGTGCGGCCAGTCGCGAAGCGACACCGCGACCCGGAGCGGCGTATTGGCGGTGGGGACTGTCTCGCCCTCGATGCTCGCCGGGGCCAAGGCGAAGGCGGCGTCGGCGGTGACGACGATGCGCGCGTCGGGAACGCGCAACGCGCGCAGGTGTCGGCGTGACGGCTCGTCCCGGACCAGTATCAGGCGGCAGCGGCGCAGGATCGCGCCCAGAACGGCGCGACGCGGGCCGGGCGGGAAGGGACCGAGGCTCTGGGTGAACAGCACCAGCTTGCGCCCGAGCGCCAGGCACAGCAGAAAATTGACGATTCGCGGCGTCAGGTCGTAGTGCGGCACGAGATAGGTTCCACCGGTCGCGATCACGACGTCGCACGCAGCGGTACGGCCCATCGCCTCCGCGAGTGCCGGGGGCAGGCGCCGGCGGAGCATCCGGCCTATGGCGTGCCGCCACGTCAGGGCGGCGAGGAACGCCAGTGCGAAAGCCAGCTTGAGGCGCGGCCCCTTGCCCGCCCACCGCACCAGGCAGGCATGGAGGGTGGGTCGGAACGTGAGTTCGGGATAGTAGCGCCGGGCCGCGGCGGGCTGCAGATCGGCGATCTCGAACTTCGTGTCGGGACCGAACGACGCCTTGAGTGCACGCAGCGCACCCAGAAGGATCGCCGCGTCGCCGGTGTTCAGCGCGACGGTATCGGTGATCAGGAGCCGGACCGGTGCCATCGCGCACACCGTCACGCGTGCTCGGTGGCGGGCTCGCGGGTGAAGGCCGCCCAGGTCCGGCGCAGCCCCTCCGCAAGCGAGGTCGAGGCGCGCCAGCCGAGCGCATCGAGGCGCGTAACATCGAGAAGCTTCTGCGGCGTGCCGTCGGGCATGTCGGTGCGGAACCGGAGTGGGCCGGGCAGGCCCGCGATCTCGCGGATCATGTCGGACAGCTCGGCGATCGAGACGTCGGTGCCGGTGCCGACATTGATGTGCATCTCGTCCGAATAGCACCTCATCAGGTGCACGCAGGCATCGGCCGCATCGTCGACATAGAGGAACTCGCGCCGCGGCCGGCCGGTGCCCCAGACCTCCAGCTCGCGCTCGCCGGCTTCGCGGGCGGCGCGCGCCTTTGCCATCAGCCCGCCGATGACGTGGCCCGACGTGACGTCGAAATTGTCGGCCGGCCCATACAGGTTCGTCGGCATCGCCGAAATGAAGTCGCAGCCATGCTGGCGGCGATAGGCCTGGCAAAGCTTGACGCCGGCGATCTTGGCGATGGCGTACCACGCGTTGGTCGGCTCGAGCTGGCCCTCCAGCAATTCTTCTTCGCGGATCGGCTGCGCGGCATATTTTGGATAGATGCAGGACGAGCCGAGGAACAGCAGTTTCCGGACGCCGGTACGGCGGGCCGCCTCGATCACATTGGTCGCGATCATCAGATTGTCATAGAGGAACTCGGCCGGCCGCGTGTCGTTGGCATGGATTCCGCCGACGGTGGCGGCGGCGAGGAACACGGCGTCGGGCCGGTTTCCGGCAAGCCAGGCCTCGACGCGGGCCTGGCGGCGCAGATCGAGCTCGCGACTCGTCGCGGTCAGGATCTCGCAGTCCTCGCGCTCGAGCCGGCGGACCAGCGCGCTGCCCACCATGCCGGTATGGCCCGCCACCCAGACCTTCTTGCCAGCGAGGTCGTAGCGGGCTGGACTAAGCATTGTAGTAGCGGTTGCGCGTGAGCAGGACGCGGTCTGCGTCGATCATCTGCGCCACCATCTCACGGAAGCCGATCGTATGACGCCAGCCGAGCTTCTCCCGTGCCTTCGATGGATCGCCCAGCAGATAGTCGACTTCGGTGCGGCGGAAGAAGGCCGGGTCGATCGCGACCAGCACCTCGCCCGAACGCGCGCAACGGCCGGTTTCCTGAACGCCGTGCCCGGTCCACTCGATCGGCCGGCCGATATAGTCGAACGCGTACGCCACGAACTCGCGGACCGAATGCACCTCGCCGGTCGCCAGCACGTAGTCGTCCGGCTTGTCCTGCTGCAGGATGCGCCACATCCCGTCGACATAGTCGCGCGCGTGGCCCCAGTCGCGTTTCGAGTCGAGATTCCCCAGATAGAGCCGGTCCTGCACGCCGCGCTCGATGGCGGCGACGGCGCGGGTGATCTTGCGGGTGACGAACGTCTCGCCGCGCGTCGGGCCCTCGTGGTTGAACAGGATGCCGTTCGAGGCATGGATGTCGTACGCCTCGCGGTAGTTCACCGTGATCCAGTAGGCGTACAGCTTCGCTGCGGCGTAGGGGCTCCGCGGATAGAACGGCGTCGTCTCGCGCTGCGGGATCTCCTGGGCCTTGCCGAACAGCTCCGACGTCGAGGCCTGGTAGAACCGCGTCTTGTCGCATAGCCCTAGCACGCGGATCGCCTCGAGCAGGCGCAGCGTGCCGAGCGCATCGGCGTTGCCGGTATATTCGGGCGTTTCGAAGCTCACCTGCACGTGGCTCTGCGCCGCAAGATTGTAGATCTCGTCGGGCTGGACCTCCTGGATCAACCGCACCAGGTTCATCGCGTCCGTCAAGTCGCCGTAATGCATGCGGAAGCGCACGTCCTCCTCGTGCGGGTCGACATACAGGTGGTCGACGCGGCCGGTATTGAACGACGACGACCGGCGCTTGACGCCGTGCACCTGGTAGCCCTTGCCCAGCAGGTGCTCGGCGAGGTAGGCGCCGTCCTGGCCGGTGACCCCGGTGATCAGTGCGACCTTGCTGCCCATGACGTACTCCTCTCGCGAATGGGCGGCGGTTGCGCGGCCGCCCTGCGGTCCTCGATTGAACTGCCGCGGCGGGACAAGGTTCCGCCCGGCTGACGCGTCATCTCCGCGGCGATGCGCGCGGCGACGTGATCCCAGGAGTAGGATGCGGCGACATGCTGCTGGCCGGCGGCTCCCATCGCGGCGAGTCGTTCGGGCTCGCCAAGGGCGGCGAGGATCGCCTCCGCCAGCGCGTCCGGATCGGGCTCCGCCACCAGGAAGCCGTAGCGCCCGTTGCCGATGATCTCGGGCAGGCCGTTGCGGGCGAGGCCCACGACCGGGGTGCGCGACGCCAGCGCCTCCAGATAGACCTGGCCCCAGGGATCGTTCAGCATCGGCTGCACCAGCAGCGCCGCCTCGCGGTAGAGCGCTTGCAGCCCCTCCCACGGCAGGAAGTCGTAGAACTCGATGCCCGGCTCTGCGGCAAGCGCGTCGGATGGGGATCTTGCGACGATGCGAAGCCGCGTTTCGGGCCGCGCCGCACGCACCCGGCGGAACGCCTCGACCAACAACGGGCCGCCCTTTTCGACGAATAGGTGCTTGGCGACGAAGAGCAGCGTGCCGGCCGAATAGTCCTTGGGGCCATGGTACGGCGCGACGGGTCCCATGCCCGATCCCACGACCGTCACGCGTTCCGGGGCGACACCGTAATGGGTGGTCAGCTCGTCGCGTACATAGCCGCCGAACGTGAAGATATGGGCGAGCCCGTCATACAACTCCTGCTCCTGCGCCTCGACGCGGCGGAGATAGCCGGCGCCGAGCCGTTCCGCGCCGTGGAGATGGCGCAGCGCAAGCGACCAGCAATGGTCGCAATAGAGGTAGTGGGGCGGTCCATCTGCCTCGATGGCCGGCAGGTCGAACGTGCCGGTATGCAGCACCGCGTCGAGGCGGTGTGCTTGAGCCATCCGTGCGACCGTGCGCGCCCCGTGCCTGCGGGCCGCCGCATCGCGCCGCACATGCTGGCCTTCGAGCGGGGCCCCGCCGCGGCGCAGAACGTCGATCGCGAACAGATATTTCTGGTGCGGCCGGAAGCCAGAATCGATGCCGACCACCTCGGCACCGAGCCGACGCAACGCTGCGGCCAGGTTACTAGGCGCGCCGGACCAGGTGCGCGGGTCGAGCGGGTCGCCGAAGACGCTGGAGATGCCGATCCGGAGCCCGTCAAGACGTGCTACCTCGGCTTCCGCTTCGACCTCCGCCATCGACCGTGCCATCCGCCCCTTCACCGCGCAAACCGCGGCGCGTGGCCCGGTGAAGGCCATCGCGCCGCCCTTCAATAAGAGCGGCCGGGGACCGCTTTGTTCCAGTGACCAGAACGTGATTGCCCCGCGTCATGAATGGGACAGAAGGCCTGCCGTCAGCGGGGCGGGAAGAACTGGTAGAGCCAGGTTTCGGTGAGGGTCTTGGTCCCAAGCCGGAGGAACAGGCGCAAATTCACAGGGTCCGGACCCGCGATGCGTGCATCGAACAGCGCCCGCCACCGTTTGGTGCCGACCACCTTGATGACATAGGCGTTGTCGACGGACCCGCGCGACACGACGACCACCGGCGTCACGTCGAACCGGGCGGCCATGTCGGTGAGCACACCACCTTCGAAATCGACCACGAATTTCCACTTCTCCCGATCGTCGTGCGTCGATGCGCCGGGAATGCCGCCGTGCCCGATGCGCGTGGCGACCACCCGCCCGATGCTTGCCGGCGGAAACGGATTGTCGTTGCTCCAGTGCAACCTGTAGGCGAGCGGCATGGTTCCGCCTGCCTTGATCTCGCGCGCCGCGTGCCAGTAGGCGACGATGTTGTCGTGGATCTCGTCGTCGGTGGGGATTTCGACGAGCTGCACCGCGCCGGCGCCCCAATCGCCTTTCGGCTCGATCCAGATGCTTGGGCGGCGGTTGTAGAAAGCGCCGTCGTCCTGGTAGTCATCGAACGCGCGGTCACGCTGCATCAGGCCGAAACCGCGCGGGTTGACGTCGGCGAAGGAATTGGTCTGAACGACGGGCGGGTTCACCAGCGGGCGCCAGATCCGCTCGCCCATGCCGGTCCACAGCGCCAACCCGTCGCTGTCATGGATCTCCGGCCGCCAGTCGGTGGCCAGGCGCCGGTTGTTCTCGCCGTACCAGTACATGCTGGTCAAGGGCGCGATGCCCAGGCGGGCAATGTCCGATCGGAAGTACAGGTCCGCCGACACGTCGATGATCGCGCCCGTTTCCTTGGTGGCGTCGAACCGGTAGGCGCCGGTAAGGCTCGGCCCATCCAGAAGCGCGTATATCGTAATGGCGTTTCCCGACCGGTCGGGCTCGGCCAGCCAGAACGCGACGAAGCGGGGGAACTCCTCGGTGGTCGACAGTGCGGTGTTGACCGCGACGCCGCGTGCCGAAGCCCCGTACTGGTTTTCGGCCCCGGCGCTCCGGAAGTAGCTCGCCCCCTGGAAGGCCAGCCAGTCCGTTGCGGCCTCCGGGCCGTTCATAACGCGAAATCCCGAATAGCCGACATCAGCGGGCAGCCTGGCCGCCAGATCGGTGTTGCCGAAATCGAAATCGTCGGGCGAATAGATGAGCTGGCGCGCGACGCCGTCTTCGATCCCGTATATGCGCACCGGCAATGCATTGAACCTGTCGAGCGGGAACAGGCGGACTGGAAAGGGGCCCGCACCGTTCGGCCAAAGCTCGCGGTCGGAGCGGAACTTGATCTTCTGTACGACGTCGAAATCGATCGACTCGATCAGCTTTGGCACGGGCGGTGGCGATGCAACGTAAGGCTTCGCCGCCAGCGCCTGGGCTTGACCTTTGAGCCGATCCAGGTTGAACGGGTGCGGCGGGCCGAACCGCCCCTTGCCCAGTGCGGCGCGCGCGGGCAGGGCGCCAAGGCCGGCGATGGCAAGCGCCCACGGCGCGCTGATGGCGAGGAAGCGTCGGCGGCTGAACGTCGGCATGTCGATCCCTGGTTCGAACACGATCACTGCGCCGGCGCACGTGGGCACAGGACCCCGCCCGGCAAGCACGCCTCGCATTCCGGGATCGTCGCGAGCATCTGTCGCACGTCCGCGTACGGAACCGGTGCGGTCCTGCGCACGTTCGGGATGTCGAGTGCATTCGGCGCAGTGCAATGACGTTGCACCGCACGAAAAGTTCCGATCATCGATTGACCACATTGCGTGCGCGCGGGAACGGATTAGGAGAAGTCCCATCATGGTGAGGGAGCATCAGCGAAATTCGATCGTCGACGCGGATCTGGACGACGGACCGCCGGACCGGATCGACAGCACGGCCGCCACGCCGCCGCGTTGCCCCGCCGGCATGCCGGTCCAGAGGATCGAGTTCTGGACGCCGGGCCGCATCGGGGTCGCCATGGTGCGGTTGGTGACGATGCGGCCACACGCCGCGATGCCGGTCGCTGTCGCGGCAATCCGCGTACGTCGATGAATGATCGCAGGATCGCGCTCCGGCGCTGGCTGTTCCTGGGTCTGGTCGTGGCCACCACAAGCGCTGCGACCGCCCGCCTCTGGGCCATCCTGAGGGTGGACGGGTTTACGGCGCTGGAAAGCCTTCTGCTTGTCCTGTTCTCGGTCTTGTTTGCCTGGATCACGGCATCGTTTTGGATCGCGTGCCTCGGGACGTATGTGCGAAGGCGGTCGGGTCGAGTCGTGCCACTGTCGACAAACTGCGCGGCCGCCACGCGGTCGCGCACCGCGATCGTGATGCCGGTCTATAACGAAGACGTGAATTCGGTGTTCGCCGGCTTGCGCGCAATGCGCGAATCCCTGCGGCAGGAGGGCGCGCTCGACGCGTTCGATTTCTTCGTGCTCAGCGACTCGACCGACCCCGCATGCCGTGCTGCCGAAGAGGCGGCTTGGCGTCACCTTCGCGGCGGGGATGCCGATGCAGGGCAGGTCTATTACCGCCATCGCGCCCGCAACATCGGGCGGAAAAGCGGAAACATCGCCGATTTTTGCGAGAACTGGGGCGCACTCTACGACTACATGGTCGTGCTCGATGCCGACAGCCTGATGACCGGCGGCACGCTGACGAAGCTTGTCGCGATGATGGACGCGAACCCGCGGGCCGCGCTGATCCAGGTTCCGCCGTCGCTGGTCGGCGGCGAGTCGCTGTTCGCCCGCATCCAGCAATTCGCCTCGAGCGTCTACGGTCCGATCTACGCGGCGGGGCTGGCGGCGCTACAGGGGCCGGATGGCAACTACTGGGGACACAACGCAATCATCCGCGTTGCGCCGTTCATGCGCCATTGCGGGCTGCCGCTGCTGCCAGGTCGGCCTCCGCTCGGCGGCGAGATCATGAGCCACGACTTCGTCGAGGCCGCCCTGCTGCGGCGCGCCGGGTGGGAGGTCTGGCTCGCCCCAGCGCTCGGCGGCAGCTTCGAGGCATCGCCGCCCACTTTGCTCGACCATCTGAAGCGCGACCGGCGCTGGTGCCAGGGCAACTTGCAGCATATGAGACTGATCTTCGCCCAGGGCTTCCGCATGCCGAGCCGGCTGCATTTTGCGTTGGGCGTCATGAGCTACCTGTCGTCGCCGTTGTGGCTGCTGCTGCTCGTCGTCTCGACCGCGGAGGCGCTCAGCGTCGAGCATGTGGCGCGCGTCACCTATGTCGGCCGCTACCCCGTCCTTGCCTGGCCGATCTCGCACACGGTCGCGCTGGTCACGCTGGTCGGCGCGACCCTTGTGCTTCTGTTCGGCCCGAAGGTACTGTCGGTGCTGGCACTGTTCCGCGACCCCGTCGCCGTCCGAGCGCATGGCGGCGCCGCGCGTCTCGCGTTCAGCGTCGTGGTGGAAAGCGTGTTTTCCACATTGCTTGCCCCGATCGTGATGCTGTCGCATAGCTGGTTCGTGCTCAGCATTTTGACCGGCCGCGGGACGGGCTGGGGCGGACAGCAGCGCGGCAGCAGGGGCATTGCGGTCGGCACCGCGATGCGCGCCTTCGGTCCGCACACCCTGGCCGCGCTGGCGATGGGCGCGGTGATCTGGCGCTTTACGCCGGAGACCCTTTGGTGGAACGCGCCGCTGCTGTCGGGCCTGGTTATGGCCATCGTCATCTGCTGCGTGACCAGTGTCCCCGCCTGGGGCGCGGCGGCACGGCGCGCCGGGCTGCTGCTAATTCCGAGCGAATCGACAGGTCTGGGGGTTCTCGATCAGGTCAGGGCGATCCTCGCGCGGCGGGAGGGCGCGCCATTCTCGGCGGTCTGACCCTTGCGATCGAGGCCGCGCGCCTCTCTCCGCTGGCGCGCCGGGTCCGCCGAGCCAACCTGACCTATCTGTCGCCGGCCAAGCTGCATGCGCTCGAGAGTGCGCTGCGCGAGGTCCGGCGGGAGGGGGTGCCTGGCGATTTTCTCGAGTTCGGTGTGGCCCTTGGGGGCTCAGCGGTCCTGATCGCCTCTAACATGCCGGATCGCGCTGCGTTCCATGGCTATGACGTGTTCGGCACGATCCCGCCGCCCGGGCCTGAGGACGATGCCGACGCCCATACACGGTACGGGCAGATCAGTGGCGGCACTTCGCCGGGAATCGGCGGCGAGACCTATTACGGCTATCTCGGCGATCTTTACGAGCGTGTGTGCGCCACGTTCGCAGCACTCGACCGGCCCGTCGACGGGCGGCGCATCGTGCTGCATCGCGGGCTGTTCGAGGAGACGCTGGACGCCGCGGAGACGCGCCCGGTCGCCTTCGCCCATATCGACTGCGACTGGTATGCGCCGGTGACCTACTGCCTCGCGTCGCTGCGCGATCGCCTGGCGCCGGGCGCGCGGATCGTGCTCGACGACTATAACGATTACGGGGGGTGCCGTAAGGCGGTCGATACGTTCGTGGGCGACGATCCCGGGATCGTGGTCGAGCGTATGACCCCCAGCGCTATTCTTCGACGTTGCGGCTAAGCGACGGAACTTTTGCAATCTCGGTCCCGGCCAGGTGGGTCAGGCGCGGTTTCATCGTGCGCCACCAGCCGCTTCCCGCAGCGCCCCGGACCACCGATACGGCATGGCGGACCGAGAATGAGCGTCCGATTGCCACCTCTGCCGCTCGCCACAACGCGTGGTCGCCGGAGCGTCGTGCGGCTGCCACAATTTCCTCGTAGTAGCTCCAGGCTTGGCTGGGCACCCGGAGGCGGTGGACGCGGCCCAGGTCGAGCGGCGCGGCAAAGGTCCGGGCGCGGTCGAGGGCGCCGCAAGCACGAAGCGCCATCATTGTCCTGAGGCACTTTTCACACTTGCCACAATTATAGCTGGACGTGTCGGCGAAGCATACGCGGAGCGTTTCCAGGGCGAGCGGGTGCGCCGCCAGCTTGTGGGTCTTTTCCAGCCGGCCCGCCTCGCACCCGTCGTGCCGCACGGTGAGATGCCCGTTCGACCAGAGCGGGTCGAGCAGCGGCGACGAGCCCCATGGAAAGATGTGGGCGTAAGTGTGGCTCGCCGGTACGATCAGTTCGCGAAGGTCGTGGCGCATTGTGAGGGCGACCGAAGCGATCGCCGCGCCATGCAGGCAACGACCCCAGAAATCGATCTCGCATGTCCGGCCCCATCCCGAGCGCCGCTTGTCTGCGATCGGTCGCAAATTGGTCGTGCAGGTAATGAGACGCATGCCGAGGCTTCGGGCCACGACCTGGGCACGGTACCGCGTGTCATCCCACAGCACGTCATTGTCGAGCCCGATATCGAATCCTCGAACGAGGAGCAGGTGGCTGATCCGGCTCTGATGTTTCAGCAGCGAGTACCAGCTGTCGACGCCACCGGTGAAGCAGGCCGCAATGCCCGTTGCGCACGCGTCGACGTTCGACGGTTCGACAAGATCGGCCGATACCTCGATCGGAGTGAGAAAGTCATACCAGGTCGAGAGCACCGCCTGTGCCTGTTGAAGATTGTCGAGAAGCGCATTTGAGACGGCTCCCTCGATATGGAGCGCTTCGCCCTCGAACATTGCCGGCGCCAGCAGCGCAACGGCCAGCGCGTCGCCGAGCCCGTCGAGTGGACCGTCTACACCTTCAAAGGCGAAACGCAGCGTGAGCGGCAAATCGGTGCACGTCGGCAGGATTCGCGCCGTAGCGACCGCCGTATTGCCATCGCGCTGCTCGTCCAGGTCGACTATTCGCATTGCCGTACCGGATATTTTGGACTCACGGCGAACCTCTCATTCGACACTGGATCGCCGCACCGCCGACGTGGTTTCTCCATGTCTTGTGGGTGACCGGAGTCATTGCGGCTGTGCGGGCGCGGTCGAGGTGCCCGGGTCGGCAGCGGGGTTGTGCCGCATCAGGCGGGGAAGCCGCAGGATTCCGCGCAGGGCTTGGCGTCCGCGCGGGATCACCATATAGACAGCCAGGGCGACTGCGACCGCGATAGCGGTCAAAATGGCGACTTCGACGCCCAGCGGCAGGCCGGGCAGGACCTGGCGGGTGGCATGCACCGCAAGCCCCGAAGCGAGGGCCGCCGCGGCCGGGGTCGCGAGGATGGTGTAGAAGTCGCGCGTGCGCACCGGGCCCCGCCGCCCGGCCAAGTGGAACAGGATCGGCGCCCGTACCGCGATGCCGCTGACGGCGAGGGTGGCGGCGACACCCGCCGCCCCGAACGGCAGCCCGCACAGGATTGCGGCGACGGCAAGGGCGGCGCCGACCATGCCGGCGCGCAGCATTTCCGGCGTGCGGTCCTGGCTGAGATAGAGCCAACTCAACGCATAGGTGGCTGGCACGTACACCGTCGTCGCGCCCATCCAGGCGAGGATCGGCGCCGCGTTGCCCCATTGTGGGCCCAGCACCAGAACGATTACCGGGCCCGCGGCGGCGGCGAGCAGCGCGCCCAGCGGCGCGAACAGCATGGCGACCTGCTCGACCGCGGCGAGATACACCGCGCGATAGCGCTTCGGTTGCTTGTCCAGCCGGCTCAGCGCGGTGACCATCACCGTCCCGAGCGGCATGTTGAGGTTGCGCACCGGCAGCAGCAGCAGCTTCTGCGAGCGCTCATACAGCCCGAGCGACACCGCGCCGTAGCGCCATCCGATCAGCACGGCATCGAGATTGGCGGCGAGGTAGCTCACGATCATCGCGGCGGTGGCGTTGCCGCCAAATGCGACGAAGCTGCGCACCTCGGCGAACGGTCCCGGCCGGCCGGGCCGCCAACCGCAGGCGATCCAGGCTGCCGCGGCGATCGCCGCGGCCCAGGTCAGGCGCTGGATCACCAGCGCCCAGATGCCCGCCCCGGCAAAGGCGGAGGCCACGGCGGCCGCGAGGCCGGCCACTTCGGCGCCCATCTGGATATAGGCGAGAAGGCTGAAGCGCATCTGGCGCCGCAGCAGGGCGAGATGCTGGGCCGCGATCCCGGTGAACAGGAAGCCGACGGCAAGGGCGGGCGTAATGGCGAGCAGGATGGGCTCGCCATAGATCCAGGCGAGGATCGGCGCGAGTCCCGCCATCACGGCCGTTGCGGCGAGCCCGAGCGCGCCGTTGAGCCAGAACAGCGTGTCGATCTGGCGTGCCCCGATCTCGCGGCGCTGCACGGTAGCCGTCGACAGGCCAAGGTCCTTGAACAGCTCGAGCGCGGCGAGGAACGCGGCGACCATGGCGAAGCGGCCGAAATCCTCGGGTGCGAGCAGCCGGGCCAGCACCACGATGGCGCCGGTCTGGACCACCACCTTCGCCGCCTGCATGGCGATGGTGACGATTCCGCCACGCACCGACCGTGCGATCAGGTCCTGTTCAAGATGCGCGACCTCCAGATAGGAGTCGGTCCGGGATCCCGCTGGCGCCTGCCGCCGACGGCTCATATCCCCACCCTCTGCCGTGGCCCGTCACCGGGGCAGTTTGTCCCGCACGTCACCGTGGAGAGATCGTTCGCGCCGATGGAATTTCATCGCCGGCGCCCTCCGGCCTTCGCTTTGTCACAGCATGGGGCAGAGGGGGAAAGGGGTTCACGACACGTTCACAATGCTGATCAAGCGCGATTGACCGATCGGGCGGCGATGGATAGCGTTGAGTCCAATCCTCTGGTTTGCGATGCCCGATCCGTCCGCCCTCCCTCCGACATACTTTCTGTCCGACGAGGATGTCGGCCGCGCGTTCGACTGGGACGAGGCCATCGCCGCGCTGGCCGAAGCCTATGGTGCCTTCACCGATCCCGCGATGGCGCCGGAGCGGGTGCTGGCCCGCAGGGGGCCGATCTGGATGCGCTCGCTCGTCGCCATCTCGCCGAGGGGGCGGCTGATGGGCACCAAGCTGTTCGCCATGTCGTCCAGGCGCAACGTCCGCTATGTGATCCCGCTGCTCGACCAGGAGACGGCGGCGCTCGTCTGCCTGATCGACGGGCGGCGTATTACCGGCACGCGCACGGCGGCCACCACCTGCGTCGCGCTCGACCGGATGGCGCCGCAGGACATTCCGGTCATGGCGATGCTCGGTTCGGGCGAGGAGGCGCGCCACCACATCGTCGCGCTGTCACATATCCGCAAGGTCGGCGTCTGCCGCGTGTTCAGTCCGAACGCGGAACACCGCGAAGCCTTCTGCCGCTATGCGAAGGAGAACGCCGGCATCGAGGCGAAGCAAGTTGCGTCGTCGGCCGAGGCGGTGCGCGACGCGACGCTGGTGATCGCGGCGACGCGCACGCCGGACGGCTCGCCCGTCCTGTTCGGAAAGGACCTGGCGCCGGGCACAACCATCGCCTCGATCGGGGCCAGCCTGCCCGAGCATGTCGAGATCGACCCCGAGGTTGTGCGCCGCGCGCGCGTCATCGTGGCCGACGGTATCGAAGAAGTGCTGGAAGGCACCGGCGACATGGTCGCCGCCCGCAACGCGGGGGTCGACGCCGCCGAAAAGACCGTCTCGCTCGCCGATTTCGTTCAAGGCAAGGCGGTGGTGCGGCGGTCGCCGCAAGATATCGTGATGTACAAATCGACGGGCTCCGGCCTGCAGGACATCGCAGTTGCGGAGATGTGCTGGAACCGGGCCCGGCGCATGGGACTCGGCACCGAGCTGCCGATGCAGCTTTCGTCGCGCCGATAGAAATGGAAGCCGTCACCGATGGAGGTTCGTCCATGAAGTTCGCCCGCGTTTTCGCCTGTGCGTTGCTCGTCGCGTCCGCGCCGTGGGTGGCCCGGGCCGCCGAGCCCGTCACGCTCAAGTTCGCGACGCTCAATCCGCCGATGGCCAATGTCAGCCGTGAGCTGGTCGATCCGTGGGTCGCGCGCGTCAATGCTGCCGCTCCGGCCGCGCTCCACGTGCAGAGCTTTCCGCTATATGCGCTCGCCAACAATTTGAACGTGCTCGACCGGGTGATGTCCGACGTGGCGCAGATCGCCTGGGCCATCCCGGTCTACTTCACCGGCAAGTTCGTCACGACCGACGTGAACGCCCTGCCGTTCGTCGCCGACAAGTCGGAATACGCGTCCACGGCGTACTGGCGGCTGTACGAGAAGGGCGTGTTCGGCAAGGAGTACGCCGACCTGCATCCGCTGATCCTGATGAGCCTGCCGCAGTCCGGCATCCACCTGGCGTCCAAGGAGGTCAAGACCCTCGCCGACATGAAGGGACTGAAGTTCCGCGCGGGCTCCAAGGTATCGGCGGAGGTGGTCGCGGCGCTGGGCGCCACGCCGATCACCCTGAACGTGGGCGAGATGTTCTCCGGCCTGCAGCGTCACGTGGTCGACGGGGTGCTGATGCCATGGACGGCCTTCTCGCCCTTCAAGCTGGATGAGGTGACGCACTACCACATCGACGTGCCGTTCGGCGGCGCTCCGGCGATGATCTTCATGACCAAAAAAAAGTACGAGTCGCTGTCCGATGCGGCGAAGAAGGCGCTCGATGCGAACTCCGGCGAGCAGGTCAGCCGCGACGCCGGCAAGTGGTGGGACAAGGCGCAGGCCGCGACCCGCGCTTTGATCGAGAAGAAGCCTGGCCACAAGGTGGTCTCCCTGCCGCCAGCCGAATACGCCAAGTGGAAGGGCGAGGTCGAGAAGGTGCTCGACCGCTGGGGCAGCACGACGCCGGGTGGCGCCAAGGTGCTCACCGCCTTCCGCGCGGAGATCGCGAACGTCGCCGCCGGTCTCTGAGGGGGAGGGCAGGATGGACGCAGCAGAGCGACGGGCGATCATCGAGGATTGCCGCGATCTCGTGATCGCCTTGGTGCATCTCGACGATCACCGCGAGTACGACCGGGCGGTCGACGAGCTGTGGATGCCGGATGCGACGTGGCTTCGCGGCGGCAAGCTCTATACGGGGCGCGAGCAAATTCGTGCCTCGTTCGATCGCGCCACTCCGACCACCGTGATGCGCCACCTCGTGGTCAACACGCACGTCACCGTCATCGACGGCGACCATGCCGAGGGTGTTTCCTACTACATCACCTATCAGAATGATCCCGGCACCACCGCACCACGATTCCCTCTCCCGCTCGAGGCGCCGTTCAGCATGGGCGAATGGCACGACAAGTACGTGCGGACGCCGGCCGGCTGGCGCTTCGCCGCGCGCGAGGTGAAGCGCCTGTTCCAGAAGCCGGGAAGCTGAGCGGAGAGGGGCCCGGTAGCTGGGCTGAGCTTGGCCCGGGCGCCGATCGGCGATACCATCTGGCCGATCTCGCGGGAGACGTCGATGGTCGAGCTGATCAAGGATGGCGATGTCGGCGCGTTCGCCGATTTTGACAATCGCTATCTGCGCACGGATGACGGGCACGGGGTGCGCCGGACGGCGCTCGAGACCCTGCCGGTCATCGACGTCGCGCCGTTCGTGGCGGGCGGGACGGTTGCCGAGCGCCGGCGCGTGGCGGCTGAAATCCGCGCGGCCTGCGTGGATATCGGGTTTTTCTATATCACAGGCCACGGCATATCGCCGGCCGAGATGAATGCGTTCGAGGAGCAGGTCCGACGCTTCTTCGAGCAGCCGCTTGCCAAGAAAATGAAGATCGAGTGCCGTCTCAGCCCGCACGAGCAGGGTTTCATGCGGGCCGGGGGGCGCGATCCCGAGAACAATCCCGACAAGGCCGGCGACGTCAAGGAGCGCCTGTTCATTTCGCGCGACGTGATTCCCGGCGAGCCAGAGGTCGGCCGCTACAACGCCGGCCACGCGCAATGGCCGGACGAGCGCGACCTTCCCGGTTTCCGTGCCTGCCTCGAGGACCAGATCGAAAAGCGCACCTCCCTGGCCCAGGCGCTGGCCCGTGCCCTCGCGCTCAGCCTCGGTCTCGAGGAGGACGAGCTCGACGCGCATTACCGCCATCCCGGCGCGACGCTGGCGCTCAACTACTACCCGCCGGTCCTGCCGGGTGAGCTCAAGGAGAACCAGTGGAGCTTCTCGCCCCACACCGACTACGGCTCGTTCACCATTCTGCAGCAGGACGCGACCGGCGGGCTCGAGGTGCGCAACGCGGATGGCGAATGGATCGACGTACCGCCGATTCCCGGCACGTTCGTGATCAATATCGGCGACCTGTTCGCCATGTCGACCAACGATCTCTACACCTCCAACCTGCATCGCGCGGTGAACTTCGCCGGCCGGGCGCGCGTGTCGGCCGCCTATTTCATCTCGCCGCAGGGCGCGGCCGAGATCGGCTGCCTGCGCACCTGCCACGGGCCGGACAACCCGCCGCGCCACACCCCGGTCATCGCCGAGCCGTACCAGCGCGCGCTGGTGGCGCAATCGCACCGCACCGGGCGGCCGGGCATCGCGCTCCACACCGCCCAGCGGTTCGGCGCCCGGTGACGGAGAACGGGCATGGATGACGCGAAGGTCGCGGTCGCGCACGAGCCGCTCTCGGCGAAACTGTTCTGCTGGCACTTCATGGCGTATCCGTATCTGCCGGACGATTTCGAGGAGCAATACGAAACCGGCTGGATCAAGGCGCCCAACGCGCTGTGGGACCGCGAGCGCGCGGCGGGCCTCTACCAGGAATATATCGACCAGCTCGCCTATGCCGACGAGCTCGGCTTCGACGGCGTCACGGTCAACGAGCATCACCAGACGATCTACGGGCTGATGCCGTCGCCCAACCTGATCGCCGCCGCGCTCGCCCAGCGCACCAAGAACGTCAAGATCGCGGTGATCGGGAATCTCCTGCCGCTTCGCTCCAACCCGATGCGGGTCGCGGAGGAGTACGCCATGCTCGACAACATGACCGGCGGGCGGATGATCTGCGGCTTCGCGGTGGGGGCGGGGCAGGAGGCGTTCAACTACGACGTGCCGCAGCCCCAGGCGCGCACCCAGTTCTGGGAAGGCATTGACCTGATCGCCCGCGCCTGGACCGAGCCCGGCCCGTTCGCGCACGAGGGCCGCCACTACCCGCTGCGCTACGCCAATTGCTGGCCGCTGCCCGTGCAGCGCCCGCACCCGCCGATCTGGATTCCGGGCGGCAACAGCCGCGAGACCATCGTCGAGACCGCGCGGCGCGGCTACGCCTACTTCCTGTCGTCGCGCGCGCACGGCGCCGCGACCCGCGCCACGGTCGAACGCTTTTCGGAGGCCATCCGCTCGTTCGGCGGTACCTACCACCCATTCCGGTTCGGCGTGCTGATCTCGGTCCATGTCGGCGAGACGGACGAGAAGGCGCGCCAGGAATCGCGCGAGGGCATCTGGTACTTCCTCCAGAAGTGCCTGCATGGCCATCTGCGCCGCGCGGGGCGCTTCCTCACCGCCGGGCCGGGCGCCCCGTCGGTCTCGCCAGCCTCCTACGAGGCGGCGATCGGACGGTTCGGGTCGGGCGACGGCAAGATGCTCGGCGACGTCGCCGACTGGGACGAGCTCGAGAACTGGAACTCGATCATCGTCGGCAGCCCGAAGACGGTGCGCGATAAGCTCTGGGCGCTGATCGAGCAGGCCGGCGTGGGAAACTTCCTGGTCCAGTTCCATTTCGGCAACATGCCGGACGCGGTGGTGCGCAACAGCATGCGCCTGTTCGCGACCGAGGTGGCACCCTACCTGCGCGCCGAGTCGGCCAAGCTGTTCGCCCGGCAATATCCCGAGCTCGCCGAGACGGAAGTGGCATGACGGCCGCGCTGGTCACCCTGCCCGGCGGGCGCAAGATGGCCCTCGCTGAAATCGGCGAGGGTACGCCAATTCTCTACCTTCATGACTTCATCGACATCCACGGCGCGACGGACGAGTGGCAGGAGTTCCATCGCCGTCTTGCCACGCGCCACCGCGTCATCGCGCCCGCTCATGCGGGCTGCAACGGGTCCGACGAGGACGAGGATGCGATGGCGGTCGACGATGCCGTCTTCCACGTCGTCGAGGCGATCGAGCAGCTCGGGCTCGACCGCGTCGCGGTGGTGGGGACCGGCATCGGCGGGTGGATCGCGGCGGAGCTCGCCGTGCGCACGCGCGGGCTGGTCGAGCGGCTGGTGCTGATCGGCGCCTGCGGGCTCTATATCCCCGGCGCGCCGATCGCCGACCTGTTCTACGAGGTGCAGCCGCTCAACGGCCGGCACACCGACGCGCTGCGCCGCATGCTGTTCGCCGCGTCCGACTCCGACGTCGCGCTCGAATGGGTGCCCCGCAAACGGCTGGCGCCCGAGCGCGACGTCATGCGCTATCGCATGTTCCGCTTCGCCCACCGTGTCGGATTCAACCCGCCCTACATGCACCATCGCCTGCTGCGCGGGCGGCTGCGCCATTATCGGGGCCCGGCCCTGGTGATGTGGGGCGAGGCCGACGGGCTGGTCCCGCCGTCTCATGGCAAGGCTTATGCCGAAGGGTTGCCCAATGCCCGGGCGCGCAGCTTCCCCGGCGCGGGACATAGCGTCCATATCGAGCGCGGCCGCGAGGTTGCGGACGAAATTCTCGCCTTCCTCGACGGCGCACCCGCGTAAACGCGAACCCGAGCGGCCGAGGCCGAAGGAGAATCCATGTTCTACGAGCCGGACAAGAACGACCACGGCCTGCCCTTCAACCCGTTCAAGTCGATCTGCGTGCCGCGCCCGATCGCGTGGGTGACGAGCCTCAGCCCCGACGGCGTGCTCAACCTCGCGCCGTTCAGCCAGTTCCAGAACCTGGCCTACGATCCGCCGCACGTGATGTTCGCGCCGACCTCACGCAGCGACACGGCGCGCAACATCCACCGGACGGGCGAGTTCGTCATCAACATGGCGACCTATGATTTGCGTGAGCAGGTGAACATCACGGCGGGCGTCTACCCGCCGGAGGTCGACGAGGCGGCGCTCGCCGGGCTGGAGACGATCCCGTCGCGGCTGGTCCGCCCGCCGCGCGTGAAGCTGTCGCCGATTCAGCTCGAATGCCGGCTGCACAGCTTTCTAACCTTGCCGCAGCGCCTCGACGATAGCTGCCAGGACGTCATCATCGGGCGCGTCGTGGGCGTGCATATCGCCGATGACGCGCTGACGCCCGACGGACGCATCGACGTGGTGAAGATCCGCCCGCTCGCGCGGCTCGGCTATCTCGACTACACCAGCATCGAGACGAGCTTCACCATGCCGCCGCCGGATGGGCCCAATGCCGCGCGCCAGCGCCGCGGGCTCGAAGGCCGGCCCGAGGAGAACGAAAAGGCCGACGCGGCGTCATGACGCCAAACTCGGTCTAACCGGCGGGCTCGGCGGGCTCGGGGGTAAGGCCGGCGGCGCGCACCCCCGCGATGGCGCAGGCTTCGTCCGCGTCGGGATCGTCGCCCGACGATCCGACCGCGCCGATGATGCGCCCCTCGCCGTCCTTGATCAGCACCCCGCCCGGGGTCGGCACCATGCGGCCCTGGGTCGCCACCATCAGCGACTGGATGAAGGCTGGCGCCTCTTCCGCGAGCTTCCCGATCACCCGGCTCGGCCGGTTCATCACCAGCGCCCCGAACGCCTTGCCGACTACCACGTCGCAGCGGCGGATTCCGGTGCCGTCCTCGCGCTTGAATGCGACGAGATCACCGCCAGCATCGAGCACCGCAATGGTCATGGGGCGCAGGTTGCGCGCGCGGGCGTCGGCGAGCGCGGCGTCGACGATGGTCGCGCCGGTCGCGAGATCGATGCCGCGCGGTGTCGCCCGGGAAACCCGCTCCGGCGCCATCTCAGTACAGCTCGTCGGGCAGGCGCTTGGCGTAGGCGGCGTCGAACCTGGCCGCCTCGATTTCGGGATCGCGTGCCGCCGCGAAATCCCCCAGGGTTGGCACGTTCGCGGGACGCGGCGCCTTGCCCGCCTGCCACAGGTTGGAGCGGATCAGCGCCTTGGGGCAGTGCTGGAACGCCTGCTCGACCGAGACCACGATGACGGATGAGGGGGCCTTTCCCTTCACCGCGAAGCGCCGCCGCAGCGCCGGGTCGACGCTGATACGGGCCTTGCCGTTGACACGGTAGGTCTCGTTCGCGCCGGGCACGAAGAAGATCAGACCGACCTGCGGGTTCTCGATCAGGTTCTTGAGCCCGTCGGTGCGGTTGTTTCCGACGCGGTCGGGGACCATGAGAGTCTTGCCATTCTCGTCCACCTGGACGAATCCCGGCGCGTCGCCCTTGGGCGAGCAGTCGAGCCCCTGCGCCCCGCCGGTGGCGAGCACCAGGAAGGGCGAAGCTGCGATGAAGGCGCGGCCGTTCGCATCGACGTGATCGATCTCCTTTTCAATCACGCGCTGGGTCGGGCGCGCATAATGCGTCCCGAGCTCCGCCTTGCTCGTCACGGTGAAGCTATCGGTTCCGTCCATCGTTCCCGTCTCCCGCTAACGGCAAGCTTGCGCCTATGATAATGGGACTGGCGCCTGGACCGGTCAAATCGGGATCGGGTCCGGCGACCGCCCGGTTGATCCGGCGCAGAAACCGGCGCAGCATCCTTACGCCAGCGGAGGGAGCCCATGCAGCGCAACACCGACCGCATCCTTACGACGCATACCGGCAGCCTGCCGCGTCCGGCGGAGATGGTCGATCTGCTGAGGCGGCGCGACCGCGGTGAGACGGTGGACGACGCGACCTTCGAAGCGGCGGCCGGGCGCGCGGTCGCCGAAACCGTGGCGCGCCAGGTCGCCATCGGCATCGACGTCGTCAATGACGGCGAGATGAGCAAGTCGTCCTACGCCACCTACATCCAGGAGCGGCTGTCGGGCTTCGGCCCGATCGACCCCGCCGAATGGCCGGTCGAGCGCAACCCCGAGCGCGCCGAGTTTCCCGAGTTCTACGGCCGACCCGGGGCAGCGGCCGGCCCCGCGACGCGGCGCCTTCTCGCCTGCGTCGGGCCGGTGGCAATGCGCGACCGCGCGCCGCTGGAGCGCGACCTGGCGCGCCTGCGTAAGGCCGTCGACGCGTCGAAGCCGCACGCCGCCTTCGTCACCGCCGCATCGCCGGGCGTCGTCTCGCGCTTCCACCCGAATGTGCACTACGGGTCCAGCGCCGAGTTTCGTCGCGCGGTCGGCGCAGCCATGCGCGAGGAGTACGAGGCGATCGTCGCCGCGGGCTTTATCCTGCAGCTCGATTGCCCCGACCTGGCATCGGGCCGGCTGAGCGTGTTCGCCGATCTCACCGACGACGCGTTCGTCAAGGAATGCGCCGTAAGCATCGGGATTCTGAACGATGCGCTGGTCAACGTGCCGGCCGAGAAGGTGCGACTGCATCTGTGCTGGGGCAATTACGAAGGCCCCCACGTTCACGACGTCCCGCTCGAAAAGATCCTGCCCGAGGTGCTCAAGGCCAAGGCGCAGGTGATCTCGTTCGAGGGCGCCAACCCGCGTCACGCGCACGAGTGGGAGGTGTGGCGCCGGGTCGGCCTGCCCGAGGACCGCGTGCTGATGCCCGGCGTCATCGATACGACCACGAACTTCGTCGAGCATCCCGAGCTGGTCGCCCAGCGCATCTGCACCTATGCCGACGTGGTGGGGCGCGAGCGTGTGATTGCCGCCACCGACTGCGGGTTCGAGACGTTCGCTGGTTATGGAGCGGTCGATTCCCGGATCGTCTACCGCAAGCTCGAGGCGATGGTCGAGGGCGCACGCATCGCGACCCGTCGCCTCTGGCCAAAAGCGGCCTGATCGCCGGGTTCCGGGCGCGCCGCCGCCGGCAGGGCGATGTGGCGCGACCCGGCTCCGATCCGCTACTATCCGGCCGAATTCACGGGTTCCTAAGGGTTTCGGCCTGGGCGGCCCCGTCGTCTCCAAGTCCTGTAAGCGCGCCGCCCGGGCCGCGCCCCACCAAGGTGAGTTTTCCCGACGATGCCCCACGATTCCCACGACCACCACCATCACGATCATGACCATCACCATCATCCGCGCGTTCGCTTCTCGGCCAGCGTCGATCACCTTGTGAACGAATACGGCGACAGCGCCCGCCTGACGGTCGCGCTGGGCGGCGAGGTGATGCACCGGGTGGGGCTGCACAGCGACGACGTGATCCGCATCGCCACCGAGCGCGGGCGCAGCCTGCTGGCGCGGGTCAACGGCGCGGTCGATGCCGAGACCGACCAGGGGCGCACGGTCGTCCGCATGGACCGGTTCATGCGCCAAGCGCTGAAGGCGCATCTGAACGAGGTGGTGGAGATCGAGCCGGCCGAGCTCGGCCCGGCGGCGAAGGTGGAGCTGATCCCGGCGATCGACGTCTCGACCGCGCACGACCTGGTGCCGCATATCAAGTCCTACCTGGTCAAGAACCGCACGCCGCTCTCGATCGGCGCGGTGCTTTACGTCCCGTTCCCCGGCACCGAGGCGGGCACCACCTACGAGGTCGCGCATTTGCCCGACGGCGCGGGCTTCGCCGCCGAGGAGACCGAGGTCACGCTCGCCTATCACGACGCGCACATTCCCGAGGGCGCGTTCGACGTGACGTTCGAGGATGTGGGCGGGCTGGGCCGCCAGGTGAAGCTGGTGCGCGAGCTGGTCCAGCTTCCGCTCAAGTTCCCGCACGTCTACCGCACGCTCGGCATCAACCCGCCGCGCGGCATCATCCTCTTCGGCCCGCCCGGCGCAGGAAAGACGCACCTCGCCCGCGCGGTCGCGAACGAGGTGGAGGCGCGCTTCTACTACATCAACGGACCCGACATCATCGGCACCTATGCGGGCGAGACCGAAGGCAATCTGCGCCGCATCTTCGGCGAGGCATCGCACCACGCGCCGTCGGTCGTGTTCATCGACGAGCTCGACGCGCTGGCGCCCAAGCGGGGCGAGACTGGTGCGCATGCCGACATCCGTGCCGTCACCCAGCTCCTCTCGCTGATGGACGGGCTGAAGCGCGTCGACTCGGTGATCGTCATCGCGACCTCGAACCGCGTCGACGCCGTCGATCCCGCCTTCCGGCGGCCCGGCCGGTTCGACCGCGAGATCTTCGTCGGCCCCCCGGACATCCCCGGGCGGCGCGAGATATTGGAGATCCATACGCGCGAGATGCCGCTGACCGATGCGGCGCAGGACTATCTCGACGAGGTGGCGCGGCGCACCCACGGCTTCGTCGGTGCCGACATGATGGAGCTCTGCCGCACGGCCGGCCTTAACGCGCTGCGCCGCTCGACCTTCGGGCTGCGCGACCATCTCGCGGCTTTCCGCGTCGACCTGCCGAGCCTGCGCGTCGACAAGGAGGATTTCGAGCTGGCGCTGGGCGAGGTTCACCCCTCGGCGATGCGCGAGACGCTGATCAGCGTGCCCGAGGTGAGCTGGCACGATGTCGGCGGGCTCGACGCGATCAAGGAGCGGCTGACCGACTTGGTGGAGCAGCCTTTGCGCCATGCGCAGGTCTTCGCCGAGGCTGGCCTCACGCCGCATACCGGCGTGCTGCTGCACGGCGCGCCGGGCAACGGCAAGACGCTGCTGGCGCAGGCGCTCGCCAATGAGTGCGGCATCAACTTCATCGCCGTCGAGGGGCCGGAGCTGTTCACCAAGTGGCTCGGCGAGTCGGAGGAGGCGGTCCGCCACGTCTTCCAGATCGCCCGCCAGGTGGCGCCGACGATCATCTTCTTCGACCAGCTCGACGCGATCGCACCGTTCCGCGGCGCACACGAGGGCTCCATGACCACTGAGCGCGTGGTGAACCAGCTCCTCGCCGAACTCGACGGGCTCGAGCAGCTCTCTCGCGTCATCGTGATCGGCGCGACCAACCGCAAGGACCTGGTGGACCCGTCGATCCTGCGGCCCGGCCGGCTCGGCGTGCATGTCGAGGTGCCGCCGCCGGATGAGACGTCGCGGCGCGACATCCTGCGCCTCCATCTCGGCGGCGGCAGCGCGCCCCAGGGCAAGGATTTCGACGCGATCGTCGAGGCGCTCGCCGGCCAGACCGACGGCTATTCCGGCGCCGAGCTGCGCCAGCTCTGCGAGGAGACCAAGCGGCGGGCGCTCCGCGGCGTCGGCTTTGCCCGCGCGGCCGCGCCCACGCTCGCCGATGCTTTGGCGGCGCTCAAGACCGAGTCGCGTGAGTAGCTGTCGCGGGCCCGGCTACCGCCGGTAGGGGAAGCAGCGCTCGCGGTCGAGGGTCAGGTGGAAGTGGCTGGCCAGCACCTCGATCGCCGGCCGGTATTCCCGATAGGGGTCGGCGTTGGCCTCGCCGACGATGATGATGCGGAAGCCGGGATCGTCGCGCCCACCCGGCGGCAGCATCGCGGTGACCAGCGCGGTGCCGTCCCGGTCGCGCAGCGTGAGGAACAGCGGCATGGTCTGCTGGACGTGGCGCTCGAGCCCGATATTCTGCTCGATGAAGACGGACGAGGCCGGCCGGTAGCCTGCGACCGCGGCCTCGCGCTCGCGGCGGAAATGCTTGCCGACCGCGTGGTTCATCAGGGCCGATTCCTGCTCGGCCTCCGGCAGGGACTCGATGCGGAACCAGGTCCGCTTTTCGGGCGCGTCGCAGACGTACTTCATGGCGATTTCCCCACTCGTCCGGTCGCCCCACCATCATACACAAGCCGGGGAGTCGTTTGAACCGGCGAAGGGCGGAGCGCGCTGTCTCGTCGCGCTTTATGGTTTTCGTAAGGGGGATGGGCTATCGTCCCGCGTCGTGCCCATGGCGCCTGCCGACATGATCTGCCGACATTTTCGGGGCCTCGCGTGAGCCTGATCCTGCCCGATCTGATGGCGCGAAGCGCGGCGCGCTCGCCGGGCGCGGAAGCGCTGAAGCATCGTGACAGCGCGCTTTCCTATGGGGCGCTGTGGGCGGCGGTCGAGGGGGCAGCACGGCGCCTCGTCGCGCTCGGGCTCGCCCGCGGTGAGCGTGTCGCGGTCTATCTCGACAAGCGTCCCGAGGCGGTCGTCGCCATGTTCGGCGCAGCGGCGGCGGGCGGCGCCTTCGTGCCGGTGGCGCCTGTGCTGCGCCCCGCCCAGGTCGCGCACATCCTCAAGGACTGCAATGTCCGCGTGCTGGTCACCTCGACAACGCGGCTCGAGACGCTGGCCGGCGTGCTCCCCGACTGTGCCGACCTGCGCCAGGTGATCGTCGTCGACGGCGACGGGGCGGGCCTTCTGCCGCCCGCGGTCACCGGGCTCGCGTGGGATGAAGCGCTCGGTAATGCGGCCGAACCCGGCGCGTCGCCGCATCGCGTGATCGACCAGGACATGGCGGCGATCTTCTACACCTCGGGCTCGACCGGCCTTCCCAAGGGGGTCGTGCTGTCGCACCGCAACTTGGTGGCCGGCGCGCAGTCGGTCAGCGCCTACCTCGAGAACGTGGCGGCGGACCGCATCCTGTCTGTCCTGCCGCTCAATTTCGACGCGGGGTTCAGCCAGCTCACCACCGCCTTCCATGTCGGCGCCGCGGTCGTGCTGCTCGATTACAGCTTCCCGCGCGACGTGGCCCGCCTCGCGGCGCGCGAGCGCATCACAGGCATCGCCGGCGTGCCGCCCTTGTGGAGCCAGCTTGCTGATGTGGACTGGCCGGGCGCGGCGGTGGAGTCGCTCCGCTACTTCACCACGACGGGCGATCGCATGCCCCGGCCCACCCTCGACCGGCTGCGGGCCAAATTTCCCAACGCCAAGCCGTACCTCATGTACGGGCTCACCGAATCGTTCCGCTCCACCTATCTGCCGCCGTCGGAGATCGACCGGCGGCCGGACTCGATCGGCAAGGCGGTGCCCAATGCCGAGATCCTCGTGGTCCGCCCGGACGGCACGCTCTGCGGCCCGGACGAGCCGGGCGAGCTGGTCCATCGCGGCGCGTTCGTGGCGCTCGGCTACTGGAACGATCCCGAACGCACCGCCGAGCGGTTCCGCCCAGCGCCGGCCCGCCCCGGCGAACTGCCCATCGCCGAGATGGCGGTGTGGTCGGGCGACACGGTGCGAATGGACGCGGACGGGTTCCTCTATTTCCTGGGCCGCGGCGACGCGATGCTCAAGACCTCGGGCTACCGGGTCAGCCCGACCGAGATCGAGCAGGTCGTCCTGGCCTCGGCGGCGGCGGGCGAGGCGGTGGTCGTCGGCGTGCCGCACGCCACGCTCGGGCAGGCCGTCGTCGTGGTGGCGACGCCGCGCGAAGGCGCCACCGTCGACCAGGATGCGATCCTCGATCATTGCCGGCGCGAGCTTCCGGCCTACATGGTGCCGCGCGCCGTGGTCGTGCGCGACGTTATCCCGCGCAACGCCAACGGCAAGATCGACCGCAAGGCGCTGGCCGAGGAGCTGGCCGACCTGTTCGCGGGCGAGGCGGGCTGACGGCTATGGCAATCTGTGCAATCGCGCGGTCACGGACGCGACGAGCTGGCGCGCCGCCAGCACGAGGCCGTTAAGGGTGAACAGGTTGAATGCCTCGATCCCGACGCGCTGGCGCAACTCGGCCATCCAGTCCCGCTTGTAGTCCTCGCTGCCGATCCCGTAATCGATCTCCGCCACGCGATCTTCGTCGAGCACTTGGCGCATCATCTCGCGGGTCAGGATCGAGCCGGGAGAGAACGCCTTGAACCGCTCGTCATAGGCCAGCTTGTAGATGGCCGCCGTTTGCCCCGACACCAGCCAAAGCTGGGCCGCGGCCGGGGCCCCGTCGACATAAAGGAGACCGAGCTGCAGCGACCCGAGCCGACCTGCGATCCGGCAAAGCTCGCGAATGAAGCCGGGCGCGGTTTCCGGGTCCTTCCAGCTTTGTCCGTAGACGGCCGCGTAGTCGTCGAGCTGCGTCTCGGTGACCTCGGTCGCGACCACGATCTCGACCGTATGGCCTTCGCGCAGCTTCCGCTCGCGCCGCCGGATGGTGTTCCGCACCTGCGAGGCGCGGGAAGCATAATAGGCCTCGAATCCGATACCGGCGGTCGCGATGAACTGGTTCTCGTACTGAAAGAAGCGATGGGCGCGGAACCCGCCTCGCGACAGGCCGCGCTCGATCCATCCCGTCGCCGCGTTGTCCGAATCGAGAAGCCGCAACTCCACCTTGCGCCAGCGCGGCCGTTCCGCCCGGATGAACGCCAGGATCGCCGCAAGGGGTGCCTCCCCCCCGGCCGAGTCCGGCGCGAAGACCGGCCCGTAGGCCACCGAGTAAACGCTGGTCAGGCTGTAAAGCCGACGCCTGCCCGAATCGGCCGCGCAGTAGAGGACGCAGAACGATTCGGGAGCAGCCCCCTCGGCGACGTAGATTCGTGGCTCCAGGGCAGCTGGCAAGCCGTGTGTGGCCAGCCCCTCGAACCATTCGAGGGCGCGGAACAGGTCGTGCTGGGCACCATAGCGAAGGGATGCCCCATGGGCGTCCGCGAGGGCGGAAAGCGAGCCGTAGACCCGCACGGCGGCCGGCATTTGACGGGATGGATCGGTGGCCCCCATCGGCCCCCTCGGCGGCGTTCGCGCCCCGGGCGGGCGCGCCCGGCGAGTGTTAACACGGCCCGCGCGGGCGAGGCCAGCACAGGCGCCGAGCGTGATTTTCCCGCAATTGGCCGGGTACCGTGTCTTTTGACATTCGGGAAACCAGGCCGTAAGAATTCGGTGGTTTCATTCCGCCACGTATCTTGCGCGAAACTTGCAAGCTGGGAGGACGACCCGTGGTTCGTATCCGGAGCCTCAACGCGATTGCCGCCGCGTTTCTCGCCGCCGGGCTCGCCCTCGCGGGCTGCAGCGGGGCGCCCGAACTGCCCTCGGCCTCGCTGCTGCAGCAGGCGAAGGCGCAGCAGACCGAGTACCACATCGGTCCGCTCGATTTCCTGCAGATCTTCGTGTGGCGCAATCCCGACCTCTCGACCAGCGTGCCGGTCCGCCCCGACGGGCGCATCTCGGTGCCGCTGATCGAGGACCTGCCTGCGGCCAACAAGACCCCCACCCAGCTTGCCCGCGACATCGAGAAGAAGCTCGGCGTGTTCGTCCAGGATCCGATCGTCACCGTGATCGTGACCAACTTCGTCGGCCCATTCAACGACCAGGTGCGGGTGGTGGGCGAGGCGGCACAGCCCCAGGCGCTCGCCTACCGGACGACGATGACGCTGCTGGACGTGATGATTTCGGTCGGAGGCATTACCGATTTCGCTGCCGGGAACCGCGCCAGCATCACCCGGGTGGTCGACGGCAAGGAAGCCCATTTCCGCGTGCGGCTGGACGACCTGCTGCGCGACGGCGACCTGACCGCGAACGTACGCGTCCTGCCGGGCGACATCATCACAATTCCGGAAGCGTGGTTCTAGGAGAGGTTCGGCCGGGCCGAAGATTTCGGCGCCGCCCTACCGCTTCTCCGGCGTATCGCAGCTGAGGCCGCTCGACGCGAGCCAGCGTCGGTCGGAGTCGGTGTCGATCCCGTATTTCATGCGCTGGCAGGCGGTCAGCCGGTCCATGTAGAGCGACGGGTCGTCGACCGAGAGACGCCCCGGGCGGACCGAGAAATGCGTGCGCGGCAGGTTCGTGCCGGTTTGGTAGTTCGCGACGACGATCCTGATCTTCCGCGACACCCCGGTGTCGAATGCGAGCTCGCCCTCGAACCGGCCGGTGATCGCCCCTGCCGCCGGCAGGATCCACCGCTCATCCTCGCCCAGCACGCCGACCGCCACCGTTCCCGCACGCACCGCCACCGGAAGCGACAGGGTCGCGCGGCGGTGAGCCGGCACCTTGATCCAGGGGGAGATCAGCTGGTAGCCGTAGGTCGACGCGTCGCCCGTCAGGTTGAACGCGCCGTTCGACTTCGCGCTCACATCGGCCGGATTGGCCAGTACCGCCCAGCTTTCGAGCGGGGGTATGGCGACGGGCTGGCGCTGCGGTGGGGTGCCGCGCTCGGCCAGGCGGCGCACCGACGCGACCGCGAACAAAGCGCCCTCGGCCGCGTCGAACTGGGCCAGGTAGAGCGGCCCGCCCTCATGGCGGACCAAAAGATACGTCACCGCCTCGCCCGGCAGATAGTCGGCCTGGGCGAGATGCGTCGTGGTCGTCGCGCCGGACGACGTCATTAGCTGCAGCCCCATGTCCGAGAATCCGACGGCCACCTCCGGTGCGGGGAGGCCAAGAATCGAGCCCATATGCGTGCCGCTGGTGTGCGTGAGGCGCAACTCGATCAGGTAGGTGCCGGCCGCAACGTCGCCTTCGGACCGCACGGCGCGGTTGGCCCCTTCGCGCGGGCCGTTCGTGCCGAGGGTGATCGCGACGGGACCGGCCGGCGCAAAGCCGACTGCAAGCGGCGCGCCGAACGAGTGCCGCCATTGCGGCGTGGTGCCGTCATTGACCGAAACGGCCGGCGGCCCGGTGACTTCGCTCGCGAGATCGGTGCGCGCATAGGTCTCGAACAGCCCGTATGGCGGGGCGTCGGTCAGGGCCACCAGCCGGTAGTGCACCGGCGGGTCGAACTGCGGAAACAGCGTGTTCGTCCTGTCCGCATCGGCAGGCGGGGTGCGGATGATGGCCCTTTCCTGGTTGCCGAGGATTATGAAGGCCGGCGCCAGGGCGGCTGTTCTCGCGTGCTGGAAGCCCCTGAGGAACATCGGGCCCTCGCGGAACTGGACAAGGTCCACACGTGTCCCGCTGCCGAGACCGAGCACGACCGGGCCCCACACGCTGGCATGCGCCGGCAGCGGGCCAAGGATGCGGTCCTTCAGCGCCTCGAACGGCACGTTCCCGCCCGCCGCGGCCACGATCCAGGGCGGGTTGGCGTGCAGCCCCCAGGCCTGCCACAAAAGCAGCGCGCCCATCGCTGCCGTGCCCGCCGCGTCGAACCCGTCCGCGACGGCCGGGCGCAGACGGCTTGCCGCGTCCTGGAACACGCACCATGCCGCACCGAGCGTCCAGATCGCCGTCACCTGGCTCAGGATGACGTAGCCGGAATGGAAGTTCGGATAGAGGCCGAGGCCCAGCAGGTAGGCGCCGAACATGACGATCGGCGGCGCGGCCCAGGCGAGGCGCGCCGTTGCGCCGTCGGATGGACGCGCCAGCGCTGCAATCGTCGCGGCAAGGCACACCGCTCCCGCGAGCGGCAGCAGCACATGCAGCTCGGCCGGGATCGCGTTCCAGAACCGGACGGCATGGCGGTCGAAGATGGCGCCGAAAGGCTGCGGATTGATATCGTGCACGAACGCGCTGTAGCTGAACAGCAGGTCGATGAGCGCTGTCACGTGGAAGCGGATCATCGCAAGGAACACGACAACGACCGCCGCCGCGCCGCCGGCCAGCGCGACGAAACTCCGCAAGGCACTCTGGAGAGGTGGCGCGTCCGTGCCCCGGCGCGCGGCCCAGTTGAGGGCCCAGAGGACGATGAGCCCCGGCGCCAGAGCCCAGGCGATCTGGTGCTGGATCACTGCGGCCGCGATCGCCGCGCCCGACAGGCACCAGGCGGACCAGCGTCCCGTCCGGATGGCGTCGGTCGCAGCCGCCATGCCAAGCGCCGCCATCACCGACACCGCGATGTCGGGCCGGACCATGGGCCACTGGAAGCGCCAGAACGTGACCAGCAGCCCCGACGCGATGATGGCGCCGGCCGCGAGCGAGCGGCGGCGGAACGTCCAGACTGCGATCGCGGCAATGGCGATCAGCCCCAGCGGGTGCAGATAGCGCATCGCGACCAGGCTGGTGCCGAACAGCCATTCGAGGGCCGCGCCCGCCAGGAAGTACCAGGGCCCGTAATTGTAGAACACGTCCGAGCGGGGGATGGTGCCGCCGCCCTGCATCGGGCTCGCGAGGAACGCGTAGCGCCCGTGCTCGGCCAAGGTCACCGAGACGTTCATCAGCGAATCGTCGACCGCAACGTAGGGCGCCCGTCCGGCGACGGCGAAAAAGATGTGCGTGCTGACGAGAATGGCGACGACGCAGCCAAGCGCGAACAGAAGGCGCGCGGCGCCAGTCGGAAGCCGCATCGAGACAGATTGTGGCAAGTGCGTTCGCTCACCCCAGGTTCGCGTCATTCTCACGCTCGGCACGCAGCGCGCAAGGCCCTGATCGGCCGGCGATTCTTGCCCGTCCGGTGGGGCTGGTATAGCTTGCCCGCGGCCGCAGAAGGCGCGAATTCCCGGGTGTTCTGGGAATTCGCCTCCGCGGCGAGGGCGTGGCCCCGGATGGTGACGAAAGACGCGATTCGCGAATTCTGGGACCGGCACCCGCTGATGTCGGGCGAGACCGACCTGCCGCCCGAGTCGCGCGCCTTCTTCGAATATCACGAGACGATATACCGCCGCGACGTGTTCGCCGGATCCGATATCCCGGCCGCGTTTTTCCCGTTCACCGCCGGCGCCAGAATTCTCGACGTGGGGTGCGGCCCCGGCTTCTGGACGCGCGAGCTGGCGCGACGGGGCTACGACGTCGCCGCGGTCGATTTGACCGAAACCGCGGTCCGGATTGCCCAGCGCAGCCTTGCACTGTTCGGGCTTCGCGCCGATGTGCGCCAGGGCGATGCCGAAAATCTGCCTTTCGCCGACTCGAGCTTCGACGGTGTCGTGTCGCACGGGGTGATCCACCACACGCCCGACACCGCGCGATGCGTCGCCGAGATGGCGCGCGTGCTGCGTCCCGGTGGCCTCGCCGTCGTCAGCGTTTATTACCGCAACGCCATACTGCGGAGCCCGTGCCTGACGCGAACTCGTGGCGCTCGTGCTCGGGCGTATGGTCGCGCTGCCCGGTCGCGGCCGCGAACGCCTGCTCGCTTCGGGCGACCCGGACGAGATCGTGCGCATGTATGACGGGTCGGGAAACCCGCTCGGCAAGGCCTTTACCCGCCCGCAGTTTCACGCGATGTTCGCCGCGGCGGGGTTGCAGCTGGTCGATCAGGCGCGATTTTATTTTCCGCTGCGCGGGTTCGGCCGTCTCGGCGACATGCTGGCGCCGGTGCACGGCATGCTGTCGCGTCGATTTGGACTAATGCAGGTCGTCGCGGCGCGAAAAGGCTGAAGACCGTGAAGATTCTCGGTATCACCGGCTATTTCCACGATTCCTCGGCCTGCCTGCTGGTCGATGGCGATGTCGCTGGCTATGCGGAGGAGGAGCGCTTCAACCGCGAGAAGCACACCAGCGCCTATCCCGCCGAATCGATCGACTGGCTGCTCGCCGAAAACGGGATCGGGCTCGACGACGTCGACGAGGTCGTCTACTACCTCCGCCCCGTCAACTATCTGCGGACCGGCGTCGGCGCGGTGCTCGCGAACTTCCCGCGCTCGCTCGCCCTCGCCCGGCGCGGCGCGGCGACCCGCTCGCCGTTCGAGCGGCTGGCGCGCATGCGCACGATGAAGCGCGACCTCGTGCGCGTCCATGGCGGGCGCGGCCGGTTCGACATGGTCTTCGTCGACCATTACCGCACGCACCAGGCGAGCGCGTTCTTTGCGACCCCGTTCGACGAGGCGGCCGTCGTCACCATGGATTTCGCGGTCGACGGCACGACCGAGGTGATCGCACATGGGCGCGGCACGCGCATCGACGACAAGGTCAAGCATCGCGTGCCCAACGGCTTCGCCATGATCTACGCCACGCTGACCCACCTGCTCGGTTTCAAGTGGTACGACGAGTACAAGGTCATGGGCATGGCTGCCTACGGCAAGCCCCGCTACCTCGACCGGGTGGAGAAGCTCTACCGGCTCGATCCCGAGACCGGGACCCTCGCGCTCGACTTCAGCTATTTCGAGTTCCAGACCCACGGCATGTCGCGCCTGTTCACGCAGAAGATGGAGGCGCTGTTCTGGCCGCCGCGCCGGCCGGACGAACCCATCGGCGAGCGCGAATACGATCTCGCCGCCTCGCTGCAGGAGGCGACGAACCGTTACGGCCTCGCCATGGCGCGGCTTGCGAAACGCCTCACCGGCGCGCGCAAGCTGTGCCTTGCCGGCGGCGTCGCGCAGAACTGCCTGATGAATCAGGCCATCTGCGAATCCGACGTGTTCGACGAGGTGTTTCTTCAGCCGCTGGCGGGCGATGTCGGCGGCTCGATCGGCGGCGCGCTGTGGCGCTACCACGCGGTGCACGGCCGCCCGCGCCATTACGTGATGAAGCACCTCTATCTCGGCCCCTCCTACGCGGGCGCGTCCGCGCGTGCGGCCGAGGCGGCGGGGCTGAAGGCACGCCCCAGCGCGGACTGGCACGCCGACGTGGCGCGCGCCATCGCCGACGGGCTGGTGGTCGGGCTGTTCGACGGGCGCATGGAGGCCGGGCCGCGCGCGCTGGGCGCGCGCTCGATCCTCGCCGACGCGAGGCGTGCCGACATGAAGGAGATATTGAATTCGCGGGTGAAGCACCGCGAGCATTTCCGCCCCTTCGCGCCATCGGTGCTGGCCGAGCAGGTGGACATGGTCTTCGAGAAGCTGCCGCGCTGCCGCTCGCTCGACTACATGATCGTGACGATGACCGTCCGTCCGGAGTGGCGCGACAGGGTGCCGACCATCAGCCACGCCGACGCGACGGCGCGCGTGCAGACCGTCCGTCGGGAGGTCGCGCCCGACTACCATCGCATCATCGAGAAGTTCTTCGAGCTGACGGGCGTGCCGCTGGTGGTGAACACGTCGTTCAACGATAACGAGCCGATTGTCTGCCGGCCCGAGCACGCCGTCGCCTGCTTCCAGCGCACCAAGATCGACCTGCTGGTGCTCGACGGACACCTGTTTTACCGCACCGACAATGTGGGCGCGGTGCGCGAGGAAGTGGAGGCGGTATGACCCGAAAAGCCCCCCATGCTTCCCTGGCTGTTCGATGCCCGTGAATTTATCGTTCACCGATGCTAAATCGACGGGTTCGTTCTACAGTTCGATTCATCGCAACATCGCCGCCCAGGGGGCGACCACGAGGCTGCCGCCCACGGCGGCCGAGTTCGCGGCGTGGCTCGGCCGGGAATTTTCGGATGTGTCGCAGCTTTCGGCCTTGGACGGTGGGTGCGGCGTTCACGCCTTGAATGCCCGCGCCTGCAGGTCGCGGGGTTTTGCTGAAGTGTGGGCAATTGACGTCAATCCCGACGCCGTGGCCGCGGGGCGGGACATTGGTGTCATGGCGGGGTCGGTTCTTGATCTCCCGTTTCCCTCGGACCGCTTCGATCTCGTGATTTGCTCGGGGGTCGCGCACCACACGCCGGACCCGGGGCGCGCGCTGAGCGAGCTTGCACGCGTCCTGAAGCCCGGCGGGTGTGCCTATTTCGCCGTCTACACGTTCCGGCGCAGCGCATTCGAATATCTGGTGCGAGGCCTGCGCTTTTTTGGGCAAGCGTTTCCGTATCGCTGGGCGCAGGCGCTTTTCGGTCGGGTCCCGATCCTCAACAATTTCGTGCTGGATCATATGTACGTCCCGATCCTGTGGGTGTTCCGGGCGCCCGAGGTGCGTGCGCTTGTGGAAGCGTCGGGACTGGCGGTCGAGACGGATTTCCCCACCCGATTCGATATTTTCGCGCCGCACCGACTCGGGAGGTGGCTCGTTGCCGACGGGCTGCTTCGGGTGTTCGTCTGCCGAAAGCCCCGATGACTGTGACCTCTCTCGGCCTCGGATGCCTCACCGGAATTCTCCTTTCTCTTGGGCAGTTCTTCATGCGCCGGACTGCGATCACAATCATCTGGGATGGCGGTCTCGCCCCCTTGTTTCTTTCCCTGGCTCGAAACCCGAACTTGTATATCTTTATTGGCGTCAATTTGTGCGCTACCGCGACCTATTTGGTTCTCCTGCGAAGCACGCCGACGATTTTGGCCGCCGCCGTGGCATTTCTCTCGATGAGTGCCAGCATCGCCCTGATCGAGCTGCTAGTCGTGGGCACGGCGCTCTCGGTCTCGAAGATTGCCGGGCTGTGCCTTGCCGTAGTGGCCGTGCTTCTGCTTACGACGCGCTAACCCTTGGCATCCGGCAACGCTCCCGCCATCTACTGGTGCCTGGCCGAGCCGGCCATTGAGCGGGCCATGTCGCTGCTCGATGGCGAGGTCACCTCGCCCAGCCGAGGCAGCTTCGACCGCACCTGGTGGGCGTGGAAGTTCACGGACTTCTCCGCCACCCGGTTTCAGGAGGGAGCGCATGTTCTTGCCTGGCTGCTGACCAGCCCGCACGCACCCGCGGCGACGCGCACAAGCGCGCGGCTTCTCGATCTGGCCGATGCGTCGATCCGCTTCTGGGCCGGGCTGCAGCACGGCGACGGCAGCTTCGACGAGGCCTACCCTTTCGAGCGCAGCCTCGCCGCCACGGCCTTTACCGGCTTCTATGTCGGCAGCGCGGTGGAGCGGCTGGGTGCGCGCCTCGCGCCGGAGACACGTCAGCGCGCGCTGGCGGCAATGGATCGTGCCTGCCATTGGCTTGCGCGCAACGACGAGACGCACGGCGTGCTGTCGAACCATCTCGCGGCAGCGGCGGCGTGCCTCGAGCTCGGTGGCGCGCTGTGCGGCACCGGCCGGTTCCAGGCGGCGCGCGACCGGTTGCTCAGCGTGATCTGGCGCGAGCAGGACCCGGAGGAGGGATGGCTGCGCGAATATGGCGGGGCCGATCCCGGCTACCAGAGCCATGCGATCTTCTACCTGGCCGATATCTGGCGGCGCACGCACGACGCGGCGCTGCTTGCGCGCCTCGAGAGGGCGGTCGCGTTCAGCGCGTGGTTCGTCCATCCGGACGGCACGGTCGGCGGCGAATATGCCAGCCGCGGCACGAAGTTCGGCTATCCGGCGGGATTCGAGATGCTGGCCGGGGCGCTGCCGATGGCCGGCGCCGTCGCGCGCCACCTGCGCGCGTCCCTCGCTGCCGGGCGCGGCGTCGGGGTGGTCCAGATGGACGCGTGGAACCTGTTTCCGCTGCTGAACAACTACCTGTTCGCCATCGACCATGCCGGCGACGTCTCCGCCGCGCCGCCGCTGCCCTGGACGGCGGACGGCGCCGAGGCGCACTTTCCGCGGGCCGGCATTGCGACGGCGAACCGTCGCGGGCGCGTTCTGGTCGCGTCGCCCGCACTCGGCGGCACGCTCAAGATGTGGGAGGCGGACGGAAAACTCGTCTATGAGGATTGCGGCTATGCGCAGCCCGAGGCTGGCGGCTGGGCCGTCTCCCAGGCTCCGTCCGATTGGCGCCGCGCCGAGGGCTTCGGGTACTCCGTCAGTGCGCGCTTCGCCCGGCTCAACCGGATCCGGTTCGACCCCTGGCGGTTCGTCGCGTTCCGGCTGTTCACGACTACCGTCGGGCGCGTGCCCGCGGTGGCGCGGGCGTTGAAGAACCTCCTGGTGCGCGTGCTGATCCGCGGCGCGATGCCTCACAAGGCGAAGCTCGATCGGACCATACGGTTCGCGGCCGACGGCACGCTGGAGCTGGAGGATACGCTCGCCGGGCTGTCCGGCGCGCCGGTCGCACTGGCGCGCCACGTGCCCTGGCACATGGGCTCGGCCCGCTATGCCGACCTTGTCGACCAGGCGGGCGCGTCCATCGCCTGTCCCGAGCCGGTCGCCGAGGCCGGCGGCCGCGCCCGGCGCAGCCTTCGTCTCCCGCCCGGGGTGCAAAGCGCTTCGGACGTGGGCGAGTCGGGCCTATAACTCGGGCGATTCCGCGTGATCGGAGACGTTCGCCCCAGATGACCGCCAGCGTTCATCTCATCGCCGCGGCCCGGCCGAACTTCATGAAGGTCGCGCCGCTCTACCATGCGCTAATGGCGACAGATTGGTGCCGCCCTGTGGTCGTCCATACCGGCCAGCACTACGACGCCAACATGTCCGACGCGTTCTTCCGCGATCTCGGACTGCCCGCGCCCGATCACCATCTCGGCGTGGGCAGCGGCTCGCATGCCGAACAGACCGGCGCGGTGATGATCGCGTATGAGGCGCTCTGCAGGACGCACCCGCCCGATTGGGTGGTCGTGGTCGGCGACGTGAACTCGACCATGGCCTGCACGCTGGCGGCGAAGAAGCTGCTGCTGCCGGTGGCACATCTCGAGGCGGGGCTGCGCAGCTTCGATCGCACCATGCCGGAGGAGATCAACCGGCTGGTCACCGACGCGCTGGCCGATCTGTTGTGGACGCCGTCGCCCGACGCCGACGAGAACTTGCGCCGTGAGGGTGTCCCGCCCGAGCGCATCGAGCGGGTCGGCAACATCATGATCGACGCGTTCGAGCTGCAGCGTGCGCGCATCGACGCGGCGCGCATGGCCGAGAGGCTCGGGCTCGCGCCGCGCGGCTACGGCGTCGTCACGCTGCACCGCCCGTCCAACGTGGACGACGCGGGCTCGCTCGGCGCCATCGTCGAGGCGCTGACCACCGTCGCCGGAGATCTTCCGCTGGTCTTCCCGGTGCACCCGCGCACGCGCGAACGCCTCGCCCGGTTCGGGCTGCTCGACCGGCTCGCCGGTCATCCCGCCATCCGCCTGATGGAGCCGCAGGGCTATATCGACTTCATGAGCCTGCTGGTCGATTCCGCCCTTGCCATCACCGACTCGGGCGGCATCCAGGAGGAGACGACCTATCTCGGCATTCCCTGCCTGACGCTGCGTGGCAATACGGAGCGGCCAGTCACCGTCACCCAGGGCTCGAACCGGCTGCTGAAGATCGGCCAGCTCGTCGCGGCGGTTGCGGAATCGCGCGCCGTCTCGCGCTCGGACGTGCCGCGCCCGGCACTGTGGGACGGGCGTACCGCGGGGCGCGTCGCCGAATCGCTCCGCCGTCGAATTGCAGCCGGGGCAAGCTCATAATTTATTGTTTTAATTATATATTTTTGGCTCGTGAGTCCGGGGAGGTCGCTCGGACCGGGTCGCCGTGTTGACAGTACCTCCGGTATGATGTCTATCCGATGCGCATTCTCCGTAACTCGAATAGCCGCCCCGGCAGCCATCCGTGAGACAGGTCGTAGGTCATTCAGGTGGCGTTCTCGTCGCACGGGTCCCGCGTCCGTCCGTCGAGACCGGCTCGGTCCTGGTGCGGGTGCATTACTCGCTGGTGAGCGTCGGCACGGAGATCGCGGCCATCGCGCCGCCGGTCGATGCCGACGCCGATGCGCTGGAAAAGGGCCGCGCCTACGCGCAGCTCGCCTGGACCTATCTCGGCAAGGCGGTCAACGATCCCGACAAGGCGGCGCGGCGCCTCGCCGCCATCGCGCGCCGCCATATGGCGACCTTGGCGCCCAAGCCGGCCCCGGCAACGGGGGCTGCGCCGCGTCCGGTTGCGCTCGCATGGGAGCGCGCGGCGGCGTCCGACCTCGACGCGAGGAACGGTGCGCTGCGCTTCACGGCCGACGCATCGCCGGGCCTTTACCAGGTGATGGCCGCGCCCGTGCCGGTGCCCGATGGCCACTCCGTCGCCGTCGAGCTCAAGGGCACTATCGAGGGCGGGCCGATCTCGCTCGGGCTGCTCGGCCCCGGCCGCCAGGCCTGGGTCGGCACGGTGCAGCTTGGCGAAGGGCCGATCGAGGACCGCGTCGTGTTCGACGTGAACGGCGCGACCGAGGTGACCGCCGTCTTCGCCAATGCCAATACCGGCAAGCCGGTCCGCGTTGCGCTCGACGGCATCGAGCTCGCCCTCAGCCCGCCGCCGGCCGACGGGCTGCCGCCGACCGAGCTGCACCAGCAGGGCTGGAACCTCGGCTACTCGGTGGCGGGCGAGGTGGTCGCGGTCGGGGCGGGTGTCACGGATCTCGCGCCGGGCGACCGCGTCGCCTGCGGCGGGGCGGGCGCCGCGAACCATGCCGACTTCGTCAGCGTGAAGCGCAACCTGGTGGTTCGCGTGCCGGACGGGTGCGGGCTGCGTGCCGCCGCCTCGGTCACGGTCGGCGCCATCGCGCTGCAGGGCGTGCGCCGCGCGGGACCGCAGCTTGGCGATGTCGTCTGCGTTATAGGGCTCGGGCTGATCGGGCTGCTTACGATGCAGATGCTGCGCGCCAATGGCTGCACGGTGATCGCCTACGAGCTGGCCGAGGATCGCATCGCGCGGGCGAGGACGCTCGGCCTTGTCCACGCCGCTGCCACGCCGGATGCGCTGAAGGCGCTGATCCGCGACGTAACCGCCGGCCATGGCGCCGACCGCACGCTGATTACAGCGGCCACCAGGTCGGACGAGCCGGTCAACCTGGCGATGGAGGTCACGCGCGCCAAGGGCACCGTGGTGATCGTGGGCGATATCGGCATGAAGGTCGAGCGGCCCGCCTTCTACCGCAAGGAGATCGACCTGCTGATGAGCACCTCGTACGGGCCCGGCCGCTATGACCGGTCCTACGAGGAGGACGGGCGCGACTATCCCTACGGCTATGTGCGCTGGACGCTCAACCGCAACATGCAGGCCTATCTCGCCTTGATCGGCGAGGGCCGCATCGACATGGATGCGCTGACCGATCTCGTCGTGCCGATCGATCAGGCGCCGGAGGCGTACCGGCTGCTCGCCCAGCCCGGCGCGCAGAAGCCGATCGGGGTGCTGCTGCACTATCCGCAGCCCCAGGCCGGCCCGGCGGTGGAGTTCGACCGGACCGCCGTCACCATCCGGGGCCATGCGCGCGTGCCGGCCGGCGGCGCGCGTTACGCGCTGGTCGGAGCGGGCGGGTTCGGCACCGCCATGCTGGTGCCGATGATGGCGCGGCAGAAGGGCCTGTTTCACCTGCGCGGCGTGGTCAGTCGCGATGCCGTGCGCGGCGGCAATTTCGCGCGCACCCAGCGGGTCGAGACCCTGGCGAGCGATCTCGGCGCGCTGGTGACCGATCCCGGCTTCGACCTGTTCGTCATCGCGACGCGCCATCACGAACATGCCGACCAGGTGGCGAGGTGCCTCGCCGCAGGCAAGCACGTCTTCGTCGAGAAGCCGCTCGCCATCACCTGGGACCAGCTCGACCGGGTCGCCACGCTCTACGAAGGGCTCGGCGAAAAGCCGCTGGTGATGGTCGGGTTCAACCGCCGCTTCGCGCCTGCGATCGAGAAGCTCTCCGAGATCGTCGCGGACCGCCGTGCGCCGCTCACTGTCGCCTATCGCCTCAATGGCGGCTACGTCGCGCCCGACCACTGGGTGCAGGGGCCGGAAGGCGGCGGCCGCAATATCGGCGAGGCATGCCACATGTACGACCTGTTCCGCCGCCTCGCCGGCGCGCCGGTCGCTTCCATCACCGCGCGCGCGATCGACCCCGGCGACAGGCCCTACCTCGCCACCGACAATTTCGCGGCGAGCCTGACCTACCAGGACGGCAGCCTGGCGAACCTCGTCTACACCGCGCTCGGCCCCAAGGCCGGCCTCGCCAAGGAGCGGATCGAAGTCTTCTGCGACGGCGAGGCGTACATCGTCGACGACTTCAGGCGCCTGATCCGCGCCAGCGACAACGCCGTGCTGTGGCAGTCCGACGAGGCCGACAAGGGCCATGCCGCCGAGCTCGCCGCGTTCGGCCGCGCACTCGCCTCGGGCGGGCCGGCGCCGATCGCGTTCGGCGAGATCGTCGAGACGACGGCGGTCGCGCTGCACATCGAAGACATGCTGCGCCAGGGCGGCGGCTGAGGCGGCGATGCGGTCACGCTACTACTACGTGTCGAGCACGGGGTCGCGCGGCGGGATCCTGACCGACCCGCGGCTCGACGGGCTGACCGAGCGGCACCGGATCGCGCTTCGCCTTCCGGACTTCGACCCGTTCGACGACCTCGCCGCCACGCTGCGCGCCAACGAGGCGACGGGCGTGGTGATCGGCTCGACGCGCGGCCTGCCGCGCGCGCGCCAGCTCGACCTGGCCGAACGGCTGCTCGCCGGCGGCTGGCGGGTGCTGGTCTATTTCCCGCGCGAGCAGTCGGCCGAGGTGATGGATTTCGCCCGGGTGCGCAGTCTCCGCCGCCACTGGCTGTTCGTCACGCGCTACAGCCGGCTGGTCGGGCACACCGGCTGGCTCGACACCATGATGTCGCCCCAGCCTCCCGAGGAGTCGCTGTCCTCCGAGCACCCGCCGGAACCGGCCGAGGGCGACGGCCTGCTGGCGCGCTACCGCGCCACGGTGCAGGGGCTGATCCGCGCGGCGGCGCCGATCTTTCCCGCCGACGCGCCGCGAGTCTTGCCGACGCCCGAGAACCGCGCGGCCGGGCGCGGCGTCTATCTCCGCACCGATTTCTGGGCACCGATCATCTCGGGCGGCAGTTACGGACACACGTGCTATGTGGCGCACGAGCTTTCGCGCGTGTCGGAGGATTTCGTCTGCGCCTTCGCCAACCGCTTCGACCTGGTCGGGGAGCTCGGACTGCGCCAGCTCGTGCTCGATCTCTCGGCGCGCGACGGCAACGAGACGAACATCCTGGCCGCCAACGACGCCTACCTGCCGCAGCTTCGCCGGCTGTTCGACGAATTCCGCCCGAGCTACATCTACGAGCGCATCTGCCTTGGCAACTATCTCGGCGCGATGCTGAGTCAGGAATACAGCATCCCCTACATCGTCGAGTATAATGGCTCGGAAATCTCGATGATGCGGAGCTTCGCCGGCTCCGGCTACGTGCATGAGGATCTGTTCCTCCTGGCCGAGGAGGCGGCGTTCCGCCAGGCGACGCTGATCTCGGTGATCTCCGACGCGGTGCGCGACGACGTGCTGGCCCGCGGCGTCGAGGCCGACAAGGTGGTGGTCAACCCCAACGGGGTCGATCCGGGCGCCTATCGGCCGGCCGACGCAGCCGCGCGCCACAAGCTCCGCGCCGCGCTCGGCTGGGACGACTCGCATCGCGTGATCGGCTTCACCGGCACGTTCGGCGGCTGGCATGGCATCGACGTGCTGGCCGAGGCGATCCCGCGCATCGCGGCCGAGGCGCCCGAGGCGCGCTTCCTGCTGATCGGCGACGGCAACCTCAAGAGGCTGGTCGACGAGGCGGTCGCGAAGAACGGGCTGCATGACCGGGTGCACGCCACCGGCCGCGTGCCCCAGGCCGAAGGGGCGCGCCTCCTGCCGGCCGCCGACCTCTGCGTCTCGCCGCATGCGAGCCACATGGTCGACAGCCGCTTCTTCGGCTCGCCCACCAAGATCTTCGAATACATGGCGATGGGCGGCGGCATCGTGGCGAGCGACCTGGAGCAGATCGGGGTGGTGCTGTCGCCCGCGCTCCGCCCGGGCCAGCTTGCCGCCGGACGCGAGCTGGACGGTGGCCGCGCCATCCTCTGCACGCCCGGCAACGTGGACGAGTTCGTGGCCGGCGCGCTCGAGCTGGTGCGCGACCCCGAGGCCTGCCGCGCGATCGGACGCAACGCGCGCCGGGCGGTCGAGGATTTCTACTCGTGGGAGCGCCACGTGGCGCGGTTGTGGGAGTATCTGGTCCACGGCCAGCAGGATGAGGCGTTTCGTCACGAATTCGCCGCCAAGAGCCGCACGACCCACGTGCTGCATACGGGCGACGCCGACAAGGACGAGGTCCAGCGCCAGTGGAACGAGGACGCGTGCGGCTCGCACTACGTGCGGAATTCCGAGCTGCACACGCTCGACTGGTATCTGGAGGCCGAGGCGTATCGCTTCGGCGCGTACGCGCCGTGGATGCCGGAGGTGATGGAGTTCGCCCGGCACGACGGCGAGAAGGTGCTGGAGGTCGGCGGCGGCATGGGCACCGACCTCGCCCAGTTCGCCAAGAACGGTGCGCTGGTCACCGACCTCGACCTGTCGTCGGGACATCTGGAGCACGCCGAGGAGAATTTCCGCCTGCGCGGGCTCGACGGGGTGTTCGTGCATGGCGATGCCGAGGACATGCCGTTCGAGGACGGACGGTTCGACGTCGTCTATTCCAATGGCGTGATCCACCACTCGCCGCACACCGAGCGCATCGTCGACGAGATGTACCGCGTGATGCGGCCGGGCGGGCGGCTGATCGTGATGGTCTATGCCGAGAACTCGCTGCATTACTGGCGCAACCTGGTGCGCGACATCGGGCTCGCGGCCGGCGCGCTCGAGCTCTGGTCGATGGGCGAGATCATGTCGCGCGCGGTCGAGCTGGGCAACGCGCGGCCGCTGGTGAAGGTCTATGACCGCCCGCGCCTCCGCGACCTGTTCGGGCGGTTTGCCCAGCTCCGCATCGTGCAGCGCCAGATGACCCCGGCCGAGTTGCCGCGCCGGCTGAAACGCCATGTCTCGCCCGAACTGGCCGGCCGGCTCGCCGGCTGGAACCTGATCGTCAAGGGCCACAGGCCCGGGACCGGCTGATGCTGACGCGCGTCAGGCGCATGCTGCGGCGCGAGTCTGATGTCGCCGATCTTGCGGGCGAGCTGGTCGCGACGGGCCTGACGCTCGCGCGCTGGCTGGAACGGCTCGACGCATCACCCCGGCTCTACGGCGCGCTCGATGCGGATCGGGCGAAGGCGGTGGCGGCATGCTTTCCGGACCAGTCGCGTGCGGTGCGCGCCGCCGCCGAAGACTACCTCGCCCATCGCTTCGACCTGCTCGGCAGCGGGCTGTTCGTGCCGGACGATCCCGACCGGCCGGTCGCGCCGGACGGGTTCCGCCCGATCGACTGGCATTTCGATCCCGTGCGCAAGCTGCGCTTCCCGCGCGACGTGCCGCATAAATCGTGGGATCTCTACACGATGCGGCCGGACAACGCGGATGTGAAATTCCCGTGGGAGCTCGCGCGCGGCCAGCATCTGGTGACGCTCGCCCAGGCGTGGCTGATCACGGGCGATGCGCGCTACGCCGCCGAAGCCATGCGCCAGATCCTCGACTTCGCCGCGTCCAACCCCGTCGGGATCGGCGTCAACTGGACCTGCACCATGGACGTCGCGATCCGAGCCGCGAACTGGGCGCTTGCGTTGTCGATGATCCGTGGCGCGCCGGTCGGTTCCGAGCGGGCGGAGATGTTCGGTGCGCTGTTCGACCACGGCACGTTCATACGCGCCAATCTCGAAGACACGTACGAGGTCACGTCCAACCATTTCCTGTCGAACTTGGTGGGGCTGTTCTTCCTCGGCCATTTGTTCGCCGACCTGCCGAGCGGTACGGCGTGGAAGGGCTTCGCCAACGACTGCCTGGAGCGCGAGATCGAGGTCCAGGTACTGCCCGACGGCGCTGATTTCGAGTCCTCGATTCCGTATCATCGGCTCGTGACCGAGCTGCTTCTCGGCTGCCTGCGGCTCGCCGATCACGCGGGCCAACCCTTGTCGGCGCATTACCGCGCGAGAGTGGCGGACATGGCGCGCTATCACGCCGCCATGCTGCGCCCCGACGGGCTGATGCCGCAGGTAGGCGACGCCGACGACGGAAGGCTGCACATTTTCACTCGCCCGTTCGTGCCACAGGATGGGCGGCATCTGCTCGCGCCGGCCGCGCTGGCGCTGGGCGAGGCGGCGCTGGCGCAGGGCGCTGGGCCGGCCGCGGTGTGGGAGGCGGCGTGGTGGGGATTCGATGTCGAGCCTGCGGGCCCGGAGGCCCTGCCGCCGGTGGCGCGCCTGTTTCCGGACGCGGGCAACGCCGTGTTCCGCGATGGCGGCACCTACCTGCTGGTGACGAACGGCGTCGTCGGCACCAAAGGATTCGGCAACCACAAGCACAATGACCAGCTCGGCTTCGAATTCCACGCGGGCGGGCAGGCGCTGGTCGTCGATCCGGGCAGCCACGTCTATACGTGTGATCCCGACTCCCGGAACGGTTTCCGGGCGACCGCCGCGCACAGCACGCTGGCGATCGACGGGGCCGAACAAAATCACTTCAATCCGGACTGGCTGTTCCGCATGTTCGCCCCGGACGCGCCGCCGCTTCATCTGAGCTTCGAGGCCAGCCCCGACCGGGTGGAGTATCTCGGCCGGCACGGGGGCTATGGCCGGCTCGATCCGCCGGCGATCCATGAACGCCGGTTCCGCCTGCTCCGCGCCGCCCAGGCGCTGTTCGTCGGCGACCGGGTGAGTCGGGAGGGTCCGGCTCGGCTCGACTGGACGTTCCAGCTCGCGCCCGAACGCCGGATCACAGCCGCCGAGCCGGATGCGGTGTGGTTCGCCGCGGGCGAGGGTCTATACTGCCTGGCGAGCCTCGACGCGCTGGAGGCGGTCGTGGAGGAGGGCGCATACTCGCCTTCCTACGGCGTGCGCGCACCGGCCGCGCGCATCCGGTTCCGCCATGCCGGCGCGGTGGCGGGGGAGAGCTGGTCGTTCCTGATCGCGCCGGCCGACTGGCTGGCGGCGGGGGACAGCGCCGACGAGATCGCGTCCTTTCTCGCATGGACGGCCGAGGGGACCGGGGAGTGATGGCGGCAGCGATACGACGGACGGGCGCGGCCGAGATGCTGCACACGCTGCGCCGCTACCGGCGCATCATGTGGACGACCACCCTGCTGGAGCTGCGCAAGCGCTATGCCGGCTCGGCGTTCGGCTCGCTCTGGGTGTTCCTGATGCCGGCCCTGATGCTCGCCATCTATGTGTTCGTCTACATGGTGGTGTTCGGCATCCGCTTCCCCCAATACAGCGAGTACGACTACGTGCTGTTCGTGTTCGCGGGGCTGGTGCCGTATTTCGGCGTCATGGAGGCGCTCGCCCAGGGCGCGCTCTCGGTGAAGCAGAACATCCATCTCGTGAAGAACGTCGTGCTGCCGCTCGACTTGATTCCGCTGCGCGCGGTGGTGCTCGGGATGGTCGGCCAGCTTGCCTCGACGGCGGTGTTCCTCGTGATGCTCGCGATCGGCCACCGCCTCACCCTGCACGTGCTGTGGCTGCCCGTCGTATTCCTGCTCGAATATCTGATGCTGGCCGGGCTGGTGCTGGTGCTGTCCGCGCTGGCGGTGGTGCTGCTCGACGTCTCGTACTTCGTGAACCTCGCTTTGCTGCTCCTGATGTTCCTCTCGCCGATCGGCTTCATGCCCGACATGGTGCCGCCGGCGCTGAAGATGATCCTCGTGGTCAACCCGCTCTACTACCTGATCGAGGCGTTCCGCGCGGCGACGTTCTACGGCCACTTCCCGCCGCTGCACATCTGGGCCGGGTTCCTCGGGATCAGCGTCGTGTTCTTCGTGGCGGGCGCGGCGTTCTTCCGGCGCTTCAAGGGCGTGCTGGTCGATTATGAATAGCGCGCCCGACATCGCCATCCGCGCGCAGGACCTGACCAAGATCTACCGGCTGTACCGGCGGCCGCACCACCGCTTCCTCGACCTGTTCGGGCTGCTGCGCGCCAATAACGGGCGCTGGACCGAGCATCGCGCGCTCGATGCCATCGACCTCACGATCCGGCGCGGCGAGAAGGTGGCGCTGATCGGGCGCAACGGCGCGGGCAAAAGCACCTTCCTCAAGATCGTCAGCGGCGTGGTCGAGCCGACCGCGGGCGAGATCGACGTAACCGGAGTCGCGCGCGCGCTGCTCTCGATCGGGGCCGGGTTCCACCCCGAGTTCACCGGGCGCGAGAACGCCGCGTCCTACCTCGCCCATATGGGAATCGGCAGCGCCAAGGCCGCGCCGCTGCTCGACGAGATCATCGAGTTCGCCGAACTCGAGGAATATATCGACCAGCCGCTCAAGACCTACTCGTCGGGCATGGCGGCGCGGCTGATGTTCGCGACCTCGACCGTGATCGCGCCCGACCTGCTGGTGCTCGACGAGGTGCTGAGCGTCGGCGATGCCTATTTCGTCCATAAGAGCTTCGAGCGGATCAAGACGCTGTGTTCGCACCGCGACACGACCCTGCTGTTCGTCTCGCACGACGTGTACTCGGCCGCCGCCATATGCGAGCGCATGATCTGGCTCGATCGCGGCCGGATGGTGATGGACGGCCCGTCGCCCGACGTGGTGAAGGCATACGAAAGCTCGATCCGCGAGCAGGAGGAGCGCCGCCTCCGCCTCAAGAAGCTGAAAAGCCTCGCCGAGAGCGGTGTCGGACGCGAGGCCCGGCCGCGGCGCGTCCTCGTCGAGATCGCCTCGGCGGGCGGGTCGCCGCTTCCCGCGCCGGTGCATTTCGCGCGCATCGCGCTCTATGTCGACGGGGCGGTGGTCGGCACCCTGCCGCTCGGGGCGGACGGCTTCGCCGGCGCCGACAGCCACCTCGTGGCCGAGCCGGGCTGCTGGGGTGAGCCCGAGACGGTCGCCGGCCGGCTCGCGCGGCCGATGCTCCATTACGGCTCGCCGTTCCACAAGGTGGCCGGGGTCGTCGACGCCACCGGCGTGGCGCTTGCCGGCGACGCCGAGATCGCGCTCGAGATCGATGCCCATGCCGCCGCGCCTTGCCGGCTGGTCGGGCGGGTCTTCGTCGACGACAAGCCGCTCGAGGCCGCCATCGCGCTGCAGGGCGGCCGGTGGGAGCATCACGCGCTGGCGCTCGGCAGCGCTTCGGGCGCGGGCCGTGCCGGCCAGGGCCCGGCGGTCGATGCGACCGGGCGGTTCGGCACTGGGCGGATCTGGATCACAGACCTCGCCATCCGCGACGCGGCGGGGGCGCCCACGTTCATTCTCTGCCACGGCCAGCCGGCCGAAATTCTGCTCGCCTTCGAGGTGCGCGATCCCGCCCTTTCCGAAAAACCGCAAATTCTCGTGGCATTTCATCGCGATGGCGTGACCGACGTGTGCCGCATCATGACCCGCGACCTCGCCATCGACGGCCGCGTCGGCAGCGGCCAGGTCTGCCTCCGCCTGCCGCGCCTGTTCCTGGGCGCCGGCACCTTCACCCTCACCGTCATGCTCGCCCGCGAAGGCTATTACGAGAGCGAGGCGGCGAAGACGTTCTACACGATCAACCCCGCGGTCTATTGCTGTCTTGCGCGCGTGCTCGAGTTCGAGGTGATCGATGCCGGCGTCGCGGCGGGCCAGACCGGGGTCATGGCCGAGGGCGAATGGAGCTGCACGGCGCGCGACGACGCGGCGTTCCGGGGCATCGCGCTCGCCCCGCTCGCGCGCTGGGGGAAGGGCGCGGCGGAGGTCGCCGTCGAGCCGCTCACGGGCGGCGATGTGCGCGTCGCGGGCGATAATTCGCCGTTCGGCTACCAGCTTGTCAGCCCGCCGGTGAGCGTGCCGCTGGGCACGCGCATCCGTCTCACTTTGCCGATGGAGAGCGAATCCGGCCGCCAGGGGATCGGCGTGCTCGACGCCGAGGCCGGGTCGTGGCTCGTCGCGCCGACCTCCGGCGCCCTGTCCGCGGAGTTCGACAGCGGCGGCAACGCGCAGGTGTTCGTGGCGGTGGCCAACAACATGCCCGGGGCCGAGCGGACGCGCTCGCGCTTCGTGCTTCACCCCGGATTCATGACGGTGATGGAGGCCATGGACGGTACGTGGGCCGACGATGCCGGTCCGCCCGAAGTTGCTGCTGGCGTGTCATGAGACTATTTTGCGCAATTCGCGGGGCCCGCGCGGGGCGAAGTCCGGGAAATGGGGCCCGAAATGGCCACGAATAGCGCAATTCTGACGACCGCGCCGCCCACCGGCTGCCCGCCGATCGAGAGCTGGCGGCGCGAGGCCGTCTCGGTCGAGCGCGACGGGCTCACCTTCGCGGCCGACGCCCCCGACGACCGCTATCTGCTGGTTTCACCACCCTTCGAGATCGAAGGCACGGGCTACGCCGCCGCGCGGGTCGAGCTCGACCTGCTCGAGGGCGGCATGATCGGGTTCGGCGGGCTGGATGCGGGGACCGAGCGCTGGCTGGGCTTCACCACGATCGAGCCGGGCGGGCGGCGCTGCATCACCGCGACCTGGCCGCAGAACGGACGGTCGACCATCCAGCTTGTCCTGTTCAATCGCGGCGGCATGGCGCGCTTCGTCGCGCACAGCCCGTCGGCCCGCACCGCGGACCCCGTGGCGCCGCCGGAATTCTGGACCCCGTCGGATGGCGGACGCTGGCTTCCGGACGGCCGGCTTTCCATTACCGGGAAGGGGGCGGTGGAGGGTCTGGTTTCGCAGCCCTTCCGCATCGCCGTGGGACACCTCGCCGTGTTCGGGTTCGACTACGTGCTCGAGGGGCACGCCAACACCTACATCCTGCTGCGCGAGGTGGCGACCGGCAAGACTCTCGCCCGGCGCATCCTCTCCAAGATCGGCGACTTCCGGACGGCGGTCACCTGGACGTCGACGACCGGCGCCGAGGTGGAGCTGGTGCTGTGCGCCATGGGCGAGGGGGTGTTCCGCTTCACCGCGTTCGAGGTCCATGATTACAGCGACGACGACCGCGCGTGGCAGCCGGCCGACGAGGCCGTGGACCCGCCGGAGACCGCCCTGCCGCACTGGTCCCGCCTCCAGCGGGCCGTTCATGCCCGCTGCAAGCGCTCGCGCACCTTCAACGCGCTGGTCGCCTCGATCGAGATGCGGCTGGGGCACGAGGAGCTGCTGAGCCTGCCCGGCTATTTCGCCATCTGCCCGACCGGCCAGTGCAATGCGCTCTGCGCCTTCTGCTCGGTCACGATCAACCGCACCGGCATCATCAAGAAACAGCTTCCGCTCGATCGCCTCGGCGCGTTCCTGCAGCCGATGGCCAAGACCATTCGGCTCTACGGGCTGGAGGGCAATGGCGAGCCGACGCTTCATTCCCAGTTCCGCCGGCTGGTGCAAACCCTGACCTACGGCGGCAGCAAGACCTACCTGATCAGCAACGGATCGCGCCTGACGCCGGAGCTGATCCGCATGCTGATGCATGACGGCATCGACTCGGTCAATTTCTCGCTCAACGCGGCAAGCGGGCCGACCCATCGCCAGGTGATGAAGCTGCGCCACTTCGACCGGATCATCGAAAGCATCCGGGCGCTGGCACGCGGGCGGGGCGAAGGCGCCGGGTCGGGCAAGTCGCCGATCGTTTCGATCTCGCTGGTCGTGACCGACGAGAACATCCACGAGGTGGCGGACTTCCTCCGCCTCGGAGAGGAGCATCTCGAGGTCGACCGCATCTATATCCGCCCGCTGTCCGAGCTCGGCAACGAACTCGGGACGGTGGAGGACCTTCGCGGGCTGGAGCCGACGGAATCGGCGGTGCACGACATGCTGGACGGCGTCGCCGACTATCTGGCCTTCACGCCGCGCCGCGCGCTGATCTACGTGAACCCCGACAATTTCCGCGCGGTGCGCCCCGACCCGTCGGAGGCCGTCTACCGCCCGCGCGGGTTCGAGGACCGGCTGCTGGCGCCGCGCGGCCGGCACTGGACCGTGATCGATCCCGGGCTGCGCGTGCGCTGGGACTTCGACCGGGTCCGCGTGACCGGCACGTCGGAAATGCCCGTCCTGATGGAAAGCGCGCCGGTTCCGGTCGAGCCCGGCAAAGTCCAGACGCTCGCCTTCACCGCCTGGGCCGCACACCCTTCGATCACGCTGTGCGTCTGTGGCCCCGACGGCAAGGTGCTGCAGTCGGTCCTTCTGCCCGCCCGACACGAGCAGGATTTCGAAGCGTTCTCGGTCGCGGTCGAGCCGCCCGACGCCTATGTGACATTGCAACTGCGCCATAGCGGCGGCCGCGCGGAGTTCGAGCTCGCGTTCGAAAGGCTGATGACGCCCGGTCCCGCCGTGCGCGCGAACCCCACGCTGCCGCCCGCGCATCGCTGGTCGCTCGACGCGCCCGACGTGAAGGTGGCGTGGCAGGGCAGCCAGCTTTCGCTGAAAGGCACACGCGAGGCCGGTCTCTACATCATCAAGAGCTACGGCGCGCCGTGCGCGCCCGAGCGCGAGATTTCGCTGCCCATCGAAGTGCTGGTGCGCACGGGCCAGCTCGGCATCGGCATTCTCAACGAGGCAAGCGACGCCTTCCTCGCGTCGGAGGTGTTCGAATTCGGCCACCACGATGCGCGCCTAGCCTTCGCCTCGGGCGCCAACCGGGCGTTCCGCGCCGTGGTCTATGCCGTCGGCGGCGGGGCGGTGGACGCCGTGGTGGATTGGCGGACGTCGATCACCCCGTCCCCGGTGACCGGGTCCGCGCCGGCAACGAGCCTGGGCACACGTGCGGCGGAAGAAGGCTTGCCCCACGCGCCGCCACCGCCCGTCGAGGCGGTTCTCGAATCCGAGGATCGCCCGCCCCACATCGTCGAGCCCGCGCCAGCCGGCTGGCTTGCGCACGCCGGACACGTGATGCAACGCAAGTGGCGGACATTCCTCTGGGCGCTTGACCGGCCGCGCCGTCTGTCCCGCGTGCTGCGGTCAAAGCTGGATCATCACGGCCGAATCCTGCGGCGCAAATGGGCGTCGGCGATATGGGTGCTCAGCGATCCCGCGCGGCCCCGCCATTGGCTCTATTCCAAGTATGTCCGCGCCGGCGAACGGCTGCGGGCGACGCGCCGGTGGCGTCCGACCGGTTGGCTCTACCGGCTCCTGTTCGGCCGCGTGCGCTATTACTGCCAGAAGCCATGGACTGATATGGCGAACTTTACCGTCGACGGACGCGTCGACGTGTGCTGCATCGCGACCGGCGCCAGCCAGGAGGCGTTCGCCCTCGGCAACCTGATGAACCAGAGCTTCCAGGAGGTGTGGAACGGCGACAAGGCGCGCCAGTTCCGCCGCACCGTCAACAGCGCCCAGAAGCTGCCCCCCTGTCAGCGTTGCCCCATGGCCTACGGCTATCAGGGGACGTTCTTCGATCGCGCCTACACGCTCGACCGGATCGGCAACCACCTGATCGGCGGGCGGCTGCTGGGCTGGACGCGCGGGTTCCGCGGCGCCGGTATCCTGCAGTACGTCGTCTATCACCCGCTCAGGCTGGTGCTGTACGTGCCCGCGTATCTCGTTTGCACCCTCGTGCTTTTCCGGGGCTTTCGCCGCTGACGCGATGGGAACCGTGGCCGAAAAGAACGCCGACGTTTCATCCGACGATCTCCCGCGCAGCGAACGCGTCGCGCTCGAGCCGAGCCGCTGGAACGTCTTCGGACGGCTCCGGCTGCTATACCGGCTGTTGCGGGAGCAGGCCGAAAGCCAAAGCCGACTGGTCGATGCGGTTGCCGGCATGACGGAAGCCGCACGTGGCGAGGCGAGCCGCGCGGACATCGAGGCGCTGAACGCCCGGATCGACGATCTGGTCCTCAAGTTTCTCGATCTGCATAAGGGCTTCGGCCGCCTCGACCAGGACCTGGTCCAGGGGCTGGCGCGGAGCGATGCCGCGGCGTCCGACGTGGGCGCCAATCTGGCGAACATGTGGGGCACGCTCAGCGAGTTGACCAAGTCGTTCGCCGCGGGCGGTGGTTCGACGCAGGGGTTGGAAGCGCGGCAAGCCCGGACGGACGAGACGCTGACGCGGCTCGTCCAGCGCGTCGAAGGGTTGCAGCAATCCTTCCTCGATCTTCATGGCGGGTTCGGCCGGCTCGACAGCGACCTCGTCAGGGGACTCGCACGACAGGATGCGGCGCTCGGCGAGCTGACCGCGCGCATGGCCTCGACGTTCGACGAATTCGCCAACCTGCGGACTGCGATCTCGACGACCTCGGAGCGGATGCAGACTAGCCTCGACACGGTTGCCTTCGCTGCTCTGCTCAATGCCGATCCCGGACGCCTTGCCGGGCCGTCTGCGGACTCTGTCGATCTCGACTTCCCGGCCTGCGTCGAACGCGCCTTTCCCGACACGTATGAGTCCGCATCCGCCGCCTGCGACGCGGTGATGCGCGACGTCGAGAAGGCGGACCTCAATGCGCTGCTGCCCCACTGGCCCAATGCGGCTTCGTTCGACTGGACCGGCTATGTGCGCCTCAGCCTGTGCCGCATGGTCCGCGTCCTTCGGCACCTGTCGAACGAGTCGGCCGGCGAGCGCGTCCTCGATTACGGCGCGTTCTTCGGAAATTTCTCTCTGATGGCCGCGGCCGCCGGCCACGACGTCACCGCGGTCGACGGCTACGGCGCATTCGGGCCCGGCTTCGCCCCGTTCCTCGCGCGCCTCGAGCGCAGCAAGGTCAAGGTGCTGGACACCGGCGAGACCGGCTTCGACCTGGCCGACGTTGCGGACGCCAGCTTCGACGTTGCGATGGCGATGTCGGTCATCGAGCACGTGCCGCACACGCCGCGCCATTTCCTCAAAACGCTGTGGCGGGTGCTGAAGCCGGGCGGGCTGCTGCTGATCGAAACGCCCAACCTGGGTTACGTGTTCAACCGGATGAAGCTCTTGCGGGGCGAGAGCGTCTATCCGTCGATTGCCGCCCAGTACCGCACCGAGATCCCGTTCGCCGGCCACCACCGCGAATATACGCCCGCCGAGCTCCGCTGGATGCTGGAGGCGGCGGGCTTCGCGGTCGAGTCCGAGGAGCTCTTCAACTACAGCCTCTACGGCTCGGCCTCGCATGGTGCGCGCGACCTCATGCTGATCCGCGCGACAGAGCTCGATCCGGCCAAGCGCGAGATCATGCTGATGACCGCGCGCAAGCCGGCTTAGCGCGCGCTTTCGAGAAGTTCGACAAGTTGCTGCGCGGCGTCCGCGGGCGTCGGAGGCGGCGGCAAGGTTCGCGCGCCGTCCGGCAGCGCGGCGAAGGCGCGCGCGAGGTCGAACACGACGGCGATGCCCGCCGCATCCTGCCACGCGCCGCCGCCATGGGCGATCACCGGCCGGCCGGCCGCGCGATACTCGGCGAGCTTGCCGGGCACATGCGGCGTGTCGGGTGCGGTCACCAGAAGCAATACGTCGGCCCCTGCCTGCCACGCCCGCGAGGTTTCGAGGTCCACCGGCCCGGTCATGTCGATCCGGTCCGCGACGGCGCACGCGGCGACCAGGTGCCGTTCCGTGTCGGTCAGCCTCCCGACCAGATGGAGCCTGAGGCGCGGGTTGTTCGCTGCGGCGAAGGCCTCGAGCACCGGGCCCAGACGGCGCGCCGGGTCCGACAGGGTGAAGCTTCCCGTGTGAACGACATGGATTTCGCCGGCGGTCAGCTCCCTGCGGCGAACGGGCGGCGCGGCGAAGTTCTCCAGCACCTCGACGCGGCGCGCGCCCAGGGTGCGGAGTTCCGCGGCGATGGTCGGGGTGGCCGCGAGCGCGAAATCCATCCGTCGCGCGAGCGCGCGGGCGATATGGCGTTCGATGCTCGTGCGGACCGGCGTTCCGGTGCGCTCGGTGCGCAGCGCATGGGCGAACCAGTGGTCGCGGAAGTCGGCGATCCATCGGCAGCGATGGAGCCGCCGCAGCAGCACGCCGCCGACATGGGCCGATTCGGGCGGGCTTGTCGTGAACACCCAGTCGGGATCGAAGCCGAGCGTCGCGCGGCTGGCTCGGACCGCCCAGCGCACGTCCGGGTCGGGCAGCAGCAGCGCGCCGCGCACGCGGTCCCGCAGCGTCGCGCGCGTTGCCGCATCGGCCGTCGCGGGATCGACATGCGGATGCGGGATCGGGATCACATCGACGCCGTCGCACGGCGCGGGTGCCAGCACCCGGACCTCGTGTCCCGCATCCGCCAGCGCGCGGGCAAGCAGATACGGCCGCCTTGCCCCGCCCGAGACGGCGGGCGGAAAGTGGCGGCACAGCATTACGATCCGCATGGCGGCCTCAGCCTGAAATCCATCGCGTGTGCCAGAGCGCGAGGTCGGTCAGCGCCCAGAGCGGGACGGAGCGGTCGCGCCGCCCGCTGCGATGGATCTCGAACAGGCGGTCAATCGCGGCGCGGTCGAATTCGGGCCCGTCGAACAGCCGGCATTTGGTCACGGCGTCCTGCGCGACGCGGCCGAACTCGCCCTTCAGCCATTCGGCGACCGGCGCGCCGAACCCGACCTTCGGCCGGTCGAGCACCCCGTCCGGCACAAGTCCGCGCAGCGCCGCCTTCAGAACGTGCTTCGGGTCGTGGCCCGCGATCTTGTCGCGCGCCGGGATCGACATCGCATATTCCACCAGCGCGTGGTCGAGATAGGGCACGCGCGCCTCCACCCCGTGCGCCATGCACATCTTGTCGACGCGCATCAGCAGAAGCTCGGGCAGGCGCAGCTTCAGCTCGCCGTAGATCATGCGCCCCAGCGTCTCGCCGCCCGCGAGCGGCCGCAGGTTTTCCTCGACGATGTCGCCCGGCGCCGCGCCGGACATGGGCCGATAGATGTCGCGCCGGGCGCTCGGCCAGAACCCGATCGCGCCGCCCCAGAACAGCGCGCGCCCCTGCGCCACGCGGTCGAGAATGTCGCAATAGGCCTCGGCCTTCCGCGAGCGATGGCGCGCTGCGCGCGCCGCCGCCGCCATCAGCGCGACCGCGCCGCGCGGCAGATGGCGCAGCCGCCGCGCATACTTCGCCTCGAAATCGAGATAGGCGAGGTAGCCGGGATAGCCGGCGAAGATCTCGTCCGCCCCTTCGCCGCACAGCACCGACTTGATGCCCGCCTCGCGGGCGAGTCCGGCGACGAAGTAGAGCGGCAGGCACACCCAGTCGGCCAGCGGCTCGTCCTGCTGGTAGGCCAGCCGGTCGAGGAGGCCGATCGCGTCCCTCTCGGCGATGCGGATCTCGCGATGGTCCGTCCCGTACGCGTCGGCCACCTCGCGCGCCACGCCGAATTCGTTGAGTCCGGTGTGGTCCGAAAATCCGACCGTGAAGGTGTTGAGCCGTGCGCCGCCGCCGCTTGTCATCAACGCGGCCAGCGCCGACAAATCCACCCCGCCCGAGAGCATCAGCCCGACCGGCACGTCGGCGAGGCGCTGGCGCGCGACCGCCGCTTCGAGCCGCGATCGCACGCCGGCCACCGGATCGCCGGGCGGCGCATCGGTCGGCGGCGCGTCCCAGTAGCGCCGGACCGAATAGCGCCCGTCCGCTTCCGCCACCGCATAGTGCGCGGCCGGTAGCTTGGCGATGCCGCGGAACAGGGTGCGGGGCGCGGGTGCGACGAGGAAGGTGAGGTAGCTTGCGAGCGCCGCCGTCTCGACCTCGCGCGGCACGGCAGGGTCGGCGAGCAAGGCCTTGATTTCCGAAGCGAAACGCAGCGTCGTTCCGGTCTGCAACACGTAGAGCGGCTTGATGCCGAGCCGGTCGCGCGCGAGGTGAAGGCGCCGCGCGTCCGCGTCCCACAGCGCGAAGGCGAACATTCCGTCCAGCCGGTCGAGCAGCCCTTCGAGGCCCCAGGCGGCATAGCCGTGGATCAGCACCTCGGTGTCGGCGTGGTCGGTCTCGAACCGCGCGCCCGTGGCGGCGAGCGCGGCGCGCAACTCGGCGTGGTTGTAGATCTCGCCGTTATAGGTGACGACGATGCGCCCGTCCGCGGAGCGCATCGGCTGGCCCGCGTCGGGCGCGAGATCGAGGATGGCGAGCCGGCGATGGCCGAACCCGACCCGGCGGTCCTCGGCGATCCAGACGCCTTCCCCATCCGGCCCCCGGTGCGCCAGCGCGGCGTTCATCGCGTCGAGCAGCGGCCGCGCGACGCCGCCGTCCGCCCCCCACGCCAGCACGCCCGAGATGCCGCACATCAGCGTCGCGTCGCGTTGCGGCAGGGCGGGTGCGTCACAGGCAGTTCTCGTTGCCCTCGATCCATACCTCGTGCCACAGCACGGCGTTGAGCACGGTCCAGAGATGGAAGCTGTACCCGCCGCCCGGCCCCATCTGATGCTTCAACAGGCCGGTGAAGTAGGCGTCGTCGAAGAAGCCCTCCTTGCGCAGCCGCGAGTTCTCGTACGCGGCCAGCATGCGGCGGCCGAAGTCCGGTTCCTTGAACCACTGCTCCATCGGCGCGCCGAACCCCTGCTTGCGCCGGTACAAGAGGTCATGATCGACATACGGCTCCGACGCGCGCTTCAGCACCTTCTTGCCGATGCCGTCGCGCAGCTTGTAGGCGGGCGGCAGGCGCGTCGCGAACTCCACCACCTCGTGGTCGAGGAACGGCACGCGCGCCTCCACCGAATGCGCCATCGTCATCTTGTCGACGCGCATCAGCAGGTGCTCGGGCAGGCGCAGCTTCATTTCCATGTAGGGGATCTTCTGCATCGTCTCGGGCGCGATCAGGTGCCCGGTCAGGCCGGAAAGGATATCCGACACGACGGCGTGGCTGTCCGGGCGTTGATAGGTCTCGGGCAGCAGCCCCTCGATCGGACAATCGATGCGGCCGGCGAACGGGCCGGGATCGGGGGTGAGCTGGCGGCGCATCTCGCCCCACCAGCAGACGGCGCCGCCCCAGAACAGCTCCTCGCCGGCGCGGGCGCGCGCGGCGATTTCCCGGTCCTCGGCCGGGGCATCGTTGCGCGGAAAGCGGCCGGCCAGTGCCGGCGCGTAGACCGTCTCCTCCTTGTCGCGGTAATGGTCGCACCACCAGTAGCCGAGGAAGTTCTCGTCGGCCCCTTCGCCCACCTGCACAACGGTGGTGCCGGACTTGCGCACCAGCTCGGCCAGGAAATAGAGCGGGATGCAGACATTGTCGGCGATCGGCTCGTCCTGCAGCTTGACCAGCAGCGGCAGGAACGCCTGCGCATCCTTCGAATCGATGCGCGTCTCGTGGTGGTCGGTGCGGTAGCGCTCGGCGATGCGCCGCGCGTGATGGAACTCGTTCAGCTCGTCGTAGGATTCGTAGCCGACCGTGAAGGTCGTCACCGGGCGTGGCAGGATTTCGCTCATCAGCGCGGTGACGAGGCTCGAATCCACCCCGCCCGAAAGCAGCACGCCGAACGGCACGTCCGACACCATGCGCCGCTCGATCGCCCGGCGCAGCAGGCGCAGCAGCTCGTCGGCCGCCTCGTCCTCGCCGATGTCGCTCGCCCGAAGCGTGCCGGCCGCGCTCGGGCGGCAGTCCCAGTAGCGCTCGACGCTCGTCGCGCCGCGATGGTCGACGGTCAGCACGTGCCCTGCCGGCAGTTTGAATATGCCGCGGAACAGGGTCAGCGGCGCCGGCGTCACGATGAAGGTCAGGTAGTGCCAGAACGCCGCCCGGTCCATCTCACGCGGCACGTCCGGGTGGGCGAGAAGCGCGCGGATCTCGGAGGCGCACAGCCATTCGCCCGACGCGGTGCGGGTGAAGTAGACCGGCTTCACCCCGGCGCGGTCGCGCGCCATGTGGAACTGCGGCCGGGCGGGATCGCGCGCGTCGTAGATGGCGAAGGCGAACATGCCATGGAAGCGCCGGACGCAGTCGAGCCCCCATTCCTCGTAGGCGTGCAGCAGAACCTCGGTATCGGAATGGTCGGTCGCCCAGCGATACTTGCCGAGCGCGGCCAACTCGGCGCGCAGGGCGGCATGGTTGTAGATCTCGCCGTTGAACGTGACCACCACGTCGCTCGCGGCGTTGGCCATCGGCTGGGCGGCGCTGTCGGACAGGTCGATGATCGAAAGGCGGCGGTGCGCCATGCCGCAGCGGCCGTCGATCGCGCGCCACACGCCTGCCCCGTCGGGACCGCGATGCACCATGCGGTCGCGCATGGCGGCCAGGGTCTCCGTCGAACAGACCGACCCCTGGGGCTTGAACGCCCCGACAATTCCACACATCCGCGCCTCACACCGGCGGCGGCGCGCCGCCCGAGCGGCACCATAGTGGCCGCCTCAGGCGAATCCAAACGGAACGAGAGCAATATCGATTCAGGTCGAAACGCCGTGTGATGGCCTCGCCCTTCGACAAGCTCAGGGTGAGGCCAAAGCAAAAATCCTCATCCTGAGCTTGTCGAAGGATGAACCTGCTTCAGCCTTCGAACCGGATGCGCCAGGTGACGGTATCGCCCGCCACCGGCAGGACCAGCTTTTTCGTGGCAACGAGCCGGCCATAGCCGGGGGCGAGCTGCGACTCCTCGACCCGCCATGCGCCTGCTTCGGCCGAAACGGTAAGCCGCGCCGTCCCGTGGGAGAGCATGACGGACGCGGCCGCCGCGCGTTCGACCTGCACGTCGGGATGCAAATGCAGCCCAATCGTCCTGGTTCCCGGCGCGGCGCAGGAGTTGGCGATCTCGATGCCGTCCGGCGCGATCCGGATCGTGCGCCGGCAGGGCGCGCCGTACCCGTCATGCGCGCCGACGAACAGCGACTCGCCGGCCTCGATCACGCGGGGCCGTGCTGTGTCCAGCAGATGGAACAGGCTTTCGGAGCCCGGCGCGAATTGCTCCCGCCCGGCGATCGCCAGCGTGTTGTGCATCGCCGCGCCGCGGAAGCGGCCCCGCGCCTCGGGCAGCGGCGTGTAGAGATAGCTGCCGGAATCGACGAAGAACGGCACGCCGTCGAGCGCCAGCTCGAGCGCGAGCTGGTCGTTGTGCAAATGCGATCCCGTGCCGCCGCCCGCCAGTGCGCCGCAGCGGACGGCCAGCCACATCCGGCCGGTCTCGTAGACGTAGAGCCCGAATTGCGGGAAGCGGCGCGGATTGACCTTCGGCGGTTCGCCGGGCAGGGGGCCGAACGGCGCGCCGCCGGAAAGCGCCCGCACGATCGCGCCGTCGAGGCCGTTCGGCTCGCCCTCGAACAGCGCCGCGATGGCGTCCTCGAGATGGCGGTGGTCCTGCGAGGTCTCGCCAAGCCGGAAAAAGCGTCCGCAGTCATTGTCGCCGATATCCGGGACCAGCCCGTCGGGCCGCGTGACTCCGCGGGTGAAGCGCGCGATGGCGGCGAAGCGCTCGGCCAGGGCTGGCGTGAAGATGTCGAGCGAGGTCGCGTACTTCGCCCAGCCGGGGGTTTCGGCGAGGCGCGGCTGCGACCGGGCGAGCGCCGCGGGCACGCGCGCGCGCAATCCCGCGAGGACGGCCGCGGCAAAGGCGACCGTCTCGCCGCTGAGGCGATGGTAGGCGACCGAGTCCTCGAAGTTGCCGCCATCGGGGGGGAACTGGCGCGGAACCTCGGCTGCCAGCGCCGCGCTGGCATAGGCGAGCCACGAGTCGGTCTCGTCGGATGGCGGCAGATACGCGGCGCAGAAGGCGAGCCCCGCGATGTCGCACAGGAAATGGTTGCTGCGCGCTTCGGGCGACCATTCGAGATTGCGGATCAGGAACCGGCCGTGCTCGTAGAGCGCGCGCGCCAGCACGCGCTCGAACGCGGCATCGAACGTGGCGCCCAGCGCGCGGAACAGGTCCCAGGCCAGCGCGAGGTTCGCCGCGCGGATGCCGACATCCATCGGGCAGGCCCACTGCACCCCGAAGCGCGGCGGGTTGGCCGCCAGGAAGTCGAGTACCTGATGGCGGAATTCGCTGGCGTGGACCTCGGCGTGGTCCTGGACCAGCGCCAGTGCCGGCAAATGCTGCAGCCGGCCGAGCTCCCACGGCACCTTGACGTCGACCCCGCGTATCTCGCCATAGACGATGTCGCGCCACCATGTGCGCGCGTCCCAGCGGAAGCCCGACTTGAAGTCGATCTGCCAGTCGATCGGCACGTATCCGGGCGCGACCAGCCGCCAGAGACGCTGCGCTTCGGCAAGGGCGGCCGACGGCAAAATCTCGGCGAGCCAACGCCCGTCGCCGTCGATGGCCGGAGCCGGGACGGGCGGGAACACGATACCCTCCAGCCCCGCGCACGCCATGCCATGTTTCACGTGCAACAAACCCGAGCCCAGCAGGTCGAACCGGTGTTCGAGGGTGAGGTCGGCATCGCGTGCCCGCGCCGCGGCACGGAAGTGCAGGGCCGCGCCGGGTAGTTCTGCGACATGCGGGACCAGGCGCAGCGCGTCCTCGGGCAGATCGAGCGCGTAGGTCGGCTGGCGGAGATCGGCCGCTCGCGCGCGTGCGACCGTGGTGCGGCGCCGCCACAGCGCGCGAGCGCGCCGCAACGTCTCCTGCGGCGGAAGCGACGCCGCGCGGCGCACGTAATGGATCAGCCGCACGGCACGCGCGCCTCCAGCGCGGCGAGGATCGTGGCCACGTGGTCGCGCCAGCCGTGCCGTTCCGCGTCCTTCCGGGCCGCGGCGCCGAGCCGGGCGCGCAACGCGGCATCGCCGGCCAGGCGGTCGAGCGCGGCGGCGAGTGCGGAGGAATCGGCCGACGGCACCAGCAGCCCGTTCGCGCCGTCGCGGATCGTCTCGGCCATTTGGCCGAGGTCGGAGGCGACCACGGCGCGGCCCATCGCCATGTACTCGACCAGCTTGGTGGGCGAGCCGAAAAACGGTGTGCTGTCGGGGTTCGGCACTTGCGGCGAGACCAGCACGTCGCAGGCGGCGAGGTGCGCGGGCATGTCGGCGGGCGCGACGGCGCCCGTGAAGCGCGCGCGCTCGGCAAGGCCGGCTCCCGCGAGAGCCCGTTCCGCCGCCGCACGGGTCGCGCCGTCGCCGATCATCAGCAGGGCGACATCCGGCCGCTGCCGCGCGAGGATCGCGAAGGCCTCGGCCAGTATCTCCGCGCCGTGCCAGCGCCCGAACGAGCCGGAGAACCCGACGACTACGCCGTCGAGCGCGAGGCGCCGCCGCACTGCCGTGCCGTCGATCTCCGGCGCGAAGCGCGCGGTGTCGACAGCGTTGGGGGCGACCACGATCTTGCCGGGCTCGATCCCGCGCCCAGCCAGCTCGTCGCGCAGCGCCGCGCTCACCACGGCGATCGCGTCGGCGGCCGCGAGGTTAGCGCGCTCGGCGCGGTCGGCGAGATCGGGACGGGCGAGCCCGCCGCCCCAGTGGCGCGCCATCCAGCCTTCGGCGCCGTTATATTCGAGCACCAGCGGCACGCCGCGCGCGCGGGCGAGGCGTGCGCCCGCGACGTCGAACGCCAGATTGCGGTGGTACACGAACGCGATCCGGCGGCCGGCGAGGGCGTCGTGCGCCGCGTCGAAGGCGTGGCGCGCGGCGGCGAGCGGGGCGAGGCTGGGGAAATCGCGGAAGCGCGCGGGGCGCACGAGCGGCACATGCGCCACCGCCGCGGGAAGGCCGGACAGCGGGGCCGGCGCGACGAGCAGCGGCGCACGCCCGAGTGCGGCCAGCCCTTCCAGCACGCCGCGCGCATGGCTCGCCGCGCCGCCCCAGTCCGGCATCTCCGCGAGCCCGGTGCGCAGCATGACCGGCACACCGTCCGGATCGCGGCGCGGCGGCGTCGCTGGCGGATGCAACAGCGTCTCGATGTCTTGCGCGTAGGCGCGGGAAAGCGCGGGGGCCGCCACCGCGTCGCGCAGCATCGCGCCGAATGCGCGCGCGATCGCCGTGCTTTGAACGGGCTGCGCCGCGCCGTCCCGGTCGCGCACGGCGCAGGGGCCGCGGCTGAGCAGGCGTAGCAGCATCAGGCTGACGAAGGGCCGCCGCCATATGGCGAGGTCCGCGACCATGAGCTCGGCGGCGGGATAGCGCCACGTGCCGAGGCCGCAGCGCCAGGCGCGGGCGAGCTGGCGCAAATCGTCGGCGACGAACGGAGCGGTCCGGCGATCGGTCATGGCGCGCCAATGTACGGCTTGGCGGCCGCGCCGGACACCGCCTCAGAGCAGCGGAGTAATGGGCGGAAGGCCCAGGAGTGCCCTTCCATAGACCTCCTGGTTCGTGCGCAGCGCGAGGAAGCCGTGCATGTTGATGGCGTGCAGGTCGCGGCTTGCGCGCTGCAGCGGATTGCGGTCGGCCAGCGTGCCGCCGCCCGCGGCGAGGAACAGGATCTCGACCGCCTCGAGGCAGCAGCGCACGGCCTGGGCGCAGTCCATCCGCGCGCGGGCGCGGCGCTCGATCGGCATTTCCTCGCCGGCTTCGGCGGTGCGCTCGATGTCGTCGGCGAGGCGGCGGAGCAGGAGCTCGGCCATGTCGATGCGAATCGCGGCGTCGGCCAGCTCGGCATGGGTGACGGGCCATTCCGACTGCACGTGGCCGGTATAGGCGAGCACGCGCCCGCCCTTCACATGGTCGAGGAAGGTGGCGAGCGCACCCTTGGCAATGCCGAGCGCGGGCCCGGACAGCGCGATGTCGAGCACGGGGACCGCGGCGGCGCGGTAGAGCCACCCGTCGTGTAGCGCGAGGCCGGGCGCCTTGCCGGTGAAGGCCGTCGGCGTCGACAGGAACCGGTGCGCGGGCACGAACAGGTCCTTGCCGGCGACGCTGCAGCTTCCGGTGCCTTTGAGGCCCGACACGTGCCAGTCGTCATTCACGGTGAGGTCCGCGGTCGGCACCAGGAATTCGCCCTCGTCGATTACCGCGCCGGAGGAGTCCTTCACCTGGCCGCCGAGGAACATCCACTGCGAATGCTGGCAGCCCGACCCGAACGGCCAGAAGCCGCCGAGGCGGTACCCGCCATCGGTGGCGGTCGCCGTGCCGCGCGGGGCGACAACCGCGCAGGTGATGGCATCCGGATTGGCGCCGTAAAGCTCCGCCTGAGCCGACTCGGGGAACAGGCCGGACAGCCAAGTGTGGGCGTGGATCACTCCGGCCACCCAGGCCGACGAGCCGCAGCCCTGGGCCAAGGTCGAGACCACGTCGAGATGGGTGTGGATGTCGAGCTGGTGGCCGCCATAGCGCCGCGGCTGGAGGATCTTGAGCAGCCCCGACTGGCGCAAATCGGCCACGGTCTCGTCGGGCAGGCGGCGCAACCGCTCGGCATCGAGCGCGCGCTCGCGCAGCACGGGCACCAGCGCCGCCGCACGCGCGTTCGCTTCCTCGCGGGTCAGGGCGCGGTCCATCGCTTCGTCAATGGGTGACCATGTTGTTGACGAGGTACAGGCTGATCGCCGGGAACGCCACGAGCAGGCCGAGCTTTACGAAATCCGCAAGGACGTAGGGGAACACCCCCTTGTAGATCGTCCACATCGGCACGTCCGGCGTCACGCTTTTCAGCACGAACACGTTGATCCCGAGCGGCGGATGGATCAGGCCGGTCTCGACCACGGCGAGCTGGATGATGCCCCACCACACCAGGTCGTAGCCCATGTTCAGGATCAGGGGCGTCACGATCGGCACGGTGATGACCATCACCGCGAACGATTCCATCAGCGAGCCGAGGATCAGGTAGAAGACCAGCAGCATCGCCATGACTTCCCAGTTGGCCCAGCCGAGGTGGGACACCCAGTCGGTCGCGATCTGTGTCAGGGCGCTGACCGCAACGAAGAACGAGAAGGTCTGCGCGCCGAAGATCAGCCCGTAGATCATGGCGGTCACCGCCGTCACTTCGGCCATCACGCGCCAGAACGCGCCGCCCTTGAGCTTGCCGCGATGTAGCGCCGCAAGGAACGCGCCGACCGCGCCCACCGCCGCCGACTCCGTGTCCGTGAAGATGCCCATGTAGAGCCCGCCCATCACGGCGAGGAACAGGGCACCCACCGCGCGGCACTGCCACAGCTGCTTGCCGATCTCGGTCGCGCCTGCGTGGAGCGACTTGGGGCACGATTTCGGCGCGAGGTGGACGTACAGCCAAACGGTCGCGCAGTACAGCGAGACGCTGAGCAGGGCCGGGCCGAACGCACCCATGAACAGCCGGCCGACCGAGGCCTCGGTCAGCAGCGCGAAGACGATCAGCGGGCCGGACGGCGGCACCAGCGCGCCAAGCGTGCCGCCGGCCGCGCAGACGCCCGTCGACAGGGCGGGAGAGTAGCCGCGGCTGCGCATCTCGGGCACCGCCACCTTGCCGATCAGCGAGGCGGTGGCGATCGACGACGAGGTCAGCGCGCCGAACCCGGCGCAGCCGACGACTGTGGCGTAGGCGAGGCCGCCGCGCAGCCGGCCGAGGACGGTGTGCGCCAGATCGTACAGGTCGGTCGCCATGCCCGCCGTGGCGGCGAAGCTGCCCATCATCAGGAAGAGCGGCAGCGTGCCGACCTGGCTGTTGGTGAGGAAGCCTTCGGCTTCGGTGGCGAATGCGCTGAGCGCCGGGTCGAACCCGATGATCAGCGCGGCACCGACCAGGCCCACCATCCCCATGACGGCAGCGAGCGGCACCAGCCCGAGCATGAACAGCCACAGGCAAAGGAAGGCGTACAGCACCTCGAGCCCGATATGCCGCTGGGCCCAGCTCGAGACGTCATGGATGTTCAGCGCGACATAGACGGCGAGCGCGACCACTGCAATGCCGGTGGCAAACGTAATCTTCGTGAACGTCGGATGCGTCTCCTCGCCCGGCTGCGGCGGGGGATGGTCAATGACCTTGCGGAAATTGTTGAGCGCAACAACGACCTGCACGAGGCAGCCGATCGTGAGCAGCACCGCGACACCGTAGATGAACGGCGCCTGCGGCAGGCCGAGCATCACCGTACCGCGCCCCTGCTCGGCCAACTGGCCGGCATAGACATAGATCTGCCAGGTCAGGAGCGAAAAGAAGGTCAGCAGAATGAGCGAACCGACCGAGTCGAGCCACATCCCGAGCCGGGGCGTCATGAACCGGGTCAGCAGGTCGATGCGCAGATTGACCTTGTTGGCGAGGCCCGCCGGCACGGTGGCCGAGATCGCCACCGCGAACAGCATGGCGGTGACTTCGTTCAGGGCCGGGAAGGGCGAGTTGAACAGCCAGCGCATCAGCACGTCGAGCACCGTCGCGCCTGCGGCGGTCAGCATCCCCGCCACGCCGAGCGAGGCGACAGGTCGGGTCCACAGGACGCAGATATGCTCCAGGCGCTCGAGCAACGGCTGCGCCGAAGCGCCTTCCGCCTGCGCGACGTGAGCCATCTCAGGCCTCCCCATTGGTACGCGCATCGTTATTTTAGGACGCGTGGGATGGGCACATCCTACGCGATTCTTTGCTGACGGGCCGGGCGCTCGGCCGAGGCCCTCCAAATCTGTGTAATGAAATTATCGCTTAATGGCAAGCAGCGCGCCGCGGCGCATGGCCGCGCGCGGCGCGCCGTTCGCCGCTGATTTTCACTGTGTCATCATGGTGTTGACGAGCCACAGCGAGATGCCCGGAAAGGCCACGAGGAGAGAGACCTTGACGATGTCGGCCAGCACGAACGGCATGACCCCCCGGTAGGTCGTCCATATCGACACGTCGGGCGTGATCGATTTGAGCACGAACACGTTCAGTCCCAGGGGCGGGGTGATCAGGCCGGTCTCCACCATGCACAGCATCACGACGCCCCACCAGATCAGGTCGTAGTTCAGGTTGAGGATGAGCGGCGTAATGATCGGCACGGTGATCACCATCACGGCGAAGGAATCCATGATGGAGCCGAGGATCAGGTAGCCGACCAGCAGCACCGCGATAATCACCCACGCGTCCCAGCTCACGGCGCCGAAGAAGTCGACCACGTTCTGGGCGAGTGCGGTGACGGCCACGAAGAACGCGAATGTGTTGGCCCCGAAGATCAGGGCGTAGATCATCGCGGTCACGAAGGTGGTCTCGGCCATGACCTGCCAGAACCGCCCGCCGGACAGCGCGCCGCGCATGAGCGCGATGACGAAGCAGGTGAACGCGCCGACGGCGGCTGCCTCGGTGTCGGTGAACACGCCGAAATAGAGCCCGCCCATGACCAGGAAGAACACCAGCCCGACCGCCCGACAGCGCCAGATCGCCGACAGTACTTCCTGGCCGCTGCGCTTGTCGCTGGGCGGGGTCGCGCCCGGAGTCAGGCGGATCGTCGTGTAGATCGCGGTGAAGTACAGGATCACGGCCAGGAACGCCGGGCCGAACGCGGCGATGAACAGGCGCCCGACCGAGACTTCGGTCAGCAGCGCGAACAACACCAGCGGCGCCGAGGGGGGCACCAGCGCCCCCAGCGTCCCGCCCGCGGCGACGCAGCCGGTCGAGAATCCAGCCGAATAGCCCCGGGCGCGCATCTCGGGGATCGAGACCTTGCCGATCAGCGTGGCGGTGGCCACCGACGAGCTCGTCAGCACGCCGAAGCCGGCGCAGCCGGCGACGGTCGCTAGCCCGAGACCGCCGCGAAACCGGCCGAGCGTCGCGTGGGCGAGGTTGTAGAGATCGCCCGCCATTCCGGACTGGGCGGCGAAGCTGCCCATCATCAGGAAGAGCGGCAGGGTGGCGACCTGACTGTTGGTCAGGAAGCCGGTCGCCTCGGTCGCGAAGGCGGAAAGGGCCGGCGGGAATCCGATGACCGTCGCCGAACCCACGAGCCCGACAAGCCCGAGCACGGCGGCAAGCGGCACCAGCCCGAGCATCAGCACCCATAGCATCACGAAGGCGAGGCCGACGGCACTGCTCAGGTGGTTCTGCGACCAGGCCGCGACGTCGTCGAAATTGAACGCACCGTAGACAAGCGTGCCCAGTATCGCGAGCGCGATCGCGACCGAGATGGCGGTTGCCGCTGCCGGCGCGTCCTGTCCGGCGTACTTGCCCGCGCGGATGATCGCGCGCCGGACGTTGCCGAGAACCATGACGACCTGCACCAGGCTGGCCAGCCCGAGAAGATAGGCCGCGCCGTAGATGAATGGTGCCTGCGGCAAGCCGAGCATCACCGTGCCGCGTCCCTGGGCGGCGAGCTGGCCAGCGTACTGATGGATGTGCCACGTGAGCAGCGCGAAATAGAGGAGCAGCAGCACCCCGCCAAATACGTCAAGCCAGGCGGCGAGCCGGCCCGTCAGCCAGCGGGCAAGAAGGTCGACCTTGATGTTGACCCCGTTTGCCATCCCGGCGGTCATGCAGGCGGAGATGGCGACGGCGAAGGTCATTGCCACCACCTCGTTCAGCGCCGGCAGCGGCGAATTGAACAGCCAGCGCAGCAGCACGTCGACCACGGTCGCGGCCGCGACGATCAGCATCCCCAGCACGCCGATGAAGGCGATCGGCCGAGTCAGGCGGCGACACCATTCTTCCGCCTTCTCGATGGTGGATATGGGTTGGTCGGCACCCAACGTGGCGGCGGCGTCGGCCATGGCGATTTCCTTATGTTCTCAATGCTTGATGTTTCGCGCTCGCCCTATGCGATGCGTACGCCGCGCCGGCGGATCGTCGCTTCGATCGCCAGCAATCCGGCCGCGAGCGCGAGACCGAGAATGTCCGAGTACTGGCCCCATGACGCCGCGCCGGCCGGCACGAGCAGCAGGAACCCGGCCAGCACGAACAGCACCCGCCGGTCGATCGGCAGGGGCCGGAACAGATAGCCCACGAATCCCGCCGAGATCAGCCACACCCCGCCCAGCGCTGTTACGGTCGCCTGGGCGATCTGCATGGGATTGCCCTGCAGCAAAAGACTCGGCGCGAAGACGAACAGGAACGGCACGATATAGGCGGTCCAGCCGAACCGCATGGCGGTGTAGCCGGTATGCATTGGCGCCGATCCGGCGAGGTTCGCCGCGAAAAAAGCGGCGATCGCGACCGGCGGCGTCACCATCGACATCATGCCGAGATAGAAGATGAACATGTGCGCGGCGAGCGGCTTGACCCCGACCTCGACCAGCGACGGCGCCACGGCAACCGCCAGCAGCACGTAGACCCCGATCGGCGGCATGCCCATGCCCAGGATGATGCAGATCACCGCGGCGACGGCGAGCAGCACCAGCATGTTGCCCGATCCGATCTCGACCAGCGCCATGGTCAGCGCGAAGCCGAGCCCGGAGAGGTTCAGAACCCCCATGATGAAGCCGGCCGCGGCGACGATCATCATGACGCCGACGACGCCCGACGAGGTGTCGACGATCGTACCCCAGAGATCCTTCAGGGTCAGGCGGTGGCCCTTGTAGCCGACGGTGAAGCCTAGCAGGATCACCGCGCCCGAGGCGTAGAGCGCCGCGGTCTCAGGCAGCATGTTGTAGGTGAACAGCGCGCCGACCAGAACGATGAAGGGCAGGGCGAAGATCCATCCGCTCTTCAGCACCTCCCAGAACTTCGGGATCATGTCCTCGGCGACGCGCGCATAGCCGCCCTTCGCCGCCTCGAGGTCGGCGAAGATGAACAGCGATGTGTAGTAGAGCAGCGCCGGGATGATCGCCGCCAGCGCGACGTCGCGGTACGGCATGGCCAGGATGTCGGCCATCAGGAACGCGACCGCGCCCATCACCGGCGGGACCAGCGCGCCGCCGGTCGACGCAACCGCCTCGATCGCCGCGGCGACGTGGGCGGGATAGCCGGCGCGGCGCATCAGCGGGATGGTCACCACGCCGGTCGCCATGATGTTCGACGAAGCGATGCCCGAGATGGTGCCGAACAGGCCCGAGGCGGTGATCGCGATCTTGGCCGAGCCGCCGCGATAGCGCCCCATGGCCGCGATCGCGAAATCGTTGAAGAAGTTCGAGCCGTGCGAGCGCAGCAGGAGCTGGCCGAAGAAGATGAACGCGATCACGATCGTGGCGCCGATCTTCAGCGCCGGTCCCAGCAGCGCCGACGTGTCGAGCGAGAGGTAGATGAACAGCTTGTCGGCGTCGATCTCGCGGGTCTGCAGGATGCCCGGCCCCCACTGGCCGACCAGCGCGTAGACCACGAACACCATCAGCACGATCACCAGCGTGTTGCCGACCGATCGCCGCAGCCCTTCGACGATCAGCGCGAAAAAGATGATCGAGACGATCAGTTCGTCGAGCGGACGATCGATCATCCGGTCGGTCATGTCGGGATAGTTGATGGCCGTGTAGGCCGCGGTCGCGATTCCCAGCACGACCGCGAACGCGTCGTACCAGGGCAGGGTGGTGCGCTTCGTTCCCATCTTGGCCGGGAACTGCAGGTATATGATGCCGAGCGCGAGCCCCAGCATGCCGGCCAGGAACTGCTCGTTGTAGAGGATCAGTCCGACCGGCCGGAACAAATCGAGCGACCAGGCGATCGACACCAGTGTCATTGTCGCCGCCAGCGTCACCCGGCTGGTGCGCACGATCGCACTCGCCCGCGGGGCGACGTCGACCGCTTCTTCCAGTTCAGCCACGAAGATGTTCCCTGCGGGTCATGGGCGGACAGCGCGCACCGGCAGCGCGCAGGCTACATGCCGTCACCCTTGCCCTTCCATATCCCGATCTGCTCGTAATATTTCTTCGCGGCGGGATGGTATTGCAGACCTGGGAACTGCTTCGCCATGTTCTCCGGATGGAACGCGGCGAACGAGCCGTGCGCCTTGATCAGGTCGGCGCGATGGTCGTGCACGATCTTGACCACCGTCTCGACGATGCTGTCCGGCACCTTCGCCGAGGTGACGATGGTGATGTCGAACGCCAGCACGCGGGTCGGCTTTTCCACCCCCACCGCGCGCGGGCCGGGATCGACCGTCGCGATGTAGAAGTACGGGTTGAATGACTGGACGGCGGCCAGCGCCTCCGGGCCCTCGCGGACGGACAGGAACTTCAGCCCGCCGACGGCCGAATCCGCCTCGCGCACCATCGGCGCCTCGACCGCGACGATCGTGCCGTCGTTCTTGCCTTCCTTGAAGTCGGCGACCGAGCGCACCAGGCCCGGCACCGGCACATGCTGGACGTCCTTCAGAGTGAGACCGGCGGTCTTGAGCAGCGCCAGCAAATAGTCCTGGCTCGACGGGAAGGCGTTCCAGCCCGTCGGCATCCGCTTGCCCTTGAGGTCGGCGTAGCTGTTGATCCCCGAATCCTTGCGCACGAGCATGCCGAGCGTCAGCGGGCGCAGGTTGAAGGCGACGCGGATGTTCGGGTTCTTGTGGCCCTTGAAGTAGTCCGCGCCGGTCAGCCCTGCGGCCGCCTCATGCGTGCTGCCGAGATGAAATTCGGCCTCGCCCGCATTCAACGCGGCGATGGCCAGCGCGCCGCTGCGCAGCGGACTCACCCGCATGCGCAGGTCGGAATGCTCCTGGATCACCTTGGCCAGCGCGCTCGTCTGGAAGAAGTTGATCGTGCCCTGGGGCAACGACGCAAAGGCGACGGTACCCTGTGCCAGGGCGTCGCGCGCGCCGAACAGTCCGGCCAGCGCGGCAGCGGCGATCACGAGGTGCTTTCTCATGGCGTTTGCCTCCTGTGAATTTTCTCGGGTGACCGGGCCACCTGCGCGGCCAGTCCCACACGTTGTCGGTCGACCTTACAAGAAGCCCCGCGGGCGGTAAAGCGCGCGGGGCTCCGACGGCCACGTCAGGTGCCGTCCTTCCAGAGACCGATTTCCTTGTAGTATTTGATCGCGCCCGGATGATGGGGCATCGACTTGAACCGCTTGGCCATCAGGTCCGGCTTGAACTGGTTGAAGGACGGGTGCGCCTTGATCAGCTCGGCACGGTGGTCGTGGATGGTCTTGACGAACTTGTAGACCACCTCGTCGGGCACCTTCGCCGAGGTGACGACCACTAGGTCGAAGGCCAGCACGTTGGTGGGCCCGATGATGCCGGGAAGCCGCTTGCCGGGCTGCATCTTCATGATGAACAGGCCGGGCTTCACCAATTCGACGGCAGCGAGCGCCTCGGGTCCGTCCGGCATCGACAGGAAGCGGATGCCGCCGACCGAGGCGTCGATCTCGCGCACCTTCGGGGCGTCGACCGCGAAATAGGTCGCGTCGGTCTTGCCCTGCTTGAAATCCTCCGATGCGCGGATGAGTTCGGGCACCGGTACCGGGTCGACGTCCTTGATGGAAAGCCCGGCGGTGGCGAGGATCGCGTTGATGTTCACGACCACGTTGGGGTAGGCCTTCCAACCGGTCGGAAAGCGCCGTCCCTTGAGGTCAGCGACCGCCTTGATGTCCGAATCCTTGCGCACGAAGATGCCGAGCGGCAGGGCGCGGTTCTCGAACGCGACGCGCAAGTCCTTCTGCGGCTTGCCCTTGAAGATGTCCGTGCCGTGATAGGCCTCGGACGACTCGATGATGTTGCTGATCTGGAACTCCGCATCGCCCGCATTGACGGCGGCATGGCCGAGCGAGGCGCCGCGCATCGTCTTGACGCGCATCACGAGGTCGGAATGCTCCTGCACAACCTTCGCGATCGCCGCGGTCTGGAAAAAGTTGATCGTGCCCTGCGGCAGCGAAACCATCGCGATGGGCTGCGCGGCCTGCGCCTGTGCGGCGCAGGCGAGCACCGCGGCGGCTGCGACGGTGGCGAGCTGTTTTCTCATACGGCATTCCTCCCGGATTTTCGTTCTGCCGGCATTATAAACGGCACGAAACGGGAGGGTACGGAAAAGGGCGGTGCGCCGCCCGCAGGCTATTTGTAGCGGACCGACAGGATCTCGTAGGACTTGGATCCCGCAGGCGTCGTGACCTCGACCGAATCGCCCACCCGCTTGCCGATCAGCGCGCGCGCCAGCGGCGCCGTAATGGCCAGCTTGCCCGATTTGATGTCGGCCTCGTCCTCGCCGACGATCTGGTAGGTCGCCTCTTCGTCGGTGTCCTCGTCGGCGAGCTTCACCTTGGCCCCGAACTTCACGTCCTTGCCGGAAAGCTGTGAGGGGTCGATCACCTCGGCCCGGCGCAGCTTGTCCTCGAGCTCGCCCAGCCGGCCCTCGATGAAGCCCTGACGTTCGCGCGCCGCATGGTACTCGGCGTTCTCGGAGAGGTCGCCATGACCGCGTGCGGCCGCGATGGCCTTGATGATCTGCGGCCGCTCGATCGTCTTAAGGCGCTTCAACTCGGCCTCCAGCCGGCTGAAGCCTTCCGATGTCATCGGTATCTTGTCCATTCCCCTGCGACCCAAAGAAAGCGAGGCGTCCTGCGGCGGCAACGTGCCGTCGCTACCCGACGTGGCTGGCCAGATGGTGCCGTCCGGTCTTGCGTACCACCCTAGAACGACCCGTTAAAATAGGACTGGAGCGGCGCGACATCAAGGGCACCTGCCTTCAGCGCGGCGATCGCCCCCACGGCCGCGCGGCTGCCCGCCACAGTCGTGTAGTAGGGAATCTTGAGGGTCAGCGCCGCACGACGCAACTCGAACGAATCGGCGATGGAGCGGGTTCCCTCGGAGGTGTTGAAGACGAGCTGGACCTCGCCGTTCTTGATGGCGTCGACGATATTGGGCCGGCCCTCGTTCACCTTCATAACGTCCGCGACCGGGATGCCTGCCTCGCGCAGGACCTCGCCCGTGCCATGGGTGGCGATTACCGAGAATCCCATCTCCACCAGCCGGCGCGCGATGGGTACCATCAGCGGCTTGTCGCGGTCGCGCACCGAGACGAAGGCCGTTCCGGAAAGCGGCACCTTGGTCCCGCCGCCGAGCTGCGACTTGGCGAAGGCGCGGCCGAAATCGCTGTCGAGCCCCATCACCTCGCCGGTCGACTTCATCTCCGGGCCGAGGATGATGTCGACGCCGGGGAAGCGGGCGAAGGGGAACACCGCCTCCTTCACCGCGATGTGGCCACCCTTGGCGACGCGGCTGTAGGGCGCAAGCAGCGCCTCCAGCGTCTCGCCCGCCATGACGCGCGCGGCGATCTTCGCGATCGGCGTGCCGGTGGCCTTGGCGACGAACGGGACGGTGCGCGAGGCGCGCGGGTTGACCTCCAGCACGTAGATTTCGCCGTCTTTCACCGCGTACTGGACATTCATCAGCCCGACCACGCCGAGGGCGCGGGCGAGCTTCGCCGTCTCGACGCCAAGCGCGTCCACCACGTCGCGCCCGAGCGAGTAGGGCGGCAGCGAGCAGGCCGAGTCTCCCGAATGGATGCCCGCCTCCTCGATATGCTCCATGATTCCGGCGATGTGCACCGCGCCGGTCGCGTCGGCGATGGCGTCGACATCGACCTCGATCGCGTCCTGCAGATACGAATCGATCAGCACCGGGAAGCGGATGCGCCCGGCGGCGCGCTCGGATTCGGCGGTGCGCATGTAGCGGCGCAGCGCCGTCACGTCCTGCACGATCTCCATCGCCCGCCCGCCCAGCACGTAGGACGGGCGGATCAGCACCGGATAGCCGATCTCGGCGGCCACGCGCTCGGCCGCCTCGCCGGTCGAGGCGACGCCCGAGCGCGGCTGGGCGATGCCGAGCCCGGCGATCAGCTTCTGGAAGCGCTCGCGGTCCTCGGCGAGGTCGATGGCCTCGGGCGAGGTGCCGAGGATCGGGATCTTCGCGTCCTCGAGCGCGCGGGCGAGCTTGAGCGGCGTCTGCCCGCCATACTGAACGATCACGCCTTCAAGCGTGCCTTTAGCCTGCTCGGTGCGAACGATCGCGATCACGTCCTCGGCGGTCAGCGGCTCGAAATACAGCCGGTCCGAGGTGTCGTAGTCGGTCGACACGGTCTCGGGGTTGCAGTTGACCATGATGGTCTCGATGCCGGCCTCGTTCAGCGCGTAGACGGCATGGACGCAGCAATAGTCGAATTCGATGCCCTGGCCGATACGGTTGGGCCCGCCTCCGAGGATCACCACCTTGCGCCGGTCGGACGGATCGGACTCGCATTCGGCCGGCTCCAGCCCGTTCCCCTCGTAGGTCGAGTACATGTAGGGGGTGAGCGAGGCGAACTCGGCGGCGCAGGTGTCGATCCGCTTGAACACCGGGCGGATGTCGTGGCGCGCGCGCAGGGCCGCGATCTCGGGCTCGGTCCGCACGGCGAGCTCGGCGAGGCGCGCGTCGGAAAAGCCGAGCGCCTTGAGCGCGGCGAGGCCCTGCGCGTCGTCGGGCAGGCCGTCCTGCAGCACCGCCTGCTCGGCCGCGACGATGCGGGCGATCTCGGCGATGAACCACGGGTCGATGTGGCAGGCGCGGTGGATCTCGTCGGCGCCCATGCCGCGGCGCAGCGCCTCGGCGACGTAGAGCACCCGATCGGGGATCGGCTTGGCGAGGGCGGCCTTGAGCGCCGCGTCCTCCAGCGGGTTGCCGTCCGGGCCGAGCGGCGGGTTGAGGCCGGTCAGGCCGGTCTCGGTCGAGCGCAGTGCCTTCTGGAGCAACTCGCAGAAGCTGCGCCCGATCGACATCGCCTCGCCGACCGATTTCATCGAGGTCGTCAGGATCGGCTCGGCGGTCGGGAATTTTTCGAAGGTGAAACGCGGCACCTTGGTGACGACGTAGTCGATGGTTGGCTCGAACGACGCCGGCGTGACGCCGGTGATGTCGTTGGCCAGCTCGTCGAGCGTGTAGCCGACGGCGAGCTTTGCCGCGACCTTGGCGATCGGGAATCCGGTCGCCTTCGACGCCAGCGCCGAGGAGCGCGAGACGCGCGGGTTCATCTCGATGATGACCATGCGCCCGTCGGCCGGGTTGATCGCGAACTGCACGTTCGAACCGCCGGTATCGACCCCGATCTCGCGCAGCACCGCGATCGAGGCGTTGCGCATGATCTGGTATTCCTTGTCGGTCAGCGTCAGCGCCGGCGCGACGGTGATGGAATCGCCGGTGTGGATGCCCATCGGGTCCACGTTCTCGATCGAGCAGATGATGATGCAGTTGTCCGCGCAGTCGCGGACGACCTCCATCTCGAATTCCTTCCAGCCAAGCACCAATTCCTCGATCAGCACCTCGCCGGTCGGCGAGGCGTCGAGCCCGCGCAGCACCACCTCCTCGAACTCGTCGCGGTTGTACGCGATGCCGCCGCCGGTGCCGCCCAGCGTGAAGGACGGGCGGATGATGGCGGGAAGGCCGGTCATCTCCAGTACGGCGCGCGCGTCGTCCATCGAGCGGGCGATGCGGCCCTTGGGGGTGGCCAGCCCGATGCGCGCCATCGCCGCCTGGAACAGCTCGCGGTCCTCGGCCTTGTCGATGGCGTCGCGCGTGGCGCCGATCATCTCGACGCCGAACTCCTCGAGCACCCCGTCGCGCGCCAGCGACAAGGCGGTGTTGAGCCCGGTCTGCCCGCCCATCGTCGGCAGCAGTGCGTCGGGCCGCTCGCGGGCGATGATGCGGGCGACGATCTCGGGCGTCACCGGCTCGATATAGGTCGCGTCGGCGAGGCCCGGGTCGGTCATGATCGTCGCCGGGTTCGAGTTCACCAGGACGATCCGGTAGCCCTCGTCCTTCAGCGCCTTGCAGGCCTGCGCGCCGGAATAGTCGAACTCGCAGGCCTGGCCGATGACGATCGGCCCGGCCCCGATGATCAGGATGGACTTGATGTCGGTGCGCTTAGGCATGGGAGTGCCCGTCCGGGTCGCATTCGGCCGCCCGAAGATGTATATTCTTGTTCATGGCAACGCTATTGGACAAAGCCTTCGACGAGGCCCGGAAGCTCGCCCCGGAGGACCAGGAGAGGTTGGCCGCGATCATCCTCGAGGAGATTGCGGACGAGGCGCGCTGGGCGAAGAAGTTCGCCGAAACGCGGGATTCGATCGACCGCTTGGCGGACGAAGCGCTGGAGGAGTTCCGGGCCGGCCAAACCGAGCCGATGGAATTTCCTCCTCGCAGGGGATGAGGTCCGTACGAACGAAGCGGTTCATGGCCTGCTTCGACGCGCTTCCCCTCCATATACAGCGGCAGGCCATCGAAACCTTCCGGTCGTGGCAGGCCGACCCGTCCCGTTCCTCGCTCGAATTCAAGCGAGTCGGTCATCGCCTGCCCGTGTACTCGGTGCGTATTGGCATCCACTGGCGCGCGCTTTGCGTGCAGGAACGGGATAGCTGGATCTGGTTCTGGATCGGCTCGCACGCCGACTACGACAATCTGCTCCGCCGGATGTGACACGCGCTCAGCCATTCTTGTCGATCATCCCGACGAACCGCTCGAACAGGTAATGGCTGTCCTGCGGGCCGGGCGAGGCCTCGGGGTGGTACTGCACGGCGAAGACCGGCTTGCCGTCGAGTGCGAATCCTTCGAGCGAGCCGTCGAACAGCGAGACATGAGTGGTGCGGCAGCCGGGCGGCAGGGAGTCTTCCTTCACCACGAAGCCGTGGTTCTGGCTGGTGATCTCGACCTTGCCGGTGGCGAGGTCCTTCACCGGATGGTTCGCGCCGCGATGGCCCTGGTGCATCTTTTCCGTCTTCGCGCCGAGCGCGAGCGCGAGGAGCTGCTGGCCGAGGCAGATGCCGAAGATCGGCTTGCCGGCCCCGATCAGGTTCTTGAGTACCGGCACGGCGTATGCGCCGGTCGCGGCCGGATCGCCCGGCCCGTTGGAAAGAAAGATGCCGTCGGGCTTGTGGCGCATCACCTCCTCGGCCGAGGCGGTCGCCGGCACGACCGTGACCCGGCAGCCGGCGGAGGCGAGACAGCGCAGGATATTGCGCTTCGCCCCGTAATCGATGGCGACGACGTGGCGCTTCGGCGTGACGAGTTGTCCGTAGCCCTGGCCCAGCGTCCAGCGCGTCTCCGACCACGTATAGGTCTGGCGGCAGGTGACCTCGCCGGTCAGGTCCATGCCGCTGAGGCCCGGCCACGCGGCGGCCTCGGCGTGCAGCGCGGCGATGTCGAAGCGCGACGGATCGTCGGCTGCCGCGGGGTCGTGGAACACCACGCCGTTCGGCGCGCCGCCGTCGCGGATGCGGCGCGTGAGGCGGCGCGTGTCGATCCCGGTAACGCCGACTAGGTTCATCTGGGCCAGCCAGTCGTCGAGCGGGCGCGTCGCCCGCCAGTTGGACGGCTGGGTGATCGGGCAGCGCAGCACCAGCCCGCGCGCCGCCGGCACGACCGTCTCGATATCTTCGAGGTTCGCCCCCACATTGCCGATATGGGGAAAGGTGAAGGTAACGATCTGCCCGGCGTAGGACGGGTCGGTCAGTATCTCCTGGTAGCCGGTCATCGAGGTGTTGAAGCACACCTCGCCGACGGCGGCGCCTGCGGCGCCGATGCCGTAGCCCCAGAACACGCTGCCGTCGGCCAGAACCAACGCCGCCGTTGCACCGCGAGGCGGGGCAGCGGGCAGCGCAGGCGTTTCGGCCGTCATCGGGCGGGACGATCCTTGACCGGTTGGGAAACTCGGGCCGCGCGCGAGGGTGCGAGCCAAATTGCGCGTTTGATAGAGAAAAGGGCGAAGCCCGTCAAGGCGCGGAAGGCAATTATGTTTTCCCCTGTTTTCAATAAGTTATGTGGGCAACGGCGGGTTTGCCAGCGCCCTTGAGTTGAGCTAGCTTCCGACCGGGCAAGGGGCCTGATCATGGACGATCCGATACGGAACCGGCTGAACGGCGCCCTCAAGACCGCGATGAAGGCGCAGGACAAGCGCGGCACCTCGACGCTGCGGCTGATCCTGGCGGCGATCAAGGACCGCGACATCGCCGCGCGTTCCAAGGGAAATACCGAGGGGCTGACCGATGAGGAAATCCTCGGCGTGCTGCAGACGATGATTCGCCAGCGCCAGGAATCGGCCGAGCTGTACGACAAGGGCGGCCGGCCCGAACTCGCCGCCGACGAGCGCGCCGAGATCGTCATCATCGAATCGTTCCTGCCCCAGCAGATGAGCGAATCGGAGATGAACGCCGCCGTCGCCGAGGTGATCGGTGCATGCGGCGCCACCTCGATGAAGGATATGGGCCGGGCGATGGCCGCGCTGCGAGCAAACTACGCGGGGCGGATGGATTTCGCGAAGGTAAGCCAGCTCGTCAAGGCGCGCCTCTCGACCTAGCGCATCTTCCGCTCGCGCCCCGGCCCGCTTGACGGGCCGCCACCTCGAACCTACCATTCCACCATCGGCGGGCGGCCGCAGAGGCCGCTCGTTCTGTGAGTGGGAGAGCACATGACAACGAAGCCCATCTCCGACAATTCGTTCGAGCGTGATGTTCTCAACGCGCCCGGGCCGGTGCTGGTCGATTTCTGGGCCGAATGGTGCGGGCCGTGCAAGCAGATCGGTCCGTATCTCGAGGAAATCTCGGATGAGATGTCCGGCAAGGTGACGGTCGCCAAGCTCAACATCGACGACAACCCGATGGCGCCGTCGCGCTACGGAGTGCGTGGTATTCCGACGCTGATCCTGTTCAAGGACGGCCAGGTGGCGGCCACCAAGGTCGGCGCGCTGCCGAAGTCCAAGCTCGTCGAGTGGATCCACGACTCGATCTAACGAGAGACACCGACGCGACGCAGACGACCGAAGCCCCGCTTTGCGGGGCTTCGTGATTCCGGGGCCGTCGTTTGAACCGAAGAACGCTTAACGCGTGACGCGCTGCCACCAGCCGCGGCGGGTCGGCTTGGATTCGGCCGGCTCCTCGGCGTGCGCGGGGGCGTGCGCCGGTTCCGGCACCCGCTCCGGCTCTGCCTCGGCATGGGCCGGCTCGCGCGCGGGTTCCGGCTCGGGCACCTGTTCCGGCACGCCGGTCGACCAGGCGATTTCATCGGCGGTCGGGCGCTCGGGCGCGGGCGGTGCCGGTTCGGCCGACTCGCTCTCGTCGCTGTCGTCCGCGACGTCCTGGCCGAAACCGGGCTGATCGGCCGAGGTGCCCCAGGGCGCCTCGTGGCCGGGCCCGTGCAGGGAGAACGCCGGCGCCTCGTCGAGCTCGTCTTGCGCGGCGGTCGGTGCGTCCTCCGCCCCAGACTCGGCCGTCGGGGCGGACTGTGCCTCGTCACCGTGGCGGCTGCGACGGCGTCCCCCGCGGCGACCCCGGCGGCGGCGGCGCGGCTCGCCTTCGCCCTCGCCGGCCGGCTCGGCATGGGTTTCGGCAGCAGGCTGGGCTTCGCCCCCGTCGGCGGGGGCTTCGGCGGTTGCCTCGACCGGCTCGGCCGTTTCGGCGGACTCACCGGGTGTCGCCTCGGCCTGTGGCACGGCCTGATCGCCACCACGCCGTCCGCGCCGGCGGCGGCGACGCCGTCCGCGGCCCTCGCCTTGCTCGGACGGCCGCGCCTCGGCCGGCGCCGCAGCGGCGCTCTCCTCGGATTCGGCCTCGGCCACAGCGGCGGCGGCATCCTCCTCGGCCAGCTCCTCCGGCTCGATATCCTCGACCGGCACCGGCTGGTCGCCGCCGACCGAGGCCGGCACCGGGCCTTCGCCCGGCGCGCGCGTCTTGACGCGCTCCAGCTTGAAGTCCGGCGGGATCAGCTCGTCGTCGCGCTCGATGTCGACGGTGAAGCCGTAGCGTCCTTCGATGCCGTTCAGCACCTGGCGCTTCTGGTTGAGGATGTAGAGCGCCACCTCGGTCGGCACGAACACCTTGATGCGTTCCGAGCGGTGGCGAATGCCCTCTTCCTCGATGGCGCGCAGTACGTGCACGGCGGTCGACTCGGTCGAGCGCACATGACCCGCGCCGCGGCAGTACGGGCAGATCTGGGTCGAGGCTTCCAGAAGGCTCGGGCGCAGCCTCTGGCGCGACAGCTCGAGAAGCCCGAACGGGCTGATGCGTCCGACCTGCAGCCGGGCGCGGTCGATCTTCATCGCCTCCTTGAGGCGGCGCTCGACCGCGCGCTGGTTGCGGCCTTCCTCCATATCGATGAAGTCGATGACGATCAGGCCGGCCAGGTCGCGAAGGCGAAGCTGGCGCGCCACCTCGTCCGCGGCCTCCAGATTGGTCTTGGTCGCCGTCTCCTCGATGTTGCGCTCGCGCGTCGCGCGGCCGGAGTTGACGTCGATCGCGACCAGCGCCTCGGTCGGGTTGATGACGATGTAGCCGCCCGACTTGAGCTGCACGACGGGCGAGTGCATCTGGGCGAGCTGGCCCTCCACCTGGAAGCGGTGGAACAGCGGAATCTCGCCGCGATAAAGCTGGACCTTCTTCGCATGGGACGGCATGAGCAGCCGCATGAAGGTCTTGGCCGTCTGGTAGGCGTCCGCGCCCTCGACCAGGACCTCGTCGATCTCCTTCACGTAAAGATCGCGGATCGCGCGCTTGATCAGGTTGCCTTCCTCGTAGACGAGGCAGGGGGCGGTCGATTTCAACGTCAGTTCGCGCACCGTGTCCCAGGCGCGCAGCAGGAAGTCGAGGTCGCGCTTGATCTCGGGCTTCGAGCGCTCGACGCCCGCGGTGCGCATGATGACGCCCATATGCTCGGGGATCTCGAGCTCGCTGAGCACCTTGCGCAGCTTGCGCCGGTCGGCCGGGTTGGAGATCTTGCGGCTGATGCCGCCGCCGCGCGCCGTGTTGGGCATCAGCACCGCGTAGCGCCCGGCGAGCGAAAGGTACGTCGTCAGTGCCGCACCCTTGTTGCCGCGCTCCTCCTTGACGACCTGGACCAGCAGGATCTGGCGGCGCTTGATGACCTCCTGGATCTTGTAGTGGCGGTGCGGCCGCACGCGGCGGCGCTCCACCTCCTCGGTCTCGTCGCCGCCGACCGTCTCGACATGGCCGGAAGCCGGCGACTCCGATGCCTCGTCGCCCGCGCTTGCGGGCTCGGCGGACGCCGGCTGACTTTCGACCTCGCCGTCGCCTTCGCTCACCGGCGTGGCGATGGTGTCGGCCGAGCCCTCGAACATGGCGGCTTGCGCCGGCGTGTCCTGCGGGTCGTCCGAGGGGTTGATCGCGCTATCGGTCTCGTCGGTCGGCGGCTCGCTCTCGATGTGTGACTCGAACTCGTGGCTGGAATCCGCGTCGTCGGCGAAAAACTCGGCGTCCTCGCCTTCTTCGGCCTGCCCGCGCGCCTCGGCGTCCTCGCCTTCTTCGTCGTCGGCCTCGGCCGCGGCCTTGGCTTGCAGCCGCGCCTCCTCGGCGAGCAGCGCTTCGCGGTCGGCGACCGGGATCTGGTAATAGTCCGGATGGATTTCCGAGAACGCCAGGAAACCGTGGCGGTTGCCGCCATAGTCGACGAAGGCGGCCTGCAGCGACGGCTCGACGCGCGTCACCTTGGCCAGATAGATGTTGCCCTTGAGCTGGGTCTTGGTCGAGGTCTCGAAATCGAACTCTTCGAGACGATTGCCGTTCAGCACCACCACCCGAGTCTCTTCCGGATGCGTGCCGTCGATCAGCATGCGATATGACATGAAATCTTGCTCCGGCCCGAAACCGCGGACTCCGCGCGAACAAGCGGAGACGGTCGGGCTCTTGTAATCGAGGCCGGCGGCGCCATTGGTCGGTTCGATCCGGGCGCGCTCCTGGCGAATACCTCGCCGCGCGCCGTCGCGGACCCTTCAAGGCGGCCGTCACCCGGTCATAGGGACCGGCCTCGTTGTCCTTACCATTACCCCGGAACGTTCGGGCGCCGCCTCCGGACCGCTGCACCGGGCGTACGTCGCTCCGGCCTGGTCCGACGCCGCACCTGCCCGCGGCCAATGCGCGGCGGGCGACGGTTCCGTGGCGTGTTCGCCCACTTAACATAATCCTCGCGCTCGGCCGCTACAATCGATAATGCGTTGACGACGATGTGGCCAAGCCTCTGGGATTCTGGGGTTTATGGCTGGATCGGGCCGATTCGCGTTGCGGCGACGCAGACGCTCCGGCTATATGTGGGGGAAGGAGAGAGGCGATCCACAGCATGTGGGAGGCTCGGCTGAGGGGGATAGCCGCCCTGTTCGCCGTTTCGCTGGCGTTCGCAGGTCTCGTCCTGCGGCCGGCTGCGGCCGGGGACGCACGGCCGGTGGTGACCGACGCCCGCATCGGCGCCCACGGCACCACCACGCGCTTCGTGATCGAGCTCAGCGCGCCCGCGCCCTACCATGTCTTTCTGCTGGCCGAGCCGTACCGCGCGGTGATCGACCTTCCCGAGGTCGATTGGCGCCTGCCGGCGAATGCCGAGAGCGGGCGCGGCGTCATCACCGCCCGGCGCTACGGGTTGTTCAAGCCGGGCACGTCGCGCGTGGTACTCGACCTTTCCGAACCCGTTGCGGTCGCCAAGTCGTTCGCCCTGCCGCCGATCGGCGGTGCCGGAAACCGCATCGTCCTCGACCTCAAGCCGACCACGCGGTCCGCCTTTCTTGCGGCCGTGCGCGGCGCAGCCGTCCCGGCGCCGGCCGCCGCGATGCCCGCGGTTCCGCCGCTACCCAGGCGCCGCCCCGGCGACCGGCGGCTGGTCGCCATCGATCCCGGTCACGGCGGCATCGACCCGGGAACCATCGGGGTCGGGCGGGTGTTTGAAAAGAACGTGACCCTCGCCATGGCGCGGATTCTAAAAAAAGCGCTACAGGATACAGGACGTTACGACGCGATGCTGACACGCGACACGGACGTGTTCATCGAGTTGCGCGATCGAATCAAGATCGCCCAGCAAGCCAATGCGGACGTGTTCCTTTCTCTGCATGCGGACTCGCTGTCGGACCGGTCCGTGCGCGGCGCTTCCGTCTATACCCTGTCCGAGACCTCGTCGGACGCCGAGGCCGCGGCGCTGGCCGCGAAGGAGAACCGTGCCGATGCGCTGGCGGGTGTCGATCTTTCGGGTCACAGCCAGCCGGTCGCGCAGATACTGATCGAACTGACCCAGCGCGTCACGATGAACGCGTCGTCCGTGCTCGCCCGCACCCTGGTCGGCGAGCTGCAGGGCATCGAGCCCTTGTTGCCGAAGACGCACCGCTATGCCGGATTCGCCGTGCTGAAATCGCCCGAAATCCCCTCGGCGCTGATCGAGATGGGGTATCTGTCGAACCGGATCGACGCGCGCGCGCTGGAGACTCCGCGCTTCCGCAGCAAGTTCGCGGCCGCTGTCGTCCGTGCGCTCGACCGCTTTTTCGCCCGGCAGGAGGCGTTGAACCGGCCATAGCTCGGCCACATTTTCCCGGCAGTTTTCGGCCGGATCGGGGATGCCGGCATTCGCGCATTCTCCGTTGCGAGGGAAGGACATGGTTAGGGTCGCCGTCTGGCTGGTCCTGGGGCTCGTTGTCTGTACGGTCACCGTGGTGGGCGGGGTCTTTGCGCTGTTCTACGAGTACGGGCGCGGACTGCCGGACTACAAGCAGCTCGCCGACTACAGCCCGCCGATGGTCACCCGCGTCTATGCCGGCGACGGGCGGCTGCTCGCCGAGTATGCGCGGGAGAAGCGCGTGTTCGTGCCGGTCTCGGCGATCCCCAAGCGGGTGATCAAGGCGTTCATCGCCGCCGAGGACCGCAACTTCTACAGCCATCCCGGCATCGACTTCATGGGGACGGCGCGCGCCGCCTTCACCAACCTCACCCGGCTCGGCAGCGACCGCCGGCCCGTCGGCGGTTCGACCATCACCCAGCAGGTGGCCAAGAACTTCCTGCTGACCAACGAGGTCTCGATCACCCGCAAGATCAAGGAGGCGATCCTCGCCTTCCGGATCGAGCGCACCTTCTCGAAGAACCGCATCCTCGAGCTCTATTTGAACGAGATCTATCTCGGGCAGGGCTCGTACGGCGTCGCCGCCGCGGCGCTCAACTACTTCAACAAGGCGCTCGACGACCTGACCATCGCCGAGGCGGCCTTCCTCGCCGGGCTGCCGAAGGCGCCCAACAATTACAGCCCGCAGCGCCATCCCGAGGCCGCCCGCGCGCGGCGCGACTATGTGATCCACCGGATGGTCGAGGACGGCTACATCACCGGGGCCGAGGCCCAGCGCGCCCTGCTGACGCCGCTCGAGGTGCGCGCGCGCGACGATACCGAGCTGGTGACGGCCGACTTCTTCTCCGAGGACGTTCGGCGCGAGCTGGTGGCGCGCTACGGCAAATCCAAGCTCTATGCCGGCGGGCTCTCCGTCCGCACGACGCTCGATCCCCGGCTGCAGCGCTACGCGCGGAAGGCGCTGCGCGACGGGCTGATCGACTATGACCGGCGCCATGGCTGGCGCGGGCCGCTGGCGCACATGCGGCTCGATGCCAACTGGAAGGTCCGCCTGAACGAGATGGAGCGTCCGGCCGCACTCGGCGAGTGGCGCATTGCCCTCGTCACCGGCGTCGATCGCGAGGCGGCCTGGATCCGGCTTTCCGACGGCACCGAGGGGTTCATCACCATGGACAACCTCGAATGGGCGCGGAAAACGCTGCCGGACCAGCGCTTCGGGGTGAAGCCGCGCACGCCTTCCGACGTGCTGGACAAGGGCGACGTGATCGCCGTCGCGCCGGCACCGCCCGGCAAGGACGGCAAGGCCGCCGCGCCGGGCTCCTATGCGCTGGAGCAGATTCCCGCGGTCGACGGCGCGATCGTGGCGCTCGATCCGCACACCGGGCGCGTGCTCGCCATGGTCGGCGGGTTCGATTATGCCCGCAGCCAGTTCAACCGCGCGACCCAGGCCTATCGCCAGCCCGGCTCGGCCTTCAAGCCGCTGGTCTATCTCACCGCGCTGGAGGACGGGTTCACGCCCAACCGCATCGTTCTCGACGCGCCGTTCGTCATCGACCAGGGGCCCGGCCTGCCGAAATGGCGCCCCAGCAACTACGAGAACAAGTTCTTCGGGCCGAGCCCGATGCGTGTCGGGCTGGAGGAGTCGCGCAACCTGATGACGGTGCGCATCGCCCAGGCGGTCGGCATGGATCGCATCGCCGCGACCGCGCACGAGTTCGGCGTGATCGACGACCTGCCGCGCGTGCTGTCGATGGCGCTGGGCGCGGGCGAGACGACGCTGCTGCGCCTGACCACCGCCTACGGCATGTTCGTCAATGGCGGCAAGAAGATCACGCCCACGATGATCGATCGCATTCAGGACCGCGAGGGCAAGACGATCTTCCGCCACGACAAGCGGCCCTGCGCGCAATGCACCAACGTCGCCTGGCACGGCCAGGATCCGCCGATGGTGCCCGACACGCGCGAGCAGGTGGCCGATCCGCAGTCGAGCTACCAGCTCGTCTCGATGCTGCAGGGCGTGGTGCAGCGCGGCACGGGCCGGCGCGTGGCGTCGATCGGCAAGCCGCTGGCCGGCAAGACCGGCACGACCAACGACAGCGAGGACACCTGGTTCATCGGCTTCACGCCGGACCTAGTGGCCGGCGTGTTCGTGGGCTTCGACACGCCGCGCACGCTGGGCCGCCACGAGACCGGCTCGTCCGTCTCCTCGCCGATCTTCAAGGAGTTCATGGAGCACGCGCTGGACGGCAAGCCCGGCATCCCGTTCCGCATTCCGCCGGGCATCCGACTGGTGCGGGTGAACGAGAAGAACGGCGAGCTGGCGCGCGCGGGCGACCGCGACGTGATCCTCGAGGCGTTCAAGCCCGGCACCGAGCCGGGCTCGGAGTCAAGTCCGGCCCAGGTGCTCGACGGCTCCGGCGGCAGTGCACCCGGTCCGGCCGTGATGCCGGTCGGCGACGTCCGCGGGCTGTATTAGCGATTGGCGAGAACAAATGGGGGCGGGTCGGGCCCCCGCCCCCGTACTGCAATCGAAGCGGGCCGGCGGATGGCCGGCCGCCCCCGGACCCCCGTCAGCTCTTCGGGCCGACCTTGGTCGGCACGTAATTGGCTTCCTTCAACGTCTTTTCCAGAAGGTCGCGCGCCACCCACTGCTCGGGATCGGGCAGCGGCTTGTCCTTGGGCCAGGCATGCGAACGGATCATCGTCTGGCGCCGTGACTCGAACAGAGCGTGGAACTGGTCCTTCGGCAGCTCCGCCCCGAAGGCGTCGTGGAGCTGGTCCCACACGATCCCGGCGGTCGCGTCGTCCTTGAAGCCGAGATATTTTTTCAGGATCGGCATCGAGCCTTCCTTGTTCGAGCGGAAGAACGTGACCGCCTGGGCGATCGATTTGATGAACGCCTTGACCGTGTCGGGATGCGAATCGAAGTATTTCCGCGTCATCCAGAAGCATCCGCCGACGCGGGGCAGGTAGTCGCCCGTGCGCAGCAGCACGTGGTAATTGCCGGTCTTGAGCGCCTGCGCCGCATGCGGCACCGACAGCAGCGCCGCCTTGACGTCGCCGTTGATCAGCGCGGCGAGCTGGCCGGTTTCCGACTGGAACGAGATCACCTTGTATTCCTTGCCGGGGCGCATCTTGAAGAAGCGCGCGAGGACCGCCGCGCCCTCGTCGAAATTGGCGCCGCCTTCCTGGCCGTACCCGATCGTCAGCCCCTTGAGCTGCTCGGCCTTGGTGATGTCCTTCGTCGTCACGAAGGTCCATTGCGAGCGCAGCGACTCGTTGACGACATAGACCATCTTCGCGCCGCGCAGCGCGGCCTGGGCCCCGCCCGACGGGATCGGGATGGTGTCGACATTGCCGGCGAGCGCGGCAGTGATCAGCGGGCGGCCGCCCATCTCGACCCAGCTCGCGTCGATCCCGTTCTGCTTGTAGTAGCCCTTCGCCATCGCGACGTAGCTGGGGATGTGGAAGCCGTTGCCCCCGATCACCATGCCGATACGGATCTTGTGGTCGTCGGCCTGCGCCGTCCCGGCGGCCAGCGACAGGGCGAAGCCGGCCGCGACAATCGACGAAAGCACGAATTTCAGCGTACGCATGTTGCCCTCCCTAGATAATGCCCAATAGAGCGATGCACGTGGACAGTCGGACGCATCAGTCCGCGGCAAGCTGTTGTGGACGCCAGCGGCTCAGGCGGTTCTCGAGGATTTTGACCAGTGCGGTCATGACGAGCGACAGCGCCGCGAACACGATCACCCCGGCGAACACGACGTCGACCTGGTAGTGCCCGGCCGCGCGCACCATGATCACGCCGAGCCCCTCGGTCGAGCCGAAGAACTCCGATACCACGACGCCCAGGATCGCGCGTCCGATGGCGAGGCGCAGCCCGGCGACGATGTAGGGCATCGCGTTCGGCACGACGACCATCTTCGCGATCTGCCATTCGTTGGCGCCGAATGCGCGCACCACGTTGACCAGAACCCGGTCGGTGTTGCGCACGCCTTCGTAGGTGTTGATCAGCATCGGCAGCAGCGCGCCGAGGAACACGACGGCGACCTTCGACCACAGCCCGAGCCCGAGCCACAGCAGGAGCAGCGGCAGGAAGACGAGCCGCGGCGTCGCGTTGAGCGCGGTGACGAACGGGTCGAGCATCGCGTTGAGGATCGCCGACCGGCCGATCAGCACGCCGAGCGGCAGCCCGACGGCGATCGCGAGCCCGAGCCCGATGCCGAACCCCGAGGCGCTGACCCCGAGCGGCCCCCAGATGCTGCCGCTCGCGAACATCTCCCACAACGTGCCGGCCACCTGGCTCGGGGTGGCGAAGAACAGCTTGGTGCCGGGCGACAGCTCCACCACGCGCGGCAGGATCTCCCACGCAAACAGGCAGACGACGATCGTGGCGGCGCCGAGAGCGGTGGACTCCCAGCGCTGCCACGCGGTCTGGGCGGGCGGGCTGTCCGTCTCGGACGGGACGTCGGCCGCTCCGGCCGGCAGGGTTCGGGTGTCGTCCATCCTAGTTTCCCGCTCGCCACGGGAAGGCGGCGCGCTCGGCCCAGCGGATGCCCTCGGTCAGCACGACGGCGAGGACCATGATGATCACGATCGCCCCGAACATGCGGTCCATCGCGAACAGGTTGCCGAAGCGCTGGATGGCGTAGCCGATGCCTTCGGAGGCGGCGAAGAACTCGCCGATCAATATGCCGATCAGGGCGCGGCCGACCGCGATGCGCGCGCCGGCGACGATGTAGGGCAGCACGCTCGGCACGATCACTTTCCAGTAGAGGTCGCGCTCCTTGCCGCCCATCGACCGGACGACGTTGATCAGCAGCGGATCCACCGCGTGCACGCCGGCATAGGCGTTGAACATGAACGGGAACACCGCGAGCACGAAGATGATCAGCATCTTCGACAGAACGCCCACGCCGAAGAACACGACGAACAGCGGTGCCAGGGCGACCAGCGGGCTGGCATAGAGAAGCGTCATCAACGGGTCGAGCGCGTAGCCCACGCGCGTGCGCCAGCCCATCACGATGCCAAGCGAAATACCGACGATCGAGGCGCATACGAAGCCGTAGAGGAACGGCACGCCCGACACGGCCAGGTCGTTGCCCAGATCGCCCTCCTGGGCCATGTCGACCAGCGCCCAGAAGATCAGGCTCGGCTTGGTGATGAACAGCGGGTCGAACGGCACCACGAGGAACGCCGCTTGCCACGCGGCGAGGAACAGCACCACCGCAAGCGCACCCAGCAACGGCTTGCGATTGCGTTGCAGGAAGGAGTCCCGCGGCACAACTTCGCCGGCGTCATCCTCGGCGGCGGGCGCGGCGGTGCGGCTGACGGTGGCGTTCATGGGCTCACACCGTGATTTCGTCCTTGAGCGCGTTCCAGATGTTCAGCTTCATCTCGTTGAACTCGGGCGTGACCCGCATCTCGTAGTCGCGCGGGCGCGGCAGATCGATGTCGAAAATCGTCTTGGCGCGGCCCGGCCGCTTGGTCATCACCATCACCCGGTCGGACAGATAGATCGCCTCGTCGATCTGGTGCGTGACGAAAAGAACGGTCTTCTGTGCCGCCTGCCAGATGCGCAGCAGCTCGACCTGCATCAGATCGCGCGTCTGCGCGTCGAGCGCGGCGAACGGCTCGTCCATCAGCAGCACGTCGGGATCGGTGGCGAGCGCGCGGGCGAGACCGACGCGCTGCTTCATCCCGCCCGAAAGCTCGTGGGGATAATGGCCCTCGAATCCGGTGAGCCCGACCATTTCGATGAAGCGGGCGGACACGTCGCGCCGCGCCGCGGTCGGCACGCCCTTGAGCTGCAGCCCCAGCTCGACGTTCGACTGGACGGTGCGCCACGGCAGCAGCCCGAACTCCTGGAACACCATGGCGCGGTCGGTGCCGGGGCCGGTGATGGCGCGACCGTGCATCATGAGATCGCCGGAGTCGGGGCGGATCAGCCCGAGGAGCACGTTGAGGAAGGTCGACTTGCCGCAGCCCGACGGGCCGACGATCGACAGGAATTCGGACTCGCGCACGTCGATGTCGAAATTCTGCAGCGCACGAACCGCGGCGCGGTTGGGCGGCCGGAAGGTCAAGTTGACGTTGCGTCCCTGTATGAATCCGTCCATGTGCGCGATCCGCTCCCTGAACGTTGATTGTTATCGTTCTCGAATCCGCACCTCAGCGTAGCCGATAAATTGAATGACGCAAACCGCGATTCAGGGGGAACGCATTAAGCTTCCGTTCGTGCCGAGGAGCGCCTTGGCTGCGCCGGATTCATCAGAGTTTGCGAATGTATTGTGAAAACCGGAAGCGGCATTGCCCCTCACCCTGCCCCTCTCCCGAGGGGGGGTTATATACTTTACGTACCGTGTCCTTTCCCCCATATTCAGAGGGACAGGCAGGGAACGCCACGATGATCGATCTTCAAAACCCGATTTACACGAACGAAGACAAGGCGCGCGAGCATCTTGAGGCCCTTCAGTGGCCCGATGGTCCGTTCTGCCCGCGCTGTGGTGTTATGGGCGACCACATCACCAAGCTGGCAGGAAAATCCACTCGCCCCGGTGTTTACAAGTGCAAGGATTGCCGCAAGCCCTTCACCGTGACAGTGGGCACGTTGTTCGAACGCTCACACATTCCGTTGACCAAGTGGCTTCTGGCGACCGATCTTCTGTGCGCGTCCAAGAAGGGCATGAGCGCCCATCAGATGCACCGCATGTTGGGCGTGACGTACAAGACGGCGTGGTTCATGGCGCATCGCATCCGTGAGGCAATGCGCGAGATTTACCCGGAACCGTTGGGCGGCACTGGCAAGTGGGTTGAGGCGGACGAAACCGCCATCGGCGGCAGGGAACGTAATAAGCATCTCAGCAAGCGCAACCCGAAGAACATCGGCATGTCAGGCGGCAAGGAAATCGCCTTCTCGCTGGTCGAGCGCGGCGGCAAGGTCCGCTCGCATCATGTGCCCAACGTGAACGCCAAGACCCTGCGCCCCATCCTGGTTGCCCAGGTTGACCGCAAATCCACGCTAATGACCGACGAAGCGGGCCAGTACCGCGTTGTCGGCCCCGAGTTCGCGGACCATCAGAAGGTCAATCACGGCATCGAGGAATATGTGCGAGGCGAGGCCTACACGAACACCATCGAGGGCTGTTTCTCGATCCTCAAGCGCGGGATCAACGGAACGTACCACCATGTCTCGCAACAGCACCTAAAGCGTTACCTCGGCGAATTTGATTTTCGATACAACGAGCGCGCCAAGCTTGGCGTGACCGATAGCGAGCGTACAATCAAAGCCCTCAAGGGCATTCAGGGTAAGCGCCTCACTTATCGGCGGACTAACGAAGCCCCGAACGCCTAGGCAGAAGGCCGCGCATTTCATGCGCTGGCGCAAGAGGCAGAAATGAGCGATCCAGAGGTTTGGGCGAAATATGACGCGCTCGGCGAAGATGGAGTGCGTCTGCGCATAGCCCAAAAGGCGTACAATGGACACAACTTACAACTTGCTCAAGAATGGCTTCGGCGACGTGAGGACAAACGATCTTCGCGATCAGACAGGCGAAAGGATACGAGGGATAATATAGCCGCTATCGCGGCAATCGTTGCCGCCGTGGCCGCGACGATTGGCGCTATCGCTTCGATGGTCATGCTTTTTTTCTAGTGGCCTTTCCCGCTTTCTTAAAAGAATGCGGCTTCGGTGGTGTTTTCAGCATCCGCTTTAGCACCGCGTCACGTTTAGCCGGATTAGAATCCGGCCCCTGATCTTGGGGAGGCTTCGATATGCCTGATTTTGAGGCTCTTGAGCCCATTATGCGATCCTATGCCCTGGTTGGTTGTTTTTTACGCGGTTGGGCATTGCTTGAAGGGAATATAAAACAAGCCATCGGAAAGTCTCTGGGGCTGGGGACGGTCCAGTTGGCCATCGTTGCATCTAATATGCAATTTAGGGATAAGATCAATACATTGCGCACGGCCGTTGATATTTCCCGAATCCAACCGGATGAAAGAAAAAAGCATTTCAAAGCCGTATTACAGGATATAGCCGATTACTCCCATAACCGAAACATGATGGCGCATGACGTATTCGGGCCATCCCCAGATGGCGGCGTTGATTTTCTCGTCATTAAGGCGCGCGGGAGCCTTCAAGTTCCCGATACCGTCTGGCGCGTACAAGACTTCATCGAAGCATACCGAAAAATTGCTGATTGGACGGCCGAAGTAGACAGTCTGGCCGATGAGTTAGACACAGCGGCCCTAGTTAACGCCTTGATGCAACAAATGAGCCAGCCAACCACTCCCGAACCCGGCGGGTTAGGTCTTCTAGGTCTCCTGTTCCACCCGCCTCAAGACGCTCCCGATTCCAGCCATCATCCAGTCACTCCAGAAACAGAGTCTTGAACGCCTCCATATCTCGCCCGAGGGCCGGGGCGGCCTGCCCCGGATTAGATAGGGAGCGATTATGGTACGCCAAGTGTATAATCCCCTCCTTGGGAGAGGGACAGGTGAGGGGGCAGACCTCGAAAGTTTCACAAGCTCTCAGGACGAACGGCGATCGGGCCAATGCGATCGCCCCGAGCCGCGATTACCGCACCTTGGGCAGCCAGTTCGCCAGCCGGTCGATCGCGGCTTCGATGTCGGCGGTGGCTCCGGCGAAGGAAATGCGCAGATAGGCCCGGCCGCGCCCCTGGTCGAAATCGATGCCAGGCGTCGTTGCGATGCCGGTCTCGGCCAGCATGCGGGCGCAGAACGCCTCGGAGTCGTTGGTCAGCGCTGCGACGTCGGCATAGAGGTAGAAGGCGCCGTCGGCCGGCGCCATGCGGTCCATCCCGGCGCGCGGCAGGCCCTCGAGCAGCAGCGCGCGGTTCGCGGCGTAGCGCGCGACGTTCGCCTCGAGCTCCGTGGTGCAGTCGAACGCCGCCTCGGCCGCGATCTGGGCCAGGGTCGGCGGCGAGATGTAGATGTTCTGGGCCAGGCACTCGACCGACCGGGCGAGGTCCGGCGGGCACACCATCCAGCCGATCCGCCAGCCGGTCATCGAGAAATATTTCGAGAACGAGTTGACCACCAGCGCGTCGGGGTCGTTCGCGAGCGCCGTGGGCGCGGGGCGGCCGAACGTGATCCCGTGATAGATCTCGTCCGAGACGAGCCGCACGCCGTTCGCCTTGCACCATGCGATGATGCCGGCGAACTCGCGGTCCTCGATCATCGTGCCGGCCGGGTTCGAGGGGCTGGCGACGATCAGCCCGTCGAGCTTCCCGGCCTTCTCAAGGAGCTCGACCGTCGGCTGGAAGCGTTCCGCCGGGCCGGCGGGCAGTCCCACCGGTTCGATTCCCAGGGCGAGCAGGATGTTGCGATAGCCGGGATAGGACGGGTCGGCGAGCGCCACCCGGTCGCCCGCGTCGAACGCCGCGAGGAAGGCGAGAACGAAGCCCCCCGATGAACCGGTTGTGACGATGATGCGGGCGGGATCGAGGCTGATGCCGTAAGCGTGCCGGTAATGGGTTGCGATGCGGTGCCGGAGGCTGGCACGACCGAGCGCTTCGGTGTAGCCGAGCGGCTCCGACTCGAGGGCGCGGCGCGCGGCGGCGACCACGCCCTGCGGCGTGCCCGAGCCCGGCTCGCCCATCTCGAGATGCAGGATATGCTCGCCCGCCGCCTGGCGTGCATTGGCGGCGCGCATGACGTCCATCACGATGAAGGGCGGGATGCGGCCCCGCCGCGCGACCTTGAGCGTCATGTTCAGCGGTCCGGCTCGGCGCCGGCGGCGAGTCCGTGGCCGCGCCGGTCGGTCGCGAGCGCGCAGCTTTCGGGATCGCGCTTGATCCCGTCGCTGCAATACATCGCGTTGGTGCGGGCGAGCGCCCGGACGCGGCCGACGCGGTGGCCGTGGGCGGCGAGGTCGTGCGCCAGCGCCTCGTCGGCGCTTTCGACCAGCACGGCGTCGAGCCCCGGCACGGCATCGAGCCGCGGCGCGGCGATGGCGTCGGCGAGCGGGGTCTTGCCCTGGATCACCTGCAACATGATGCCGGCGAGCGCGCCCGGCGCTGCCGGATCGCCCGCGGCAGACATGGCGGCGAACGTCTGCTTCGAGCTTTCGTTGACGATCACCATCGGCGCGAGCGCCAGCGCGGTGCCCGGTCCCGGCACCGAGGCCGCGACGATGCCCGTCCCGGCCACGATTTTGCCGGTGCCGAACAGCCGCCCGGCGGTGAAGGCGCAGGCCACTGCGCCGCCATCGCGGTCCACGGCGATGATCCCGGTCGACCGGCCCTGGTCGTCGGGCGCGACGGTGGTCCGGCCGGCGGACGCGCGGTGGGCGGTTGGATCGAAGCCGGCCATCACGCGGTCGACCCACGCCGAAGTGATGCGGTCCTTGTCGTCGAGCGCGGGCGGGCCGGCGGCGACGATCCGTGCCATCGCCTCGGCCAGCAAATGGGGGCGCTCGGCCGGCGCGGCGTCCTCCCACCGGCCACTGGCGCCGAGCACGGCCCACAGCGAAGCGGCAACCTGGCTGCCCATGGCGGGCGCGCCGGCGAAATGGCCCGTGTGGTCGCCGACGGGAACCTTGATGGTCGGGTGCCAGGCCGGCTTGTAGTCGCGAATATCTTCCACGGTCATCTTGCCGCCGATCGCCTCGACGCCGGCGACATAGTTATGCGCACCCTGGCCCGAATAGATCGCCGCTGGGCCGTCGGTGCGAATCCGCCCCAGCGTAACCGCGAGGTCGAGCTGGACCAGCGAGGCACCCTCGACGAGCGGCTTGCCATCCTTGTCGCGGAAGGGGGTTTGCCCCGACGGACCGGGCTCGCTCTCGGGCGCCGCGGCGGCGAGGTCGGGGGCGAAGGCGCGGCTGACCGTCGCGCCGAACCGGGCGAGCTTCTCGCCCGGAAACACGAGCTGTTCCCAGCGCAGCCGGCCGTAGCGGGCCTGAAGCGCGAACAGCCCGCGCACCATGCCGGGCACAGCGACGTCCGCTGTCCCCGAGGGCACATGGCCGGCGGGGGCGCGCGGCACGAAGTCGAGCATCTCGGTCTCGAACGGCTTCGGGGCGTGGACCACGCATACGCCGCCGCCGCCCAGGCTCGCCCGCGACGGCATGGTCGCCGCCGCGGTGAAGGCGTAGGCCGTCGCCGCGTCGGCTGCCGTGCCCCCCGCCGACAGGACCTGGCGGGCCACCAGCACGGCATTGGGCTCGTCGCCGGCCACCCCGCCGAAGAAGCCGCTGACATGGCCCTCGATCCCGACAGGTGGGGCCTCGGACCCGCAACCGGCCAGGAACGCCGCCCCGAGCAGCGCCAAAGCCGGCCATTGACGGGTCCGGCGGGGCCGCTTACCTAGGGTGGGCGGATACGGAGATCCCGCCTTGCGCAAGCTTCCGCTCTTTCGGTGTGCCGCGGCCTTCGCGGCGCTCGTGCTTTCCTTCGTCGCGGCGGCCACCCCGGCCGCCGCCGAAGGGATGGGGCTGATCCGCGACGCAGAAATCGAAAATACCATCCGCACGTTCGTCACGCCCCTGTTCAACGCGGCCGGGCTCGATCCCGACGCGGTGAAGGTCTACATCATCGATCAAAACGTGCTCAACTCGTTCGTGACCGGTGGGCAGAACATCTTCATCACGACGGGTCTGCTGATGCGTGCCGAATCCGCCGGCCAAGTGATCGGCGTGGTAGCACACGAGACCGGCCATATCGAGCACGGCGACCTGGCACGCACGGCGAGCGAGCTGGCCGGTGCCCAGAACGAGGCCCTGGCGGCGCAGATTCTGGGCATCCTGCTGGCGGTCGCGACCGGCAATGCCGGTGCGGCGGTCGCCGGTGCGGCGGGCGGCGCGCAGCTCGCCGAGCGCTCGTTCCTGCGCTATTCGCGCGGCCAGGAAACGGCGGCCGACCAGGCGGCGGTGCGACTGTTGGACGCGACCCACCAGTCGTCGAAAGGGCTGCTGAACTTCTTCAGGATCCTCGAGAACGAGTCGCTGCTCGCCGGCGCGCGGATCGATCCGTATCTGCAGACCCACCCGCTCACCCCGGAACGCATCGACTTCGTGCAGAACTGGGTACAGCACTCGAAATACACGAACACGCCGGTGAAGCCCGAGTTCGAGCGGGAATTCGACACGATGCGCGCCAAGCTGATCGGCTTCATCCAGCCGCTCGGCCAGGTGTTGCGTACCTATCCAGACAAGGACCTTTCGCTGCCGGCACGCTATGCCCGCGCCATCGCCTATTACCGGGCCGGCGATCTCGGCACCGCGCTCCCTCTGGTCGACCGGCTGATCGCCGAACAGCCGGACAACCCCTATTTCCATGAACTCAAGGGCCAGGCGCTGTTCGAACATGGAAGGCTGGCGGAGGCGCGCACCGAGTACGAGGAGATGGTGCGCCTGGCGCCGCACGAACCGCTGCTGCGCACCGAGCTCGCCCATGTGCTGATCGAGTTGGGAGACCAGGCCAACAACAAGGCGGCGCTCGCCAACCTGACCGCCGCGTTGCAGTCGGACAGCACGAACGCCCAGTCCTGGCAGCTGGCGGCAACGGCGTATGGGCGCGACGGCCAGCTCGGCATGTCGGCCCTGTCGAATGCCGAGTACAATCTTCTGATCGGGCGCAAGGGCGATGCGCGGGGCCAGGCGGCGCGGGCGGCGCGCATGCTGCCGCGCGGCTCGCCGGGCTGGCTGCGCGCGCAGGACATCGAGAACACGATCCGTGCGAACAGCGACGATGACCGCGACGGCCACCGTCCGGGTGGATTCCGCTTCCAGGCGCGGTAGGGCGAGACCGCCCGCTGTTTCCCGCTATTTTATGAAGGCGGCCTCGGGCTGGCGCGCCGGCTGCGCGTCGGCGAAGGCGTCGAGCTTCATGCATGCGTCGAACACGCCCATCAACCGCGGATAGGGATCGAGCGGGCATTCGTAGCGCTGGGCGTTGAACACCTGCGGCACCAGGCAGATGTCGGCGAGGCCCGGCGCATCGCCGTGGCAGAACGTGCCGGTCGCCTTGTCGCTCGCCAGGAACGACTCGAGCGCCTCGAACCCCAGCCTGATCCAGTGGTGGTACCAGGCATTCACCTTGGCGTCGTCGGCGCCCAGATTGGCGCGCATATAGGCCAGCACCGCGGCGTTGTTCAGCGGATGGATGTCGCAGGCGACGAGCTGGGCGAGGCCACGTACCCGCGCGCGCGCCTTCGCGTCCTTGGGCAGGAAGGGCGGGTTCGGGTGCGTCTCGTCGAGATACTCGATGATGGCGAGCGACTGGATCAGCACCGTCCCGTCGTCGAGCTCGAGCGCGGGCACGCGCCCCTGCGGGTTGACGCCCAGGTACTCCGCGCCGGCCTGTTCGCGCTTTGCGAAGTTGACCAGCACCGGCTCGACGTTCAGGCCCTTCAGGTTCAGCGCGATGCGCAGCCGGAACGCCGCCGAGGACCGGAAAAACCCGTAATGCTTCATCGCTGCCTCCCTTGCTTTGCCGGGGGCGGCGAGACTAGCAGCGGGGCTCGGTCAGATATAGTGCTCGCGCAGCGGCGGGAAGCCGTTGAAGCCCACCGAGCAGTAGCTCGCCGTATAAGCGCCGGTCGCATGGATCTCGATCTTGTCGCCGGCGGCGAGGTCGAGCGGCATCTCGTAGCCCGCCTTGTCGTACAGCACATCCACCTCGTCGCAGGTGGGCCCGGCGAGGATCACCGGTCCCGTCGGATGGCCGTCCTTCGGCGTGGTGATGCGGTATTGGATCGCCTCGCCCATGGTTTCCGGCAGTCCACCGAACTTGCCGATGTCGAGATACACCCAGCGGCGCGCGGAGTCGTAGGACTTGCGCGAGACCAGCACGACCTCGGCCTGGATCAGTCCCGCGTCGCCCACGAGGCCACGGCCCGGCTCCAGCACGATGCGGGGCAGGCGGTTGCCGAAATGGCGCGTCATGGCGTTCATGATCGCGCTCGCGTAGGCGTCGAGCGGCGGCACGTCGGCGCGGTAGCGTGCCGGGAACCCGCCGCCCAGATTGATCATGCGCAGCTCGATGCCGCGCGCTGCGAGGTCGGAGAACAGCAGGGCCGTCTTGCCGATGGCGAGATCCCACTGGGCCGGGTCGCGCTGCTGCGAGCCGACATGGAACGACACGCCGTACGGGTCGAGGCCGCGGCCACGCGCGGCGACGAGCAGGTTGGCAGCCATCGCCATGTCGCAGCCGAACTTCTCCGACAGCGGCCAGTCGGCGCTTGCGCTGCCATCGATCAGCACGCGGCAGAACACCGAGGCGCCGGGCGCGGCGCGGGCAAGCTTGTCGAGCTCCTCGGCCGAGTCGAAGGCGAAGATGCGCACGCCCTGCGCGAACGCGCGGGCGATGTCCGTCTCCTTCTTGACCGTGTGCCCGAAGGACAGCTTGTCGGGCGTCGCGCCGCAGGCGAGGCAGCTCTCGATCTCGTAGATCGAGGCGGCGTCGAGGCTCGCGCCGAGCGGGATCAGGCGGCGCAGGATCTGCGGCGCCGGGTTGGCCTTCACGGCGTAAAAGATGCGCGCGAGCGGCAGCGTTTCAGAGAGCGCGCGGTAATTCGCCTCGATCGCCTCCAGGTCTACGACCAAGCAGGGGGTCGGCGGGCGCTCGCGGTCGAGGAATTCGCGGATCCTCGCGGTCATCGGCGGTACTCCAGCCAGTCTTAACCAGAACCGCCGCCTAACGGCCGAGGGCCGGATGCGGACAGCAGAAGGCGCGCGTTATACGCCGAATTCCCGGCGTGTAAACACCTTTCGGGACCGTCGGATCAGATTTTGTCGAAGAGGAAGCGGAGCGCCACCACGGCGCACAGCCCGACAAGAGTGATCAGCGAAAACAGGCCGATCAGGCGGAAGGGATTCGACTGGCGTGCCTTCGCCGCACGGACCGCCTCGGCGCGCTTGCGCACCTTGTCCTGGGCGGTCTGGGCTCGGTGCTGCTGAACCTGCTGACGCACCTCGCGGTTGCGCTCCAGCGCCTGGGCATTGGATTCCGCGACCTTGCTGCCGCGGAAGATGGTGCGGATCTTGGTCTTCTGCGTGCCTTCGTCGAATTCTTCTTCGATCACCCGGATGCCCGGGTGGCGGCCCAACTCGTCCATCCGCTGGGCTTCGAACAGGGCGAGGTCGCGATCGTCGAAGACCGAATCGATCTTCCAGCGCCCGCCCTGGAAGGTGTGGATCTCGTAGGCCTTCAGGCTGCTGCTCATGGGTGCCCCGCTCGCCACCTAGGCCGAGACGACTTCGCGGCAGTTCGCCGCGCAAACCAGCGCGGAGATCGACCGGTCGTCTTCGCTCGTGGGCAGGACGATGGAGCGGTACAAAATCGTGATGCCGCGTCCGTCGCGGAACGAGCCGCCGCGCGTCACGGGAACCTGCTTGCGCAGCACCTCTTCCAGATAGCTCAGCGGCTGGGCAGGCAGGGTGTCCGGTTCGAATGCGGCGAGCCGTATGCCGGCCAGACCGCTTCCAGCATAGGATGAGATCGTTCGTCCGGCGCGCACGACCTTCGGATTTTTTGCGTTCTCTGCCAGGTCGAGGATGAAGCAGAACGGCCAGAGCTCCGGGGCCGACCCCTCGTCGAAGCTCGCGGACGGCGGCCACGAGCGTTCGTCCCGCGCCGCGCGCCAGTATTCGAGCAGGCGCAGCACCATGCGCCGCTCTTTGCCGGTGCGAAACTCTTCCGTCACGCTGACCCCACGGACTGTTCGGGCAAGGGCGTTCGTTAACCAAGCAAATCTGGCCGGATTTGATTAAAACCACGTAAACTGCGGAATTCCCGCCGGTTGGCGCAATGCGCGGCGATCCAGGTTCCTTTCGGAGCCCGGATCGCCGTGTCGCCGCGTGCAGGCGGTGAGGGGTGGCGGGTCGCGCGCTATCGCGTCAGCCAGCCGCGCGCACGCACGGTGCAGACGGCGTAGGGGAAGATCCAGAACAGTGCGACTGACGCGAAATAGGCGTACAGCACCCCGTACAGGAAATCGAATGAGCGCTCGCTTCTCAGGAAGTACAGGACGTTGAGCAGTGCCAGAAGGCCCATCGCCGTTAGCATTCGCGGGATGGTATGCGGATCGTTGACGGCAAGTGCGACCATCAGGAAAAGACTGGCGTACAGGATCGGGTAGCGAAAATTGGTGATGACCCGGTCGAACAGCGCGATGGTTCCAACCACGACCGGCCGCTTCCACACGATGCGGGCGAAGCGAATCTCCTCGCGCACGTAGCTGCGGTCCCAGCGCAGCAGCATCTTGCACAGCTTGCGGTATTTCTCCGGCACCTCGGTGTGGACCACGGCGGCGCGCTGGTAGACCGTGTCGTAGCCGGCGTCGAGAAGGTAGTTGGTCATGGCCCGGTCCTCGCCGAACGTGCAGCGCGAGCCGAGGAACTTCTGGTTACGCCATTGGTGCAGCACGCCCCTGACCGCCGCGGCGCGAAGCCCGGTCAACGCGCCCGGGCAGCAGAACACGGTGCGGTAAACCGACTCCACCGATCGCAGGAAGTCGAACGACAGCACGAAGCGCACGTGCAGCATGCGGGGAATAAGCCCCTTCCGGCGGTTGTACACCGACACCTTGCCGGCGACGGCGCCGACGCGCGGGTCGCGGAACGGGCCGGCCATCGCCAGCAGGGCGTCGGGCTCGATCACGCTGTCGGAATCGATTGTCACCAATATATCGCCGCGGGCGCGCGAAAACCCGAGCGCCAGTGCTTCGCGCTTGCCCCGGTTGCGGTCCTGTTGCAGCGGTGTCACCAGAGCCGGATGGCGCTCGGCGGCCTGGAGGATGTACGACCAGGTGTCGTCCTTCGAGCCATCGTCGATGACGATGATCTCCAGCCGGTCCTGCGGGTATTGCGCCGCCGCCACCGCCTCGATCGATTTCAGGACCATGGCGCCCTCGTTATACGCGGGGATGACCACGGTCATTGAAGGCGCGTCCTGGAACCGGATCGGGGCGAACGGCCGGTAGGCGATCCACACGCCGGTGCGGAACACCAGGAGCGCCGCGCCCATCGCCGTCCATAGGATGCTGGGATAAAGGAACCATTTGAGCGACCGATGCTGGTCGGCGAGCTCGATGATGCGTCCGTACAGGTGGTTGGCCTGATAGTAGAACGCCACCGCAAACGCGGTGAAGATCACGGCATACACAAAAAGCGTCCAGGTGTCGGCTCCGCCAGACGCCTGGCCGCGCGCACGCGATAGTACTGTCATGATACTCCGTTCGGGGTAGCCTGTCGGCCCCGCCTGTCGGCCCCATGCGCGCCCGGCCCCCTTTGGCGCCGCTGCCGCTTCCGGCCTTCAAGCGAATCCCACGACGAGGTGGTCACGATTCCGGCGGCCCGACGGTGCGATATTTGCGTTTGCGACACGGGGTCACGTTTATGTCACGGCGGCGTTCGAGCCGAGGCGACAACGGGCCCCGGACCGTTGCCCGACTCATGACGCGTGCTATAACCGGGCGGCCAAACGGAGGGTGCGCGCCTTGGCTTTACGTCCCCGGACGCTGGTCCTCAACGGGCCCAACCTCAACATGCTCGGCAGCCGCGAGCCCGAGATCTATGGCCGCACCACCTTGGCCGAGATCGAGGCGCTGTGCCAGGCGGCCGGCGAGCGGCTGGAGCTCGAGGTCGATTTCCGCCAGTCGAACAGCGAGGCCGACCTGGTCGACTGGATCCAGGAGGCGAAGGGCAAGGCTGCCGGAATCGTAATCAACGCCGCCGCCTTCACCCATACCTCGGTCGCGATCCTCGACGCCCTGAAGCTCGCCGAGCTGCCGGTGATCGAGCTACATTTGTCGAATCCGATGACGCGCGAGCCGTTCCGCCGCCGCTCCTACGTCACGCCGGTCGCGCGCGGCCTGATCTGCGGCTTCGGTCCGCAGGGCTACGTGCTGGCGCTCGAGGCGATGGCCCACCTCCTTGCCGAGTCGGGTGGCTGATGCCGGGCATCAAAATCGATCCCGAACTGATCCGAAGCCTCGCGGCACTGCTCGAGGAGACCGGCCTCAGCGAGATCGAGGTTGCCGAGGGCACGGCGCGGGTGCGCGTGGCCCGGCCGGCCGCTTCCGGCGCAACCTCGGGCGCCCCGACCCACACCGTGGCCGCCGGCCCGTCCGCACCGGCGGGCGGGGCCTCCGCGTCGGCCGAGCCGGCTGGCCTCGTCAAGTCGCCTCTGGTCGGCACGGTCTATCTCGCGCCCGAACCGGGCGCGCCGGCCTTCGTCAAGGCGGGCGACAGCGTGGCCGAGGGCCAGACGCTGGCGCTCATCGAGGCGATGAAGACGTTCAACCCGGTGCGCGCGCCGCGCGCCGGGCGGGTGGCCCGTATCCTGGTGAGCGACGGCACACCCGTGGAGTACGGCGAAGGCCTGATGATCCTCGAATAGCATGTTCGAAAAGGTCCTGATCGCCAATCGAGGGGAGATCGCGCTGCGGATCCACCGCGCCTGCCACGAGATGGGCATCCAGACCGTGGCGGTGCACTCGACGATCGATTCCGACGCGATGCACGTGCGCCTGGCCGACGAGAGCGTGTGCATCGGCGAGGCGCCGGCGCGGGCGAGCTACCTCAACATGCCGGCGATCGTGTCGGCGGCGATCGTCACCAATGCCGACGCGATCCACCCGGGCTACGGGTTCCTGTCCGAGAACGCACGCTTCGCCGAGATCGTCGAGGAGCATGGGATCGCCTTCATCGGGCCGCAGGCGAAGCATATCCGCCTGATGGGCGACAAGGTGGCGGCCAAGGCCGAGATGCGCCGGCTCGGCGTCCCGGTCGTGCCGGGCACCGACGAGCCGGTCGGCGGCGACAACGAGGCGATCGCCGCCGCCGAGGACATCGGCTACCCGGTGCTGATCAAGGCGGTGGGCGGGGGCGGCGGCCGCGGCATGAAGCGCGTCGCGCGGCGCGCCGACATGTCGGAGGCGCTGTCGATGGCGCGCGCCGAGGCGGCCGCCGCGTTCGGCGAGCCGGCGCTCTATGTCGAAAAGCTGCTGCAGCGTCCGCGCCATATCGAGGTACAGGTGCTGGCGGACGGATCCGGCCACGTGGTGCATCTGGGCGAGCGCGACTGCTCGATCCAGCGCCGCCACCAGAAGGTGATCGAGGAGGCCGGCTCGCCCGGCCTCAACCGCGCCCAGCGCGACGGGCTCGGCGAACTGGTGCGCGATGCGATGGCGGGTCTCGGCTACCGCAACGCCGGCACGGTCGAGTTCCTTTACGAGGACGGCGCGTTTCACTTCATCGAGATGAACACGCGGCTGCAGGTCGAGCACCCGGTGACCGAGATGATCACCGGCATCGACATCGTGCGCGAGCAGATCCGGATCGCCGCCGGGCTGCCGCTCGGGTTCGGCCAGGACGACGTGCGGTTCTTCGGCCACGCCATCGAATGCCGCATCAATGCGGAGTCGCCGGTGACCTTCCGCCCGTCGCCGGGAAAGGTCAGCGAGTACCATCCGCCCGGCGGGCCCGGCGTGCGCGCCAACTCCGCGCTCTATTCGGGCTATGCCATCCCGCCGAACTACGACAGCCTGGTCTCCAAGCTGGTGGTCCATGGCACGACGCGCAACGAGTGCCTCATGCGGCTGCGCCGCGCGCTCGAAGAGTACGTGATCGGCGGGATCGAGACGACCATCCCGCTGCACCAGCGCATTCTGACGGAGTCCGACTTCGTCAATGGCGCCTATGACACGACGTGGCTCGAGCGGCTGGTCGGCGGCGAGGCGGGGTAGGGCGAGCTTTAAGCCGCGACTTCGGCGTCCTCGGTCGCCCGGCGCCAGCGCTGGGAATCGGCGGTGGCGAGCGGATCGGTCCGGTATGCCCAGAACATGCCGTAGTTCTTGTTCTCGAAGATCGGGTAGAGGCGATAGCCCAGCGCGGTCAGCCGGTCGCGGCACCAGGCGTGCCCATCCGGGCGGTCCGGGCGGGCGTGCCATTCGAGGACGATCGCGCGCACGTTGAGCGTCTCGAAGCGCGGGTCTTCCAGGAGCTCGTACTCGCCCCCTTCGATATCGATCTTCATGACGTCGATCTCTCGCTCGGCGAGGATCGGGAAGATGTCGACGATCTTGGTCTCGAAACCACTGCCCGCGACGTTCGACATGTGGGACGAGCTGCCGTCGTCGGAGATCCATCCGCTGCCGTCCGCAGCTCCGGCGGCGGCTTCGTACAGGGTCGTCCTGGTGTCGTAGCCGTTGCGGGCCAGGTTGGCGCGGCACTGTGCGACGTGGCCGGGGTGCGGCTCGAACGCGATCGCATTCGCCCGCCAGTACATTCCGAGGAGGTATACGAGCGACATGCCGACGTTCGCGCCGATATCGACAACCAACTTCACGCGCACCCGCGGAATCCACACGATCGGCTGCAGGAGCTTATACACGAACATTTCGTATGCCACGCCGCCGTCGTTGTTGCCGGCCGTCGGCGGGCGAAGCTGATACTCGGGTCCCACGCGTGACTTCACCCAGATGGGCCCACGCTTCCCCGCAAGGCGCCAGGCGAGGTAGCTCGCCGCGCTCCGCGGGGTAAGCGACCGGGCGAAGGCCAGCGGGTAGCTGTCCACGACGGGCGGCTTCTCTCGCACGGGAAGCGAGGGCGCGCGCCCCGGCAGAAGTTCGGCGATGACCTCCTGGCCGCGGGCGGCGTAGTAGTCGTCGATGAAGCGCGACGCGCCGATGAAATGGAAAAACTTGGCCGGCTTGCGCAGCGCGTTCGGAATGAAGCTCTCATATTCCGGGAAGGGCAGGATGACCGCGCCGGGCGAGTTGGCGATCGCGAAGTTCGAGCCCGACTGCTCGGTTCCCCATTCCCGCCAGCGCTTTGCGCCCACGAGCTTTTCCATCTCGACATGGAAGCGCGTGATCTCCGCGCGCCCGAAGCCGCCGCGCGAGAATCCGGCGAAACCCGATGAGCCGCGCACGTAGCGCCAGTTTGCGGCGTCGGGGTAATCGCGAAAGCGCCGTTCGGTGACAATGCCGATATAGTCGCTCGGGGTTATGTCCGCCTCGTCGGCGATCTCGGGAAGTGGCATCAGCGCGAAACCGTCCGACATGGTGAACGGCGTATTGGAATTCACGCAGCGGACCACTTCGTCGATGTCCGCCCCGACCGTCAACGTATCGGCATCGAGTTGGATGGTGTATTCGGTCTCCGACCGGTCGAGGCAATAGAGCAGCCGCTCCCACGTGCCGCCGCGCTGGCACTCGCCGGTTGGGATGTCCTCGAGGATGACGAACTCAATCTCGGGCACGTGACACTTCAACAAGTCGAGCGACGGTTCCGGCGTGTCGCGGTCGATGATCGCGATCACCCTGCCGCGCCCGAGCTTGCGGTAGAACGACTTTAGCGCCAGCAAATACATCGTGACGTCGCCCTTCGCGACCATGCTGACGATGCCCCAGGGAGCATCCTCGAGCCGAAGGGGCGGGGTATCGAGGATGCCGCTTATCGCCTCGTTGTATTGGCGAATTTGTCGTTTTCTCTGCAATCGGTAGAACATGGGGTATCCTCGGCAAGGACTGCGATGTCACCGAAATGTAAAGCATGATCCCTTCGATGACGAACCGCGACCATGGGCCAGCAATTGTCTACCCTGTCAAGGGGGCGGTTGCGGCCATGCGGATCGCTACCGCTTTGGCGGATGGGGCACTAAATTAGCGTCCATGTCCGCGCTCACGCCCGAGATCCTGCTGCGCGCCTACTCGGTGGGGTTGTTCCCGATGGCCGAGCGGCGCGACGATCCGACGCTCTATTGGATCGACCCGGAGAAGCGCGGCATCCTTCCGCTTGCCGGCTTCCATATCCCGCGTCGGCTCAAGCGGACGGTGCGCGCGGGGCACTTCGAGGTCCGCTGCGACACCGCGTTCCGCGAGGTGATGCTGGCCTGCGCCGCGCCGGCACCCGGCCGCGCGGAATCCTGGATCAACGACGAGATCGTTCGGCTGTACGAAGCGCTCCACCAGATGGGCCGCGCGCACAGCGTCGAGTGCTGGCGGGAGAACCGGCTGGTGGGCGGGCTCTATGGCGTGGCGCTCGGTGCCGCGTTCTTCGGCGAAAGCATGTTCAGCCACGAGACCGACGCGTCGAAGGTCGCGCTGGTGCATCTGGTGGCGCGATTGCGGAAGGGCGGCTTTCGCCTGCTCGACACGCAGTTCGTGACGGAGCACCTGGCGCAGTTCGGCGCCGTCGAGATCCACCGTGACGGCTACCGCGCTCTGCTCGCCACCGCGCTCGACACCACCGCGACGTTCTATTCGGAACTCGGCGAGGACGAGCTGGCCACGTTCTTGCAGTCGATCACCCACACGTCATAGACGGGATGCTCGAGCGCGCTCAGCGCCGGGCTCGACGCGAACATCCAGCCAGAGAATACGCTCACCGGGTTCTCGCCCGGCTTGACGTCGCGGATCTCGAGAAAGGCGGCGCTTTCCGGCGTCTCCTCCGGCGGGCGCTTGCGGCAGGTGCGGGCGGTGATCTCGAGCGAGCCGAACTTCACGGTCTTGCCGACCGGCGCATCGAAGGTCGACACGCGCGCCGTCACCTTGTCGAGCCCCTGCATCACCACCTCGTCGAACGTGTTCCAGGTCGGTGCCTCGGCGGCCGGCGGCGCGGCGCCGGCCGGACCGGCGATCGCAAGCGCCAGCGCCAGGCCGGCCAGACCGATCTTGCGGATGGCTTCGGTCATGTCGTGGCCAGGTCGGCCGCGAAGCGCAGCCGCACATAGTCGACGATCCAACCGCCATCGGGTCGGCGCAGGGACGGCGCCAGGGCATCGCGAAGTTCTGCGACGAAGCCCGGCCGGTCTGTGGCGGGTATGGCCGCCAGGAACGATTCTCCGAACGTCTCCAGCCAGGCCGAGATGTCGCCGGGGATCGGCGTCGGGCGCGGGATCAGCGTGATCGTGCGCACGACGAAGCCCGCGGCTTCCAGCTTTGCGCGGTATTCGTCGGGCATGGGGAAGTACCACGGATCGTGCGCGGCGGCGTCGAGCCCGCGGCGCGCCATCGCCGCGGCGATCGCGTCGCGCACCGCGGCGACATTGCCGTGCCCGCCCATCTCGGCGACGAACCGGCCGCCGGGCTTCAGCGCGCGCGCGACGCCCCACAGCACCGCGTCGGGCCGGGTCATCCAGTGCAGCGCCGCGTTGGACAGCACGCCGTCGAATTCGTGCGCGTAGGGCAGGGCATGGCCATCGACGACGTGTGCGTCCAGTCCGCGCGCACGCGCGGCGTCGATCTGCTCGGCGCTCGAATCGACCGCGATCACCGTCGCACCGCGCGCCACGATCTTCTCGGTCAGCGCCCCGTCGCCGCAGCCGAGATCGAGGATGCGCTCGCCCGGCCGCGGGTCCAGCAGGTCGACCAACGGCGCGCCGAGATCGGCGACGAACCGCGCATTGCAGGCATAGCGCTCCGGGTTCCAGCTCTGGCGCGCGCTCACGCCGGGCCTATTTGGGCTCGGGAGACTTGCCGCCCTCTTCGCCGCCCTTGCCGCCGCCGCCGGCCTTGCCGAACACGGCCTGGCCGACCAGGGAGATGAGGTCGACGGACCCCTGCGTGTACTGGAACGAGTCGCCATTCTTCAGCATGTCGTCCGCGCCGCCCGGCGAAATGGCGAGGTAGTTCTCGCCCAGAAGCCCCGACAGCAGGATCTTCACGGCCGAGTCCGCGCGGAATCTTCACCGACGGCTCGATGCTCATGCGAAGCTCGGCGAGATAGGTATCGGGATCGAGGCGCTCGCCGATCACCGAGCCGACCTTGATGCCGCTGATGCGCACGTCGGCGCCCGGCTTTACTCCGTCCACCCGGTCGAACTTGGCCATGAGGTGATAGCCTTCGACCGCGCCGACATTCGCCGTCGAGTAGGCGAAGAACAGAAAACCGGCGGCGACCAGAATCACCACGCCGCCCATGACGGTCTCGATCAGGTTGCGTCCCATTGCGCCTCGCTAGCGGGTAAGGCCGCGGCGGACGGTCACGCCGGCCGCCAGGGCTCGTAATCGTCGGTGCCGGACGGCACGTTGCCGCCGGCCAGCACATGGCCCGGCGGCCGATAGGCGTCGGCCGTTCCGGTCGGGTTGGGGCGGTGCGGCTTCTGCCAAGGGCGCACGCGCGGCGGCGCCTCCACCGGCGTCACGTTCACCGTGTGGTGCAGCCACCCGTGCCATTCGGGCGGCACCGCCGACGCTTCGGGCGTACCCGCATAGATGACCCAGCGGCGCTCGCGCCGGCCGGTCGGGCGGCCTTTTTCCCGGAAATACCGGTTGCCGAAGGAATCCTGGCCGACAGCCTCGCCTTTCAGCCAGGTAAAGAGCCGCGTGCCCAGCGTGGTCATCTGACGTCTTGACCCCTTCGCTCGTACGGGTGACGCGGGACCCGGCCCGCAATCGGCCGGAATATTGCACCTGCGGGCCGCCCCGTCCACCGCCACGCGGCCGCACGATTCGGCTCAAAGGGCAAATTTTCCACTTCATATGGTATGATAAGGGGGAATTTTCGCAAAATATGGTTGCACCTCCGAAATCTAGCGTTCTACTATAGCCGAACCGCTAGATATGGGCCGATTTGCAGCGTTGTTTTGGCCCCAACCGGCGGTGTGGGGGGAAGACAGTGCGCATTGCGCGACGGTTTACCATCGCCGGCCGGTCTCCCTATGACGGGACCGAGTTCCGTGTCGCTGCGCGGGACGACGAGGTCGATGCACCGGGCATCGAGGTTCCAGTCGCCTGGTCGGCCGAGTCCTGCGAGGCGCTGGCCGAGCTGTGCTTCACGGTGCCTTGCGTGCCGCGCGCCACGGTCGCCGTCCCGGAGGCGGACGTTCCCGGGTGGCTATGGCGCCGCCGGCCCGAGCGGAGCGCCGCCGAACCGCTGGACCCCGAGCATGACGCGCGCCAGGTGTTCGACCGGATCGCCGGCGCCTGGACCTACCAGGGCTGGAAGGGCGGCGCCTTCGACAGCGAGGAAGATGCCGCCGCCTTCCACGATGAGATTTGCCATCTCCTCTGCCAGCGCATGATTTCGCCCGAACCGGCCGCGTGGCGCGCCACCGGCCTGCGGTGGGCCTACGGCGTGGGGGGCGCGCGCGGAGGCTGGATCGTGGATGACCGGTCGGGCGAGCTGCGCCGGGCCGAGGCGCGCGACCTGCCTCCGCACGGCGCGGCCATCGTCCGCACGCCGCGCGGCGGTGCGGCCGTGGACGGCGTCCTGGCGCCATGGCGCGAGGAATCGCTGGTGCTGGCCGAAGGGCTGGACACCGCGATCGACGTGTCCGCCCTCGCCGGCGAGGGAAAGTTGATTGCGGCCCTCGGTATCGGCGACGCCGTCGCTCGAGCGATCGGTGAGGGCGCGTCGCGCGCCCGCACGATCGTGCTCGATGCCGCCCATCCCGACGCGCCTCAGTTCGCCGCACGGCGCATGCGGGCGGCCGGGCGCGAGGCCATGACCGCGACCGGGGCGCATATCGCGCGGCGCCATCTCGCCGCGCTCGCCGCCGCCTGCCATGGGCGCGGCCGCAAGGCATTCGATCCGGCGCGCAACCCGTCGCTGCGTCTTGCCCTGATCGCGGCGCGCGAGGCGGGCGTCCCCGAGGACTGGGTGGAGCGCGCCCTGCGCCTCGCCCACCAGGGGCGTGCCCTGCCCGAGCTGCCGGCCCTTGACGAGACAGTCGCCGAGGAGGAGTCGGGCATCGCGGCCGAGCGCCAGGTGCTACGCATCTCGGGCGAGGTCGAGGGGCCCGCGGTCGATCATCTGGCGCTGGCCGCATGGATGGGGCCGGGCAGCGGAGCGCTGTTCGCCGATACCGCCGACGCATGGAACCCGTGCCCCGCCGACGGGCGCATCGCGGCCATGGCGGCGGATGGCGGCTACGTGTTCCTCGACGGCACGGCGTGCCCGCGTGCCGCCGTCAACCTGCTCGCCTTCCGCCATCCCGATGGCTCGTTCGACGCGCCCGCACTGGCCGACGCCGTCCGGCTCCTGGTTGTCGCTCTCGATTCGAGTCTTGCGATCACCGCGCAGCCGACGCCGGGTCTTGCCGACGGGGTGTGGCGCACGCGGCCGATCGGAATCTCCATCGCCAACCTTGCGCCGCTTCTCCTGGCGCATGCCGAAGGCTACAACTCGGCCGGCGGGCGCGCGCTCGCGGCGGCGGTCGCCGCCCTGGTCGGCGGGGCCGCGAACTGTGCCTCGGCCGAGATGGCGGGCGAGCTGGGTGCTTTCCCCCGCTTCGCCGACAATCGCGAGGCGGTGCTGCGTGTCATCGCCAACCACGCCCGCGCGGCTGCCGGTGCGCGCGATGGATATGAAGCGCTGCCCTGTCCGCCGGTTGCGCTGGACGCCGCCGACTGCCCGGACCCGGCCCTGGCCGAGGCGGCGCGTCTCGCCTGGCAGCGCGCGGCGACGCTCGCCGCGGCGCATGGCGTGCGCCACGCCCAGACCACGCTGGTCGCCCCGCTCGGCGCGTCCGAGCGCATCCTCGGCTGTGCCGCCTGCGGCATCGACCCGCTGCCCGCGACCATCACCTACGAGCGGCTGCCGGGCGCCGGGTTCCGCAAGGGCGTGAGCCGCGAGGCGCTGGCCGCGCTCGCGTCGCTCGGCTATGACGAGACGCAGGTCGCGGGCTTCGTCGCGCACGCCGTCGGACGGAACACGCTGGTCGGCGCGCCCGCCATCGACCACCGCGCGCTGCGCGAGCGCGGCTTCACCGAGGCGGCACTGCAGGCGCTCGAAGGCGCCCTCGCCAATGCGCTCGATATCCGCTTCGTGTTCAACCGCTGGACTCTGGGCGCGGAGTTCTGCACCCGTGTGCTCGGCTTCTCGCTTGCCGAGCTCGACGATTACGGCTTCGACATGCTGGCCGGGCTCGGCTTCTCGGAGTCCGAGATCGCCGCGGCGAACGCATGGTGCTGCGGCGCGTCGTGCTTCGAAGGCGCGCCCGGGCTCGACGCGGAGCATCTCGGCGTGTTCGATGGGCCGCGCCGCCAGGGCGGCGGCAAGCGCGCGCTCACGACCATGGCCCAGCTCCGCATGATGGCTGCGGTCCAGCCCTATGTTTCCGGTGGCGTCGGGCGGGCCCTCGCGCTGCCGGCGGAGGCGACCATCGAGGATTGCGCCGCCGCCGTCGGCGCCGCACGCCAGCTCGGCCTCAAAGGACTGATGGTGGCGCGCGAGGGCGCGGCGATCGCAGTGCCGGCGGATGTGCCGCAGTTGATCGTCCGCCGCCTGCACGAACCGTCGACGCCGCCAGACCGGCGGTTTGGCCCGCCCGGTCGCAGCGCCGCCGCGCCGCCGTCCCTGCGGGAACGCCTGACCGTGATCGAGGGTGGCGAGCATCCGAGCAGCGCGCCGCAGCCCACCGCCCAGGCCGGTGGGACGGCGATGGCGATCGCACGCGGCACGGCTGGATGGAACGCGCTTGCGCCGAACGTTCTCGGACGGTCGCAGGCGCTCGCCATCGCGCTCACCGCGCGCGACATGGCGGCGGCCGCGAACGAGGAACATCACGAGACATGCAGGACGGACCGTGCCGACGCGCGCTGTCAGGACTGTGGGAGCTTCGCCCTGCTTCGCACCGAAGCGGGCGCGAAGTGCGGCATCTGTGGCGCCGTGCACAGATGCAGCGAGTGAGTGTCACGGCAGTCTGACGTTGCGTCTCCCTGAACTTCGGGGGGTGCGAATGGGCCGCACCCCCCGTTTTTATTGCGGGAGCTCGCCTACGATGTCGTGACAATTCGGCGCCGGTGCGCCGTCGCTACGCCACCTTCTCGGCGATGGGGCTCAGCTCCTTGAGGCGCGGCAGGACTTCCTTGGCGAACAGCGTCAGGCTCTTCTGCACCTCGGGCGTGTCCATCGAACCGGCCTGCATCATCAGCATCATGTGACCGATGCCGCCGACATGGTCGTGGAACTTCTTGATCTGCTTGTAGACCGTGTCGGGGCTGCCGCAGAACATGTTGCCCTTCTCGATATGCGTGTCGAGCGCGGTGCCTGACGCGCTCGAACTCGAGACCGACGGGCGACAGGCCCTGGCTCCGCATCTGCACCAGCCGCTCGGCCGAGACGTAGCCCGGCACGCGCGCGAACTGCGGGTACACCTTGTTCATGTTGATGTACCACAGCACCTTCTCGGCGAGCCGGCGGCCCTCCTCGTCGGTCTCGCCCGTGGCCGCCATGGCCAGATAGCCCCAGCGGTCGGTCGGCGCTTCGCTTCCGTGCGCGGCCTTCCAGTACTGGCGATAGCCGTCGAACACCGCCTTCGCGCCGTTGAACCCGGTGAGGAACGAGGCCGCCACGTATTTCTTTTCGGCCAGGACCTTGCACGAGGCAGGCGAAGACACCGTCACCCAGATCGGCGGGTGCGGCTGCTGGTAGGGGCGCGGCCAGATGTTGATCTGGCGGTGGTGAAAGTAGCGGCCTTCCCAGTTGAACGGGCCGTCATGGGTGGTCCACGCCTTCACGATCAGGTCGTGGGCCTCCCACATCCGGTCGGCCATGCGCATCGGGTTGGAGTTCTGCGCCGACAGCTCGAACGGCACGCCGCGAATGAAGCCGCACTCGAGCCGTCCGCGCGAGATGACGTCGACCATCGCCATCTCCTCGGCGATGCGCGTCGGCTGGCGGCGGTTAGCGAGCGGATTGCCGAGCACCAGGATGCGGGCGTCCTTGGTGACGCGCGCCAGGATGGCGGCGATCAGCGGCACGGCAGGCACCGTGCAGGTCGCCGTCTGATGGTGCTCGTTCAGCATGATGTGCAGCCCGAGCTCGTCGGCGATCTGCCACTCGTCGATGCGGTGGTTGTAGATGTCGGAACCCTTGAGCGGGTCGTAGTTGGAGTTCGGGAACACCACCCGGACGTTGTCGAGCGTCTCTGCCGGCGGCAGATGCGGGTAGGCGGTCTCGCTGAAATGATAAACTCTCACGGCGTGTTCCTTTTCCGGTTGCCGCGCGTCAGCGGGCGAATTCGGTGACCAGTTTCACGAACGCGTCGGGCTGCTCCACGTTGGGCGCGTGGCCGGCGCCCTCGACCTTGGCGAACTTCGCGCCCGGGATCTCGTTCGCGAGCTTCTGTCCGTAATCGGGCTTCACCAGCCCGTCGGAAGCGCCCCACACCACAAGCGTCGGCACGTCGATACGGTGCAGCCGGCCCTTGAGCTTCGGGTTGTGCAGATACGGCTCCCAGCCGTACAGCGCCATCGCCTCGCGGTTGCGGCCGGCGGCCAGTGCCTCTGCGTCCGTCAGCTTCGTCGGATCGGGCGCCTTCGACGGATCATGGAACATGAGCTTGCCCAGTGCCTCGACCGGCGTCGCAAAAATGTCGGCGATGTCGCGCTCGGTGCGACCGCCGAACTTCACGCCCACCGAGTCGACGAGGATCAGCCGCTTCAGGCGCGAGGTGTTCTTGACCGCGATCTCCATGGAGAGCCAGCCGCCGAGCGAGAACCCCATCAGGGTCACGTCCTTGAGGTCGAGCTGGTCCATCAGGTCGAGATAGAGATAGGCGAGATCGTCGACGGAATCGTATGCGTCGGGGAGTGGCGACGTGCTGAAGCCCGGATGCGCCGGTACCAGCAGGTCGAAGCTTTCGGCCAGCTTCTTCGCGAACGGGGCGTTCGGCTGCGGACCGCCGCCGCCGTGCAGCATGAGCAGCGTCGGCCCGGTGCCGCGCCGCGTCAGCTCGATCTCGACACCGTGGACCTTCAGCCGGTCGTCCACCACCTGGTCCATGCGACCGTTCCTCCCATGCTGTTCGGCCCGAAACCTAGCAGGGTTGAAGCGCGCCCTGCAATCGGCAGATGGAGAACCGCGCCACGCCGGATGGCGCTGGCGCCACGGTTTCGAATGTCTACAATTCGCATCCGAATCCAGCGGGAGGTGCGGCGATGGCAATGGTCCCCTTGGCAGCGAAGGGCAACTTCCTGCACGTCTACGATTTCCGGGTGAGGCCCGGCACGGGCGAGGAGTTCATCCGGCTGTTCGACGCGTTCGACTATTCCGACGCGAACCCGATGCACAAATCGCCGGCGCAGGTGAAGGACGGCGTGCTGTGCCGCGACACAGAGGACGCCGATCATTTCTATCTGATCGGCGAATGGTCCGACATCGTGGTCCATGCCGACATCCGCAAGCAACTCATGGCGCTGGCGCCCGATTTCGTCGGCCTGATCGAGGGCGGACGGTTCGTGCCGAAATACGCCGAGGTCGTGTCGTCCACGCCGCAATCGGTGCTGGACAATGCGGCGGCGGGCAAATCGGCCTGAAGCGTGATCGTCTCAAGCCGCTTCAGCTTGAGACGTGAATCGCGCTTCGAACTTGCTCTAGCCACGCGGGCCGGGAACGCTACAATCCGCCTCCGTTCACACCGGAGGCGTCATGATCGTCGATATCTACACCCACATCTTTCCCGAGAAGTTCTTTGCGGCCTGGCAGAATTTCGGCCCGCAGCTCGGCAACATCGCCAAGCGCATGGCCCAGGTGAAGGCCGTGTCCGACCTCGACGTCCGCTTCCGGCTGATGGACGCGGGCGGGCCGGACTATCGCCACATCGTCTCGCTGCCGAACCCGCCGCTGGAGGACATCTCGACGCCGGAGCAGGGGGCCGAGCTCGCCCGCCTCGCCAACGACACGATGGCCGAGGTGGTGGAGAAGCATCGCGACCGCTTCCCGGCCTTCGTCGCGGCGATCCCGATGCACAATCTCGACGCGGCGATGGACGAGATCGATCGTGCGATCAACAAGCTCGGCGCGTGCGGCGTCCAGATCTTCACCAACGTGAAGGGCAAGCCGCTCGACCTTCCCGAGTTCCAGCCGATCTTCGCGAAGATGGCCGAGCTCGACCTGCCGCTCTGGCTGCACCCGGCGCGCACGGCGTCGATGACCGACTACGCGACCGAGAAGGTATCGCGCTACGAGATCTGGTGGGCGTTCGGCTGGACCTACGAGACGCAGGCGGCGTGCACGCGCCTCGTGCTGTCGGGCCTGTTCGACCGCCACCCCGACATCAAGATCGTCACCCACCACGGCGGCGGCGGCATCCCGTTCTTCGAGGGACGGATCGAGGTGGGGCTTGCGACGCTCGGCCAGCGCACCTCGGACGAGGACTATTCCAAGGTGCTGTCGTCACTGAAGCGGCCGCACCACGAGTATTTCAAGATGTTCTATGCCGACACCGCGCTGATGGGCGGCCATCTCGGCGTGCGGGCATCGCTCGACTATTTCGGCACCGACAGGGTCGTGTTCGCCACCGACTCGCCCTTCGCGCCGATCCCGGAGACCTTCGATGCGATCAAACGGCTCGAGCTCGAGCGTGACACGCTCGCCAAGATGAACCTCGCCAACGCCGAGAAGCTGATCAAGCGCAAGCTGAGCTGACCCCGGACACCTGATCCGTCGTTTTCCGCGCGTGGCGGCGCATGGTAGGGTCCGGCCGCCACGCGCCCTGGTCATCGGCGGGCGCCGCGCCTATATAAGTTAAAGGAATTCTAAACTCGGTCCCATGGGCCGGGGATTGGAGGAGAATCCATGGTCATAAACGGCAGGGAAATCGTCGGTCTGGAGGAGGTCGTCTACGGCGTCGAGGACATGGCGCTGGCGCGGCGCTTCTTCGAGGACTGGGGGCTGAAGAAGGTTTCGGCGGCCAAGTCGAAGCTGGTCTACGAGGCGGTGGACGGCACGCGCGTGATCGCGCGGCCCGCCGACGCGAAGGACCTGCCAAAAGCGATTCAGCCGGGCTCGACAGTGCGTAAGATCACCTGGGGCCTGCACAAGAAGGCCGATCTCAAGACGTTCGCGTCCGAGCTCGCCAAGGACCGCGACGTCGAGATCGCGAAGGACGGGACAGTCTCCTCGACCGACCCGATGGGGCTGGCCATCGCCTTCACCGCCACCAGGCGGCGCAAGCTCGGCAAGACCGCGATCCGCGACGAGGTGAACACGCCGACCAGGATCGAGCGCGTCGACCGCGCGGCGAAGTTCTATCCGCGCGCCCAGCCGCTTTCGCTCGGCCATGCGGTCTATTACGTCCCCGACCTGAAGGCGATGGAGAAGTTCTATGTCGGCCGGCTGAAGTTCGGCGTGTCCGACTACTACTATCTGGGCGGCAAGCTGCGCGGCATCTTCATGCGCTGCTCGACGCCGGGCGATCACCACAACTGGTTCCTGCTGAACTCGCCGGACGGAACCCCGAAGCTCAACCACATCGCGTTCAAGGTACGCGACGTGCACGAGGTCTTTGGGGGCGGGCTGCACATTTCGCGCAAGGGCTGGCCGACCGAGATCGGGCCGGGCCGCCACCCCATCTCGTCGGCCTATTTCTGGTACTTCAAGAATCCGATCGGCGGCGCCATCGAGTACTACGCCGACGACGACCACCTCACCAAGAACTGGAAGCCGCGCAAGTTCGACAGCGTGCCCGAGAATTTCGCCGAGTGGGCGCTGCCCACCGGCCTCATGACCCACACGGTCGACATCAAGGAGCGGTAGCCGCGCCGTGCCGGCGATTGCCCGCCGGAGCGCCGTAACCTAGACTTCCGCGCCGCGGGCCCCGTGCTCGCCCGCGCGGGAGGAAACCATGGCGCTCACGCTCTATCACAACGACATGTCGGTCTGCGCCCAGAAGGTGCGCTTCACGCTCGCCGAGAAGGGGCTCGCGTACGAACAGAAGCACCTTAACCTGCGCGCGGGCGACCAGAAGCAGCCGGACTATCTCAAGCTCAACCCGAACGGCTACGTGCCCACTTTGGTGCACGACGACTTCGTGGTGTGCGAATCCACCGTCATCTGCGAGTACCTCGACGACGCGTTCCCGACGCCGCCGCTGAAGCCCGCCGACGCGCGCGGCAAGGCGCGCATGCGCGGCTTCACCAAGTTCATCGATGCGGCGATCTTCCCGGCCACCGGTGTCGTCTCCATGTCGATCGCGTTCCATCACCAGTACCCGCCCGAGGTGCACGCGACGATGGAAGCCGCGCGGCCGGGCTGGATGGCGAACTTCCGCAATCTTCAGAAGGGCACCGAGAACCCGGCCTTCCCCAACGCCATCCGTCGGCTCGACAAGATGTTGGCCGACATGGAGAAGGCGCTCGCCGATCACGGCAAGCCGTGGCTCACGGGCGACGACTACACGCTCGCCGACGTCGGGAACGCGCCCTACGTCACGCGGCTCGACCACCTCAAGTTCCTGTCGCGCATGCTGGTCAAACGCCCGAGGACTGCCGACTGGTACGAGCGCATCAAGGCGCGGCCAGCCTACCAGGACGCGCTCGCCAAGTGGTTCAACGCCAAATACCTGCCACTGATGGACGAGAAGGGCAACGAGGCTTGGCCCCGCGTGAAGGAACTGCTCGCCGCGTAAAGGCCAGCCCGACATCGGGGCTGCTGTCTTTTGGATCGATGAGGGGTGGCGCAAGGCTTCTTTAAAATACGCCTTGATCGCGTAGTTTGGAGTTTGTCATAAGTCTCAGACAATAAACTCGTGTCGGGGGCTGTGCATGCGAAGACTACGGGGGTGGGCTGCCTACGGCTGCGCCATCATTTGCGGTGTCGCCGTGTTTGTTTCGGAGGCGGAAGCCTCGCCGCAGTCGCGCGCCTTGATCCGCGAAGGCGTCACTGCGATGCAGGCGGGCGACGCTAAGACCGCTGAGGCGCGGTTCCGTGCGGCATTGCGGGCTGATCCGTCGGACAGCGACGCGCTGGTCCATCTCGCCGCGCTCGCCAACCGCTACGGCAATTGGCGGGCGGCGTACAACCTGGCGCGCAGCGCCAAAGCCCTGAAGAACAATCATCCCGATCTCGATTTCGAGCTCGGCTGGGCGGAGCTCGAGACGGAGCGGTTCCAGGCCGCCATTACCTCGCTCGAGCGTTACGATGCCGCCCATCCCGGCCGCGCGCTGACCGAAGAGCTTCTCGGCCGGGCCGAGCTCGCGCTGGGCCAGATCGCCAAGGCGAAGGCGCGGTTCGAGGACGTTGCGGCGCGCGATCCGAACCTGCGCCCGAACGCCCTGTACTACCTCGCCCAGATCCAGTCGATGCAAGGCGCGAATAACGATGCAGCGCGCACCCTGGCACGCCTGTCGCACGAATCGCCGGACAGCCCCATGAACCGCGTCCTTCTCGAGAAGGCCGCACAGGTGGAGCCGTCCCAGCCGAAATTCTGGTCGCTCACCTTCCTCGGCGGCATCGGCTACAACGACAACGTGATCGGCACCGATGACGGCGTGCCGCTGCCCCCCGAGATCACCGGCCGCGCATCCGGTTTCTGGCGTGCCGCGCTCGACGGCTCCGTGACCGTGTACCGCGAACAGGGGCGCCGCCTCGCGCTGGGCTACACCTTGCAGCGGGACCGGTACCTGCGTGCCGGCCTTCACCAGTACGACGTCACCGACCATTACCCGCACATCGATGCCAGCATCGCGCTGACGCCCGAGCTTGCCGCCGGGCTGCGGATCGGTGACGAGCTCACCTATGTCGGCGGCAAGAAGTTCCGCGAGTCCTATGACGGTCGCGTGTCGCTGGCCTGGCGTGCTCATGACTGGGCCGTCATCGAGGGAGCGGTTCGCCTTCAGCACATGGATTACCGGCAGCCGCCGCCCTTCGCGGTGCAGGACCGGACCGGCGACGCCTACGGATTTACCGTGACCGCCTACCTGACGCCGCCGAACCGGTGGGGCATCGAGGGCTATGTCGGATGGTCGCACGGCTCGAACGACACCGACGGCACAGATTTCCGGAACGACAGCGACGTGATCCTGGCGGGCGCGTCCATGCCGCTGCCGTGGAAGATCGACGCCGTGCTGAACTATAGCCACAGCTTCGACCGGTATTCCGAGGTCAACAGCTTCGCCGGTCCGTTCGGCAACGGGTTCAACCGGTCCGACGACATCGACGCCCTGACGCTGCAGTTCACGCGCCCGATCGTCGGGCCGGTCTCGGCTTTCGGCCGCTACGACTACGTCAACAATTCGTCCAACATCAACCTGTACCGCTACGAGCAGAACGTGATCACCACGGGACTGATCGCCCGGTTCTAGGCGGAAGGATGACGACATGAAGCGCGCAACCGCTTTCCTCGCCGCCGTCGTGGGCGCAGCCGTTCTTGCACTCGCCGGGCCGGCATCCGCGCAGCTCCGCCAGGCAACGCACCTTGGCGAGACGATTTTCGCGCCGCCCGGCGTCAATAATGGCGGCGGCAGCGTGTTCTTCTGGGGCCCGAACACGGTGTTCCAGAACACCAATGGGGAGCTTGTCCAAGTTCCGGGACGGGTGTTCGTTCCATTCGATGCGCAGCATCTTCAGGCGCTGAACTTCGACCCGGGGGTCAAGGGCAGCCCGTTCTTGCTGTCCGGCGAAAAAGACAATCTCCAAATTGCGACTCAGTTGGTCTCGCGCGGGGTCTCGGGAAATACCGTAAGGGACCTGCTTCATGACATTGGCGGCGGGGTGGCGAGCGTGACCAGCTACCCCGATGGGACCCTCGTCATCGACAATCCCATTGGAGGCTTTACGAACCGACACGAGGTCACGACCGTCTTTCCTGACGGCACAACGCGGAAAGTCCAGTCATACGATTCAGATGGCGGCAAGGGACACGCCCAGGGCGTCAAAATCGTACATCCGGATGGGAGCACGGAAAGTCACTACCAGCACACGTACGGGACCAGCCTCACGACGCGCTACGACACCAACGAAATTTTGCCGGACGGGACACGGCTCAGCCGCGAGTACAGCGTCAGTGCCATGGACGGAAAGGTCGAGAATTCCGTCGTGGTGCGATACACGGTCGATCCGGAGGGCACGATCACGCGGACCACGGCGGTATATGGGCCCGACGGCAAGCTGAAAGATGTGAGGACGTTCACGGTTCGTGGCAATGGGACCGAAAACAGCACATCCACCACGGTGCATACGGCCTACAATCCGGACGGCACGATCACGACCACCACCACGAAGGATGGCGCACAGGTCGGTCCGCCGGTCACGAGGCCGGCGGGCGCGGCACCGCTGCCCAACGGCGTGTCGCCGACGGCGCCGACCGTGCCGGACGCACGCACGACGCAGCAGGCGCAGGGGACTCCGGCCGAAGGTGGCGAACTGATCCCGCCGCTGTGCGGCGAATGCACCGAGGACCCCTATCCATTGGCCGGGCTCGACCTGACCTGTCCGGGCGGCGGATGCACCGAAGGTGGGCCTCCGCCCGGCCCCGGAACGGGCGCGCCGGACACGTGCCCCGAATGCACCGAGAACGGCTTCCATCTCGACGACGTCTGTCCGGAATGCACGTTGGATCTACCGACCTTTACCGGCGGCTGCGAGGGATCCGGCTGTCCGCTGGATCGGCCGACCTTCACCGGCGGCTGCGAGGGTCCGAGCTGCACCGAGGGCACCACGCCGTCCCCAGGTCCGACGCGCGTGGCCGAGGCCCCATCGAGCACGCCCGCGCAGTCGGGGCCGGCGCCCGGCCAGTACACGCCGGATCAGGTGACGCGGAAGCTCGAAAGCCTGAAAAAGCAGCTCGAGAATCCAAACCTCACGGACGATCAGCGGAACGTCATCCAGCTCAAGATCAATGCGATCGAGAGCTTCAGCGTCGTCCATGGCGCCGAGGCCGGCGCCGCGGGGACGCCCGCCGCGCGCTGAGGCGCGCCGCGCGGTTGACCGGCGTGGCCGCGGCGCGCACGATGGAGGCGTAACCCGGGAGGAGCCCATGGCGACGCAGATCAAGCCGCGCTCCGTGCGCGAACAGGTGACCGCCGAGGAATGGCAGGCGCGCGTCGATCTTGCCTGCGCGCACCGGCTGATCGCCGATTCCGGCATTCTCGACCTCACCTACAACCATCTGTCGGCGCGCGTGCCGGGCCAGCCCGGGCGCATGATCATCAAGTCCCAGTGCGAGATGTTCGACGAGGTGACGGCCTCGTCACTCGAGACCTACGACATCGCGACGGCCGAGCCGATCATCGGCGGGTCGCGGCCGCTCGCGGGCGGGGGGCTGGTGATCCATGCCGGCATTCTCGGTGCGCGGTCCGACATCCACGCCGTGTTTCACACTCATTCGCCGGCCAACATGGGCGTGTCGTGCCACAAGTGCGGCCTGCTGCCGATCACCCAGGCGGCCACGCGCTTTCGCGGGCGGCTCGGCTATCACCAGTTCGGCGGGTACGAGTTCGAGCTTGCGATGCGCGACCGGCTGCTGGTCGACCTCGCCGACAACCTCGCCGTCATCCTGCACAACCATGGCGGGCTCACCGTCGGGCGCTGCGTCGCCGAGGCGTTCCTGCTGCACCACCAGCTCGAGATGGCCTGCCGTGCCCAGATCGGTGCGCTCGCGGCGGGGCTCGACAACGTGCTCGTCCCGCCCGACGCGGTGATCGACTACGCGGTTCATCAGGTGACCGGCGGCACCGGCACCGGGGGCGGGCGCAGCCAGCGCGACTGGGAGGCGTGCCTGCGCCGCGCCGAGCGGCTCGATCCCGGGTTCAAGGACTGAGTTTTCCACATTTCCGAATCGGGCCTGTGCATAGGCCGGGATTCGCCGGTTCCGCCCTCGCACGATCCGTGTAGAACGGAGGCGTCATCCGTTCACGCGAGGGGAAACATGGCCACCCAGTTCCAGGTCACCGCCAACCAGCTCCGCTCCTTCATCGAGCGCATCGAGCGGCTGGAGGAGGAGAAGGCGGGGCTCGCCGCCGACGTCCGCGAGGTCTATTCCGAAGCCAAGTCGCAGGGTTACGATACAAAGGTGATGCGCCAGATCGTCGGGCTGCGGAAGCTGGACGCCGCCGACCGGCGCGAGCGCGAAGAGCTGCTGGAAACCTACATGGCCGCCATCGGCATGGCCGACTGACGCGCGACGGGCGACGGTCCGGGCGCCGGGCTTAGGCGGCGGATCGGAGGGGCGCGGTGCGCGACATCCTACTTCTCGGGGCGGGCAAGATCGGCGCCGCGGTCGCCGAGCTGCTGGCGGGCTCGGGCGACTACGAGGTGACGCTGGTCGACCGGTCGCGCGCGCTGCTGCGGGCGAGCGGGCTGCGCGGGCGTTCGATCGAGAAGGTCGCGGCCGACGTCGAGGACCGGGCGGCGCTGCGCCGGTTGATGAAGGGCGCTGATGCGGTGGTCTCGGCGCTGCCCTACTATCTCAACGTCCGCGTCGCCGAGGCGGCGCACGCCGCCGGCATCCACTATTTCGACCTGACCGAGGACGTGGAGACGACCCGCGTCATCCGCCGCATCGCGCGCGGTGCGGACTCGGCTTTCGTACCGCAGTGCGGCCTCGCGCCGGGCTTCATCTCCATCGTCGCCGCCGACCTCGCCGCCGGGTTCGACTCGCTGCAGACCGTGCGCATGCGCGTCGGGGCGCTGCCGCAATACCCGACCAACGCGCTCAACTACAACCTCACCTGGTCGACCGACGGGCTGATCAACGAGTACTGCAACCCGTGCGAGGCGATCCACCAGGGCAAGCGGATCGAGGTGCTGCCCTTGCAGGGCATCGAGCAGTTCTCGCTCGACGGCATCACCTACGAGGCGTTCAACACCTCGGGCGGGCTCGGCACGCTGGCGGACACGCTCGAAGGCAAGGTGGCCGAGCTCAACTACAAGACCGTGCGCTATCCCGGCCATTGCGAGCGCATGCGGTTGCTGGTCAACGACCTCAAGCTCGGCGAGCGGCGCGAGCTGTTCAAGGACGTGCTGGAGACCGCGATCCCGGTCACCATGCAGGACGTGGTGCTGATCTTCACGACGGTCACGGGGATGAAGGGGCCGCTGCTGACGCAGGAATCCTACGCGTCCAAGATCTACGCGCATGACGTGAACGGACGGCGCTGGAGCGCGATCCAGATCACCACCGCCGGCGGCATCGCCGCTATGGTCGACCTGATGGCCCAGGGCAAGCTCAAGAAGCGCGGCTTCGTGCGGCTGGAGGACGTGTCGCTTGCCGACTTCCTCGCCAACCGGTTCGGACGCGTCTATGCCGAGGACCGCGCGGCGCACACGCCGTAGGGCCGTCCCGCCCGAATCGACCGTCGGTTGACGCGCCGCGCGGCGCGCGGAACAATTCCCGCGCGATTGTTGCGGAGGGGGTGTGGCGGCGAGACCCGACCAGCTCGAACATCGGGCACGGCTGCGCGCGCGGTTTCTCGAGGCCGGGGGCGACGCCTTGCCCGACTACGAGCTTTTGGAGCTGCTGCTGTTCGCGGCGATCCCGCGCCAGGACACCAAGCCGATCGCCAAGGCCCTGATCGCCAGGTTCGGCAGCTACCCGGCCGTGCTGCGCGCCCCGCCCGAGGCGCTGCAATCGGTGAAGGGGATCGGCGAATCCGCGGCGGTCGCGATCAAGGCGGTGGAGGCGGCGGCGCTGCGCCTCGCGCGCGACGAGATGAAGGGCCGCCCGGTACTGGGCTCGTGGACCGGCGTGCTCGACTACCTCAACATGCGGATGGGGCATGGTGCCGTCGAGCAGTTACGCGTGCTCTATCTGGATTCGAAGAACGCGCTGATCGCCGACGAGGAGCAGCAGCGCGGTACGGTGAACCACACCGCCGTCTATCCGCGCGAGGTGGTGAAGCGCGCGCTCGAGCTGGGCGCGACGGCGGTGATCCTGGTGCACAACCACCCGTCGGGCGATCCCACCCCGTCGAAGGCCGACATCGAGATGACGCGCCAGGTGCGCGAGGCCGCCGAGCGGCTCGGCGTCGCCCTGCACGACCACGTCATCGTCGCGCGCGGCCGGCATGCGAGCTTCAAGACGATGGGGCTGCTATAAGGAGGCCAAGAAAGACCAAGAGGGGGGCTCAATGTTCTACGCCGACAGTTCCGCCGTCGAGATCGCGGCGCACGTGCTGATCGCCTACCTGTTCATCTGGACGGGCATCTATAACTGCACCAATCCGGACCGCAAGGCGCGCAACGTGGCGCAGATCGCCTCGCATGGCATTCCCTTTCCCAATGCGTTGCTATGGGCGGGGTACCTGACCCAGTGGATCGCCGGCGCGATGGTTCTGGTCGATGTCTACACGCCCTACGCCGCGATCGCGCTGATCGTGTTCGTCGTGCTGGCGGAGGTGCTGTTCCACAATTACTGGGCGATGACCGATCCGCTGCGGCGCATGTATCACCGGCTGCTGTTCCTCAACAATTGCGCGGTGGCCGGCGGGCTGCTGCTGCTCGCCGCGCCGCTTCTGGGAGGACCCACGCATGTTCTATGACGGGGTGGCGATCCAGAACGTCGTGGGGCAGGTGCTGATCGCCCTCGCGTTCCTGGTGACCGGGGCGCTCAACTCGACCATGAAGTTCAAGATGCACCGTGACCGCATGGCGGCGGCCGGCGTGCCGATGGCGACCGCGGCGCTCTGCATCGGGTTCGCGATGCAGTTCGTCGGCGGGTTCCTGGTCCTGATCGACTGGCATTACCGCTATGGCGCGGCGATCCTGATCGTCTTCACGGTGCTCGCCACCGCGATCTTTCATCGCTGGTGGCAGGTCGAGGACCCGCTCCGCCGCCACCTGCATCTGTCGTTCGTCTACAACAACATGGCGCTGGTCGGCGGGCTGCTGCTGCTGATGTAGCGACGCGCCTAGGCCCGCTTCTCGTAGCGGCGGTCGACATAGTCGTCCACCAGCTTGGCGAACTCGTCGGCGATGTTGGCGCCGCGCAGCGTGACCGTCTTCTGCCCGTCGATGAAGACCGGCGCGGCCGGCGCCTCGCCGTTGCCGGGCAGTGAGATGCCGATGTCGGCGTGCTTGGATTCGCCCGGCCCGTTGACCACGCAGCCCATCACCGCGACGTTCATGGTCTCGACGCCGCGATAGGTCTTGGCCCAGATCGGCATCTGGGTGCGGACATGGGTCTGGATGCGGTTGGCCAGCTCCTGGAAGAAGGTCGAGGTCGTCCGGCCGCAGCCGGGGCACGCCGTGACCAGCGGCACGAACGAGCGCAGCCCCATCGTCTGCAGGATTTCCTGCGCGACGATCACCTCGCGCGTGCGGTCGCCGCCGGGCTCTGGGGTGAGAGAGATGCGGATCGTGTCGCCGATGCCTCGCTGCAGCAGCACAGCCAGCGCGGCGGTCGACGCGACGATCCCCTTCGAGCCCATCCCCGCCTCGGTCAGGCCGAGATGGAGCGCGTGGTCGGACCGGGCGGCGAGGTCGGAATAGACTGAGATCAGGTCCTGCACCGAGGACACCTTGCAGGACAGGATGATGCGGTCGCGCCCGAGCCCCAGCTCCTCCGCCCGCCGGGCGGAGACGAGGGCCGAGGTCACCAGCGCGTCGCGCGTGATCTCGGCGGCGTCGCGCGGTGAGGCGGACTTGGAATTCTCGTCCATCATGCGCACGACCAAGTCCTGGTCGAGCGAGCCCCAGTTGACGCCGATTCGCACCGGCTTGCCGTACTTGATCGCGCACTCGATCATGGTGGCGAACTGGGTGTCGCGCTTCTCGCCATGGCCGACATTGCCGGGGTTGATCCGGTACTTGGCCAGCGCCTCGGCACAGGCGGGATACTTGGTCAGCAGCCGGTGGCCGATATAGTGGAAGTCGCCGACCAGCGGCACGTCGAGCCCCATCGCGGCCAGCTTGTCGCGGATATGCGGCACGGCGGCGGCGGACTCCTCGCGGTCGACGGTGATCCGCACCAGCTCCGACCCGGCGCGGGCCAGTGCCGCCACCTGGGCGGCCGTCCCCGCGGCGTCGGCCGTGTCGGTGTTGGTCATCGACTGGACGACGATGGGCGCGTCGCCGCCCACGGTCACCTCGCCGACGCGGACCGGTACGCTCTTGCGGCGGGGCAGGGGCCCGTTCGCAGGGCTCATGTCGTTCTCCTCGCGTTTCTTCGTCCCCGTCCTTCGACAAGCTCAGGACGAGGAACGAACTTAAACCTCATCCTGAGCCTGTCGAAGGATGAGGTTCGGCTAAACATTGGATACCACCTCGTCGATGGCAATGGGCAGATCGTCCTCCTCCACCGGCTCCGGCGGCTCGTAGGTTTCGAGCTGGCGGCGCCACAAGGCGGCGTAGCTCCCGCCCCGTGCCAGCAGCGCCTCGTGCGTGCCGCGCTCGACCACCCGCCCGGCCTCGAGGAACAGTATCTCGTCGGCATGAACGATCGTTGACAGGCGGTGGGCGATGATCAGCGTCGTCACGCCCTCGGACACGCGGCGGAGGTTCGCCTGGATCGCCTTCTCGGTATGGCTGTCGAGCGCCGAGGTCGCCTCGTCGAACAGATAGATGCGCGGGCGCTTGAGGACGGCGCGGGCGATGGCGACGCGCTGCTTCTCGCCGCCCGACAGCTTGAGGCCGCGTTCGCCGACCAGCGTGTCGTACCCGTCGGGCAGGCGCGAGACGAACTCGTGGATCTCGGCGAGCTTGGCCGCCTCGACCATCTCCGCCTCGGTGCAGCCGGGCCGGCCGAACGCGATGTTGTAGCCGATCAATTCGTTGAACAGCACGGTGTCCTGCGGCACCACCGCGATGGCGGCGCGCAGGCTCGCCTGGATCACGGCGCGCGCATCGTACCCGTCCAGCATCACGCGCCCGTCGGTCGGGTCGTAGAAGCGGAACGCAAGCCGCCCGATGGTCGACTTGCCGCCGCCTGACGGTCCGACGATGGCGGTCGTCGTGCCCGGCCGGACGGTGAACGACACGCCGCACAGAACCGGCCGGCGCCGGTCATAGGCGAACGACACGTCCTCGAACCGCACGAGGCCCGGACCCGGCGGCAGCGCCACGGCGTCCGGCGCATCGACCACTTCCGACGACTGGTCGAGAAGACCGAGCATCTGTTCGAGATAGGTGAGCGCCTGCTTGATGCCGCGATAGAGCTGGCCGAGCCGCTCGATCGGGCGAATGAGCTGCAAGAGGTAGGTGTTGACCAGCACGAACCCCCCGACGGTCATTGTACCCGCCGCGACGCGGTCGGCGGCGAGGATCAGCAGCACCGTCATGCCGATGGCCATGATGGTCATCTGCAGGATGCCGGTCATGCTGCGGAAGGTCAGCGCCTTGACCGTCAGACGCTCGACTTCCTGCAGCGAGGAATCGTAGCGCCGGGCGGTGTGATCCTCGTTGTTGAAGTACTTCACCGTCTCATAGTTGAGCAGCGCGTCGATCGCCTTGCCCTGCGCCTCGGCGCCGACCACCACGGCGCGGCGCTGGTGGCGGCGCAGCCATTCCGACCCGATCACCAGCGCGACGCCGTAAAGCGCCAGGGTCGCCACGATGATGCCGGCGAACACCGCGTCGTAGCGGTCGAGCAGGATCACGCAGATGAAAAGGATCTCGGCGAACAGCGGCAGGATGACGAACACCAGGTTGAACAGCAGCGTCTCCGAGCCGTTCATGCCGTTATCGAGGACACGGCCGAGCTCGCCCGTCCGCCGGCCGAGATGGAACCGCAGCGACAGGTCGTGCACGTGTCGGAATACCGCCATGGCGAGGGAGCGGCGCAGGCGCTGCTCGATCGGGCCGTAGAACACCCAGCGCAGGTCGCTCAGCGTGCGCGACAGCCACTGGATCACCCCGTACCCGATCAAAAGCGCGATCGGAGCCGCGACCAGCTTCGCCTCCTGGCCGGTCAGGATGTCGACGGCGCGGCTGAACAGGATCGGAACCGTTGCGTTCACCCCGGCGGCGACGCCGAGCATGGCGAGGGAGGCAACGAGGCGCCAGCGCAGGCCCGGGGCGGCCTGCGACCACAGGAACGGCAGCAGGAGCCGCAGGGCCCTGCTGTCCCGCGGCCGGTGTGGCTGATTTCCGTCGCCGCTCAACCCTCGCGATACGCGCGCCATGCGGCCAGTCTAAAGGGGAATCGGGCGGATCGGAAACGGAAGCCGGTGGTCGGCTTCGGCGCTACATCTCTTCGTGTCACCCCGGCCGAGCCGCACCGCGGCGAGAGCCGGGGCCCATCTGGAAGCGGCACTGACGCTTCTGGATGGATCCCGGCTCGCGCCGCTCGTTACGCTCGCGTCTTGGCCGGGATGACAAGACGTGTTGGTCCCGAGGACCGCAACGGCGGTTCGAGACCGTGCTACGCTCGTATCTCCTGGCGCTGGAACAGGGCGTAGGCGACGGTGAACAGCACGATCACCGCCGCGATCAGCCCCGTCACCTGCGGCCAGACGATCAGCAGGCTCTCGCCGAACGGCAGCGGCGAGCCGAGCAGTGCCCCCTGGAGCTGGGAGAAGAACACCGGCCCCAACGCGCGCGTCGCGGGGTTGAGCAGCGCGAGCGTCGCCTCGCCGAACAGGGTATTGGGCGAAAGCCGCGCAACGGCGAGCTGCGTTTCGGCGTTGGCCAGCGCCTGGGCCGGACCGAGCGTCGGGTCGTGCAAGGCCGCCGCGACCAGCGGCGCGAGCATTCCCCAGAACACCGAAAAGATCAGCCACACGGCGAGGGCCGCCAGCGCCGAGGTCGCGGGCTGGCGGAAAATCGTCGAGAACAGCATCGCGAGCGCCAGCCAAACGCCCCCGTAGGCGATCGTCACCACCAGGAAGGCAAGGCCGCGCAGCACCTCCTCGCCGCCCGGCGGCAGGCCGAGCGTGAGGATGCCGAGCCCGATCACCAGCAGCCAGAGCGTGAGGAAGGTGATGGCGATCGTGGCGAGCCCGGCCAGGAATTTCCCGAACAGCACCGCGTCGCGATAGATCGGCTGCGCGAGAATTCGGCTCATCGTGCGTCGCGTATGCTCGGTGTTGATTGCATCGAATCCGAGTGCGATCGAGACCAGCGGCACGAGAAAGCCGAGAAACGCGACGAAGGACGGCAGCGGGTCGCGCGCCACGGTGAACAGGCTGAGGAACAGGAACGGGTCCTGACCCACCGTGTCGCGGATCTTGCCGATGGCGGCATAGACCGCGCCGCCGGCGGCCAGCAGCACCAGCCCTTCCAGGATCCAGATGCGGACGGATGTGAGATGGTCCGCCGTCTCCTTGCCGAAGACGGTGGCGAGCCCGGTCCAGGGCGATCCTTCACGCCGCATGGGCCACCTCCTGGAAGTAGCGCGTGTAGATGGCGTCGAGGCTCGGCTCCTCGAAGGTCAGGCCCAGCACCGCCCCGCCCGCGCCGGTGACCGCCTCGACCAGGGCGGCGCGCAGGTCGGTGTCGGCGCCGATGGCGAAGCGCTTGTCGTCGAGCCGCTCGACCCGCGCCACGCCGGGCACTTGCCGCAGCCGGTCGGCCAGCCCGTCCAGCGTCGCCTCGATCACGATGCGGTAGCGCCCGCCCATCACGGTGCAGGCGAGGTCGGCCACCGTGCCCTCCAGCACCATCCGGCCGCGATGGAACAGCCCGACGCGGTCGCACACCTCCTGCACGCGGTCGAGCAGGTGCGAGGACAGGAGGATCGTCATCCCTTCGTCGCGCAAGGTGCGGATCAGGGCCAGCAGCTCGTGCGTGCCGGCCGGATCGAGCCCGTTGGTCGGCTCGTCGAGGATGGCGACGCGCGGTTCCTTCAGCAGAACCTCGGCGAGGCCGAGGCGCTGGCGCATGCCATGCGAGAAGGCGGCGACCCGCCGGTCGAGCGAGTCGGCGAGCCCGACGCGCTTCACCGCCGCCTCGATCCCGCTGTCCAGCGCGCCGCGCGCGATGCCCGCCAGGCGACCGGTGAAGCGCAAGTTCTGCCGGGCGGTCAGGTTGTCGTAGAAACCGACACTGTCGGGCATGTAGCCGACCTGCCGCTTGACGTCGAGCGGCTGGCGCGCCGGGTCGAAGCCCGCGACGCGCACTTCGCCGGCCGAGATGTCGGTCAGCCCCATCAGCATCAGGATCGTGGTGGTCTTGCCCGAGCCGTTGGGCCCCAGCAGTCCGAACACCGTGCCCGCCTCGATGCGGAGATCGAGCCCGTCGACCGCGACGAGCCCGCCATAGCGCTTGGCGAGGCCGCGCGTCTCGATGATCGTCTCGCCCATGGCGCGACCTAGCGCCGGCCGTAGCGGACGACGGCGAGCACCAGCACGATCAGTGCCGCGGCGATGACCAGCACGCCGACGATGCCCCACATGGTCGAGGTGCGCACGGTGGTGCGGAAGTCGGACGAGGACGAGACGCCTTCGCCAGTCGCCGAGACGGTGACCATGTAGTCGCCGGCGATCGCCTTGCCGGACGGGGTGAAGTTGGCCTTCACGGTCTGGTTCGCGCCGGGCGCCAGCGCATCGATCGCGACGGGGGTGAACTTCACATCCCATCCGCTCGGGCTCGACCCCGTCAGCTTGATGTTGCGTGCGGGCGCCGTGCCCGAGTTGGTCAGGATCACGTCGACCGGCGTGGTCTCGCCCGCATAGGCCTCGGTCGACAGCCGGTCGCCGGTGCCTGTCAGGGTCAGCTTGGGCTGGCCGGTCACCTCCATCGAAAGCTTGATGCTCGCCTCGGCCTTGCCCGTCGAGGCGTTGACCTCGACCGGGTAGGTTCCCGCCTTCACGCTCTGGGGCGGGTCGATCTTGGCCGCGATCGTCTTCTCGTCGCCGCCTTTCAACGGAAAGCTCGTCAGCTCCTGCGAGCCGTACTCCTCGGTGAACTTGGCCTGGAAGCCTGCGGGCATGCCGGCGTCGAGCCGCACGGTTGCGTCGCTGCCGCCCTCGTTCTTGATCTTCACCTTGAAGTCGAAGCTCGAGCTTGGCGCGCCGCGCAGCGTCGGCAGCTCGGACGTCATGTTGAGGCGCGCCGGCAATGCGTTGCCGACCGAAATGTCGATCGGCAGGCTGAAGCGCGACTGCGCGCCGCTGGCCACCACCTCGAAATGGATCGCGTCGGCGGCGGGTGACGGCGCAACTTGGGCGGCGGGCTCGAGGCGCAGCTTGACGCTCGCCTGTCCGTCGGGTGCGACGAACACGGACGAGACGCGCTTGCCGTCACCGATGAAGGCGGTCGACCAGCCGGTGGGCGCGGCCGCTACCGAAAGTGCAACAAGCTGGGGCGGCAGCCCCACATTGTGTACCGTCAGGTCGAGCGTGACGGTCTCTCCGCCCGTCGCGCTGAAAGCGGGGAACGGGGTCGACACCCAGATCCCCTTGTAGTTGGCCGGCGTTGTATCGGCCGCCTGCGCAGGCCCGGCCACGCCGAGCATAGCGAGCATCGTAAGCACGGCGAACGCGACCCTCATGGACTGCCCTCCCAGTTGGCGTCGGGATAATAGACCGGCGGCGCGGCGGATAAAGCGCGGGATTGGCGCCCGGTCGAAGCGCGGCGCGATGTTCATTGGCAACCTCCCCAGCGGAATTCGATGTGCATCCGAACGGATGCCGACGAGTCGAACAGGAACGCGGGCGGCGCTAGCTTGGGCGGGAATGGGGCGAAAGTTGGGACGGGTTGCGGCGATTTCCGGGCAACGCCCGGCCGCGACTCAATGCCGCGACGCGTTCTTCTCGGTCTTGCAGCCGCTTTCGGCCAGCGCGGCTGGGATTGAGATCTCGAGGCTGACTTTGGATACGATCGGCTCGTCGAAGCCGCGATTGATCTCGGCCTGCAGCCGGGGCTCGTTGGCCGCGAGAACCCTCCGATCGAGCGCGCGATGGGCATCCAGGGCCCGGTGCACCGAATCGAACAGCAGCGTGTTCATCGCATCGCGCACGCGCGGCATCGCGGAACAGACCTCGCTCATGCGCTGCGCTCCGACAGCGGTCAGGCGGGCGCGGACGGCAAAGTAGCTGGCGCGGCCGGCGACCGGCCCTTCGCCGAAAAATGCCACGACGTCGATCGTGCGCGGGGTCTTGTCGCGCGTCCAGTCCACGGCTGCGTTGGCGGCATTGGCGATGGCATCGGCTGCCTCCTCGGTCGCCTGGCCCCGGTTCTTGCTGTGCAGGTACTGCATTCCGCCAAAGACGGATGCCGCGGTCAGCAGAAGCAGCGGTACGAGATACTTGAGGATGCGCTTCATCAGCCGGCCCCCGTGAACGACGCGGGGATATTGCCGGGGCTTCGTGAACAGATGGTAAGCGGACGCGACGTTGCGCCGGGCGACTCGGGCGAAGGCCGCGTCTACTCGCCGAAGCGCGCGAGAATCGACTCGGCCCACTTCGAGGCGCCGCAGCGCCCGGCGGAATATTCGATCGCACCGAGGTCGACGACGGCTTTGCCACGCCTCTGTCCACAGAAATCGTCGGTGACCTCGGTCAGGGCTTCGCCGCGGCGGGCGATGCGGTCGATCGAGACCGGGTCGAAATCGAGCAGTCGCGGAGAGACGAACCAGTCACGGAACGACGAGATGCCGCGCCCGAGCGGCCCCTCGCCGAGCCATCCGCCGAGCCCCACGATCTGGCGCTGCGCCCACTTCACGTTCGCCGTGCTGACCAGGCTGGGATACTTGGCGTCGTAGTTGGAAATGCGCAGCGTCAGGCGCTCGACCGCGCCGGGAATGTAGTCGCCGATCCCGTATCCGGTGGCGAGGTTGTTCTCGGCGAATAAATGCGCCTCGTTCCGCTCGGTGATCGCACCCGAGATGATGTTGTTGCGGATTTCCGAGGGCGACGACGGCGGGAACCGCGCCTGGATGCCGTAGGCGTTGTAGATCGTGTTGTTGTAGATCTTCGACCGGCCGGCCTTGTTGAGGTAGATACCTTCGGCGTTCGGACAGTTTGCGATGATGTTGTTGCGCATGATGCCGCCGCCTTCCTCGTCGCCTTCGGGGGTGCGGTAGATCTTGCCCGGCATCGTGCCGCCGCCGCCGAAGGACAGCCCGACGCGCGGGCCGCCCTTGGTCTTCCACTCGCAGACGACCAGGTTGCGCTCGAAGATGCCGTTCGTGCTGCCGCCCTTCATGAAGGCGCCGTAGGTCACCTTGTTCGATCCGAAATCGGCGATGAAGTTCTGGCGCACGACCCAGCGGTCACCGCCGACGATATCCATCGGTGTCACCGGCGCGCCCGTCACCCGGATCGAATCGTTGTAGAAGACATTGTTCTCGATCAACACCTGGTCGGGCAGCTTGCCGCCCTCCTGGTTCGCCTTGATCGCGGCGTTGAAGTTCCGCATCCGACTGTTGCGGATCACGACGCGGTCGGCATCCGCGACGATGTGGAAGGCGTGGTCGGTGCCGTCGCCGCCAATGATGTCGAGCCCGTCGAAAATCCAGTCGGACGCCGTGACCTTGAACATCTCGATGACGTGGCTGTGGATGCGCACCGTGCCGCGCACGGAGGCCGTGACGACGATCGGCTTGTCGGGTGTGCCGGGGCGCGAAATTCCGGTCTTGCCCAGCGTGTAGTCGCCTGGCGCGAGGACGATCCGTTGTCCCGGTTCGGCGTGCTGGATGGCCTGGACCAGCCCCTTGACGTCGGTGACGTTGACCGTCTGTGCCCGGCCGGGCATTGCAGCCGCTATGGCCAAAGCCAGGGCAAGTGCCGCACACACCGCCCCGCGCGTGACAACTTGCCGCGTGAAATCGGCGTTGCGGCGGCACACGGAAGGGCCGATCCTCACGGCATGAATCATCGGAAGTTCTTCTCCGTCGCGGGGGCGATGGTGCTGCTCGGCATCTCGGGCGTAGCCGTCAGCTACGCGCCGACGCTCTACCGGCTGTTCTGCGGGGCGACGGGTTATGGCGGTACCGTCAATCGCGGCGTCACCCCGACCGCTCAGGCCGATGCAGGCGCCACGCGCACCGTGACCGTCATGTTCGACGCCAACGTCGCGCCGGGGCTCGACTGGTCGTTCGTGCCCGGCCAGCGCCGGGTGACCGCGCGGGTGGGCGAGCCCACCAAGGCCTATTACGTCGCGAAGAACCTGTCCGACCATACGATCGTCGCCCGCGCCACCTACAACGTCACGCCATACAAGATCGCCCCCTATTTCTTCAAGGTCCAATGCTTCTGCTTCACCAATGAGCGGCTGGAACCGGGCCAGAGCGCCAAGATGCCGCTGGTGTTCTATATCGACGAGCAGGCGCTGAAGGATCGCGGGGTGGACGACGTGCACCAGGTCACCCTGTCCTACACCTTCTTCGAGCAGAAGGGTCTTACCCCGGCCGAGGTGGGCGCCGCGCGCGACCTGGCCGAGGGGTCCGAGGCCGAAGCGGCGCAGATCGCCCGCGACCCGGTGGCCGCCTTCGAGAACGACGCCCGGCGCAAATGAGATCGCCGATGGTGCCCCTCACCCTGTACCTCTCCCACGGGGAGAGGGAACGTTGCGACGATCTTTCCGCGCACCTGTCCGGTTCGAGGAGTTCGATCAGCAGAAAGGCTCACCATTCCGGGTCCCCTCTCCCGGCGGGAGAGGGACAGGGTGAGGGGCTCGCCTCGGCCGGCGGGCACCACCCCCTTCGCGTCGGCCGCGCCATTGCCCTGTTGATCGCATTGTGCCTTGCACCGGTTGCGGCCGGTGCGCACAGCTATCGGCTGGGCGCCATCGAAATCGGCCATGTCTGGGCGCTGCCGTCCAAGGATGGCGCGACCTCGGTCTATGGTCCCTTGCTCAATACGGGGAAAGAGGCCGACACGCTGACCGGCGTCGCGGCAGCGGAGGCGACATCGGTGACGCTCCGCAAGACCCAGGATGGCAAGGCGGTGGCGCTCGACACGCTCGCGCTGCCACCGGGCAAGCCGGTCACGCTGGCGGCATGGGGCGCGCACATCGCCGTCTCCGGGCTGCGGCATCCGCTCAATACGGGCGACTCGTTCGAGCTGACCTTGCGCTTCGCGAGCGCCGGCGCGATCAAGGTCAAGGTGCTCGTCCAGCCGCGCGCCGCCGAGCCGTAAGCGTCGATCAGCCGCGCGCCAGCGGGTGCCCGAGATTGCGGGCGACGATGGCGGTCAGCGGCACCAGCACGAAGCCACGCGCCGCGAGCGTTTCGAGCCAAGGCCCGAGCGCATCGATCGTTGCCGTCTTGGGGTGGCCGATGGCGATCGCCGCGCCGTCGCGCCTGGCGACGGATTCGAGTTCGGCGAGCTGCGCGCGAACCGCCTCGACCGTGTCGACATTGTCGAGGAACACGTTGCGCTGGGCGAAGGGCAGGCCGATCCGGCGGGCGATGGCCGGGCCGACCGTGTGCGGCGTCGTGCGCGAGTCGAGGAACAGCAGCCCGCGCCGCTTCAATGTCTCCAGTACCACGTCCATTCCGGCAGTGTCCGCGGTAAAGCGGCTGCCCTCGTGGTTGTTGATGCCGACATAGCCGGAGAACCGGCCGAGCGCCCAGTCGAGCCGGCGCGCGATCTCGTCGGGCGCAAGCGACGGGCTGAGGGCATTGGGGCCCGGATTCTCCGATCCCTCGGGCGCCATCGGCACGTGGACGATCAGCTCGTGGCCAAGGGCGCGCGCCTCGGCCGCCTGCCGGGCGATGTCGCTGGCATAGGGCAGGTAGGAGAGCGTCACCCCCGCGGGCAGGCGCACCGCGCGGGCCGACATGGTGCGGTTCACGCCCATGTCGTCGATGACGATCGCAATGATCGGCCGTCCTTCGGTGGCGGGCGCCGGCACCGCATAGGCCAGCCACGCCGGGCGCTCGCCGGGCGAGGGCTTGACCGGCCGGGTCGCGTAAGGCGTCTGCCACATGGGCTCGCGCCGGGGCGCCCGCCGCTCGGCGGGAGGCGTTGCAGAGTGCGGGGCGGGGGCGAGGCGGGCAGTCGCCGCCGGGCTCTTTGCGGGCGGCTCGGGCGCCTTGTCGGGCCGCATGCCGAGCGCGAGGCCGAGCGCCACGACGGCTGCAACGGCGAGGCCCGCCGTCGCCATCAGCGGTCCGGCGTGCCTGCGTCGCCGGGCCTTACGCTTCCGCTTTGCCGCCAAATGCCCCGCCTTACAGCTTCACCCGGCGCAGCCGCAGCGCGTTGCCGATCACCGACACCGAGCTCAGGCTCATCGCCGCACTGGCGAAGATGGGGCTGAGGAGCAGTCCGAAAAAGGGGTAGAGGATTCCCGCCGCGATCGGCACGCCGAACGCGTTGTAGACGAAGGCGAAGAACAGGTTCTGGCGGATGTTGCGCATCACCGCGCGCGACAAGAGGCGCGCCCGCGCGATGCCACCCAGGTCGCCCTTCACCAGGGTGACTCCGGCGCTTTCCATGGCGATGTCGGTGCCGGTGCCCATCGCGATGCCGATGTCGGCGGCGGCGAGCGCCGGGGCGTCATTGATGCCGTCCCCCGCCATCGCGACCAGCCGGCCTTCGGCCTTGAGGCGTGCGATCACCTCGCCCTTGCGGTCGGGCAGCACGCCGGCCTCCACCTCGTCGATGCCGAGCGAGCGCGCGACGGATGCGGCGGTCGTCGCGTTGTCGCCGGTCAGCATGACGATGCGCACCCCGTCCTCCCGCAGCCGGCGCACCGCCTCCGCCGTCGTGTCCTTGATCCGGTCCTTGACGGCGATCAGCCCGACGAGCCTGTCGTCGGCAGCGACATACATCACCGTCGCGCCTTCGCCGCGCAGTGTTTCGGCGCGGTCGGAGAGGGCGGCGGGATCCGCACGCACCTCGGCCATCATCGCGTCGTTGCCAAGCGCGACGGCGTGCCCGTCCACTATGCCGGCGACGCCCTTGCCGGTGACGGTGCGGAAATCCTTTGCCTCGCCCGGCGTGACGCCGCGTTCCGATGCACCGCGCAATATCGCCGCGGCCAGCGGATGCTCGCTGGCTTTCTCAAGCGCGGCGGCGAGGCGCAGCACGTCGTCCTCGGTGCGGTCCGCGACGGCGGCCACGTCGCTCAGGCTCGGCCGTCCTTCGGTGAGCGTGCCGGTCTTGTCGACGACCAGCGTGTCGATCTTGCAGAAGGTTTCCAGTGCGCGCGCGTCGCGGATCAGGACGCCTTCGGTCGCGCCGCGCCCGACGCCGACCATGATCGACATCGGGGTGGCGAGCCCCAGCGCGCACGGGCAGGCGATGATCAGCACCGCGACGGCGTTGACCAGCGCATAGGCGAGGGCGGGCGGCGGTCCCCACAATGCCCAGGCGATGAAGGCCAGCGCGGCAATGGCCACCACGGTCGGTACGAAATATCCGGCGACCTTGTCGGCAAGGCTCTGGATCGGCGCGCGCGACCGGCTCGCCTCGGCGACCAGCCGGACGATGCGGTTGAGCAACATCTGCTCCCCGACGCCCTCGGCGCGCATGACGAATCCGCCGGCGCCGTTCAGCGTGCCGCCGGTCACCTTGTCGCCGTTCTGCTTCTCGACCGGCACGGGCTCGCCTGTCATCGCGGACTCGTCGATCGACGTCGTGCCATCGACGATCTCGCCGTCGACCGGCACCGCCTCGCCGGGGCGCACCCGCAGCCGGTCGCCCTGGCGCACGCGCTCCAACGCGACATCCTCCTCGGTACCGTCGTCGCGGATCACCCGCGCCCGCTTGGGTGCCAGTTCCAGAAGCCCGCGGATCGCGGCGTTCGTGCGCCCGCGCGCGCGCAGCTCCAGCACCTGGCCCAGCAGCACCAGCGCGACGATCACCGCGGCGGCCTCGAAATAGGTCGCGACCTCGCCATGCGCCCCGTGGAAGGCGGGCGGGAACGCGCCGGGCGCGACGGTCGCGACCACCGAATAGACGTATGCGACGCCGACGCCGATCCCGATCAGGGTGAACATGTTGAGGTTCATCGTCAGGATCGAGCGCCAGGCGCGGACGAAGAACGGCGCGGCACCCCAGACGACGACGGGCGTCGCCAGCGCCAGCTCTACCCAAGGCAGCCAGCGCGCCCCGGCCATCACGTCCAGCAGGTGGCCCGGCAGGTGCCCGCCCATCGTCACGACGAGGAGCGGTGCCGCGAGCACGACGCTGACCCAGAAGCGCCGCGTCATGCTGACCAGCTCGGGATTCTCCGGCTCCGGCCCGGCGAGGGGCGCGACCGGTTCCAGCGCCATGCCGCAGATCGGACAATCTCCGGGGCCGTCCTGCACGATCTCCGGATGCATCGGGCAGGTGTATTTCCTACCGGCCGGTGCGGGCGCTTCCTCCTTCGGCGCGGGGTTCAGATAGCGGTTAGGGTCGGCGGCGAACTTCTCGCGGCAGCCGTTGCAGCAGAAGTAGTAGGTCTCGCCCTCATGCTCGTGACGATGTTTGGCCGTCGCCGGGTCGACGTTCATGCCGCAGACAGGGTCCTTGGCGGCGCCGGTCTTCGCCTCGGCATGGTGCGAATGGGCGTTAGATGTCATGACGTCATCCTCGTTCAGCGCGCCGCGCCGCGGTCGATGGCTTCCTGGCGGGCACGGATCGCGGCGGGCCAGCGGCTCTTGATGTAGGCCAGGACCGCCCAAATCTCGCGGTCGGTCAGCGCGTCGTCGTAGGCCGGCATGTCGGTGCGGTAGCCGGCCTGCTGCGCGACGGCGCCGGGACCGTACTTGGTGATGCGGAACAGGAGCTTGTCGGGATGATGCCAGGTGTGGCCGGTTGCATCGTGCGGCGGCGCGGGGAGCTTCCCGTCGGCTCGTCGAACGCGCCAGTTCGCCTGGCCCTCGAGGCGGGTCCCGTGACACGACGCGCACTGGGCCTCGTACACCGTCCGCCCCAGCGCAACCTGCGCCGCGTCAGTGGGGTCGGCGCGGCCGGACTCGCCCGGCCGGAACAGAACAACGGCCAAGACCAGAGTGATCGCCGCCGTGCCGAGCCCGATCCACCAGACCGGGTTCAAGGACTTCAGAAAGGACATGCCAAGCCCGCGTGCGTGAATGCTGATTGATCAAATATACCCCCAGGGGGTATATTGCAACCATGGCTCATGCAACCCACAAGGCCTCGCTGCCTCGCCTCCGCCGCATCGAGGGACAAGTGCGCGGCATCGCGCAGATGGTGGAGGATGAGCGCTACTGCATCGACATCCTGATGCAGATCAAGGCGGCGCGCGCCGCGCTGCAGCGCGTCGCCGACGGCATCCTGAAGGAGCATGTGGCGCATTGCGTCGAGGGCGCGATCGCCAGCGGCTCGAAGCGCGACCAGCGTGCCAAGGTGGCCGAGCTTCTGGCCGTCCTCGACGGCGCATCGCTGGACGACCGGCCGGGCTGACCCGTTGACCCGCCGTCCCAGGCGGAACCGCGGCTGCGCCAGAGCGTTTCCGAGAGGCGGATCGACCCCGACAAAGCGTCCGCGGGTCGGTGGCGCAATTCAGGATCGGGAGGCTGGTTTGATCGAGGGGCGCCACGATAGCGGTGCGCGTGCGCGAACCGTCGCGGTCGTCGGTCTGTTCGTACTTGCCTCCTTCGCCGCGCTCTACTTCGGCGCCGACTTCTTCATCCCCGTGGTCGCCGGGCTTGTCCTGTCACTGGTTCTCTCGCCCGCCGTCGCCGGGCTGGGGCGGGCAAGGATTCCCACTCCCGTAGCCTCGTTCCTGGTCGTCGCGGCGATGGTCGCCGCGGTCTCGTTCGCCTTCGCGCGGCTCGCCGAGCCGGCCGCGACCTGGCTCGAGGAGGGGCCCAGCGTCTATCGCGAACTGCGCGACAAGCTGCTGCCCGTTCAGCGCTCCGTGGAGCAGGTTCAAAAGGCGGCGCAGGACGTCGAGAAGGCGACCAACCTGTCCGACGACAAGAATAGGCCCCTCGTGGTGGCGGTGAAGGGGAAGGGGCTGCTGGCGGGGATGCTCGATGGCGTGCAGCGCACGGCGGTGGGGCTACTCGTCTGTGTCGTGTTCACCTTCTTCCTGCTGGCCAGCGGCGACCTGTTCCAGGGCAAGCTGATCGGCGCGCTGTCAAGAGTACAGCACAAGCGCGAAGTGGCGGCGATGAGCGCCGAGATCCTTCATGACGTTTCGAACTATCTGTTCAGCGTCACGCTGATCAATCTCGGTCTGGGCGCGACGGTCGCCGTCGGGCTCTATCTCATCGGCATGCCGAACCCGCTGCTGTGGGGCGTGATGGTGGCGGTGCTCAACTACGTTCCGTATTTCGGCCTGGTGATCGGGCTCGCGATCGTCTTCATGGTGGCGCTCACCCATTTCGACACGCTGTGGGGCGCGGCGATAGCCCCGGCGATCTATCTGGTCGCCAACGGGATCGAGAACCAGTTCGTGACACCGGCCCTGCTCGGGCGGCGGCTGGAGCTCAACCCTCCGGTGATCTTCATCTGGGTCGTGTTCTGGGGCTGGTTCTGGGGCGTCGCGGGAGCTCTGCTCGCCGTGCCGATCCTGATTGTGCTGAAGGGCGTATGCAATCACTACACGCCGCTCGCCGCGCTCGGCTCGTTCCTCAATGGCCGCCAGCCGCGGGAACGTCGCGGACCGCCACAGCCCGTGCCCGGAACGGATTAATCCGCCCTCTTTCCCTCGGTCGCCGATCCCAGCAAATTCCGGCATGGCGATGTCTGTTCGGCGTTCTGTTGGATGTCAGGTGACAGCAACGGCATGAGTGGCGCGAGCAGCGTCTTGATGACGAGCTTCACGGCGACACCCAGCTTGTTGACCGAGGCGGTGCGGTGGGTCAGGTCGCCCTCGATATCGATCGCCGTCAGCGCGTTGAAGAAGCTGTAGTCCTTCGGCTGCGCGAGGAGCCGCATATCGAGCTTCTCGGTGGCCAGGTTGACCTTGCCGGTCAAATTCAAGAGCGTGTCCGTCGTCGAGAACACCCACGGGTTTGCCGTCATCACGCCATCGTTGACCTGGATCGGCGCGATGAAACACTGGATCGGGATCATTTTGGTCTTCGGCCTCAACACCTCCCGCAGGGCCTGCTGCAGGTCGAGTGCGGCGAGTTGGAGCATCAAGTCGCTGATTTCCCCCCCCTCCATGACCAGTACGCCGGACCCGTCCATGTGCGCGGCGAGCTGGTGCATGCTGGTGCCGTGCGCGCGCAGCGCCAGATAGCCGCGGAACGTGCCGTGCGAGGCATCGGTGATGCCGGAGACCTTGAGCAGCGTCCCTAGGCGTATTCCCTTGAGTTGCAGCCGGGCCGCGACGTTCGGCATGTCATGCGACGCGTCGAGCGTCGCGCTGCCGGAGATCGTTCCGTCGAGCGTGCCGAGGCTGAGGCTGTCGATGATCAGCTTGCCGCTATCGAGCTGAAGCGTGACCTTGAGGTTGTCGAGGGCCCGCCCGCCCGACTTGATCGACTTGCCGTCGAAGTTGAGAGCGACGTTCATGCCGCGCAGCTTGTCGAGATGGAACGTCTCTTCGGGTATCAGGAACCTGGCGCGGCCGGGCTGCGCGCGCTCGGCAGGGTTGCCGCCCTTGGCCGGAGGCTTCGTTTCCGGACTGCGCCCGATGAAGCCTTTCAGGTCAGACATGTCGACCGCGTTCGACGTGACCTTGGCGACCAGACGTGCGGGCGTCTTGCCGGTGTCGACCGCGATGTCGCCCGCAAGGTCGGTCGAGCCGAGCCGCCCTTGGAAGTCCTTCAAGTGCCAGGTTTCGTCCTCCTTTGATATCTTGCCGGCAAGCTTGTACGGCGGAGACGTTGGGACGGGCAGGCCGAGCAGGTCGTGCAGCTCGTCCATGTTGCTGCCGGAGATCGAGACTTGGCCTTGCCAGCCCTTGAATTGCAGCGGCTCGCTGACCGTTCCGTCCAGTGTCCCTTTGATGCTGCCGACATCCAGGGTGCCTTTCGTGGGGAACGGCTTTCCGCCCATGCGCAGCGTGTTGAATGATCCGAACGCGAACTCGGCCGAGAACGGCTTGCGCTTGTAGCGGCCCTTCATGTCGAGCCGGACCGGAGCGTCCCGCCCGTCGGTCCGGGCCGTCACCATGTCGAAATGTGCGGCCACGGGCTGCTTCAGCGCGTCGGAGGTGAAGGTGATGTCGCTATCTTGTATCTCCAGTCGCTTGATCACCGGGAACTCCGTCCGACGTTTCGGGCTGACCGCCTTGACCGCGCCCGTCGTCGCGCCGGTCGTGCCGAAATGCCAGTTGTCCTTGCCCTTGGCCTTTTCCAGGTGGAACGCAGCACCGGAAACGCGCAGCCGGTCGATCTCCAGTCGGCCGACCAGCAGGGGCCACAGGCGGATCACCATGTCGGCCGCTCCGACGCGCATCATCGCCTTGTGCTTTGCCCAGTCCGGGTTCCCGATCACGAGATTGCGGACGCGCAGCTCGGGCCGGCTCGACAGGTCGACCTCGAAATCGCCGATCGACACCTCGCGTCCGCTCGCGCTGGAGGCCTGTTCGGTGAGGAACGGGCGGAACAGGTTCCAGTCGATGAAGATCAGCGCGATGACCGTAAGCGCGGCGAGCCCTACGATGCCGGCCACGATCGCGCCGAGTATCTTCAGTATCCTGCGGAACGTCCGAGCCATGGCGTCGTCGGATGCCATCTCCAGGCGCGCGGGGATGCGGGATAGCGAGCGCGCCGCATCCGGCGAACGCGGGGTCGCGGTCGATCGTTCCCGATGGGCATTGTGCGTGGCACACTTCCGCCATGGCGAAGCGGCAAATCCGGAAAGGGCGGGAGGCCGCGCCGCGGGCCGTCATCGTGCATTCGCTCGACCAGGCGCGCGCGGCGCTGGCGGCAGCGCGGTTGGCGGGGTGCCCGGTGGCGCTGCGCTCGGCCCCCGGCGAGGCGGCACGCGCCGGCGCCGGCTGGTTTGCGGCGCTGATCGCTGCCGCCCGAACCGAGTTTCCCGACGTTCCCTTTACCGCTTCGCTCGACTGTGGCCGTGCGCCGGGCTACGCGCTGGGTGCGTTGCGCGCCGGGGTGACGCTCATCCGCCTCCAGGCGCCCCCGCCCGTGCGGCGGAAACTCGGCGAAATTGCCCGAAAAATGGGCGCCGAACTCGATCGGGACCCCGCTCCGGCCCTCGATCTGGGACAGGATTCCGACCCCGCGTCGCTCGCCGCCTGGGTCGGCCGTCGTTAAATCTTAACCCGCCCTAGGGTATTGCTTGGCGCGCATTTTGGCCGAGTCGTTGCGATTCGCACCGGGGGAACGGACATGAAGATCACGCAGCGCGTCAAGCGTATCCTGGCGAATTACGAGAGCGACAACCCGGGGTCGAAGGCAAACCTCGCCCGCATCCTGATGCAGGGCAAGCTCGGCGGCACCGGAAAGGTCGTTATCCTGCCGGTCGACCAGGGCTTCGAACATGGCCCGGCGCGGTCCTTCGCACCCAATCCGCCGGCCTACGATCCGCATTATCATTTCCAGCTCGCCATCGACGCGGGGCTCAACGCCTATGCCGCGCCGCTCGGCATGATCGAGGCCGGCGCCGACAGCTTCGCCGGCGCGATCCCGACCATCCTCAAGCTCAACTCGTCCAACTCGCTCGCCACGGAGAAGGATCAGGCGGTCACCGGCTCGGTCGACGACGCGCTGCGGCTCGGTTGCGCGGCGATCGGCTTCACGATCTATCCCGGCTCGGAGCATCAGTTCGAGCTGATGGAGGAGATCCGCGCCATGGCCGAGGAGGCCAAGGCGGCCGGGCTATGCGTCGTGATCTGGTCCTATCCGCGCGGCCCGCTGCTCACCAAGGAGGGCGAGACCGCCGTCGACATCTGCGCCTACGCCGCGCACATGGCGGCGCTGCTCGGCGCGCACATCATCAAGGTGAAGCCGCCGACCGAGGTCGTGTTCCTCGAGGCGGCGAAGAAGTCGTACGCGAACATTCCGACCGGCACGATGGCCGAGCGGGTGAGCCACGTCGTGCAGTCCTGCTTCAACGGGCGGCGCGTCGTGGTGTTCTCGGGCGGCGACGCGAAGGACCTCGACGGCGTGCTCGCCGAGGTGAAGGGCGTGTACGAGGGCGGCGGCAACGGCTCGATCATCGGGCGCAACACCTTCCAGCGCCCGCGCGAGGAGGCGCTCGCCATGCTCGATGCGATCATCCAGATATTCCAGGGCAAGTCGCCCTCGGTGCGGCCGATGCGCGAACTCGCCGAGGCGCCCGCCGAGTAGAAGCTCCTCCGGCCGAACGTGTTCAGCGACCACAACAAGGCGGCGTTGGAACATGGCTGGCGTTGGTTCGAGTATCACGCGCAGCAACAACTCACGACGTTCCGATTCTACCTCATCATTATGGGTGGCGTCTGGGCAGCCGTTTACGCGCTGCATTCGGCGGGCGAGCGTGCATGGGCGGCTCTTGCGGCGCTGACCGGCGTCATCGTGACCGTGTCTTTCATGGCCTTGGACCTCCGCGTTTCGCGCTTGGCCAAGCTCGGCGAATGCCTGATGGCGCGGCAGGAAGAATGCCTGCGCGATGGCACAGGCCACGCTGAGGCCCTCGTGTCGCAGGGCAGCGAACTGAACAAAGTCGGCTGGCTGGGAAGTTACAGGAGAGCCTTCCGCCTCATCTTTATCTGGGCCATTTTCGTCTTGCTATCCGTGACGCTTTGGGAAATTTACCCGCTTGTGCGCCCATACTTCGGTGGCGCTTATAACTCGTGAGCTACGAAGCATGTCAGAAACCTGCCGTCTCTATCTGATCACGCCCGAGCGCATCGGTCCCGACTACGCCGATGCGCTGTCGGCCGCTCTCGACGCGGGTGACGTCGCCTCGCTGCAGCTCCGCCTCAAGGGCGTCGACGACGACACGATCCGCCGCGCGATCGAAACGCTGATGCCGATCTCCCAGTCGCACGAAGTCGCGTTCATCCTCAACGACCGGCCCGACCTCGCCCGAGAGATGGGCTGCGACGGCGTCCATGTCGGCCAGGAGGACGCGCCCTATGCCGAGGCCCGGCGCATCATGGGGCCGCAGGCGATCGTGGGCGTCACCTGCAAGGCCTCGCGCGACCTGGCGATGGAGGCGGCCGAGGCCGGCGCCGACTATGTTGCGTTCGGCGGGTTCTTCCGCTCCACCACCAAGAATGTCGGTGGCATCACCACGCCGACCGACCCCGAGCTGCTCACCTGGTGGCAGGAGATGTTCACCGTGCCCTGCGTCGCCATCGGCGGTATCACGGTCGAGAACTGTCCCGTGCTGGTCCGGGCCGGCGCCGACTTCCTGTCCGTCTCGGCGGGCATCTGGGCCTACCCGCAGGGCCCCGCCGCCGCGGTTCGCGACTTCAACGCGAAGATCGCCGAGGTGCTCCGCGAGGCCGCGCAATAAGGGCTGCCGCGGCGGTCACGGGACCGGCGGCTTGTAGAACTCCAGGATCTCGCGGTCCGACAGCTCCCGCTCGCTGAGCTGGCCGAAGAAGTAGTAGGCCGACGCCGCGGTGTAGGCGCCCGGCTTCCGCGCCAGGATGCGGTCGGTCCACAGGATCGGGGCCGTCATGAACCGCGCGAGCGTGCGCAACGCCGAGCGCGTGCCGGCGCTCTCCGAAAACGCGGCCAGGTAATGCTCGAACGTCCAGGCAAGCGCGGTGGCGGGCCCGTTCACCACCCCGGCGCGGATTTCCGCGAACCTGCGGAACAGCCGCCGGTGCCCGACGAAGGTGAAACGGGTGAAATCGTACGCGCCCATGTGTACCTGCTGCATGAAGGGCGTCGCCGCGAACACGTAGCCGCCGGGCCGCAGCACGCGCACGATCTCGCCGATGCAGCGCTGAGGGTCGGCGACGTGCTCGAGCACGGCGCAGGCCAGGACCACGTCGAACGTCCGGTCCGCGAAGGGAATGTCGTGCGCGTCGGCGATCAGGTCGGTCAGTCGGCGCATCGCCACGTCGCTGTAGACAATGTCGAATGCGCCCGCGACCTCCATCGCAGCATCGCCCGCGCCCAGGACCAGCACGCGCGGCCGCGCGATCCGGGCGGCGACATGGTTCAGCGCGTCGGCCGGCTGCATCTCCTTGGCCTCGTAGGTCGCCGACGGCGTCAGGTTCGAGAGTGCCGCCTTAAGACGCTGAGCGGGGGTGAGGGAAGGCGCCTCGGAGGTTGCGGCGTCGAACGTCGTCGTGCGACGGCCGACGAAATCGGCGATGGAAAAGACCGAGCGCGCCTCGTCGATCAGGATGGGGCGGCCGTCGACGATCGGATAGCGCGCGCCACAATCCGGCAGGCCGCACGCCAAAGCGCCGTCGCGAAGTACGAGGCGCTGAGTCTTGTGGCGCGGGCAGACGATGCGCTCCATCGCCCAGTCGGCAAGTTTCATCAGCTCCGGATCGTTCGCCGGCGGCGCCGCGTGCACGGTCAGCCTGCCCGTAGCGGGGCGGTATCGAACGTGATGCCTTGCGCCAGCGGCAGGTCGCGCGAGTAGTTGATCGTGTTGGTCGCGCGCCGCATGTAGGCCTTCCACGAATCCGAGCCGGACTCGCGGCCGCCGCCGGTCTCCTTCTCGCCGCCGAACGCGCCGCCGATCTCGGCGCCGGACGGGCCGATATTGACGTTGGCGATGCCGCAGTCCGAACCGCGCGACGATACGAACGCCTCGGCCTCGCGGACGTCGTTGGTGAAGATCGCCGAGGCGAGCCCTTGCGGCACGGCGTTGTGCAGCGCGAGCGCCGTGTCGAAACCGGAATAGCGCAGCACGTAGAGGATCGGCGCGAAGGTCTCCTCGCGGACCAGTTCGGTCTGGGCCGGCATCAAAGCGAGGGCCGGACGGGCGTAGGCAGCATCGGGAAAGCGGTCGGCAAGGGCACGCCCGCCGCCATGGACCATCGCGCCTTCCCGACGCGCGCGGTCGAGCGCCGCTTCCATCCGGTCGAGCGCGTCGCGGTCGATCAGCGGGCCCACCAGCGTGCCCGCCTCCAAAGGCGAGCCGATCGGCAGGCTGGCGTAGCGGCGCCTCAGCCGCCCGACCACTGCGTCCCACACGCTTTCATGCACGATCAGCCGGCGGAGCGAGGTGCAGCGCTGGCCGGCCGTGCCGACGGCGGCAAACAGGATCGCACTTTCGGCGAGATCGAGGTCGGCGGTCGGTGCCACGATGGCCCCGTTATTGCCGCCAAGCTCCAAGAGCGCGCGGCCGAGCCGGCCCGCCACTACCGGCGCCAGCGCCTTGCCCATCCGTACCGAGCCGGTGGCCGAGACGAGCGGCAGGCGCGGATCGTTGGCCAGCGCCTCGCCCGTCTCGCGCGCGCCGATCGCCACCTCGACGAGCCCCTCGGGCGCCGCGCCGAACGTGGCGCGCGCCCGTTCGAACGCCGCCCGGCAGGCGAGGGCGCACAAGGGCGTCTTTTCCGACGGCTTCCACACCACCGGGTCGCCGCACACCAGCGCGATGGCCGCGTTCCAGGCCCACACCGCGACGGGGAAGTTGAAGGCCGAGATCACGGCGATCGGGCCCAGCGGGTGCCACGTCTCCATCATCCGGTGGCCCGGCCGCTCGGACGCGATGGTGAGGCCATAGAGTTGGCGCGACAGCCCGACCGCGAAGTCGCAGATGTCGATCATCTCCTGCACCTCGCCGAGCCCTTCCTGCAGGATCTTGCCGGACTCGATGGTGACGAGGCGGCCCAGCTCGGGCTTGATGCGGCGGAGCTCCTCGCCGAACAGACGCACCAGCTCGCCCCGGCGTGGCGGCGGCGTGTCGCGCCAGACCGGGAAGGCGGCGGCGGCGCGCGCGATTCTGGCGTCGAGCGCGGCCGCGTCGTCGGGGGCGACCCGGCCGATTTCCGAGCCGTCGATGGGCGTACGGACGACGAGGTCGCCCTTGTCCGCCGCGATGCCCAACGCAGCGCACAGAGATTTGATGTCCATCAAGCTTCCCCGCCGCGGTTCGGGATATCAGTTCCGTTCATGGTGCGCGGCCGCTGCGATCCGATCAAGGCCGCGCCGTAAGGAGAGGCCCATGAGCATCATGCGCACCGTCCTGTTGCCCATCCTCCTTGCCGCGGCCCTTGCCGGGTGCGCCGACCAGGCGCCCCGCACCGCCAGCCGTGACTGCGGCGCCATCGTGCGAGACGCGCTCGCCGCGCGCGGCGTCGATCCCGCGACCATCACCTCGACAACGTTCTACGTCCAGCGTGATACCGAGGCGCCGGCGGTCCAGGACCGCACCGTCTGGGTGCGCACGAACGCTTGCCAGGGCTATCTGGTCGCTCGGATCGATGCCGGGTGCAGCGTGATCGAACTCTTCCCGACGGGCGGCTGCGCCCTGCCGCCGCCCCGCAGTTAGGCGACGCGTTTCTCAGTAGGTCGAGGCGCCCTCGCTCAACGCCCACAGATCGCCGCCCGGGTGCTTTTCCCAGACGCGCGTCTCCCAAGCGTCGTCCATGTGATCCATGTCGGCGAAGTACTCGGTGGCGCCGCCGCACGGGTTGCGGAAGTTCCAGTACAGGTTCGAGCCGACGATGCGCCGTCCCGGCTGGTTGGCGGGCTTCCACCCGGCCTCGCGCATGTGCATGCCGCCGAACATGATCTCGTCGAAGTCGCGCACCTCGAACGCGATATGGCCGATGCGCGCTGCGTTGGGCGCGTGGAACAGGCCGAGATTGTGGTGGTCGAACCCGCCCTCGGCGCGCAGGAAGTCGCCCAGATCCATCGACCGGTCGGAGACGCGGAAGCCCAGCCGCTCCTGATAGAAGGCCGACGCCTCCATCCAGCCCTGCTTCGGCACGGCATAGACGATATGGCCCAGCCGGATGGGGCGGGCGCGCTCGGCGGCGTCCACCCGGCGGTTCAGCCGCACCGTGCGGTCGACCTGGTTGAAGGGCAGCCGGCCGGGATCGTACGGCGTGCGCCTGGCCACGCGGAACGCGATGCCGAAGCCGGTCTCGTCGGCGGCCCGCACCGTGCCGTCGGCGCCGGTGGTGACGTCCCGGTCCTTGGCAAGCTCGGCCGCGATCGTCTCGACCCCGGCGGCCGTGTCGACGCCCCAGACGCATTCGCGCACCGTCGCGCCTTCGCCGGCGGCGGGCGGCAGGGCGGAGTCGGTCGCGGATCGCACCTCGACGGTCTGGTTCTCGAGGGTCCGGAATACCGCGCCCTTGGCGCCGCTCTCGACCGTCTCAAGACCCCAGTCCTCGAAATACTTGATGCCCGCCGCAACGTCCGCGACGCCATAGATCACGGACTCGATGCGCTGAATTGCCATGTGTGTGCTCCCGCGGGCACGCGCCCGTCCATATTGTGTCATTACATGAATATATGGGCAATGCGGCCGGTGTCTGCATCTCGGCGATGCGGCGCAGGGGCACGAAATTCGCTATACTGGCGCCAACCCCGTTCGGGAGATGCCTCTATGTGGACGCGCTGCGCGGCGTTCGTTGCGGTTCTTGTGGGGTTCGTGCCGGGGGCGTGGGCCAGCTGCCCCGACGCCATCGCCAGCCGGTTCCCGATCGTGCCGGCGGCCTTCCGCCTCGCCCAGATGTCGGAGCAGCTGCCGCCCGGCAAGGTAGCGCCCGGCGACGTCCGGCTCACCTTCATCGGCCATGCGTCCTTCCTGATCGAGTCGCCCGACGGGGTGAAAGCGGTCACCGACTATACGGACTTCGTCCCAATCGACTTCGTACCGGACATCATCACGATGAACCGGTTCCACCCGACGCACTATTCGGACAACCCCGACCCGCGCATCAAGCATGTGCTGCGCGGCTGGAACCCCGCCGGCGGCGTCGCGCGCGTGAACGAGCAGGTGCGCGACATGCGGGTATTCAACGTCCAGACCAATTTCGGCGAGTTCGGCTATTCCGGCCGCAACGAGAACTCGATCTTCGTGTTTTCGGTGGCGGGCCTGTGCATCGCCCATCTCAGCCACACCCACCACACGCTCTCCAAGGAGGACCTCGCCGCGATGGGCGAGATCGACGTGCTGCTGGTGCCGGTGGACGGAATGTACACGCTGAGCGAGGCGGAGGTGTTCAACTCCATCGCCAAGGTGAAGCCGAAGCTGGTGATCCCGTGGCACTACAGCTACTGGACGGCGACCTTCATCGCTGACGCCGAGAAGCTCTACCCGGTCAAGCGCGCCAACGCGGTGACCATGACGATCGCGAAGCGGACCCTGCCGGAGAAGACCGAGATCGTCTTCCTCGACGAGATCGTCGCCATCCGCGGCTGGTCCGGCTTCGGCGGCCTGCCGGGCGGTGGCCCGCCGGGTGGTGGTCCGCCGCAGGGCGCACCGCCGGGGGCACCGGAGTAGGCCGATCGAGGAGGACGCCGTGGCGGAAACGAAGCCTTTCAACGTCCGCGAGCATGACTGGCATGACGCGGATTACGTCGCCGAATGGATCGCCCGCGACGTGACGCGCGACGAGGAGCGCCGCCCGGCGCTCCGGGCCATGGTGGCGCTCGCGCCCTTCGCGAAGGATGCCGCGATCCGGGTCCTCGACGTGGGCGGCGGGTACGGCATTGTCGCCGACGAGGTGCTGCGCGCCTTCCCGAAGGCCCGGCTGACGCTCCTCGACTACTCGCAGCCGATGCTCGATCAGGCGCGGGCCAAGCTCTCCGCCTATGCCGGCCGGGTGGATTACGTGCTGGCCGACCTCACCGACCGCGGCTGGCCGGCGAAGGCGGGCGGGCCGTTCGACTTCGCCGTCTCGGGCATCGCTCTCCACAACCTGCCCGGGCGCGACAAGATCGCGGCGGCCTACAAGGACATATGCGGGCTGCTGGCGCCGGGCGGCGTGTTCCTCGACTACGACCATGTCGAGTATTGCGGCGGGCTCGAGGTCAACCTCGCCGCACTCCGGGCGGCAGGCTTCGCTTCAGTCGAGGCGGCGAACTACGAAAAGCCCACCGCGGTCCTGGTCGCGAAGAAGTAGGGAGTCACGCTTCGGCGGCGATGCGGTCGGCCTCGCTTTTGTCGAACTTGGCGGACTCGACCTTGAGATAGGCGGCCCGCTCCTCGGCAACCACCACCACGTCGGCGACGCCCGGCAGGCCCGCGAGCTGTGCCGCCAGCCGGTCCGCCTCGGCGGCGCCGAGTTCGGCCGTGCGCGCGATATGGGTGACGTACTGGCCGGGCCGGCGCATCGTGGCGGCGGCGACCAGCCAGGCGAGTGCGAGGAGCCCGGCGAACGCGAAAACGCCCGCCGTGCCGCCCACCTGGTGCGACCAGCCGCCGACCGCACCGCCGACGAAGATGCCGAGGAACTGGCACGAGGAATAGACGCCGGTGGCGGTGCCCTTGGCGCCCGCCGGCGCGGTCTTGGTGACCAGCGACGGCAGGCTCGCCTCCATCACGTTGAAGGCGGTGAAGAACGCGACGATGGCGGCAACGATCGCCCAGCGGTCCGACCCGTCGAAATAGAGCGCCGCCTGGCTCGCGCCCAGCACGAACACGGCGCAGACGAACACTTCCTTCATGCGACGCCGCTTCTCGGCGACGATGATCGCCGGCACCATCAGCGCGACCGAGACGACGAGGATCGGGAGATACACCATCCATTGCTGCGCGGCGGTCAGAGCGAACGTGTCGCGCAGCAGATGCGGCACGGCGAGGAAACTCGCGGTAAGGATGCCATGCAGCGCGAAGATCCCGAAATCGAGCCGCAGCAGCTCAGGATTGCGCAGAACCGAGCCGAGAAGCGCCGGCACCGGTTCGGCGTCGCGATGGGTGCGCGCGCGGCGCGGCGTCGGCACGCCCCAGCAGACGATCCCGATGCCGATCGCGGCGAGCGGCACCATCAGCCAGAAGATGCCGGCGACGCCGACCACCCCCGCGATCAGCGGCCCCACCACGATCGCCACCATGAAAGACATCCCGATGGTGATACCGACGATCGCCATCGCCTTGGTGCGGACCTCTTCGCGCGTGAGGTCGGCGACCAGTGCCAGGATCACCGAGCCGACCGCGCCGCCGCCCTGCAGAATGCGCCCGGCGATCACCCCCTCGATCGAGGTCGAGAGCGCGGCCAGCACGCTGCCTGCGGCGAACAGCACGAGGCCGGCCACGACCATCGTCTTGCGCCCGATCCGGTCGGACAGGAGGCCGAACGGAATCTGCAGAAGTCCCTGGGTCAGCCCGTACCCGCCGAGTGCGATACCGATCTTGATCTCGGTCGCGCCGGTCAGATGGCCGGCATAGGTGGCGAACACCGGATAGATCATGAACAGCCCGAGCATGCGCACCGAGAACACGGCGGCAAGCGACAGGGACGCGCGACGCTCGTTCTTGTTCATCCTGCGGTTTCCGCCTCCCATGCGGACAGCCGGGCGCACCATAGCGTGGCGTGCGCCGGCAGGCGTGCGTCATAAAGCACCGCGGTCCCTGGCGGAAGTCCCGGCAACGCGGATTGGCATGGCCGGCCGAAGGGTCTAAGCTTCCGCGATCCCGCCGGCGGCAATGAGCGGGCTCGAATACAAGGGAACAGGCGATCACGGCGTAACCGCACGGGAGGCGTAGTGCGATGAGCGCTATTGCCGGTGGTTTCATTCGGTATTCGCCCCTGCTGATCCTTGCGCTCGCGTGGGAAGCCGTGAGCCGCACCGGTCTGGTCTCGACCGACGTGCTGCCCTCCTTCTCCAGCGTCATGGTGGCGGGCGCCCACCTGTTCGACGACTCGGAAATCTTCGTCAATGCCGGCGCCTCGCTCTATCGCGGCGCGGTCGGGCTCGCGCTGGCCATTGTGTTCGGCGGGGCGATCGGGGTGTGCATGGCGTGGTGGAAGCTCGTCAACGCCATTGCGGGCCCGCTGGTCGAGATGTTCTATCCGCTGCCCAAATCGGCGCTGATCCCGGTGACGGCGCTTTGGCTCGGCTTCGGCGACGCCTCCAAGATCCTGCTGATCTTCCTCGGCTGCATGCTGCCGGTCACACTCGGCGCGTTCAACGGTGCGCGCGGCGCCGACCAGACGCTGGTGTGGACGGCGCGCGGCATGGGGGCCAGTCGGTTGCGCACGCTATGCGACGTGGTGATCCCGTCGGCAATGCCGGAGCTCCTGAACGGCGTACGCACCGCGCTCGCCCTCTCGTTCATCCTGCTGGTCGCCTCCGAGCTGATCGTGGCGCGCCAGGGGCTCGGCTTCATGCTGAGCGAGCTCGGCGACTCCGGCAACTACACCGGCATGTTCGCCGTGGTGATCATCGTCTCGGCGCTCGGCTTCGCGGCGGATCGTGGCTACCTGTTCATCGTGCGGAGGGCGCTGGCATGGCGGGAGTGAACCCGGCCGTCGCCGCGCGTACGCTCCGCGCGCGCGAAGCGAAAAGCGAGGCGGCCCGCGCCCGGACCCGGCTGATTTTTTACGCGTGGCTGCCCATCCTGGGATTGCTCGTCACGTGGGAGGCGGCGTCGCGCTTCGGCCTCGCCACGCCTTTCGCACTGCCATCCTTCTCGTCCTGCATCGAGCGCATCTGGCACGACGCGGGCACCGGCGAGCTCGCGATCAACGTGGGGCTCACGCTCTACCGCACGTTCGTCGGCTTCGTCATCGCCGCGGCGATCGGGGTGTTGCTCGGCGTCGGCACGGCGCGCCATCGCCTCACCCGCTGGTTCTTCGACCCGATCGTATCGGTCGGATTTCCGATGCCCAAGATCGCGTTCCTGCCGATCGTCGTGCTCTGGCTGGGATTCCACGATGCCTCGAAGATCACGCTGGTCGCGTTCTCGACGGCCTTTCCGGTGATCACGACGACGATGCTCGCCGTGCAGGGCGTCGAGAAAGAGCTTATCTGGTCGGCGCGCTCCCTGGGCACGTCGGAGCGCCAGATACTGTGGGAGGTAGTGCTGCCCGCCTCTCTGCCGCAGGTGATGACGGGGCTGCAGGTGGCGCTGCCGATCGCCTTCATCGTGTGCATCATTACCGAGATGGCGATGTCGGGCTACGGCATCGGCGGGGCGATGAACGACGCGGCCCGGTTCGCCAATTCGCGCGGCGTGTTCGCGGGCATCATCGAGACGACGATCATCGGATATCTCATGGTCAAGGGCATGGCCATGCTGCGACGACGCTTGTTGATCTGGCACCAGGAGGCGAACGACCCCTCGAGCGCCTAAGGCGCGGGGACCGCAACAACCAAGGGAGGACACAATGCGAACCAGGACAATTCTGGCGGCTGCGGCCGCGTTGGGCCTAGCCACGGTGACCGCCCAGGCCGAGCCGCTGAAGATCCGCACGTCCTACGTGGTACCGGTCGGCAATTGGGTGGGATTCATCTATCACAAGAAAGACGTCATGAAGCACTACGGCAAGTCCTACGTGGTGGAATCCACCCGCTACAAGGGCACCACCTTCATGATCACCGCGCTGGGCGCAGACGAGCTCGACGTTGCCGACCTCGCCTATTCGTCCTTCTCGATCGCGGTGCAGAACGGCGGCATGAGCGACCTCAAGATCATCGCCGACGACATTCAGGACGGCGCGAACGGTTACTACACCGGCAAGTACTTCGTGCTGAAGGACGGACCCATCAAGACCATCAAGGACCTGAAGGGCAAGGTGCTGGCGTCGGTGGGACCGGGCACGGCGGTCGACATCGCCATGCGCGCAATGCTGAAGAAGAACGGGCTCGAGGCCAAGCGCGACTACCAGGTCGTGACCGCGGCCTTCCCGTCGATGAACGCGATGCTGCTCCAGGGCAAGGCGCAGCTCGTCGCCAACGTGCACCCGTTCGACCTCAAGCCCGACTTCCAGGCCAAGGCACGGCCGCTGTTCACCGACGTCGAGGCGCTGGATGGTCCCAGCCAGTTCATCATCTACGCCGCAAAGGAGTCCTGGCTGAAGAAGAACCGGGCCGCTGTCATCGACTGGCTCGAAGACATGATCCGCGCTGCCCACTGGTTCCAGGACCCGAAGAACCATGACGCGGCGGTCAAGGTCCTGGCCGACATCATCAAGGTGCCGCCCAAGGTGCTCAGCTACAAGTTCACCAAGGACGATCTCTACCAGGACCCGAACCTGATCCCGAACACGAAGGCGCTGCAGCACACGGCCGACCTGCAGCACGATCTCGGCTTCCTGAAGGAATCGTTCGACATGTCGAAGCATATCGACCTCTCCTACGTGAAGGAGGCCGGCGCCCGCGTCAACGGCATGTAGGCCAGACCTTCTCCGCCACGCCCAACTCGGGGCGGCCGCCCGGCGGTTCCAAACCGGGGCGATGTGATCTAGGTTCGGCCGAGCCCGAGAGGAGAAGTCGCGTGTCGGAGCCCGCGAAGCTCAAGGTCGCCGTCGCCCAGGTCGAAAGCGTCGTCGGCGACCTCGCGGCCAATTTGCGCAAGCATCTCGACGTGATCGCCGAGGCGCGCGGCCACGGCGTCCAGCTATTGCTGTTCCCCGAGCTGTCTCTGACCGGCTACATCGCGGGCAAGGACGCGCTCGGCTGCGCGATCCGGCGCACCGATCCGATGGTGCGCGAGATCGCCGCGGCCTCGGGCGAGATGTGCACCGTCTTCGGCTGCATCGAGGAGGGCCCTGCGGCGCAGTTCCACAACACCTGCCTTGCGGTCAGGCGCGGCGGGCTCGCCTTCCTCCATCACAAGGTGAACCTGCCCACTTACGGCGCGCTGGAGGAGGGCAAGCATTTCGCCGCCGGCCGCTATGTCGAGACCTTCGCTTTGGAATCGACCTGGCGCGCGGCCGTCCTGATCTGTGCCGATTTGTGGAACCCGGCGCTGGTCCATCTCGCCGCCGTGCACGGCACCACCGTGCTGATGGCGCCGATCAGCTCGGCCATCGAGGCGGTCGGCATCGAGTTCGACAATGCCGACGGTTGGGACCGCGTGCTCGGGTTCTACGCCATGATCTACGGCATGCCGGTGATGGTGGCGAACCGCGTCGGCGCCGAGGGTGACCTGCATTTCTGGGGCGGCTCGCGCATCCTCGATCCGTTCGGCCGCATCGTCGCCCGCGCCGGAACGAAGGAGGAGGCGCTGATCACGGGCGTCCTCGACTACCAGAACGTGCGCCAGGCGCGCTACCGGCTGCCCACCTTGCGCGACTCCAACCTCGACCTGATCCTGCGCGAGACCGAGCGGCTGGTCCACACCGTCGGCGTGCCGGTCAGCGTCCGGGACGATTGATGCGCGATTTCCTGCTTTCCGACACCGACCGGGCGTTCCGCGCCGAGGTGCGCGAGTTCCTCGCGGGCACGCTCGGCCCGCGCGCCGCCGCCATCGAGGCGGACGAGGACTGGGCGGCGATCAGCGAGGTGGTCCGCGCGCTCGGCAGGGCCGGCTATCTCGGCCTTATGTTCCCCGACCTCTATCGCGGCGCACTCGCGAGGCCCGGCCTTACCCATGCGACGATCCTGTCGGAGGAGGCGTCGTACCTGAACTACGCGTTCGAGACGACGATCGCGACGGCGCTGAGCTGCGCCGTGCCGCTCTACCGCCACGCCAGGCCTGCGGTGCGCGACCGCTACCTTGCCGGCCTGCTCGACGGCAGCGCGGTCGGCGCGATCTGCGTCACCGAGCGCAATGTCGGCTCCGACGCCGCCGGGATGGAGACGACCGTGCGGCGCGACGCCCGCGACTGGGTGGTCGACGGCTTCAAGCGTTACATCTCCAACGCCTCGGTCGCCGACATCTACATCGTGTACGGCATCACCAACCCGGAGGTGCCTTCGCATCGCGGCATGAGCTGCGTCGCCGTGCCCGCCGATGCGGCGGGGATGTCCTTCCCGCGCAACTACCGCTTCATGGGGCGGCGCGGTTGCGTCGTGGGCGAGGTCGCGTTCGCCGGCTGCCGCGTGCCGGCGGAGAACGTGCTGGGCGAGCCCGAGGCGGGGTTCCGGGTGATGCTCGGCATGTTCAACCTGGAGCGTATCCTGCTCGGCGGCGCGGGGCTCGGCGTCGCCCGCAGCGCCTTCGACATCGCCGTCGCCCACGCCCAGTCGCGAACGGCGTTCGGCGCGGCGCTGAGCCGCAAGGAACTGGTCTGGGACAGGATCGCCGAGATGCGCTGGCGCATCGACGCGGCCGAGCTACTGACCTACCGCGCCGCAGCGATGTTCGATTCCGGCGCGGGCGGGCGCGCTTTGATGCAGCCGGCGGCGATGGCCAAGCTGGTGGCGAGCGAGACCGCGAATTTCTGCGCCGACGCCACGGTGCAGATTCTCGGCGGCGACGGGTTGACCAAGGAGTATGGCCGTGCCGAGCAGATCTATCGCGACGCGCGCGCCCTCACCATTGTCGGCGGCACGACCGAGATCGTGAAGTACGTCATCGCGCGGCCCGACCTGCCCGACGCGCCGCCCGAGCTCTGATCCCTCACACCGCGCGTTGAATCATGGATATCGGAACCGTCTTTCACCAGGTCGTCGACCGCCATCCCGAACGCACCGCGCTGGTCTTCGAGGACCGGCGCTGGACCTACGCCGAATGGCACGGGCGCGTGCACCGCTTCGCCCAGGCGCTGGCCGATCTCGGGGTCCGGCCGGGCGACCGGGTGGCCTTTCAGGTCTCGACCTCCGAGAACTCAGCCACCAGCTATTTCGCCTGCCAGGTGCTCGGCGCCGTCGCGGTGCCGCTCAATTTCCGCCTGTCGCCGGGCGAGGTGGCCTACGTGCTGCAGGATTCCGGCGCGCGCGTGTTCATCTATGCGAGCTACCTGGTGGACAACGCGCTTGAGGTGCAATCGCGCCTGCGCTCGACGCACGACTACATCAACTGCGCGCCGGCGCCCGGGGAAATCCCGCAAGGCCACCACCGCTTCGACACGCTCGCCGAGGAAACGGTCGACCGCGGCGACGCGCGGCCCCAGCCCGGAGATCAGCAGCTCTCGGCGCTGGTCTACACCTCGGGCACGACGGGCCGGCCAAAGGGGGTGATGCACGGCCACGCCAACGACGTGGCCATCGCCATGAACTGCGTGATGGAGTACGGCCTCACCCACAACGACGTGGCGCTGCATATCGCGCCGCTCTACCACGTCGGCGGCATGCAGGCCTTCTTCATCCCGCACATGATGGTTGGCGGCACCAACGTCGTGCTTGGGCGCTACGAGGCGCTCGCGGCGCTCGAGGCCATAGCTGCGGAGCGCGCGACGACCCTGTTCGCGGTGCCGGCGCAGATTCAGGAGATGCTGGGCCATCCGCGCTTCGCCGCGTTCGACGTGCGGAGCCTGCGCATGATCACGACGGGCGGCGCGGCGATCTCGGCGGCCACGATGGAGCGCACGATCCGCGAGTTCTGCCCGAACATCTTCAACGGTTACGGCATGACCGAGGCGAGCCTGACCCTGCTGCTCCACCCGGAGGATGCACTCAGCCATCTCGGGTCGTGTGGCAAGCCAACCCTGATCTCCGGTTGCCGCATCGTCGTCAACGCGCCGGGCCGCGAGGCGGCGCCGTCCGAGATCGTCGCGCCGAACGAGATCGGCCAGCTCATCGTGCGCGGCCCGCAGGTGATGCTCGGCTACTGGAACAACCCGTTCGAGACGACCAAGAAGGTGAAGGCCGGCTGGCTCTACACCGGCGACCTGATGAGCAAGGACGAGCAGGGCTACTACCACTTCCATGGGCGCGCCGACGACATGATCGTCTCGGGCGGCGAGAATATCTATCCGCGCGAGGTGGAGGACGTGCTGTATCGCTGCCCGGGCGTCGCCGATGCGGCGGTCGTCGGGCTGCCCGATGCGCGCTGGGGCGAGTCGGTGGTGGCGTTCGTGGTGAAGGGCGAGGCATCGCTGACCGCCGAGGCGATCGACCTGCATTTCCGCGCGAGCCGCGACCTCGCCGCCTTCAAGCGGCCGCGCCGCGTCGAATTCGTGGAAAGCCTGCCGCGCAACCCAAGCGGCAAGGTGGTCAAGCGCGACCTGCTCGCCATGCATGCGGGAGCGGCGGCCAAATAGGCCGGCGCTACCGCTTCAGCATGTGCTCGTAGTCGGCGCCCATGACGTCGGTGATCTTACCGCCCGCCTCCAGCGCCCGCGCCATCGCGACCTCCCGCGCCGCGATCTGCTCGGCTGCGGCGATCACGCGCTCCGCGTCGGCTGCGGCGATGAAGGCGACGCCGCTCGAATCCGCGATGGCGTAATCGCCCCGACGGACCGTGACGTCGCCGATCGTGACCGGACCGTCGGTCTCGGCCTCGACAATGCGGTTCCGCGCCGTGCGGGCCGTGGCCGTGCGTGCATAGACCGGGAAGCCGAGCATGCGCGCCTCGTCGATGTCGCGCGCCGGCCCATCGACGATCACGCCGGCGAGGTCGCGCTTCTTCGCGCCGAGCGACAGGATGCCGCCCCACCCCGCGGCGTCGAGGCCCGAGCGTTGCTCGACCACGATGATCTCGCCCGGCGATGCCGCTTCGATGGCGGTCGTGCCGAGATGGCGAGGCGGACCGGCCGCGGGCGCCACCGCATCCTTCGCGACCAGCCGCACCGTGTGGACCGTGCCGGCGACACGCCCGATGGCGGAGAGCGGCACGATGCCCGAGACCGCACCGGGCAGGCCCAGCCGGTCGAGCGCATCGGACACCACGCAGCAATCGAGCCGCGCGAGCCGCTCGCTCAGACCGGCCGGCATGTCGACGATCAGGCCGCCTTGGCGAACTGGGCCTGCACTTCTTTCTCGAAGGCCAGCAGCTTCTGCACGCTCGGGCGCTTCTGCATGCGCTCGTAATGAGCCATCACGTTCTTGAACGGCGTGAAATCGAGCTCGAACTGCGCGCCGCGGCGGACGCACCAGAAGAAGTGCGCATCGGGCGCGGTGAAGTGGTCGAAGAACCACTCGCGGCCGGCCAGCATGTCGTCGGCAACCTTGTAGTTCTCGGCGAGCGCATCGGCGGCCAGCTTCTTGACGCTGTCGGCCGAGCCCTCGACGCCGCAGACATTGGCCGGGTTGTTGATCCGCGCGAGGTACGGATGGATGCCCGACGAGCACCAGGACATCAGCGACAGCGCTTTCATCTCGTCCCACTGGTTGGACGGCAGCAGCTTCGCGTCGGGATAGTTGCGGTGGATCCAGGTGTGGATCGCCGCGTTCTCGGTCAGGTGCTTCCCGTCCACCTCCAGCACCGGCACCTTGTGCTTCGGATTGATCTTCAGGTACTCGGGTGAGTGATGCTGGCGTTTGCCCAGATTGACGGGACGGGCCTCGAACGGGACTTTCGCCTCGGTCAGCGTGATGTAGGGCGCCAGCGCGCAGGTGATGGGGCAGTAATACAGGACGATCTTCATGGTACGTCTCCCGGGCATGGCGCCCTGGCGGCGCCTGATGGCCCGAGCATATGGCGGCGCGCCCGACGAGGGAAGAGCCGGCTAAAGCGCGATCGTCTCAAGCCGAAGCGGCTTGAGACGTGAATCCCGCTTTGCTCTTATGGTGAGAGCAAGATTCACGGGTCAGCTTGATTCAAGCTGACCCGATCTTGCTCTAGCGGAGAAGCCCGCGCAGGGTGCGGCGCAATTCCGGGCTCATTCCGACGGCGAAGCCCGCGGCGAGCGCGATGCCGACCGCGCCGTAGGGGTGGGTACGGGTCCAGCCCGCCGCTTCGTCGCCCAGAAGCTGGCCGATCTGCGCCGCGAATTCCGGATCGCCGCTCGCGTTGGACGGCGCCGCGCCGGCGGCGCGCGGCTTTGGCGCGGGGCCTTGCATTACCGACCGCGCGACCAGAAATGCGATCACCGCGATGACCGTCGCAATGCCGCCCGTGATTCCAGCCGCCGCTGCCTGCGTCGTGACGTCGAGCAGCGCGAAATAGAGGGCGAAGGCAAGGAAGCAGAATGCGACCAGTGCGAACACGGTCGCAACTCCCACCAGTGCGATCCCGCTCTTCAGGCGGGCAAGGTAATCGCCCATGCGCTTGCCCTCGCGCCTCGCCGACGCTACCGGCGGCTGAACAGCATCCCGAGAAGGATGCCGGCGCCGAACGCCGTGGCGACGCTGGTGAATGGGCGGTCGGAAATCTCGTTGCCGACCGCCTCGGCGGTCTTGGTGGCGCGGGCCTGCGCCTCCTCCGCCGCGCTGCGCACGCGCCCATAGGCGGCCTGGGCCTCGCCCGAGGCCATATGTTTCAGGGTGTCGGTGACCTTCGCCAGATCCTCGCGGAGCTGGGCCATCTCGGCCTGAAGGTCGCTGACATTGGCCTGCTTGTTGCCGTCCATGGAAACCTCTCTATCATGAAACGCCTAAGACGCACCATGTTGGCGCGTCGGCGGGCGCGTGTCCTTGATGCGGATCAACCTGCCGGAACAACGCGGGACCCGCCGGTCGGTTCCAGCCGAATGCGCCGCCGCCCGGGAGGAGGGACCATGACCGACCCATTTCTCGACGAAGCGCGGCGCAAGCGGCTCGCCTTCCGCGCGCTGCTGGAGCGCCCGAGCCTGACGGTGATGCCCGGCGGGTTTGGGCCGGTCTACGCCCGCGCCGCCGAGCTGGCGGGGTTCGAATGCTTCTTCATCGCCGGCTCGCAGATGTCGGCCTACCTGCTGGGCGTGCCTGACACGGGCGTGATCGGGCTGCGCGACATGGTCGACCATGCCCGCCATGTCGCGTCGCGTACCGGCATCCCAATCTTCCTCGACGGCGATACCGGCTTTGGCAATGCGACCAACGTGCACTTCACGGTGCAGGAATGCGTGCGCGCGGGCATCGCGGGCATGTCGATCGAGGATCAGGAGGCGCCGAAGAAATCCGCGACCAGCACCGGGCGCCGCTGCATCTCGGCGGACGAGGCCATCGGGAAGTATCGCGCCGCGGTCGCGGCACGCGACGAGATCGACCCATCCTTCGTCGTCTGCGCGCGCTGCGACGTGCTGGGCGCCGAAGGCGGAACGTTCGAGGACGCGCTCGCGCGCTGCAAGGCCTACGTCACCGAGGGCGGCGTCGATCTGGTCTGGCTCAACTCGGCGCAGTCGCGCGACCAGCTGCGCCAAGTCTGCTCCGGAACGCCGGGCCCGATCCTGACGATCTGGGGCGGCGAGGCGGCGCCACCCTCCGAGGCAGAGTACGAAGCCGACGGTGTCCGCATCGTGCTCTACCCGGTCTTCACCGCTCAGGCGGGACTGCAGGCGGCCTGGCACCTGCTCAATGACGTACGCGAGCGGGGCAACGCCGCGCTGCATGACTGGGACGCGCAGGTAGCGGCAAGCCGATGGGGCAAGATAGAACTCGGCCGGCTCACCGGATTCGATCGCATCCGCGCGCTCGAGGAGAAGTTCATGCCACAAGAGTCGCAGCGCGACTATGACACGACCTGGGGCCACAAGACCTCGTTCATCGAGGTCGAAAAGGCGAAGAAATAGGCCCTACAACTCGGTCCCTGGCACGAAGCAGAAAATGTGCACTTGGCGACCGCTTTTCATGGCGCACAGAACGGCACGCCCGAGCGGATTGTCGCGGCGGTGCAGCACCGCCCGCTCCGGCACGTTGACCCAGTCGCCGTTATAGACAGCCTGGTAGTGGTCGCCGTCGCGACGGAACTCGGTGATGCGGCAATCCGTCGTGACCGAGCAGCATGAGCCGCCGCCGTCCGGGCGCTGCAGCGAGTTGAACCATTCGGAAAAGGCCGGGTTCGCCTCCGGCGGTGGGGCCGCGCTGGCGGCGAAGGCCAGCCCGCAGGCGAAGACGACGGGCATCACCAGCTTGACCAGCTTCATCTCGGGCCAGCCTTTCCGCGCAGGGCGCAACGTGATTTGCGCTCCGGTAACGCGACGGCGCGCGGCCGGTTCCCCGGCAAGCGCGCGCTGGCACCGGCGCCGGGAGCGGGCTAACATTGCCGCGCGCCGGGGCCATACCCTGGCCGGGAGGATACCATGAAAGTCTGCATGTTCCACCTGATGCCGTACCGCGACCTGCCTGCGGACTACGACAAGCGCTACAACTCGGCCTATCTCGATCCGGTCTGGTTCGACGTCGCCGATGCCGAGAAGGTCGGCGGGTACTACAACGCGACGCTGGACGAGATGACCCATGCGGCCAAAGCAGGCATGCACGGTCTGTGCACCAACCAGCATCACCAGAATGTCTACGGCTTCATGGCGAACCCCAGCCTGATGGGCGCGGTGCTGGCGCGCCAGACGGCGGACTTGGACGTTGCGATCATCCAGATCGGCTCGACCCTGCCGTCGACCAGCCCGCCGACGCGCATCGCCGAGGAGTACGCGATGCTCGACTGCATCTCGGGCGGGCGGCTGGTGGCGGGCTTCCCGACCGGGCTACCGACCGACGCGACGATCTCTAACGGGGTCGTCCCGATCGACCAGCGCGAGCGTTTCCGCGAGGCGCTGAACCTCGTGGTCAAGGCATGGAGCGCGAAGGAGGTGTTCGCCTGGAACGGCAAGCACTACCAGCTTCCCATGGTGAATCTATGGCCGCGCCCGATCCAGCAGCCGCACCCGCCGATCTGGATTCCGGGCTCGGGCATTTCGGGTACCGCCGAGTACGTGGTGGAGCGCGATGACTGTTTCGCCCATCTCAGCTATTTCGGCGCCAAGAATGCGACCCAGGTGGCCGACCGCTACTGGGAGATGGCCGCCTCGAAGGGGCGCGACGCGAACCCGCACCGGCTGAGCTTCCTCCAGCTCGTCGGCGTCTCGGAAACCGACGAGGAGGCGGAGGAGTACGCGGCGCACGCCGAGTACTTCTTCCACAAGCTGCTCTACACGCCGCAATACTACCAGGCGATCCCGGGCTGCCTGGAATACAACTCGCTGGTGCGCGCGATGGGCAACACCGGGCGCGAGGCGGTCGATCTGCGCGCCATGTCGTTCAAGGATTTCCGCGAGCGCGGCTTCGTCATCACCGGCAGCCCCAAGACGGTGACCGAACAGCTCCTCGAAGGCGTCAAGCGGCTGCGCATCGGCCACCTGCTGACGCTGCTCCATTTCGGCTCGATGCCCACCGAGCTCTGCAAGAAGAACATCGACCTGTTCTGCCGCGAGGTGTTGCCGCATCTCGAAGGGCTGTGGGACGACGAGTGGGAGGATCGCTGGTGGCCGGAGCGGCTGCGCAAAGGCAACGGCAAGCAGGCCGCGGCGGCCGAGTGACGACCGGGGCGACATAACGCCAAACAACGGAGGAACTGATGGCGGAGGCGCAATCGCGCAGGCTCCGGCTGTGGCAGGGCACGGTCGAAACCGACGTGGAAATTTCGGGTGACGGACCGCCGCTCGTCTGGCTGCACGGGCCGTGGGGCCTTGCGCCCGATCGCGATTTCGTCGCGCGCCTCGCCGCGACCCGCACGGTCTATGCCCCGCATCATCCCGGCACCACCAAGGGCGATCCCGACGCCGTGCACCGCATCGACAACTGGTGGGACCTGATGATCTACCATGCCGAGCTGTTCGACGCGCTCGGCCTCGGCGCGGCGGAGATCGCCGGCCATTCTTATGGCGGGATGCTGGCGGCCGAGATCGCGGCCACCATGCCCGAGCGCGCGGCGAAGCTGGTGCTGATCGACCCGGTCGGGCTGTGGAACGACGCGCGCCCGGTGCGCAACTGGATGATCCTGCCCGATGCCGAGCGCAAGTCGGCGCTGTTCGCCGCACCGGAAGGCGAGGCGGCATCCCGCTTCTTCCGCGTGCCGAACGATCCCGAGGTGCGCCAGGAAACGCTGACGAACCTCATCTGGTCGCAGGCCTGCACCGGAAAGTTCGTCTGGCCGATCCCCGATCGCGGCATGAAGAAGCACCTGCACCGCATCGCGACGCCGACCCTGATCGTCTGGGGCGACGCGGACGGCATCATCGCGCCCGCCTATGCCGAGGATTTCGCCGCCGGCATTGCGGATTCGCGCATCGAGCGCATCAAGGCCGCAGGCCACATGGCCCATCTCGAACAGCCCGACGCCGTCGCGGCGGCGATTGCCGGCTTCGTCGGAGCGGGGGCGAAGCCCGCCCGGAAGCGCAAGAAGGCATAAGTCCGCTTTCGCCGCCGCCATCCTGGGCCGGGATGGTGAAAGGGTAGGAGAGGGGCGGGGCCTACCGGCCCCACAGCTCCTTGCTGGCGAGGCGGGCGCCCTCGGCGAGCGAACGCAGCTTGGCCCACATGATGGTGTAGTGGACGCGTCCGGCCAGCGGGCTCTGCGAGAAGCCGCAATCGGTGCCGGCGATCACGTTCTCCTTGCCGACGATCCCGGCGAAGCGCTCCAGACGTTCGGCCACCAGCTCGGGATGCTCGACCACGTTGGTCGCGTGGCTGATAACGCCCGGCATCAGCTTCTGGCCGGGCTTGAGCTTCACGTTGCGCCACACCTTCCACTCGTGCTCGTGGCGCGGGTTCGCCGCCTCGAACGTGTAGGTGCCTGCATTCACCTTGGTGACGATGTCGACGATGTCCTTCATCGGCACGTCGTGGATGTGCGGCCCGTTCCAGCTTCCCCAGCAGATGTGGTAGCGCGTGCGGTCGGGCGGCAGCCCGTCGAGCGCGCGGTTGAGCGCGGCGATGCGCAGCTCCGCCCAGTCGCGGTACTGCGACATGGTCATCGGCGGCACCAGCTTCTCGTACATGTAGGGGAAGAACGCGTCGTCCACCTGCAGGTAGAGCCCGGAGTCGAGGATCGCCTTGTATTCGACGCGCAGCGCGTCGGCGAGCGCGAACAGGTAGGACTCCTCGTCCTTGTAGTACTCGTTCTTGGCGTTGGGCAGCGCCGAGGCCGGCGCGACGACCGGCAGGAACCCGCCCGTGATGTTGACCTGGGCGAGTCCCGCCTTGATGCTGTCGATATCGCGCTGGAGCTCGGTGTGGCCGGTATATTCGAGCGGTCCCGAGACCACGATTCGCACGGGCTCGGAGACGTTGCGCAGCATGCGCGCATCGTACTCGGCATAGAACTCGGGGAAGGATTCACGATCGCGGCCGCCCAGCGCCTGCGCCGTCGGGTCCTTCTTCTCCGCTTCAGTCATCGGGCGGCGGGACAGCCCGCCAAGCCGCCGGTGCACATAGAACGCCCAGTTGACCGACTTGCCGTACTCGCCATCCGAGACGATGTCGATGCCGGCCTCGGCCTGCAGCTTTACCACCTCGATCACGGACTCGCGCAACGCTGCGTCGAACGTGGCCTGGTCGACCGGCTTGCGGTCCTGCACTGCCTCGAGGAACGGGACCATCCGCTTCGGGCGCACCAGGCTGCCCACATGCGTCGCGTAGATTCGGTCGTCGAGCGCCATGGTTTCCTCCCTCGCTGGCATCCGAGCATAGCGGCGGCTAGGGCAGACGGTCCACCCGCCGGAACAGCCGGTCGTAGAGATAAAGATGCGTCGCCTGGAACGCTGCGCTGATCATGAACGGCAGGACCAGCAGCCCGGCATCGAACATCAGCCCGCCGAACAGGGGGCCGATCGCGCGCGGGAACTGCATCGCCGCGTTGTTCAGGCTGGCGGCAAGGCCCCGCCGGCGCGCACGCACCAGGCTGACGCCGAGCGCCTGGCGCGCGCCGAGCGAGCCGCGCTGAAAGATCGAGCGTGCGACGAACAGCGCGGCGGCCCAGCCGAACGTCGGCATCAGCGGCATCAGGACCATCAGCACCAGACCGGCAAGGCGCATCACCACGACAGCGCGCACCATGCCGACGCGCATCGAGAGCCGCCCGGCGAACAAGGCCGCGCCCGCGGCCAACGCGAAAGAAAGCGCCATCATCGGCCCGATCAACTCCGGTCCCTCGCCGTAGCGCAGCGAGAACCAGTACGCGACCAGCGGCCCGGTCAGCCCCATGCCGAGCCCGCTCAGCCCGTTCACCAGCACGAGGTTCAGGAGGTCGCGATTCTCGATCCGCGTGCGTGCGGCGTCGGCCTCGATCTCGGCGGGCGGTGCGGGCTCGATCTCCAGGGCCCGGCGGACGATTGCCGGATCCTCGGGGATGCGCAGCAGGCAGGTGATGCTGACGAGCGAGCCGCCCGCCACCACCAGGAACAGGAACTGGTAGGCACCGGCGGCCGGCATGGTCGCGTCGTGAAGGCCGGGCACCATCGCGATCAGCGCCCCGAGCGTCATGCCCGTGAACCCGACGGCGTTGTTGATGCTGAAAATGTTGCCGCGGTCGCGATGCCCGACCCAATGGGTCAGCCAGGCCTGCTCGACCGGTCCGAACGGCCCGGCCGAGCCATTGCCGCCGCGACCGTAGGCGCCGACGATCGCGGCGGCGGCGAGAATGGCGGGATTGGCGGTGGCCCACGCGGCGAGGGCGGCCACGATCTGCGCCGCCTCGTAGGCAAGCAGGAACCGCTTGCGCCCGATCCGGTCGCTGAACGGCCCGACCAGAAGCGTCAGTGTTCCCCCGACGAGCAGTCCTGCGGTCAGCAGCACGCCGATCCGCGAGCTCGACCAGCCGAGCGCGTCGAGATAGAGCGTGAAGTCGACGATCAGCGCGCCCTGTCCCAGGCTGCGCCCCAGACGCGCCCCCAGCAGCAGCCGCACCTCGCGCGGCAGCGCCGCCGCCTTGCCGGTTCCGCCCGTGATGCTGTCCCGCGCCTTGCTCACCGCGCCATTATCCGCCCCGTCACCCGGAATCGCGACGGAAAGGATGCGCAGCCTTCAGCGCACGAAGTCCGACATGATCGCTTCGCCGATCTCGCGCCTTGTGATCACGCCGATCACCCGTTCGGGCCGGGGCACGCCGCGCCCGTGCACGACCAGCGCGACCTTGCGGGTGCGCTTGCCCATGCGCTGCATCACTTGCTGCAGGAAGTCGTCGTCGCGCACCACGATGTAGTGGGTGAACAGCGCGCCCTGCCACTGGTCGCTCTCGGGAACGATGCCGGCGATGCGCCGCCCCTTGGCAACGACGCGGAAGCCCGACGGCCCGGTGGCCACGCCGGTCTCGGGCCGGTGGGTGGCCAGATCCTCGATCGCGATCACGCCGTTGACCGGCACCATTACGTCCTTGGTGTGGCGGATCAGGAACATGTGCGAGTGCCGCTCGCGCGGGATGAAATGGCCGCGCCGCGCCAGCTTCATTGTGTAGATGTTCTCGCGCATGATCACGCGGCGCAGCCCGATGGCGGACGCCACCGCGATGATGGCGGGTACCGTGATGGCGTAGTCGCGCGTCATCTCGAAGATCATCAGGATCGCGGTCATCGCCGCGCCCGTGCCGCCGCCCACCATGCCCGCCATGCCGATGATCGCGAACGGCACCGGGCCGAGCCCGAGATTGGGCCACATCTCGCCGGACAGCACGCCGAACCAGCCGCCCAGGGTCGCGCCGATGAACAGCGACGGCGAGAAGATGCCGCCCGACGAGCCCGACCCCAGGCTGAGGCAGGTGGCGAGCAGCTTGGCGAAGCAGAGAAGCAGCAGCAGCCAGGCGGTGTTCATCTCGCCGGACAGCACCTGCTGGATCGTCGCGTAGCCGACGCCCTCGACATGGTAGTGCCCGAACAGGACGAAGATGCCGTAGAAGAGCCCGCCGAGAAGGGTCATGCCCACCACGTTGCGCGTGTAGTCGTTGCCCGGCATCTCGTCGAACAGGTCCTCCATGAAATGGAGAAACCAGACGAACAGCGCCGAGGCGAGCCCGCACAGGAGGCCGAGCACGACGTAGATCGGCAGGAATTCCGCCGAGGTCGGCACCAGCATGTTCGACAGAACGTGGCTGGGTGCGAGGAAGGCGGGCTCGACGCCGAAGAAGATGCGGCCGATATAGGTGGCGGTGCCGGTGGCCAGCACGACGGGTAGGAAGGTGCGCGCCGAAAGCTCGGGCAGCATCAGCTCGATCGCGAACATCACCCCGCCGAGCGGCGTGTTGAACGTGGCGGCGATGCCGGCGCCCGCCCCGGCCGCGACCAGCGTCACGGTCTGCCAGGTGGGCAGGCGCCAGAGCTGGCCGAGCGTCGAGCCGATGCCGCTGCCGATCTGGATGATCGGGCCCTCGCGCCCGACGGACGCGCCGCTGCCGATCGACAGCGCCGAGGCCAGCGACTTGATCACCACCACGACGGCCCGGATGCGCCCGCCCTTGTAGTAGATCGCGTCCATCACCTCGGGCACGCCGTGGCCGCGCGCCTCGGGCGCGAACTGGCGCACCAGGAACACCACGATCAGCCCGCCGATGACGGGCGCCAGGATGATCCATGGCCCCCACACGGATGGTGGGGTGTGCTCGTTCGCGTCGTAGTACCAGGAATATGTTCCGAGGAAGGCGAAGTTGTGGATCAGCCCGATCAGGGCGCGCAGCGCGATCGCGCCGAGCCCGGTCACCGCGCCCACGACGATGGACATGATGCAAAGCGTGACGAGGCCGACCGTGCGGCGGTCGGCGTTGGGGGAGCGTGCCATTCTATTCACCGTCGGCGCCGAAGGGCGCCGTCTGACCGGACTGAGCCGCGGGAGAGGAGGCGGGACCGAAACCCGCGCGCGGCCCTGCAATACACCCCGCGCCCCGACCTGCCAACCGCCGAGGGCGCCCTGCGCGCGCCGCCGTGTGCGGCGAACCGCCGCGCCGTGTTGCGGGTCGGGCCGAGATTTTCTATTTACCTGGAGAAGTTATCCTCCGGCTCGCCAGCCCCAGAATTGTGGCCGACCGCTCCCGGTTTCCGAGGCGGGGCGGACGCATTTCACGCGGCTTGCGCGTCTTTTGACAAGGTAAGGGGTGTTCGGCGCGATGGGTGCGATCAAGTACGGCTTAGGGTCGCGCAGGATCCGCTACAACATTTTGGGCGCGGTGCTGCTGGTCCTCGCGATGGGGGCCTATGTTTTCTTCCTCAATGTCGAGGACCACGCGCTCGCCGAGCGCGACGCCACCCTCGCCCGCACCGATCCGGCCCAGTACCTCAACCAGCTTCGCACCACGCGCGGCTTCGCCGCCTACGTTACCGAATTCACCCCGGCCTACGGCTATGACCATTGGCAGAAGGCGGCGCCGCCCTTCCTGATCGGACGCTGGGCGCTCGACAGCAAGGCGCGCCGCGTCAATGACGAGTACATCCCGACAAGCTGCATCGACGCGCTGATCATCGAGGATGGCTGGCTCAAGACGACCGGCGCCTCGCCGAGCGAGCGGCAGGTGACCTATCGCATTGTCGGCGACACGGTCGAGGCGCGCGCGTCCAGCGGCACGACCATCCCGATCCGGCTCGCCAGCTACGACATGAACCTGCACCATGTCGAGGTGAGCTTGCCGGGCCACACCGGCACGCTGTACGGCTACGAGTGCCGCTGACGCGCGAGGCTTAGGCGCCCATCAGGCCAGGCAGGAACAGGGCGATCTGCGGGAAGGCGAAGATCAGCCCCAGCGTCGCGAGCATGGCCAGCAGGAACGGCCAGATTCCCCGGAAGACGGTCCACAGCGACGTGTCGCCCAACACCGACTGCACGACGAACACGTTGATCCCCACGGGCGGCGAGATCAGCCCGGCCTCGATCACGATGATCACGATGATTCCGAACCAGACCGGGTCGATCCCGAGCGAGGTAATCACCGGGAAAAAGATCGGCACGGTGAGCAGCAGCATCGCCAGGCTGTCGAACACCGCCCCCATCGCGAGGTAGATCGCGCCCATCACCAGCACCACTCCCACCGGCGAGAGCTGGAGCCCGTTCAGCCAGTCGAGCAGCTCCGACACCATGCCCGAGAGGGTGATGAAGTTGGAGAAGGTAAGCGCGCCGAACAGCACGACGAACAGCATCGCCGTCGTCCGGCCCGCCTCGACCAGGGCGGCGAACATGTCGGCCCACGACAGCCGCCGACGGGCGAGGGCGAACAGAAATGCGCCCATCGCGCCGATCGCCGCGGCCTCCGTCGGGGTGAACACGCCAAGATAGATGCCGCCCAGCACGATCACGAACAGCAGCAGGATCGCCCACACCCGCGCGAGAACCGGAAGGCGCCGGCGCCATTCGAGGCGCGGCCCGCGCGGCCCGGTTGTGGGCGCGACCGTGGCGGTGACCCAGATCGCCACCATGAACATGGCGGTGAGCAGCACGCCTGGCACGATCCCGGCGACAAACAACTGGCCGATGTCGGTTTCGGTCAGGAGCCCGTAGATCACCATCGGCACGCTGGGCGGAATCAGGATGCCGAGCGTCCCGCCGGCGGCGATCGCACCTGCCCCCAGGCTGTCGGCATAGCGATAGCGCCGCATCGACGGCATGGCGACGCGCGCCATCGTGGCCGCCGTGGCGACCGAGCTGCCCGACACAGCGGCGAATCCCGCGCAAGCCGTGACCGTCGCCATCGCCAGCCCGCCGCGCCAGTGCCCGACGAAGGCATTGGCCGCGTCGTACAGATCCTCGGACAGGGCCGCGCGATAGATGAAGGTGCCCATCAGCAGGAACAGCGGCAGGACGGACAGCGTCTCGTTGGTCGAGATCGCGAGTACCTGCTCGGCCGCCATCGACAGCGCCGGATCGATGCCGCGGATTGCGCCGAATCCGCCGATCCCGACCAGCAGCAGCGAATAGCCGAGCGGCACGCCGAGGAAGCTCGCCGCCAGCACGACCGCGAGCCCGATTCCCGCAGCCTCCATCAGTCGAGGCTCCGCTGCGGATCGTGCGGCGCGGCGGCGCTTCCGCCGTTCGCCACGTGGCGCCAGATCATCGCCAGCACGGTGAGGAACGCGACGCCCGCCAGCACCGACATGGCGTAGGCGAGCGGCGCGATCGGCCATTCGAGATAGCCGGTCACCTGCTTGCCTTCGGCGAGCTGGTCGCCACCGATCCACAAGCGCCAGGCAATCACGCCGACCGCAACGGCATCGACGATCAGGACCAGGAGGCGCTGGACGAACCTGGCACGCCCTTTCAGCAGGTTCTCGACCAGCGACACCGAGATGTGCGTGTCGTCGCGTGTGACGACCGGCAGGGCGGCGAAGATCAGCAGCGCCAGCAGGAACTGCGTTACCTCGAAGCTGCCCGCGATCGGTGCGTTGAACAAATACCGCCCGCCCACGTCGAGCGTGATCAGCGCCATCATCGCGAACAGCAGAATCGCGGAAACGGACAGGAGCGCGCGCCGCAGCCAGACGGCGGCGCCGCCCCGTCGTTCGCCCTCGCCATTCATCGCAGCGGGACCGGACGCGCGCTCAGTGGGCGGCGAGGCCCGATTCGTCCTTTGCGACCTGTTTGAAATAGGCGAGGGCGGCCTTGCCGTCGACACCCAGCTTGTTTGCGTCGGCGACCCACGACGCCTGGATCGGCGCCCACGCCCTTTCGACGGCCGCGGCGAAGGCCGGAGACGCGTCGATGATCTTCGTCTCGAGCCCCTTGCGCGCCTTCGTCTCGAGCTCGTCGCCCGACTTGCAGAGTCGCGCCAGCGCCTCGCCCGAAAGTCCGCGGATGATCTTCTGGTCCGCGGCGGAGATGGCGGCCCACTTCTTGTTGCCGAGGAACATCGAGAAGGTCGGTCCCTGCACCTTGTCGGGCAGCAGCGTGATCGATTTCGCGTATTGCAGCACATTGAACTGCTTCGCGCTCGAGACCGACACGCCGGCATAGGCGTCGACCGTGCCCTTGGAGACGATCTCGTACATTTTCACGGCCGGGCCGGGCACGACGACCGCGCCGAACGCCGCGATCGACTTCGCCGTGTAGCCGGGCAGCGACCAGGTCTTCTTGCCCTTGAAGTCGGTGACGGCGCGGATCGGATCGCCCAGGCTGTACACCTCGCCCGGCGCTACGGCGAGGAAGCCCAGCAGCGTGACCGACTTGTACTCGCCCGCCTTCGCGAAGAACTTCCGGTAGGTGCGCCACAGTGCGACGGCGCTGCCCTGCGACGAGCGCGTCACGCCGGGCAGCAGCGAGACCTGCACCAGCGGCGCCTTTTTCACCAGGAAGCCGTTGAACATGTAGGCTCCGTCGGCGATCCCGGTCTGGACGATGTCCATCTGGCGCGGCGGCGGCGCCAGGTTGTTGGACGGCACCTTGAAGGTGACCCGCCCGCCGGTGGCTTTCTCGACCTCTTTCATCCACGGCCCCATTACCCCCTTGTTGAGGATATGCGGCGGCGGCGCGAACTCGTTGAACAGGATCTCGGTCGAGGCCGCCGATGCTTCGACGGCTCCCAGCGCGGCCAGCCCGGCGCCCAGCGCGAGGCACGCAAGTCCCGTGCGCATCATGTTTCGTCTCCCTGTTTGTTCTGCACCCCGCTTCATCATATCGACTTCGCCACCGGGGGAAAGGGCAGGGGACGAGCCCCTTTCGGGGCCCGCGGGTTCGCGCTAGCATCCTCGCTCGGTCCTTGAGACGGAGGCAGCCCTCATGGCACAGGCGGAAACCAAGACCCGGTCGCGCGTCGCAGGCCCCCCCAGGCTCCGCGAGTTCGCACATCTCAGCGTGCCCTGCCGCGACCTCGAGGAAGGCAAGCGGTTCTATACGCAAGTGCTGGGCGGCGAGATCCATGTCGACACACCGACCTTCGCCTCGTTCAAGATCGCGGGCGTCGATGTCGGCATCGGCACCGAGGGCTGCACCTTCATCACCCGCTCGACCGAATACCCGCATTTCGCGTTCTACGTGAACGCCGACGAGATGGCGCAGATGCGCGAATGGCTCGCGCGCTGCGGTGTGCCGACCTCCAACCTGTGGACGCGCATGGGGGTCGAGTCGCTGATGTTCTTTCGCGATCCCTCGGGCAACGTGATCGAGCTGTTCTGTCTCGAGGGCTATCCCGGCGCGAAGGACATGCCCAAGGGTCCGCCGCGCGGCCACGGCACCGCGGTCGACATCGACCAGCTCTATTACGATACGTGGCAGCTTCCGGGCGAGTAGGACCCGACGCGCTCGCCCTTCGAGACGACGCCGTTGGCGCCTCCTCTGGGCGAACGGTCGCTCAGCCGACCTTGACGACGGTCTGGTCGATCGCGCCGAAGACCGACTGGCCGGTCTCGTCGAACATCTCGATGCGCACCCGGTCGCCGAAGCGCAGGAAAGGTGTCTTCGCCTCGCCGAACTCCAGCGCCTCGATCACGCGCTGCTCCTGAAGGCAGCTCACGCCGCGCGCGGAATCGCGGCTCGCCACCGTGCCCGACCCGACGATCGTGCCCGGCGAGAGCGAACGGGTCTTCGCGGTGTGAGCGATCAGCCGGTCGAACCCATGCACCATCGCGCCTGCATCGGGATCGCCGAACTGCTTGCCGTTGACCCAGCTCTTGAGGGGCAAATGCAGGCGGTTGTCGTGCCACGCTTTGCCCAGCTCGTCGGGCGTCGCGCAGACCGGCGAGAAAGCGCTCGCCGGCTTGGTCTGGACGAAGCCGAACCCCTTCGACAGCTCGGCCGGCATCAGGTTGCGCAGTGAGACGTCGTTGGCGATCATCACCAGCGCGACATGCGCCCCCGCCGCATCCGGCGCGACGCCGTAAGGCACGGCGTCGGTGATCACGGCGATCTCGCCTTCGTAGTCGATGCCCCACGCCTCGTCGACGCCGGGGATGTCGTCGGTCGGCGCCAGGAACCCGTCCGACGCGCCCTGATACATCCACGGCTCGGTCGTGTAGCGCGGATCGACCTCCTTCTTGATCCACTTCGACATGCGCTCGGTATGGGCGATGTAGACGCTGCCGTCGCACCACTGGTAGGCGCGGGGCAAGGGCGAGTGGGCGCGCTTCAGGTCGAACGGCTCGGCCGGCGCCCGTCCCGCCATCAGCGCGTCGTACCGTTCGGAGAGGCGCGGGCGCATCTTCGCCCAGTCGTCCAGCGCGGCCTGCAGGGTCGGTGCAATGTCGGCGGCGCGGGTCATGCGCGTGAGGTCGCGCGAGACGACGACGAGCTCGCCGTCGGGCCGGGCCGAGCGCAGCGTGGCGAGCTTCATGGCGCCTCTCCCGGCGGGCTATTTCTTTTCGACGCTCTTCTCGTTGAACCGGCCGACATTGCCGATCAACTGTTGCAGGACGGTCATTTCCCGCCCGCGCGTCGGCGTGACGCGGTCGACGAACTGGATCTCGGGCGCCTTGGTCGCATCGACATCGCGCACTTCCTCGACGAGGCCCGACTTGTCGAAGCGTACGACGAGGACCTTGTGCTCCAGCACGTCGGGGCGGAAGAACGCGACCTGCTCGGTTCGCGCGCCGATATAATACCAGGTCTCCTTGTCGAAGGCTGCGATGGTCGAGGGCGAGCCCAGCAGGCGCGTGACGTCCGCGCGCGAGCTGACGCCCGGCTTGATCTCGGAAATCTGCGTCTTGTCGGGAAGGACGCCATGCGTGTCGGTCTCTCCCGCGCAGCCCGTTGCCAGGACCGCCAGCGCCATCGCGGCGCTCGTCGCCCACATCCGAACCGGTCGCCCGCATTTGCCGACCATGCTTGCCTCCCAACTCCGTTTGCCCCACCGTACAGGCCGATTGACGGCGGGGCCGCATCTCGTCATGTAACCCGGAAATTGCCCAAGCCGTACGGACGAGTCAATTGCCCGACCCTGTGACCCGAGCGTTGCGACGCGGTACCGGTGCCAAGCCGGCCGGCGAGGCGGCCTATGCAACCTGCGTCGCCCAGGCGCGTCGGCCGGAGTTCTACCGCTCGCTCGGCGTGCCGGACACGCTGGACGGCCAATTCGAGCTGATCGCGCTGCATGTCTTCCTGGTGATGCGCCGGGTGAAGGGCGAGACGGCGGCGCGCGACATGTCGCAGGCGCTGGCAAACCGGCTGTTCGACGACCTCGACCGGTCCCTGCGCGAAATGGGGGCAGGCGATCTGGGCGTCGGTCGGCGGGTCAAGGTCATGGCTCAGGCCTTCTACGGGCGGATCGCCGCCTATGATGGGGCGCTCGCCACGATCGGCGGGTCGCTCGCCGCGGCGCTCCAGCGCAACCTCTACGGGACGGCGGCGCCGTCCGAATCGGCCCTCACTGCCATGGCCAGGTATTTGCGCCGTGAGGCGGCGGGCCTTGCCCGCCAGGACGTCGCGGCGATCGCGGCAGGGCGAATCGCTTTCGGCCCGCCCCCCGAGCCGGGAGAGACGCCATGAGTTCGGTGGAGTTCTCGCGCCCGGTGCAAATCGACGAGCTGGGCCTGCGCGACCGCGTGATCGGCATCGAGGCCACCGCGCCCGAGCGTGAGGCGCTCGCCCGCCGGCTCGAGCTGGAGGCGATCGACCGGCTGGTCGCCACGGTTCGGCTGCGCCGGGTGCAGGGCGGGCGCTTCGTCCGGCTCGCCGCCGAGCTGGAGGCCGCCGTGGTCCAGACCTGCGTGGTCAGCCTCGATCCGGTCCCGGTCGAGCTTCGCAGCGCGTTCGAGATCCTCTACGATCCGGGCGCGGGTTCGGATGGGCGCGAGGTGGTCGTGGACACCGGCGAGGTCGATGTCGAGCCGCTGGAGGGGGACGTGATCGATATCGGCGAGGCGGTCGCCGAGGAGCTGTCCCTGGCCCTCGAACCCTACCCCCGCGCGCCCGGGGTCGAAATCGAGGCCCCGACCGAGGTCGACGGCGGCCACCGCCCGTTCGAAAGGCTGGCGCGGCTCAAGCGAAGCCACTAGAATGGCTGATCTTCAAGCGCCCCCGGCAAGTGCCGGGCCGGGCGCCGATTCCCACTGACGAAATATGGCGGACCAATTCGATGGCTGTACCGAAGAAGAAGACATCCAAATCGCGGCGAAATATGCGGCGATCGCACCACGCGCTGAAATCTCCGGCGCGCAACGAATGCCCGAACTGCGGCGAGCTGAAGCGGCCGCATCATGTCTGTGGCGCCTGCGGCCATTACGACGGGCGCGAGGTGACACCGGCGGCCGCCTAGCGCGGCCCGACGACGGGGGAGGGACCTTCCTTGAGCGGCAGGTTGACCATCGCGCTTGACGCCATGGGCGGGGACAACGCGCCGGGCATGGTGCTCAAGGGCGCCGCCGTCGCCTGCCGTCGCTTCCCCGATGTCGACTTCCAGCTCTATGGCGACGAGCGCCGCATGGGCCGCGCACTGAAGCGGCTGCGCCGGCTGAAGAACCGCGTCACCGTGCACCATACCGAGGACGCCGTGTCCAACGACGCGCGCGTCGGCGTCGCGCTGCGCCAGGGGCGCAACTCGAGCATGCGGCTGGCGATCGACGCAGTGCGCGAGGGGCACGCCGCCGGCGTCGTCTCGGCCGGCAATACCGGCGCGTTGATGGCAATGGCCAAGTTGGTGCTGCGCACCCTGCCGGGGATCGAGCGGCCGGCCATCGCCGGCTATTTCCCGACCCAGCGTGGCGAGACGGTGATGCTCGACCTCGGGGCCAATCTCGACTGCTCGGCCGAGAACCTGGTCCAGTTCGCGCTGATGGGCGACGTGTTCGCGCGCACGGTGCTCGGCATCCCCGAGCCGACGGTCGGCCTCCTCAATGTCGGCTCCGAGGAATCGAAGGGCCACGAGGAGCTGCGCCGCGCCGCCGCCATGCTGCGCGCCTCGAATCTGATCCGGTTCCATGGCTTCGTCGAAGGCGACGACATCACGCGCGGCACGTCGGACGTGGTGGTCGCGGACGGTTTTTCCGGCAACGTCGCGCTGAAAACCGCGGAAGGCACGGCGAAGCTCTATTCCGAGTTCCTGGCGCGCACCTTCCGCAGCTCGCTGTCCTCGCGGCTCGGCTATCTCCTGGCCCGGCGGGCGCTGAAAAAGCTGCGCGCCCGGCTCGATCCGCGCCGCTACAACGGTGCCATGCTGGTCGGGCTCAACGGCATCGTGGTCAAGAGCCACGGCGGCACCGACACGGTCGGCTTCGCCAACGCCATCGGCGTGGCGGTCGACATGGCGGTCAACGGCTTCAACGGCGTGATCACCAAGGAGTTGGAAGTGTTCGGCGCGGACAAGCTTCCGGTCCAGCAAAGCCTCGCCGCATCCTGATGACCTTCCGATCCGTCGTGCTCGGCTGCGGGGCGTATCTTCCCGAACGCGTTCTGACGAACCATGACCTGGCCCGGATGGTCGACACGTCGGACGAGTGGATCGTCCAGCGCACCGGCATTCGCGAGCGCCATGTCGCGGCCGAGGGCGAGATGACTTCCGACCTGGCGGTCGCGGCCTCGCGCAAGGCACTGGCCGCCGCTGGCGTCGCGCCGGAGGCGCTGGATCTGATCGTGCTCGCGACCGCGACGCCGGACGAGACCTTCCCGGCGACCGCCACGCGCGTCCAGGCCAAGCTGGGCTGCACGCGCGGCGCCGCGTTCGACGTGCAGGCGGTGTGCTCCGGCTTCGTCTACGCCCTCAACGTCGCCGACAATTTCATCCGGCTGGGGCAGGCCAACACGGCGCTGGTGATCGGCGCCGAGACCTTCTCGCGCATCCTCGACTGGTCGGACCGCTCGACCTGCGTGCTGTTCGGCGACGGGGCGGGCGCCGTGGTGCTGCAGGCGGGCGAGGGCACCGGCGGCAAGTCCGACCGGGGCATACTCTCCTGCCATCTCCATTCCGACGGGCGGCAGCACGATATGCTGTATGTCGATGGCGGGCCGTCCTCGACCGGCACGACCGGCCATGTCCGGATGCAGGGCAAGGAGGTGTTCCGCCACGCCGTCACCAATCTCACCGCGGTCGTCGACGAGGCGCTGATGGCCAATGGGCTCACCGCGTCCGAGGTCGACTGGCTGGTGCCCCACCAGGCCAACCGGCGCATCCTCGACGGCACGGCCCGCAAGCTCGGCCTCGCGCCCGAGAAGGTCGTGGTGACCATAGACCGGCATGCCAACACCTCGGCCGCCTCGATTCCGCTCGCGCTCTCCGAGGCGGTCGGCGACGGACGCATCAAGCGGGGCCAGCTCCTGCTTCTCGAGGCGATGGGCGGCGGATTTACTTGGGCAGCGAGCCTGATCCGCTGGTAGCGGGCATCGTCGCCCTGGCAAATCGCTACATGAAGATTTTCACATATCCCGCTGATATTGACGGGGTTTGTGCGGTCCGTTAAAGTCGCGCGTCAAACGCGGAGGGGGCTGGAGATGGCCGAGCGGACAATCACCCGCGCGCATCTGAGCGAGGCGGTGTATCAGGAGGTCGGGCTGTCCCGCAACGAATCCTCCGACCTCGTCGAATCGGTTCTCGGCGAGCTGGCCGAGACGCTGGCCCGGGGCGAGAGCGTCAAGATCTCCTCGTTCGGCAGCTTCTCGGTGCGCCAGAAGGGCCAGCGCGTCGGGCGCAACCCCAAGACCGGCGAGGAGGTGCCGATCCAGCCGCGCCGCGTGCTGGTATTCCGCGCCTCGAACGTCCTCAAGAGCCGCATCAACGACACGCAGGCCGAGCAGGATGCCGGGCCCGCGCCCGTACCGCCGCCGCCCGGCGCGCCGCAATGAACGCCACGGCGGACCCCGCGCCAGCGACCCGTCGGCCCGCCAAGTCGCCGGGAGCCTTCCGTACGATCAGCGAGGTGGCGGGCGACCTCGACGTGCCGCAGCACGTGCTCCGCTTCTGGGAGACCAAGTTCGCCCAGGTGCGCCCGCTGAAGCGCGGCGGCGGCCGGCGCTACTATCGGCCCGAGGATGTCGAACTGCTGCGCCGCATCCGCCAGCTCCTCTATGCCGACGGCTACACCATCAAGGGCGTGCAGAAGCTGCTGCGCGAGGGTGCGGCGCGTCCGTCGCTGCGGGCTGCCGACCCGCCCTCGGCCGCGACCGCCGGGGATGCGCCACCAGCACCTTCGCCGCCGACTGCTCGCGCGCCGGTGGCGCAGCCGCTGTCGGCCGCCGCCGCGCCCGAGGCCGGCGACGACGCGACGCGCGCCGAGCTCGAGGCGGTGCTTGCCGAGCTCGAGGCGCTCCGCACGCTGGTCGCAGAAAGCTAAAAAATATCCCGATCGAGCGGCAACCGGCCGCGACGCGAATCCCGTTGCCTCGCCCCGCCTTGGCCCTTAGTCTCGCGCGCTCACGGCCGGAGCGTGGCGCAGTCTGGTAGCGCACTTGACTGGGGGTCAAGGGGTCGCAGGTTCAAATCCTGTCGCTCCGACCAATCTTTCCAATAATTTAGGGCCGCTCGCGAGAGCGGCCCTTCGTATCTGGGGCACAATTTGGGGCACATTTCCCGGACGGGACCGCATGGCGCGCGTCGCGGCGTCGGGACCGTAGGGCCAACCTTTGCCGTTGGAAATTCTAACGACCGTTTCTAGCAAACCGCCGGGGGTCCCTTGCGATCTCGATCGGGACGGGCCGGCCGGGTCGATCGGAGCGACCCGGGTCGAGGACCTACTCGGTCGATGGAATGCGGGTGCAAATTCGCAGACACGGAAGGTTTGGCACCTGAGGGCCGTGAGTCATCTGCCGCCGCGTCCGCCTTTCCGCGGGCGTCAATGATTCCCATTGGCGCCTCATCCGGGTAGCGAAGAGCCGGTGATCGTTTCTATTGCCCGGATTCTTGAGCGGAACTCATTCTGCATGACTAGCCAGATCACCACCGGCATGGCGAAAAGGACCAGCGGGAGCTGGACCGCGATGCCGAAGATGATGGCGATGGCGAGGGGCTGGAGCATCTGGTCGCCCGAGCCGCTGATCGCGGCGCCGAGCGGCAGGAGGGCGAGGATCATCGCCAGCGTGCTCATGGTAATCGGCCGCAGCCGGTTGAGCGCCGCCTCCGTAAGAGCTTGGCGCGGCGGCAGGGTCCGCTCCAGCGCCTGGTATTCGGAGACCAGGAAGATCGCCATCTCGGTCGCCATGCCGATGATCATGACCATGCCCATCATCGCAGTGATGTTGAGCTCGACACCGGTGGTCCAGAGGCCGACGAACACGGCCGCGGTCGAGATCAGCGAGCTCGCGACGATGATGATCGGGATCGTGAAACGCTCGTACAGGAACAGGAGCAACACGATCTCGGCGAGGACCGCCGCAGCGAACACCTTGATCATGCCCTGGACGGCGAGCTGCTGCTGCTTGTAGGTGCCGCCGATCGAGTAGTAGACCCCGTTGGGAATTAGGCCCGGCCGGTTCAGCACGTGCTGCACCGATCCGATGACTGTGCCCAAATCGTACCCGCCGCCGATCTCGGCCGTGACCGGCACGATCTGCTGCAGGTTGTCGCGGTTGATCTCGGGCTCGCCGGACACGAACGCGATCTTTGCGACGGTCCCGAGCGGGAACACGTGTCCGTTGGCCGCCCGGATCGGCAGGTCGGCGAGCTGGTCACGGGTGAGTTTGCCCTTGCCGCCCTTGAGCCAGAGCCGCACGCCCACGTCCTGGACGTTGCCGAGATACCGCGTCACCACGGCTCCGTTCAGGTAGTGGTGCATCTGCGCCTCGACGTCGGCGGGCGTCACGCCCTCCATCGCCGCCGCGGCGGGATCGACGCGGATGTCGAGCGCGTCGCCGGCCGGGACCACCCCATTGTTCACCGAGGAGGGTTCGATCCCCGGCACCTTGGCGACGGCGTCGGCCACTTTCCTGGCGACCGCGCCCAAAACGTCCGGGTTCTTGGCGCTGAGCGCGATCACCACCGGCTGCTTCCGGCCCACCATGTCGCCGATCAGGTCGCCCATGAGCTGCGTCACGTCCATGCGGATGCCGGGCACCTGGTCGGCGATCTTAGCGATGATCTCGTCCATCACGTCCCAGATCGGGGGCCGCTGCGCTGGAGGGAGCAGCTTGACGAAGAAGTCGCCCTGGTAGGCCTCGACGAAGTCGCCGCCAATTCCGGCCCCGGTGCGGCGTGAAAAAGCCTCCACGTTCGGGTCCTTCTTCAGGATTGCCTCGACCTCGGAAAGCTCCCTATTGGTCTCGGTCAGCGACGTGCCCGGCTGCGTCTCGTAGTCGATGATGAATCCGCCCTCGTCCATGCGCGGCAGGAAGCCGGTGCCGACCTTGGTGTAGGCGTAGGTACCGACGCCGCCCAGGATCACGACGCCCAGCAGGATCAGCCAGGGATGGGCGAACAGCGTAGCGAGCACGCGTCCGTGGGTCCGGCGCAGCCAGGTCTCGCGCCCATGCGCCGGGTCCTGCCAGCGGTCGAACCGGACCACGCTGCGCGCGAGGAGGGGCACCGTGAACGCGGTCAGGATCCACGAGATGATCAGCGCCGCGCCCATGGTAAGAGACAGGAACTTGAAGAACGCGCCGGTGACGCCGGTGAGGAAGGCGAGCGGAATGAAGATGATGATGGTGGCGAGGCTGGAGCCGATCAATGGCGGCAGGAACTCGCGCGCCGCGTGAAGAACGGTCGCTCGCGCGTTCTCGACGCCTGGCACGCCGGCCCGGCGCGCGATGTGCTCGATCATCACGATCACGTCGTCGACGAGAAGGCCGATCGCGGCCGCGATGCCGCCCAGCGTCATGATGTTGAACGTCATTCCGAGAAGCGAGAGCAGCAGGATGGTCACGGCGATCGACAGCGGCACGATGGTCATCGCGACTAGGGTCACGCGCCAGTTGCGGAGGAAGGCGAGCAGCACGAACGCGGCGAACACCAGCCCGATCAGGATCGCCTCCTCGACCGCGGCGATTGACGAGCGGACCAGCTCCGTCTGGTCGTACCACTTTGTGAGCCGGATCGATTTTGGCTGCGTCTTCATGAACGAATCGAGCCGTTTCTGCACCGCGGTCTGCAGGGACAGGGAATCGGCGCTATCCTGTTGGTAGACATCGACCGTCACCGCGGGCTGCCCGTCGACATCGACCAGAAGCCATTGCGGCACGCTGCCCATGAAGACTTTCGCGATCTCGCCCAGCTTGACGATGCCCGCCGCGCCGGTGTGCAGCGCCACGTCCTGCACGGATTTGACCGAGTCAAAGGCGTTGTTGCTGACCGCGAGGTAGAGCAGGTCGTTGTCCTCGAGCCTTCCGACCGCCTTTACCGAGTTCGTCTCGGACAATGCCTTAGACACGGCGTCCAAGGTTAGGCCGTAGGCGCGCAGCTTTTCCGGGTTCACCGCGACCTGGACCTCGGGCGTCTCGCCGCCCAGAACGCCCACTTTCCGCACGCCCGGGATGCCCGCGAGGAGTGGTGTCAGCTGGTAGATCGCGAGGCGGCGGAGCGCGGCGGACGGCACCGATTTCGAGACCAGGGCGTACGACACGAACGGGGTGATGATGGCGGGGCTCATCTGGATGGCGTCGTAGGTCGTGCCCGCCGGCAGGTCGGGCAAGGCGCGCGCGAAGGAGGTATCGACCCGCAGCAGCGCCTGGTTCATGTCCGAGCCCCAGGGAAAGTCGACGAGGATTTGCGCCGATCCGCGTGACGTGGTTGACACCACGTCGACGGTGCCGGGCACGGTCCGCGCCGCCTGTTCCAGCGGCTCGGTCACCTCCATCAGCATCTGCTTGGCGGGCATCGATCCCGCATCGACGTTGACCCGGATGCGCGGAAAGTTGGTCACCGGGAACAGTCCGACCGGCAGCCCGATCCCGGCGAAGATGCCGGCAATCGCGAGCGCGAACGATACGAACAGCAGCGAGCGGCGGTGGCGCTCGATCCAGGCGACGAAATTCACTTCGCCGCTTTCCCGTCCGATGCGGCGAAGCGGACCTTCATGCCGTCCTCGAGCTGGTAATTGCCGTCGAGGATCAGGGGCGCCGTGCCGTTCAGCGGGCCGGCAATCACGTCCCGGTCGCCGCCGGCCACCAGCACCTTCACGGGGACGAGCTTCGCGCGGGCGTTCACCGCCTGCACGACATAGGGCTTGCCGGCGTCGTTCATCAGGATCGCCTGGTGCGGCACCACATAGCCGCTAACGCGCCCCGTGGTGATCTCGGCCGTGGCCATCTCGCCCGCCCGGAATCCCTTCGTCGGCAGGGCTATCTCCACAGGAACGAGCCCGCTCGCGGCGTCGACGATCGCGGCGGTCAGCATGACGGTGCCGTTGATGGACGCCGCGCTTCCGATCGGCGTGACGGCGACGCTCTGGCCGGGCGCGATGGCGGCGGCGCGGGCCGGCACCACACCGACTTTCAGGACCAGCCCCTCTGGCTGGGCGAGATCGAGGAGGGTGGTGCCTTCGGACACGAGCGCCCCGCGGTTGGTCGATATCGCGGTGACAACGGCGTCGAATGGAGCGCGGAAGACGCTGGGCCCGCCGGCGCCTAGGGCGCGCAGTGCGGCGAGGGCCGCCTGCGCGTCGGACTCGGACTTCTCCGCATCGGCAAGCTGCTGCTGGGTGGCGAGGTGCTGGCTCACCATCTTGCGCGTCCGAACGACGAGCTGGCGGGCGACCTGGAGCGCCGACTGGGCCTGGGTATAGGACGTGGCCACGGCCGGGCTCGGCAGCAGGCGGATCAGCTTCGTGCCCTTGGCCACCTCTTCCCCGCGCCGCACATAGATTTCGTCGATCCGGGCGGCGAGGGGCGCCATCACGGTCTCGCGCGCCTCCGATGCCGGCTCGACGCTGCCATAGGCCGTGACGGTCTGCGGCAGGCTGCCGGTCTCGAGCTTCGTCGCGGTCACCAGCACGCTCGGTGCATTCGCCTCCGGCTCGCCGTCTGCGGCAGCAAGGAGCACGGAAGCGGCGAGCAGCGCGGCGATACGCAGTGGAAGTGCAGCCCTCATTGCACGTCCCCAGCGATCGGAACGGCGACACGGGTGGTCGGAAGGCCAAGCCCCAGCTCGACGGCGAGGGTGATGCGCGCCTCGCCCAGGCTGCGTTCGAGCCCGACCACTTCGAGCCGTCGCTGAAGCGCCGTCGTCTGGTAGTCGGCGAGGCTGCGCTGGTCGAGATTCCCCTGGCGATAGGCGGCCTCGGCCGACCGCGCCAGCCGATCCGCAGTGCGATCGGCCGCGCGCGCCTGGACCAGCGCGGCGGCGACGCTGCGCTCCTGGGCGGCGAGCCCGTGCACGTCGCCGACCGCTCCGTCGAGCCGCGCCTGGTACTGCTCGCGCAACAGTAGGCGCTGGGCGCGTGCCTGGGCGATCTGGCCCTGATTGCGGTCGAAGATCGGCAGATCGAAGGTGAAGCTCGGCCCGGCGGACCGCACGTTCGACGTGTCCGAGCTCCACGTGCCCCCCAGCACGAACGCCGGATACTGGCCGAGAATGGCCGCCCGGACGCTTTCGTCGGACGACCGGTAGCCCAGCCGCAACGCCACCAGGTCGGGGCGCCGACGGGGCAGCGTGTCGATCAGCGCGGGAATATTGGGGGGTGTCGCCGGAAGGTCGGGCCGGGCGATATCGAATCGCACGTCCGGCGAGAGGCCGAGCATGGCGTCGAGCGCCTGCCAATCCTTGAGCCGGGCGAGATCGAGCGTGGCGAGTGACTGCTCCGCGCCCGCACGGGCGGACTCCAGTGGCGCGAGGGCGGAGAGGTCGAGATTGCCCGCCTCCACTGCCTGGCGCACCGTCGCCAGCTCGCCGTTGACCAGAGCCAGCTCGCGCTTGTCAAGGCGAGTCGATTCGTCCTCCCAGTAGATGTCGAGAGCGAGGAGACGCGCCTTCTGCGCGACCTGCCATTCCCGCCAAAGCTGGCCGGCATCGACCTGCGCGACCGTCGCGTTCGCGGCGGCGACCCGTCGCCGATAGGTGACGAGCTGGTTGACACTCTGGGAGAGCGAGGCGGTCCAAGCGCCCACATCTCCCGCGCCGCCGAGTAGCACCTCGTAGCCGACCCCGACCGACGGATTCGGCAGCACCTTCGCCTGGGTTACGCCGGCGCGCGCCGTGGCAAGCTCGCCCCGCTCCGACTTCAGGTCGGGATTGTTGAGCATGGCGAGACGCCCGACCTCGTCGAGGCCAAGCGGCTTCGAGATGTCGATCCGCCGCATGGTCCGGCCCGCATGAGCGGGGAGCGTGGTGTCGAGACCGCCGAGACCGGTCGCAAGACTCGTCCGCTTGGCGAGCGGCAGCTCATGATAGCTCGCGCACCCGGCCAGGCCCGCGGCGAACGCGACCAAGCGAAGGATGTCGGACGTGGTGCGGTTCCAGGTCATCACTGCGGCCCCATCTCGCCGTTCGCCGGCGCGCGCGGCTTTTGCCCTGAAAGGGCCATAACGAAGCATTGGCGACAATATCGTTGTCAAGGAGCCTGACGACGAAGGAAAGGTTCGGTGCGGGGATCGAGACCGTAACCCGGAGTATCGGGCGGCGGGAGTTACAAATCTGTAAGGCGCGGCCAATCGTGCGGCAAGCTTGGCGTCCCATCTTGTGGTCGAAGGGCCGTACGAGGCGGCCTCGTGACTGAAACATGGAGACAGACAGCATGCGTAGTCCGAAGATCATTGCCCTCGCCACCGCGGCCGCCTGCGCGATCGGCGCGGCCGGCGCCGCCCTCGCAGCCGAAGGATCCGGCCAGCACTACGCCGGCGAGAAATATGCGCATGAGGCGACGATCAGCCTGGATCAGGCGCGCGCCATTGCCCTGAAGGCCGTGCAGGGCGCGATCACCGATCAGGAACTGGAAAAGGAGCGCGGCGGCAGCGGGCTCCGCTACTCGTTCGACATCCGGGCGGGCGGGAAGACGCACGAGGTCGGCGTCGATGCCAAGACCGGCAAGCTCCTCGAAAGCAGCATCGAGGGACCGGACGCCGACTGACCCGATAGCGAGGAGCCGGGCTTGGCAATTTCCGGCTCCCCGCCGCGCGCATTTCAATCGCCATTCAGCGATAAGGATTCTTCCGTGAGCAAAGCGTCGAATCTGACCAAGGTGCCCGCTGTCACCTTGGGCTTCTGGATCATCAAGATCGCCGCAACCACCCTGGGCGAGACCGGCGGCGACACCGTCACCATGACGATGAATCTCGGCTATCTCGCCGGCACAGCCATATTTCTGTCGGTCCTCGCCGGCCTGGTGATCGCGCAGATCCGGGCGAAAGAGTTCCATCCGTCGCTCTACTGGGCGACGATCGTTGCGTCCACCACCGCCGGTACAACCCTCGCCGACTTCGCCGACCGGTCGTTGGGCATCGGCTACACCGGGGGCTCGTCCCTTCTGCTCGTGAGCCTCTTGGCCACTCTCGCCCTCTGGCACTGGGCGGAGGGATCTGTGTCGGTGCAGACGGTCAATACGCCGCGAGTAGAGACGTTCTATTGGGCGACGATCACCATCTCCCAAACTCTCGGGACGGCCCTCGGCGACTGGATGGCCGATACGTCCGGCCTCGGCTATCTGGGCGGCGCGGTCGTGTTCGGAGCGGCGCTTGCGGTCGTTGCGGCACTCTACTTTTGGACGAGCGTTTCGCGCGTCCTGTTGTTCTGGTCCGCTTTCATCCTGACGCGGCCGCTCGGCGCGACGGTGGGCGACTTCCTCGACAAGCCGCTCGACCATGGCGGGCTTGCGCTCAGCCGGCCGGTGGCCTCCGCGGTGATCGGCGCGTTCATCCTCGCCTGCCTGATGTTGATCCCGCAGCGCGCCGGCCGCCATCCCGGCGAAACGGCGGCGTAGGGGTCCAAACCATACGAAGCCGTATGGTTCCGACAACGCTGCGGCAAGGTCGGAACCGCGACACTCGGCCCAACGCGCGCTCATCGCGAGCGCGGCAGCCATCGGAGATCACATATGAATCGTTCGAAGACCTTGCAGGCGGCGCTTGCCACCGTCGTCGGGTTGGGCATCGCCGCCGGCGCGCAGGCCCGAGACCGTCACCACGACCGGGACGAAGCGACCCTTGCGCTGGCCGCCCAGACCTCCGTCGCCGCTGCGGTCGCAACGGCCGAGCAGCAGACAGGTGGACGTGCCATGAAAGTCGAATTCGAGAAGGAAAACGGCAAACCCGCCTACGAGGTCCGGGTCCTTTCCAAGGGCGCGCTGTCCCTGGTCTATGTCGACCCGGACACCGGCAAGGTCATCGGAACGAAGGCCAAGACGGGCCGCGGGGATCGCGACGACGGCGACGAGATGGCGGAGATTGCGGCCGCACCTACGACTCTCGGGGCTGCCATTCACGCGGCCAAGGCGAAGACCGGTGCCCGTGCGGTCGAGGCCCGTGTCCGGGATGTCGAAGGCATCGTGTTCTACCGGATCGAGGTTGCGAAGGGCCAGACGGTGAACGAAGTGACGGTCGATTCCGCCGGGAAGGTGGTGCGGGTTTCCGCCGCGGAGGAGGACGAGGACCGCGACGAGGACCATCATCACGGGCATCGCGAGCACCACGAGCACGAAGACCACGACGAGGATTAGCGCCCGGAGCCGCCGCCCCGCGTGCATGGCGGGCCGGCGCTTTCGCAATCCATTCCGGCCGCGGCCGGACACCAGCTAGGGAGCCGCCATGGCGACGCTCGCGAACGAGGTTCCTCCTGCCGGCGGATCCGTTGCCTTCTATAATCGCGTGCCACGGGTCACGCCGGACTTCTGGCTGGTAAAGCTGATGGCGGTGACCGTCGGGGAAACCGCCGCCGACTTCCTCGCCGAGAATCTGGGCCTCGGCCTCGCGACGACGTCGTGGATCATGTCGGCGGTCCTTGTCGCGGCGCTGGCTCTGCAGTTCAAACAGCGGAGATACGTTCCGAGGGTTTATTGGCTCGCGGTCGTCCTGATCAGCGTCGTCGGAACACTCATCAGCGACAACCTCGTAGACAATCTTGGCGTCAGCCTCGAAGCTACCACGATCGCCTTCGGTGCTGGCCTCGCCGCTACGTTCGCCGGGTGGTATGGCGTCGAGCGCACGCTTTCGATCCATTCGATCTACACGACGCGGCGCGAAGCGTTCTACTGGCTCGCCATACTTTTCACCTTCGCCCTCGGCACGTCGGCTGGCGATCTGGTGGCCGAGCGGATGGGGATCGGCTATCTGGCCGCCGGTCTGGTCTATGGGACGATCGTAGGACTTATCGCCTTCGCCTACTACGTCCTCAATATGGACGCGATCCTGGCGTTCTGGCTGGCCTACATCGTCACGCGACCGGTCGGCGCATCGTTCGGCGATTTCCTGTCTCAGCCGGTCGCCGAGGGCGGGGTCGGGCTCGGCACTGTCGTGACAAGCTCGATCTTCCTCGCCTGCATCGCCGCGATCGTGCTTTACATGACGCTGACGGGGGAGGGGCTGGAATCCGGCGCCGGGCAACGGAACGTGCAACGTTGAAGATATTGCTGATCGAGGACGACGCCGAGACCGCCGCCTACATCGCGGGCGGCCTGAAGGAGCATGGCCACACCGTCGATCACACGTCCGACGGCCAAGCCGGCCTGATGCTGGCGGCCGGCGAATCCTACGATGTGGTGATCGTCGACCGTATGCTGCCCGGCCTCGACGGGCTCGGGCTCGTCAGGACCCTACGCGGCGCCGGGGTCAAGACGCCGGTGCTGTTTCTGACCGCGCTGGGCGGGATCGACGATCGGGTGACCGGGCTCGAGGCAGGCGGCGACGACTATCTGGTCAAACCGTTCGCGTTCGCGGAACTTCTGGCGCGGCTCAACGCGCTGGCGCGCCGGCCGCCGATGGCCGCTGTGGAGACGACGCTGCGAGTCGCAGACCTCGAGATGGACCTCCTGAAACGCGCCGTCACCCGTGCCGGGAAGCGCATCGAGCTGCAGCCGCAGGAATTCAAGCTGCTCGAATACCTCATGCACCATGCCGACCGCGTGGTGACGCGCACCATGCTGCTCGAGAATGTCTGGGACTTCCATTTCGATCCGCAGACCAGCGTGGTCGAAACCCACATCAGCCGGCTGCGCAGCAAGGTCGACCGCGGCTTCGGCGCCGAGCTGATCCGTACGGTCCGCGGGGCGGGCTACACCATCCGTGCACCCGACTAGGATCTTCCGCACCACGGGCTTCCGGCTGGCCGCGCTTTACGCCGGCCTGTTCGGCCTGTCTGTCGCAATCCTGTTCGGCGTGATCTATTGGGATACGGCAAAGGCGCTCCGCGACCAGGTCGTCACCTCGGTCACGGATGAGGCTGCGGCACTCACCTCGGAAGGAGACGCGCCCGACCGCGTCGCGCGGGAGATCGACCAGCGCCTCGCATCGGGCCCGCGCACGCCGCACTACTACCTTCTGCTCGACGCGCAAGGCCAGAAGCTCGCCGGCAACCTGCCCGCCTTCGCGCCGAAGGTCGGGCTGTTCGAACGCCCCTTTCCGGCCGACCAAACGCCGGGCGGCGAGGGCGACCACCGCCTCCTCGCATTTGGCAAGCGGCTGCCCGGCGGCGCGGCGCTTGTCGTGGGCGACGATTTGCACCGCATCATCGAGCTCAAGGAAGCCATCGTTCAGGCATTCGGTTGGGCGTTCGGCGCCACTGTCGTCCTGGGAGCGCTGGGCGGCGTCCTGATGAGCCTGGGCTTCTTGCGCCGTGTCGACGCCATGAACCGGACAACCCGCGCGATCATCGACGGCAACCTGTCGGACCGGGTGCCGACGCGCGGGACCGGCGACGAGCTGGACAGCCTCGCCGTCAACGTCAACCGGATGCTCGACAGCGTGCAGGCGCTGATGGAGAGCCTCAGGCAGGTTTCGAGCGACATCGCCCACGACCTCAGGACCCCGCTCACCCGGCTGAGGCAGCGCCTGGAAACCATCCAGGGCCATACCCGCAGCGCCGAAGAATATCGCGCCGCCATCGACGAGGCGATCGTCGATACCAATTCGATCCTTGGAACGTTCGCCGCGTTGCTGCGCATCGCGCAGATCGAAGCCGGCACGCGGCGCGCTGCCTTCTCCGCGGTGGAACTCTCCGAACTGTTCGAGTCGATCGCCGAGGCCTATGCGCCGGTCGCCGAGGACAGCGGTCGAGCTCTCGACGCTGCCGTCGAACCGGGACTGGAAATTCGGGGCGACCGCGAGCTTTTGACCCAGATGCTGGCCAACCTCGTCGAAAACGCGATCCGCCACACGCCTGAGGGCACGCGTATCGAAATCGGCCTGCGGCGTGAGCCGGGTGGGGTGGTCGGTGTCGTCGCCGATTCCGGACTCGGTATTCCGCCCGAGGCGCGGGAAAAGGTGTTCCAGCGCTTCTACCGTCTTGATGCGAGCCGTTCTACCGCCGGAAGCGGGCTTGGCCTGTCCCTGGTCGCCGCGGTGGCGGATATCCATGGCATCGCCATCACGCTTTCCGACAACGAACCCGGCCTCAAGGTCACGCTCGCGTTTTCCTCCACGGCTTCCCGCTCTTCGGCCGGTCAGGGAGGCCGGGCCTAATGACCGGCCACCGTGGTGTGATCCTCGCTGTGATTCCGGGCGGCGGGACGTTCGCCGGCTTGGCGCTCGCCGTGGCGTGAGTGTCGACCGTGCAGCAGTTCGACGCGATTGCCAATGCGTTCTTCACGCCCGAGGGGACGTCGCCGCTGGTGGACGTGTTTCTGTGGATCACCCGGGGCGGCGCGAGTTCCGCTCTCACCCCGCTTCTTGTGGTGGTGTCGGGGTTGATTTGGGTTCGCGGGCGGTGGCGGCTCATTGGCGGACTCTGGACCTACTATATGGGCACGGAACTGACCGTTTGGGCGGTGAAACACCTTGTCGATCGCCACCGTCCGTCTTTCATTGTCGGCGTGACCGCAAGCTCGCCGTCCTTTCCCAGCGCCCACGCCGCCGGCGCGGCCGCGGCATATGGCTTCATTGGCCTTCTCTTTGTCTGGCAATTCCCGCGGCACAACCGCGTTCGAGTTTCCGTCGCGACAGTCACAGCGGCCTGTGTTCTGCTCGTCGGCTTCAGCCGGATATTTTTGAGCGTCCGTTACGTGACGGATGTGCTGGCGGGTTACGTTCTTGCGGTCGTGTGGGCCGGCGTCGGCGTGCTCGTCGTGGCCACTCTGAACGGGGCTCACCGAAATTTCGCCGATAGCGATGAGTCGCTCGGCGAAATCGAGCCGTCGGGTTGGCGTTCGCGGTGATGACGCTGTCCCGGCTGTCCCGCCGAATGCTTCTCCGGCGCGCCGCCGCGCTCGGTGCGGCAAGCCTGGCCGGCGCGCTGGGCGAAGTCGTGGTCGGAACTGCGCCGGCGGCGAGCCCGCTGGTTCGCAAGTTCGAGACGGAGCTTCCGATCCCGCCCGTGCTGGCGCCCACCCGATCCGGTACAGAGGCCGACTATTACGAGATCGTGCAGCGTCCGGGCCGGGCGCGCATCCTGCCCGGGCTCGATACGCCGGTCTGGGGCTACAACGGCATGTTTCCAGGTCCGACGATCCGCGCCCGCGCGGGCCGCAAGACGATCATCACGCATCGCAACCGTCTGGCGCAGCCGACCGTGGTGCACCTGCACGGCGGCGTGACGCCGAGCGCGTCGGACGGGTTCCCGACGGATTTGATCGTGCCTGTCGGGTTTCCTGCCGACCTGCCGCTGTGCAGCGCCGTCCCGTCGCTCAACCAGATCGCGAAGTCTGGAAAGCCGCCGCCCACTGACGTGAAGACCCATGTCTACCCGAACGCTCAGCGTGCGGCGACGCTCTGGTATCACGACCATGCGATGGATTTCACCGGACGCAACGTCTATATGGGCCTCGCCGGCTTCTACCTGGTCGAAAACGCGGAGGAGCGCGCCCTCGCCCTGCCGCGCGGCGCTTACGACATTCCGCTGATGATATGCGTGCGGGCGTTTCGCGCCGACGGCGCGTTCGACTATGACAATCGCGGCCATCTCGGTGCGCAAGGCGACGTGGTGTTGGTGAATGGCGCGCCCTGGCCGCGCCTCCGGGTCGAGCGGCGCAAATACCGCCTTCGCATCCTCAACGCCTGCAACGCCCAGACGCTCACCCTCGCGCTCGGCTCGGGGCGGAAGCTTGTCCAGATTGCGACCGATGCAGGGTTATTGCCGGAACCGATCGTGCTCGACCGAATTCCTCTCGCCATGGCCGAGCGCTCCGAGATCGTCATCGACTTCGCCGCGTACGAGCCAGGAGCGCAAGAAGTTTTGCACGACGCCGAAGGCACCTTGCCGACGTCGGAGATCATGGCGTTCGAGGTGACCGGGCCGAGGCCCACCGGCGATCCCCCGCTGCCCGAACGATTGGTGTCGTTCGAACGGCTGCGACCCGCGGACGCCGCCCGCACGCGCCGGTTCGACTTGGTCAACGATCTCGAGCTCGCCTTCAACTTTCCGCCGGTGTCGTGGGACATCAACGGCAAATCGTTCGGCCCCGACCGCATCGATGCTGCCCCGCGGCTTGGGACATCCGAGATCTGGCACCTCACGCATCCACGTTCGATTTTTCCGGGGCTGAGCATCCATCCCACCCACATCCACCTGGTGCATTTCCAAGTATTGGAGCGAAACGGGGCAGCGCCGCCACCGCACGAGACGGGCTGGAAGGATACGGTGCGTCTCGCCAAAGGGGACGAGGTAAAGGTTATTGCGCGCTTCGGTCCGTATCCCGGCCGCTACGTCCTCCACTGCCACAATTTGGGTCACGAGGACCACCACATGATGGCCCGGTTCGACGTCGTGTAGCCGATTTTGCAGTTGTCGGCGGTCTGCAGCTGCCCACGTTTCAGAGTCCTGGTCTTATCAATGGCGATGGTGCGCAGCTTCGCCGTGTGCAAGTTGAAACGCCGTCCGCCACCGGCCTGCGGTAGAACCCATGGACCGGTTCACGCCGAAGGCAATGATGATCAGGACGCAGTTGCGCACGTTGTCGGTGTCGTTGCCGTTGCGATCAGGCCGGCGATGCCACGGGCAATCTGCACCGGCGCGATGGCGGAGGGATCGTCGAACCCGCCTGCGGCGAGCATCGCGGCGAGTCGCGCCGGGTCGAAGTGGCGGTGCGTATCAGGCCCGGCGAAGGGCCAGCGCCGCATGGTCGTCTCGTCGGTAACATAGATCACCAGGCGCCCGCCCGGGCGCAACACGCGGCGAAGCTCAGCCAGGATTGGCGCGGGCTCCTGCCAGAAATAGGCTACATTCACCGCCAAAGCCTTGTCGAACCCGCCCGCGGCGAAGGGCAGCGAATCGAAGCTGGCCTGGCAGAGCCGCACGCGGCCGCTCTGCAGATCGGCTTGGTTGCGGACGGCAGCCTGATCCAGCATGACGGCCGACCGGTCGATGCCGGTGGCGTTGCCGTCGGCGACCAGGGGAGCCACAAGGCTCAGGGCGTGGCCCGGTCCGCAGCCGAGCTCGATCACCCGGTCGGACGGGCGGATCCCCAGTGCAGAGACGGCCAGGGCGTTCGGGCGCGCGTTGCCCCAGTGCATGACCCGGCCGGCCACGCGGCCGGCCGGGCCCACTGGGGTTCGGAGCTGGCGCCCGATTTTCGTCCAGAGTTTCAAGTTGCGGTGGTAAGGCTCAGTGGTCGGCGGCCAGCTTCTCGTGGATCTTGGCGAGCAGCGCCCGCGCCTCCGCGCGCCGCCCTGCGTCCCAAACGGGCCGGTCGGGGTGTGGTGCTGCGGCAAGGGCGCGTTGCAGCACGGTGGCCGCCTTCGCGTAGTCCTCCTGCTCGTAAAGGAAGTCGCCATAGAAGAAGTTTGAATCCAGGCCGCTGGGGCTGATCTGCAGCGCCTGCTCCAGGTAGCCGCGGGCCTTGTCGTCGTCGCCGAAACCCAGCGGGAATCCTGGAACCTTGTAATAGAGCGCACCGAGGCTCGTCGGCACCGCGCCGGCGAGCGCCCGGTAGTCGATGCGCCCTGCGGTCTCAAAGAGAGACCGGGCGCGCTTCGCATATCCCAGCGCGCCGAACCCACCCGCGTAGCGCGCCTCCGAGCTCGTAACGACGGCTTGCCAAATCAGCGGTTCGGCCCGTCCCGGGAAACGCCGATGCAGCGCTTCAGCCTGATGAACCAGCGCGTCCATGCGTTTCGCCTGCTGATCCTCGTCCGTCATCCGAAAGGTGATCTCGGCCCATTCCTGGGCAATCGCGTGCAGCGCCGCATCCATCGGTTGAGGATCGACGGCTCGTGCGGGCAAGGCGGTCGCGACCACGACCACCCAGGCAAGTACGCCCAGCGTGCGGTTCAGTTTCGGCAGCATGGAATGTCTCCACGATTCAGGCTTTGCTGTCGCCCACGGCGACGGGTGTTGGAACGGCTTTGGCGGCTTCGGGCCCTGCCCCTGCGAGACCGCTTTTGCGGAATTTCGCGGCGATTGCCCGGTCGATCAGTGCCGGAAACAGGCGTTCTGCCAGGACGAAGGCGCGCTCGGCCGGGCCCGGATAGACGACCGCCTTGCCGCGTGCCACTGCGTCCCAAAGGGTGCGTGCGATGGTGTCGGGGCTGTCGAGTCGCATGTCGAGCGGTGCGACGTAGCGGGCGATGGCGCGGGTTGCCGCGGTGCGCGCACCTCGTGGTGCGATGTAGGTGACGCCGACGCCGGCACCCTTGAGTTCGCGGCGCAGGGCGTCCGAACCTCCGCGCAATGCGAACTTGGAGGCCGAGTAGGCGGCGAAGACCGGGTAGGCGACATCGCCAAGAATCGATCCGACATTCACGACACGGCCGGACGCGGCAGCGAGCAGCGTGAGCATCTCGCGCACCATCGCGAGCGGCGCGACGATATTCGTCGCGGCCAGCCGGCAGAGCGACTGATCGTCCGTCTCGGCAAGCGGGCCAGCGGCAACCAGGCCCGCATTGTTCACCAGAACGTCAAGCTGGCCCCAACTCGCGGCGACGGCGTCACGGATTCGGCGGCGGGCCTCGGGCACGGTCACGTCGCCGGTCAGGACCAAGTGTTCCGTGCCGTGAAGGCAGGCGTGTGCCGCCTCCAGCGGTTCCAGCCTGCGGCCCACCAGCGCAACCCGCATGCCGCGTCGCGCGGCCTCCACAGCGGCGGCGCGGCCGATGCCTGAGCCCGCACCGGTGATGACAGCGGTCTTACCGGAAAGAGTCATGCTTCATCTCCACCAAGCTGGCGTCGAGGTCGCGGAAGATGTTCCCGTACAGCCAGTACATCATCCGCGCGCAGTGGATGATGGCGGCGCCGGCCCATGGCGGCTCAATCCGATTCACCACCTCACGGAAGAATGCCGTGTGTTCCACGTCGAATGCGCCGTGCGAGGTGAGGTAGCGGAACCCGTCGCCTGCTGCCCGGCCGAAATTGCGGCTAATCGCCTTTGCCGCCCGCGTGGCGAGCAGCATCGACAAGCCTTCCAGCACGTGTACCATGCCCATCAGCGCGTAAGGGCTGATCCATTCGATCGCGTAGTAGGCGTATCCGACCATCGCGGCGCAGGGCAGACGCGGCGGGGCGAAGGCGGCGCCCGTCGCGTCACCGGTGATCGCGGCGATATCCTCGAGGATCCAATCCTCGTGGCCCTGCTCGACACCGATATAGGTGTAGAGCGCCGCGCGGTAGTCCGCATCATCGGTCCTCGCGGCGGCCAGCGAGAGGAGCGGGCAGGTGTGGCGCACGTGATGGTAGGCCTGGTTCAGGAAATCGACGTACAGGGCAGGCGGCACGTTGCCGTCGAGCCCGCGCTTGATCAGCGGGATCGAAAGGAACTCGGCGCGCACATGGGCCGTTTCAGCGATCAACTGGTCGTGCATGTTCATCCCTCTCATCCGATCACTCGCTCCGATGGCTTGGCGCCGGATGCGGAGCGCGACCGCAGGGCAGCGGCGCAGGAATCGAGCAGCGCCTGGCGGCGCAGCCCGCCGAACCGCGCGAGCGTTGCCGCGGGGACGACGACGAGCTCGCGCGGCACCGCATAGGCGGGCACGTCGCGGCAGCACGAATCGACCAGTGCGGCGATCTCTTCGATGGCGGCATGGGCGAACCAGTCCTCGCCTCGGACGGTCGGAACCAGCGCGGCCACCAGATGCGGGCCATCAAGATGCGTGACCGCAGCGGCGGCAACGCGCGGGTCGGCGGTCAGCAGCGCCTCGATCCATTCCGGGCTGACGTTCCGGCCGAGCGGGGTAATAATCAGGTTGTCGAGTTCGACCGCGGACGATCAGGTTGCCGTCCGCATCGAATTCGCCCAGGTCGCCGGTGCGCCATGCGCCGTTCACCGGCCCACCATGCAGGTATCGGTTCATGACCGAAGGGCTACGAACCACGATCTCGCCATCATTGATGGCGACGTCGAGCCCGGGCAGCGGCCGGCCGGCCGTTCCGGGCTTGCGCCGTCCGGGCCGGTTGAACGCTACCACCGATCCGCATTCCGAGAGCCCATAGCCTTCATGCACGGGAATGCCATGCGCCCATGCGGCGTCGGCGAGGGCGGGCGCGACAGCGGCGCCGCCGACCGCGACGAAGCGCAGGCTCGACGGTGCCAGCGCGCTGCTCTCCTCCAGTGCGTCCACCCAGCGCGCCAGAAGCTGCGGAACCAAAACCAGGCAGCTCGGTCGGCGCGCGGCGATGGCGGCGGCCAGCGCCGTGCCGCCGACCGTGTCGAACGCGGCCGTAAGGGCAGGCTCGAGGCGAACGGGTGCTCCCGCGAGCATCGGGATCAGGAGCGCGGAGACCGTCTCCAGGAGAATGGCGAGCGGGAGGATGGAAAGGTAGGAATCGGTGGCGCTCGCCTCGATCGCGCCGGCGAGTGCGCGGGCGGTCCACATCATCTGGCGGGAGCCGAGCACCATGCCCTTGGGCGTGCCGGTGCTGCCCGAAGTGTAGATCACCTGGCACGCATCCGTCCTTTCGGGCAGGACGAAGTCGGTCTCGGCCTCGCCAATTACAGTGAAGGGCAGAGCGAGGCCGCGCGCTACAGGAACTGCCTCGGGCGTGACGAGAAGGTGCGTCACGTTCGCGTCGCGCAGGACATGGCCGATCTGCGGGGTGCGGAAGAAGGGCGGCAGCGGCACCGCCGTCTTTGCGGCGTGCCAGATGGCGAGCTGGCCCAGTATCCATTCGACGTTCTGTCCGCCAAGCAGCCCGACCACACCGGAGGCGGCCGGAAGGCGGTCGACTTCGCGGGAAAGCGCGGCGACACGGCGGGCCAGCGCCCGGTCGTCCAGCCGCGTACGGCCGTCGTCGAACATGGCTCGGTCGCCGACGGTCCCGGCACGGCGCGCGAGGGTCTCGAACAGCTCACGCACGAGCCGGGCCCTCCTCGAGCCACGTGCCCTTCACCGCGCAGACCTGTGGCGCATGTCGATAGTAGCTGCCCCACTTCTCCGGCTCGGCCACGCATCCCGAATCGGCCTCGGCCAGCACGAACATCGGAATGCCGAGATCGTTCAGCAGCCTGCGCAGCCGCGCGGTGGCGGTGAAAAGGGACCACATGAAGCCGGCCTCCCGCGCGAATTGGGCAATCTCGCGAACGAACCGGATGGAGGCTTCGGCGTTGCGGCTGGCCAGGGTGGTGACCTCGATGACCGTTGCACGCGCCACAGGCCGGCCGCAGCGCCGCTGAAGCGCCCGCTCGACCGGAAGGTTCAGGTAGGTCTCGGAGAAGAACCCGTCGGCGGCGGTGCGGACCCCCGCGGCGCAGAGGGGGCGGCCGTCGGCGCCGATCCACGCGAGAAGAACCGGCGGCAGGACGATGTCGCGCGCGCCGAAGACACGGTCGTAGACGGTGCGGATGCAGGCTTCGCTCGCCGCCCGCAGCGGGTGAATTTCCGGCACCAGGAGTAGGCGCGGCGCGGACGAGGGAGGGGTGGCCGCGCCCGACGCAAGCGCGCCCGCGCGGAAACCACCTTTCGCGAAGGACGATGCGTTCGGCAGCAGATCGACCGGCATGGAACAACCCCCTCAACCCGTGACGCGCACAAGCTAGCGGGGCGGCGCGTCGAGTTGTGTGGAGACAGTCGCGTCCGATATGTCTTTGATTCGCCTAGCGGCGCAGAGCGCCTGGCAGGTCGATCTCGACGACCAGCCCATGCGGGGTGGCGTTGCGGGCGCGGATCGTGCCGCCGTGCAACTGAACGACGCGTTGACAGATGGCGAGCCCGACCCCGGCGCCGCCGGTCTCGCGGGTCCGCGCCTCGTCGACGCGATAGAACGGCTCGAACAGATGCGCGAGCGCGCTGTCCGGCACGCCGGGTCCGCGGTCGGCGACCGTCAGCAACGCGCGGCCCGCCGTCTCCGCAACCACGACATCGATCTGCGTTTTTTCCGCGGTATAGAAGGTGGCGTTGCGCACAATGTTCTCGACCGCGCGGCGCAGCAGCTCCGCATTTCCCATGACCGGGACCGGCTGTTCCGGGCCCTTGCGCACCAGGTCGTCGGCACGGTCCGGCGCCTCGAACGCCGCGTCCGCGACCACCTCGTCCACCAGTTCGCGCAGGTCAAGCGGCGTCATGGGCGGCGGGGCGGCCCCGCTATCCAGCCGCGCGAGGGTCAGGAGTTCGCCAGCCAGAGCGGAGATGTTCTCGATCTCCTTCTCGATACGCTCGTACTGACGCTCAAGCCCCTCCACCTTCGAGCGCCGCGCCAAGCCGAGCGCCATCGACAATCGGGCAAGCGGCGACTTGATCTCGTGGGAAATGTCGCCGATCAGGCGCTGCTGCGCGCGCATGGCGGACTCGAGTTCCTGGGTGCGGGCCGCGATCTTGCCCTCCAGAGATTGATTCAGCGCGGACAGGTCCGCCAGCGCGTGCTCTCGTTCGCGCGTGGTCCGCTCCAGGTTCTCGGTCATCCGGTTGAACGAGCGCGCCAAAGTGCCGAGCTCGTCTGACGGTGGCACGGGCACACGCGCCTCCAACCGGTCGGTGTCGGCGATATCGCCAATCACCTGCGTCAGCTCGGCAATCGGGGCGGTCAGGCGGCGCGACAGCCAGCGGCCGAGAAGCACGATGGGAACGCCGAGCAGCACGCCGAGGAGGGCCAGCTCGAGCGCGACCGAACGCAACGGGCGGGTTGCGGCCTCGGCGGGTTCGAGGGTGACGACCTGCCAGTCGGCAATCGGCCCGCCCCGCGCGATCGACCGTCCGAGCACGTATGCGCCGCGCGCGCCGACCTCGCCGTGCGCCAACCGGTCGAGGCCGATCCGCGCGACTGCATCCGGTGAGTCGGAGGCGAGCACGCGGGCCATCGGCCCGGTCGCGAGCAGGACCGTGCCGCTGTCGACGCCGAACAGCAGGCCGTCGATAGCGGACCAGGGCCAGGTCATTACGAGCGTGCCGATCTGGAACCCCTTCTCGAACCGCCCGAAGACGGGAATCTTGAAAACTACAATCTTGGCGCCACTCGGGGGGTCGCGCGCCGCGTCGATGCGGACGAGGCCGTTGCCGACGCGCTGCCATTCGGCCGGCATGCGGGCGGGCAGGGCCGCCGAACGCGCGTCGCGCGACGATGCGATCAGCTTGCCCGTGGAATCGTACGCATAGATGTCGCCGGACAGGTGGTACAGGCGCTTCAATTCCTCCAGCGTGTCGAGGACGCGCTTGTCGATATCGCCCGACACGAGGTCGTTCATCACGTCCAGCCGCGCCCAGGCGGCCAGGTCCGTGGCGAGCGCGTCGACGGTGTTGGCCAGTTGGCGGTATTTCAGATCGGCAAGCTGATCGAGCGTGGCGGCATTGGTTTCGAGGATCGAGGCCCGCACGCCGGAATAAATGACCAGCGCCGTCGCCAAGTAGGTCGCCAGGTAGATGCCCAGCAGCGCCGCCAGGATGCGGCGCGGAATCGACCGCGCAAAGAAACCGGCGATGCGTCTGGCGAACGCCGACGCGCTAACGAACATGGGCCAGCACCTTCACGCCCTGCGGGCGGGTCGTGTCGCTGACATAGCCGATGGCGCCCGGAACATTGCGCACGAAGGCAAGCATCGCGGCCTCCGACTCCTGCACCACCGGCGGCGCCTTGCCACTGAAATGCATTTCGCTCCAATACGCGGCGAGGCTCGAATTGTCCTCCCCCAGCACGTCGGCGGTGAATATCGCGCGCACCGCGCTCGTCGCTTCGCGATTCACCGGCACAATATGGGTCCCGTCCGGCCAAGTCGTAATCCGCAAAAGGTAGATGGCTGCAATGGTCTCGGGGCCCAGCGGCGCGTGCGCGTCGACCGATCGGTTGGCGATGACGAGAAGGCCCTGCGCGAGCGCGGCGACCGGCGCGAACAAGGCCACCGCGAATGCCACGGCCAGTATCAGCTCCCTCATCGCGCCGGCTCAGAACAGCATGGACCAGGACGCGAACAATCCCGAGGGGTTGACCGGCGCTCCCCCGACGTTCTCCAGATACTCCAGCCGCATCACCGACGCCGGCAGGAACCGGTAGGCGATACCGGCCAGAAAGTCCTGCGCGGCCGATGGCGCCGTGCGGGCGGCGAACGCTTCGTACCAGCCATAGACCGACCATTGGTCGTCGAAGGCGTAGGACGCCGCGGCGTAGGCGCCATATTCGAGACCCCGGAGGGCTGGTCCGCCCGTTCCGGAAATGTCGGAAATCGTGCCTTCCCCCTGCAAGGTCAGCTGGCCGACCGTGTAGTGAAAATCGATGCCATAGAGCGATTGGTGAGCGCCGAAATCGTCGCGGGCGTGCTGGAACGAGAGCCCGACCTTGTCGAGAAGTCCGACCGGCACACTGACATGCGCGCCCTCGACGTCGCGATAGCGGCGGATCACCTTGGCACCCGGCCGCTCGGATATCTCGCCGCCCGGCTGCCAGTAGAGCTGCACCTCCGGAAACCGCGCGAACGGGTCACTGTAGATCAGCGACACTCCGGTGGCGTGCTCGCTGAAATTCCGGAATGTGACGGCGGGACGCACCGTGGACAGCACCAGCGGCGCCGCGTGGATTACGTTCCATTCGCCGACCGGCGCCAGCATCTTGCCGATGCGAAAGGTCAGGCTGTCGGTGAGCGCGGCGTCGTCGTAGATGCGCTCGACGACGAGGTCGCCGTCGTGCCGCTGCGCCCCCTGCGAATCCCAGCGCGCTATATCGAACCCCGTGAACTCGGCCTCGAGAAATGGGTTGAGCCAGCGGCCGATATGGCCAGTGACGAACAGGCTGAGGTCGTCGAGCTGCAGGGATTTCGGCCCGCTTTGCGGATCGTTCAGGACCAGGTTGGAATAGCCCGCCAGGTTGAACGGCCCGATGTCGTAGCCGTGGCCCAGCTGGTAGCTGTCGGCGGCCCGCGCCGGCCCGCCGGCAAGCGTTAGAACGGCAAGCCCGGTCCCCCAACCGAGCCAGGCGAACGGCCGGCGGCGCATGCTATGGCCCGGCCGGCCCGGCGGGCAGGGCGAAGATATAGCCGGTGTTGCGCACGGTCTTGATGCGCTGGTCGGAATCCTGCGCGGGCCCCAGCTTGCGCCGTACCTTGCTGACCAGCGTGTCCACATTGCGGTCGCCGCCGCTGACGTTGGCTTGGCGGCCGAACGCAGCGGCGGACAGCTCGTCGCGTGACACTACCCGACCAGCGTTGCGCAGAAGATGTTCGAGTAGGTTGAACTCCGCCGACGTCAACGGAAGCTTCTCGCCGTTCGACCAGGCGTTGCGGGCGGCGGGGTTAAGACGTATTTCGCCGACCGTGACCTCATCGCGGTCCACGGCCGCGGCCGTGTCCACGCGGCGCAGGACGGCGCGGATGCGCGCGACGAGCTCGCGCGGGTTCACGGGCTTCGGCACGTAGTCGTCAGCGCCGATCTCGAGCCCGACGATGCGGTCGACGTCGTCCCCCCGCGCCGTGAGCATGATCACCGGCACCTGGGAGCGTTGCCGGAGGCGCTTCAACACTTCGAAGCCGGAAAGGCCGGGCAGCATCACGTCGAGGACCACGAGGTCCGCTGCCCCGGGATCTCGCCTAAGGCACGCCGCGCCATCATTGACGGCCTCGACCGTGAATCCTTCGAGCTGGAGAAACTCGCCGATCATGTCTGTGAGATTCCGGTCATCGTCGATCAGCAACACGCGTTGCATGGATTCCCCCCATCACCCGAGGCCCCCGGCAGAAGCCCGAGACAATATTCCGCGCTCCGCGCGAATATATCGCCGCCGCGACTCCGTGCGCGCGTTCGAGTGTCGCAGCCAGTCCCGCCACGGCGAACGGCATCCGGCATCCACGCATACCGTGGCGTGGCAAAAAATAGCGGCACACCGAGCCGCCCGTATGTGGAGTTTGTTGGAGAAGCAGACGCCCGCCATCGGGACGATGCGGCATTCTTCATGCCCTATGGCGGGAGCCGCCTTCCCGCGGACCCGCGTCGGTTTGCAGTTCCTGGTGCTGCTGAAGTGCCGGGCAGCGTGCCGCTAGCCGCCTATAAGGCGGGCGCGTGGCGGCGGTTGTACGAGCCGGAGGAGGCGTAGGACCGGCAGGCGGCCCATCTCGCCGCACCCAGAGGGGAACAGGCCATGGCGCAGGCCGTAGTCTACCGCATCCTAAACGGTTAAGGCAGGGCTGGGGTTTGGCGGGATGTTCCGGCGAACTTTGTGGGTAAGGCCTGCTCCGGGTTCGTTTGTACGCACGCGGGTGCGCAGTGTTGAGGAAACTGAAGAAACATTGGGGTGAGATTGATGAATTTTGGGGTGAAATTGGAGATTTCTTAGGGTGGATCGGAAAAATGTTGGGGTGGAGTTGCTATCTGGCAGCCCGATCGGTGGACTGGCCGACCAGGAGCCGCACCCAAACCTGCCACGGCACGACGACCAGGGGCTTGGCCCGGTCGCGACGAAGGAACAGCACGTCGTGATCCGCGAGCCAGCGCTCCAGAGTGCTGAACCCTTCGCCGTTCGCCCTTGCCTTCGCCTCGCCTCGGAGCGGCGGTTGGTCCTGGCCGTCATGGTAGATGTCGATGTCGGCGCCGTTGCCCTGGTATCGGGTGGCGCCGGGCGCCCTCTCGCTTCATCGAGGGCACGTACAACGACTGCCGGCAGTCGGATCGAAAGCAACCGGCCGCGGCTTCAAGTGCGGCGCGCTGATGCTTTAGCGGCCGAGATCGACACCCGCTTCGCGCGCGATCTCGACGAGCACGGAATCCGAGATGTGCAGCCACGAAGACAACTCGCCCTGCATCTGCCGTTGCATTACTGGCAGCGGCCGAGACGGAAGGTCTCTTTGATTGACATGAGAAATTGCCTCCAATTTTGACCAAGACCCGTCCCCAGGCGCACGTCTGGCGCAATCCGCCCGTAGGCAGAGAAGGCTAGTTGGCGTGGTGCTGAGTTAGATTTCCGTGCGCATCGGCGGGCGAGGAGGCAATTACGCCCGCGGTGACGAGGTCACGGTCCTATTCGTGGGAGGTTCATGGCGTGGCAGACTATTTCGACGGCGCAAAGGGCGATCAACCGGCTTGTCGACTTTTCCCGATCCGCTGGGATTTTCGGTGGATAAGACCGCGACACGCGCCGAGGCCGGGCTCAGTCTAGCGGTCGCGGTCAGCCCGATCTGAGCGTGGTCGCATTTTTTTTGCTGCGGCGGCAAGACCTGCACGAGGTTACCGCCGGATTGGGGTCGTAGGGCTTACGGTCTTTGCGGTTGAGTCGCGTGGGCGGAGCCTTCACGCGGTGCTTGTCGGCCTCGGCCACCAGCCGCATGGCGAAGTCGGGTAGTGGCACGACGTTCGATTTTCCGTTTTTCGATCGCTCGCTGGGCACTGAGCGAATACCTCAAAATTTTGTGACCTATTTAAGTCACCGGCCGGGTTCCATTGACAGTCGTAGTAGGCCCCCGCAAGCTTTGGGCACCAGTATTGCCTGCGGGCCTTGAGGGGGGACCCTGCCGACATGCTAAAATTGTCTCGGCGGGCGATTTGCGGCCTGGTGGCCAGTGCCCTGCTTCTTTGCGCATGCGATGATTCGCCGGAGCCCGGCACCGTCAAGGACGAGGCGACGCTAGCCGGGCGCGACACCGCGAGCTTTGCCGCCGCGGACGAGGACTACTTCCACGACATGGATGGCGGCATCGCGCTCACGCCGGAGCAGGTGGCGGGCCGCAACAGCTGGATGGTGTGGACCGGCGGGAATGACAGGTTCTGGGACGCGTTGGCGCGGTCCCGCGCGTTCGGCGTCTTCGATCTTCTCAAGACGCTGTCGTCGTACCCATCGCTGAAATTCAGCCGCGACAACCGGTGGCGCTATCTCGGGCTGGTCAACGACCCGTGCTACGAGAAGGCCGCGGGCCCCGATCCCGACCGGCACGGCCTGTGGCTCGACAAGCGCAAGCCGGAGTGCGGGCCCGACCCGTTCGAGAACGAGCAGAAATATCCCGGGGTGAAGATCGGCGCGCGCGGCAAGACCGTGCCGGTCGGCTCGTTCTACGGCTACGGCACCGGGATCGTCGGGCTTCGCCTGTTCCCGAACCCGGACTTCGACGAGACGGCAGCGCGCGAGTGGGACCCGAAGCGGTTCTACGACGACCCAACCTATTATCGGTCGAAGGATCTGGTGCGTCCCTACCGCGTCGGCGTGTCGTGCGGGTTTTGCCATATCGGGCCCAGCCCGACCCATCCACCGGCGGATCCCGAGAACCCAAAGTGGGAGAATTTGAGTTCCACGGTCGGCGCGCAGTATTTCTGGATCGACCGCATCTTCACCTGGGAAGCCGATGCGTCGAACTTCATCTTCCAGCTGCTGCACACGTCGCGCCCCGGCGCGCTCGACACGTCGCTGGTCTCGACCGACTACATCAACAACCCGCGCACGATGAACGCCGTCTACGGGCTTGGCCCGCGCCTTGCCGAAGCCGCGCGTTGGGGCAAGGAGACGCTGGCCGGCGACGAGCTGGACAACCGCCAGCTTCCCGCGCTGTTCCACCCGCCGAACACCGTGATGACGCCGCGCATCCTGAAGGATGGGTCGGATTCCGTCGGTGCGCTGGCCGCGCTCAATCGCGTCTACCTGAATATCGGCCTGTTCAGCGAGGAGTGGCTGCTGCATTTCAACGCCTTCGCCGGCGGTAAGCACATCACGCCCATCCGGATCAAGGACGCGGAGAAGAACTCGGCCTATTGGCGCGCGACGGAGGCGCAGACGCCCGACATGGCGTCATTCCTTATCCGCGCCGGGCGTCCGGACCACCTGGCGGACGCGCCCGGCGGCGACGCGTTCCTGTCGAAGGACGCGGCGGCGCTCGAGCGCGGCAAGGCGGTGTTCGCCGACCGCTGTGCCCGCTGCCATTCCAGCAAGCTGCCCGATCCGCCGCCGGCGGCCGATCCGTCGGCCTGTGACGGGTCGCGCTATCTCGAGTGCTGGAACCGCTACTGGGCCTGGACCAAGACCGACGAATTCAAGAATGCCGCGCGGAAGATCGTCGCATCGTCCGACTTCCTGACCGACAACTTCCTGTCGACCGAGTTGCGCGTGCCGGTGACGCTGCTGCAGACCAATCTGTGCAGCCCGCTGGCGACGAACGCGATCGCGGGAAACGTCTGGGACAATTTCTCGTCTCAGACCTACAAGTCGCTGCCGTCGGTGGGCAGCGTCACGGTCCACGACCCCTTCACCGGCGAGGCGCACGACTACACGTTGCCGGCCGGCGGGCGCGGCTACATACGCCCGCCGTCGCTGATCTCGCTATGGTCGACCGCGCCCTTCCTGCTCAATAACGGGCTCGGCCCGTTCAAGGGGAGCGGTTCGGTCGCCGATCGCGTCGCGTCGTTCGACGAATCGATCGACCAGCTTCTGTGGCCGGACCACCGCCCCAAGGACCCGGTGCTGGGCGACAAGGTGCCGGGCATCATCGATCGCACGACCGCGCCGAGCTACCTGGTGGTGCCGCGAAGCCAGGTTCCCGGTGCGGTGCTGTGGCTGGTGCGCCACGTCGCATCGAACTTCCTCGACAAGGAAGGCAATCTGCGGCTCGGTCCGATCCCCAAGGGGACGCCGGTCAACCTCATCTCGAACATCGAGCTGGTGCCCGATGGCGCCGGCTTCTGGGGCCGGCTCTCGCACTTCGCGAAGCTGTCTCCGACGCTGATCCGCATGGTCTACGTCTTCTACACGATGCCGGACCAGCCTACAGATGCGCAGGCGACCGAGGCGTTCGCTGGCGTTGGGCGGGCGCTGCTGAAGTTCAGCAAGTGTCCGGATTTCGTACTCAACCGCGGCCATTATTTCGGGACCGACCGGTTTGGCAAGGAGCCCGGCCTGAGCGACCAGGAGAAGCGCGACCTGATCGTCTTTTTGAAGACGATGTAGCGCCGGCCGGATCCGCACGCGCATGGAGGAGCTGGAGAGCGAGTACGTGATCGTCGGATCGGGCGCGGGCGGCGGAACGCTTGCCGCCCGGCTCGCCGAGGCGGGCCGCACGGTCACGCTGCTGGAGGCGGGCGACGACGTGAAGCGGTTGGCGGAGGAGGGCGCGGCGCGCCTGCCGGAAGACTATGACGTTCCGGCCTTCCATCCCTTCGCCTCCGAGAACCCGGCGATGGCATGGAACTTCTATGTGCGCCACTACGCTTCCGACGAGCGCAGCCGCACCGATCCGAAGTTCGTTGCGGCGGAGGACGGGGTGCTCTATCCGCGCGCCGGCACGCTGGGCGGCTGCACGGCACACAACGCGATGATCCTGACCTACCCGCATGAGGCGGACTGGGACGGGATCGCCGAGCTGACCGGCGACCGGTCGTGGCGGGCGCGGCGGATGCGGCGCTACTTCGTGCGGCTGGAGGCGTGCTGTCATCGCCCCGTCTTGCGGTTCCTGGCCAGGCTCGGCATCAATCCGACCCGGCATGGCTGGAACGGTTGGCTGACGTCGGAGCGGGCGGTTCCGCTGGCGGCGCTCGAGGATAGCGGGATGCGCCGGGTGGTCCTCCACTACGTCCTCGCCGCGACCGGCGAGCCTTGGCTGAAGCGCCTCCTTCGATTCCTGCGCGGGCGCGGCGATCCGAACGCGCGGTGGCCGGGCATTCGCGACCCGGAGGGTGTGGTCTACGCGCCGCTGACGACGCGCGACCATGCGCGGACGGGAACGCGCGAGCGGCTCCTCGACGTCGCGGCGCGGCACCCGGACCGGCTGCGGATCGTGCTGAACGCGCTGGCCGGGCGCGTGCTGTTCGACGGGATGCGGGCCGTCGGCGTCGAGTATGCGCGCGGGGCGCGGCTCTACCGGACCCATCCGGACCCGAGCCCCGGCGACGGTGCGCGCCGCGTGGCGCGGGCGACGCGCGAGGTGATCCTGTGCGGCGGCGCGTTCAACACGCCGCAGCTTCTGATGCTTTCGGGCATCGGGCCGGCCGGTACGCTTGCGCGGCACGGCATCGGGATGCGGGTCGACCTGCCGGGGGTCGGGCGGAACCTGCAGGACCGTTACGAGGTCAGCGTCGTCAACCGCATGAAGTTCGCGGCGTGGCCGTCGCTCGCCGCTGCACGCTTCGACCGCACGGACCCGCTCTACCGTGAGTGGGCGGAATGCCGCGACGGGATGTACATCACCAACGGCGCCGGGCTCGCCGTGATCCTGCGGTCGCTCCGCCGCGGCCGACCGCCCGACCTGTTCTGCATGCCGTTCTTCGCCAGGTTCCAGGGCTACTTCCCGGGCTATGCGAAGGAGATCGCCGCGCACCGCAACTACCTGTCCTGGACGATCCTGAAGGCCCACACGCGGAACCGCGCCGGCGAGGTGACGCTGCGCTCGGCCGACCCGCGCGACCCGCCGCTGGTGAATTTCCGCTATTTCGAGGAGGGCGACGATGCGAGCGGCGACGACCTCGCCTCCGTCGTCGAGGGGGTGAAGTTCGCGCGCCGCATGATCGGGCAAGGCACGGATGCGGACGAAATACTGCCCGGTCCGGAGGTCCAGAGCGACGCTGCGCTGGCCGATTACGTGCGCAGACACGCGTGGGGCCATCACGCTTCGTGCAGCTGCGCGATCGGCCCGCGCGCGCAGGGCGGGGTGCTCGACAGCGCGTTCCGCGTGCACGGCACGACCGCGCTGCGCGTGGTCGATGCGTCGGTGTTTCCGCGCATCCCCGGATTCTTCATCGCCGCCGCGATCTACATGATCGCCGAGAAGGCCGCCGACGCGATCCTCGCTGACGTCGGCGACGGTTCAACGGTTTCAGCCGCCGCGCCGGGCATGGCGCCCGGGATGGCGGTCCAGGAGGAACGACCATGACGTTCGAAGTCGCACAGCTTCTCAAGATGTCGCAGGCCGAACTCGACAAGCTGTTCACCGACAGCCCGGTCGGGGAGATCCCCGACGGCGAGGGAAAGGGCACGGCCATCATCGCGCCCGGCTCCAGCTACAGCGACGAGATCGCCGGTTTCGTCAGTCACTTCGCCTGGCAGGGCAAGGTGTTCGACGCGAAGAGCGGCACGCTGAAGAACCGGATCCTGCCGTTCGGGTTGAACGCGATCATCGCCAAGATCTACAAGGCGCCGAGCTGGCTCGACGGCAAGGAGTGCATCGTGCTCGACTATTCCGAGACGTCGCTTCTCGCGCAGTGGATCCGCGACGAGATCCGGATGATCGAGCCGAGCCTGTACCTGGGCAAGGTGTACTGGAACAAGGCGCGGCTGATCGACTTCGCCCTCGACTTCCGGAAGGCCGCGTCCGGCGGCGCGTGACCGGAGCAGCGGGCGCGCCGGGCCGCCATGACGCCGCAATCCTCGTTCCTGATCGTCGCGCCGATCCGCGCCGGCCGTAAGGATGAGTTGCGCGAATTGCTGGCCGGAATGAACCAAGCGCCCGGCGCGGTCGATCCGGACAACGATGTCATACCGTTCGCGCGTTTCGACCGGCTGCACGTCGCCCGATTGCTAATCCTCGAAGACCTGACGCTGGACGATGCGGCGGCGCACCATTACGCGCTCCCCACCTATCCGCCGTCGCTTGCCTTTCTGGGCGATTGCGACGGGCCGACCGATACCTTCCTCGCCGAGCTCGCGGCGCGCGCGGAAGCCGGTCTGAGGCGGCTCTTTTCTTTCTGCGCCGATTTCGAGCCCGGCGACGATCCGCTGTGCTGGATGCAGGACCATGACCAGCCGCCTGCCGCCATGTACGTCAACTGGATCGGGCGCACGGTTCGCCAGATCCACGAGGAGCACGCGCTGCGCGACGCGCTGGTCGCCTACGCCGAGGCCAACCGGGCGGCGCTTGCGCCGTCCGCGCCGCAGGAGGTGCGGCAGCGCCTGATCGCTCATGCCACCAGTCGGCAGGCGGACGGGACGGTGTGCCTGACCCCGCCGGCTCCGACCCCGCTCATCTGGCGGGTGAGGGACACGGCGCATCTCATCGGGGTTCCGGTCGCGCTTCTGCTGCTCGCGCCTGTCCTGCTCCTCTACGCGCCGGTCTATGCCATCCAGCTTCGAGCGCGCGAGACGACGGACCCCGAGATCGCGCCGCCGCCCGCGCCCGCCACCGTCGCTGCGCTCGCCGCCATCGAGGATCGCGACGTGACGAACCCGTTCAGCGCCTTCGGGGTGGTGAAGCCCGGAAGGTTCCGCCGCTGGTCGGTGGCCTTCTTCCTGTGGCTGCTCGACTACGCCTCGCGCCACATCTTCAATCGCGGCCGGATCACCCGCGTCCGCACCATCCATTTCGCCCGCTGGGTATTCATCGATAACGGCAAGCGGCTTCTGTTCGCCAGCAACTATGACGGTAGCCTCGAAAGCTACACCGACGACTTCATCAACAAGGTGGCATGGGGGCTGAACCTGGTGTTCAGCAACGGCATCGGCTATCCGCGTACACGATGGCTTCTGCTGGACGGCGCGAAGGACGAGCAGAAATTCAAGTATTACATACGCCGCCGCCAGATTCCGACCGACGTCTGGTACAAGGCGTATCCCGGCCTCACGACGGTCGACATCGAGCGCAACAGCCGGATCCGCGACGGGCTGGCGCGGCGCGCGATGTCCGATGCCGAAATCCGCGACTGGCTCGCGCTTCTCTGACGGAGGCCATACGTGCCGACACCGGTCGAGTTCGGAGATATCCAGGGGCTGGTTCGCTTCGGTCATGGGCATCTGACGGAAGCGCGCTATCTGATGCTCGAAATCGTGGATGCGCGTGCGGCGCGCGACTGGCTTGCCACCGCGCCCGTGACGTCGGCCGAGGTGCGCACGCCACGTCCCGACCGCGCCCTGCAGATCGCGCTTACATCGGATGGGTTGCGCGCCCTGGGCCTGCCCGACGCGGTGCTCTGCGCGTTCTCCGCCGAGTTCCTGTCTGGCCTCGCCGGGGAGCCGAGCCGGTCGCGGCGTCTGGGCGACGTCGGCGCGAACGCGCCCGCGCACTGGTCCTGGGGCGCGCCCGGTGACGCCATCCACCTGCTGGTCATGCTGTTCACCTGCGACGGTGGCTTGGAAGATGCCGCGGGCGATATCCAGAACGAGGTGTGGCAATCCGCCTTCCGCGTGCGAGCGACGCTTGGCACCTCCGACCAGGACGGGGTAGAGCCGTTCGGGTTCCGCGACGGGGTGAGCCAGCCGGCGATCGATTGGGAGCGCGCGCGCGAGGTCGACGGGGCGGACCAGCTTCCCTACGGAAACGTCGCGGCGCTCGGCGAATTCGTCCTCGGCTATCCAAACGAGTACGGCAAGTACACCGACCGGCCGCTGCTGGCTGCGGCCGCTGACCCGGACGGGTTGTTGCCCGCGGCGGAGAATCAGGCGGGGCTACGCGATCTTGGCCGCAACGGCAGCTATCTCGTCTTTCGCCAACTGCACCAGGACGTGCGGCTATTCTGGCGCTATCTCGACGGGCTGGCGCAATCCGATCCGGCCGAGCGCGAGCGCTGGGCCGAGGCGATGGTGGGGCGCCGGCGCGATGGCACGCCGCTGGTCGCAGCGGCGCAGCAACCGATCGCGGGTGTGGGCGCCGATGCCGAGGACGAACGGCTCAACCGCTTCACCTACGATTCCGATCCTGGCGGGAAGGGCTGTCCGTTCGGCGCGCATATCCGTCGTGCCAATCCGCGCAACGGCGACCTGCCGGCCGGAACGTCCGGGCTGTGGTCGTGGCTCCTCGCCACGTTGGGTTTCGGCAATGACGACCTCAGGACCGACCTGGTCGCCGCGACCCGGTACCACCGCCTCCTGCGGCGCGGGCGCGAATACGGGCCGGGCTTGACGCCGGAGCAGGCCATCGCCCCCCAAGCGGGTGCGGAGGAGCCGACCGGGCTGCACTTCATCTGCCTCAACGCCAACATCGCTCGCCAGTTCGAGTTCGTGCAGAACGCCTGGATCAACGGCACCAAATTCGACGGGCTGACGGAAGAATCCGACCCGCTGCTCGGTACGCGCGGCGCGATCGCGGGGTGCCGCTTCGCCAGCGGCTTCACGCGCCCGGACCCGACGGGGCTGCCGCGCCGCGCCGTCGACCTGCCGCAATTCGTGACGGTGGTGGGCGGCGGCTATTTCTTCCTGCCGGGATTGCGCGCGCTGCGTTACCTGGCGGCGGCGCCCTGGTCCGGCTGATCGAAGACTTCGTCGCCGGTCGGCTCGACATGCGGGGTGCCGTTCATCGCCTGTCGCAGGCCTGACAGCTCCTGATAGATCATCCGGCGCGCGCGATTCTGGTTGCCGAGCGGGCGATGCGCGGCGATGCCGTGCCATGGGTTGATCGACAGGCGATGCGCGAAGGCGAGCTGCGCGGGCGTATCGAAGGTCTGGCGCGGAATGTGGAGCGTCGCGACGGGAACCGGCGGTGACAGCCGCTCGGGCCAGCGGACCGACGCGTTCTCGATCGGCATGCGGGCCGTGCTGGTCTGGAGCTGCACACGCAGCTCGAACGCGGCGTCCTCACGCGCGAGCGTCGCGGTCATCGCCTCGCGCAGATAGTTTTCCGGCGGGCGGAAGGGCAGGTTCGGGACGCGGCTTCGACGCGTCCCCACCGGGTGGAATGCGTAGCGCATGGCCTGGTTCGGCCCGAGCGCGTACGGCACGCAGCTCCAGTAGGGCGTCTCGAGCGGGCTCGTCTGGGTGCGCGCCCACAGCCCCTGCATGATCGCATCGCCAAGGTGCGAGTCGCCGAGATTGAGGAAGTAGAACAGCGGCGTACCGCGGCGGATGGCGGCCTGCAGCTTCGCGTTCTCGCGGACGTCGGGGGTCGTGAAGGTCGGCGTGGAGATTCCCGTCATGTCCTGCGTGGCGCTCTCGTCGTCCAGCAGCTTCGGCCCCGGCACGCCCATCAGCTTGACGCCGATGCTGAGGACGCCGACATCGTCGATGTCGGGCGGGCTCGCGGGGCCGGGCCCCGCGAACCGAACCCACGCGCGAAAGCGGCGCGGTGCGGCGAAGATGCCGTGGCGCAGCGCGGACGCGAGCCCGTCGTGGATTTCCAGTTCGGCCCGGATCACCCCGTGGGTCTTGGTGTTGCCGGCGCGCTCGAACCCGCCGGGCCGATACTGGGCCCGCATATAAGCTTCCATCTCCGCCCGGATGGTCTCGAAGAAGGCGGCCTCGCCGGGCAGCGATCGTTCCATCCCCAGCGCCGGTCCTTCGGCTTCATAGCGGCGGGCGATGAAATACTGGGTGAGCTCGGCGAGCCTCTCGCGGAGCAGCGCGTCGAACGCGGGACGGAAGAACGGGTCGAACCGCCGTTCGATATGGAGCAGGCCGACGAGCGCGCGGTGCAGCAGCCGCAGCGGGGCGGAAGCAGGTTGCGCCTCGGTCATGGCCGGGCGGGCCGGGCCCGCAGGAACGCGACGAAGAGCAGGATGAACGCGCCATCAATGGCGCCGGGAACAAGTGCTGCGGTGTGGGCGACGCCGTCGAGCCATCGCGTGCCGAGGACGACGACGTCGAACAGCTTTGCGAAAATGCCGATCCAGACGAGCCCGCGATTGCGCGTCACGTCCCGAGCGACGATGCCGTACCCCACCCCGATCAGCGCGACCGCGAATCCGAAATCGGCCCAGAAGCGCAGCGTCTCCGGCGCGCCGGCCCCGGCATAGGCGAGATGGAAGGTCCAGGACGGCGCGATCATGATCGACCCGCCGATGCACAGGTTGAAGGCTGTCGCACCGGCGAACATGATCGCCCAGCCCATGTGTCCCTTGCTCCGGATCGGCACGCGGCCACGACACTGCTGTGACGGTGTTCTCGTCTGCCGCCACCTGTCAAGTGGCAGTCGGCGATCCCCGCTCGCGGCAAGGGCGCCGGGATTCACGTCGACGGCGTGGACGGAATGGGCTCTAACAGGCCCTACAGCGCGGCGAGCTGCGGCATGGCCTCGGCGGCGAAGTGACGCATCGCGCGCTCGGCGACCTCGACCGGCATGGTCGACGGCACGATGTGGAGCGATGCGGATTCGAGCCCGCCCACGTCGGCCGCATAGGCGCGCACCATCTCGATGACGTCCTTCGGCGTGCCGACCAGCCCGACCCCCTTGTCGATCTGGTCCTCGAACGTCTCCTTGCTGATTGCCGCGATCATCCGGTCGTAGCCGGGATAGTCCTTGGTGCTGGCGCCCTGCAGCCAGCCCGCCGCCGATTTCTCGATGCCGCGCAGGTGTCCGTTGGTCGGCTCGCGCGCGAGCTCGTAGGCTTCCTCGCGCGAGGGCAGGCAGCACATGATGAAGTTGCTCATGATCGTGCCGCGCCCCGGATGGCCCGCCGCGCGCCATGCCTCGCGATAGATGGCGAACAGCTCGCGCATGCGCTTGGGCTCGAGCGGGATGGTCATGATCGAATAGCCGGCGCGGCCGGACTCCTCGAACGTCTGCGGCGTGCCCGTCGCGGCGATCCAGATCGGCGGGTGCGGCGTCTGCGTCGGACGCGGGTAGGACGTCACGTTCTCGAAGCTGTGGAATTGGCCGTGGTGCGAGACGTTCTCGCCGGCGAGCAGCAGCTTCACCTGCGCGACGCCCTCGTTGAACCGCGCCCGGCTCTCGTCGAGGCTCACTCCGAACGTCTCGAACTCGTGCGGCAGGAAGGCGCGGGCGAAGCCGGCATCGAGCCGGCCGCCGCTGATTCCGTCGAGCATGGCAAGCTCGCCCGCAAGCTTGAGCGGGTTGTTGAAGGCGGGCAGCACGGCGCCTGTGAGCAGCCGCGCCTTCTGCGTGCGCTGCGCCGCCGCGGCCAGGAACACGACCGGGTTCGGGCTGTACCCGCCATACGGCCCGAAATAGTGCTCGACCTGGCGGATGTGCGCGTAGCCCAGCGCGTCGGCGAGCCCGATCAGGTGCATCGCCTCGCCGAAATACTGCGCCGGTGGCTTTTGCGCAGGGCTCAGGCATGGAAAGAAGTTCAGTCCGAACTGCATCGCGCTCGCTCCCAGGCGGCCGTCGCGCGGCGCGCCACATCCGGCCGCCGACCCTGATCCCGGCGGGTGATCCTATGGAAGGTTAGTGCAAGGTGGTGCCCGGCTCCAGTGGGCGCGTGACGGGGCAAGCGGCCTAGATCGCCAGGTGCTCGCGGCGCAGCTCGGGATCGGCAAGCAGCTCAGCGGCGGTGCCGGTGAACACGACCTGCCCGTCATCGAGGATCACCGCGCGATCGGCGACCTTGAGTGCGGCCAGCGCGTTCTGCTCGACCACGATGATCGTCAGCCCCTCCGCCTTCAACTCGACCAGGATGGTCTCGATCTCGGCGACTATCATCGGCGCGAGCCCCTCGTACGGCTCGTCGAGCAGCAGCAGGGTGAGGTCGCGGGCGAGCGCGCGGGCGATGGCGAGCATCTGCTGCTCGCCGCCCGACAGCGTCACCCCCTCCTGCGACCGCCGCTCGGCAAGTCGCGGGAAGCGGGCGTAGATGCGGTCGAGCGACCAGCCGGGCGTCGGCGCGATCTGGGCGAGGGCCAGGTTCTCCTCGACCGTGAGACCCGGGACGATGCGCCGGTCCTCGGGCACCAGCGAGACGCCGCGCCGCGCCGCCTCGTGGGTTGCGAGCCCGGCGATCGACACGCCGTTCAGTCTCACGTCGCCGCGCCGCAGGGTGGGCGAGGGCGCCCGCGCGATGGTGCGGAGGGTGGTCGTCTTGCCCGCGCCGTTGCGGCCCAGCAACGCCAGCAGCTCGTTCTTGCGCACCTCGAACGAGATGCCGTGCAGGATGTAGCTGTCGCCATAATAGGCGTGCAGGTTGTTGCAGGCGAGCAGCGGCGCGTCGGTCATACCTGAACGCCCCCGAGATAAGCGTCCTGCACCGCTTCGTTCGCGCGGATCTCGTCGGGCGTCCCTTCGGCGATCACGCGGCCCTGGTGCAGCACGGTGATCCGCTGCGACAGGGCGAAGACGACGTCCATGTCGTGCTCGATGATGATCTTGGTCATGCCGGTGTCGGCGATGCGCTTCAAGAGCTCGGTGGTGCCCTGGGTCTCGTGATGCGACATGCCGGCCGTCGGCTCGTCGAGCAGCAGCAGCTTGGGCCGGTGGGCGAGGCAGATGGCGAGCTCGAGCCGGCGCTTGTCGCCGCGCGACAGGAACCGCGCCTCGAGCCGGGTGAAGCGGGCGATGCCCACCAGCTCCAGCAACTCGTCGGCATAGTCGCTGAGGCTGCCCAAATGGCGCGGATGCTGGAAGACGTTAATGGCGAACGCGCCGTCGCGCGCGGCGAGCCCGGCGATCACCACGTTCTCGATGCAGCTCATCTCGGGATAGATCTGCGGCGTCTGGAATACCCGCGCGATGCCGAGCTGGTTGATGGCGTGCGGCGCCATCTCGACCAGCGGGTGGCCGTCGAACACGACCGATCCGTGGTCGGGCTGAAGCTGGCCGGTCAGCACGTTGAGCAAGGTCGACTTGCCCGCGCCATTCGGCCCGATGATGGCATGCACCGTGCCGGCCTCGACCCTGAGGTCGACGTCGTCGAGCGCGGTCAGCCCCGCGAAGCTCTTGGTCACGCCGTGCGCGTCGAGGATCGGCATCGCACTACTCCGCCGGGCTCTGCTCGGCCACGGGCGGAGCCCGCTTGCCAGCGACTGCGCGCCAGAGGCGCAGAATCCCGTCCACCACGCCCCCCGGCAGGAAGATCACGAAGGCGACGAAGATCAGCCCGAGAATGAGCTGCCACTGGCCGGTCATGGCGGACAGCACGTTTTCGAGATAGAGCACGATGCCGGCACCCAGCATCGGGCCGAACAACGTGCCGAGTCCGCCGATCACAGCCATCATGACCACGTCGCCCGAGGTGGTCCAATGCAGGCTTTCGGTCGGTACGTAGCTTTCGTAGGCGGCGAACAGCGCGCCGGCGACGCCCGCGTACAGGCCCGATATTACGAACGCCATCATCTTGTAGCGCCACACGTCGATGCCGGTGAAGCTGAGCCGCGTGTCGTTCGACTTGATGGCCCTGAGGATCAGCCCGTAGGGCGAGCGCGCAATGCGCCGTGCCGCGTAGATCGCGACCAGCGCGACGCCGGCGATGAACCAGTACATCGGCTCGGGGTCCATGCGCATGCCGAATAGCATGGGCTTGGGAACCGCGGTCAGCCCGTTCTCGCCGCCGGTCCATTTCTGCAGCGGCGCGAGAGCTGCGTAGTAGAACATCTCGGCGAAGGCGAGCGTCAGGATGGCGAAATAGATTCCGTGCCGGCGCAGCGTCAAATAGCCGAGCAGCAGGCTGAGCAGGAACGCCGCGACGATGCCGACCGCCATGGCGGCCAGCAGCGAGTCTGTCACGTGCAGTAGGACGAAGCCGGTGACATAGGCCGACACGCCCCAGAATGCAGCGTGGCCGAACGAGAGATAGCCGGTGAAGCCTACCAGGATGTCGAATCCCAGCGCGAAGATCGCCCAGATCAGGATGCGCGTCGCCAGCTCGCGATAGCCGCCGATCCCGGTCAGGATCCAGGGCAGGGCGACGATGACGGCGGCGACGATCGCCATCACCAGCGCCTCGCGGCGGGACGAGGCGGCGCGAAGCGGGCTCAGCATCAGTCGATCCCCTTCGCGCCGAGAAGCCCGCGCGGCCGCCACAGCAGCACCGCCGCGGCGACGAAGTAGACGATGACCTGCGAGATCTCGGGCAGGACCAACACGGACAGGCTGACCGCCTCGCCGAGGATGAAGCCCGCCAGCACCGCGCCCAGTACGCTGCCCATCCCGCCGATCACCACGACCAGGAATGACGGGACCAGAAGCTCCATCCCCACCTCGGGATGGACCGAGGTGATCGGCCCGCCGACCGCGCCCGCGATTCCGGCCAGCAGAGCCCCCAGCCCGAACACGATGGTGAAACGGCTGGTCAGGTTGATGCCGAGCAGGCGCGGCATCTCCGGGTCGCGCATGCCGGCGCGCACGACGAGGCCGAACCGCGTGTAGCGCAGCCACAGATAGAGCGCGACCACGACCGCCACGGTGACGCCGATGATCACAAGCCGCCATGGCGGGAAGTAGCCGATTCCGATATCGACAGGCACGATCGACCAGGGCGGCGGGTTATAGGGGATCGTGTTGCCGCCGAAGATCCAGCGCGCGATCTCCTGCACGATCAGTGCGAGGCCGAACGTGACCAGGATTTGGTCGGTCACTGGTCGGCGATAGAAATAGCGGATCAGCCCGCGCTCCATGGCGAGCCCGACGAGGAACAGAACGACGGGAACCGCGAGGAACGCCGCCCAATGGCCGACGGCCTGGGCCAGTACCACGGCGATATACGCGCCGATCAGGTATAGAGCGCCGTGCGCGAAGTTCACCACGCCCAGAGTGCCGAACACGAGCGTGAGCCCCAGCGCGATCAGCACGTAGATCGCGCCCACCTGCAGCCCGGTCAGAAGCTGAAGGGCAAGAGCATTGAGTTCCAGGACAGCCTCCTCAGCCGTATCCGCGACGCCCGGCCTAGCCGGACGCCGCGGACACCGCAAGCACCACGCGGTCCGCTTCGATCAGGCGGGCTTGTACGGGCCGAGCTCGCCCTTGAAGAACTCGTTCTGGTCGTCGTAGATGACGTCCTTGGCCTGTACCTCCGACACCCTTTCGAGGAGGTCGTACTTGTCCTTCATCTTCTTGGGGCCCTTGCCCTGCACGATGTACAGCGTGTGGAACGCCTGGTGATCCTGCGGGCGGTACCACACCTCGCCCGGCCCGATGCCGCTCAGCTTCAGGTCCTCGATGCCCTTGATCACCGCCGGCGGGTAGAACGTGCCGGCCGTCTGCACCGCATTGGCATAGACCAGAGTCTGCACGTAGCAGGTCTGCGCCGCCTGCGAAGGCGGGGCCTTGTATTCCGCCTCGAAGGCCTTGGTGAACGCGACCGAGCCAGGATCGGTCAGGTCCGGCATCCAGTTGGTGGAGCCGTACACGCCCTCGATGTTCTGGGATCCGGCGCCCTGGGCCATCAGCCGCGAGTAGAGCGGCACGACGATCTGCATCTGTTTGCCGCCCACCTTGCGGTCGCGCATGCCGAACCGCACGGCCTGGGTCAGCGAGTTGACCATGTCCTTGCCGTAGTGATTCAGGATCAGCACGTCGGCCGGCGAGTTGAGCACCGCGGTGAGGTACTGGCTGTAATCTGCCGTGCCGAGCGGTGTCATGATGTTGCGCGTCGTCTGCCAGCCCTGCTTTTCGGTGAATGCCTTCATCGAGGCGTACTGCGTGTGGCCCCACGAATAGTCCGCGGTCAGGTGGAATGCCTTGCGCTCTGTGCCGTACGCCTTGGACAGCACCGGGCCGAGCGCCTCGCCCGTCATGTAGGCATTGAAGAAGTGGCGGAAGCCGTAGCGCCGGCGGTCCTTGCCGGTCGTCTCGTTGGAGTGCGACAGCCCCACCATGTAGATCACGCCCTTTTCCTGGGCGAGGTATTGCTGGGCGATCGCGACGGCCGACGAGGACGAGCCCGTATACATGATGACCTTGTCGCGCTCGATCATGCGCCGTGCGCTGGCGCGCGCCGCGTCGGGCTTGGTCGCGGTATCGCCTGTCACGTACTCGACCTTCTTGCCGAGCACGCCCTGACCCTTCAGCGCGAGCGGCTTCATGGTCTCGAGCATGCCGCCGCCTTCGTTGATGTGCTTGACCGCCAGCTTGAGGGCGCGCAGCTCGTCGGCCCCCTCCTCGGAGTAGGGGCCGGTCTGCGGCACGTTGAAGCCGAACACCGGGTTGCCCTTCACCGGGAAGTTGCCGATCGCGTCCTCGGCGAACGCGTTACGCACGAAGTGCCAGGGCGCTTGGCCGCCGCCGAAGACGAACGCGCCCGCGCCGGCCGCCGCCGTGCCCTTCAGCACCGAGCGGCGCGTAATCGGCGAACCCTTGTCACCCGAATTCTTGGCCATGATGTCTTCCTCCCGTTGCGCGGGGCGGTCCTTGCCGACAGCCCGTAGAATCCTGGCAAGCATGGAAGGCTGTCGAAAAGGAATCAATAAGAGGTTGAAAATGAATAGATATTTGTAAATACTCGTCATGTTTAAACTGCTAATCTGTAAACCTGTAAAGGTCATGCCATGGCGCGAGGCGCGCCGATCGGCCATCGCATCCGTCAAAGGCGGGCCGAAGCGGGGCTCAGCCAGGCCGCACTGGCGCGCCAGGCCGGCATCTCGCCCGCCTATCTGAACCTGATCGAGCACAACAAGCGCGCCATAGGCGGCGCGCTCGTCGGCCGGCTCGCGGCAGCGCTCGCGCTGCGCCCGTCGGATCTGGCGGGGCGAGAAGAAGCCCAGCTTCTCGACGCGCTGACCGAGATCGCGGCCGATCCGATGTTCGCCGCCGCGCCGATCGACGCCGCCGAGCTTCGCAGCGTCCTCGGAGTCGGGCCCAGCGTCGCCGCCGCGCTGCGCGCCGTCTATCGGGCCTGGCGGGCGGCCGCGACCGAGGTCGAGACGCTGTCCGAGCGGGTGAGCCACGACCCGGTGCTCGCCGAATCGAGCCATGCGATCCTGACCCGCATCACCGCCATCCGTGCCTTGGCCGAAATATTGCGCGACCACCGCGCGCTGGCGCCCGCGCGCCGGCGGCGCTTCACCGAGTCGATCGTCGCCGAGTCCGAGCGGCTGAGCGACGCGGCGACGGCGCTTTTCGGTTTCCTGGAGCGGTCGGCCGCGCCCTCCGGCGCCGCCTCGCCCGACGAGGAGGTCGAGGACCTGCTGGCCGAATCCGGCAACCACTTCCCCACGCTGGAAGCGGCGGCGGAGCGTATCGCCCGCCGTGCCGCGCCGATTGCCGGGCCGACCGCCAGCGCGCGGTTCGCCGCCGCCCGCGCGCTGGCCCGTGACCGGGCCTGTGACGAGATCGCGGCGGTGCTCGCAGGCGCGCGGCTTACGACCGGGGCAGCCCGCGACCGGGCTGGGGCCGCGCTCGAGCGCTACGGCGCCGCCGCGCTGCTGATGCCCTACGCGCCGTTCCGCGAGGCGGCGCGCGCGCTCCGCTACGACGTCGATCTCCTGGCCGCGCAATTCGGGGCGAGCTGGGAGCAGGTGTGCCACCGCCTCACCACCTTGCGCCGGCCGGGCGCCGAGGGTGTGCCGTTCCTGTTCCTGCGCACCGACATCGCCGGCAATGTCTCGAAGCGCCTCTCCGCCTCCGGCCTCAACCTGCCGCGCTATGGCGGCATCTGCCCGCGCTGGGCGGTCCACCACGCCTTTCTCGCGCCTGGCCGGGTCGTTACCCAGCGCGTGATGCTGGAAGATGGCAGCCGATATTTGTTCATTGCCCACGCGGGGGCGCGCGGGGCCGGCCACGGCGCGCCCGAGAGCCATCATTCCGTGATGATCGGCTGCGACGCCGCCTACGCGCCCGAGCTGGTCTATGGCGACGCATTGGGCGCACAGGTCCCGGCCGGGCTCACTTGCCGGCGCTGCGCCCGACCCGATTGCGCCCAGCGCGCTCACCCGCAATCGGTGACCGACGCCCAACCCGCGCGGTGACAAGCCGGGCGGCCGGGTCTAGCATGAGCTGAAACACGTCCCGCGGCGCACGCGGGCGGCGGCCCAAGCCGCCGGGAGGAAGCGATGTTGTCGGTACTCGTGGCCGAGGATGAGGAGCCCATCGTCGAGGCCCTGCGCTTCCTGATGGAGGAGGCGGGGTTCAGCGTCCGCGTCGCGTCGGACGGGCCGAGCGCCCTCAGCATGGTCGCCGACGCGCCGCCCGACCTGATGCTGCTCGACGTCATGATGCCGGGCTGCGACGGGTTCGAGGTGGCGCGCGCGGTGCGCCGCGACCCGCGCTTCCGCAACGTCCGCATCCTGATGCTCACCGCCAAGAACCGCGAGATCGACCGGCGCAAGGCCGAGGGGCTGGGGGTCGACGGGTACGTCACCAAGCCGTTCTCCAACCGCGACATCGTCGAGCGCGTGAAGTCGCTGCTCGGCGTCGGAGCCGGCTGACCGCCATGACCCGGCTCGAGCGTCTGGCTGACCGGGCCGTGGCGCTGCCGGTCGCGGCGTTCCTGCTGCTGACGCCGCCCGTCCTGCACGTGTTCAGTCGCGACAGCGCCATCTTCGGCATTCCGGTGCTGTTTCTCTACTGCTTCACCGTGTGGGCGGTGCTGATCGGGCTCGGTCGCGCGCTCGCGCGCCGTCTGCACCGCGCGAGCGGCGAGGCGGCCCCGCCCGGCGCCGAGCCCGAGCGTTAGGCGATGCTGAGCCCGCCGGTCATCGTCGCCGCCTCGCTCGCCTATGTCGGGCTGCTGTTCGCCATCGCGTGGTGGGGCGACCGGCGTGCCGAGGCCGGGCGCAGCCTGGTGCGCAACCCGTGGGTCTATACGCTCTCGATCGCGGTCTACTGCACGTCCTGGACGTTCTACGGCGCGGTGGGGCTCGCCGCACGCAGCGGGCTCGAATTCCTGACCATCTATATCGGCCCCACGGTGGTATTCCTCGGCTGGTGGCTGGTGCTCCGCAAGATGCTGCGCATCTCCAAGGCGCACCGGATCACCTCGATCGCCGACTTCATTTCGTCGCGCTACGGCAAGAGCGCGCGGCTGTCCTCGGTCGTCACCTTGATCGCGGTGTTCGGCACGACGCCCTACATCGCGCTGCAGCTCAAGGCGGTTGCGACCAGCTTCACCGTGCTCTCCGGTGTGGAGCAGGGGCCGGGCGCGGCCGGTCTGCACGCACCCTTCGTCCTCTCCGACACCGGGTTCTGGATCGCCGTCGCCCTAGCGATCTTCGCCATCCTGTTCGGCACGCGCCACATCGACGCGCACGAGCATCACGAGGGGCTGGTCGCCGCTATCGCCTTCGAATCGCTGGTGAAGCTCGTGGCGCTCCTTTCCATCGGGCTGTTCGTCACGTTCTTTCTGTTCGCCGGCTTCGGCGATTTGTTCGAGACGGCGGCGAAGCTGCCCTCGGCGCACGTGCTGTTCGCGCTCGACCAGGCGCGCGGGCCGCGCTGGTATACCCTCACGCTCCTCGCCATGGCGGCGATCCTCGCCCTGCCGCGCCAGTTCCAGATGATCGTGGTGGAGAACGTGGACGAGCGCCACCTCGCCACCGCATCGTGGCTGTTCCCGGCCTACCTCTTCGCGATGAACCTGTTCGTCGTGCCCATCGCGCTCGCCGGGCTGACAGGGCCGGCGGCGGGATCGGATCCCGACTTCTTCGTGCTGACCGTGCCGCTGCTCCACGGCAACGAGCTGCTGGCGCTCGCGGCCTATATCGGCGGTCTGTCGGCCGCGACCAGCATGGTGATCGTCGCAGCCATCGCGCTCTCGACCATGATCTGCAACGACCTGGTCATGCCGGCACTGCTGCGATTGCGCTGGCTGCGCCTCACCGAACGCGGCGATCTCACCTCGCTGCTGCTCACGGTGCGCCGCGCCTCGATCCTGCTCGTCGCGCTCCTGGGCTACGCCTACTACTACGCGGCCGGCGCCAGCGACGCGCTCGCCTCAATCGGGCTGATCTCGTTCGCCGCGACCGCCCAGCTCATCCCCGTGATGATCGGCGGGCTGTTCTGGCAGGGCGCGACCAAGGGTGCTGCGCTGTCGGGCCTGGTCGCGGGCTTCGCGATTTGGGCCTACACGCTGCTGCTGCCCTCGCTTGCCCATTCCGGCTGGCTCGACCCGGCCCTTGTCGAGTACGGCCCGTGGGCCATCGCCTGGCTGCGGCCGGAATCGCTGTTCGGCCTGACCGGAATGGAGCCGCTGACCCATGCCCTGTTCTGGAGCATGCTGTTCAATGTCGGGCTCTATGTCGCGATCTCGCTCGCAGGCGAGCCGTCGGCGCTCGAGCGCATCCAGGCGACCCTGTTCGTACATGCCCTGCGCCGTACCGGTGGCGGCGGGGCGCCGATCTGGCGTTCGACCGCGACGCTCGGCGATCTTTACGAGTTGACGCGGCGCTTCATCGGGCGCCGCCGCGCAACGCTCGCTTTCGACGAATATCTCGCCGCGCGCGGCCTCATTTGGCGGCGCGAGCACGAGGCCGACGGCGACATGGTCGGCTTCGTCGAGCGGCTGCTGGCCGGCTCGATCGGCGCGGCGTCGGCGCGCGCCATGGTCGCCTCGGTCGCCAAGGGGGAGATGATGAGCCTCGACGAGGTGATGGCGATCCTCGAGGAGACCTCGCAGGTCATAGAGTACTCGCACCGGCTCGAGCAGAAATCGCGCGAGCTCGAGGAGACCGCCGCCGAGCTGCGCGCAGCGAACGACCGGCTACGCGAGCTCGACCGGCTGAAGGACGACTTTCTCTCGGTCGTGAGCCACGAGTTCCGCACGCCGCTGACCTCGATCCGCTCGTTCTCCGAGATACTGGTCGACGGAGACGCGCTGCCCGCCGCGCAGCGTGCGCGCTTCCTCGACATCATCGCGCGTGAATCCACGCGCCTTACCCGGCTGATCGACGACCATCTCGACCTCGCGCGGATGGAGGCCGGCCACTCCGACTGGCGCATCGAAAAGGTCGATCCGCGTGCCGTCATCGAGGAAGCGATCGGCGCGACCGGCGGCGTTTTCGCGGCCAAGGGCGCGCGGCTCGATGTCCGGCTGGCCGAGACGACCACCCATCTCGACGTCGATCGCGACCGGCTGACGCAGGTGCTGGTGAACCTGCTCTCCAACGCGGCGAAGTTCTCGGACGATGCCGCGCCCGCGGTCGCCGTGGTGGGCGAGCCGCGCGACGGCGGCTATTTCATCTCGGTCCACGATAACGGGCCTGGCGTGCCGCCCGACGAGCAGGCGATCATCTTCGACAAGTTCGCGCGCGGCGGCGAGGGGCGGCCGAACCGCCCGACCGGCAGCGGGCTCGGCCTCGCCATCTCGCGCCAGGTGATCGAGTTCTTCGGCGGGCGCATCTGGGTGGAATCGGGACCGGGCGCGGGCTCGACCTTCTGCGCCTTCATTCCCGCCGCCGAGGCGCCCGCCTCGCCGCGCGGGGCGACTGCTGCACCGTTGCTGTCACCTGCGGGCGGCGCGTCCTAGCCCTTTTCTTTTCGGCCTGTTCCGTTGCCTGCCGTCATGATCGGGCTTGGCCCGGCCATCGACGGGTGACGTCCGCTACAACGCGACGCTCTGGTTGAGGGACGGCATTTCGACCCGCGTATTCTTCAATTTGCCCGCGAAGTGGCGCATCGCGTCGGGATCGCCGTGCACCAGGAACGTCGTCTCTGGCCGTCCGGTCTTGGCGTGCCAGTCGAGAAGCTCGCGCTGGTCGGCGTGGGCCGAGAAGCCGTTGATGGTGTGGATGTGGGCGCGCACGGGGATCTCGTCGCCGAACAGCTTCACCATCTTCGCGCCGTCGATGATGATGCGCGCCAGCGTGCCTTCGGCGGCGTACCCGACGAACACCACGCTGCATTCCGGTCGGCCGAGATTGTGGCGCAGATGGTGGCGCACGCGCCCGCCGGTGCACATGCCGGAGCCGGCCATGATCAGCGCGCCCGAGCGGATCGTATTCAGCGCGATCGAGTCCGCCGCCTCGCGGGTGAAATGCAGACCGGGCAGGCTGAACGGGTCGTGCCCCTTGCGGAACAGGGCGGCCACCTCGGGCTCGAAGCATTCGGGATGGTGCTGGAAGATCTCGGTCGCCGAGATCGCCATCGGCGAGTCGAGGAAGACCTGGAACCCTGGCGGAAGCGCCTTGCGCGCGACGCCCTCGCGCAGGAAGTAGAGCATCTCTTGCGCGCGTTCGAGCGCGAAGGTCGGAACGATCACGTTGCCGCCGCGCCCGAGCGAGTCCGCGATGGCCTCGGTCAGCTCCGCGACCGACGCCGCGATGGAGCGGTGCAGACGGTCGCCGTAGGTCGTCTCCATCACCACGATGTCGGCGCCGGCGGGCACCACCGGGTCGCGCAGCAGTGGCCGGCCGCGATTGCCGAGATCGCCCGAAAACAGGATTTTCCGCGTCCGCGCGCCCTCGATCAGGCGCAGAAGAATGCTAGCGGAGCCCAGAATGTGACCGGCGTCGGTGAACGTCGCGGCGATGCCGGGCGCGATCTCGATCTCGCGCCCATAGACCGCGGTGCGGCCGAAATATTCCAGGCTGTTCATCGCGTCGAGCGTGGCATAGAGCGGCGTGGCCGACCCCTTTCCGCCGCCGCGTCCCTGGTGGCGCGCGTGGCGGCGCGCCTCTTCTTCCTGCAGGTGCGCGGAGTCGAGCATCACCAGCCGCGCCAGCTCGCGCGTCGCAGCCGTGGTGACGATCTCGCCCCGGAAGCCCCGCTTCACGAGCAGCGGGATGCGCCCGCAATGGTCGAGATGAGCGTGGGTCAGCAGCAGGTAGTCGATGGCAGCGGCGTCGAATCCGAACGGGCCGGCATTCTCCTCGTCCAGCTCGCGGCCGCCCTGGAACAGGCCGCAATCGATCAGCACGCGCTTTCCGGCGCATTCGACCAGGTGGCATGAACCGGTCACGCCGCGGTCGGCGCCGTGGAACGACAGCTTCATGCGCCGACCTTCGCGACGAAGGGCCGGCCGGTCGTGCCGTGCCAGCGGCAGATGTCGTCCCAGATCTCGTCGGCGGTCTCGGCGTACCAGAACAGCTCGCGGTCCTCCGGGTCGATCGTGCCCTCCGCGACCAGGAAATCGACGTCGAACGCCCGGCGCCAGTATTCCTCGCCCACGAGGATGACGGGCAGCGGCGCGATCTTGCGCGTCTGGATCAAGGTCAAGGTCTCGAACAGCTCGTCGAACGTGCCGTACCCGCCGGGGAAAGCGACCAGGGCGCGCGCCCGCTTCAAGAAGTGCAGCTTGCGCATCGCGAAATAGTGGAAGCTGATGCAGAGCTCCGGCGTGACATACGGGTTGGGGTACTGCTCGTGCGGCAGGGTGATGTTGAGGCCGGCGGTCCGCCCGCCAGCGTCGTAGGCGCCGCGGTTCGCCGCCTCCATCAGCCCGGGCCCACCTCCGGTCATGACCACCAGGCGCTGGCCGTGAGGCGCCTCGCTCGCCTCCGCCGCCCGCCGGCCGAGCGCGCGCGCCACCTCGTAATACTGGCTCTTGGCGAGCAGTCGCTCGGCGATCGCGAGGCGCGCGGCGATCTCCGCATCGTCCGGCCGCGCCTGTTGCGCCGCCGTCAGTTCCTCGACATGGCGGCGCGCCGCGCCCGGTTCGGGAATGCGCGTCGAGCCGAACACCACGATGGTGTGGGCGATGCCGTGCTCGGCGAGCAGCGCCTCGGCCTTGAAATAGTCGAGCTCAAGGCGCACGCCGCGCACATCGTCGCGGTTGAGGAAGTCGATGTCCTGGTCGGCCTGGCGATAGCTCGGGCTCGCCAGGATCGCGGCGACGCGCCGCGGCGCGTCGGGATCTTCGGCGCTTGGCTTCGGTCGTTGCCAGGGAAGCGGCTCGCGCCGCGTCCGGGGCTCCGCCGGCCGCGGCATCCGGTGTCCCGTTTCCCGGCCCTTGCGATCGCGTTCGTTCATCAAGTCACCTTCGCGCCGTTCATTCCACTGCCAGGGGGAAATCGCGCACCGTGCCGGCGACCAGGTCGGTCACGCGCACGCGCCACGTGCCGGCAGGCGCGTCGGGATGCATCGTGAAGTCCTGCGCTGCCGCGCGCCCGGTGAGGCGCAGATTGCCCGAGAGGGGCGGCACGACCTCGCCCGCCGGGTCGGTCATCTCGACATGGATCGGGCGCAGCATTGCGACCGTTTCGGCGCGGCTGACGCGGATCGTCCCGGTCGCGCCGCGCGCGAGGGTCGCCGGCACCTCGACCTCGAGCTCGGCTAGCGGGCGGGGCGAGACGGCGTAGAGCGCCGGCGCTTCCGAACCGAGCGCGACCGCGACCCGGTCGGCGCGGCGCGGCGGCGAGCCCGCCGTCAGGTCGGTGACGTAGGACCCGGCAGGGAAGGCGAGCGTCATATGTTCCGCCGGCAGGGTTTCCGCGTCCTTCGGCACCTTGCGCCACAACGCGACGACCGTCGCCGCACCGTTCCGGAACGAATAGGTCTCGACGTCGGCGGGTCGTTTGCCATCTCCGCCCTCGACTGTCACGGCGGGCGCAATGCCCGCTTTCGCGAGGACCGGCGATAGCGTAGCGGCCAGATCGGCCTCGTCCCGCCCCTTTACAGGCAGCAGCGTCGCCGTGCCGGTTGCACTCGCGGCGAACAGGTCGGCAAGCGCCGGCCGGTCGCGCCGCTTGCTGTGCGCGTCGAACGCGCCGGGCACCACGTCGGCGACGACCCGACCGCCGGCTTCGGCGAACCGGCGTACCGCATCGGCAGCCTTGTCGGACAGCGCGATGGCGTGCGGCAGCATCAGCACCTTGTCGCCGCGCCGCTCCAGAATCCCATCCGCGATCTGCTCGTCGGTGACGAAGCGCGGCTCGATCCCCAGCCGGGTGAACGCGTTCCAAAAGCCGCGCCGGGCCGCGCGCACGCTGTTGTCCTCGTATTCCGAATCCGTGTTGCGTTCGGCCCAGGCCGCGCCGGTCGGGCGCACGTCGAGCATCCACTGCGTGCGCAAGCTCGCCGGCGAATACAGCATCGCGACCGGATAGGTCTGGCGCTCGCCGCCGATGACCAGCGCGCCGATACCGCCCTTCAGCTTGCGGAACGTCTCGGCGGAGGCGGCGGCGCGCGGCCCGCCCGTGCCCTCCTTGCCGACGAAGCCATAATCGGGATCCCACAAGATGATGCCGCGCCCGCCGCGCAGCAGCAGCCCCCAGATGCGATGGTTCTGCGCCGGCCCGCTTCGGAACACGGTGGCGAGCAGCACCGTCTCCGGCGCGAGCGAGCGCACGACGTCGACGTTCTGCGCGTAGTCGTAGATCTCCATCACGTCGACCGTGCCGGCGAGCTTGGCGTAGTCGTACCCGCCCCAGCCCGGGATCTGCCCGCCCTCGATCGCCGCGCGCGCATGCGGGTTGGCCTTGTGCAGCGCGTCGGCCCCTACCTTCAGCGCGCGCGCCAGGGCCGTGTCCATCCACGCCTTGAAGTCCGCCCACGGCGCGAAATTGTCGCCCGGCCGCGCGAACGCTTGGTTCGTGGTCATCGGCACGACCGCGTCCCAGTCGGTGAAGCCCGTGTCCCATTCGCGGTTGAGCGCGTCGAGCGTCCCGTACTGGTCCTTCAGCCAGACGCGCATGGCGGCGAGTGAATCCGGCGCCATGTCGAAGTCCCAGTAGGACCCGTTGTCGGCGATCCCAAACTCGTCGCCCAGATTGTAGAACAGCGCGAGGCGCGGCGAGGCGTTCACCGCCTCGGTCATGCGCGCGCGGATGCGGGCGAGCCAGGCAGGGTCGGACAATCCCGGCTCGCGGTAGAAGACGGTGGGATCGTCGGGGTTCTCGCGATAGCGCTTCTTCGCCTCGATGAAGCGCCAGTTGACCGGCTTGCCTTGGGTGAAGCGGTGGTAAGAGGCGTAGAAATCCGTCGCGATGTTCTCGAAGTACCAGCCGAGCCCGGTGGCGTCGAGCGGGCGGAGCGCGCGCGGCAGGTTTGCCGTCCCGACGCCGCGCCACGACACCATCGCCGCATCGATGCCGAGCTTCGCGAGCGTGCGGTAGCCCGTGGTATTGTGTGGCTGCCACATGATGATGCGGTAGTCCGACCACGGCTCGTCGGCGCTTGGCGCGGCCGCCGACGTGGGCCCGGCGGCGAATAGCGCGAAAGCGCACAGGATAGACGCCAGGGCGCGGTTCATTTTAACCAATCCGCCGGGCTGTCGGTTCCCGTTCATCCCGCCGCGTTGCCGCGCTCCTCGCGCCACAGGTCGAGCTTCTGCTGCACCGGCCGGTCGGAAACGGCGAACAGCACGGCCTCGTCAGCGGCCTCGTGGCGGTGACGGTACCAGGACGGCACCACGAACACGTCGCGCGGGCCCCATTCGAACGTCTTGTCGCCGACGATTGTCCGCCCGTGCCCCTCGGCGACGCAGTAGAGCGTCGAGTCGGTCGCCCGATACGGCATGCCCGTGAATCCCGCGGGCAGAAGCTGCAGCGACGTGCCCATGGTGGGGAAGGCGGGCCCGCCCGTCGCCGGGTTCACATATTGCAGCCGATGGCCGTGGCACCGGTCCATCTCGCCCGCGCGGGCGAGGGCGCCCAGCGCCGCGCGGCTCCGCGCGTAGGGGTAGTTCAGCACAGGCGAGGCCTGGCTCGCCGGATGATGGCCCAACGGCAGAAGCCCGGCGTTGAACCGCGCGGCGGAATCCTCGGCCGGCCGCGCCTGCGGCTGGGCGTGCTCAGGCGCGTGCTCTCGGAACTCGGCGCCGAGGAATGCGACCAGCGGCGAATCCAGCGCGTCGAGCCAGATCACCGGCCCGTCGCCCTCGTTGCCGTGGTCGTGCCAGCTCCAGGACGGTGTCACCACGAAGTCGCCGGGATGCATGTAGGTGCGCTCGCCGGCGATGGCGGTGTAGGCGCCTTCGCCCTCCAGCAGAAACCGCAGGGCGGACTGGGTGTGGCGGTGGTTGGGCGCGACTTCGCCGGGATAGATGAGCTGCATTCCGGCGTAGAGCGTGCGCGTCGCCGCCTGGCCGCCGCGCAGCGCCGGGTTCTCCAGCACCAACACACGCCGGTGCGCCTCCTCCTTCGAGATCATCCGGCCCAACTCGAGCACGTGACCGCGCACCTCGTCCCAGTGCCAGATCGCCGGCACGGCCGGCGTCGTGGGTACGGTCGGGTTCTTGTACTCCCACAGAGGCGCCAGGTGGCTTTCCCCGATGCGGTCGTAGAACGCGGTGCGGTCGGACGGGGTGGTGCGGGCCATGCGGATCTCCTCGCGGCCAGCATGCCCTCGCCGCGTCGCCCAGGGAAGGGGGCAGGGCGTCGCGCCCGCCGGGCAGCCATGCGCCCGCGTGCGTTGGAGCGGGCCGGCGCATCTGGTAGCTTGGCCCGCCAATCCGAGGTCCCGATGATCGCGTTCCCCCGCGAAGGCCGTCGCCGGCCGCCGCTTTATCTTGAGCGGAACCTGACGATCGTGTTCTCGGTCTCGATCACCGCGATGATGGGGGTCGGCTCGATCACCCCGGCCTTCCCGACCATCATGCAGCAGTTCCACATCTCGTCGCAGCAGGTCGGACTCCTGATCACTTTCTTCACCCTGCCGGGGATCGCGTTCGCGCCCGTCGCCGGGCTTTTGGCCGACCGGTATGGGCGCAAGAAGGTGCTGGTGCCGTCGCTGCTGCTCTTCGCCTTTGCCGGGGCGGGCTGCGCCTTCGTCCCCAGCTTCCATTGGCTATTGGTGCTGCGTTTCATCCAGGGCACCGGCGGTGCGGCGCTCACCGCCCTCAACAACACGCTGATCGGCGACCTTTATAGCGGGCGCACCCGGGCCGAGGCGATCGGCTACAACGCGTCAGTCCAGAACATGGCGACGCTGAACAACCCGATGCTGGGCGGCGCGGTCGCGCTGTTCGGCTGGCGCTACCCGTTCCTCCTGCCGCTCTTCGCCGTGCCGGTGGCATGCTTCGTCGCGTTCGGGCTGCGCTATGCCGAGCCCAAGGGCACGCAGACGCTGCGCGAATATCTCGGCGGCGCGATCAAGGGCATCGCCAACCGCCGCATGCTGACCCTGTGCAGCGCCAACCTCGTGCAGGTGATCGTCGCGTTCGGCGCGCTGATGGTCTATCTGACGCTCCTGATGAAGCAGCGCTTCGACGCGGACCCCTTCACCATCGGCGTGATCATCGCCTCGGCCTCGTTCGTCTCGATGCTGATGTCGACCCAGGCGGTCCGGCTGACCCGGTTGATGACCTACCGCCAGATGATCGTCGTCGGCATCCTGCTGTCGGCCATCGGGATGGCGACGAACACGGTGGTGCCGGCCCTGTGGCTGCTGCTCCTGCCGGCCTTCGTGCGTGGCATCTCGCAGGGCATACTCAGCCCGTCGCTCTACACGCTGGTGCTGGAGAGCGCGCCGGTCGAAAGCCGCGGCGCGGTGATGGCGTTCAACGGCATGCTGAGCCGCACCGGCCAGACGCTCGGCCCGCTGATCTTCGGCCTCGTCTATGCGCTCGGCGGGATGGACACGGTGTTCTACGCCTCGGCCGTCTTCCTGGTCGCGAGCGCCATCACCGTCGGCTGGGCGCTCGGCCCGACTGTCGCGGACGCCGCCGCATGATCGCGCTCGCCCGCCGCAAGAGCGCCGGCCGAGGCCGGCCGCTCTATCTCGATCGCAACCTGCTGATCCTGTTCAGCGTGACCGCGACGGCCATGCTCGGCACCTCGTCGATCACGCCGGCCTTCCCGCTGATCATGCAGGCCTTCCACATCGACTCGCAGCAGGCGGGCCTCCTGATCGCCGTCAACACCGCGCCGGGGATCTTCCTGTCGCCGGTCGCCGGCATCCTCGCCGACCGGTTCGGGCGCAAGAAGGTGTTGGTGCCCAGCCTGATCCTGTTCGCCTGCGCGGGCACGGCCTGCGTCATGACCGACAGCTTCGTGCTGCTGATGGTGTTCCGCTTCCTCCAGGGCTGCGCGGCGGCGCCCCTGGGCGCGCTCAACAACACGGTGATCGGCGAGCTCTATACCGGCCGCAAGCGCATGGAGGCGATGGGCTACAACGCGTCGGTCATGTCGTCGCTGATGCTCGGCTATCCGATCCTCGGCGGCGCCGTGGCGATGATCGGCTGGCACTGGCCGTTCCTGCTGGCGCTGGTCGGGCTGCCGGCGGCGTGGCTGGTCGCCTTCCGCCTGAAGAACCCCGAGCCCAAGCACACCCTGCCGATGGGCGAGTACCTGGGCAGCGCGCTGCGCGGCATCGCCAACCGGCGCATGGCGGCTTTGTTCCTGTGCAACCTGATGACGGTCAGCGTGTCGTTCGGCGTGCTGATCGTCTATCTGACCTACCTGATCTCGGTCCGGTTCGGCGGCTCGCCGCTCGAGATCGGCATCATCGTCGGGTTCAGCCCGGTGATCTCGACCATCATGTCGACCCAGGCGGCGCGCATCCGCCGCCACCTCACCTTCCGCCAGATGATCGTCGGCGGGATGATCCTCTCCGGCCTCGGCATCTCGCTCAACGTGTCGATGCCGTCGCTCTGGTTCCTGCTGTTCCCCGCCTTCATCCGCGGCCTCGCCCAGGGTGTTCTGAACCCGTCGGTGAACACGCTGGTCGCCGAGTTCGCGCCGCACGATTCCCGCGCCGCGGTGATGGCGCTCAACTCGACCATGTTCCGCATCGGCCAGACCATCGCACCGCCGATCTTCGGGCTGGTCTACGCGGTGGGGGGCATGGACATCGTATTCCATACCGGCACCGCGGTGCTGGTGCTTACGGCGATCGTCGCCGGGCTGGTGATGGGCGACATCGACACGGCGATCGAGCGCCGCCAAGCCGCCGAGGCCGCGGGGGAGTAGGCGCCGACGGTGGCCGAAGACTGGAGCGGGCGATGGGAATCGAACCCACGACATTCAGCTTGGGAAGCTGACGTTCTACCTCTGAACTACGCCCGCGCCGCGCTGCATACTATCATGGCCCCAATGGGCGGCAAGGTGTTCAGGCGGGTGCGGCGATGGTGACCCTCACCGGGCGGCTGGCGAGCGGGCTGGGCGAGGGGGCGTCCTTCACCCGGCTCGACTGGGCGCGCGCGGCCTTCGTCGCCACGGTCGGCATCGACCCGTTTCCCGGCACGGTGAATTTGGCGCTCGACGACGCGGCGGCGCGCGCGGCCTGGGCGCGGATACGAGCGCGGCCCGGCCTGAGGGTCGAGCCGCCGGACCCGTCCTGGTGCGCGGCCCGGCTTTATAAGGTCATGATCGCGGGCCGGATCGCCGGCGCGGCCGTGCTGCCCGAGCTGCCGTCCTACCCCGACGACAAGGTGGAGGTGATCGCCGCGGTCGCGGTGCGCGCGGCGCTGGGGCTCCGCGACGGTGACCTCGTGAAGCTGGATTTCGCCGATGACGGGCCGCCTTGACGAAAGGGAATAAGGTCCGAAACTCCGCCGGAGAAGGCGGGCAGCGGGACGGTCCTCGTCTCCACCCGGGCGACATCGAGGTGACATGACCGCGACATGTCGCCCGCGCCGGTTCGCGCGATTGCGTGGCCGCGCGTCGGGGTCCAGAATGGCGGGCGGTCGGCAGACAAGACCGAATCTCACGGGGGAAACATGGCGCGTCAGCTTTCGATCGGGATGGCCTCCAACCCGCGCAGCTGGCCGGTGCTCGACGGGCGGGTGAAGCCCGACGGGATCGAGCTCACCTGCAACGTGGTGCCGGTCTCCGAGCTGTTCTGGCGCCAGCTCCGCTTCGCCGAGTTCGACGTGTCGGAGATGTCGTTCTCCTCGCTGCTGATGACCCTGGCGCGCGGCGACGACCGCTGGGTGGGCCTGCCGATCTTCACGACGCGCGAGTTCTTCCACACCCGCGTGCTGGTGCGCCGCGATGCGGGCATCGAGAGCCCCGCCGACCTCAAGGGAAAGCGCGTCGGGGTGCCGGAATACCAGCAGACGGCGGCCCTGTGGTCGCGCGGCGCGCTGCAGCACGAGTGGGGCGTGCGCTCCTCCGACATGGAATTCTTCATGGAGCGCAGCCCTTCGCACAGCCATGCCGGGGCCGTGAAGTTCACCGCGCCCGAGGGAGTGACGATCCACCAGATCCCCGACGAGAAGAACATCGGCGAGATGATGCTCAGGCGCGAGCTCGACGCGACGCTGCTCTATTACGGCGTGGCCAACCGCGTCGACCGCTCGACCGCGAAGCTCGACGGCCATCCCGACATCAAGTGGCTATTCCCCGACCGGCTGGGCGAGGGCGTCCGCTACTACCGCAAGACCGGCATCTTCCCGATCAATCACGGGATGGTGGTGCGCCGCTCGATCGCCGAGAAGAATCCCTGGGTCGTCACCAACCTGCTGGCGGCGTTCCGGCGCGCCAACGAGATCGCCGAGCGCGAGCGCGCCATTCACACCGACTATCATGTCCTCACCGGGCTCCTGCCGCGCGAGGCGCGCGAGGCGCTGGCGACGCCGCTGGTCCAGCACGGCGTCGTCGCCAACCGCAAGGTGCTGGAGACCGCGGCGCAGTATTCGGTGGAGCAGGGCCTCACGCCCCGGCTGATGAAGCTGGACGAGGTGTTCGCGCCTGCGACGATGGACGAGTAGAGAGGGAGAGACCGATGAACGATCAGGCAGCCTCCAACGTGGTCAACGACTCGCTCCGCGCCGATCTCGGCAAGCTGGCCCGCGCCGCACGCATCCTCGACATGCAGGGTCACTCCGACCGGGTGTTCGGCCATGTCGCGATGCGCGATCCCGACGGGCGCGGCTTCTGGCTGAAGCGCCATCAGATCTCGCTGGGCGAGGTCTATGACTGGCGCGACTTCGTGCTGGTGAATTGGGAGGGCAAGAAGATCTACGGCGCCGGCGCGCGCCATTCCGAATGGCTGATCCATGCCGAGATCTTCAAGTCGCGGCCCGAGGTGACGGCGACCGGCCACACCCACCCGTTCCATTGCTGCATCTTCTCGGCGATTCCCGACCCGCTCATCTCGCTGACCCGCGCGCTGCCGGCGCCGCCGCCGCGCTTCGAGCTTACCTCGGAGCTGGTCCAGACGCCGGAGATGGGCAAGGCGCTGGCCGGCGCGCTCGGCGACCACGATTACTGCCTGATGCGCAATCACGGCGTGATCTTCGCCGGCAAGACGATCGAGACGATGGTGCTCAACGCCATCCAGATCGAGGAGTCGTGCCGGCAGATGCTGGCCGCCGCAACGTCGGGCCTGCCGTGGGAGGCGCCGCCGGACACCGAGGTCTCCGGCAATGCCGTCCGCGTGTCGAAGGGCTATGGCGGCTCGGAGGTGCTGTGGGACTACTACTCACGCGTGCTCGAGCGCGCCGAGGCGCAGGGCCTGCCCACGCTCGCGACCAGCCCCGTTCCCGTCCGCCCGCATTGAGGAGCGCCGCCATGCCCGACACCGCCCTCTCCAACGTGATGAACGAAACGCTCAAGCGCGAGCTCGACAAGCTGGCGCAGGGCGCGCGCATCCTCGACATGCAGGGCCATTCCGACCGCGTGTTCGGACACGTCGCGCTGCGCGATCCCGACGGGCGCGGCTTCTGGCTGAAGCGCCACCAGATCTCGCTGGGCGAGGTCTATGACTCGCGCGACTTCGTGCTCGTCGACTGGTCGGGCAACAAGATCCACGGCGACGGGCGCCGTCATTCGGAATGGCCGATCCATGCCGAGATCTTCAAGGCGCGGCCCGAGGTCAACGCGACCGGCCACACCCACCCGTTCCACTGCTGCATCTACGCGGCCATGCCGGGCCCTCTGGTCTCGCTCACCCGCGCGATCCGCAACCCGCCGCCGCGCTTCGAGCTGACATCGGAGCTGGTCCAGACGCCGGAGGTCGGCAAGGCGCTGGCCCAAGCGCTGGGCGATGCGAACTTCGCCTTCATGCGCAACCATGGCGTCGTGTTCTGCGGCGCCGACATCGAGCAGATGGTGTTCAACGGCATCCAGATCGAGGCGACCTCGAAGCAGATGCTGGCCGCCGCCGCGTCGGGCCTGCCATGGGAGTCGCCGAAGCCCGAGGAAACCGACCGGCGCTACACCCAGCGCTCACGCTACGGCTCGGATTCGCTGTGGGACTACTATGTGAGGGTGCTCGAGCGCGCCGAGAAGCGCGGCGAGCCCGGCCTCGCCACCAAGCCGGTGCCGATCCGGCCGAATTGAAGGCGGGGCGTCAGCCCTTCAGCCGCTCGATATAGGTGGGCAGCGCGAAGCAGGCCTGGTGGATGGCGGGGTTGTAGTAGCGCGTGTCGAGCTTCGCCGCGGCGAAGCGCGCCTCGATCGTCTCGCGCGGCGTGGCGCGCACGTTCTTGTCGCGGCAGCCCCAGCCCAGCGTCATGAACCCGGCCGCGTAGGTCGGCACCTGGGCAACGTAGAACGTGGCGTCGGGGAACAGGGCATCGAGGCGCTTGTAGGTGCCTTCCGCCTCGTCGGCCTGCATGAAGGTGACGCCCGACTGGGTGATCATGATGCCCCGCGGGGTCAACGCGTCGCGGCAGTCGGCGTAGAAATCCTGTTCGAACAGCACCTGCGCCGGCCCGATCGGGTCGGTGGAATCGACGATGATCACGTCGTACGGCGCTGCCGGGTTCTTCACGAACTCGCGCCCGTCGGCGATGACCAGCTCGGCGCGCGGGTCGTCGAACGCCGTGCCGGGGATCGACGGAATGTACTTCTTGGTCAGCTCGACGACCTTGGGGTCGATCTCGACCAGCGTCACGGTCTCGATGCCGGGATGCTTCAGTGCCTCTTCCATGGCGCCGCCGTCGCCCCCGCCAATGATGCAGACGCGCTTCGCCGCGCCGTGCGCCAGGATCGGCACGTGCGTCAGCATCTCGTGATAGACGAACTCGTCACGCTCGGTGGTCTGCACCACGCCATCCAGCGCCAGCACCCGGCCGAAGCGGGGGCTCTCGAAGATGACGAGTTCCTGGAACTCGGTCTTCTCTTCGTAGAGCACCCGTTCGACCAGGTGCCGTTGCTGATAGTCGGGGTACAGCGTCTCCGCGAACCAGGAGGGCGCTGAGGTCAATAAACCGACCCCCGCTTCTCCTCTCGCACGTCCATCGATTCCGGCGCGAACGCCGCGCGCAGCACCGGCAGGGCCTTGTGTGGGTCGCACGCGCCGCACATGAACACGTCGAAGGCGGCGAAACCGCGTTCCGGCCATGTGTGGACGCTGATGTGCGATTCCGCGAGAACCGCCACCCCGGACACGCCGCCATGCGGCGTGAAGTGGTGCAAGTGGATGTGCAGGAGCGTCGCTCCCGCCGCGGCCACCGCGTCGCGCATCGCCCGTTCCATGTGCTCGATGTCGTCGAGCATGGAGGCATTCCAGAAGTCGATTAGGAGGTGTGTACCTGCGAACAGGTGCCCGTCCCGCTCGACGAAGTAGTCCAACTTGGGGGAACGCGCCTCGCTCTCAGGGAGAGCTGACAGGTTCGTCGGGGTTGCGCCCCGAACAGCCGGGCGTCCCGGCTCCGCCGAAACCTTCGTCGGCACGGAAGCGTGAGCAGCCATTTCGATTGGGTTCTCCCCAGGTAGTCCTCGATCAAGACCTCAATGCTTGTCTAAGGGGGTTGCGCGAAAGACGCGCGTTGTGACGCATTCGGCCCTGGTTTTCAAGAGAAAATCAGGAGTTGGCCCAAGATTCTTGCGGACGAAGCCACGCCGCCGGCCCGTCGCTACTCGCAGCTTGTGACATTAGGGGATTCTTCGTAAACAAGGCACGATGCGGTATGCGAAAGGTGGGGGTCGGATGGGCGGTCAGCCGGGGGAGCGACAAGCGGCACGGGGCGCGTTCGGTGCAGCACTCGCTCTGCCCAGCGAGCTTGCCTCGGTCTTCGCCCGAATGGCGCCCTACCGCTTCACCGGCGAGCTGCGCGCCTGCGAACTCTGCGGCGGCACCGATCACGAGGTGGTCGGTCGGCGCGACCGCTATGGCAACCGGCTCCGGACGGTGCTGTGCCGGGGCTGTGGCCTGGTCTTCACCAACCCGATGCCGACCGACGACGAGGTCGACACGTTCTATCGGCGCGACTACCGCAAGCACTACCACAACGCTCATGAGCCGACGCGCAAGGCGATCTACAAGGCGATGGGCGGTGCGGACGGCCGCTACCGGTCGCTCAAGCGGTTCCTGCCGTCCGACGGGCGGGTGATCGACGTCGGCGCCTCCAGCGGCGAGTTCGTGTCGGCCCTGCGCCGGGCGGGTCTCGACGCCGTCGGGGTGGAGCCAAATGCCGCCTATGTGGCCTATGCCCGCGCTCATTACGGCGTGACGATCCTGGAAGGCGGCTGGCAGGATGTCGACATCGCTCCCGGAAGCGCCGACTTCGTCACGTCGAGCCATGTCGTCGAGCATTTCCGCCACCCCTTGGCGGCAATGCGCCGCATGCGGAGCTGGCTGAAGCCCGGCGGGCTGATGCAGATCTCGGTGCCCAACGTCGAGAACCCGGAGCGCACGCCCTACGGACGGTTCCATTTCGCCCATTTACACAATTTCAACCACGCCAGCCTGGTGATGATGGCGGCGCGCGCCGGTTTCGAGCTGGCCTCGCCGGCCGACGCGCGCTCGACCGATCTCGTGTTCCGCCCGGCGGCCGAGAACCCGGAGGCGGCGCGCCTGTTCCCCGACAATTACGCGCGCATGTCGCGCTTCTTTGCGACGCACACCAACCGCCGGCACTTCCTGTCGGCGCGACCCTACCGGCGCTGGCTGCGGCGGATGGCGCGCCTCGGCGGGGTGCTGGTCAAGTCGCACGAGCGCCCGGCAAGGGCCGGGTAAGGGCGCGGCCCTACAGAAGCTTGCCGGGGTTCATGATGCCGTTCGGATCGATCGTCTTCTTGATCTGGCGCATCAGGTCCAGCGCCGCCGGCGGCTTCACTTCGGGCAGCAGATGGCGCTTCTGGCGGCCAATTCCGTGCTCGGCGGAGATCGAGCCGCCCAGCGCCAGGACCTCGGCGTAGACCAGCCGGTTGATCTCATCCTTCCGCGCGGCGTAGGCGGCCCCGTCGGCGCCCTTGGGCTGGGTCAGGTTGTAGTGGACGTTGCCGTCGCCGAGGTGGCCGAACGAGCAGATGCGGATGCCCGGCACGGCCTCGGAGACCGACCGGTTGGCCCGCTCCAGGAAGACCGGCACCTGGGAGACCGGCACGGCCACGTCGTGGCGGATGCTGATTCCCTCCGGCTTCTGGGATTCCGGCACGGTCTCGCGGATCTTCCAGAAATCGGCCGCCTGGGCCCGGGTCTCGGCGAGCGCCGCGTCGCGGACCAGGCCACGCTCCATGCCCCGGGCCAGCACGTCCTCCATGCAGGCGCGCAGCAGGCCGTTGTCGTGCGCCGAGGTCAGCTCGACCAGCACGTAATGGTCGTGGCGGTCGGGCAGGGGATCGCGCGTGCCGGGAATGTTCATCAGGACGTAGTCGAGCGGCAGGCGCGGGATCCACTCGAACCCGGTCACCCGGTCGTCGGAGGCGGCACGGGCCAGCGCCAGCAGCTCGAGCGCCGCCTGCGGGCTCTCGACGGCGACGAAGGCGGTTTGGATGTCGCGCGGCTTGGGAAACAGCTTGAGCACGACCGCGGTGACGATGCCGAGCGTGCCCTCGGCCCCGATGAAAAGCTGCTTGAGGTCGTAGCCGGTGTTATCCTTGCGCAGCCGGCCGAGCCCGTCCCAGATGCGCCCGTCGGGCAGCACCACCTCGATCCCCAGCACCAGCTCGCGCGCGTTGCCGTAGCGCAGCACGCCGGTGCCGCCCGCGTTGGTCGAGACGTTGCCGCCGATCACCGCCGTGCCCTCGCCGCCCAGCGACAGGGGGAACAGTCGGTCCGCCTCCGCGGCGGCCTTCTGCACGTCGGCCAGCACGACGCCGGCATCGACCGTGATGGTGTAGTTCAGGGGATCGATGTCGCGCACTCGGTTCATGCGCTTGACGCTGAGCAGGATCTCGCCGCCCTCGGGACGGGGCACCGAGGCGCCGGTTAGGCCGGTATTGCCGCCCTGGGGCACGATCGCGGTGCCCGTCTCGTTGCAGATCGCGACGACCCGCGCGACCTCCTCGGTCGAAGCAGGGCGCACCACCGCGGTGGCACGGCCGGGCGGGAACTCGCGCCGCTCGTCCAGCATGTAGGGCGCGATCTCGGCCGGGTCGGTGATCATGCCGCGGGGGCCCACGACCGCGGCGATGCGCTCGAGGACGGATGGCGCGACGGGCGGGGCGGCGGTGGCGTTCATCGGTTCTTCCCTCTTCGGTCGGGCGATTTAAGTCCCCGCCGACCGCGGGGGCAAGCGCCCAGAGACATTGCGCCGCAGGCCGCCACGGGGTGAAATGGCCCCGTCAAAGCAGGGACGAATCCCAGGGGAGGGCCAGGTGAAGTTCGGTATCTTCGATCATCTCGACCGGCGCGACGAGCCGCTCGGCAAATTCTATGACGAGCGGCTGAAGCATGCGGCGGCCGTCGAGAAGGCGGGCTTCTACAGCTATCACGTGGCTGAGCACCACGCGACTCCGCTCGGCATGGCGCCCTCGCCCAACCTGTTCCTGGCGGCGATGGCGCGCGAGACCCGGACCCTGCGCTTCGGCCCGATGGTCTACCTCCTGCCGCTCTACCATCCGGTGCGGCTGATCGAGGAGGTCTGCATGATCGACAACCTCTCGAATGGCAGACTCGACATGGGGGTGGGGCGCGGCATTTCGCCCTACGAGGTGGGCACGTACGGCATCAAGGCGGCCGACACGCGGCCGATGTTCGAGGAAGGGCTCGAGGTACTGCTGAAGGGGCTGTCGCAGAAGCGCCTGGCCCACGAGGGCAAGTGGTACCACGTGCCCGATATGCCGCTGGAACTGCACCCGGTGCAGAAGCCGGTGCCGCAGCTCTGGTATGGCGGTGGCGACGAGCGTGGCGCGATCCTCTCGGCGCGCTATGGCATGCATTTCGTGACGCTGGGCCCGACCGAGCGCGTCGCGAGCGTGCTGACCGCATACCTCGCGGCTTGGGACGAGCTGAAGGGGGCGCCGGAGCGCCGCTGGTCCGCCGCGACCGCGCCGATGGCCGGTGTCGGGCGCAACATCGTGATCGCCGAGACCGATGCGGCGGCCGAGAAGATCGCGCGGCCGGCCTACGAGTACTGGTTCAACAGCGTCACGTCGCTGTGGCGGGCGCACGGCGCCACCCCGGTGACGGGCATGATGATCCCCGGCTTCGACGAGGCGCGCCGGCTGGGCGTGATCGTCGCCGGCTCGCCCAAGACGGTGAAGGCGGTCCTGCTCGCCCAGGCCGAGGCGATCCCGTTCAACTACTTCGTCTGCCAGTTCGCGTTCGGCTGCCAGACCCACGCCCAGGAGATGCGCTCGCTCGACCTGTTCGCCTCGGAGGTGATGCCGGCCCTGGCGAAGCGGTAGGTTGGAGCAAATTTTACCTCTCCGTGCGCTCCTCAGGGCGAGCGGGACAGATCGCTGTCAGGCGCTATTTCCGCTTGAACCCGGTGATCATCGACCGCACCAGGTTTTCGTGGTGGGCGAAGCTCGCGAACACCACCGCCGAGACATGGATGCAGACCAGCGCGAAGGTGAAGTTCGCGAAGAACTCGTGCAGGCCCCCGATTTGACGGGTGAAGGCATTGTGCGTCTCGCCACCGCCGACGGGCGCGGGACCGTAGAAGGACGCCAGCGGGCCGGCGTGCCACTCCGCACCGTAAAGCATCAGCCCGAGCCCGACCGTGATGGCGAGGCAGATCAGCAGAATCACGACCATCGCGCCGCCGCCCGGCGAATGGCCGAGATGTCGCTTGGACCGGAGCAGCAGCAGGTCGACCACGTAGCGCGTGGCGGTGACCGGGCTGGTGACGAAATCGGTGAAGCGGGCGCGTTCCGGCCCGACGAAGCCCCAGACGATGCGCGCGAGCACCAGCGCGCCGACCACATAGCCCGCCCAGGCGTGAAGCTCCATCACGTCCTCCTCGGTGAGGTACGCGATGAAGAAGGCGGTCACCAGGCTCCAATGGAAGCTGCGGACGAACCGGTCCCAGACATAGACCGTGCCGGCCTCGCGGTCCTTCTGCGTGATCGTGCTCATGCGTACCCCCGCTGCCGGCCCAACCGTCATCCCAAGTCTCACGGACGAGGATACGCCGAACCGTCGTGCGGTCTAGCTCAGAAGAATGCGGCTGAGGAACGCAGTCGCCAGCGCGATGCCTTCCTCGTCGATCGAATGGCCGAGGCCGGGACGAAGGTGGTGCTCGACCGCGATGCCGTTCTCGGCCAGGGTCGCCGCCGCGCTGTCGAGCAGCGCCACCGGCAGCAGTTCGTCGCGGTCACCGTGGACCAGCAGCATCGGCGGGCGGACGCGGATCTCGGTGCCCAGAAGCTCGGGCGATTCCAGACGGCCGGAATAGCCGACCACCCCGGCGCAGGGACGCAGCCGGCGCGGCGCGACGAACAGCGACATCATCGTGCCCTGGCTGAAGCCGATCAGCGCGAGGTTGCGATCGGTGAGGCCGCGCGCCGCCAGTTCCGAGTCGAGGAATGCGTCGATCAGCGTCGCCGCATGGCGGATGGCGGGCAGGCGGTGGGCCGGGTCGGAATCGTACACGTCGAACCACTGGCGGCCGAAGCCGGCCGCGCGGCACGGGTAGGGGGCGTGCGGCGACAGGAACTCGGCCTCGGGCAGGGCTCGGGCGAAATAGGGAGCGAGCCCGATCAGATCGTTGCCGTCGGCGCCGAACCCGTGCAGCAGCACGACGAGCTGGCGGGGCGCGCCGCCCCCGGCGGGTGGCAGGCTGGGACCGGCGAGCGGGTCGGGCGTGGCCATGGGTGCCTCCTCGGTTCGTTACGGTGATAGCGCGGCGGAAACGCGGGGGCAATGACAGTGCTTGCTCCCTCTCCACCCTTGGGGGCGGAGAGGGAAGTGACGCGCAGCGGCATGGCGTGCCATAGAGTCCCCATGATCGTGACGCGCTTCGCGCCGAGCCCGACCGGGCTCCTGCATCTCGGCCATGCCCATGCGGCGCTGTTCGCACATCGGGCCGCTTGCGCGGCGGGCGGACGGTTCCTGCTGCGCATCGAGGATATCGACGTGGGACGGTCGCGACCCGAATTCGTCGCCGCGATCGAGGAAGACCTCGCCTGGCTCGGGCTCGACTGGGAGCGTCCGGTGCGCCGCCAGTCGCGGCACATGGACGACTACCGCGCCGCGCTCGACCGTCTGGCCGCGATGGGGCTGATCTATCCCTGCTTCTGCACGCGCGCCGAGATCGAGGCCGAGATCGCGCGGGCCAGCGGCGCGCCGCACGGGCCGGACGGGCCGGTCTATCCGGGCACCTGCCGCCACCTGACCGCGGCCGAGCGCGCCGCACGCATCGATGCCGGAGCGGCCTTCGCCCTTCGGCTCGACATGGCGCAGGCGACGGCGCGGGCGGGAACGCTCGAATGGCACGACCGGGCGCGCGGGACGATCACGGCGCATCCGGAGGCATTCGGCGACGTGGTGCTGGCGCGCAAGGACACGCCGGCGAGCTACCACCTGGCGGTGACCGTCGATGACGCGTTGCAGGGCGTGACCCTGGTCACGCGCGGCGAGGATCTGGTGCCGGCGACCGACATCCACCGGCTGCTGCAGGCGCTGCTCGACCTTCCCGTGCCGGACTACCACCACCACGGCCTGATCCTGGACGATGCGGGCCGCCGCCTCGCCAAGCGCGACCGCGCCGCGACCTTGCGCGACCTGCGCGAGGCGGGCCGCACGCCGGCCGAGGCTAGGGCGCTGGCGGGATTTCGGGACTGAGGCAAACCCCTCGCGCAACCCGGCGAAACCCGGTTAAATGCCGGCGACAAGGGAAGGGAACGCCATGGCGACGGACGTCAAGAACCTGACCGCCGCGGAGCTCAGGGCGCGGCTCGGCCATCCCGTGGTCGACGTCGATGCGCACGTGCTGGAGTGCGATTTCGCGATCTTCGACTTCGTACGTCAGGTCGCCGGGCCGGACATGGCCGCGAAGTACGAGGCGCACGCAAAGGGCGCGCGCACCAAGCCGCGCTACAAGCAGGTCTGGTGGAACTCGCCCTCGGGCCCGCACACGATCGACCGCGCGACGGTGATGCTGCCCCGGCTCTATCGCGAGCGGCTGGACGAGGCCGGCATCGATTTCGCCGTGGTCTACACGACGCACGGGCTGGGCGCGATGCACATCCCCGACCCGGAGATGCGCCGCGCCGCCCACCGCGCGCTCAACACCATGTATGCCGACATGTTCGGCGAGGTGTCGGACCGGCTGACGCCCTCGGCCGTGATCCCGATGCACACGCCGGAGGAAGCGGTCGAGGAGCTCGACTACGCCGTCAACACGCTGGGCCTCAAGACCGTCACGGTGAACACCGAGATCCGGCGCGACGGCGCGCTTGTGTCGCCCGCGATGGATGACGGGCGCGCCTACGACAAGGTCTGGCAAAAATGCTTGGAGCTGAAGGTCTCCATCGCCGGGCACAACCGCAACCAGGGCGTCGGCACCTCGCGCGCCTCGCCCACGAACTACATCTTCAACCATCTCGGCGGATTCTCGCAGGGCGGCGACTTCTTCTGCCGCGCGCTGATCTTCGGCGGGGTGGCCACGCGCTTCCCCCAGCTCCGCTTCGCCTTCCTCGAGGGTGGCGTGCACTGGGGCGCCGCCCTCTACAACGCGATGTTCGAGTACTGGGAGAAGCGCAACATCAAGACGCTGATGGAGAATCTCGACCCCGAAAAGGTCGACGTCGAGCTGCTGACCGAGATGTTCGCCAAGTACGGCAACAAGTATCTGACGGCCGAACGCATCCGCGCCAACCCGCACCATCCGTCGTCGGCGGTGCCGGGGCCGGACAACCGCGCCGTCGACGAATGGGCGGAGTCGGGCATTCGTCGGCCGGGCGACATCCGCGACATGTTCCGCGACCGGTTCTTCTTCGGCTGCGAGGCGGATGACCGGATGAACGCCGTGGCGTTCGACACGCGGCTCAACACCTACCGCATTCGCCTCAACGCCATGCTCGGCTCCGACATCGGCCATTGGGACGTGATCGACATCCGCGACGTGCTGCCCGAGGCCTATGGGCTGGTCGAGGAGAAGCTGCTGAGCGAGGAGGATTTCCGCGCCTTCACCTTCTCCAACGCCGTCGCGCTGCATGCCGGGCTCAACCCGGACTTCTTCAAGGGCACGGTGGTCGAGGACGCGGCGGCGAAGGCGCTGGCCGAAGTCGCGCCGAAAAAAGGGAGAACACGGTCATGAGTACGGCGCACAGCGGCGCCTCGGCGGCGGAGGTGCGGGCGAAGCTCGGCTATCCAATCGTGGATGCCGACGCCCACGTGCTGGAATGCGGCTTCGCGGTTCAGGATTTCATCGCCAAGGTTGGCGGGTCGGCGATGGCCGACAAGTACGAGGCGCTGAAGACCCGGAGCCGCGGCGGCACGCCCTACCGCCAGGTGTTCTGGGCCGCGCCGTCGGGCACGCACACGCTCGACCGTGTCACGGTGATGCTGCCCAAGCTCTATTGCAGCCGGCTCGACGAGGCGGGCATCGACTTCGCCATCGTCTATACCAGCCACGGGCTGCAGACGATGCATGTGCGCGACGACGAGCTGCGCCGCGTCACGCATCGCGCCCTCAACATGATGTATGCCGACATGTTCTCCGACGTGCGCGACCGCATGCGGCCGTCCGCGGTGATTCCGATGTACACGCCCGACGAGGCGGTCGACGAGCTCGACTACGCGGTCAATGAGCTTGGCTACAAGACCGTCACGCTCAACACCGATCTGCGCCGCGACGGGATGCTGAACTCGCCGGCCATCGACGATGGGCGCGCCTACGACAAGGTCTGGCAGAAATGCGTCGACCTGAAGGTTTCGGTCGCCTGCCACAACCGCAATCAGGGGCCGGGCACCACGCGCTGCTCGCCCACGAACTATATCTACAACCATCTCGGCGGGTTCTCGGCGGGCTCGGAGTTCTTCTGCCGCGCCGTGATCTTCGGCGGAGTCGCCGCGCGCTTCCCGGACCTGCGCTTCGCCTTCCTCGAGGGTGGCGTTCACTGGGCGGCCGCGCTGTACAACTCGCTGTTCGAGTACTGGGAGAAGCGCAACTACAAGGCGCTGACCGAGAACCTCGATCCGCGCAAGGCCGACTTTGCGCTGATGGCGGACATGTTCGAGCGCTACGGCAACGACTATCTCACCGCCGAGCGCATCCGCGCCCAGCCCTGGGACGCCGTGTCGGAGACGCTGGGCGATTCCGAGGCGACGCTCGACGAGTGGCGTGATTCGGGCATCCGCCGGCCGGGAGACATACGCGATCTGTTCGCAAAGCGCTTCTTCTTCGGCTGCGAGGCGGATGACCGGATGAACGCGGTCGCGTTCGATCGCCGCATCAATCACTACAAGATCAAGCTGAACGCCATGCTGGGCTCGGACATCGGCCATTGGGACGTGATCGACATGACCGGCGTGATCCCCGAGGCGCACGGGCTGGTCGAGGAAGGGCTGATCTCGGAAGACGATTTCCGCGACTTCGCGTTCGGTCATGCGGTCGATTTCCACGCCGGCCTCAACCCCGACTTCTTCGAGGGTACGGTCGTGGCCGACGCGGCGAAGAAGCATCTCGCCGCGCGCGCCTCCGGCGGCAAGAAGAAGTTGCGGGCGTAAGGATACGTCCCAGACGATCGAACCGCGCGGCGCCCGCCGTCGCGCGCAGCGGAACGGTTTAGCGAAGGGAAAACGACAGGATCATGGAACTGGGTCTTAAAGGCAAAACGGCGCTGATCACCGGCGGGTCGAAGGGCATCGGCTACGCCGTCGCCGACGAGTTCGCGCGCGAGGGGATGAACCTTCACCTCGCCGCGCGCTCGGCCGACGAGCTGGCCGGCGCCAAGGCGCGGCTCGTCGAGGCATATGGCGTCGAAGTCGCAACCCATGCCGTGGACTTGTCGAAGCAGGACGTGCGGGACGGGCTGGCGCGCGAGTGCGCGAGCGTCGATATCCTGGTGAACAACGCGGGCGCGGTGCCGGGCGGTGGCCTCGACCAGGTTGACGAGGATCGCTGGCGGGCCGCCTGGGACCTGAAGCTGTTCGGCTACATCGGGATGTCGCGCATCATCTACAAGTCGATGTGCGAGCGCGGCAAGGGCGTGATCATCAACATCGTGGGCTCGGGCGGCATCAACACCAGCGCCAACTATATCTGCGGCGGGCCGAACAACGCCGCGCTGATCTATTTCACCAATGCGCTGGGCGGGGCGAGCGTCCATCACGGGGTGCGCGTGTGCGGTGTCAATCCGGGGCCAGTGGAGACCGACCGGCTGATCTTCCTGCGCGGGATCGCCGAGGAGAAAATCCCGCCCGCCGAGCGCGAGGCGTGGCGCAAGACCCAGGCGGCGAAGTACGCCTATGGCCGCCCCGCCCGGCCCGACGAGATTTCCGGCTTCGTGGCCTTCCTCGCCTCGGACCGTGCCTCCTACGTCTCGGGCGCGATGCTGACCGTCGATGGCGGGCTGAGCGCGCGCGGCGGCGGGCAGTAGGGATATGACCTCGTTCTTCGACAGGCTCAGGAAGAGGAACCTTGTGTATTGAACCCTGTAAATTGAACCTCATCCTGAGCCTGTCGAAGGATGAGGCTACAGGTGAAGAGTAGGGAGTCCAATATGACCGAACCCTCGAAGGCGCTGTCGCGCTTCACGGTGCTCGACCTTACCCGGGTGCGTGCCGGGCCGACCTGCGTGCGCCAGTTCGCCGACTGGGGCGCGAACGTCATCATGGTCGAGATGCCGGAGAGCCTGGGCGCGGACTCGGGCGGAATGGGAAGGCGCGACGGCTCCGACTTCCAGAACCTGCACCGCAACAAGCGCTCGATCACGCTGGATCTGAAGAAACCCGAGGGAGTCGCGGTGCTGAAGCGGCTGGTCGAGAAGGCCGACGTTCTGGTCGAGAACTACCGGCCCGACGTGAAGGTCCGCCTTGGCATCGACTACGAGTCACTGAAGAAGGTGAACCCGCGCCTCGTCTACACCTCGATCTCCGGCTTCGGCCAGGACGGACCTTACGCCAAGCGGCCGGGTGTCGATCAGGTGGCTCAGGGCATGTCGGGCCTGATGTCGATCACCGGCGAGCCGGGCCAGGGCCCGATGCGAGCGGGCATCGCCATCGCGGACGTGTCGGGCGGGCTGATGGCGGCGATCGGCACGCTGACGGCGCTGCTGGAGCGCGAGGTGTCGGGGGAGGGGCAGTGGGTCCAGTCGTCGCTGCTCCAGGCCAACATCTTCATCCTCGATTTCCAGGCGGCGCGCTGGACGATGAGCCACGATTTGCCGATGCAGGAGGGCAACAACCATCCGACCGGCGTGCCGACCGGCGTGTTCGACACGGCGGACGGCAAGATCAACCTCGCCCCCACGCCCTGGATGTGGGACCGGTTCTGCGACGCGCTGGGCAAGCCCGAGTTCAAGGAGGACTCCGAGATGGCGACGCCGCAGATCCGACTGAAGAATCGCGCGTCGGTGAACGCGCGAGTGGGCGAGGTGGTGAAGACCAAGCCGGGAAACTATTGGGTGGATCTGATGAACAAGGCGGGCGTGCCGTGCGGGCCGATCTACACGGTCGACCAGACCTTCGCCGACCCGCAGGTGCAGCACCTCGACATGGTGCAGAGCGTGCAGTCGAAGAAGCTCGGCAAGCTTGATCTGGTCGGCCAGCCGGTGACGCTGTCGCGCACGCCATCGGCACTCGCCAAGGCGCCGCCCGAACGCGGCGAGCACACCGACGAGGTGCTGGGCGAGATCGGCTATTCCGCGGCCGAGATCGCCGCGCTGCACAAGAATCAGGTCGTCTGACGGACCAGAGAAAGGACACGATCATGGACGGCAACGTCGCGCTCGAGACCGACAAGATACTGGCGCATGCCGAGGGCGGCATCGGCTGGCTGGTGTTCAACAATCCGCAGAAGCACAACGCGATCTCGCTCGAGATGTCGATCGGGGCGAGCCAGGCGCTCGAAGCGTTCGCGGCCGATCCGTCCGTCCGCGTCGTCGTGCTCAAGGGGGCGGGCGAGAAGGCGTTCGTCTCCGGCGCCGACATCTCCGAGTTCGAGAAGAACCGCTCCTCGGCCGCCCAGGCGGAGAAATACGCCGAGACCTCCGGCGGGCTGTTCACGCGGATTAAGGAGATGGAGAAGCCGACGCTGGCCATGATCCGCGGCTACTGCATGGGCGGCGGACTGGCCATCGCCATGGCGTGCGACCTGCGGATCGCCTCTGACGATTCGGTGTTCGCCATTCCGGCAGCGCGGCTTTCGATCGCCTACCGGACGGATTTCGTGAGCTGGCTGGTCCAGCTCGTGGGGCCGTCGCGCGCCAAGGACATATTGTTCTCAGCGCGTCGGCTGCCGTCGTCCGAGGCGCTCGCTATCGGGCTGGTGAACCGGGTCCTGCCCGCCGACGGGCTCGAGGCGCATGTCACCGATTACTGCGCGACGATGATCAACAATGCGCCGCTCTCGATCCGCGCCTCCAAGATGACGATCGACGAGCTGGCGAAGGATGCGCATGACCGCGACCCGGCACTGATAACTCGCGTGATGCGTGAGTGCTTCGACTCGGCCGACTTCAAGGAAGGGCGGACGGCGTTCATGGAGAAGCGTAAGCCCGTCTGGCAGGGGAAGTAGCGCCACGTCCGCGGGGCGCCTGATCCTTGCCGGCGGCCGGATCGTCACGCTTTCGCCGGACTCGCGTGTCGCCGACGCCGTTCTGGTCGAGGGCGAGCGGATCGCGGCGGTCGGCAGCATTGCTGAGATGCGCGAACGCGCCGGGCCCGGGGTTGCCGAGCGCGACCTTGAGGGTCGCACTGTCATACCCGGGCTGATCGACGCGCACGCGCATCTCGACCGCGAGGGGCTGAAGGACCTCTTCCCGTCGCTCGCCGGGGCGCGGACGACGCACGCGGTGCTGGAGCGCATCCGCGCGCTGGCGGCAAAGGCGCGGCCGGGCGAATGGATCGTCACCATGCCGCTCGGCAGCCCGCCGCAATATCGCGACGCGCCGCCGCCACCCGACCGCCACGCGCTCGACCGCGCAGCCCCCGACAATCCGGTCTATATCCGGCCAATCTGGGGCTACTGGCGCGATGCACCGGGCGCCGAGACGTTGATCTCCGCGGCAAACTCTCGGGCTCTCGCTCTCGCCGGCGTCGGTCGAGACACACCGGCCCCGTCGCCGGCGGTCACGATCTGCCGTGACGCGGCGGGCGATCCGACCGGCATCTTTGAGGAGAGGACACACGCTTCGGTGGTCGAGCTTGTCTTCTTCCGCGACATGCCGCACTTCACGGCCGAGCGCCGCCGCGATGGGCTTGCCCGCGCGATGCGCACCTACAACTCGACCGGCACCACGACGGTCCACGAGCCGCACGGCATCGCCGAAGAGGTGATGACGGTCTGGCAGGCGGCGCACCGCGACGGACGCCTCACCGTCCGCGCACAGCTCGTCCACAGCCCGGCCTGGTCAGGACTCGACCCCGAAGCGCGGGTGCGGCGCGTGGCGGACTTCGGCGGCAACAGGGGTGACGAATGGCTGCGGGTCGGCGGCATGTTCGTCGAGATCGGCGGCGGGCCGGACAGCCAGGCGCGCGCTTCCGCCGCGCCCTATACGAGCTGGGCCGGGTTCAACTACGACTGCGGCCTGCCGGAGGACGAGATATTCCCCATTCTGGTTGCGGCCGCGTGGCACAGGATCCAGGTGTCGGGCCTTACCACGCGCTTCATCCGAATCTTCGATCGCGTCGCGGCCGAAGCGCCGATCGACGGGCTGCGCTGGATCGGCCAGCATCTCGGCGCGGCGAACGCCGACGAGATAGCGGTGCTGCGGCGCCACAACATCGCCATCACGCCGCTGGCCAAGCGCTTCATCGATAAGGAGGGCAACGCGCCGGGCAACCCGTTCGGCAATCCGGCGGACGAAACCTTCATGCCGCTGCGCACCCTGATGGCGAAGGGGATCCGCATGGGGCTCGAGACCGACAACGTCCCGCCCACACTATGGGCGGCGATCCATCAGGTGGTCGCGCGGCGCGATCATCGGGCGCGCGAGGTCACGCCGGTCAGCGAAAAGCTGACGCGCGAGCAGGCGCTGCGGGCGGCAACGCTGGGCAGCGCATCGCTCATGTTCCGCGAGAGCGATCTGGGCTCGATCGAGCCCGGCAAGCAGGCCGACCTGGTGGCGCTGTCGGCCGATCCGCTGACCTGTGACGAGGACGCACTGCCGCACATCGTCGCGGAGATGACGATGGTCGGGGGTCGGGTAGTCTATGAGGTATAGATAACCGTCAGAACGGCGGCAGCACCGCGAGCAGCGCGTCGTTCTCCCAGCCGGGCTGGGCGTCCTCGAGCAGCACGGCATGGCGGTGCGCCGCACTGCGCGCGTCCGCCGCCAGCGAGACGCGCACCCAGCGCGGTACCAGCGCGTTGTTCACGTCGTCCAGCGCGCGGCTCGCCAGCCCTTCCAGCGAGTCGTGGCGGATCGAGCCAAGCGCCGCCACGTAGGCGTCGAACCCGGAATCTTCCGCGATCACCCGGTCGGGCACGTATTGCAGGGTCAGGTGCGCGGTGCCCTCGGCCAGCATGACGGCTCCCTCCAGCCTGACCAGATAATCGTGCCGCGCGCCCGGGTTGGGCCGCGTGCCGAGCAGCTCGCGCGGCCCGGCCGCGACGGGGACGATACGTGCCGGCTCAGCCATGGAGCTCGACCAGCCCGCGCGCGATGGTTTCGACATCGCGTGCGGCGTTGCAGTTCGGGTGGCGGGTCAGCAACGCGGTCTGATTGCGGATCGCGTCGCGCACATGGTTGTCGCGGCGCACGATGCCGGCCAGCGCGGGAGTCATGCCGAGGAAGTGCTGGCAGGCCTTGGCGAGCGTTCCGTAGGTGTGCCGGCCCTCGCCGTCCGATTGCGCCATGTTGACCACGATCCGCATCGAGTCGGTCGGCGCGCGCTGCACGGTGAGCTTGATGAAGGCGTAGGCGTCGGTGAGCGCCGTCGGCTCGTCGGTCGTGACCACCAGCCGCACGGCGGCGGCGGCCGACAGCACCCGCACCGGCTGCTCGATGCCGGCGGACAAATCCATGATCGCGGTGTCGTAGCTTTCGGCAAGCTCCAGCACCTGGTCGCGCAGCCCGGTGAGGTGAGCGGGCGGCAACGCCGCCAGCGTGCCCGAGCCCGATCGGCCGGCGAGGACGTCGAACCCGCCCTCGTCATAGCGCGTTACCGCCTCGTCGATTGCGACGCGCTCGGCCAGGACCGCGTCGAGATCGTTCTCCGGCGTCAGCCCGAGCTGGATGTCGACATTGGCGAGGCCGAGGTCGCCGTCGAACAGCAGAACGCGCCGACCGGCGCGGGCCAACGCATGGGCAAGCGTGATCGAAAACCAGGTCTTTCCGACCCCGCCCTTGCCCGAGGCGACGGTGATGACGTTGCGCCCGGCGACGTTGCGCGCGGGGTGGAGCAGCAGCGACGACGTAGCGGCGGTCATTGGGCGGCCTCGACGAGTGAGAGGTCGGTGTCGGTGCCGCGCGGCTCGCGCAGCAGCAGCCGGGCGATACCGACCGGGTTGAGGGGCGTGAGTCCCTGGGCGATGGAGGCGGTGGTGCCGGCTTCGGCAAATGCGACGTGGCCGGATTCCGCGGCGGCGATCAGACCGCCGAGGCGGCGCGCGGCGTCGAGCCGGGCGCAGAGCAGGCGGGTGGGGCCGAGCGCCGAAAAGGCGTGGGCCGTTTCGGCGGATTCGCGTGGGTCCATGCCGGCCGGCAGCACGAGGACCGGCTCGGCGCCGGCGACGGCCACGAGCTCGCCCAGCCGCTCGAGCGCCGACTTGTCGAACGGGTTGGCGCCGGGTGTGTCGATCACGGTGAGTGCCACCGGCTCGTGCTCGGCAAGCGCGATGAACAAGCGCTCGGGCGTGTCGGCGACGATGGTCTCGATCCCCAGCACGCCGGTCAGCGCGGCGAGCTGCTGTACACCGCCGGCGCGCATTGTGTCGGCGGTCGCGACGGCCACCTTGCTGCCGCGCAGCGCGGCGCGCGCGGCGAGCTTGGCCGTCGACACGGTCTTCCCGGCGCCGGGTGGACCGATCAGGATCAGCGGCTTCTCGAACGCCTGGACGGGCAGAGGGGCGAAGCGGAATCCGTCGTCGAGCGCGGCGGCGAGGCCGAGCACCTTGTCCTCCACGTCGCGCGCGCGGACCGTATCGAGCAGGCGCACGGTCGTCTTCATCGGCACGCCGTGATAATCGAGCGCGCGGCGGAGGAAATCGACGGCTTCCTCGGTGGCGGTGGTGCCGTAGGGGCCGCCGACGGTCGCCGCAGCCTCGCGCAGCTCCAGCGCCGCGGTGACCCGCACCCCGCCGTCGCTGGTCTGTCGGGTGGCGACGATGATCGCATCGTCGCCCAGCTCGGCGCGCACGGCCTGCATCGCGTCGCCGATATTCCTTGCGGTGAAGGATTTGAGCCTCATCTATATCTGCCCCAGCGTCTTGATGCGGGCCTTGGGGTGGATCTCGTTCTGCGACATCACCATGGTCATTGGGCGGAAGCGCTCGACGATCGAGCGCACATAGGGGCGCGTCGCGCCGCTGGTCAGCAGCGCCGCCGTCTCCCCGGTCAGGGCCAGCCTGTCGAACGTCTCGCGCACCTTGGCGATGAACTCCTGCAGCTTGGACGGCGCCATGGCGAGAGAGCGGTCGTCGCCCTGGCCGGTCATCGAACTCGAGGAAGGCGTGCTCCCACTCGGGCGACAGCGTGACCAGCGGCACGTAGCCTCCCGGTCCGGTCGCCGCATCGGAGATCTGGCGGGCGAGGCGGGTGCGCACATGCTCGGTGATCGCCGTGGTGTGCTGGGTGAAGCCGCAAGCCTCCGACACGCCTTCGAGGATGGTCGGCAGGTCGCGGATCGAGATGCGCTCGGACAGCAGGTTCTTGAGCACGCGCTGAAGGCCGCCCACCGAGATGTGCGCGGGCACCAGATCCGTCACCAGCTTCTGGTGCTCCTTGCCGAGATCGTCGAGCAGCTTCTGCGTCTCGGCGTAGGACAGAAGGTCCGCCATGTTGTCCTTGATGATCTCGGTCAGGTGGGTGGTGATGACGGTGGGCGGGTCGACCACCGTGTAGCCGCGGAAACCGGCCTCCTCGCGGTGGCTGTCGGCCACCCACTTGGCGGGCAGGCCGAATGTCGGCTCGGTCGTGTCGTCGCCCGGCAAGGTGATGGCGTCGCCGCGCGGATCCATGATCAGAAGCCGGTTGGGATAGAGTTCGCCGCGCCCGGCCTCGATCTCCTTGATGCGGACGATGTAGGTGTTGGCGCCGAGCTGCATGTTGTCCTGGATGCGGACGGCCGGCAGGACGAAGCCCATCTCGTTGGCGAGCTGGCGGCGCAGCCCCTTGATCTGGTCGGTAAGCATCGGCCCGTCGCCGGGATTGACCAGCGACAGCAGCGCGTAGCCGAGCTCGAGCCGCACGTCGTCGAGATGGAGCGCGGACGAGATCGGCTCTTCCGCGGGTGCGGCGGGGCGTGCCTCGGCGGCGCGCTCGGCCTCTGCGACCTCCGCCTTGCGGCCGCGCAGGTACCACGCCGCCGTGCCGGAAATGGCCGACATCGTGAGGAACGGCAGCATCGGTATGCCGGGCAGTAGCGACAGGGCGGCGGTGAGGAAGGCGCACATGCCGAGCGCCGACGGGTAGCCGCCGAGCTGGCTGAACAGCGCCTTGTCGGCCGAGCCGGTGACGCCGGCCTTGGAGACCAGCATGCCGGCGGCGGTCGACACCACCAGCGCGGGAATCTGGGTGACCAGCCCGTCGCCGATGGTCAGCACGGTGTAGGCGCGCGCCGCGTCGCCGATCGACAGGTTCTCCTGCGCGACGCCGATCACGATCCCGCCGATGACGTTGATGAAGGTGATCAGAAGGCCGGCTATGGCGTCGCCGCGCACGAACTTGGCGGCGCCGTCCATCGCACCGAAGAAGCTGGACTCGTCTTCCAGCTGCTTGCGGCGCGTGCGCGCCTCGTTCTCGTCGATCAGCCCGGCGGAGAGGTCGGCGTCGATCGCCATCTGCTTGCCGGGCATCGCATCCAACGAAAAGCGTGCCGCGACCTCGGCGATGCGGCCGGAGCCCTTGGTGATCACCACGAAGTTCACGATCACCAGGATCGCGAACACGATCATTCCGATCACGAAGTTGCCGCTGGTGACGAAATTTCCGAACGCCTCGATCACGTGGCCCGCCGCCGCCGGGCCGGTGTGGCCGTTCGCCAGTATCAGCCGCGTTGAGGCGAGGTTGAGCGCGAGGCGCAGCATGGTCGCGATCAGCAGCACGGTCGGGAAGGACGAAAAATCGAGCGGGCGCGAAATGAACAGCGCCGTCATCAGGATCAGCACCGAGAAGGTGATCGAGATGGCGAGAGAGAAATCCAGCAGCCACCGGGGCATCGGCAGGATCAGCACGACCAGGACGGTCACCAATCCCAGCGCGAGGATGATGTCGCCGCGCGTGCGCAGGAAGCCGGCGATCGCCTCCAGCGGATTGGCGCCGCCGGAGGCAGCCGGGGTGCCGGTCGTCGAGTTGGCGGCCTGGGCGTCAGCCATGGGTCACGCGGTCCATGAGGATCGCAGGTCCGGTCGGGATCAGATCGCGGCGCGGTCGACTTCGCCCGGCGAGGGGACGCTCACCCCGTCGGACGAGTATTGCTTGAGCTTGTTGCGCAACGTCCGGATCGAGATTCCAAGAATGTTGGCCGCATGGGTTCGATTCCCCAGGCAATGATAGAGCGTGCCGATGATCAGGTCGCGTTCCACCTCGGCGACAGTCGAACCGACCAGCGAGCGCGTCGCGGTCTCGGCTGGCAGGGTGAGGGACTTCGCGCCGCCATTGGCCGGTGGGGTGGAGGAATCGGCGGGCGCGGACTGCGGATTCGACAATGTGATGGCGTCGTCGTCTATGGCCTCGCCGCGCGCGAGCAGGACGGCGCGATGGAGCGTGTTCTCCAGCTCCCGCACGTTGCCGCGCCAGACATGGCCGAGCAGCTTGCGCCGCGCCGTGTCGGACAATGTACGGGCCGGCAGTCCGTTGGAGTCGGCGTATTTGCGGATGAAGTGATCGGCGAGCGCCTCGATGTCGGCCGGGCGGCTGCGCAAGGGCGGCAGCAGAAGCGTGACGACGTTGATCCGGTAGAGCAGGTCTTCCCGGAAATGACCCTTCGCCACCGCCTCGTCCATGTCGCGGTTCGAGGTGGCGATGATGCGGATGTCGACCTTGACCGGCGCGTTGCCGCCGACGCGGTCGATTTCGCGCTCCTGGATCGCGCGCAGCAGCTTGGCTTGCAGGCGCAGATCCATCTCGCTGATCTCGTCGAGCAGCAGCGTGCCGCCGTTTGCCTCCTCGAACTTGCCGATGCGGCGTGCGACGGCGCCCGTGAAGGCGCCCTTCTCGTGGCCGAACAGCTCGGATTCCAGCAGGTTCTCGGGAATGGCGGCGCAGTTGACGGAGATGAACTTCTCGCGCGCGCGCTTGCTCTTGCCGTGGATGAAGCGCGCCAGCAACTCCTTGCCGGTGCCGGATTCGCCGGTGATCAGAATCGATGCATCGGACGGCGCGACCTGCTCGGCCACGCCCATCACCTGGGTGACCTGCGGGTCGCGAGTGATGATCGAATGGTTCTCCTCGGTTACCGCCTCCAGGACGGCCGCGATCAGGTGTGCGTCGGGCGGCAGCGGGATGTACTCCTTCGCACCCGCCTGGATGGCCCGGACCGCGCCTTCGGAATCGTTGCCCATGCCGCAGCCGACGACCGGCACGCTGATGCGCTCGCTTTCGAGGCGCCCGATCAGCCCCTTGATGTCGAGCTTCACGTCGGCCATCACCAGGTCGGCGCTGCGGCCAGAGCGGAGGGTTTGCAGGGCGCCCTCGATGTCGTCGACATGGGTGACCTTGGCGCCGTGCGACATGGCGATACGGCTGGCCGCGCCGATCTGTCCGTTCAGTTGGCCGATAATGAGAAGACGCATGTCGCAATTACTCCCAGTGCATCAATCGAAGAACCGCACGCGCATGGCGGGCGGCAGCAGGGCGTTGAGAAGCATCTCGAGCCGGCGCGGATTCTCCTTACGCCCGATCGAGACCGCCGACAGCAGGTAGACGTTGTATACGAGCGCCTCCTCCGTGGAGTTGCGCTCGAGCTTGGCCGCGAGCGGCGCAAACAGCATGTTGGCGAGGACAGCGCCGTAGAAGGTGGTGATCAGCGCGACGGCCATCGACGGGCCGATGGTCGACGGGTTGTCGAGATTGCCGAGCATCTGCACGAGCCCGATCAGCGTACCGATCAGCCCCATCGCCGGCGCGATCTCCGCGGCCTTGCGCAGCACCGAGGCGCCCTTGCGGTGGCGTCCGGTCATCTCGTCGATTTCGCGGCGCATGACGCGCTCGACCTCCTCCACGGGGAAGCCGTCGGCGACCATCGAGACCGCCTTGATGAGGAACGGATTGCCGCGCAAGCTGGGCAGCGAATTCTCGAAGGACAGCATGCCCTGCTTGCGCGCGTCTTCGGCCAGCGCGAGCATGCGCCGCGCCTCGTCGTCGGGTTTCGGCGATGTATGGAACAGGGCCTTGGCGACGGTGCGATGGACGCCCGCCATCTCGCGCATGCTGAAGCAGGTAAGCGTCACGCCCAGCGTGCCGCCAACCACGATCAGCATCGACGGCGCGTCGAGGAACATGCGCGGCGAGCCGCCCACGACCATGGCGATCGCCACCAGCCCAAAGCCGCTCGCGAGGCCGAGCACGGTGGCGAGGTCGAGAGTCACGCGCGGTCCCGAAGCGATCCTGCGCTCCGCCCGCTGTGTGCGCGCCTGTGCTGCCTGGGCTCGTGCCATGATTCCGCCGATCGCTCCGCTGGTTGAGCCGCCGCCTAGCTGGCGTGGCTGTCGCCCTTGATGATCTCGGTCATGGTGATGCCCAGCCGCTCCTCGACCACCACCACCTCGCCGCGCGCGACCAGCCGGTTGTTGACGTAGATGTCGATCGCCTCGCCGACCTTCCGGTCGAGCTCGACCACCGCGCCGCGGCCGAGCTTGAGGAGCTGGCTCACCTGCATTGTCGTGCGCCCGAGTACCGCGGAGAGCTGGACCGGAATGTCGTAGACGGCGTCGAGGTCGTGACCGGTGGGCAGGTCCTCGGGCTGCTCGGGTCGCTTGAGCAGCGCCTCGCCGTCGCCGGCCGCGGCCTCGAGCGCGTCGAGGTGGAGGTCGGACCTGCGGCCGGGCGCGTTCGGCGGTGTGGGCGCGCCGGTCTCGCCGGTCGGCGGGGTTTCGGGTTCGTCGGCCATGAGGCTCTCCTAGGACTCGGTGGGTTCGGTTGCGGTGGTCGCTTCGTCGGACGCGAGGTACTGCGCGACGATCCGGTCGATCTCGTCCATCACCCGCGCCATCTGGCGTTCCACGCCGCCATCGGCCCATTCGATGCGGCAGTCGGGGGCATCGAGCCCGTCGGCGGCGAGGACGATCAGCTTGCCGGCATAGCCCGACTGTGCGGCCACGGCTTCAAGCCGTTCCTTCATCGTGTCGATGCGCGCGGCGTCGAGCCGAATGACGAGGCGCGGCTCGTCGAGCAGGTCGGGCAGGCGTTCGGCGAGCGTCGCGGCGACGGCGTCGTCGGCATGGCGCCGGGCCAGTTCGGGGGCGATCCGACGGACGATGGCGGCGGCAATCGCGATGGCGCCCTTTCGGGTTTCGGCGAGGGCGCGGTCCTGTACCGGGCCGAGCCCGGCGAGCGTCCGCCCGATCGTTTCCATCGCCTCGGTGGCGCGGCGGTCGTCGGACCGTCCGGCCTCGGCCAGTGCGGCGGCGCGTCCCTCGGCGATGCCGGCCTCGCGGGCTGCAGCGAGCTCGGCCGCCGAGAAGCTGGGTTCGGGCGGCGGCAACTCGACGTCGTCCTCAGCCTCGGCGTCGAACTCCGTGTCGAACAGGAATTTGCGGACTGCGACCATCTCAGTACACCAGCTCGTCCTCGCCCTTGGCGTCGGCGATAATGATTTCGCCACGCGCGGCGAGGTCCTTCGCCGTCATCACGAGGTGGGTCTGCGCCTCGTCGACGTCGCGCAGCCGGACCGGGCCCATCGCCTCCATGTCCTCGCGCAGGATCTTGCCCGCGCGCTCGGACATGTTGGAGAAGAACAGGTCCTTGAGCTGTTCCGAGGCGCCCTTCAGGGCGACGGCGAGCTTCGACTTGTCGACCGTGCGGATCAGGGTCTGGACGCCCGACTGGTCGAGCTTCACCAGATCCTCGAACGTGAACATCAGCGCCTTGATCTTTTCGGCCGACGAGCGGTTGCGATCCTCGAGCGCGGTGAGGAAACGTGACTCGTTGTTGCGGTCGAGATTGTTGAAAATCTCGGCCATCATCTCGTGCGGATCGCGGCGGTTGGTCCGCGCGAGGTTCGACATGAACTCGGTGCGCAGCGTCTTCTCGACGCCGTCGAGGATGTCCTTCTGAACGACCTCCATGCGCAGCATGCGCATGACCACCTCGACCGCGAACTCCTCGGGAAGCAGCTCGAGGACGCGCGCGCCATGCTCGGGCTTCACCTTGGACAGCACCAACGCGACCGTCTGCGGATATTCGTTCTTGAGATAGTTGGCGAGGACTTCCTCGTTCACGTTGCCGAGCTTGTCCCACATGGTGCGGCCCGCCGGACCGCGGATCTCCTCGAGGATGGACTCGACCTGCTCGGACGGCAGGGCCTTGGCGAGCAAGCGCTGGGTCGATTCGAGCGTGCCGTGCAGCGAGCCGGTGGCAGAAATCTTCTCCGTGAACTCGACGAAGAGCCGTTCGACCATGTCCGCGTCGACGCTGCCGAGATTGGCCATCGACTGCGACAGCTCCTTGATCTCGTCCTCATCCAGCATGCCAAAGATGCGCATGGCATGATCTTCACCCAGGGACAGCATGAGCATCGCTGCCTTCTGGGTGCCGGTGACGCTGCGGAAATCGGTCTTGGTGAGCATGTTCTACGCGTCCTGAAAGAGCCACTCGCGGATGATCGACACCGTCTCCTCGGGATGGTGCTCGACGATCTCGCCGATCTTCTTGAGGGTGGAGGCACGGACGCGTCCGTCGACCTGGGCGACATCGATCATCTCGTCGTCCTCCTCGACCTGACCGACGCCGGTGCCGCCCGGCCCGGTCAGAGCAGGGGCGTCGGCACTCTGGTTCGCCAGAAGCTTCGCCTCGTGGTCGCGCGAAAGCGCGGTGGGAAGCGCGTCGAGCGTGCGGTTGACCAGCGGGCGGACGACCAGCAGGAGAACCAGGATGGCGACGACGGCCAGCACAAGAAGCTCGGCAATCCGGAAATAATCCGCCTTTGTTAGGCCGAACAGCGGAGGCTCGATCTTCTCAGGCTCCTGCGGTCCGGCGGCGAACTGCATATTGACCAGCTCGAGGGTGTCGCCCCGCTTCTGGTCGTAGCCGATGGCCGACTGCACGAGCTTTGTGAGCTTCGCGATTTCCTCGGCCGGGCGCGGCTGGTAGACCGGTTTGCCCGACTTGTCGTGCGTGTAGGTGCCGTCGACGAGCACGGCGACCGAGAGGCGGCGGACGGTGCCGGCCTCGCGCACGTGGTTCTGCACGGTCTTGGAAATCTCGTAGTTGATCGTCTCCTCGTTGCGCTGCGACTTGTCGAGGCTCTGGTTTCCCTGGTCGGAACTCGGCGCCTGTCCGGCCGGCAAATTGTTCTTCACCGTCACCGCGGTTCGGTTGCGGCTGTCGGCGGAGTCGGAGCTCTCCTCGACCGTCTGGGTCGAGCGCACGACCTGACCATCGGGGTCGTACTTCTCGGTGTTGGTGGTGACGCGGTCGAAATTCATCTCGGCGGTGACCTCGGCACGCACCTTGCCGATGCCGACCGACTGCTCGATCAGCTCCTCGATCATGCGCGACATGCGGTCCTCGTAGGCGTGGCGCAGATCTTCGTTGGAATCGAGGGCTGCGGCGCCTTCGGCGTTGCCGTCGCCGCGCGCGAGCAGGCGACCCGAGCTGTCGATCACCGACACGCGCGACGGGTCGAGCCCGGCGACGGACGAGGCGACCAGGTGCTGGATGGCGGCGACCTGCGTTTTGGTGAGTCGTTCGGCGCCCTTGGGCTTGATCAGGACCGAGGCCGTCGGCTGACGCTCGCGCCGGCTGAACAGCTCGCGCTTCGGGATCACCAGATGGACGCGCGCCTCGCCGACAGTGGAGATCGAGCGGATCGTGCGCGCGAGCTCGCCCTCGAGGGCGCGGACGAGGTTGATCTGCTGGACGAAGCTGGTGGTGCCCAGCGTGTCGGACTTGTCGAACAGTTCGTAGCCGACCGTGCCGCCGGACGGCAGTCCTTCCTCGGCCAAACTCATGCGCAGCCTGAGGACGCGGTCCTGCGGCACCAGGATCTGATGGCCCTGGGCGCGCAGCTCGTAGGGCACGTTCATCGCCTCGAGCTTGCCGACGATCTTGGCGGATTCGGACGGGTCCAGATCTGCGAACAGCAGCGCATTGTCGGGCGTGGACAAACGCTGGGACAGGAAGACGAAAAAGATCACCAACCCCAGGGCGACCGCGCCCATAGCCACGAGGCGCACCGTACCCAGGCCGCGCAGGGTCTGCATCAAGGCTTGCACTCTGGAACCCCGGAAACTATCAAACCGAACCGATCAACGGGCGCCGCATCGCCGCTTCGGTGACGCTAGGGCTGCGCGGTAAACAGCGCGTTAAGAGGCGGCAAAATTTGCCCTTCGACAGGCAGGTTTTGCCGCGTGTCGATGGGTTCACACGAGAGTGGCGCGGGAACGAAAAGGGCGGGTCAAAGACCCGCCCCGCCGGATGACCCCGCGATGTTCGCGCGGAGCTAGCGGCCCTGCACGCGCCGGTATTTCTGCAGCTGGGTCGCGCGCAGCCCGCGCACGCCATGCTGGTCGACGAGCTTCTGCCAGGACAGGAACTCCTCGACCGAAAGCGTGTAGCGCTCGCACGCCTCCTCGAGCGACAAGAGTCCCGCGCGCACGCCGGCGACGACCTCCGCTTTGCGGCGCATGACCCAGCGCTTGGTATTGGGCGGGGGCAGATCGGACAGGCCGATCGGCCGCCCCGAAGGCCCCAGCACCGTCGCGCCATGCTGGAAGTCGTTGTTCGCCATGAAGGACGTCTCCATTCGGAAACCTTCGCTGCGTAGCGGGCGAACGATAGGCCCTGCCGACTTAAAAAAGGGCTAAGGCAAAAGGTAAAAAAGTCCCGCAAATCCGGGGGTTTCCGCGCAATTCGGCCGCGCGGAAAATGCCCCCGTATGCCGTCCAATCGATCAGCGCTTGGTCTGGATCAGCGTGGTCAGCATTTCGTCGCCGGTCGTGATCACCTTGGCCGCCGCCGAATAGGCCTGCTGGGTGATGATCATGTTGGTGAACTCGGTCGCGAGATCGGTGGTCGAAGCCTCGAGGGCGGTGGGTACGATCTTGCCCGCGGACGCCGTCCCGGCCGACTGCACGACGGGTGTGCCGGACTCGGCGGACTCGATGTAGAGCGTACCGGTCTTGGCCGACAGCCCATCGGGGTTGGCGAAAGTGGTAACCGGGATCTTGTAGATCTTCAGCGACTGACCATTGTCGAAATTGGCCGTGACGATGCCGTCCTCGTCGACTGAGACGCCGGCGAAGTTGCCGAACGTGGCGCCGTCCTGGTTAATGAAGGTCGTCGAATAGGCGCTGGCGAACTGGGTGACGCCGTCGGCCTGACCGGCCGTGCCAAGGTCCAGCGTGATCGAGCTGTCGTTAGCGCCCGAAGTCCAGCCCTCGATCTGAATATCCGGCGGGGTGGTGGCGCCATCGAACGTGGCGGGCGTGCCGTCGCCGTTGAACAGGACGTTGACACTGAACGCGGTGGTGGAGCCCGACGCGCCCTCGAACACGCCGCTGCCGGCGCCACCGATATCGGCGGTGGTCGCCGTCAGCGTCCAGTCCTTGGCCGCGTTCTGGGTCCAGGTGAAGGTCAGGTCGTGGCGGACGCCGAGGGAGTCGTAGACCGGCACCACCGTGGTCTCGCCGGTCGAGCCCGAGGCCGGCAGGTTGACGCCGAGCGCGATCGACGAGGTCGCCCGCGCGCTGCCCGAGACGCTGTTCACCCGGACCGGCTCGAGGTTCGTCGGGTCGGCCGGGTTGGCGGCGAGCGGCGTGCCCGTGGCATCGGTTGCGAGGCCCTGCAGGAAGAAGCCCGTGGGCGTGCGCAAATAGCCTGAGGAATCGGGTTGGAAGCTGCCGGCGCGGGTGTAGTAGCGCTGGTCGGTCGCGGCGGGCGAGGCGCTCTCCGTGACGGTGAAGAAGCCCTGACCGGTCAGGGCGAGGTCGGTCGCGTTGGCGGAGGACTGGATCAAACCCTGTTGCGAGACGTCGTAGAGCGGCGAGAAGCGGACGCCGCCCGGCGAGTACATGTTCATCGATTGCTGCGTGACCAGAGTGGAGAAGGACGAGCGCGCCGTCTTGTAGCCGGTCGTGTTCACGTTCGAGATGTTGTCCGAAATGACGCCGAGCGCCTGGCTCTGCGCATTCAGCCCCGACACGCCCGAGAACAACGCACCATAGATACCCATCGTCCTACTCCTTCGAACGGTGCCGTACCGGCACCAGGTGATTACGCCCGCGGCCCGACCGGTGCCCGAGAGCGCCGGCGGGAAAGTCCTACTGTCCGGTCACGCCCAGCACGTCGTCGACCGGGATCCTCGTCGCTCCGACCAGCAGCGCGAGGCCTGTGTCGTCGTTGGCGACGCCGGTGACCTTGCCGAAGACCGAGGTCGTGGCGGAGACCGCCTTGCCCTGCGCGTCCTGGGCGGCAATGCGCAGCGTGTACGACCCGTTCGGCAGGGTGTTGCCGTTGAGGTCGTGCCCGTCCCAGGTGAAGCCGTGGTTGCCCGCCGTCGTGTCGCCGGCGGTCGCGTAGACGATGTGGCCGGTCGAATCGAGGACGACGAGGTCGGTCGCTGCGGCCGTGTCGGAGAGGTTGTAGCCGAACTGGGCCTGGCCGTCGGCAAGCTCCGTGGTGTCGCCCGACGCCTCGACGGTCTTGCCGATATAGCCCAGCGCGGAGGTGGTGAGGTTGTTGTTCTGCAGCCCGATCAGCTTCTCGAGGTTCGAGTTCGAGTTGATCTGCTGTTCGACGCCGGCGAAGGCGACGAGCTGGGAGATGAACTGGTTGGAATCGATCGGCGACAGCGGGTCCTGGTGCTGGAGCTGTGTGGTCAGCAGTTTCAGGAAGCTGTCATACGTGCTCGAAAGTGACTTGGCCGAGTTCGCCGACTGCGCGGCGGTGGCCGCCGGAGTCGACGCTGCGGCGGTGGACGTTGTGACGGGATTGACGGCCATGTTGGAACTCCCTACACGCGAACGTCGACGCCGCCGCGGCGCAGCGCGGCGGCCGTGGCGGCAAGCGAGGCGGACGGAATCTCCTCTCCGGCCATGGCCGAAGCGGGCAGAACGATCGAGGTCGGCCGGCCGGCCGGCCCGTCGCCACCCGTATGGGCGTTGTTGCCCTGGAACTGGAAGGACAGGCTGCCGGAGTCGGCGCGCAGCCCGGCGTCTTGCAGTGCGCGCTCGAGCACGCGCGCGTCGCGCTGCAGCGCGTCGAGCGTATCCTGACGCTGGGCGCTCACGATGATGTGGACGCGGTCGTGGTCGTGGATCTCGATCTGGGCCGAGATCTTTCCGAGGTCGGCCGGCTTGAGCTGGACGGTGAACCGGTCGATCCCGTCCTCGGCCGCGCGGGTGATGTGCAGCGCGACCTGCTGGACCGGGGGAGGTACGACGACCGGCCGCGCGGCGTAAAGGGCGGTCGTGCCGGAGGTGGCGCGTGCGTGGGTCGCGGAAGGATCGGTGCCGAAGGCGGCCGGCAGGCTGGTGCCGTCGCCGCTGCCGGGCTGAGCCGTGTCGCCGCGCGCGGGATGGAAGGCATCCGTGGCCAGGGTGGCCTGGGCTGCCTGCGGCGCGACGGAGGTCGGTGGCGGGCTGGGAGCATGGTTGCGCGCGTCGGCCGGCACGTGACTGGCGAAATCCTTTGCGGGCTTGTCGTGTGCGGGCGGAACCGGCTTCGCCTCGGCGCGGTCGCGCGGGGTCGGGCCCGCCGCGGCATCCTCGCCGGTCGTTGGCTTCGCGTCGGCATCCTTCGGCGCATCGGCATCCGCCGGCGTTCGGCGCGCCGCACCCTTCGCGTCGGGCGCGCGCTTCGCGGTGACAGCGCTGACGGCGGCAGACGCGTCCGCGGCTTCTCCGGCTTCGGTGGTCGTCGCTGTGTCGCCGCCTGTTTCGGCCGGTGCGGCGACGGCGGCAACCGCGGAGGCTGCGGCGGCGCGTTCGCCCGCTGGCGTCGCAACGGCGACCTGCAGGCCGGGCGGGGTGGCGCCGTGTGACGGCTTGTCGGCATCGGCCTTACCCGCCTTGGCCGCGTCCTCAGGCTTGCCTGTGGTCGGGCCCTTGCCGTGCTTCTCCGGCTTTGCGGGCCGATCTGGCTTGATGTCCGTTTCCGCGGGCGCTGCCTCGTCGTCGACCGCGTCGGCCGGTTCGTTCGGTGCCGCGTCTTCCGAATTCTTCGCGCGCGTCTCGTTTGAGCGGTTGGCGCGCGTCTCGTCCGGCTGCTGCTCTTCGGACCGCGACGGCGGCCGGTCATCCTGCGTCGCCTTCGGCTTCGGGTCGTTTTCGGGGCCGGTCAGCGCCAGCGCGAAGGACGACGAGCCGGTACCGGCGTTCGGCCGGTCGGGTGGCGCGTCGGCGCGAGGCGCAACGGGCTGGACCGGGATCGGGGCCGGCGGAGGGATCTTCATGTCAGCACTTACCACGCGTACAGGGGAGCCGGGTTGCGGGGCGCCGCGGCGAATTCGAAGGGGCGCGGGCACGGCCCGGCGGAGCATGGCGCGCCGCCCGACCCGCCCGTTCCTCCGGAGCGGCCACGCCGGGCCGGCACGGCGTGCCGGGTCCGACGTGGTGCGCCGGAGGGGCGACCGTCGCATCGGTCGCCGCGCGCGATGAGAGGCGCACGCGAAAGGTCGAGGACGGGCACGCTCGTCTTAGCCCTAGATCGCGGCCGCGGCGGGTGCCGTCATCGCCCCATCGGCCGCCATGGCCTCGGCGTAGGCGATGCTGGCTTCGATCCGCTCGTCGACTTCACGCCAGGCGTCGCGAAGCGGCGCCAGGAGGGCGATCGCCTCGCGCGCCGGAGCGGCGTCGTTGCGGACGTTGACCAGGGCGAGGCGGCGCATCAGGAAGCGGTAGAGCTCGCCGAGCTGCGCGGCGATCGGGCCGCCCTGCTCGAAATCGAGCGTCGTGTACAAGTGGCAGATGACGTCGATCGCCTTGTTGGCCGAGGTGCAGCGCGTCTCGATATCGCCCGCTTCGATGGCCTCGATCGCGGCGGAGAGGTTCTTCTCCGCCTCGTCGAACAGCATGACCACCAGCCGGCTCGGCGAGGCGTCGAGCAGGCGTTCGATGGTAGCGAGGTCGATGGTGGGGTTCATCTATGCCTCCTATCGTCCTACTGGAACAGACGCAGCAGGTTCTGCGGCATCTGGTTCGCCTGGGCGAGCATCGCGACGCCCGCCTGCAGCAGGATCTGTTTCGAGGTGAAGTTCGAGAACTCGGATGCGATGTCGAGGTCCATCAGGGTCGACCGTGCCGCCTCGGTGTTCTCGGTGGCGATCGAGATGTTCGAGGCCGCGAAGTCGAGCCGGTTCTGCAGCGCACCGACGGTTGCCCGGGCGGTGTTGAGCGAGTCGACCGCCGCGTCGATGTTGGTCGATGCGGCGTTTGCGCCACCGACAGTGTCGATCTGGTCGGTGGTCAAGCCGAGCGCATCGAGCGTCACGCTGGCCAGCGAGATGGTGATGTCGTCGCTCGCACCGGTGCCGGGACCGACCTTGAACATGAAGCTGGTCGTGTCGTTGCCGACGATCGTGACGGTCGCGTTCGAGCTGGCCACCTGGGTGTCGAAGTTGGCACCGAGATTCAGGTCCATCTCCGCGTCGGAGCCCGCCGCCGTCAGCTTCAGGACGATCGGGGTCGTGACCACGCCGCCGGTGAGGGCGCTGGCCGCGATCGTGCCCGTGTAGCTGGTCGTGCCGTCGGTCAGCGTGTAGGTGCTGCTCGAGGCCGCGTGGCTGATCGAGAATGTCGTGTTGCTGCCGGTGGTGTCGACCGTGAAGCCGTTGACCGTGATGCCGGGCACGAAGTCGCTCGTGGTGTAACCCGTCGGCTGGCTGTCGAGGGTCTGGGACCCCGCGACGAGCTGTGTGCCGCTGAACGACGTGTTGTCGGCGATCCGGTCGATTTCGTCCTGCAGCTGCGTGAACTCTGTGTTGAGGTTCGCGCGGTCGGCGGTCGACAGGTGGCCTGAGGCCGCCTGCACGGACAGTGCCTTCATGCGCGACAGGATGTCGAACACCTTGCCCATCGCGCCGTCGGCGATCTGTAACATCGAGCTCGCCTGGCTGGCGTTGACCGATGCCTGGCGCAGCGCCGATACCTCGATTGCGAGGCGGGACCCGACTGCAAGAGCGGCGGCGTCATCCTTGGCGGAAAGAACGCGCGTGCCCGACGACAGCTTGGCGAGCGATCCGGTCGCCTCCATGTCGGACTTCATCAAGTTCCGATGGGCGACGTTTGCCGCGTAGTTGGAAATGACGTTCAACGTCATGCGATTTCTCCTGCGATACCTTTCGCCGCGGTGCGATCCCGCGCCGGCAACTCTCATCGCAAAGGACTTCGCAAGAACCGGGCCAACTCAGGACAATTCGCGTAATATTTTGATAAAAAACGATATTTTGGAGCCGCCGACCGTCCATAAGGCGGGGCACCGCGGCAAATCCGGCACGCGGGACCGGGTATTTCGTGCCGGGCGGGTGGATTTTGCCGGGCGGAACTTCTTGGGAAGGGGGCCTCGAGCAAGATCGGGTCAGCTTGAATCAAGCTGATCCGTGAATCTTGCTCTCACCATAGGAGCAAAGCGCGATTCACGTCTCAAACCGCTTCGGCTTGTGGACGATCGCGCTTTGGAAGCCGGTCCATCCCTTGCGACCGCCGTCGCACGAAATATGGCGCCGTCGCGGGCAGGGCGTCGGGGCCGGTGGGAAGATCGGCCGGGCTACAACCGTGTGGTCAGGCGGAGATGGAAAGGCCGGATGCGGCTTTGCCGGCCGGGCACTTGTCGTCGGCGCCGGCGGCGGCCGGCTCGCCTCTGCGGGCGAGGGTAACCCAGGATGCGTGCAGGGGCTCGAGGAGTGCGATCACCTCGCGCGCCGGCGCGGCATCATTGCGCACGTCAATGAAGGTGAGCCGGCCCAGCATGTAGCGATAGAGCTGGTTCAGATTGTCCGCGATATCGCCGCCGCGGTCGGTGTCCAGCGTCGTGCACAGGTGGCTGATGATGTCGCCCGCCTGCTTGTTGGCCTTGAACCGCGCCTCGATGTCCCCGGCCTCGATGGCCCGCACGGCCGCCTTCAGCGACAGGATCGCGCGCTCGTACAGCATGGCGACGAGCTGGGCCGGCGTCGCCGTCATGATCCGCTGATTCTGATAGGCGCTGGGCGAAGGGGACACGTCGTCTACTCCGGACTGAAACCGACCGTCGGGCGGCGGTTCTAATTGCCGCGTGAGCTGTTGTTGCCGTATAGAGAATTGGTGGCCGCCGTCAGGCTCTGCATCACGCTTTGCGCCGTGGCGAGCGCAGTTTCCATCCGAATGAACTTCTCGGTGAGCGTCTGTCGCTCGATGTCGAGCCGGTTCTCCATCTCGGTGATGCGCTGATTGGCGACGTCGTTCTGGTCGTTGAGCACGCCGATCTGGGAATCGATGATCCCGTCGGAGGCGAGCAGATGGCCGGTTGTGAAGTTGAGCATCGCGGCCAGGCCGACGGTGTAGCCGACGGTCGTGCCGGCGAGGTTGCCGTTGCCCGTGTAAAGAATCTGCAGGCCGTTGGCGTCGATCTGGTCGGTCGCGGTCACGACGTTGCCGGAGACGGTGGCCGAGCCATCGTCGGCGCCGGTGGAGCTGCCGCCGAAATTCGCCGAGTAGATCGAGTCGCCCTTGTTCGTGACGTTGAGCGCCGCGATCAGCCCGCCGGTATCGTTCTCGAAGGTCAGGGAGTCGTTGGTATCTGACGTGATGTCGATCTCGAGATTGGACGACGTCGCCACCACCGTGGCGCCGACCCCGGAAATCGCCGAGATGTTGGCGGCGAGCGTATCCAAACTGTCCGTCGCGTTGTAGTTGACGATGCCGAGCAGCGCGCCCGAGCCGTCATGGATCTCGAACGCGCCGTTCGAGATGCCGCCCAGATAATCGGACATGGCGGTCGAGCCGTCCTGGGTTACCGAGGTCTCCCCCAGTGACCCTGTGCCCAAATCGAGGGTGAGGCTGCCGGTCCCGGCCGCGGTCGAAGCGAGCAAATCGAAGCTCAGCGTGCCGATCAGGACGTCGTTGGTGCCGTCATTGACATATACGCCCACGGAATGAGCCGAGCCGTCGTCGAGGTTGGTCGTCGAGATGTCGTCCGCGACGGTCCCGCCGTCGACCGCGAATTTCAGTCCGGCGGCCGTGTCGAAATGCACCTCGCCGGACGCCGACGAGGTGACCCCGAGCGTGACCAGGCCGGTCGAGGCGTCATAGGCGCCGGCGGCGGCGACCGCGTCCAGCGTGCCCTTATCGATGCCCGAGCCGGGCAGGGTGGCGGCGGCGTTGGTGATGGTTGTGTTGACGTCGAGGGCCGAGCTGTCGGGCGTGGCCGGCGCGATGTCGGTGCCGCGTGCGAACCCGTCATCGCCGGACAGGGTGATGGTGGCGCCCAAGTTTGAGAAGGCGATGTCGGCCGTCTGGCCGGCCCCGAGATCGAGGCCCGAGCCCGCCACCCCGTCGAGCGCGGCGGTGATGTTGATCGTCTGGCTGGTACCGGTGGTGAGGTCGACCAGCGTCAGGTCTTCGGCTGCCGAATCGTAGCTGTAGCGGAACGCGTTGCCCGAGGCGACGGAGGAATCGAATGCGATGTTCGAGATACCTTGCGCCGACGGCGCGCCGGTCACGGCATAGGCCGGGGTGAAGGTGGTCGTCGGGCTCACGCCATCCGAATTGTAGCTCTTAGCATAGGCGATATTCAGCGTAAAGCCGTTGGCGCTGTAGTCGGTGTTGCCCGTGAAGTTCACCAGCGAGAGGCGCGGGTCCGAGGACGAGAAGTCGAATGCCAGCATGCGCCGCACGTCGTCGATGTTGTTGGTGAGCGCGTTCCCGAGCGTGGTGGTGTTGACTTCGAGCGTGTCCTTAAGGCTGTCGTCGGAGAGCGACGAATTGTCGACGAAGTTGACGCCGATCTGGGCCAGGGTCGAGAACGCCTGATCGACGCCTGCGACGCCCGAGCCGACGATGGTCGACAGCATGGAGCGCACCTGGGACACCACCGACGAGCCGAAAAGCGGGCCGGCATTCGTACTGTCCTTCAGGCCGGTGTTCGGGTCGGTCGAGTTCTGCTGGTTGATGAACTGGCGCACCCCGTTATAGGCGGTGACGAAGCCCTGAACGTCATCCTCGATGTGCGACAGGTCCCGCTCGATCGACAGGTTGATCGTCGTGCCTTCCTGGGCGTGATACAGGCTGATGTTGAGCCCGGCGAACAGGTCGGTGATGGTATTCGACGGCCGGGTGATGACCTGCAGATTGTCGACGCCGAGGTCGGCGAGCAAGCCGTTGCTATCTGTGGTGGAGACGACGCTGGCGCCGCCATCGATCACCAGTCGGTAGCCCGAAGGGTCGCTCTCGATCGAGGCGACGGTCGAGCCGAACGCGGTGTTGATGGAATCGCGCAGCGTCTGCAGCGTATCGCTCGAGGCGTCGTAGTTGATCGTGTGCGCGGTTCCGCCGATCGTCACGTCGAAGCTGCCGGTCGCGGACGCGGTGAACAGGTAGTTGGACAGGGTGGCGTTCTGGCTGACCAGCGTGTCCAACTCGTAGCGGTACGCGTTCTTCACACCGTCGGCCTTGAGCCTCGCGTCGAGCGCGGCCTGGAGCTCGTTGCTGTAAGTCGCGCCGCCATCCGAAGAGATGCCGAGCGAAGCGAGCACGCCGCCGGTCTCGTTGTCGATGACCATCTTGTTGTCGACGCCGGTGTTGTCCGAGGTCAAAACCAGGACGGACTGGGTCGATGAGACCGAGACGATGCTCGCCGTCACGCCGGTCGCGTTGGTGCCCTGGTCGGCGGCCTTGATGCGGTCGCGCACGTCCTGCAGCGTATCGGAGGCGTAGACGTTGATGGTCGTGCCGTTGAGGTCGAAGCTTCCGTCCGTCAGGCCGACCAGGGTGCCGAGGTCGGTCGTCGCGCTCGAAAAGCTGTCGGATGAGATTTTCTCGGCCGTGGCGGTGCGCAGCACTTCGAGCGTGTGCGCCTCGGCCGAGGCCCCGTTGTCTGCGGTCACGCCGACCAGGAGCGACGCGTCGGGCGGCGACTGGCCGTCGCTGCGCGAAGTTGAGGCGAACACCGTCTTCGCCGCGAAATCGTTGTTGGCGTCCTGGAAGCTGACGGCGCCGTAAAGCTTGCTGAGCGAGGATTGCAGCGTGCCCAGCAATGTCTTCAGGTCGTTGTACGCGCTGACCTTGGAGGTGTTGGTGTCAACCTGGGTCTGCAGCGTGTCGACCGGGATATGGTGCGCGCCGATGATCGTGTCGACGATCGACTGATAGTCGATGCCGGAAACGCCACCAGCCAGCGAGACCCGGCCCGTCGTCGGGTCCACCGTCAGATGGTTGAGATTAAGGCCCGCCGTCGTCGTCGACATGCCTGCTACCTTCGACCGAAACCCTTACTCAAGCCTTTATGTCCACGAGGGGACCGAGCTCCTTCTTGAGTGCCGCCACCAGCCGGACCATGGTCTCGGCGGGGATCTGGCGTATCTCCTCGTTGGTGCGCCGGTCGAAGACGCGGCCGACGACGAGGCCCGAATCCTTGTCGAGGTGGAGCTCGACGCGCGAGTCGTGGAGCTCGATCGTCGGGGTGGGGGGCTCGTGAGTCTCGGCCGCAGCCGCCTTCGCCGCCACGTCCGCCGTCGCGGACTGCCGGTGGTGCGCCGCCATCTTTCCTGCCTCGATCGCGGACGCGACGCGGGGCGCGAGAGTGGGCGAACGCGAGACTGAGGGTATGTTCGCCTGGTCGGTCACGTGAGTTCAATCCGCTTGAGATTGATCCTGCCGCGAACCCGGGGGGAGCCGAAGCTCCCCCCGTGCCGTTACCACTACTGCAGCAGTCGCAGGAGGCCCTGCGGCAGCTGATTGGCCTGCGCCAGCATGGCGACGCCCGTCTGGATCAGGATCTGCTTCGAGGTCAGCGAGCTGATCTCGGAAGCGATGTCCAGGTCCATCAGGTTGCTCCGCGCCGCCTCGGTGTTCTCCGTGGCGATCGCGATATTCGACGCCGCGAAGTCGAGCCGGTTCTGGAACGCGCCGACCGTGGCACGGGAGGTGTTCAACGTGCTCACCGCGGCATCGATCTGGTCGGAGGCGGTTGTGGCGCCGGCGACCGTGGAGATGGCCGACGTCGAGTCGATGCCGAGGGCGCCGAGCGTGACGCCGCCGATATCGATCGTGATATCGTCGCTCGACGTCGTACCGGCACCCACCTTGAAGGTGAAGCTGGTGGTCGAGCTGCCGACGATCGTCACGGTCGTGTTGGTGCTGGCCACCTGGGTATCGAAGTTCTCACCGAGGGACAGGTCCACCTCGGCGTCGGAACCGGCCGCCGTCAGCTTCAGCGTGATCGGGGTATTGACCGCACCGCCGGTCAGGGCGGCAGGGGCGATCGTGCCGGAGTAGGTGGTCGTGCCGTCGGACAGCGAGTAGGTGCTGCTCGAAGCCGCGTGGCTGATCGAGAAGGTCGTGTTGCTGCCCGTCGTGTCGACCGTGAAGCCCGACACCGAGATGCCGGACACGAAGTCGGAGGTGGTATAGCCGGTCGGCTGGGCATCGAGGGCCTGCGAACCGTTGACGAGGCTCGTGCCGCTGAACGTGGTGTTGCCGGCGATGCGGGTGATTTCCGCGGTCAGCTGCTGATACTCGGTGTTCAGGTTCGTGCGGTCGGTGTCCGACAGCTGACCTGAACCAGCCTGGACGGCCAGGCTCTTCATGCGGCTCAGGATGTCGAAGACCTTGGACATGGCGCCATCCGCGATCTGCAGCATCGAGCTCGCCTGGCCCGCGTTCACCGCGGCCTGCTTCAGGCCCGACACCTCGAGCGAAAGACGCGAACCGACGGCCAGCGCCGCCGCATCGTCCTTAGCGGACAGCACGCGCGTGCCGGCGGACAGCTTGGCCAGAGAGCTCGTGGCCTGCATGTCCGACGTCATCAAATTGCGATGAGCGACGTTCGCCGCGAAGTTCGAGATTACATTGAGAGGCATAGACAGTCTCCTACGTGGATGATGGAGCCGGCTTCCTGCCGACAGGGGTTTCGCCCCGCGCCGGGGGCGAACCCACCTGCGCACCAGGGGATATGCAAGATCGGTGCCAAGCGGAGATGGGGCCGAACTCGCGCGGAATCGGCCGCTTCGGGCCGATGCCGGGTGCGCGGACCCGGAAGATCCTGCCGGGTACTCGGCAGAACTTGCCGGCAGGAATTGCCCGGTCCGGCAGATTTTGCCGCTCGGGATGCGCGCACCGCCGTGCATGGCCGCGACGCGCCGCCCGCGTGATGAGCTTAAGCATTTCGCAACGATGATTCGGCAGCTTTACCGTCGCGGAGCGGGCGCGGAGGCGTTGGATGGCGGCATCATCGGAGGCGCGCAGTGTGGCGGGAGCGGCGCCCCATTCAAAGGACGGTGTCGAAGGGGCCAGCGTCACCGACCTGCTTGTCGAGGCGCTCGCCGCGCATCGGCTCGGCCGGCTCGATGCCGCCGGGGCGCTCTATGCCAAAGTCCTGGAAGTGGCGCCGGAAAATCCGGAAGCCCTTCATCTGCTTGGCGTTTTGCAGCACCAGGCGGGCAACAGCGACGCGGCCATCGCCCTGATCGATCGCGCGATTGCGGCCGACGGTGCGCGGGCCATCTACCACGCCAACCGGGCGACGGCGCTGCAGAAGCTCGGGCGGATCGACGAGGCGGCTGCGGGGTACCGCCGCGCTCTCGATCTCGATCCGATCAATGCCGAGGCGAATGCCAATTTCGGCCATCTTCTGAAGGACCTCGGCGAAACCGCCGAGGCGATGCGCCGCTACCGGACGGCGCTGATGTACCAGCCGCGCGTGCGGAGCGTGCACAAGCATCTCGCCACACTGTGCGTGGAGGAGAGCGATTTCGAGGAAGCCGTCGAGCTGTTCCGGCTCTATCTGGCCGAAAAGCCCGACGACGCCGAGGCGAACAGCAATTGCGGCTATGCGCTCGACCGGCTCGACCGGCCGGAGGAGGCGGAGCCGTACTGTCGCAAGGCGCACGAGATGGCCCCGGACTCGGCCGAGATCTGCAGCAATCTGGGCAACGTGCTGAAGCGCCAGGACAAGGATGAGGAAGCCGAAACCTATCTCGCGAAGGCAGCCGATCTCGCGCCGGGCAATGTCGAGGTGCAGCATAACCTCGCCCTGATACTCGCCAAGCGCGAGAAGTACGACGAGGCCATCCCGCTGATGCGGCGGCTGGTGGAGATGTATCCGGACGTTGCAGGATTCCGGCAGGACCTCGGTGCCTGTCTGGGCCAGGTGGGCCGCTCCTCGCAGGCGCTGAAGGAGTTCCTCAGGGCGGACGAGCTAGAGCCGAACAACGTCGAGCATTTGACCAATATCGGAAATGCGCTGACCTCGCTCACGCGCTATCCCCAGGCGGCCAAGGCCTACAGTGCCGCGATCAAGGCGCGGAAAGAGGGCGGCACGGCGTTCCTGCACGCCCAGCTCTGCATGGCCTTGCAGCGCTCGGGCAAGGTCGACGAGGCGAACCTTCACGCCCACACCGCTGTGCAGCTGCCGGGCTGGGCGCCGCGAATGGCGCTGGCCGTGAATGGGCCGCTCCGTTCGAGTTGCGATTTCGACAAGATCGCGGAGCTGGGCGATCTGGTGCAGATTTGCGACGAGGACGTCGCGCCGGAGTTCCTGATCGGCGCGTTCCTCGATCTGCGCCCCCTGACGGAAACGCTGGAGGCCGACAAGGCCCTGACCAAGCTGCATTTCAAATGGGGTGACGCCATGCTGGCCCAGGCCGAGGCCGATCCGCTGCCGCCCCTCGGCACGGTGAAGCGGCTGGGCAAGATCCGGCTCGGCTTTCTGTCGTCCGACCTGCGCAGCCACGTGGTGGCCAAGTTCGTGAAGACCTTGTTCGACCGCTACGACCGCGACAGGTTCGAGATCTATGCCTACACCACGGAGGAACTGCCTGGCGACCCGGTGCAGGTGGAGCTGAAGCGCGTCGTCACGGCATTGCGTATCACCGGCCAGATGAACGAGCGCGAGGTCGCGGCCGCCATCCGCGCCGACGAGGTCGACGTGCTGTTCGAACTGAACGGCGCCACCGGCGGCGGCCAGCTTGGGGCGCTGGCCTGGCGCCCCGCGCCCCTCCAGGTCTCGTGGCTCGGCTATGGCGGCACGTCGGGGCTGCGCACGGTGGACTACGCGCTGGTCGACCGGTTCGTGAAGCCGACCGTGCCCGAGCTGTGGGCCGAGAAGTTCATCGAGATGGAGGGCGCCTGGGTCTGCTTCAGTGGCTATCCCGAGACGCCGATCCCCGACGAGCTGCCGCTGGAGCGGAACGGTGTCGTGACGTTCGGCACGATGAACTCGCTCTACAAGATCACGCCGAACATCGTCGCGCTCTGGTCGCGCATCATGAGTGCGGTGGAAGGCTCGCGCATGCTTCTGGTGCGGCCGGAGTTCACCTCCGTCGTCGCGCGCGCCAACCTCGTCAAGGAATTCTCGAAGCACGGCATTGCGGCCGAACGCATCTTCTTCATCGGGAACAAGAACGGCCAGTACACCCACCTGCCGCACTACAACGAGATGGACATCGCGCTGGACACCTATCCGGCGGTCGGCGGCACGACGAGCTGCGACACGATGTGGATGGGCGTGCCCGTCGTCGGCCGGTATGGGCCCAACATGCACCAGCGTCTCAACCATTCTCTGGTCAACCATTGCGGGCTTGGCGATCTTTCCGTGGAGACGCCCGACGCCTACGTCGACACCGCGGTCGCGCTCGCGCAGGATATCGAGCGGCTGCGGGCCCTGCGCCACGGGCTGCGCGACATCGTCAAGCGCTCGCCGATCTACGACGCGGACGGATTCGCCCAGGATTTCCAGGACCGGGTCGAGGAGCTGATCGCTCGACACGGGCTCCGTTAGATCAGCCGCTTCAGGAACGCACCGGGCCAATAGGTCACGCGCTCGGTGATCATGCCCTCATTGAACGGAAATTCGGGCTCGACCAGCGCGAAGCGCGGATCGGCGGCGGCGAATTCCCTGGCCGCCTCGGTCGGGTTGTTCCAGGTCCAGCTTTCGTCGCTGCGGGGCGCGCCAGCGAGGCGTCCCATGATCCCGTCGCAGGCGACGATATAGGATCCTGTCGTGACCATGTCGCAATAGGCCGCAAGCTCGCCCGCGACATGCGCCTTGGTGTGGTTGGAATCGAGGATTACCAGCACCGTTTCGCCCGGCGCGATGGTGTCGCGTACGCGCTTCACAACCGTGGGGTCGATCGACGAGCCCTCGAACATGGTGATGTAGGGGTAGAGCTCGTGCGCCTCGATCGCCGCGCGGTTGTGCTTGCGGATCTCGACATCGACGCCGACGACCCGGCCTTTGCCCATCGCCTTGCAGATCCCAGCATGGAAGATCAGCGAGCCGCCATGGGCGATGCCTGTTTCCACGATCACGTCGGGCTTCACGCCATAGATCACTTCCTGCAGGCGGAACATGTCGTCGGGAAGCTGGATGATCGGCCGTCCGAGCCACGAGAAGCCATAAACGTATTTCGTGTCCCAGCCGCAGCGGAGCCACGCGGCGCTGACCGCCGAGAACGCCTCGGGCGACGCCATCGGGTGCTGGGTCGTGCCGGACTCGTCCGAGACGATGACGAGGGCGTTCTGTTCGTCGATGGTGACGGTGCGGGACTTCTTCATGCGGCGGGCTCCAGGCTCGGGTGGCGCGCGGCGGCGACCAGGTCGGGCAGGCGGTCGAGCACCGAAGCGGGCTCCCACGGCTCGTCCGGGCCGAACGAAGCGGCGAGGCGCGAGGTGTCGATTTTCGGGAAGGCGACGGTCGTCGCGTCCGGCGCGACTTCGACCGTGCAGCCGGTGATGGCCGAAAGACGCTCGACCAGCGCGCCATGGGTGGTGTTGCGACCGGCGGCGACGTTGTAGAGGCGGTGCGTGCCGGCGAGCGCGATGCGTTCGAGCGCGCGGGCGACATCCTCGACCGATACGTAGTCCTTGGCCGACGACGCGGTGGTGCGAAGCCGGATCGCGCCATCCTCGGCCGCCTCGCGCACGATGGCGGCGAGGAAGTCGGCCCGCGGCGGCCCGTCATCGAGCATCGGCGCACCGAACACGTTGGACAGGCGCGCGACACGCACCGTCGCGTCGGGGCGCGACAGGCACAAGGCTTCGCCGGCGAGCTTGGTGGCGTTGTAGAGCGCGCCCGGATCGGTGGGATCGAGCACCACCGGTGTCCCCTCGTCGCCCGATTCCGCACCCTCATAGATCCGCGTGGAGGACAGATAGAGGAACGATTGTGGCCGGGCGCGACGCAGCACCGCGGCAAGGTGCGTGACGTGGGCATCCACCGTGTCGAACGGGCGGGTGCGGAAATCCGCGGTGACGCCGGCGCAATAGATCACGTGGCCCGGCTCGGGTGCCGGCATCTCGCCGCGGCCCGGCGCCGCGACGGCATGGCCGCGCCCGGCGAGGTGGGCGATCATCTGCCCGCCGATGAAGCCGCGCGCGCCGATGACGGTGAAGCGCGCCATCACACGGCCTTCGCGACGGCGGGACGGGGCCGCACAACGTGCGTCGCCTGCGCCTTGAGGAGGGAGCCTGCCGGCACCTCGGCGGTCACCACGCAGCCCGACGCGATGCGCGTGTCGGCGCCGATGGTGACGTAGGGCTCGACCATGACGCCCATGCCGGTCTTCACCCGGTCGCCGACGGTGACGGCGCCCGAGGTGGTGGTGCGCGGACCGAAGGCGCAATGGCTGCCGATCCGGCTGTGATGCTCGACGCAGCAATGGCTGGCGAAGAAATTGTTGTCGCCGATCGTGACCGCGGTCGAGAAGAACGTGTTGGCCATGACGAGGTTGCCTTCGCCGATGGTTGTGGCGCCGCGCAGCTCCACCGTGGGATCGATTACGTTGGCGAAGCGGATGCCCCGGGATTTCAGCGCGGCGAACACGGCGGCGCGTTCGTCCACGTCCTGGGTGAACAGGATGATCGCGCCGTCGAACGCGCCTTCGGCCCACAGCGCGTCGATGCGGTCGATCGGGCCGAGCACCGGCACGCCGCCGACCGTCTTGCCATGCGTCTCGGCATTGGAATCGAGGATGCCGACCGCCCGCTGGTGATGCACGCGGGACAGCACGTCCACGGTCATCGCACCGGCTCCGGCGCCGCCGCCGAGCAGCAGCACGCGCTCGGGCCGGTTGGCCGGGAACCGGTCTTCGTGCAGGTCGGCGGTGCGCCGAGGCACGGGCGCGGGAAGGGACATAACGTTCGTCGTGGCTTTTGCGGGCGACGTCGGCGCGTCGGTGGTGGCGCGGATGTCGGCTTCGGTCACGGTGCGGCCAAGCGCGGCGGCAAGCGCGGCGATGTCGAGCCCGGCGCGCTTTGCCAGGATCTCGGCCTTCTTGGTCCAGGGCTTCGCGGTGGTTTCGGCCGGCTTGGCGAGCAAGGCGTCAAAATTGGCGTCGGCCGTCTCGGCGATTGCGGCGAGCGGTGCGCCGACCGGCACCTCCGTGCCTTCCTGCGCGATGCGGACCAGAAAGCCGTCGGCAGGGGACTCCACCTCGACCGTCGCCTTGGTGGTCTCGACGCCGCAGATTACGTCGCCTGCGCGCACGCGTGTGCGGTCCGCGACGTGCCACTGGGTCAGCGTCACGGAGTTCTCGTTGGCGCCGAACGCCGGTGCTGCGACCAGCGTGCTCACAGCACCTCCAGGATGGCACGCTCGATATCGTCCTCCTGCACCAGCGCGGCGCGTTCGCCGGCCTCGCTGCAGGGAATGGCGCCGGGCCGTGAGGCAAGGCGTCGAATCGGGACTTCGATGCGGCCGAGCAGTCGCTCGTAGAGCAGCGTGGCCACCTCCGCGCCCCAGTTGAACCCCTCGGTGCCTTCTTCGGCGATGACGATGCGGCCAGTTTCGCCGGCAAGCGCAACCAGAGTCTCGATGGGCAGGGGCTTGAGGCTCGATGGGAGCACCGCGGTGACGGCGATCTCCTCCGCGCGCAGCCGGCCAAGCAGGGGCACGATCGTGCGCGACATGCCGCCATAGGCGATCACGGTCGCGTCGGCCGTGCCGTCATGGTTCTTCAGGATGACGGTGGAGAAGTGCGGGATTTCTTCGAGGCTCGCGACCGACACGTCGTTGTCGCCCGCGAACAGCGCCATCGGGTAGAGCAGCTTGTGCTCGACGAACAGAACGGGGTCCCGGCCCTCGGTCAGCACGTGGCCGAGCATCGCGCCGGGCGCGTGGGCGTGGCTTGGCGCCACGACGCGCAGCTCGGGCACGCCGAAGAACATCTTTTCCAGGCTCTGGCTGTGGGTCGCGCCGTAGCCGCGCCCGCCGCCCATCGGCGTGCGGATCACGACCGGCGCGCGCGCGGCATCGCCATAGAGGCCTGGAAACTTGGCGATATGGTTGACGATCTGGTCGGCGGCGAGCGTCAGGAAGTCGCCGAACATGATCTCGACCGTCGGGCGCAGGCCGCGCAGCGCGAGCCCGGCCGCGATGCCGGTGATGGCGCCTTCGCTGATCGGCGTCGTCAGCACCCGGCCGGGGAACGCGGTGGAGAGGCCCTTGCTTACCTTGAACGCGCCGCCATAGGGGTCGAGCATGTCCTCGCCCAGCATCATCACCCGCGCGTCGCGCGCGAACGCGTCGTGCAGGCCGGACTGCAGGCTGGCGAGATAGGTGGTCACGGGGCGACCTCGCCGGTCAGCTCGGCGACGATGGCGGCGACGGCGCGGTTGGCGTCCGCCTCGGTGGCGTCGCACCAGTCGGGGTCGAGTCGGGTCCGCGCGCGAGCGATGGGACAGCGCCGGCGAGCCGCCGCGATCTCGGCCGGGTCGCGGTCGTCGTCGCCCTTGGAATGCGGGCCGAGGCGATAAGTGTCGCAGACAAGGAGGCGCGGCCCTCCGCCGTCGCGGATCTCCGTCACGAGGCGGCGCGCCGTCTCATCGACCGCCAGTGCGTCGTTGCCGTCGATGCGGGTCGACTTGATGCCGAGCGCGCGGCCGCGCAGGACGAGGTCACCGGCGACCTCGCGCGCGATGGGCGTCGATTGCGCGACGCCGTTGGCCTCGACCACGATCAGCAGGGGAAGCTGCCAGAGCGAGGCGATGTTCATCGTCTCGTATGTCGCGCCCTCGGCCATCGCGCCGTCGCCGTGGAACACCACGGTGATCGCACCGGACCCTTTCGCCTTCTCGGCGAGCGCGATACCGGCGGCGACCGGCGACATGCCGCCGAGGATTCCGTTGGCGTAGAAGTTGCGATGATGGAGGTGCTGGCTGCCGCCGAGACCACCGCACACCCCGTCGGGCCGGCCCATGATCTCGGCGATCAGCCCGCGCACGTCGCCGCCATAGGCGAGGAAGTGGCCATGGCCGCGATGGTTGGAGCAGACCGCGTCGCGCGCGAGATCGAGCGCGCCGACGACGCCGGCGGCGATCGCCTCCTGCCCCAGGCAGGTATGCACCGTGCCGCGCAGCTTGCCGGCCGCGAACAGCTCGAGCAGCGCGGTCTCGACCGCGCGGATCTCGACCATCTTCGCGAACAGGGCCTCGAGACGTGCCGTCGCCGCGTCCGGCGCGCCGAGCTCGTCGATGCGGGCGGCGGTCGCGGCCATCACGCGGCGACCCGCAGATCCGCGAGGGTGGGGAGGGCCCGGTCGCGGTCCGACATGGCGGTGGGCGGGAGCGGCCAGTCGATGGCAAGGTCGGGGTCGTCCCAGCGCACGCCGCGCGAAAGGGCGGCGACGTAGTCGGTCGAGAGCTGGTAGTGGATCAGCGTGTCATCGGCGAGTGTCTGGAAGCCGTGCGCGCAGCCTTCGGGGATAAAGAGCTGGTGGCCGTTGGCTGCGGAGAGTTCGACCGCGATCCAAAAGCCACGCATGCGCGAGAACGGGCGCAGATCGACGACGACGTCGTAGGCAGCGCCCGCGAGGCAGCTCACCAGCTTCGCCTCGCCACGCGGTGCCGCCTGGAAGTGCAGACCGCGCAGCGTGCCCGCGCGCCGGTTGGACGACAGGGCAGTGACCGGGAAGTCGGCGCAGAGCCCGTGCGCCTCGAAGGCGTCGCGGTTGAAGGTCTGGGCGAACGTGCCGCGTTCGTCGGCGCTCGGTTCCGGCATCACCAGGACCACGCCGGGCAGGGGCGTCGGCTCGAACTTCACGGCAGCACCTTGATCTCGGGGATGGCGACGACGAATTTTCCGCCCCAGTCGCGCACATGGCGCATCGCTTCCGTGACCTCGTCGGTCAGATTCCAGGGCAGGATCAGCACGTAGTCGGGGCGTGTCTCGCGGAGGCGCGCGGGCGCGGAAATCGCGATATGCGTGCCCGGCAGGTACAACCCCTGCTTGTGCGGATTGGCGTCGACGACGTAGTCGATCAGGTCGCGCCCGGCGCCCGAAGTCACCAGCAATGTGTTGCCTTTGGCGGCCGCGCCATAGCCGACGACCGACTTGCCCTCCTGCTTCGCTGCAACGAGAAACCCGAGAAGCTGGCGCCGGATGGCCGCAATGCGCGCGTTGAAGTTCTGATAGACGTCGATCCGGTCGAGCCCGGCCGCGCGCTCGGCGGCACGCAGCCGACCGACATTCTGGGTCGGCGGCGGGGCGCCGTCGAAATGCGTGGCGTAGAGGCGGAGGCTGCCACCGTGGGTCGGCAGCGTGTCGACGTCGTACACGCGCAGCCCGTGAGCGGCAAAGATTCGCTCCGCTGTCAGGAACGAGAAGTACGAGAAGTGCTCGTGATAGATTGTGTCGAACTGGGCCTGCTCGATCAGTCGCATCAAATGCGGAAACTCGACGGTGACTGTCCCGCCCGGCTTGAGCGCGATGGCGAGCGCGGCGACGAAGTCGTTGAGGTTGGGCACGTGCGCCAGCACGTTGTTGGCGACAATCAGGTCGGCACGTCCGCCGTCCCGCACCACGTCGCGCGCGGTCGCGCGGCCGAAGAACCGCACCAGCGTGTTCACGCCCAGCTCCTCGGCGCGGCGGGCGACGTTGGCCGCCGGCTCGATGCCGAGTACCGGGATGCTGCGGCGCGCGAAATGCTGCAGCAGATAGCCGTCGTTCGACGCCACCTCGATTACACGGCTCGCGCGGCCGAGCCCGAACCGCTCGACCGCCATGCGGGCATAGGCCTCGGCATGGGCGAGCCAGGTCTCGGAGTAGGACGAGAAATAGGCGTAATCGCCGAACAGCTGCTCGGGCGTCGCGAACTCCTCGAGCTGCACCAGGAAGCAGGATTCGCAGACATACGCGTGCAGCGGGTAGAACAATTCCGGGCGGCTGAGGTCGGCCTCGCGCAGATACGCGTTGGCGGGGGGCGTCGCGCCGAGATCGGCGAACGAGCGCACCAAAGCCGTGCCGCAGAAGCGGCAGGTGGCGGTGCGCAGGTTCGGGCGGGGCGCTGCGGCCAGTGCCGCCGCGCCCTCGCGGGTCATGCTGACATCCGGCATTCGCGCCACACCATCCAGGGCGCCGATCCGCCCTTCCACATGTCGTTGAGAAGCTGCATCTCGCGATAGGTGTCCATCGACTGCCAGAAGCCGTAATGCTGGTAGACCGCAAGCTCGCCGCGCGCGGCGAGCGCGGCCAGCACTGCCTCCTCGAGAGAGACGTCATCGTCGGGCCGGATCAGGTCGAAGGCGCGGCGGTCGAACACGAAGAAGCCGCCATTGATCCAGCCCTCGGCGACCTGGGGCTTTTCGCGGAACTGGCGGACCAGGCCCTTGGCGATGGACAGTTCGCCGAAGCGCGATGACGGGTGCACGGCGGTGACGGTGCCGAGCTTGCCGGAGGCGACGTGGTGGGCGAGCAGCCGGTCGACGTCGATGTCGGCGAGCCCGTCGCCATAGGTGGCGAAGAAGAGGTCGCCCTTGGCGTAGCGCATGGCCTGGCGCAGCCGCGCGCCGGTCAGCGTGTCGCGGCCGGTTTCGGCCAGGGTGACGCGCCAGTCCTCCTCACAGCGCGGCGCCACCGTCTCGATCGCGCCGGTCGAAAGGTCGATGGCGACGTCGGTGTTGCGCAGCGGATAGTTGAGGAAGTAGTCGCGGATGACCTCGCCCTTGTAGCCGAGGCACAGCACGAAATCGCGCGCGCCGAAATGGCGATAGTGCTTCATGATGTGCCACAGGATCGGACGGCCACCGATCTCGACCATCGGCTTGGGCTTGAACTCCGTTTCTTCGCGGAGACGCGTGCCGAGCCCGCCGCACAGGATCACGACTGACAAATCCTTGACGCCCGCCATCGCGCGCCTTTCCCCGTGGGCCATCACCGCATCCGCCGCGCGCGCGGCCGGACGCGGCCTCGCCACATGGTTCGGCATCTCGGTTAACCCTTGCTTAAAGCGGCGAGATCCTGGCGCACCGGGTAGATCTGGTTGGCCAGCACGTGCTGCCAGCCCATGCGCCGCTTCACGTCGACCACGATGGGCGCGCGCAGATTGACCGACACGCCGGTCTCCTCGCCCGCGCGGCGGACCGAGACGATCAGGAGGACCGCCCCGTCGCCCTCGGCGATACCGAGCGCGCCGAGGGTCTCGGCGATGTCCTCGGGCGCGATCGCGACGAGCGCCGGATTGTAGGGAAGCACAATGAACGAGACCGACGCGTCCTCGACGGACTGCAGCACGCGGAACCCGGCGAAGCGTTCCTCCGGCAGACTTGCCAGCGCGAACTCTCGCAGAGTGGAAAACCCCATCAGTCCGCGCGGCATCCGGATCGTCGAGTCGGGATCGATCTCCATCTCGCCGAAGCGGGTGGACAGCACGATCGGCGGCCGCGGCGTGTCATTGGCTGCCTCGGACGTGCCGGCCGCCTCGGACGCGGTGCGTGCGGCACTGGGTTAACTCATGGGTCCGTCTCCTTGTCGAAAGGTTGGCCTTGCCTTCGGCTCAGCGCAGGTAGTTCAGAAGGTTTAGCTGCGACAGCGTGTTGATCGTCATGTACGAGGCCTGAAGCCCGGTCGAATCGTTCTGGATCTTGGTCAGCGCCTGGGTGACGTCGACGTTCTCGATGTCGCCGATCGATTTTTCGGCATAGGTCGTGAAGTCGTCGTGCATTTTGTTGATGCGGTCGAGCGAGGACTGCGCCGAGCCGATCTCGGTCCGGATCGCCGGGATGTCCTGCTGCGCCTGGTTGATGGTCGCAAGCGCGTCCTGCAGCGTGGCGCGGTCGGTCGGGGCCGATTTGCGGGCAAGATCGAGCCCGCGGATCAGCTCCTCGATCCCCAACTCGCCGGCCGTCACGCCATAAGTGACGCTCAGAGAGTCGGATGCCTGCACCGAAAGCTCGTTGGTATCGCCTTGGTAGTAGGCGCTGGCGTCGCCCGCGCTGGTCGGCACCGTGTAGCTTGAGGGCAGGGCGCTCAGGTCGACCGGCGGGGTGTCGGTGCGCGAGCCCGAGAACAGGTAGCGCCCATCGACTGTTACGTTCATCAGCGCCGCCACCTGGTCGAGCATGCTCTGCGCTTGACCCGACAGGTTGACGTCGGCGCCCGTCGAGTCGTTGAGGGCGTTGACCAGTAGCGTCTTGATCTGCCCGACGACGTCGTAGACCTGGGCGATGCTGGACTCCATCGTGGTGAGTCGGCCCGCGACCGAAGAGTTGTTGGTCTGGTATTGCTCGGCGCGCGCGTGATCGGCCTTCATCGAAACCAGCCGCGAGGCCTCGCCGGCGATGCCGGCATAGTCCTGCGACTGGTAACCGCTCGAAACCTGGATGCGCTCGTCGGCGATCCGGTTCGTCGTCTGCGACAGGAAGTAGAACTGGGAGTTGTACTGCGACAGGGTTGCGACGCGGTTCATGTCCGTCGTCCTAGGTCCGGATGTTCATCAGGATGTCGAACAGCTGGGAGGTGGTCGTGATCACCCGGGCGGATGCCGCGTAGGCGTTCTGCAGCAGGATGATGTTGCCCATCTCCTCGTCGAGATTGACTCCGCTCTGCGCCGTAGCCTTGTTCGACAGCGTCTGGTACAGGCTGTTCCGCCAGGCGACCTGGTCTGAGGCGTTCTTGGCCTGGGCGGCGTCGAGCGACAAGATCGCGCCGCCATATTCCGAAAGCGTGCGGTTGCCGGCGGCGAGCTGTCCGGTTGCCGAAAACGAGACGCGCTGGTTGAACGCGTTCGCGATCGCCTGCGCTGTGCTGTTGTCGCCGGGCGTCACCGCGACATCGCCGACGCCGAGCGTGCCGCTCGAAAGCGTCGCCGCGGAAATCTTGCCGGGGTCCGCCACGATGTCGCTGCGCACAGCGACGTTCAGCGCCGAGGCCGGGGCCCGCGACTTGAGGTCGAGTGACGAGACCAGGCTGCCCGAGTCCGACAGGAACATATTGTCGACGTCGGCGTCGGAGAGGACCAGGCGGAAGCCGCTGCCGTCGGTCGCGACCGACGCGGTCACGTTGGCCGTGCCTAGCGTGGCGTCGGCGTTGATGGCTGCCGCGATCGATTGCAGGCTGTCGCCCGCCGTGTAGGCGATGTCGACCGGCGCGAACCCGGCGCCGCTGACGGTGAGCGTGCCGGAGAGACCGAGCGCGGCGGTCTTGGAGCTTTGCTGCGCCGAGCGGTAATCCGAATAGCTGCTGTCCGTCGCGAAGAAGTCGTTGAGGCCGAGGAAATCGGACAGTCCCCGCGTGACGCTGCCGTCGGCGGCCTGGCTGTCGAGCTCGTTGACGGCAATGCTGTTGGAGCCGCTCGCCGGCTGGATGACGATCTGGCCGCTGGAGTTCAGAGAGGCGGTGGCTGCACCGCCCAGCCCGGTGTTGATGTCGCTCAGCAGCGTGCCGATGGTCGTGGCGCCGGTGAGCGTCACGTCGGTGGTCGCGACCACCGTGCCCGTGCCGTCGGTCACGGTGAAGCGCGCCGAGCCCGAGAAGCCGGGCAGGTCGGCGGCCGCGAAGCTGCGGCTGCCGGTCAGGGACGCCGCGCCGGGAAAGGCCGTGCCCTGGTTGTGCGCGGCGTTGATCTGGTCGGTCAGTGCGGTCGCCAGCTCGTCGAACTGTGCGGCGAGGTTGGGCAAGATCGTGTCACGCATCTGGACCAGCCCGCCCAGCGTGCCGCTGGTCAGGTCGCCCGTGATGTCCGTGCCGTTGAGCAGGATCGGCCCGACCGTGCCGTCGGCCCAGGACAGGGACTCGCTCATCTGCGCGGTCGGCGAATGCGACAGAGGGTGGGCGGTGGCATCGACAAGCACGCCGCCGCCCGGCGCATAGACCACCGTCTCGCCGGTGTCGCGGGTAAAGTAGCTGACGTCAATGATCTGGCTCAGCGTGCCGAGCGCCAGGTCGCGCTGATCCTCGAGGTCGGCAGTCGTCTGGCCCGCGGCCTGCTCGCGCGCTATGCGAACGTTCAGGGTCGCTATCGCGTCGAGCTGGGTGTTGATCTCGTCGACCTTGTCGGAAATGTCGTTGTCGGCCTGCTGGCGCAGGTTCTGAACCTGGCCCGCGAGACTGTTGAGCTGATCGGCGGCGAAGCGCGCCTGCGAGACGACGCTGATCTGCTGCGAGGGATCCTCGGGCGTGGTGGCGAGGGCCTGGAAGGCGTCGCCCAGCGCGTTGACCTGGGCGCCGATCGCCGAGTCCGATCCCGGCGTGCCGAACAGGTTTTGCAGGTTCTGGTAGAACTGGTCGAGCACCTGCTCGGAACCGAGCGCTGCGCCCTGTGTGCGCAGGTCGCGAACCAGATACTCGTTCACGCTGCGGCTGATGGACGAAATATCCACCCCGGCGCCCATGCCGCCCAGCACCACGGCTTCCTGGGTGCCGATCTTCCGCGTGTAGCCCGGTGTGTTGACGTTCGAGACGTTCTGCGAGGCGACGCCCAGAAGACTCTGGTTCACCTGCAGGCCGCTGAGCGCATTGAGAAGGGCGGCGTTGAGGGTCATGGGCGGTTCCGGCGGGGGCGCCTGGGCCTACAGCCGCGTGTCGATGCTGAGCGACACCGGCGCAGACCGGCTGGGCGCGGGCGCGGTCCGGGCGCCGGTGCGCGAATAGCCGGCATTGCGCGCGCGGTCGGCCGAGACGGCGTCGACGATCGCCTTCAGAAGGCGCTCGTTCGCCGCGCGCGCCGCATCCAGGGCCCGCGCATTCTCCGCGACCGTCGCGTTCAGCCGCATGGCGACCCGCATCAGCTCGTCCTTCAGCGGTGGGGCGAGGGCCGCGAGCAGCGCCGGCTCGTCGCGCAAGGCGGCGAGATGCGTTTCATAGGCGGCGGTCAGCGCGGTCTTGTCGCCCTGCAGGCCGGACACTTCGCCGGGGCGCATGTCGTGCAAAATGGCGATCTCGCGCTCCATCAGCTCGATGAGGCGCGAACCCACGCCGATCAGCGCATCGATACGGGGGTGCAGTTCCGTGGTCATTTTGCCTCCTGTGCGCGCAATATCTCCTGCTTCACAGTGTCGGCGATGCCGAGACCGCCCGATTTCGAGACGACCTTTCCGTATTCCTGCAGCAGGAACGAGCGCCACACCTCCTCGGCGTGGCCGCCGCCGAACGAGCCGCCGGTGCCGAGCCCGGCGAACATCGGCTCCATCATCTGCGATAGGAACTGGGCCTCGAATGCCTGTGCCGCCTCGGACGCGGCGGCGTCCTTGCGTGCGCGCGCGGCGGCGTCGGCCGTCATCGCGTGGACGGCCGGGGCTGCGGATCCGACGACGAGGGGAAGTTCGGCCATCACAGCACCTCGATCTCGGCCTGCAGCGCGCCGGCTGCCTTGATGGATTGCAGGATGGTGATCAGGTCGCGCGGTCCGACGCCGAGCGCGTTCAGCCCGTTGACCAGCTCCTGTAGGCTGATGCCGGACGGCACCACGGCCAGCTTCTTGCCCTTGTCCTCGTCGACCTGGATGTTGGTGCGCGGGACGACGGCGGTCTGGCCGCCCTGGGAGAATGGCGTCGGCTGCGAGACTTGCGGCGTCTCGGTGATGCGGACGGTGAGGTTGCCCTGGGCAATGGCGACGGTCGAGATGCGCACGTTCTCGCCCATCACGATGACACCCGAGTTCTCGTCGATCACCACGCGCGCGACCTGGTCGGGATCGACGCGAAGCTGCTCGATGTCGGTCAGCAGCGCGACGACCCCGCCATTGTAGTTCGGTGGGACGGCGACCGAGATGGTGCCCGGATCGCTCGGCGCGGCGGCCGCGAGCCCGACGAAACGGTTGATCGCCTGGGCGACGCGCCGGGCTGTGGTGAAGTCGGGGTTGCGCAGCGCGAGGCGCACGTTGCGCAGATTGGTGATGCGGAAGTCGATTTCGCGCTCGACGATGGCGCCGTTGGCGATGCGCCCGTTGGTGGGCACGCCCTTGGTGACCGAGGCGGCCGCGCCCTGGGCGGAGAAGCCCGAGACGGCGACCTGGCCCTGGGCCACGGCATAGACCTCGCCGTCGGCGCCGATCAGTGGGGTGACCAGCAGCGTGCCGCCCAGGAGGCTCTTCGCGTTGCCGAGCGCGGCGACCGAGATGTCGATGCGCGAGCCCTGGCGCGAGAAGGCGGGCAGGGTGGCTGTGACCATCACCGCGGCGACATTGGCGGTCTTCAGAGTGTCGATCGCGTCACGGGTATTCACCCCCAACCGCTCGAGCATGCCGACCAGGCTCTGCTTGGTGAAGGCGGCGTCGGTCAGCGTGTCGCCTGTGCCGTTGAGCCCGACGACCAGCCCATAGCCTACGAGCATGTTTTCGCGCACGCCCTCGAAGTCGGCGATATCCTTGATGCGCGACGAGGCGCGTGCCGGGCTGGCCAGGCTGAGCGTCACGAGCAGCGCGGCGAGCGCTACGGCCAGCGTGGCGAGCGCGAGCTGGAACGCGCTGCGCGTGCCTTGGACGCCCCCGACCACTGAATACGCACGAAAACTCATGAACCGGCCCTTGGCGAATGGTCCTGCCAGGAACGCTTGCGAAATCCATGCCAGTCGGCCTTTGGTAATGAAAAGCGTATAATTTCAATTGAATGAGAAATATATCTAAGAAATAAGATGAATATAGAACCGGCAGTTCGTGCCGCCTCTGCCGGCAGGATTTGCCGCCTGGCACGCCCAGCCGGTTCGGTGCCGGCACGCGCTGCGACCGGCGGTCCTATCCGGCTACCGCGGATCGGCCTCAGGATACGGTTCGTTAACCCTGCCTTAAGCGGCCGCCAGTAGGCTCGGAGAGAAGCCTCACGGCTTCTATTCCTGAGCCACCGGCGAGATCCACTTGAACGCCACGACCTCGCGCGTGCTAACCGTTTCCGCCACCTATCTCATCCTGTGGGTGGGGCTCGGCTGGCTGTTTTCGGCGCTTGAGACGGCGCCCTGGATCAGCCCCTGGTATTCGGGTCATGCGCTGAGTCTGGGGCTGATCGCGGTCTTCGGCCCCCGCTATATGCCGCTGCTCTTCGTCGCCCGCCTCCTTGCCGGGGCCCTGCTGGTGTCCGAGCCGGTGGCGACCACCCTGGCCGCCGGAATCGCCGTGACGGCAAGCTTTGGCCTTGCTGGATGGTTCCTGAATACACGGCGGGTCGATCTGCGGCTTGGCACGATGCGCGCAGCGGTTCTGTTCCTGGCCGCCGGGCTGGCCGCCTCGCTCGCCCTGCCGGCGATGATCGGGCCTGTCCTGGCGGCGACGGGGGCGATCGCGCCGGCGGCGCTGGCAAGCCGGGTGGTCGGCTGCGTGATCGGCGACAGCCTGGCGGTTTTCGGTCTGGCGCCGATCGTTCTGCGCGGCGCAGCGTGGAGCGCGCGCCATCTCCAACGGAACGGCGGGGCCAAGACCGACATCCTCGGCGGGCGCTACGGGCTGGCGGCGACACTGGCGACCGTGACCATCGTTGCCATCGTAACCGGCGTGCAGCGCTGGGACTCGTTCGGCAGCGCACCCGTCTACCTTGTCGCGATTCCGGTGATCTGGGCCGCGTTCGCGTTCGGCTCGGCGGGCGCGGCTCTGGTTCTGGTCGCGGTCAATCTCGGCGTTCCGCTTGTTCAGTATCTCGTTGGCACGGGGCTCCCCGTTCAGGACACGCAGCTTCTTCTGGCGGCGGTCAGCGTCGTCGGTCTCCTTCTCGGCGCCGCAACCACCGAGCTGCGCCATCGTGCCGCCGAACTGACAGCCCAGCGTGCGGCGTTGGAGGAGAGTGCGGCAGCCATGCAGCGGCTGTGTGAGGTCCAGTCGACGCTCGAGCGGGCCGAGACCATCGCCGGTATCGGCAGCTATCGCTCGGACCAGCGCACCGGGGAGGTGTGGTGGTCGGACCAGCTCTATCGGATGCTGCGATGCGACCCGGAGACCTTCCGGCCAAGCGGCGCGTTCTTCGCCAACTTGACCCATCCCGACGACCGCGATGCCCTGATGCGGATCGTCGATCGCATCAAATCCGGGACGCAGCCCGCCGGACCCATCCTGAACACGCTACGGATGATCCGCGGCGACGGCGTGATGCGCCATTTGCGCCTGGCGCGCGAGGTGGCGTATGGCGCAGACAGCAAGATCAGCCATGTCACTGGCATCGTCGAGGACATCACCGACGAAATCGAGACGCGTGACGCCCTGGCCGATACCGAGGCACGACTTTCGGCGGTCGCGGCCAACGTGCCCGGAATGGTGTTCCGCTATGTTCGGCATGTTAGCGGCGACGCTGAATTCACATATGTCAGCGACGGGGTGCGGCGACTTTTCGGGCTCGAGCCAAATGCGGTGATGCGGCGGGCCGACACGCTGCTCGACCGGATTCATCCCGACGACCGGGCCGCGTTCGACGGCACGATGCGGGAATCGGCGCGGGCCGTTTCGCCGTGGCAGGCCGTGGTCCGGATCGCCGGTGCCGAGGGCGAGCTGTGGGTGCGTGGCGTAGCGCAGACCCGACGCACGCCCGAGGGCGCCGTCATGTGGGACGGCGTCCTGCTGGACGTGACCGCCGAAAAATGCGCGGAGCGCGAGCTGGAACGGAGCGAGGAGCGCTTCCGCTTCATGACGGTGCTGGCACCGATGGCGCTCGCACTGATCGGCCACAAGGATGGACAGGTGCGCTTTGCCAACCGCGCCTGCGAGAAGATGTTCGGCTTTGCCCTGGGCGAGATGGAGGGGCTGCGCATGTCGCGGCTGTTGTCCGATGCGGACACGGCACGCGATATCGCGCGCGAGATCGATCGGTCGGGCTCGATTATGCAGCGCGAGATCGCGTTCCGCCGCCAGGACGGCAGACATTTCTCCGGTCTGTTCTCGATGATGCGTGCGGGCACGCCCGACGACGAGGAGATTATCGCCTGCGGTCTCGACGTAAGCGAACTGAAAGACGCCCAGTCGACGCTGGCCCATCAGAGCCGCGAACTCGAAGAGCGCGTGCGCGAGCTGCGTTGCCGCTACCTGATGTCTCGGCTGACCCAGGATAGCGAACACAGCATCGACGAGATTTGTCGCGAGATCGTCGGCATTGTGCCCCAGGGGTGGTTGCAGAGCGAACGGTACTGGGTGCGTCTCAATGTGCGCGGCAGAACCTATTGCGCCGGCACGCCGGATTCGCGCCCATCCCTCGGTCGGGCGCAGATCGTGGCAGGCACCGAGCATATCGGTGATATCGAGGTCGGTACCGTTGCCGGCAGCCACGTCCTGCCGCCGCCCGCCGAAGAGGAGCGGGATATTCTCCGTAGCGCCGCCCGCCAGATCGGCACGATGATCTTCGAGCGCGAAGCGTCCGAGCGGCTGGTGCAGGCCCAGCGGCTGGAGAGTATCGGCCAGCTGTCCGGCGGCATCGCGCACGATTTCAACAATCTACTGACCGTGATCTTCGGCAATCTGGAGCTGGCTGAGGACCGCGGCCGGGACGACGTGACCCTGCGCAAGTGTCTGGCGAACGCCCAGCAGGCCGCGCACCGCGCCGCCGAGTTGACCAGTCAGCTTCTTGCCTTCTCGCGCCGCCAGGCGCTCAGCCCCGAGGCCCTCGAACTGAACGGGCTGATCGAGACCATCTTCGGCTCCTTCCGCAACACGCTCGGCGAGCTGGTCGAGGTCACGACTGAACTCAGCGCCGCCCCCGTCAGGGTGCGGGTCGACCGTGCCCAGATGGAGGCCGCGATCCTGCGTCTTGCGGTGAACGCACGCGACGCCATGGCCGGCGGCGGACGGCTCACCATCGCAACGCGCGAGATCGACGTCGGGTCGGATAAGCTGGCCGGGCGCGAAGAGGTGAAACCCGGCCGCTATGTCGAGATTGCCATCTCCGACACCGGGGAAGGCATGTCGCCCGAAATCCTCGGCCGCGTGTTCGACCCGTTCTTCACCACGAAGGAGGTGGGCCAGGGTTCCGGCCTGGGGCTCAGCGCCGTGTTCGGCTTCGTTACCCAGTCTGGCGGCTTCCTGTCTGCGGCGAGCGAGCTGGGCAAGGGGACGACGTTCCGCATTTGCCTGCCCGTCGCGGCACAGACCGAAACCGTGGTGCTCGCGACGACCGGCTGTTCCGGCGGGCCCGGGGTGGAGCGCGGCGACGCCTGCATCCTGGTCGTCGAGGACGAGGCGCAGGTCCTCGACTATGTTGCGCGCTGCCTCAGGATCGCTGGCTATCGCACGCTCACCGCGACGAGCGCGCGCGAGGCACTGGCCCTGCTCGACGGTGGCTGCGTGCCCGACTTGCTGCTGACCGACGTGGGGCTGCCCGGCGAGATGAACGGGCCCCAGCTCGCCCGCGCCGCGCGCGAACGCGATCCCACGCTGAAACTCCTTTACGCCTCAGGCTACGTCTACGACACGCTGGTCGCCAGCGGCGCGATCGGCGGGGGTGTGCCGCTGATCCTCAAGCCGTTCGTGCGCCACGATTTGTTGGCACGTGTCCGTGCCGTGCTGGACGGAGACATCCCGGCCGAGCCGGACCTGGAGAATGCGGCCGCATCCGCCTGAGCCTTTCCGCCCCAAGCGCCACCGGATAAGCTATGATGTCCAGACGGCAACGGAGGGCGCGATATGGCGACGAAACGGGCCGAGTTGGCGGGTCTCGACGAGCTCCCGATCATCGATCTCGGCCGTTACCGCACGGGCGAGCCGGGCGCGCTGGCGGCGGCGGCATCGGAGCTCGACCGGGCCTGCCGCGATGTGGGTTTCTTCTTCATTCGCGACCATGGCGTGGCGCAGTCTCTGATCGACCGCGTTTTCGCCGAGACCAAGCAATTCCACGACCTACCTCTGGCGCGCAAGATGGAGACGCCCATCAACCGCGACAATCGCGGCTACATGCCGATGGGCGGCACGACCCTCAAGACCTCGAAGGTGAACCGCAACACCAAGGCGAGCCTGAACGCCTCGTTCTTTCTGGGCCGGGACCTTGCGCAGGATCATCCCGACGTGATCGCCGGCACGCCGTTCCGCTCGCTCAACCAGTGGCCGGAAGGGCTGCCGAGTTTCCGCGAGACGATGCTGGAATATCTCGCGGCGATGGAGGCGCTTTCGATGCAGCTCCTGCCGCTCTACGCGGCGGCGCTCGGCATGGCGCCCGACTATTTCACCAGCCACCCGGCCTTCACGGCCGGTCGCACGATGACCGGTTTGCGCCTGATCGAGTATCCGTCGCAGAACCAGATCGAGGATAACCAGTTCGGCGCCGCTCCGCACTGCGACTATGGATTCTTTACGATTCTCGCCCAGGCAAACTTGCCGGGTCTCGAGCTTCTGACCAAGGCGGGAACGTGGCTGGCCGCGCCCGCACCCGAGGGGTGCTTCCTGGTGAACACGGGCGATTTCTGCATGCGCTGGTCGAACGACCAATTCGTGTCGACGCCGCACCGGGTCGTCCATCTGGGCCGCGACACCCGCTATTCGGTCCCGTTCTTCTTCTCGACCGATCCCGAGGTCGAGATCGGCTGCCTGCCGACCTGCACGTCCGCGGACGATCCGCCGCACTACCCGCGCATGAGCTATGGCGCCTATTACCGGGCCGCGATCAACGCGAATTACCACCACCAGGCCCAGGATGCGGCACGTTAGACCGGCGCCGGTTTTGTATTGCGGGACGGCAGGGAACCGCACTAGCCTTCCGACCAAGACTTAGAACAATCAGGTTTCGATCTGCCATCTTTTGCGCGTTCGGCGGTGGGATCGCAGGGGTCCCGCGCCGCGCGCGTGTCGCCACGAAACGGCAACGGGAGGAGACTATGGCATCGAGGTCATCGGTAGGTCGGGCGTCACTGTATCTTGCGGCGGGCGCGGTGGTGGGTGCGTTTGCGATCGCGGCCCCGGTACGGGCGGCGGAGACCATCAACCTCACCGCGATCGACGGCTATCCGCCGAAGGCGCTGTGGGTCGACGCCTTCATCAAGTCCTACATCCCTGAGATCAACAAGCGGCTCGCCAAGACCGGCCACTACAAGATCAACTGGAACCAGGGCTGGGCAGGCCAGATCAGCAAGGTGCAGCACGTTCTCGATGGCATCCAGAAGGGGCTGGGCGATATCGGCGTCGTCACCTCGGTGTTCCACACCGACAAGGTTCCGTTGAACGAGATCGCCTATGCGACGCCGTTCGTTACCTCGGACGTCGGGCTGGTCGCGCGCACGTTCGACGAGCTGGCCGCCGAGTACAAGGCGATTCCCGACACCTGGGCGAAGTACAATCAGGTCTATCTGACCAACCTCGACGTGCTTGATTCCTACCAGATGTTCTTCAAGCCGAAGGTTACGTCGCTCGAAGCGTTCAAGGGCAAGAAGATCGCGACCGCCGGCCTCAACATGCTCTATTTGAAGAACACGGGCGGCATCGGCGTGGCGGGCAGCCTGGTGCACTACTACAACCAGATGAAGACCGGCGTGATCGACGGCACCATGCTGTGGACCGAGGCGATGATCTCGTTCAAGATCGCCGAGGTTGCCAAGTACATGGTGAAGGCCGATATCGGTACCGCCAACTCGAAGGCGATCACCATCAACACCGACACCTGGAAGAAGCTGCCGGACGAGGTGAAGGCCGCGATCAAGGATGCCTCGCCCGTCTATCGCGACTATACGGTCGGGAAGGTGGAGGAGGCCGCGAAGACCGCCTATGCCAAGTACAAGGCGATGGGTGGCACGATCACCCAGCTTACCCCGGAAGAGCGCAAAAAGTGGGCGATGAGCATGCCGAACGTCGCCAAGAGCTGGGCCGACGACCTCGAGAAGCGCGGCCTGCCGGCCCGCAAGATCCTGACCGCCTATATGGACAAGATGCGCGCCGCGCACCAGCCGATCCTGCGCCAGTGGGATAAAGAGTAAGGGGAGTGGCCGAACCGGATTCGTCCGGCACGGCCCGGGGGGCGCTTCGCGAGAGCGCCCCCGCCGCCGCTTTCCGCCGCATCGTGGCCGGGCTCAATGCGCTGGGGTCGGGCTGGATTTTCGTTCTGATGGTGGTGATCGACGCCGACGCGATCGGCCGGACCTTCTTCAACAATCCGCTCGAAGGGGTGATCGAGATCACCCAGATGTCGATCGTCGCCATCGTGTTTCTGCAGCTTTCCGACGCCCTGCGCATCGGCACGCTGACCCGGTCGGATGGGTTGTTCAACCTGATGCTCGCGCGCCGCCGCAGGGTGGGGCGCGCCATGGGCTTCGTGTTCGAGGGGCTTGGCGCGCTGTTCCTCGGTCTCGTGCTCTATGGCAGCGTGCCGCTACTGGCCGAGGCATGGACTCGCAACTACTATATTGGCGAGAAGGGGCTGTTCGTCTTCCCGACCTGGCCGATCAAGCTGGTGGTTGTGATCGGTACGCTGGTGATGCTGCTGCAGTTCCTCGTGTTCGCCTGGCGCTACGCGCGGGTCGACCGCGACGAGCCGGCCGAGCCCTCCTTCCGGCCCGACGGGCTCTGAGATGACGGGTATCGACGTCGGCATTCTCTCGGTCGTCATCATCGTTCTGTTGATCTATGCAGGGCTCTACATCACGGTCGCGCTCGGCCTCGTGTCGTTCCTGGGCGTCTGGTACCTGCGCGACAATTTCGACATCGCCGTCAATATGCTGTCGCTGTCGGTCGCGAACACGGTATCGAACGAGGTGTTCGCGGCCGTACCGCTGTTCGCGCTGATGGGTTTCATCGTCAGCGCCGCCGGGCTCGGCAAGGAGATCTACGACGTCGCCAACTTCGCGTTCTACCGGGTGCGCGGCGGACTCGGCATCGCGACCGTCGCGGCGAACGCGATTTTCGCCTCGATCACCGGCTCGTCCATCGCGTCCGCCTCGGTGTTCACCCGGGTCGCTGTGCCCGAGATGCGCCGGTTCGGCTATACGGCGCGCTTCACGGTGGGGGTGGTTGCGGGCTCCTCGGTCCTCGGCATGCTGATCCCGCCGTCGGCGATGATGATCATCTATGCGATCGTCTCCGAGCAGTCGATCGGCCAGATGTTCATCGCTGGCATCATTCCGGGCATCTTGCTGTCCGTCGCCTATGCGATCGCGATCCTTGCCATGGCGACCGTGAGCCCGGACTCGGTCGGCGGCCGCGCGACCAGCGTCGCGGGTGGGGAGGCGTGGCAGTCTCTGACCCTGGGGGAGGCGCTCGGCAAGCTCGCCCCCATCGCGATCCTGGTGCTGGTCGTCCTCGGCGGCATCTATGGCGGGATCATCACGGTCAATGAGGCGGGCGCGGCCGGCTCGACCGTCGCGCTGCTGATTGCGCTGGCCAAGCGGCGCATGACCTTCGCCAAGCTGTGGAACGTACTGGTCGAGACCGGCCATATCACCGCGGCCATCCTGTTCCTGATCATCGCCGCCTCGATGTACAGCCGCATGCTGGGCATCGCCGGGCTGCCGACCACCTTCGGCGCGTGGCTGGAGGCCCAGCATCTGGGCCTAGGCGAATTGATGACGCTCTATGTGGTACTGCTGCTGCTTCTCGGCACGATCATCGAAACGGCCTCGATCATTCTGATCGTGGTGCCGCTGTTCCTGCCGGCAGTCGAGCAGTTCAACGGCGACATCGTCTGGTTCGGGATCGTGACGGTGGTGGGCGCAGAGATTGGGCTTTTGACCCCGCCGCTCGGCATCTCGTGCTTCGTTATCAAGTCGACGATCGGCGACCCATCGATCACGCTTCGCGACATCTTCGCCGGCGCGTTTCCGTTCGCCGTGATCATGCTGCTGGTGCTCATCCTGCTGATCGTCTTCCCGCAACTCAGCCTCGCGCTGCTGTAGGCGGCGTTTCGCCGATCACCGCGGCGAGCAGGGCGCCGAACCCCAGCGCGAACAGAGCGAAATGAATCGCGTGGCCGATTTCCCACCGGTTCCGGATATCCGTCCAGTCGGCGGGCAGGGTGGCCGCCGTCCAGCCGTTCAGCACCTCGTTGGCGGGCGAGACCAGCACGAACCAGTCGACGAGTTCCGCGCTGACCGCAACGGCGCCGACTACAGTCCAGGTCAGTGTCCGGCCGCGACCGCGCAGCAGGACCACCAGTATCCAACTGGTCAGGATCGCCAGGATCTCGATCGCCGCGCCGACCAAGCCGAAGGCGACGTAGAGATTGTGCTGCACGGCGAGCCATGTCGGGCCGTCTAAGCGCAGCTTTCCCGGGATCTCCATCACATGGGCGAAGACCAGCCCCAGGGTCAGCGCGACCAAATAGAGGTTCGCAAAGCGCAGCGTCTTCATGGCCGCCTCCGTCGCTGGCATTTGCGGCCGGCCCGCCGGCATGTCACGCTGTTGCGGCAATGCTCCGGGGGACCTGCCAAGATGAAATTCGCCTTCTTCATGATGCCCATTCACCACCCGTCGGAGAACCCGGCGCTCGCCTTCCAGCGCGATATTTCGTACATCCATCTCGCCGACGAGCTTGGCTTCGACGAGTTCTGCATCGGCGAGCACCATTCGGGCGGGTGGGAGACCATGCCCGTGCCCGAGATGGCGCTGGCCATGGCGGCGGCGAAGGCGCACCGCATCCATCTCGGAACGTCGGTCGTCAACCTGCCGTTCCATCACCCGTTCCACGTTGCCGAGCGCATCGCGTTCCTCGACCACCTGACGCGCGGACGGGCCATCCTCGGCGTCGGGCCGAGCGCGTTGCCGCCGGACAAGCAGCTGTTTCAGGTGGCGCAGGAGAACCTGTACCCGATGATGGTGGAGTCGCTCGACATCATCGTGAAGCTGCTGGAGTCGCCCGAGCCGTTCAGCTACGACGGCCAATTCTGGAAGTTCCGCGACATGCGGCTGCAGCTCCGCTCGTTCCAGACGCCGCGCCTGCCGATTGCGACGCCCTCGGCGACGGGCGGTGAGGCGACGCTCGACATGGCAGCGCGATTCGGCCTCAATCTGTGGATGCCCGCGGGCAAGGGCCGGCCGACCAGGCACGCCGACGACTGGGCGAAGTACGAAAGGCTCTGCGCCAAGTACGGCACGCATGCCTCGCGCGACGGCTGGCGCATCGCCAACAATTTCTACCTCGCCGAGACGCGCGAGCAGGCGCTGGCCGACGTCGAGCAGGGCATCCTGCGCGAGGCGCGATACTTTTCGGAGACGGGCCTCAAGCGCGCCTACGAATCCTATCCGAACCAGCCGATCGACGAGTTTACCCCGCTGTCCTGCATCGACAGGCGCGACTGGGTGGTGGGCACGCCCGACGACGCGATCGCCTGGATCGAGGCGAAGCGGGCAGAGCTCGGCCATTTCGGCGGGATCATGATCACCACCCACGAATGGTGCGGCACGGAGAAGATCCGCAAATCGCTGGAGCTCTTCGCACGCTACGTGATGCCCCATTTCCAGGGTCACACCCAGGGGCTGCACGACCAGTGGGCGCGCGTGCTGGACGACAATGCGAAGGGCTGGCCCAATCTCGCCGAGCCCGGCACGCCGCACAACTTGGCGATGAAGGGGCGCTGATTACAGCGCGACCTGGGTGCCGAGCTCGACCACGCGGTTTGTGGGCAGCTGGAAGAAATCGAGCGTGCCGAGCGAACTGCGCGACATCCAGAAGAACAGGTAGGCGCGCCAGCCTTTCATCAGTGGCTCGGGGCTGCGCACCAAGGTCTCGCGCGTCAGGAAGTACGACACTTCCAGCGGCTCGAACTTGAAGCCGAGCTCTTCTTCGCTCACCGCCGCCAACGCCTTCGGCACGTCGATCGGGTCGAGATAGCCGTAATGCAACTCGACGCAGCGGAAGCCGTGCCCGGCATCGCGGCTTTCGATGCGCCGCGAGCCCGGCACGTGCGGGATGCCGAGTACGCTCACGGTCAGGAACACGTTGCGCTCGTGCAGAACCTTGTTGTGCTTGATGTTGTGCAACAGCGCGCCCGGCACCTCGTCCGGATGGCCGGTGAGGAACATCGCCGTGCCCGGGACCCGCGCCACCTTGTCCGAGAGCGATCCCATCAGCTCCTCGATGCTTATGCTGCGCCGCTGGCGCGCGCGCAGCACCTCGCGGCCCCGCTTCCAGGTGGTGAGTAGGACGTAGACGATCACCGCCACGACCAGGGGGAACCAGCCGCCATGCGGGATCTTGGTCGCGTTCGCGGAGAAGAAGGTCAGATCGACGATGGCGAACAGCGCAATCAGCGCGACCCCGAGCCAGCGCCAGCGCCACACCAGAAATATGAGAACGGCGATCTGCACGGTCGACAGTACCATTGTGCCCGACACGGCGAGCCCATAGGCCGAGGCCAGGTTGGTTGAGCTACCGAATCCGACGACCAATACGACGATGAACACCAAGAGAGACCAGTTGACGAACGGGATGTAGATCTGGCCGCGTGTCGTCTCCGACGTGTGCAGCATGCGCACGCGAGGGACGTACCCGAGCTGCATCGCCTGCTGGGTCATCGAGAACGCGCCCGAGATCACCGCCTGCGAAGCGATGATGGTAGCCAGAGTGGAAAGTATCACCATCGGCAAGAAAGCCCAGCCGGGCGCGATGCGGATGAACGGATTGTCGATCGCCTCGGGATTGGCGAGCAGCAGCGCACCCTGGCCGAAATAGTTGAGCACCAGCGCAGGCAACACCAGCCCATACCAGGCGATGCGGATCGGGTTGCGGCCGAAATGGCCCATGTCGGCATAGAGCGCCTCCGATCCGGTCGCGACCAGAAACACGGAACCCAGCGCGAGGAACCCGACCCTGCCATCGTGGATCAGGAACGCGGCGGCGTAATGCGGGCTGAGCGCGAAAAGGACGTCCGGCGCATTCAAGATGCTGCGTACGCCAAGCACGCCGAGCACGGCGAACCAGATCAGCATGATCGGCCCGAACAGAAACCCGATCGCGCCAGTACCGTGACGCTGGAGCGCGAACAGCCCGACCAGGATGGCGACGGTGAGCGGCACAACGAACGGCTCGAGGCTGGGCGCGGCGACCTTCAGCCCTTCGACCGCGCTCAGCACCGAGATCGCCGGGGTAATCATGCTGTCGCCGTAGAACAGGGCGGCAGCGACAATGCCCACGACACCTAGGCACGCGATCAGCCGCTTGCGCCCAGCAACGGCCCGCTCGGCGAGCGCGAGGAGCGCGAGCGATCCGCCCTCGCCGTCATTATCGGCGCGCATGATCACGGTCAGGTACTTGACCGAAACGACGACGATCAGGGTCCAGAACACCAGCGACAGCACGCCCAGCACGTGTGGCCGGTCGATGGGAAGGGGATGCGGTCCGGCAAACGTCTCGTGTATCGCATAGAGCGGGCTGGTGCCGATGTCGCCATACACCACGCCCAGCGCTCCGAAGGACAGCACGACGAGGCGCCCGGCGCGGGCGGGCGAGGCGGAACGCTGAGGCTGGCGGTCTTCAGCCATATTCGATCCGGCGAGTGGGTGGAGGCGCGAGGGCCTGCCGTCAGGAAGGGCCGCTCAGGCGGCGGACCACAAGGTTTCGGTCCTGCCGCCGGTCACCAGGGTCAACGCCGAGGCGACGGCATTGTCAGTACCGCCGCCGCCCACCCCGATGCGGAGCGAACAGGCGCCGTCCTCGGCGAGGATGATGTCGTCCTTTTCCAGCTTCCGTGTTGACGACGGCTGGGCCGCGCTCGATGGGGCGACCAGCGCGTCCATTCCCTTAGGCGGCGCACGTCGGCGATGCGATCGGCATGGTCCATCTCGACCTCCTCAGCTCAGCCGCGCCATTTCTGGAAATGCTGTTCCGCCTTGCGCGCGGCCTCGTTCAGGCAGACGGCGAACAGCGACAGCACGCCGATCAGAGCGAATACCTTGGCCGGAGCGAACGTGTCGGTGAACAGGCGCGTGTAGTAGCCGATGCCTCCCGCCGATACGTAGAGCTCGGCCAGCAGCACGCCCAGCAGCACGCCGGTCATGCCCAGACGCATGCCGGTGAACAGGCTCGGCACCATGTGGGGAAACACCACCCAGCGCAGGATCTGTCGCCGCGATGCGCCCATGGATTTCGCCGAGGTCAAGAGCACCGGATTGATGTTCTGCACGCCGGCGACGACCGTCACGATGATCGGGAAGATGCCGTGGCTCGTCCCGAACGCGATCTTCGATGCTGCCCCGATGCCAAAATAGAGGATCACCAGCGGCAGGAACACAATCTGCGGCGTCGCGTAGAGCAGCAGGATGATCGGAAACACCGACCGGCGGGTGAAGCCTTGCAGCCCGACCGCCAGGCCTATGGCGATGCCGAACACGACGGCCAGCCCGAACGCGACGAAAATCTCCCACAGCGTCGTGAGAACGGCGGCGACCACGTCCTTGTCGTGGCTTAGCTGCACGACCCCGACCAGCACCTCGGAGGGCGGCGACAGGAACAGCGGATCGCCGAAGAACCGGACGCCGATCTCCCACCCGAGGAACAGTAGCAGGACCAGGATCAGCCGGACGAAGCCCGGCCGCGAAAAGCGCCGGGCGAGGGTGGTGCCGACCGCGCGCTCGAGCGCGCCGAAGAAGAAGGGCGTGGAGCCGGACCCGCCGATGGGTGCGATGGTCGACATGTCAGGTCCTGCGCCAGCGTCGCTCGGCCGACGAGACGACGATGTTGAGGGTCACCGCCACGGCCACCGCGAACACGATGTAGGCGAACATCTTGGCGGTATCGAGCAGTTCGGCGAGCGAGACGATTTCGTGGCCGAGGCCCGACAGCGAGGCGATGGTCTCGGTGCCGAGGATCGACAGGAACGCCAGGATCAGGCAGATGCGCAGACCGGTCAGCACGACCGGGAAGGCCGCCGGCACCATCACGCCCCAGAACATCTGCGTGCCCTTCGCCCCCATCGAATGGGCGGCGCGGATATAAAGGGGATCGACGGTGGAGAACCCCGCGATGGTGTTGAGCACGACCGGGAAGAACCCAATGGTCGCGCCGATCGCCATCTTCGAGCCGACGCCGAGGCCGAAATACAGGATATAGACCGGCAGCAGCACGATCGCGGGGATCGAGTACATGCCGGAGAAGAGCGGGTCGAACACGCGCACGGAATAGCGCGACCGGCTGACCAGGTACCCCACGACCATGCCGAGCGGCGCGGCGATGCTGACCGCCACGATATATTCGTAGAGCGTCGTCCGCAGCGGTGCCCAGAACCGGCCGGTCTCGATCAGGATCGTGAACTCGTCCCACACCGACGGCACGTCGGGCAGGAGAAGCGGGTTGACGCCGCCCGCCGTGGTAAGAAGGAACCAGCCGCCGAGCAGCGCACCCAGGAATCCGAACTGGATCAGGCGCTGTGCGGCCTTGGGCGTGAGCTTCACGGCCTACCTCCCGCCCGCCATGGCGCGGCTTGCCGGGCGGTCAGATCCCGCCATGGTCTTCCGGATCTCGTCGTGCAGAAGTTCGTAAAGCTCGTTCCGCATGTTCGAGAGCTTGTTTGAGGTCATGAAGGACGGGCTGCGCGGATGCGGCTCTTCCACCGGCATGACCTTCTTGATGCGGCCGGGTCGCGCGGTGAACACGGCCACGCGGTCGGCAAGGAACACCGCCTCGGACAGCGAGTGGGTGACGAAGATGATCGTCTTGCCCGTGCGCGCGAGCAGCACCGAGAGATCTTCGCCCAGCACCATGCGCGTCTGCTCGTCGAGTGCGCCGAACGGCTCGTCCATCAGCAGCACGTCGGTCCTGAGGCTGAGGGCGCGGGCAAGCTGGGCGCGCTGCTTCATGCCGCCCGAGAGCTGGCTCGGGAAATGGTCGGCGAACTCGAGCAGACCGACCGAATCCAGCGCCTCGCGCGCGCGGTCATCGCGCTCGCGCACCGGCACGCCCTGAAAGGACATGGCGAGCTTGACGTTCTCCTTGATGCTGCGCCAGGGGAACAGCGCGTTTTCCTGGAAGATGAAGGCGACGGTCTGGGGCAGGGGCGCCTTTACCTCCTGGCCGTGGATGTGCACCGTACCCGCCGAGGCCTCGAGCAGCCCGCCACAGATGTTCAGAAGTGTCGACTTGCCGCAGCCCGACGGTCCGATCAGGCTCAGCAGCTCGCCCTTCGCCACGTCCAGCGTGGCATGTTCCAGGGCGACGACGCGCCGCTGGTCCTCCTCCAATCCGAATGCGTGAGATACGTCTTCGATACGGATCGCAACGTCTTGCGCGTCCAACTTTCGTCTCCCAGTGGTCTTTTGGGGCAGGCCCGGGGGGCGCGGCGCGGCGCCCCCAGGCTGCCGATTACATATTCGCGCTTGGCAGGTACTTCTCGGTGTACAGCTTCGACATGTCGGGCTTGGATTTCAGGACGTGCAGATCAACCCAGGACTGTGCCAGCGTATCGAGCGCCTTGGGATCGAAATGCCCATCGTCACGCATAATCGGCATGAGCTGGTCGAACGTCCAGCCCGTTACCTTTTCATCGCTCCCGATGATCGGCGCGATGAACTTCACGCTCTCCGCCTTGTGGGTACGCATCCACTTGATCGTCTCGAACCAGCCGGCGAGGAAACCGCTCACGGCCTTGGGATTTTTCTCGATGATCTTGTTCGTCGCATAGATCACGTGGATGTGGAAGTGCGGCACGATGTTGCCGAAATTGGTGATCGTGCGGGCGTAGCCTTTGGCCTCGAAGTCATACATCTGGTTGAGGCTGGCGACCATGCCATCGACCTTCTTGGTCCGCATGGCGGCGGCTTCGGAGGTGGTGGTCCCCAGAGGCACGGTCTTGATGCCTTCCGGCCCCCAGCCCTGCTGGCGCGAAAGCTGCTTCACCAGCCAGGCCGTGAGCGAGCCCGCCGTGGATACGGCGATGGTGTGGCCCTTGAGATCCTTCACCGCATGTACCGGCACGTCGGGCCGGACCATGACGCCGAGCAGCTTCGGCTCGTTCGCCATTGCGGCAACCGCCATTTGCGGTGCGCCTTTGGCGACGGAGGCCATCTCCGGACCGGAGCCGAGCGCCATATCGATGGAGTCGGCGACCAGCGCCTGCTGCTCCTTGCCGCCGCCCGCGAAGGCGAAATCCTTCACGTCGAGGCCGTGCTTGGCGAAGAAGCCCTTGGCGATGCCGAGCTTGAGCGGCGCGAAGGTGAATGCTGTCTGCGACGAAATGCCGACGCGCAGCTGGTCGGCCGCGGCGGCCGGCAGTGCGGCAAGCCCGGTGAGCGACGCGGCCACAAGCCCCGCCGTCAGCCAAGTCCGTGTCCTGCGGGTCGTGCTCTTTGTCATGTTCTCTCTCCCCGTTTGAGTTCGCGGTTCTTTTGCGGTGGCGTCGACCGTCCTATTCGGCGGCGGCAGCCCGGCGCATCTGCGCCCGCAGCTTCTCCGTGGCCTCGGCGTCGATCGTGCATTCCGCGCCCTTGAGCGCGACGCCATATTCGCGCTCGGCGGCCTCGCGCGAGACGAATCCGTCCAGCACGTCCTCGCGCACGCGCTCGGGCTCGCGGTCGCAGGGATCGCCCCAGCCGCCGCCGCCGCCCGTCATCACGATGACCTCGGCCTCGGGCCCGACGAAATAGCCGTTCTCGTCGACCGCGCGGAATTCGTTCTCACCAGGCTTGCGCAGTACGAAATCGCCGTGCCCGCCGGGTTTGCCGCCGCGGATGCCCCACGGGGGGCATTCGATGCGCGGCGGCCGCGTCAGGTTCCAGCGCCCCTCGACGAAATTGATGACGCGCGTGCTGCCGCCGAGACCGCCGCGATAGCGCCCGGCACCGCCGGAATCGGTGCGCAGCGCGCGCTCGGCGATGAGGACCGGGGCCTTCATCTCGATGGATTCGATCGGGCCGTTGCGCACGTCGCCCTGACAGACGGAGACCGTGCCGGATTCGCCGTCCTCGAATGGCCTTCCGCCCCAGCCGCCGCCCTCGATCGATTGCAGCACGAACCGCTTGCGGGTCGCGGGGTTGGTGCCGAAGAACACGACGGCGCCGCCCAGCGTCCCCATGTGCGCGGCCGGCACCTTGTCGGGCCAGGCCTGGGCGAGAGCGGTGATGATGGTGTCGACCACGGTCGGGATCGGGGTCGACCATCCGGCCATCGGCGCGGGGTAGCGCGCCATCATCATGTTGCCCTCGGGGATGATGTCCTTGAGCGCCCGGAACGAGCCCTCGTTGACGTTGTCGAGCGGCGCGGTCAGTGCCTTGTAGGCGACGCGCGGTCCGGCCATGGTGCGCGAGTTGATACCGGCGCGGCGCTCCTTCGAGCAGCCGGAGAGGTCGATGATCATCGAGCCGCCAGGCTCGACGGTCACCTTGGCGTGCAGCCGGACCTTCTCGCCGACCACGACCCCGTCGTCGTCGAGGAAGGATTCGGCCTCGTATGTGCCGACCGGGATGGTCTCGACCACCTTGCGGCACTTGGCTTCGGTCTCGTCGAAGATGTGGTTGATCGCGGCCAGCATGGTTTCGCGGCCGAACTTCTTGAACAGCTCGTCGAGCCGGCGCAGCGCGAGGCGGCAGGCCGCCATCTGCGATCGCATGTCGCCCAGCGAGGAGTCGGGGAAGCGGATGTTGTCGCCGATGACCTTGTACAGCAGCTTGTTGAGCTCGCCCTTCTCGTAGATCTTGAGCTGGTCGAGCTGCAGACCTTCCTCCCACGGATCCTTCACCTCGGCGCCCGCGCCGAAGCCCGTCGACTTGCCGCCCACGTCGATCCAGTGGGCGCGCACCATCGCGAACATCTCGAGCTTGCCCTCGAAGAAATAGGGCATGTAGATCACGATGTTGTTCAGGTGCTGGCCGGCCACCGCCTGGTGGTTGGTGATGATGACGTCCTCGGGCGAGAACCCGTCCTCGCCCCAGGTCTTCACCCCGTCGACGATCACGACGCCGAGGTCGGACACGAAGTGCGACACGCCGCCGACGTTCTGCGAAACCAGCTCGCCGGTCGGCAGGACAAGCGACGTGCAGAAGTCGCGTACCTCGTAGATCATCATGTTGTAGGAGGTGCGCTGCAGATCGACCGCCATCTCGTTGGCGATCGCCGGCAGGGCGTTGCGTACGACTTCCAGCGTGACCGGATCCAGCTTCGTGGCCATCACTCGCTCCTCACCGATATGATCAGTTCGCCCGTCTCGGCGACCTTCAGACTGTCGCCCGGGAACATCACCGTGGTCGAGGCATATTCGCGCACCAGCGCGGGCCCCGCGATCCGCGTGCCCGGCCGCAGCGTCTCGCGCTGGTAGACCGGGCAGTTCACGCCCTTGTCCTCGTCGAAATAGACGGTGCGGTGTTCGGCCGGCTCGCCGCCCGCCGCGCCGTCGAGCGAGGGCAGGGCGATCTTGGCGCGGTGGCCGAGCGCCACCATGCGGACGTTGATGATCTCCAGCGGCTCGTCCGTCGCGTGGTGGGCGTAGCGCTGCTCGTGCAGCTGGTCGAACGCCGTGCGGATCGCGGCGTGATCGCCCTTGTTGATCTGCTCGAGCGAGACCGGCACCGACAGGGCGAACTCCTGGCCGACATAGCGCAGGTCGAACAGCGCCTGGTGCGAGACGTCCTTGCCTTCCTTCAGCATCGTGCGGCTTTCCGCCACCATCTCGTCGTAGATGCCGCGCAGGGCCTTGAAGTCGGCGTCCTGCAGGGGGGCATAGAAGGTGCGGATGAAGTCGTGCCGCTCGTCGGCCATCAGCATGCCGAGGGCCGAGAAATGCGCCGGGAAGCGCGGGATGATGACGGTCGGGATGTGTAGCTCGCGCGCGATGGCGACCGCGTGCAGCGGCCCCGCGCCGCCCGAGGCGACCATGGCGAAGTCGCGCGGATCGTAGCCCTTCTCGACCGATACCTCGCGCACGGCGAGCGACATGTGCAGCACGGCGATCTGCACGATCGCGCGGGCCGCCTGGATGTCGCCTATTGACAGCGGCTGCGACACCTTGGCCTGAAGGCCCTTGAGCGCCGCCTCGCCGTCGAGCGGCATCTCGCCGCCCAGGAAGTCGTGCGCGCCGATGCGCCCCAGCACGACATTGGCGTCGGTGATGGTCGGTTCGGTGCCGCCGCGCTTGTAGGAGATCGGGCCGGGTTCGGCGCCCGACGATTGCGGCCCGACCTTGAGCGCGCCGACCTCGTCGATCCAGGCGATCGAGCCGCCGCCGGCGCCGACCTCGACCACGTCGACCACGGGCACCATGACCGGGTGGCCCGACGCGTAGCCGCCGACATAGTAGCCCTCGGCCATCGAGGTCTCGCCGTCGCGCACCAGGCTCGCCTTGGCGGTAGTGCCGCCCATGTCGAACGAGACGACGTCCTTGTAGCCGAGCGCGCGGCCGATCTCGGCCGAGGCGATGATGCCGCCGACCGGCCCGGATTCCATCATGGTCACGGGCCGCTTGACGGCCGCCTCGGGCGCCATCACCCCGCCGTTCGACTGCATGATGGCAAGGTCGCCCTTGAAGCCGAGCTTGTCGAGCCGGCCCTGCAGGTTGTGCACGTAGCCGCCGACCTTGGGGCCGATATAGGCGTTCACCACCGTGGTCGACATGCGCTCATACTCGCGGTACTCGCGCAGGATCTCGTGCGACAGCGAGACATAGGCGTCCGGCAGCTTGTCCTCGACGACGCGCCCGGCGAGCTTCTCGTGCTCGGGGTTGGTGTAGGAGTGCAGGAAGCACACGGCGACCGCCTCGACCCCGTCCTTCGCCAGGGTCTCGCAGGCCCGCTCGACGCTTCCCAGGTCGATCTTCTCGTAGGCCTCGCCCGAGGCCAGCATGCGCTCGGCGATCTCCAGCGTGCGCCGGCGCGGCACCAGCGGCCGCGGGCGGTGGAAGAACAGGTTGTAGGCCTCGGGCCGGTTGGCGCGGCCGATGATGTAGACGTCGCGCGTGCCGCGGGTGACGACCAGCCCGACCGATGCGCCCTTGCGCTCGATCAGCGTGTTGATCGCGATGGTCGAGCCGTGGATCAGGTTGGACATCGAAGCCGGCGACAGGTCCGACTTTTCGATGCAGTCGATCACGCCCTCGACCGGGTCGCGCGGGGTGGTCAGGCTCTTGGCCTGGAAGAACTTTCCGGCTTGCTCATCGAACGCGATCAGGTCGGTGAACGTACCGCCGATATCGACAGCGAGAAATACCACTTGTCGTGCCCCTGTGGTGCATGCCCGAACCGGGCACATGTTATTGTTCGCCCGCGCGGTGTAGCAAGCCGCGCGGAGCGTGCAAAGTGCAAACAGGGGATCGTAGCAGATTGAGACTGCGCATGCCCACGGCTTGACGCGCAGCCGCCCCGCTCGCAACATCGCCTGCCCAAGGGGGAACGCCATGGCGACCGCAGCCGGTCAGACCGTCCAGCAGCAGCAACCCTTCATCCGCTGGCGCTATAGCTGGATCTTCGTGGCCGGGATGGCACTGCTGATCTATGCGGTGAACAGCCCGTCGAACTGGCTGCTCAACTGGGTGCACGTGTTCTTCGGCCTGATCTGGACCGGGATCGACCTGTTCATGGGGTTCATCCTCGGCCCGATCCTGCGCCGGCTTCAGCCCGAGCTGCGCAAGATCGTTTCGGTCGAGCTCTCGGCTCGGTTCTTCTTCCTGTTCCCGATGATCTCGACCGTGACCCCGGTGGCCGGGTGGGAACTCGCCGAGCGGCTGGGCTATCTCGACCTGCCCTACCCGCAATACTGGTGGATCGTGGCGACCATGGTGATCGTCTCGATCCTCGCCTTCCAGGGCATCTGCCTGTTGATGCCGCTCAATCTCCGCACGCTGTGGGAGATGCGCAAGCCCGACCCCGACTTGCGGCTCATCGGGCGGCTGATGCGCGCCTACCTGACCATCAGCGGCATCCAGGGCGTTCTGCAGCTCGCCATCATCGTGGTGATGACCCGTTATCGGCTGGGGCTGTAAAGGAAACGGCCCGCCGAGGCGGGCCGTTCGTCGTAATACGCTTGGCGCTATGCGGTCGCCCGCCGTCGACGGCGCAGGGCGCCGAGCCCCGCGAGGCCGAAGCCGAGAAGAGCCAACGAGGTCGGCTCGGGAATCTCGTTTGTCGATTGTCCCGTGACCGACGAGGTATTGCCCTGTGGTTCGATGAAGAACGACGAGAACTGCGAGGCGGCCACCGCAATCTCCTCCGTCCAGCCGAACTCGTGGAACGAATATTCGCCCGGACCGATCAGCGACCCGCCATCGGCGTAGTAGAAGTTGATAACCGCCGTATCCTCGCCGAACAGGTCGTTGAACGAGCCGAGATCGAGGGTATTGACGGTGAATTCGCCTGGACCCAGCATCGGCTCACCGTAGCTGATGTCGATATCCACGCCGCCTTCGCCAAAGTCCCAGCCGCTTGCGAGGTCGGCCCGGCTTTCGAACCGCATCGATGCCCAGCCATCCCGCTGGAACAGCGAGTTCACCGGGTCATCGTGCTCCACCCCGAACGCGAATATGTAAAAGCCATCGGGCGAGGTGTTGTCGATATTGTAGTAGCCGGTGGAGACGTTCGTACTCTCCGACAGCGTCGCGGAAGGGAGCGGGGCAGGGGCGCCGGCCTGGGCGGCCCCGTGTGCCGTGAACAGGGCCACCGCCGCGACAGCAAGGGCTCCAAGAAGTGAACGAAACGAGGACATGACGTACTCCCGAATATGTTTGCCTCGTTTCATGCAAGGTTTGTGCCAGACTTGATAACATATGGAACTTAAAATGTTTTTCAGGTTTTCAACAGAATGGGACGCGGCCGGTTGTAAATCTGCCCGACATCCTTCGGCGCGCTGAGTCAGGTCCTGGAACGGCGGCGCTGAAAGGATCTCGGACCTAAGTAGTTGAATCTCAATATCTCACTGGTAATGGTTAACGAGAACCGCCGGAAATGGGCTCCAGTCGTTAACAGTTTGGCGGGGAAAGACAGTGTAAAAAATTCCGACACCAATTCATAAATATTAAGAAGGCCCTCGAATTCATGCGATTTTTGACTGGCCGCAGGCAACTCCTGGGACTGTCTGTTGCGACTGTCGCGGCGATTTACTTGCATCGGGTTCTTGCCGCGCCGATCCTTTCGGGCGGACCCCGCCCGTCGCTTGACGCCTTTCCAGCGTTCCTCAATACGCTGATCCCTGCGGATGAAACGCCCGCGGCGTCCGATCTCGGCATCGATCACGCGATCCGCGCCGACGCGGCCCGGCAGCCCGGGCTGCATCGGCTGATCGCCGCCGGCTGCCGCTGGCTCGACGGCCAGGCGACACGACAAGGCGTCTCCGGATTCGCGCTGCTCCCCATGTCCGACCGCGAGGCGATCGTTGCCGTCGCGGCCCGCGCGCGGCCGGGCTCGGTGCCCCGCGCGTTCTTCGACGTTGTCCGAGACCGAGCCATGACCGCCTATTACGCCCGGCCCGAGTCCTGGGGGCCGCTCGGTCTGGCGGGGCCGCCGCAACCGAACGGTTATCCCGATTTCGACAAGCCGCCGGCACAGGTAGCGCCATGAGCCTGCGACCGGAAGATGCCGAGGTCGTTGTGGTCGGCTCCGGCGCCGGTGGGGCCGCGGCGGCCTGGGCGCTGGCCGAAGCGGGCGTCCGCGTGGCCGTACTGGAGGCGGGCCCTGCCTACGATCCCTTCGCGGACTACCGGCTAGACCGGCCGGATTGGGAGGTTGCGCGCTTTCCATCGAAGCGCGATCCGCACCGGGGCTACACGATGGCGCCGCTCCAGGCCCTCGATGAGAAATGGTCCGACCTCCGTTCCTGGAGGGCGTTGAGTGGCCGGCTGGTGCCCGGCGATACACGCGTCTCCTGGGGCTATCAGCACGAGGTCGGCGTGGGCGGTACCACCCTGCATTTCACCGGCGAGGCCCATCGGCTCAACCCGGCCGCGATGAAGATGCGCACGCAGTTCGGCATCGCGGCCGACTGGCCAGTCACCTATGGCGAGCTCGAGCCCTTCTACGCCGAGGCCGAACGCGTCGTCGGCGTGGCGGGCCCCGTGTCGGATCCGGTCAGGCCCCGCAGCGGCCCCTATCCTTTGCCCCCCCACCGATTGAGCTATGCGAGCCAAAGGATCCGTGCGGGTTGCCGCGCCATCGGGCTCGAATACGTCGCCAATCCGCTGGCCGCGCTGTCGCGGCCCTATGACGGCCGGCCGGGTTGCAACTATTGCGGCAACTGCAATCGCGGCTGCCCGCGCATCGACAAGGGCAGCGTCGATGTCACGTTTCTCGCCAAGGCCACTTCCAGCGGCAACTGCGCCGTGCTCGCCGAGTCGCCTGTCGTCGCGCTTGAAGCGGGCATCGGCGACCGCGTGGCACGCGTGGTCTATGCGGACGAGGCCGGGCAGCGCCGCGCGCTGGCGCCGCGCGCGGTGGTGCTCGCTTGCGGCGCGGTTGCGACGCCGCGCCTGTTGCTTGCGTCGAACGGCCTCGCCAACGAGTCCGGGCTCGTCGGGCGCAACTTCATGGAAACCGTGTTCTGGACCTCCAACGCGCTCCACCCCGACAAGCTGGGAAGCCACCGCGGGCTGCCGGCAGACGGGATCTCGTGGACCTACAACGCACCGGACGCGATCCCGGACGTGGTCGGCGGCTGCCGCTTCGGGCCGGCGATGGCCGAAGCCGATCTCATTGGGCCGATCGCCTATGCCACGCGCGTGGTAGGCGGCTGGGGCTCTGCGCACAAGCGTGCGATGCGCGCCGCGTTCGGTCGCGTGCTGGGCGTCGTCGGGGTCGCCGAATGCCTGCCCAACGACGGCAGCTTCGTCGATCTCGATCCCAATCGGCATGACGCGCACGGCGTGCCGCTACCCCGCATTCACAGCCGCGTGGACGAGCCGGAGATCCGTCACCTCGCCTTCATGGCGAAAACCTGTCGCGCCATCCTGGACGCTGCCGGCGCCGACAAGCCCTTCGAGGAGTACGGCAGCTATGATGCGTTCAACGCGACGCACGTCTTCGGCACGTGCCGGATGGGCGACGATCCCGCGACGTCGGTCGTGAACCGCGACGGGCGGAGCCACCGCTGGCGCAACCTGTGGATTGCCGATGCCAGCGTGTTTCCCAGCTCGGGCGGTGGCGAAGCGCCATCCCTCACCATCGAGGCGCTCGCCATTCGGACGGCGCGCATTCTCGCCGCCTCGCGGGGCGACTGACATTGCGGCATCACGCGGTCTCGTCGCGGGTGGGAGACGGCACTATAGTGGCCGCCCGTGCCACTGCGCCGCCGGCTATGTGGCGGAACGTGTGACCGTTGGGCTTGTGCCGGTGTACGGCGGCGTTTAAACCCGGTCGCCACGGCGAGCTACCGAGGACTCGTTCTCTGTGAACCACCTTCGGACCATAGCGGCGGCGCTGACCGCGTTCGTCATCGCCCACGGCCTGCCCGCCGCCGCGCAGAACCCGCCGGGCGAGGGGCAGCGCCTGCCCACCTCGATTCCCGTCGAGGCTCAGACGGTCTCGGTCCAGCCGATCGTCGAGAATATCCACGCCATCGGCACGCTGCGGGCCAACCGCTCGGTCATGATCCGGCCCGAGATTGCCGGGCTGGTGACCGAGATCGGGTTCACGGAGTCCGGCCCGGTCGAGAAGGGTTCGGTCATGTTCCGGCTCGATGACGCCATCGTCCGGGCACAGCTCCAGCAGGCCGAGGCCAGCCTCGCCCTCAGCAAGCGCAATCACGAGCGCGCAATGTCGCTGTTCCGCCGCGGCACCGGCACCGCCCAGGCGCGTGATCAGGCGATCGCTGCGCTCGCTGCGGACGAGGCGGCGGTCGCACTCGCCCGGGCGCGCCTCGCCCAAACCGTGGTGCGCGCTCCGTTTTCCGGCGTCGCCGGGATCAGCAAGATCGACGTCGGCGCTTATGTCAGCGCCGGCCGCGATCTGGTGAGCCTCGACGACATCGACCGCGTGAAGATCGATTTCGACGTGCCCGAACGCTATGCGCGCTTCATCGCCAGGAAGGAGAAGGTGACGGTCGCGCCGGATGCACTGCCCGGCAAGACCTTCGTCGGCGTGGTCACCGTGGCCGCCACGCGCATCGACCCCGAGGCCCGCACGCTGGGCGTACGGGCGCGTGTGCCCAATCCCGACCATCTGCTTCAGCCAGGCATGTTCACGCGCGTGACGGTCGAGATCGGCGCCCAGCGGCAGGCAATCGTGATCCCCGAACAGGCCATCGTGCCACAGGGTGACGAGCTGCTGGTGTTTCGCGTCGTCAACGGCAAGGCCGTCCGCACGGTCGTGACGCTTGGGCTGCGCCAATACGGCCACGCCGAGATCGCGAAGGGGCTTTCCGCCGGCGACTTGGTGATCACCGCGGGCCAGCAGAAGGTGCAGGACGGCACGCCTGTCAGCATCATCGCAGTGCCGAAGCCCCGCGCGACCCTGCCGCCTGGGCCGCGCGCCGCGGCGATCGACCCACCCCCCTCCGCCTCCAAGGGCGGGATGGTGCGATGAAGCTTTCCGAACTCTGCATCCGCCGGCCGGTTTTTGCCACGGTGCTGAGCCTGGTGATCGTGCTGCTTGGGCTCGTCTCTTATGGACGCCTGTCGGTGCGCGAATATCCCAAGATCGATCCGCCGGTCGTCAGCGTCCAGACCACCTATAAGGGCGCAAGCCCGGAGATCATCGAAAGCCAGATCACCCAGCCGCTCGAGGACCAGCTCTCCGGGATCGAGGGCATCGATTTCATGACCTCGCGCAGCCGGCAGGAGCAGTCGAACATCACGGTGACGTTCAACCTCGACCGCGATCCGTCGGCCGCCGCGGCCGACGTGCGCGACAGGGTGAGCCGCGCGCGCAAGCAGCTTCCCGACGATGTCGACGAGCCGATCATCCGCAAGGTCGAGTCCGACGCGCAGCCGACCATCTACATCGCATTCTCGTCGGACCGCCAGAACCCGATGGAGATCAGCGACTACGTCGACCGGCATGTGAAGGACGTGTTGCAGACCTTGCCGGGCGTGGCGCAGGTGCGCGTGTTCGGTGAGCGGCGCTACTCGATGCGCATCTGGCTCGATCCCGACCGCATGGCGGCCTACGGGGTCACGCCACAGGACATCGAGGCGGCGCTGCGCCGCGAGAACGTCGAGGTGCCGGCTGGACGCGTCGAAAGCCGCTACCGTGAATTCACGGTGCTGTCGCAGACGGACCTGGTCACGCCGGACCAGTTCAATCGCATGGTGATCCGCAAGGGGGCGGGAGACGCACTGGTGCGGCTGCACGACGTCGCGCATGCCGAACTCGGGCCCGAGGACGATCGCAGCTTCATCCGCTTCAAGGGGCGCAGCGCCCTGGCCGCCGGCGTGATCAAGCAGGCGACGGCCAATCCCCTCGACATCTCGCGCGAGGTGCGGGAGCACCTTCCACAAATCTCGGAAAGCCTGCCGCCCGGCATGCGCGCCGAGGTCGCCTACGACCGTTCGCTGTTCATCCAGGAATCGATCAAGAAGGTCTACGTGACCATCGGCGAGGCCGTGGGGCTGGTGGTGCTGATCATCTTCCTGTTCCTGCGCTCGGCCCGTGCGACCCTGGTGCCGCTTGTGACCATCCCTGTGTCGCTGATCGGTGCGCTGGCGCTGATGTACCTGTTCGGATTCTCGATCAACACGCTGACGCTGCTCGCGATGGTGCTGGCGATCGGTCTGGTCGTCGACGACTCGATCGTGATGCTGGAGAACATCTGGCGCCATATCGAGCGGGGCGAGCGGCCTGTCGACGCGGCGATCAAGGGCGCGCGCGAGATCGGCTTCGCGGTGATCGCGATGACCTTGACGCTCGCCGCCGTCTACGTGCCGATCGGATTCATGCAGGGCGCAACGGGCCGGCTGTTCACCGAGTTTGCGCTGGCTCTGGCCGGTGCCGTTCTGGTCTCCGGTTTCGTTGCGCTCACCGCTTCGCCGATGATGTGCTCGCGCTGGCTAAAGCGCAGCGAACACCACAACCTGCTCTACCGCGCCGGCGAGCGGGTGCTGGACGCGATCAATGACGGCTATCGCCGGGCTTTGGGCGCCGCGCTTGCGGTGCGCCCGCTCGTGCTGCTCGCCGGACTTGCCGTGGCCGGCAGCGGCTACTGGCTGTTCACTCATCTCGATACCGAGCTCGCGCCCTATGAGGACCAGTCGACCCTGATCGTGCTGTTCAAGGCGCCGGAGGGCTCGACAATCAGCTACATGGACAAATACGCGCGCCAAGTGGAGGCGATCGTCGCCCAGGTGCCCGAAATCGAGACGCTGTTCGTCGTCTCGGGCTATCCCGTGATCAATAGCGGCATCGCGGTCGCCCATCTGCTGCCGTGGGACCAGCGGACGCGCAGCCAGCAGGAGATTGCCGCATCGATGCGGGATGAGGTGCTTGCCGTTCCCGGCATCACGGCGTTTCCGACCAGCCGGCCGCCGCTTGGACGCAGCCCACGCGACAAGCCGATCAATATCGTGATTCAGACGACGCAGCCCTATACGGAGCTGCAGAAGATGGTCGACCGGTTCATGGCCGAGGCGGCGAAGAGTCCGGCGCTGGACAATCTCGATACGGACCTCGAGCTCAACAAGCCGCAGCTGCGCATCGAGGTCGACCGCGACAAGGCGGCGTCGTTGGGCATTTCCGGCGAAACGCTGGGGCACGCGCTGCAGACCTTCCTGGGTGGCCAGCAGGTCACGCGGTTCAAGCTCGATGGCAAGCAATACGACGTTATCGTCCAGGTCGCAGACCGGTTCCGGGTGAGCCCGGTGGACGTGCCGCGCCTGTACGTGCGCGGCGCCTCGGGCCTCGTCCAGCTCGGCAATCTGGTGCGGGTCCACGAGACGGTGGCGCCGAGCGAGCTCAACCACTTCAACCAGCTTCGCGCCGCGACGATCACGGCCAATCTCGCGCCCGGCGCAGGGATGGGCGCGGCTCTCGACAACCTTCAGGAGGTGGCCAAACGGGTGCTTCCGGCTTCGGCGCAGATCGACTATGGCGGCCAGACGCGCGAGTTCCTGCGCTCGACCGGTGGGGTGTACGTGACGTTCGCCCTCGCGCTCGCTTTCATCTACCTGGTGCTCGCCGCGCAGTTCGAAAGCTTCCGCAGCCCGTTCATCATCATGCTGACGGTGCCGCTGTCGATTGCGGGCGGGCTGCTCGCGCTCTGGCTCGACGGCTCGACGTTGAACATCTACAGCCAGGTTGGTCTGGTCACGCTGATCGGCTTGATCACCAAGCACGGCATCCTGATCGTCGAGTTCGCCAACCAGAATCGCGAGCGCGGTCTGGACGCCTTCGACGCCGTGCGCGAGGCGGCCGTCACGCGTCTGCGGCCGATTCTGATGACGACCGGCGCGATGGTGTTCGGTGCGCTGCCGCTCGCCATCGCCGAGGGGGCGGGCGCGGAAAGCCGTCAGGACATCGGGCTGGTGATCGTCGGCGGGCTGCTGGTCGGCACGTTCTTCACGCTATTCGTGATCCCGTCGGTCTACACCTATTTGGTCGGCCGCAAGCCGGTCGCGGACCGCCACGAGGCGCCGGCCGGCGTTGCTCCGCAGCGCAACCCCGCGGAGTAGGGATGGACGGCGGGCCCTACGGCTCGTCGGATGCGGGACAGCCGCTATCGCGCACCGTGTCGTCGGGCATGCGCGTGCCGCACAGGACCGCCCCCTTGAGATTCGCATCCTTGATGTCCGCACGGTCAAGATAGGCGCCGCTCAAATCTGCGCCAGAGAGGTTCGCGCCCTTCAGGTTCGAGCCGGTCAGGTCGGCGTTGCTGAGGTCGGCGTTGCTGAGGTCGGCGTTTGTCATGTCGGCGCGGTACAGATTGGCACCGGCCAGCGAAGCGCCCGAAAGATTCGCGCGTTCGAGGTCCGCCTTCGAGAAGTTGGCGACGAACAGGTTCGCGCCCGCGAGGTCTGCGCCGACAAGCTTGCGCGCGCCGAGCAGGGCCCCAGAAAGCTTGCATTTCGGGCAAGAATCCTTGGCGACAAGGCGTTTCATGTCGTTGGTCTCGAACGCCATGGCGTGGGTCGCGACGCCGGCAATCAGAATCGACAGGAAGACTGTTTTGAACATGATGACCTCCTTTCCTGGGTCCAATATGGGGCCCGAGTTGGGCATTGCGATGGCGCGCTTGGCGCCGCAGGAGGGGCGCCGTGACCTCGTTCGTCGTCGTGGTCTTCGCCGTGACCTATTTCGGTATGGCGCTCGGCCGCCTGCCGGGCTCGCGGGTGGACCGTACCGGCATCGCGATGATCGCCGCGGTGGCGCTGGTCGCGGTCGGGGCTGAGCCCGCTGCTCGCGCTGCAGCCGCGATCCATTTCCCGACGCTGTTGCTGCTGGCTGGAATGATGATTGTCTCGGCGCGTTTCGGCGCGTCCGGCGCTTATGACGCCGCCGCCTCCTGGATCGCCCAACGCGCCGGACGGCCCTTGGTTCTTCTTGCCTTCACAGTGGCGGTGGGCGGCGTCATGTCCGCCGTGCTGGTCAACGACGTCGTGGTCTTTGCCATGACGCCGTTGCTGTGCCGCGGGCTCGCCCGGCGCGGGCTGGATGCGCGGCCGTTCCTGTTCGCGCTTGCCGCCGCGAGCAACGCGGGCTCGGCCGCGACACTGATCGGCAACCCGCAGAACATCCTGATCGGTCAGGTCGGCGCCCTCGGCTTCTGGTCGTATCTGGCAGTGGCGGGGCCGGTGGCGCTGGTCGCTCTTGTCCTCGTCTTCGCCGCCGTTGCGCTTGCGTGGCGCGACGCGCTCGCGACCGAGCCCAAACACGCAGAGGTTGAGTCGGTTGCTGTTGCGCACACACAGGCCGGGCTATGCGTCGTCGGACTGGTCGCGTTGCTTGCGTTGTTCGCAACGCCCGTGCCGCGTGAGATCGCGGCGCTTGCCGTCGCCGCTGTCCTAATCGTCAGCCGGACGCTGCCCAGCCGCATGCTTTTCGACGAAATCGACTGGCCGCTGCTCATTCTCTTCGCCGGGCTGTTTGTCGTCAGCGATTCCTTCGCGGCGACCGGTATCGCATCCGATGGGTTGCGCTGGCTGGCCGCGCACGACGCGTTTCCGGACAGGGCCGCGATCCTTGCACCGCTTACCCTCGTGCTCAGCAATACCATCGGCAACGTTCCGGCGGTGGTCTTGATCCTCGATATCTGGCCTTCGATCCCGCACGGCGTGCTGGTCGCGCTCGCCATCCTGTCGACGCTGGCGGGAAACCTGTTCCTGGTCGGCAGCCTCGCCAACCTGATCGTCGCCGAGCGTGCGGCGGGCGAGGGGGTGCGGCTCACACTTCGCGACCATGCGAAGGCAGGCATCCCACTCACCCTGGTGAGCCTGCTGGTCGCCGGCCTGTGGCTCGCAGGGCTCGGCCTAATCCGTGCCTGAGAGGCCGGCGCTTAATCTCCCATTAACGCTACCGTGAGTAGTGTGCTCCCGCTTGGGGAGGAAATGCCATGCCGATCCCCGATCGCGGGGGGCAAAGGTGAGGGGCGCCATGCCGACATGGGCGCCCGCGTTGCGGCGTGGCTCGGGACGGTCCCGCGGGACGGACCCGGACACCGCCGGCACGCTGCGCGGGAACCCCGCGCCCAGTGATGGTCGGACGCGGGTGCTCGACCTCGCGCCGGTCCGGGACAAGCTCGGCGAACACTGGCCGCGCTATTCCGAGGCGGTCCACCTGATCGCGGAAAAGATCGTCCGCCGCGAGCTGAGGCTGAACGATACGCACCGGCGGGTCGGCGATACCGTCGTCATCGAGTTCAATTCGCGCAGCAAGCTGCAAGCAAGCCGCACTTTCCGCAAGATTGAGGCGGACCTGTCCGAGCTCCTGTTCGGCGCGGGTGGCGCGCTGGCGGACCCTTCCGCTCCTGGCCGGTGGCGCCGCACGGATCCCGCATCAGAGCGACCGAAGGGATTGTTGCGACGCGTGGTCGTGACCCTGCTTGCGCCGATCCGAGCCTTGAAGCGATCGCGACCCGCGACGTCCGGGACGACCGACGGCGCGTCGGCGCCCGCCGCGGAGAACGCGGACGGGTATCACGCTCAAGCGGATTCAGCGGACCAAAGCAACGCGCCGACGGCTCCAATCGGGACCGACCCGGCCGCCATACTGAACACGCCGGTTCGTTTCGCAGGCGGAGCGCGTCGGGAGGTGGGCCTCGGCGTGCTGCCTACGGCGGCGCCGGATCCGACGGGCGGGCCGGTGACGTTCGGCATGGCGCCCTTGTCCCCGTCGTTCGGACCTTCAACCGGCGGAGATACTTCCGGAGGGCCCCTCTATGGCGGGGTGGCCAAACGGCGCGAGCAACGCCGGCATAATGAGATCCGAAACATCGAGGCGGCAATTCTGGATGCGACGCTCCGCACCGCGCGCGAGCACGCGAAATTCGGGCCCGGTGTCGAGGCGGCGCTGCGCCGCGTGCGCTTCGCCTATCGCCCGTGCTGGCATGTCGGCAGCCGCGCGCTCGTGATCTTCCGTTGCACCCCGGTGATGGAGCACGAGTCGGGTCTCCTCGAGGGGGATGCTGTCCTGCCCAATCCCGGCGCGCAGGATTTGCGCGTCATGCTCGATCACCTGACCCTCGCCAATGTGCTGCTCGATCTCGAGACGCTGCTTCGCGACAAGCGCGAAGCGATGATGATCGTGCCGGTGCATTTCGCGAGCTTCGCGGAGGAGTGGTCGGGCGACCCGCTGGCCAAGATGCTGCACCACATTCCGAAATCCGGCCGCCCGCGCATCGTGTTCGAAGTCATAGATGCCTTTGCCGGGCGCACGGATTCACGCTTTCGCTCGGTGACACACATGCTACGGCCCTATTGCGGGCGGTTGGGGGCAAACCTGCCTCTGCGGGTCTTAGATCACAGATTCTGGCGCGAACTCGGATTCTCAGTCGTCTCCACCGATCTCACCGGCTACGACGCGCCGGAATCCGACCTGATGGCCGGGCTCGACCAGTTCGTGCTCGCCGCCCGGCCACTGGGGTTGCGGACCGCAGCCATCGGGCTGGGCTCGCGCAGCCTGGTGCTCGCCGCCGCGACCATGGGTTTCGATTTCGTCCATGGCTCGAAAGTCGCGCATTACGCCGATCGCGACGCGTTCGGCAAGGTCGGGTTCGACTTTTCCGACCTGTATGCGGATCAACTCCTGATGAACGAGGCCTGACCCGTCAAAGCCCGGAGTGGGGAAATTTTAACCATGGCCGCCTTATGGATTCGGCGTGTTCGGCCGACCTGGCCCAAGAGGTAGCTAAAGGCAACGTTCCGTGAAGTCTCCGTCCGGCAAGGCGTACCTCGTGTTCGATGCGGGCTACCGCACCCTGGCGCTCGACAATGGATGCGTGCGCGAGATCGTGTTTCGGTGCGCCCTCACGCGCCCGCCGACCGCGCCGCCGTTTCTCGTTGGCATGCTCGACTTTGGCGGGGAGGCGATCCCGGTCGTGTCTCTGGCCGACCTTCTGGGCCTCACCCCGACTCCCGCCGGGCTCTACGACCAGATCGTCATGGTGGACTCGTCAGGTGGCACGCTCGGCCTTTCGGTGGCGCGGGCACGCGCCCTGGTGCGCGAAGGCGCCTTTCGGATTTCGCCGGTCGCGCCGTCCACGAGCTTCGCGGACTGCGTCTCGGGCGAGCTGAGTTGGGACGGTGGGCGGGCCGCAATCCTGGCTCTCGACCGGCTGACGATCGAGGCCGAGATGCAGGCGCTCGCTCACTTCCGGGCTGTCGAGCAGGCGCGGCTCGGTGCCGTCGCCGCCATAGGCGTGACCGCCTCATGAACAGCGCCCTCGACCGCGGCGAGATGCTCGCGCGAACCGACGCCATTTCGGCGATCCTCGAGCATGTCGTCGCCCGCACGGGCCTTACCTATTATCGCGGACGCGAAAGAGCTTTCACACGCCACCTGCATCGCGCGATGCGCCGTGCCGCCATTCGCGTGCCCGAGCACTATCTTGCCCTCATCCGTTCGGAGCGCGGGCGCGACGAGCTGGAGACTCTCGTCGCCGAGCTGGTCATCGGCGAAACCTCGTTCTTCCGCCATCCCGACCAGTTCACCGCGCTGCGCGACGAGATCCTGCCGGCGCTCGCCCGCGCGCGGCCCGACGGGCACGCGCTGCGCCTGTGGTCGGCGGCGTGCGCGAACGGCGCGGAGGCGGCCTCGCTCGCCATGCTCGTCGCGTGCGATCCCGTGCTGCGTGAGCGCGCCGTGTCGATCCTCGCCAGCGACCTCAGCCGCGACGCGGTCCGGCGCGCCCGCCGCCTCGTTTTCGCCGAGCGCGACCGGCGCGGCCTGCCTCCCGAGCTCGACCGCGCCTGTTTCGAGGACGCCACCGATTCCGCCGATGGTGAAGGGGCGCGGCGCCTTGCGGACCCGTTCCGAGAGATGCTGCGCTTTCGCCAGCACAACTTGCTGAGTGCCGCACATCCCGAGGGAGCGCGTGGCGCACCGTTCGATCTGGTGCTGTGCCGGAACGTGCTGATCTATTTCGACGCGCCGACCGTACGCCACGTACTCGGCAACATCCGCGCCCTGATGGCGCCGGACGGCTGGCTGGTGGTCGGTCATGCCGAGCCACTTCTGTCCTGCCACGACCTGTTCCGGCCGGAATGGGTCGGCTCGACCTACGCTTACCGCCCGGCCGACGGCATACCGGCGCGTCGTGTACGTCTCGCATGGCGCGGGCCCAATGCGCGACTGATCCCGCCCTGGCGCTCCCAGGCTGCATCCGCAGCTCCGGCGAAAACGGTAGGTAGGACCGAGCCCCGCAACTCATCGCCCGACATGCCGCGCGCGGCCGCTCCCGAACCGCAGGACCCTTCGTCCCGCGCGGATACCACTCAGCCCGCGATCGTGGCCGAGCTCTATGAGTTGATGCGTGACGGGCGGCATGAGGAGGCCGAGCGGCTTTGCCACGCCCGGTTGGAAGCCGCGCCGTTCGACCCATGGTCGCATTATTGCGATGCGCTGCTGCTCGAGTGGAAAGGCGAATCGGTGTCGGCGGAGACGGCACTGCGCCGCACCCTGTTCCTCGACCGGAAGTTCGCGCTTGCGCGGTTCCGACGGAGTCAGCTCCTCATGGCGCGAGGCGAGCAATACGCCGCACTGCGCGAACTGCGCAACGTCGCGAACCTCTATGTCGGGCGCGACGCGTCGGAGATGGCGTCCGAGATCGATGGGCTGACCGTCGGTGCCCTGCGCGATCTGGTGGCGCTCCAGCTCGAATCGCTGGTGAAGCAATGAACGGGCAGGTCCAGTTCGACTGGGACAGGGCCCGCGCGCGGATCGCGGCTTTGGGCGAGGCGCTGGCCGGACGGTCGTTAAGCTCCGATGACCTCGCTCGGCGGTTGAACGAACGTGCCGAAGTGCTGGCGCAGCGGGGCGCGGTCGCTGCGCGCGACATTTCAGCAAGTCATGTCGTCGTTCGCGCGGGCAGCGAACGGTGCGCCATCCGCCTGGCCGAGGTGGCGGGAGCGGTGCGGATCATATCGCTGGCCCGGCTGCCGGGAACGCCCGCCGAGATGTCTGGTGTCATCCGCGAGAAGGGGCTTGTTTGGCCGGTCCTCGAGCTCGCGCGCCTGCTCGGGCTGACGCCGCAGGTGGAGGCCGCTTCGTTCGCAGTGCTGCTTCGACGGCGCGACCGGCGTGTGGCGCTGGGGGTCGCTGGATTCGAGGCGATGCGCGAGACCGTTCCGTCCGCCCCGCGCACAGGCGGCTCGCAATACGTCCGCGCCGTCGCGGGCGATCTGATCCTCATCGACGCGGAGGCGGTACTCGACCATCCGCTGCTGGGCAAGGAGAGTCATACATGACGATCGGCATAGGGCGCCGCGTCGCCTTTGGATTTGCGGCGATCGTGCTCATTTCCGCGGGGATCGGCTGGTATCAATACCGCACGGTCGCCCGCGTTGCCGCGACGGCGGATGAGACCGTGCGCCAGGACATCGCCGTCATCCGCCAGTTCGATACCGCACGCGTTCGCATCGGCGATATGCGGATGCTGCGCAACGACGCCGTGCTGGTGCACTTCTTGAGTAAGGTGGGAGGCACGGTCGATTCTGAAGCGGCCGTGCGCAACCGATGGCGCGAATCCCACAAGCTGGCGCTTGCGTCGCTCGACAGCCTGGAATCGGCGGTTCGTGCCCGCCTGGCTCGGCCCGAAGAGGCCAATTTCCATAAGGGCTGGCGTGACATTGCTACCGTGGTGACGCAACAGCGCAGCAATCTCCGGGCGATCGCCGAAACGACCGAGAAGGAGTTTGCCTCGTTCGATGCCGGCGACCTCAGCAATCAACTCGTCTACGACCGCGAACTGTCGCGACTGCGCAGCGAAGCCACCGTCAGCTTTTCGGTGGCGGACAGTCTCGCTGATCAGCTCGGCGATGCGGCCTCGGCCCGAATTGCCGATGCATATGCCGATGTCGACAACGTTGCTCTGGTCGGTCTCGCGCTGTTGATCCTGATCGCGCTTGTCATCGGGGTCCCGGTCCATCGCTCGATCTCGCGCCCGCTCGCGGAGTTCGTGCGCTTTGCCGAACGGATCGGTGACGGCGATCTGACGCAGGCCACGGGCCGCACCGGGACGGACGAAATCGGGCGCCTCGGCACGACGCTCAACACGATGGTCGAGGGGCTGCGCGGCCTCGCCCAGCAGGTGCGAGCGGGCGCGGAGTCGATCGCGAGCGCCGTCGCGGAGATGCAGGCCTCGGCCCAGCAGCAGGCGGCAAGCACCACGGAGCAGTCGAGCGCCATTCAGGAGTTCGCTTCGACCCTCGAAGAGATCGGCGAGTCGGGTACGCAGATCTCCGAACGCGCGAAGAGCGTCTCGACCGACGCCGAGGCAGCGTCGCACGCGGCGGGCACGGGTGTGGATGCGGTGCGCGACACCACACGTGCAATGGATTCGATCCGCGAGCAGGCGGAGGCCGTCGCCGAGATCATGGTGCGCCTGACGGAGAAGGCGCACTCCGTGGGAGAGATCACCGCTACGGTGGACGAAATTGCAGAGCAATCGAACCTTCTGGCGCTCAACGCATCGATCGAGGCGGCCTCCGCGGGAGAGGCGGGCGCGCGGTTCTCGGTGGTGGCAGAGGAGATGCGCAACCTTGCCGAACGCGCGCGCGAGGCCACACGCCAGATTCGCGCCCTTCTGGGCGACATGCAGCAGGCGATGAGCGGCGCGGTCATGCAGACCGAGGAAGCGGTCAAGCGCGTCCAAGCCGGCAAGCGTCAATCGGACGCCGCCGAGCAGACGATCCACCATCTCACCACGGCGATGGAGAGCAGCGTCACGGCGTTCCGCCAGATCGTTGCGGGTATCGGCCAGCAGCAGATCGGCATCCATCAGGCGTCGGACTCGGTGCAGGGCGTGCGCGAGTCGATGGACCAGGTGGCGGCCGGCACACGCAGCCTCGACGAGGCGGCGCGCAGCCTCGAGGATCTGACGCTCGGTCTGCGCCGTTCGACGGAGCGCTATCACCTGTGACCGACGATCTGCGCCAACGCCTGAACGCGGCCTTCGCGGTCGAACATCGTGAACACATCGCTGTCATCCGCGCCCTGCTGGAGGGGGCGGAGGCGGCGGGGTGGCGCATCGCGTCCAACGATCTCGATGAGCTGCACCGTCGGCTGCACAGCTTCAAGGGCGCGGCGCGGGCGATGGATTTCCGGCCGCTGGAACAGGTCATGCATCGCGCCGAAACCTTGCTGACGCGGGTACAGGCGGGTGCGGTTGCGCTCGACGCGGACATGGCGGCGGATTTCGAAGTGCTGCTTGACGAGGTCGAGAGTTGGGTCGCTTCGGCGCTCGCCGGTGGGCCGCCTGCCTCGCTCGACCGTGCCGAGGGGGCGCTGCGGACCTGGCTCGACGCCGAGTTCGAGCGTGGCGTCCCGGCCGGCGCCTCAGCCGGCACTCCCGGCCGCCCCAGCGGCTTCTCCGGTCGCCGCCGCACCGTACGAGGCCGGGCCGCGGTCCGATACCGTGCGCATCGACGTCGCGCTTCTCGACGTCATGCTGACCCGTGCGGACGATCTCGGCGCCCAGGCCGACCGGCAGCGCACGGCGCTCCGAGAGCTGCGCGTGCTGACCGACGCGATGGAACGCATTCGGCGCGAGCTGGAGCGCGCGCCGCGGACAGAGGCGGTCGCGGCGCTGGGTACCGAGCTCGACCGTCTGCACGAGCTGGCCGGCGCGCTCTCGGACACCAATTGGCAATTGCGCCGGCATGGTGCGCGGATCGGGCAGGCCGCCCACGAGAGCCGGCTGGTTTCGGCCAGCGCTGTACTGTTCGACCTGCCGCGCCAGGCGCGCCAGATTGCGCAGGATGAAGGGAAGGACATTACGGTGCGGGTCAACGGTCTCGACGTGCGGGCAGACCGCAGCGTGCTGCACGCGCTGAAAGATCCGCTGACCCATCTCATGCGCAACGCCATCGTACACGGCATCGAGACGGCCGACGGGCGACGCGATGCCGGAAAGGCGGCGCGCGGGCGGGTAACGGTCGCGCTCGTGCTGCGCGGTCGTTCCATGCACGTCAGCATTTCGGACGACGGGCGCGGTATCGATGAGCGTGCGGTGGGCGAGCGGGCGCGCGCCATGGGTCTCACCGCGCCCGGCGAGGACGCCACCCTTATGACTCTCCTGACTCGCCCGGGCCTTTCGACCGCCGCGCAGGTGACCGAGCTGTCGGGCCGCGGCATGGGGCTGTCGATCGTGCATGAGGCGGTGCGCCGCCTCGGCGGCTATGTCGAGGTGTCGAGCACGCCCGGAACCGGTACCACTTTCACCCTGTCGGTGCCGAGCGTCGTCGCGCGCCGCCGCCTTATGACCTTCCAGGCCGACGGACAGCGCTGCGCCCTGCCGCTCGACTGCGTGCGGCGCGTGAGACGTGTTGCGCCCGAAGCACTGGTCACAATCGAGGGACGGCGCGTGGTACGCGACCCGGATGGCGAGCTGGAGGCGGTGGCGCTCGGCCCCCCTGCCGATCCCGACGGACAAGTGACGCTGATCGAAATCGCGCTTTCCAACGGCACTCGCTTCGCCCTGGTCGTCGATGCGCTCGGCACGATCGTCGACCGGATCATCGAGGATGCCGGTCTCGCCGGCACTGCGGTCGAGGCGATCATCGGTTGCGTCCTGGTCGAAGGGCAGGTCCTCGCGCCGGTGCTCAATCCGGTCTGGCTCCGGACACTCGGTGCGCGCCCCGTGCCGATCACGGCATCGGCGACTGCGGCGGCGCCCAAGCGCGCGAAGCCGACGGTGCTGATCGCCGACAATTCCATCACCACGCGCACGCTGGAGAAGAGCCTGCTGGAAGCGCGGGGCTACCACGTGCTCGTGGCGGTCGACGGGCAGGAGGCGCTGGCGCTGCTCGAACGGTCGAAGGTCGACGTCGTGATCGCCGATGTCGAAATGCCGCGAACCGACGGGTTCGCGCTGGTCCAGACGATGAAGGGCGACAGCCGCCTCGCGCCGATCCCGGTGATCCTGGTGACGTCACTCGACGCCGATTCCGATCGCCGCAAGGGGTTGGCACTCGGCGCTGACGCCTACATCGTCAAGCAGCGCTTCGACGAGCGCGAGCTCGTCGAAACAATCGAGCAGCTCGTCTGATGTTGCAGGCCCCGAAGCGCGTGATGATCGTCGAGGACTCTGCTGTCGTACGTGCGCTGCTCGAGCACGTGATCGGTGCCGATCCGCGGCTTTCTCTGGCGTCGTCGGTCGAGTCGGGCGAGGCGGCGCTGGACGAACTCGCGGCAGCGCGTCCCGACGTGATCTCGCTCGACATTCGCCTGCCGGGCATGGACGGGTTCGAGATCACGCGGCGCATCATGCAGACCGCGCCGACGCCTATCGTGATCGTGTCCGGCAGCATCGAGAATGCTGACATGCGCATCGCCATGCGCGCGCTTCAGGCGGGTGCCCTTGCCGTCGTGGAGAAGCCGGTCGGCGTCTCCCGCCAAGCCTACGATGACGTGGCCCGCCGTATATGCGACATGCTCGTAGCGATGAGCGAAGTACGCGTGATGCGCCAGAAGGGCGCCGCGCGCACGCGGCTCGTCGGCGAGGGAGTCCCGAAATCCGTTCCCGCCGCGGTGCCGCCGGAGCGGCCAGTGGGGATCGTCGCGCTCGTCGCCTCGACCGGCGGTCCCAACGCGCTCGCGCGGGTGATCGCCGATATTGGGCCGATCTCCGTGCCGGTCGCCGTCGTGCAACACATTACTCCCGCCTTCGTCGGAGGCTTTGCCGACTGGCTCGGCCAGGTGACGGGGACGGCCGTCGGTCTGGCTCGCGACGGCGAGAGGTTGAGCCCCGGTCGCATCTACGTCGCGCCGGCCGGCACGCACCTCACCCTCGAGTCCGAACGGTTGCGCACGCGCGGCGGGCCCGTGCAGGCGCGTCATCGACCTTCGGGCGACATACTCCTGGGCTCCGCCGCCGAAGCGTTCGGCGGGCGCAGCGTGGCCGCGGTCTTGACCGGCATGGGCTCGGACGGTGCCGACGGGCTGTTGCGGGTGCGCGAGGCGGGCGGTTACACGCTGGCGCAGGACCAGTCGAGCTCGGTCGTCTACGGGATGCCGCGCGCCGCCGTCGAGCGTGGCGCCGCCATCGAGACGCTGCCGATCGAGGCGATCGGTAGGCGCATCCGCGACCTTCTGACGGATCGGGGACGGCCATGAGCCGGCCCGCACAAGTGCTGCTGGTTGAGGATTCGCCGACCCAGGCGGCGCGCATGCTGGCGCTCCTCGAGGACGAGGGGCTGGCGGCCAAGCATGTCGGTTCGGCCGAGGCGGCGCTTCCCATCCTGTCGTCGCGCCCGCCCGACCTCCTGATCGTCGATTACAACCTGCCCGGCATGCGGGGCGACGAGCTGTGCCGCCGGGTGCGGCTCGACCCGGCGCTGGTCGCATTGCCGATCCTGATCCTGACCGGCGAGGAGCGCGGCGCGTTGGAGCGCCAGGGCCTCGAGAGCGGGGCCGACGAATATCTGCCCAAGACCATTGCGCCCGCGACGCTTGGGCTTCGCATCCGGTCGCTGCTGGCACGCGGGGCTCAGCTCGGCGGGGGGGCGGAGGCGCGGGCGCCGCACCGGCCACGCTGCCTGGTGGTCGACGACAGCGCCACCCAGCTCGCCGTCCTCGAATCCGAGCTCGGGCGCGAGGGCTACGACGTGGTCGGCGTTACCACGCCTGCTGACGCGCTGGCGGCGCTCGGCTCGGGCGCGTTCGACTGCGTGATCGGGGACCTGGTCATGCCCGGCATGAACGGCGCCGAGCTATGCCGCGAGATTGACGTGAGGCACCGGCGCGACGGGGTGTTCCTGCCCATCATCATCCTGACGGCGCGCGATGACACCGAGGCGATGGCTGCGACGTTCGAGGCCGGCGCCGACGATTTCCTCGTCAAGTCGGCCGATCTCACCACGCTCAAGACCCGCCTCCGCGTCTTGCTGCGCCGCAAGTCGCAATTCGACGAGGCGCAGCGGATCGCAGGCGAGTTCCGCCGGCGCGACGACGTGATCCGGACCGAGCGCGCCGGCCGCGCCGAGGCCGAGGAGCGCGCCGCTTTGGCCCAGGAACTGGAGCGTGCGAACGGCGAGTTGGCCGAGGCCTATCGGACGCTCCAGGAGACGCAGTCCCGCCTCGTCCAGTCGGCCAAGATGGCCTCCCTCGGCGAGCTGGTCGCCGGCATCGCCCACGAGATCAATAATCCGCTGGCGTTCGTTTTGAGCCATCTCGAGACGGTCAGGCGGCGGCTCTCCGACGTGCGCTCCGAATTGGACGACGTCGCGCCGCCGCAAGTACGGGACCGGCTCGCCAAGGCCGCCACGCGACTTGGCGACATGCGGGAAGGTCTCGATCGGGTTGCCGATTTGGTCCTGAAATTGCGGACTTTTTCCCGCCTCGACGAGGGCCGGCTCAAGACGGTGGATGTCAACGACAGCCTGGATTCGACGCTGCGGATTCTCGCGCATCGGCTGGGAGGCGAAGTCAAGGTGATCCGCAATTACTGCGAACGAGCCGATCTGTTCTGCTATGCGGGCGAGCTTAATCAGGTGTTCATGAATATTCTTGCAAACTCGATCGACGCGATGGAAGGCCGGGGAACGATCGAGATTGAAACCGGACGCGACGACGCGGTGTTCCGCGTGATGGTTCGCGACACCGGTCCTGGCATTCCGGCTGCGTTGCGCGAGCGCGTGTTCGAGCCGTTCTTCACGACGAAGGACGTTGGCAAGGGCACGGGGCTCGGACTGGCCATTTCGTATTCGATCGTGCAGCGACACGGCGGTGCGATCGAGATCGGCGACAATCCGAGCGGTACGGGAGCGGAGATATCGATCACCCTGCCGACCAATTTCGCAGCTGGGACGGACCACCCGCTCCAGAGCGTGGAGCGCCACACATGAGCGCCCTGCGCCCGGAGCTTCTTGTCGTCGACGACGAGCGCCAGATCCTGGCCGCCGTCGAAGACATGCTGGAGGACGCGTTCACCGTCCACACCGCCTGCTCGGCTGCGGAAGGTCTCGACATCGTCCGGCGCGCGCCGGAACTGAACGTCATCGTCTCAGACCAGCGGATGCCGGAGATGGAGGGCGTGGAGTTTCTCGCCCGCGTCAACGAAATGTCCAACGCGACCCGCGTCCTCCTGACGGGCTACGCCGATCTCGAGGCCGTCATTCGCGCGGTCAATGACGGCAAGATATTTGCCTACGTCTCCAAGCCATGGGACGCCGAGGATTTCCGGCATCTCATGTACAACGCGGCGGAGTTCTACCGGCTGGGGCGCCTGTATCGCGAGGAGCAGGCGCTTCTGCACAACCTGATGGATCAGGCGCCGGACGGCCTGTATTTCAAGGACCTCGAGCATCGCTATGTCCGGCTCAACACCGCCCACGCCCAGAACATCGGCATTGCCAGCCTCGAAGACGCGATCGGTCGAACCGACGCGGATTTCATGCCGCCGGCCACGGCCAAGGCCCATCGCGAACTCACCGACCGCATCCTCCGCGAAGGGAAGCCGGTCATCGACTGGGTCGAGCGCATCGACCTGCCGGATGGTGCGTCCCGCTGGCTCTCCATCTCGAAGGCACCGGTGCGGGACGACACACGCAGGATCTATCGCGTCGTCGGCACCAGCCGCGACATCACGGAACGGCTGCAGGCCGAGAACCGTACGCGGCTCCTGACCTCGATCGGCCGCGCGATCTATCTCGCCACCGATTTCGACGCGGCGCTGGGCGAGGCTGTGCGCATGGTGTGCGAGGAGACCGGCTGGGTCTTGGGAAATGGCTGGGTCTTCAACGACGATCGTACGCTGCTGGTTTCCGCCCACTACCATTATTGCCGCGAAGACCGTTTCCGGCCCTTCATCGACGGCACAAATGAACAGTCTTTTGCGATCGGCGAGGGGCTTCCCGGCCACGTCTGGCGGACCGGAGAGCCGACCTGGGTTGCGCCCATCGGGCCGGATTCGCCATTTCGTAATGTCGATCTTGCCCATTCCGTCGGGCTCAACGCGTGCCTTGGCGTGCCGATCCGCGACACCGGGAACGAGGTGATCGCGGTCATCACCTTCTTCCTCGAGTATCCGCGCGTGCGCGACGAGCGGCTGATTGAGACCGTTACGGCCGTGTCCGATCAGCTTTCGACGTCGTTCGAGCGCAAGCGCGCGAACGACGCCTTCGCACGCGAGCGGCAATTCCTCTCGGCGCTGGTCGATTCGATGCGTGACGGTGTGATCGCGTGCGACTCACACGGCAAGCTCACCTTCGTCAACCGGACCGCCGTGGAAGCGATGGGCCGGCCCGACGGCGAAGATAATTCTGGGTGGTTTCTCTCGTCGTATCGGCCGAAGGATGCCGAGACGGGAAAGGTGCTCGATCTGGACGATTTGCCGCTGGCGCGGGCGCTGCGTGGCGAACGCTTCGGCAGCTACGAGATTCTGCTGCAAGGTGCGAATTCAACGGTCCGCTACACTGCTGCGAGCGGCGCACCGATCATGGACGAAGGCGGGCGGGCGCAAGGCGCAGTAATCGTGCTGCGCGACGTAACCGAGCTGCGCGAGGCCGAGCGTCGCCTGCGCGCAGCGCAGCGGCTCGAGGCGCTCGGCCAGATGACGGGCGGTATCGCGCACGACTTCAACAATATCATCCAGGTGATCGGCGGCTCGCTCGACCTGCTGCTTGCCGAGGGAGCCGACGAGCGGACGACCAAGCTCGCCACCACGGCGCGTGCAGCCGTCGAACGTTCGGCCGACCTCACCCGCAAGCTTCTCAGCTTTTCCCGCGCGCGCGAGCTCTCGCCCGAACGCGTCGATCCTGGCCGCCTGGTCGAAGATTTGGTCGCGGTATTGCGAACCGCGCTCGGCCAGCACATCCAGCTCGAATGCGATGTCGACGGTTGCACCGGGCCGATCGTCGTCGACCCTGGCGAGCTGGAATCGGCGATCATTAACCTTGCGACCAATGCGCGCGACGCCATGGAGGACGGGGGTACGCTGCGCCTTGCGGCGGGTCCGGCCAAGGACGACGTCATGCACCGGGCCGGGTTCGGAGGACCGGGCTGGGTGGGGATCGAGGTGACCGACTCGGGCACCGGCATTCCGCCTGACCTTCGCGAGCGCGTCTTCGAGCCCTACTTCACCACCAAGCGCGAAGGCAAGGGCACCGGCCTCGGTCTCAGCATGGTCTACGGATTCGTCACGCAGTCCGGCGGCCACATCGTCCTGGATTCCGAGGAAGGCCGGGGAACGACGTTCACCCTGCTGTTCCCGCGCGCCGACGCCACGGCAACGACAGGGTAGAGGGATTTCTATGGCGGACTCGACCCGACTGGTGGTCATCGACGACGACGCGGCGATCGCCGAGTTCGTGTGCGCGGCCGCATCCACGTGCGGCCTCGCCGCGACGGCGACCTCCGACTCGGACAGCTTCTTCGCCGCAGTGGGGCGGGACGATCCCGCCTTCGTTGTGCTTGACCTGCAGATGCCGGACGTCGACGGGATCGAGCTCATGCGCCACCTGTCGGACGCCGGATGCCGCGCCCGGATCATCTTGATGAGCGGCGCGGACACGCGCGTGCTCGCGTCGGCCGAGCGATTGGCGAAGGAATATCGTCTACGCGTCGTCGGCGCTCTGAAGAAGCCGTTCTCGCTTGCCCAGTTCGTCACGCTGGTGAAGCCATATGTCGAGATCGAGCGGCCCATCGTCGGTGCCGAGATCAAGAGCGCGATCGCCGCCGACGAGCTGTTCGTCGAGTACCAGCCCATCGTCGCGGTGAGCGCGGACCGCGGGCCGCTGGCAGTCACCAACGCCGAGGCGCTGGTGCGTTGGAAGCACCCGACCCGCGGGCGGCTTGCGCCCGACGCGTTTATCCCTCTGGTCGAACGATTCGGACTCGCCACCGAGCTGACGGAATGGGTTCTTCGGGCCGCGCTGGGACAGATCGCTGCATGGGACCGCGCCGGGCGCGCAATGTCGGTGTCGATCAATCTCGCGCAGTCGAGCCTGCAGGATCTCGAGCTTCCCGACCGGCTGTTGCGGCTGGTGCGTGAGGCGCACGTGGCGCCCGAACGCGTCACCTTCGAGGTGACAGAGACCACCGCCATGGAGAACACCACGCTGAGCCTCGATGTGCTGGGCCGCGTGCGGCTCAAGGGGTTCGGCCTGTCGATCGACGATTTCGGCACCGGCTATTCGTCGCTGATCGAGCTTTACCGCATGCCCTTCGGGGCGCTGAAGATCGACAAGTCGTTCGTGTTCGAGACCGACCGCAGCGAGGAGGCGCGCGTCATCGTGCGTTCGATCGCCGACCTCGCGCACAATCTCGGCCTCACCGTCTGCGCCGAGGGAGTCGAACGGCTCGAGCAGCTGGCCGTGGTCCGCGATGCGGGCTGCGAAGTGGCGCAGGGCTATTTGTTCTCGCGCCCCGTGGCGCCCGAGGACCTCCCAGAGGAGATCGCTTTGGGGGAAGCGACGGAAACGCCGGCGGCGCGCAGCGCCACCGGGTGACGAACCGATGGAGGAAATGGTGGCGGACATCCTTGTGGTGGACGACGAGCCAAACATCCGTTCCTTGATGCGCACCGCGCTCGAAGACGCGGGCCACAGCGTCGTGGAAGCCGGGAGCGGGCGCGAGGCCATCAAGTTGGTGGCATCCGCGCGGCCGGACATCGTGCTGATGGATATCGTCATGCCCGACATGGACGGGATCGAGACCATCCGCCAGCTTCGGGAGGATGCTCCAGGGCTGCGCATCATCGCCCTCTCGGGCGGCGGGATTCATGGCTTCACCGACTATCTGAGGTATGCACGCGCGCTCGGCGCCGACGATTCCCTGCAGAAGCCCATTTCGCTGAAAGCTTTGGTGGCCAGGGTCGAGGCGCTGCTCGTGGCGAACCAGGCCTAGCTTCGGCTAAGGGCGCGCCGCAGACGGCTCAGCAGCAAGAGCTGCATCGCGCACAGCCCCGCGAGGAAATAGAGCCCCGCCGAGAACCCGCCGGTGAGGTCGGCCAGGGTGCCGATGGTCAGCGGGCCGAGAACCCCGCCGATCTCGCCCGCCGTGAAGTACATGCCGCCCGCGGCGCCCATCCGGCGCGAATCGACCTCGCGCAGCTCCATCAGCACCAGCAGCACGATGGTCGAGAGCGAGCCGCGCGCGAGCCCCTGCAGCATCAGCCCGGTCGCCAGCGGCGTCGTTCCGCCCGCCTCGATCAACAGCGGCGCCAGCATCTGGCAGAAGAACAAACCGGCGAGGATCGCCATGCGGCGCGACGGGATCGCGAGGCGCGGGAAGTTGAGCGCCGCGATGATCCCGACGGCGACCGGCACCGATGCCCACAGCCCGGCGCGCGCCGTCGGCATGCCGCCCGCGCGCAGGATCTCGGGCAACCAGTTGTTCAGCGAATGGCCGAAAAAGAACGTGCCGACGGCGAGGCACAGCACGATCTGCATCGGGCGCGCGCGCAGGAGCTCGAAGAACACACCGGTCGTCGCGAGCTTCGGCTCGGCGGCGATGCGCCGCTCCATCGCGCGGCTCGCCGGACGGCTCGCGATCGCAGTCCAGATCAGCGCCGCGGCAAGGGCGAGCACGCCGTAGGCGGTCAGGACCTTGCGCCAGTCTCCGCCCGCCAACTCGATGAATACGCTCGAAGTGAGTGACAGCGCGCCGATCGTGCCGGTCGACTGGCCGACCATGTACAGCCCCATGGCGAGCCCGCGCTCGCGCCCGACGAACCACTGGCTGATCACCTTCGGCGCGCCGATCGACACCAGCGGCCCGCCGACGCCGAACGCCGCGACGGCCAGGAACATGGTCACGTAATCCGAGGCCAGCCCACGCAGCACGCCCGAACCGGCGATAACCAGCGCGCCGAGCGCGACCGCACGGCGCGGGCCGAGCCGGTCCATCAGCGCACCGCACGGGATCGCCGCGCCGATATAGACGAGCTGCCAGGCGCCCAGGATGCTGCCCATCTGGGTGTGGCTGAGATCGAGCTCGGTCGTGATGCGGGCGACCAGCGGGGCGATTGCGGCGGCCGTCGCACCGAAGCAGAAATAGACCATCAGTACGCCCGCCAGCATCGCCCAGCGATGCGGGTGTGGCGGGCTCGATGGCGTCTGGGGCTCCGGCGGCATGGCGCAGCCTTATAGCAGAACCCTCCGGCCGCGCCGCGTTCGGTGTAGTCTGGCGCCATGCTGAGCTACCGCCACGGGTTCCATGCCGGGAACTGGGCCGACGTGCACAAGCACGTGGCGCTGTCGCTGCTGCTTGGCCATCTCGCGGCGAAGGACAAGCCGTTCGTCGTGATCGACGTCTTCGCGGGCGACGGCACCTATGACCTGACCGCCCCCGAGGCGTTGAAGACCGGGGAGTTCGCCCAGGGCATCGCGAAACTCTGGCGGCGCACCGACGCGCCGGCCGCGCTCGCGCCCTATCTCGACCTCGTGCGGATGATGAACCGGGACGGACGGCTGCGGTCCTATCCCGGCTCGCCGGAAATTGCGCGCCGCGCGCTGCGCGCGGCCGACCGGCTGATTCTGGGCGAGCTGCACCCGGCTGCCCATGGCGGCCTCGAGCGCTGGGCCGGCCGCGACCGCCGGATCGCGGTCCATCGGCGCGACGGATTCGAGATGCTCGGTGCGGTCACGCCACCCGCGCCACGCCGCGGGCTCGCTTTGATCGATCCGAGCTACGAGGTGAAGACCGAGTACGACACGGCCCCGCGCGCCCTGGCCGGCGCGCTGGCGCGGTGGCGCACCGGGATCTTCGTCCTTTGGTACCCGGTTCTGCCGGAGCGGCGGCACGAGGCGCTGCGGGGATCGCTCGCCGGCCTGCTGGCCCCGGTACTGACCAGCGAGCTGGCGCCCCGGGCGCCTCCGGGCCGCGGCCTTCGGGCGTCGTGCGTTGCCGTCGTCAATCCGCCCTTCCGGTTTGCCGAGCCGATGGGCGCCGCTGGAAACTGGCTTGCAGAGGCGCTGTGGCCGGACGGGCAGGGTCGCCATGCGCTGGATCTACCTGCCGCTGCCGACGCCGAGTGACAGGGCAAGGGCGCTCGGCTACCATTTCGTCGAAAATCAAGGCACCCCGCGCCGTCATCAGGAGTATCCATGAACCGCCGCACGTTTGCCGCTACCTTCGCGGCAATCCTTTCGCTCGCCGGTTCGGCCGCGGCCGAAACCATGACGCTAAGGCTTCCCATTGGCTCGCCGCTTACCTCGCCGGTCTTTCTGCGCGCGACCAAGCCTTGGGTCGAGGAGATCAACAAGAAGGGCGACGGCATCTTCCACGTGCAGGTCTATCCGCCGGGCTCGCTTAACAATCCGCGCAACGTGTACGATCGGCTGGTGACCAACGTGTACGAGCTGGCCTACGGCATCCATGGCCCGATCGGCGGCACGTTTCCGAAGACCTCGGTCGCCGAGCTTCCCTTCCTGGCGAAGGAGTCCACCAAGGCCTCGGTCGCGCTGTGGAGCTTGGTGCCCGCGAACGTGATCGCCGACGAGTACGCCAAGGTCTTGCCGCTGGCGCTGTTCATCTATCCGCAAAACCAGCTTCACTTCAACAAGGCGGTCCAGAGCCTCGCCGGGCTCGAGGGCCTCAAGATCAGCGCCCAGAGCCGGGTACAGGCGGACATCATCGAGACGCTCGGCGGAACGCCGATCACGCTGGCGCCGCCCGAAGTCTACCAGGCGTCGCTGCGCGGCATGGTCAACGGCATCGTCATGGCCTGGACCGGCGTGCTGCAATTCAAGGTGAACGAGGTCACGCACTACCATCTCGAGACCTTCATGGGCTCGCTCACCGGGTTCGTTCTGATGAACAAGGGCGCCTATGACCGCCTGCCACAGAAGGGCAAGGACATCTTCGATTCGACCACCGGCGCGAAGCTGTCGCAGCGCTACGGCATCGCACTCGATGGCATCGCCCGCTACCAGCGTGACACGGTGTCCAAGATGAAGGGCCAGACGATCCTGGACCTGACACCCGAGCAGCACGCAACTTGGAACAAGCGCATCCAGCCGGTGTTCGACCACTGGACGAAGCGCGTGCCTGACGGGCCCCGGGTCCTGGCCGCCTTCAAGACCGCCCTGAAGAAGGAAGGCGCGATGAACTGAGCCCGTCGCGCGAAGCGGTGGCCGATGCTATAATCGAACCCAACGAGGGCAGGGGTGTTGGGTCCCTGCCCTAAACACGAAACTTGCCGCGCCGGCCAGGTGCCGCGCGAATGACAGAGGGAGGTAACGAGATGGCACTGAGCATGGCAAACGGTGTGAAACGGAGTGTGCTGACCGGCCTGGTGGCCGTCGCGGCGTCGCTGGGCTTGGCCGGGCCTGCCCCCGCCGACGAGATCAAGCTGACCTTCGTCACTCTCAATTCACCGCGGGCGCATCTCAACGTCCGCATCCACCATCCGTGGGCCGCCAAGATCAACAAGGAGGCGAACGGTCTGTTCAAGATCGACGTCCGCGATGGCATGGCGATGGCCAACCACGGCAACGTCTATAGCCGCGTGCTCGACGACGTGGCGCAGATCGGCTGGGGCCTCCAGGTCTATTCCGCCGGCAAGTTCCCGCTGACCAACGTCGTGACCCTGCCCTTCCTTTCGGACCGTTCCGAGGTCGCCTCCACCGCCTTCTGGCGCCTCTACAAGACCGGGCTGCTCGACAAGGAGTACGACCAGGTCGTGCCGCTCAAGCTGATCGTGTTCCCGCAGTCCGGCGTTCAGTACCGCGAAAAGCCGAAGACGCTGGACGGGTTCGAAGGCTTGAAGATCATCGCCGGTAGCCGGGTCTCGTCCGAGATCGTCCAGGCGCTCGGCGGTGCGCCGATTTCCCTGCGCGTGAACGAATATTACGAAGGCCTGCAGCGCGGCACGGCCGATGGCGTCGTGGTCGGCTGGACGGCGTTCCAGCCGTTCAAGCTGGCCGAGGTCACGCACTATCATGTCGAGACGCAGCTCGGCACCAGCCCGGGCTTCGTGTTCATGACGCGGAAAAAGCTCGAACTCGCTGCCGGAGAAGGTGCGCGCGATCCTCATGGCCAACGCCACCGAGAAGGAAAGCCGCGAGTTCGGCCACTTCTGGGACGAGGTCGTGGGCGAGGGCCGTGCCATGACCATGAAGATGAAAGGCCACGAAATCCTCAAGCTCAGCAGCGCGCAGCAGAAAAGCTGGCGGGAGCGCGTCTCGCCGATCACCGAGAACTGGGCGAAGGCGACGCCCGGCGGCGAGAAGGTGCTGGCCACGTATCGCGACTTGCTGACGAAGGTCGGCGGATCGATGTAAACCGATCGGGCGGCGGGGAATGTCCCCGCCGTCGGCCGGTGCGAATGGCAGCAAGGGTAGCGTGATGATTGGACGGTTTCGGGCGGGGCTCGTCGTGGGCGCGGCCGCGCTCACGTGGTTTGCGTCTTCTGCATCGGCCGAGTTGGTGACGCTGAAATTCGCCACGGTCAATTCGCCATACGCGCTGGTCAACATCCATAGCCATCATCCCTGGTCGGCGCGGGTAAGCGCCGCGAAGAATGATGTGCTGCGCATCCAGGTGATCGACGGGCCGAAGGGCGCAAGCTTCGACACGGTCTATCAGCGTGTGCTTGACGACCAGGTGCAGATCGGCTGGGCGCTGCTACCCTACCTTTCGGCCAAGCTCCCGCTGACCGAGGTGGCCGCTCTGCCGCTGGTTGCGGATTCGGCCCGGTATGCCTCGGTGGCGCTCTATCGCCTGTGGAAGTCGGGCGCGCTCGATTCCGAATACCAAGACATCGTGCCGCTCAAGCTCTGCACCACCTCGCTCGCGGGGCTGCATCTCCGTGAGGTTCCGCGATCGAATGAAGGGATAGCCGGTCTCAAGATCATCGAGGCGAGCCGCATCGGTAGCGACACGGTGACCGCATTAGGTGCGACGCCGGTTTCGCTGCGGCTTTCCGAGTACGGGCCGGCGCTCGCCAACGCCGCCGCCGACGGCGTGCTCGCCGGCTGGCCGATCTTCGAGCCGCTCGCCTTGCACGCGGTGACGTCGTTCCATGTCGAGGTCGCGCTCGGCGGCACGCCCTGCATGGTGTTCATGGCAAAGAAGCGCTACCTCGCAATGTCGGAGACGGCGCGCCAGGTGCTCGATGCCCGCTCGAGCGAGCATGACAGCAAGATGCTTGGCGAGTTCTGGGATGCCCAGTCGAAGGAGGGGCGCTATTCGGTCGGCGGCCGTAAGGGCCAGCGCGTGGTCACGCCGTCGCCCGAACAGCTCGCTTCGTTCAAGCAGCGCGTCGCTCCGGCGATCGCAGCCTGGGTCGGCCGCACGCAGGGCGGGGCGGAGATTCTCGCAAAATATCGCGCGATCCTCGCCGCCGTCGAATCGGAAAAGTGAGCGGCGCCGCCGACACCGGCGCACCTGAGGGCGCCGGCGGCACGGCCTCGGCGGAGTCTCATCCGCTCGACCGCCTGCAGTCGGAATGCGCGCGCATCGCGCGGCCCATCGCGTTCATCGGCGTGCTGGCCATGCTGATCGTCGCGGGCGTGACATTGATCGACATTCTCGGGCGCTGGTTCTTCAACGCGCCGATTACCGCGCTGAATGAGGTGGTGGCCGAGGTCTTCGCCGTCGGCGTGGCGGCCTGCATCCCGTCGGGCCTCGCCCAAGGCGTCAACCTGACCGTCGACATTCTGGCGCGCTGGATCACCGGCCGGCTCGCTACGTGGCTCAGCACCGCCGGTTCGATCCTCCTCCTGGTGTTCGTCGGCCTGCTCGCCTGGCGGATCGAGGTCTTCGCGCTGAGCCTCGCTGCCCAGAATCGCACCACCATAATCCTGCGCTGGCCCGAGGCGCCGTTCATGCATGCGGTGGCCGTGCTGCTCGCGGCGGCCGCGATCGTGCAGGCCATCGTCGTGCTCAACGCGCTGCGCCGCGCCGCGACCATGGGGCCGGTCGCGCCCGCCGCCATTTCGGCGAAGATCGTCGTTGCGGCCGTCGGGGCGGTGGCACTCGCGATCGGGATCTATGCGATCGCGGATTTCGGCGCGCTGGCGGAGCTTGCGCAGCACAACGCCGAGCTCACCGTTCTCGTCGCCTTCCTGTTCCTGTGGGCCTTCCTGCTCGGGCTCATGCCGCTCGCGGCGGTGATGGCGATGATGGGGCTGTTCGGCTCGGCCCTGTTCATCGGGTTCGGCCCGTCCCTCGGCGCGTTCGGCACCGAGCCGGCCGGGTTCCTCACCAACAGCCAGGTTGCCGTCCTGCCGCTGTTCCTGATGATGGGAAGCTTCGCCGCCACGGCCGGGCTGTCCGACGACATCTATGCACTGGCGCATGCCTTGTTCGGCGGATTCCGCGGCGGGCTGGCGCTGGCGACCATTGGCGGCTGCGCCGGGTTTGGCGCCGTCACCGGCTCGTCGATCGCGTGCGCGGCGACTATCGGACGGGTGGCGCTGCCGGAGATGCGGGCGCGGGGCTATGCGCCGCATCTGACGACCGGCTGCATTGCGGCGGGCGGCACGCTCGGGCAGCTCGTGCCGCCGTCGGCCCCGATCGTGATCTTCGCGCTTCTGACCGAGGCCTCGATTGGTCAGCTTTTCGTCGCCGCCGTCGGGCCGGCCCTGCTGGCCATTGCGTTCTACCTGATTACCGTGGCGCTGTTCGTGCGCTTCTCGCCAGGTGCCGTGCCGCCGCGCTCGCGCATCGCCATGTCGGAGCTGGTGGCGGCGGTCCGTCGCTCCGCCGGCGTGCTGGTGCTGTTCGTCTGCGTTATCGGCGGGCTCTATACCGGCGTGTTCACCGCCACGGAATCGGCGGCGGTCGGTGCGTTTGCGACCTTCCTGTTCGCCCTGTTTCGCGGCCGGCTGCATGGCGGTGCGTTCTGGCGCGTGATGGCGGAGACCACCGCCACCACGGCGCTGATCTACGGGCTGATCTTCGGTGCCCTGATCTTTTCGTTCTTCGTCGGCGTCACGGCGCTGCCCGAGACCGCAACCGAGCTGGTTGCCGGCCTGAACCTGGCGCCGCTCGGCGTGATCGCCCTGCTGCTGGTGCTCTACCTTCTGCTCGGCTGCGTGATGGATTCGTTTGCCGTGATGGTCATCACCGTGCCGATCGTGACCCCTCTGGTCACCCATGTGGGGTTCGACCTGATCTGGTGGGGGATCATCATGGTGGTGGTGATCGAGACCGGACTGATCACACCGCCCTTCGGGCTCAACGTCTTCGTGCTGAAGAGCATGGTGCCCGACGTGCCGCTTGGCACGATCTTCCGCGGCGTCCTCCCGTTCGTCGCCGCCGACCTTTTGAAACTCGTCCTCTTGGTGCTGTTTCCCGCGATCGTGCTCTGGCTGCCGTCAACCATGCATTGACGTCGCCGGGTGCCGGCGCAGCAGGGCGAAGATTCCGCCGATCATCAGTGCCATGACCGCGTCGGTCAGTTCGGCGGATCGGCCGGGCAGGTAGATCTCGACGAGGCTGGTGACGAACAGGCCGCACGCGACCAGGAGTGTCGACTGACCGAGACCCAGCCCTGCGGTCGCGGTCAGCCAGATTAGCGCGCCGTAGTAGAACATCTTCTCGAAGAACGACTGCACGTTGATCGCGATCGAGCCGCTCAGGAAGCTGCGGAACGGAATCCAGCCGAATGTGCCGCGGTGGTCGGCCAGGTAGAACGGCTCGAGCCGCATCATGACCACAAGGAGCGCGAGGAGCGCTGCGGCAACGACGACGCGCCGTTGGGCCGCCTCGGCCGGCCGCTGCAGCCACGCCAGATAGGCGATCGCGCCGCCCAGCAGTTCCGGCGCGGTCACGACCCGCCCGAGGACCAGCACCTTGGCGCCGAGGGTGAAACCGGCGAGCGCAAGGAAGCTCAAGGACCAGCGTCGGCGCCCGGCCAACATCTCGATCAGTGTCGCGACCGCGCACCACATGATCGTGTAGCGAAACAGGGCGTAGGGCGGCATTTGGGGCGTCAGGACCACCGGCTTCAGGGCGTCCCAGTATTTGTGCAGGTCGATGGTCGGCACGTAGGGATAGAGGCGGTATCCCAACCATGCGATCAGGAGGAGCGCGGGCGCCGGGTTGTTGCGGATCTCGGCCTGCAGCGGCCAGCGGACCGGCGCGCCGATGAGAAGCCGCGCGCCGGCGCCCAGCACGGTGCCCAGCGTGTTGGAATAGACGTCGGTCAGGCTGGGGTCGCGGCCCGGGTCGTAGTACTGCGCAATTTCTACGCAGGTCGAGAGCGCCATGCCGAACAGGGCGACGAGGGCGAAGCGGAGCCATCGGTTGGGAATGGAAAGCGCGAGCGCGCCGAAGAATCCGAGCGGCACGTAAAGCAGGATGTTGGCCAGGAAATCGCCGCGTCCCGGCACGTTGTTCCAGGTGCGGAGAAGTGTTGCCAGGGCGCCCGTGGGATCGGAATGGTGCCGGAACCCGAACGGGTACAGCGAGCCGTACACGATCACCGCGGCCATGACGGCGGTGATGAGGGCGTATTTCCGGTCGACGCGCAGCGTCGCGTCGCGTGCCGCCGACGGGCCGCTACTCAATGATGGCGACGGCGCGGGTCCAGCCCGCGGAAGCGTCCTTGATCTTGGCCGGGAAGCAGCAGACGGTGAACCCGTCCGCCGGCAGCGCGTCGAGATTGGCCATCTTCTCGATCTGGCAGTAGCCGCGCACCATCCCGGCCTTGTGCCCCTCCCAGATGATCGAGGGGTCGTGGGTCTCGTCCCAGCGCTTGCGGGTGAAGCTGAACGGCGCGTCCCAGCTCCAGCCGTCGGTGCCCACCACCCGCACCCCGCGCTCGGTAAGCCACAAGGTGGAGTCGCGCCCGAACCCGCAGCCGGAATTCAGGAAATCGTCCTTGCCATAGCGCGCCCCGGCAGCGGTGTTCATCAGCACGATCTCGAGCGGCTTCAGCTCGTGGCCGATGCGCTTCAGCTCGGCCTCGATCTCGGCGGGCGGGACGACATAGCCGTTCGGCCGGTCCCGGAAGTCGAGCTTCACCCCCGGCTGGCAGAACCATTCCAGCGGCAGCTCGTCGATGGTCTGGGCGCGCTTCCCGTTGTCCATGGTCGGGTGGTAGTGCCACGGCGCGTCGACATGCGTGCCGTTGTGGGTCGAAAGGCGGATGGTCTCGGCCGCCCACCCCTGGCCGTCCGGCAGGTCCTGCGGCTTGAGCCCGGGGAAGAAGTCGCAGATTTCGTGCTGTGTCCGGTCGTGCGTCGCATACTGGATCTGCGGGATCATGAAGTCGGGGTCCGACTTGATGTCGTTCTGCAGCGTGACCGACAAGTCGATGATCTGGCGTGCCATGGGCTCCTCTCCGGTTGGCGGCGATGCTAGCGGGCGGGCAGGAACCTGTCAAAATCGCCCGCGCGTGACGATGATTTCCGGCCGGCCTCTATGGTAAGCTGCCCACAACCGGGCGCCGAGCGGCGCCGAAAAGAGACGGACGGAGGAAGCGATGCGCACCCCAAAGAAGGCGGCGCCCAGGCGGGCCACCAAGGCGAAAGGCCCGGCGGCGAAGGCGCCGGCGCGAAAGGCCTCCGCCAAGAAGGCTTCGAACCGCAAGGCGCCGGCGCGCAAGGCCCCAGCGAAGCGCGCAAAACTGCCGACAAGGCCCATCGTCATCGACGTCCACGCCCATATCGGCGTGCCCGAGGTCCATGCCTATGCCGCGCAGCATTCGGTGTCGCGCGCCGCGGGCCGCGCGCCCGAGCATCCCGACAAGACCGACGAGCATCGCCGGCTGGAGCGCGAGTGGATCGGCCGCGTCCGTGCGCGCGAGGCCGACTACGACCTCCGCATCCGCGACATGGACGAGCAGGGCGTCGACATCCAGGTGCTGACCCTCAGCCTGATCAGCCACCACACCTACTGGGCGGGCGCGGACGAGGAGACGAGCCACCGGATGGAGCGGATCGCCAACGACCGGATGGCGGAGGTGATCGCGAAATATCCCGGCCGGTTCATCGGGCTCGGCGGCGTGCCGCTGCACTCGCTCCAGCTTGCCATCAACGAGCTCGAGCGCTGCATGGGCGAGCTCGGCTTCAAGGGCGTGCAGGTCTCCAGCCAGGCGGGCGACATGGAGCTGGGCGATCCGCGCCTGCGTCCGTTCTGGCGCCGGTGCGAAGAGCTGGGCGCGGTGGTCTATCTCCACCCCGCCGGCGTGTTCGACACGCGCTACCAGCCGCACCAGCTGTGGAACTCGATCGGCCAGCCGCTCGAGGAGGCGATGGCCATGGCCTCGCTCATGTACGAAGGCGTGCTCGACGCATTCCCCAAGCTCAAGATATGCGTCGCGCATGGCGGCGGCTACTCGCCCTACTACGCCGGCCGTCTCGACCGGAACTACTACGACAAGCCCTATCTGCGCGTGAAGATGACCGGCGCGCCGAGCGAGTACCTCAAGCGCTCGTTCTACTACGACACCTGCGTCTACAATCAGGAGGTGCTCGACACGCTGATCGACAAGGTCGGGCCGGCGCGCATCGTGCTCGGCTCCGACTATCCGGTCGGCGAGGACGATCCGGTTGGCTTCGTCATGGCCTCGAAGAAGATCGGCAAGGCGGAGAAGGCGGACATTCTGGGAAACAACCTGGCCAAGCTTTTGGGACTGTCCCTTTAGGCCGGCGAAGCGGGAGACACGACATGGCGACCACGGCCGCCGACAAGGCCCCCGATCTTGAGCAGCTCCGCAAGAACGCGCAGGAGTTGGTGCCCGTCCTGCGCGGGCGCGCGCAGCAGACCTCGCGCGATCGCCGCGTGCCGAAGGAAACGATCGACGATTTCTGGTCGGCCGGGCTGTTCGATCTGATCAAGCCGAAGAAGTTCGGCGGCAAGGAAATCCGCTACGACGACTATCTCGGCCTGGCGATCGAGCTTGCCCGCGGCGACGGCTCGGCCGCCTGGGTGCACGCCGTCATCGTGGTGCACGAGCTGATCATCGCGCTGTTCGAGGAGGAGGCGCAGAAGGAGCTGTGGGCCGACCCGCGCGCCCTGTGCGCCTCGGCCTTCGCGCCCACCGGCAAGGCGGAGCCCGCACCGGGCGGCGTGCGCGTGTCCGGCAAGTGGTCGTTCTGCTCGGGCATCGACAATGCCGACTGGATGGTGTTCGGCGTGTTCTTCGGGATGGAGGGCAACCCGCCCCATCCCGACCTCCGCTTCGTCCTGGTGCCGAAGCGGGAAGGGCAGGTGATCGACGACTGGAATGTGATGGGGCTCTGCGGCACCGGCTCGAAGAGCTTCGCGATGAACGATGTGTTCGTCCCCGACCATCGAATCCTGTCATGGGGACCGTTCGCGATGGGGACCGGGCCGTTCGGGCCCGGTCCGGGCTGTCCCGGCACGAAGGCGCATCCGCACATGAACCTGCTGAAGGCGCCGATGTGGGCGATCTTCCCGTTCTGCGTGACATCGCCGGCCAGTGGCATCGCGCGCGGCGTGTTCGAGTCCTATGTCGAGCAGATGCGCTCGCGCAAGACGGCGATCACGCAGGAGGCGCTGTCGCAATTCGCCCATGTCCATTACAAGATCGCCGAGGCCGGTGCGCTGACCGACGCGGCGGAGTGGCTCTACAAGCGCTCGCTGAAGGAGACGATCGACAAGGTAGAGGCGGGCGAGACGCTGTCGTGGGAACATCGCGGGCGGTCGCGGCGCGACCAGAACCAGTCGATCCGCATGGCGACCCAGGCGGCCGAAGCCCTGTTCAGCGCGACCGGCGGCAACGGTCTCTACAACTCGCAGCACGTCCAGCGCGGCTATCGCGATCTGCAGGCGATGGGCCACCATATCGTCGGCGCGTGGGAAACCGGCATGGGTGTCTACGGTAAGATCATGCTGGGCGCCGAGCCCGCGCCGACCGACATGTTCTGAGCGACGTGGAATTCGCAACGCAACAACCGGCCGCGCTCCGGCTGACATAGGGGAGACGACAACGAATGGCTGAATCCAAAGGCCTGCGCTTGGTGGGCAGCGTCGACGTGAAGGGCGGCGGGCAGGTGGTGTTCGACCGCGACACCGCCTATGTCGGGCACATCACCGGTCCCGAGGCGACCTCGGTGATCGACGTGAAGGACCCGAAGAACCCCAAGCTGGTGCAGACCATCAACCTGCCCTGGAAGGAAGGCGCGCATTCGCACAAGGTGCGGGTGAAGAACAACATCATGGTCACCAACGTGGAGTCCGTGGGTTACGGCGGCGCCAAGGTGCCGGCCGATTTCGTCGGCGGGCTCAACATCTACGACGTGTCCGACCCGCATCATCCCGAGCATGTCTGCAAGTGGGAATGCGCCGGCAAGGGCGTGCATCGCTACACGTTCGATGGGCGCTACGCCTACATCTCGCCCTGCGTGAAGGGCTACCGCGACAACATCGTGATGATCCTCGACCTGAAGGACCCGCGGAACCCGGTCGAGGTCGGGCGCTGGTGGATGAAGGGCCAGTGGAAGGAAGGTGGCGAGACGCCGTCATGGAAAGAAGACGGCAACCTCGTCCCGCACTGCCACCATCCGATCCGCAAGGGCAACATCCTGTACACCAGCTACTGGCACGGCGGGTTCGTGATCCTCGACATCACCGACATGGCGAAGCCGAAGCAGCTCTCGGGCATGGACTGGACCGGCGCCTATGGCTGGCCCAGCCACACCTGCCTGCCGCTGCCCGGCAAGAAGGAGGGGCGCGAATTCATGCTGCATGCCGACGAGTGCGCCGTGCCGCGCTGGCGCGACGCCGACCCGGCCCATGCGATGCTGCGCATGATCGACGTCACCGACCCCACCAACCCGATCGCCGTGTCGTCCTTCCGCGTGCCGTCCGAGCATTCCGGCGTGCAGACCTGTCACCAGCCGGCCGAGGACGTGATGGGCGACGAGATCCCGGTCGCCTGGTTCAATTACGGGCTTCGCATGATCGACGTGTCCGACCCCTTCGAGATGAAGGAGGTCGCATACTACGAATACGATCCGCCCTCGGGCGCCAAGGCGATCAAGGCGAACGACGTGTGCTGGGACAATCGCGGGCTGATCTACGTGATCGACCGCACCCAGGGGATGCACATCTTCGAGCGCGTGAAGAACTGACGGGCGCCAACTTCATGACTGTCCTCCCGGCCAAGCCGCGAACGAAGTAAGCGGCGGGAGCCGGGACCCATCTTTGGGCGTCACGGCTTTGGCGCGATGGGCCCCGGATCGGCGCTCCGCGCCGTCCGGGGTGACAATCGGTATCGGTCGAGCGTTACCGCGTAACTGATCACGCCCTACCCCCGCAGGAACGGCACCGAAAGCCGCAGCACCTCGTCGGCAGCGTCCCACGGCACCAGGTGCTTGCAGTTCGGCACGATGTGGATGTCCATCTCCGGGTGCTTCTGCTTGAGCGCCGCCGCCCGCTCCGCCGCATGGGCGCGGTCCTCGCGCCCGTAGATCAGCAGCACCGGCATCTTGAGCTCGGTCAGCCGCTCCCACACGGGCTTGGGCGAGTTGGCGCTGCCGGGGGCGCCGCCGCCGGGGGCCGACTGGCGCGCGACGTGGTTTTTGAAATTCTGTCCGATGCTGCGGGCGTTGCGCACGCGCACGCGTTCGTCGGTGAGTAGCGCGTGGTTGAACACGTCGGCCCCGAGCTGCTTGCGCGAGTCTTCGACCGTCGGCTCCTTCTCGGCCATCATCTGGTCGGCGCGCTGCTGCGCCGCCTGGTGCCGCACCACCTGGGCCTCGTCCTGCGGCGGCAGCACGTTGCCGCCGCCCAGCACGACGACGTGCGAATAGCGCTCGGGCTCGGCGTGGGCGAGCTCGATAGCGAAGCCGCCCGACCGCGAATGTGCCATCAGCGCGCACTTGCCCAATCCCATCGCATCGATGAACTTCGGAATGGATTCGCGCTGCGCCTTCACCGTCTGCTGGGCCGGCGTGTCGCTCAGCCCGAATCCTGGAATGTCGAACGCGATGGCGCGGAATCCGGCCTCGGCGAACTGCGGGATGTTATCGACGAACACGTCCGACGTCGAGCCGAGGGACGCACCGTGGAGAAACAGGACGGCGGGCCCGGTGCCCTGCTCGATATAGCGCACGCGTAGTCCGTCGATCGTGACGTACTTGTCCTCGAGGCGTGCCTTCACCTCTGTCGCCATGGCCCAATCCCTCCTGAACGGTTCCGGATCGTTCGCATATCATGCCCCAGAACGCGGCCCGGCCCAAGGGTCGTCGTCATTGCGAGAAGCGCAGCGACGAAGCAATCCAGCGCCACCGCGAGATCCTGGATTGCTTCCCCTCGGGCCATAGCCCGAGGGTCGCAGTGACGGGACGAGATCAGCCCCAGAAGGCCTTGGTCGCGATCCGCGCGCCCTCGGCCATGGCGGCGAGCTTCGCCCACACCACGTCGTGGTCGACGGCGGCCTGGCCGACCCACGTGCCGAATCCGCAATCGGTGCCGGCGATCACGTTCTCGCGCCCGACCAGCCGCGCATAGTTGCCGATGCGCTGGGCTACCAGCTCCGGGTGCTCGATGAAGTTGGTCTTGGACTCGATCACGCCGGGGACCAGGATCTTGCCGGGCGGCAGCTTGACCTTCTCGAACAGCGTCCATTCGTGGGCGTGGCGCGGGTTCGCCGCCTCGAACGAGATCGCGTCGGCGCGCGCCGTGAAGGCGATATCGACGATATCGGCGAGCGGCACGTCGCAATGGTGCGGGCCTTCGTAATTGCCCCAGCACAGGTGCAGCCGCACCCGGTCGGGCGCGACGTTCGCGAGGGCACGGTTGATCGCTGCGACATGGAGCTCGGCCATCTTGCGGAACCCGGCGAGGTCGCGGTCGGCGAACTGGATATGCCGGCCCATGGCGAGGTCCGGGCAGTCGAGCTGCAGCACCAGGCCCGAGGCCACGACGGTCTCGTATTCGAGCCGCATCGCGTCGGCGATCGCGAACAGATAGGTCTCGTAATCCTTGTAGTGGTCGTTGCGGAAGAACAGCGCCACCACGCCGGGCGAGGCGGCGGTGAGGAACCCCTCGATGGCCGCGGTGCGGGCCAGCGCGCCCTTCAGATTCTCCATGTCGGTATGCGCGGCCGACGGGTCGGCGACGCGTACCTCGTCGGTGCAGGCGGGCGTCTTGCGCCGCGACCGGCCGGGATCGCCGAACACGCGCGCGGCCAGGTTTGGGAACGGGACCAGGTCCTGATAGGTCAGGCGCTGGCTTTCGCCGCCGAACCCGGCGAGGCGATCCTTGATATAGGTGGCGTAGGATGGCTTCGACATCTCGCCGTCGTTCACCACGTCGAACCCGGCGTCGGTCTGCTTCTTCACGGTATCCGCAACCGCCGTGCGGATGCGCGCCGCCAGCACCGCACGGTCGACCGCCACGCCCTCTTCCTTGGCGAACATCATCCGTGTCAGGTCGTCCGGGCGCGGCAGGCTGCCCGTATGCGTGGTCAGGAATTGATCGGTCGAACGCTTCATTCCATGGTCCCCCCAACGCGGCCCTTGCTACAATAGCCCCTAACGAAGGGGAGGATAGCGCAATGCCGCTTCTGCCGGTCAACGGGGTCAGCCTTCACGTCACCGAGCGCGGCCAGGGCACGCCGATCGTGTTCCTGCACGAGTTCGCGGGCAACGCGGCAAGCTGGGCCCCGCAGTTCCGCCGCCTCGCGCGGAAATATCGCTGCATCGCCTACAACTCGCGCGGCTATCCGCCGTCCGAGGTGCCGGAGGACGAGGCATCCTATGGCCAGCCGATTGCGGTGGACGATCTGCGCGGCGTGCTCGACGCGCTCGGCATCGACCGGGCGCACATCGTCGGGCTGTCGATGGGCGCCTATACCGCGCTGATGCTGGCGATCCAGAACCCGGAGCGTGTGTGGGGCGTGGTCGCGGCCTCGGGCGGCAGCGGGTCGAATGCCGATCCTGCGAAGACCGAGGGTTACGCGCGCGACGCGCGCGCCCGCGCCGACAAGATGCTCAGCGATTGGCCGATGGTTGTGGCGGAGTTCGCCAACTCGCCCAACCGCACCCAGCTCGCCCGCAAGGACCCGAAAAACCACCAACGTTTCCTGAAGGACCTGAAGAAGGCCTCGGCCAAGGGCTCGGCCTATACGATGCGCCGCGTCCAGGCGATGCGCCCGTCGCTGTACACGATGGCCGACCGGCTCGCCGCCGTCGCGTCGCCGACGCTCCTGATCGTCGGCGACGAGGACGAGGGCTGCCTCGACGTGAACCTCTACATGAAGCGCACGATGCCGACCGCCGGGCTGGTCGTGATGCCCAAGGCCGGCCATCTGGTGAACCTCGAGGATCCGGCCGCCTTCAACGGCCATGTCGAAAGCTTCCTCGCCCAGGTCGAGGCCGGTACTTGGCCGGTCCGCGGGCGGGCTTGACCGGGGCGGCTCGCATCGCCACGCTGGCGCGATCACAAAAACCGGATGGAGACCGACGTGACGCTCTACATCACCGTCGAGGAGGTGCGTGCCCTCGTCACCATGAAGGACGCGGTCGACGCGCTCGACGAAGCGTTCCGCCACTGGCACGACGCGGGCACCGACAATCTGCCGCGCCGGCGGCTCGCCTTGCCGGCGGGGCACGTCAACATCATGGGTGCGACCTACCCGTCGAAGGGCGTCTATGGCTATCGCACCTACGCCATCGTGCCCGGCGGGATGATGAACAACTCGGTCGTGCTGCATGACGTGAAGGGCGGGCCACCGCTCGCCATCGTCGAGTCCGGCTCGGCTTCCACCACCCGCACCGGCGCGGCCACCGGCGTCGCCACGCGTTACATGGCGCGCGAGGATGCGAAGCGCGTCGGGCTGATCGGCACCGGACGCCAGGCGGTTGCCCAGCTCGAGGCGCTGAAGGAGGTCCGCAGGCTCGACCACGTGTCGGTTTTCTCGCGCACCAAGGAGAAGCGCGAGGAATTCGCAAAACGCATGTCGGGCGCGCTCGGCATTGCGGTCGAGCCGGCCGAAAGCGCGCGGGCCTGCGTCAAGGGCGCCGACATCGTCGTCACCGCGACCATGTCGAACGACCCGGTCTTCTTCGCCGACTGGATCGAGCCTGGCATGCACATCAACATCATGGGCACCAACGCGGCCCACCGGCGCGAGGCCGACGACAAGACCATCCTGCGCGCCGACGTGCTGGTCACCGACCACCGGCTGCAGGCGACGATCGAGGCGGGCGAGCTCATCGAGCTTGCTGCCTCGGGCCGGCTGGCGTGGGACGACGTGGCCGAACTCGGCGATGTGGTCGGCGGCAAGATGAAGGGCCGCACCGCGCCCGACCAGGTGACGGTCTTCAAATCGCTCGGCCTGTGCTACGAGGACGTGGCGTTCTGCAAGCTGATCTACGACCGCGCGCGGGCGAAGAACGTCGGCCGCGAGCTTCCCATCGGAAAGTAGGGACATGAACCAGGACCAGACCCGCGCCGTCGAGCACGACCTCCGCGCCACGCTCGATCGCTTCTTCATGCTGCTCGACGCTCATGACGGGCAGGCGGCGGCGAAGCTGTTCACCGACGATGTCGAATGGGCCACCCAGCGTGGCGGCATCATCAAGGGGCCGGCCGGCGTCGCCAAGAACATCTCGGAACGGCCGCCGGGCTATGTCAGCCGGCACTGCCTGACCAATTTCGTGGTCGATCTGAAGGACGAGAATAACGCCGATACAATGGGTTACGTGCTGGTCTATGGCGAGGACACCGGACCCGACAAGCCCAAGCTGCCCGCTCCCCTCGGCGTGCCACGCTCGATCCTCACCTATCACTCGAAGTTCCGCCGCACCCCGGCGGGCTGGCGCATCGCCGCCCAGAGCTCGGAACGGACCTTCAGTTCCGTTTGAGCTAACCAATATAACCTGTTGAAATAAAGAAATTACCCTTCGTCATTGCGAGCGGAGCGAAGCAATCCAGATTGTGTTCCCTGGACTGCTTCGTCGCTGCGCTCCTCGCAATGACGTTCGAAGACGTCTACTTCCCCACACCCCACGCGCGCTCTTCGGCCTTGCCGTGGCGCTCGAAATGCTCGCGCGCGCCCTCGATCCCCAGCTTCCCGTGTCGTCCGAAATAGGAATCCACGGCAACGTCCGGGTAGCGCGACCAGTACGCCTCGGCCAGCGCGCGCTCCTTTGCCGGGTCGAGTGCGCTCGAACGGATGATCCGGTCCAGATAGATTTTGCGCGCGGCCAGCGTCGGATCGAGCACCGGCGAGTTCAGCGCCCCATAGAAGAAGATCGCGAAGCCGGCGAGCGCAATGGCCGCGATCGCCGCGGTCCGGCCGCGACGGTGCCGCGTCGGACGCGCGCTCATTTCAACGCCCTCAGCTCGATCCAGCGGGACCAGCGGTCGTCGCGTCCCGGCAGGCCGACGCGCAGCCGGAACGTTCCGTAGGGCACCAGCCACGTATCCCAGTAGTCGCGGCTGATCGTGCCGAAATCGCGCAACGTGCCGGTCACATCGAATGCGCCCGCGAGGCTGAGGAGGCCGCTGCCGGCCTCGTACTGGATTCGATAGGTCTCGTCCTTGCGGCCCGTCCATTGCAGGCGGAACTGCCCGTTCAGATCGTCGTACCGATAGGCGCCGCTCGCCGGCGGGAACACCCAGTGCGGCGTCGCGGTAGGCGCCCCGGCCACCTCCAGAGTCGGCGGGGCCGGGTGGCGCATGGCGACGACCGACGGGCGCAAATCGGCCTTAAGCCGCGCGACGATGGCGGGATTGGCGGCGGCGACGTCGTGGGTCTCGGCCGGGTCGCTGGCGAGGTCGTAGAGCGCCGTCCCGGCATCTGCTCCGTCCACCTGCACAAGGTGGAGCTTCCATGGCCAATCGAGCTCGGAATAGACGAAGCGGCTTACATGGTAGGGATCCGGCTCGGCGAACCCGGCGCCGCTGGTCACCGCACGCCACACGCGGTGCGCCGGCACGTCGAGCAGGTCACGCCCGGCGAAGGGGCGGGGCGGTGTCTCGCCGAGGGCGGCGAAGATCGTCGGTATGATGTCGAGATGGTCGGTCATCGCCGGCATGACGCGCGGCCAGTCCGCGTCCGGGTCGGACCTTGGCAGCCATACGATCAGCGGCACGTGCACGATCTCCTCGTGAAGCTGGCCGGCATGGCTGGTCGAGGCATGGCCGACATTGCCGCGCTCCAGTAGCTCCTCGCCGTGGTCGGTGGTCAGGATGACCATCGTGTTGTCGCGCAGGCCGCTCCGCTCCAGGAACGTCCAGAACCGGGCGAACCAGGCGTCGAACGCCCTGAAGTCGCTTAGATAGAGCGCGTGGATCGCCTTGCGATCGGTCGCGGCATCGAACGCGACACTGCCCGCCGGGATCGCCGGGAGGTTGGTGACCTTTTCGACGCGTGCAAGCGCGGCCGCGTCGCCGGGCGGGACGAGCTTGACGAGGTCGGGCCGGAAGGGCGGCGGCGGCGCGTAGGGCAAATGCGTGTCGAGATAATGGTACCAGAGGACGAACTTCTCCCGTGCGCGCGCCTCCCGCGCGAGGAAGCCGAACAGATCGGCGCCGGGCTCGACGGCCAGCCCCAGCTCCTGGAAACCCGGAATCTGCATGAAGGGCTGCAGCCCCGCGACGCGCCAGCCGTCCCGCGCCAAGTCCTCCAGCGGCATGTCCCAGTCCGCCGGCACGTGCTGGTCCCGGCTCTGTATCCCGTGGACGAAGGGTGAGATGCCGGTCAGCAGCGAGATGGCATTCGGCGCGGTCCAGCCCGACACGGCACGGTGCTGCGTGAAGCGTATGCCCTGGCGCGCGATACGCCAGACGTTCGGCATCACCTCGGGCGACATGACCTCGGCGCGCGCGCTTTCCACCGTCAGGATGATGACGTTGGGCTTCGGCGGCGCACGCAGCCCCTCGACGGCAATCCCGGCGAGCGCGACGAAGGCCGCGGCCGCCGTGCTAATGGAAATCCAGCGGGATCGCATGGGCGAGGATCGGCTCTATGGCGGTTGCGAGTATCAGGAGGGCGAGGGTGGCGAGGGTGCGGCGCGCGGCCGTGGCGGGCGCGCCGGCGGATGCGATGGCCCAGCCGAGACCGCCGGCGGCGAGCGGGACCACCGGCCAGAGCGGCATGGGCGTGTCGGTCAACCTCGACATCGCGGCCAGCATGGCGAGCCATCCGGCAACGAGGATCGCAAGGGCCAGCCACTCGTCGGACTCGAGCGACTCCGTCTGGACGGAACCCGCCTCGGGGAATAGCCCAAGTCCGTGCCCGATCGCCACTCCGGCGACCGCCGAGACTGCGTCGATCTCGAAGTCGCGCAGCCCGAACGTCCGGCCGTCCAGCAGTCCTTGGATCAGCTCGTCGTGGCTGCCGAGCACGACGGTGGCCAGCGCGGTGGCGAACAGCAGGGCGCGCCCACCGGTCTCCACGCTCACCGCGCGCCCCACCACAACGGCGAGCAGCGCATATTCCAGCACGTGGATCCGCTTGGCGGGAAAGGCCGGGTCGGACAGGAACAGCGCCGCGACCGCGATGACGATCCCGACGACCACGGCGGTCAGGTTCGCCCGGCGTCCGCGCCCGGCGGACTGTAGCCCGAGCGCGAGCACGACGATCGCGGCGAGGCCAGTCAGTGCGACGGGCAAAATGTCGGCTCGACCCGTCCCGAGCCGACCGACCAGCGCGCGCCAGAAATCGAATGCCGCGATATAGGCGGCGACAAGGACCAGTGCTGCGATCCGGTAGCGTAGCGCCGAATATGAGCGAACCACCCTGTCTCTCGCCCCGTCCGCAGCCAGCCTTGGCCGGCCGACCGTGTAGCACACGGGCGGCCTGCGGACCACGCGGCCGTCAGGCGGTTTGGCGCAATTCCGCGAGCGGAACGGGAACCGGCTCGCAACAGGCGAGCATCAGCCGGCGCAGCTCGACCGGACCGGCCCCGCGCGCATGGGCGCGGTACCATTCGGCGGTTGCGGCCACGGCCTCGGCAGCGGTCAAACGCGGCCGCCAGCCAAGACGGGTCTGCGCCTTCTCCGAGCCGAGCACCAGCCGCGCGGTCTCGCGCAAGGCGCCTGGCTCGGGCGCGGCGATCCAACTGGCGTCGGGTCCCCAGGCGCCCGCAAATGCGTCGGCGATCGCGGCGGCGGTCAGCATCTGATCGGCGGCCGGACCGAAATTCCATGCTTCGGCGAACGCGGTCCCGTCCTCCGCCAGCCGCTCGGCCAGAAGCAGGTAGCCCGACAGGGGTTCGACCACGTGCTGCCACGGGCGGATCGCGTCGGGGTTGCGCAGGCGCAGCGGCCGTTCCGCGGTAAAGGCGCGGGCTGCGTCGGGGATCAGCCGGTCCTCCGACCAGTCGCCGCCACCGATCACGTTGCCGGCGCGCGCGGTCGCGATGGCGATGCCGTCGCGGGCGAGGAAAGATTTTCGATAGCACGTCGCGACCAGCTCGGCGCACGCCTTGGAGGCGGCGTAGGGATCGTGCCCGCCCAGCATGTCGTCCTCGTCATGCGGGCGCGGCGTATCAAGGTCGGCATACACCTTGTCGGTGGTGGCGATCACCGCCGCCCTGAGGGACGGCGCGGCGCGGCACGCTTCGAGGAGATGAACGGTGCCCTGTACGTTGGTGGCAAACGTCTCGGCCGGCGCGCGGTACGAGCGGCGCACCAGCGGCTGGGCGGCCAGATGAAATGCGATCTCCGGAGCGAAGGCGCGCACCGTATGAATCAGCCAGTCCGCGTCCCGCACGTCGCCCACGACATGGCGGCACGTGCCGTCGATGCCGGCGGCGTCGAACAGGCTGGGCACGGTGTCGGGCGGCAGGGCATAGCCGCACACCTCCGCCCCCATCTCGGCGAGCCATAACGTGAGCCAGCTTCCCTTGAAACCGGTATGGCCGGTGATCAGAACCCGTCGCCCGCGCCAGAACGTCGGGTCGGGCAAGGGTGCGTCGCGCACGGCTCCTCCACGGCACAGTTCGGCGGACAGCGTGCGCGGTCACGATTAACGAAAAGTTACGGGCGGATGTCGGTTCGGCGGGCGAGAAGGCGCATGGGAGACCACGACAATGCCCGGACGATGGCCCAGGCGCTGGCGGTCCGGGCAGATTGAATGCGCCGGCGCGCCGCCCAGGCCGGCCCGATCCCGCATATCGCGTCGCGCATGCCGCGCCAGACAGGTGCGCCATGGCCGCGCGCCGTGCCCCAGGCGAGCAGCGCCAGGTTCGTCGCGATGAAGCCCGGAAGCAACGGCCAGAACAGTGCCCCCGGCATGTTCTTGACGAACATCCAGATCCGGTTCCGCGCCGAGTGATAGTGCATGAAGTCGCTGCCCGCGCCCGAGGTGCCGGCGCCGACATGGCGCACCACGGCTCCTGGCACCTGGATGCAGGTCTGGCCTGTCAGCCGCAGGCGGAAGGCCAGATCGACATCCTCGCAATAGCAGAAGAACCGCTCGTCGAATCCGCCGGCCTCGCGGAATGCGGCGAGGTCGTAGAGCGCCGCCGCGGCGCAGGGGGCGAAGCAAGTGCCCTCGGGCGGGGTTTCGCGTGCCGGCCGGCCATGGCCGCCGCGCCAGGGCAGGCCGAGGGCGAAATACGCATCGCCCGCCCCGTCGAGCCGGGCAGGGTCGCTGTCGCGAAGCTGTGTGGAGCCGAACATGGTCGCGCCGGGATGACGCACGGCCGCCGCAAGCAGCGCTTCGAGCCACCCGGGCTCGGGGAAGGCGTCGGGGTTGAGGGTGGCAAGCCACTGGCCGACCGCACCCTCGGCGCCGCGATTGTTGCCGGCCGCGAAACCCAGATTCGCGTTCATGCGCCGGACGGTGAGGCGTTGGTCGTCGGGAAGGGCGTCGAGCGAGCCGTCAGTGGAGCCGTTGTCGACCACGACCAGCTCGAAATCCTTGTAGGTCTGGGCCAGCGTGGCGACGACGGCGCGGGCGAGGTGGGCGCTCGCATTGTAGTTGACGATGACGATGCGGACCGGCGGCGCCGTCAACTCCCGTCCTTGTCCGCTGCGGTCGCCGCGCGCAGCTCGAGCAAAGCGGGCGCGGGCCGGCGCGCCAGAAGCCGCACAGCGACGGCGCAGAAGCGCAGCGCGACCATCATCGACAGCACCGCCATGAAGCTCGACGGGTAAAATGCGGCGAAATGCTTGCGCAGGAAGCGGATCAGCGAGCGGTGCTTGTGGAACTCGACGCGCACCGGGCGCTTGGCGCCGCACATGCCCTGGGTATGCTCGACCACCGCGTCGGGGACGAACAGTACCTCCTCGCTCGCGCTGGTCAGGCGCAGGCACCAGTCGAGATCCTCGAAATGCAGGAAAAACCGCTGCGAATCGAGCAGACCTATTCGGTCGATTGTCGTCCGGCGCACCAGCATGCAGGCCCCCGAAATTGCCTGCACCGCCACCGGCTGCCGCGGCAGTGGGTCGCTTGTGCGGTTGAAGTCGCGGAAGCGCGGATGGCGCGGCATCAGCTTGTGGAGCTGCATGATGAAGCAGAATATCTGCCACGGATTGGGCACGTCGCGCCGCGCGCCCCGCTGCTCCGACCCGTCGGGGTTGACGAGGCGCGGACCGGCCATCCCGGCCGCCGGACGGGCCTCGAGCGCGGCGATCAGCGTGGCGAGCGCGCCCGGGCGCATCCGGCAGTCGGGGTTGAGCAGCAGGACGAGCTCGCCCGCCGCCTGGGTGATGCCGACATTGCAGCCATTGGCGAAACCGGTGTTGCTGCCGAGCGTAATCACCCGGACCGGGAGCGAATCGGGTCCCACCCCGAGCGCCGCCAGGCTGCCGTCGGTCGAGCCGTTATCGACCACGATCAACTCGGTCGCCGGCGGGGCCTGAAGCGCCACACTGGCCGCCGCGGCGGCCAGATGCCGGCCGGCATTGTAGTTGACGATGACGACGGAAACGGTGGCTGACATGGACTCCGGCGCGCCGCCAATCTCATCGCCGGACGGAGGTGACAGCGTCCAGCGAGGGGTGCAGGATACAAGTTCGGCGTCACGAGTGTCACGCCGTTTGGCCGAACGGGCGCGGCGAAATCGGGATGTTCCAGGGCTGCCGAGACTTGATCGTCGCCGCATGGGCGGCGGTACGCGTGCATTACCGCCTGTCGCGCCCCGGCTCTGCGCTGCGTGCCCTCGCCGCAGTACTCGACGTGGTGGTCTATGCGGCAGCCGTCTATTTCATCCTGTCGATTGCGTTCCGGCGCGCCGGGTTCGACCGGTTCGAGCTGATCCTGATCGGGTTCGTGGCGTTCTCCTGGACCCTGCGCTCGATGCTGGAGGCGCGGAATTTCGGCGAGCTGCACGACCGCATGGCCGAGTATGGCGCAAGGCCGGTCGCCGCCGTCATGGGGGCGTGTTTCGCGCCGCCGATCGTCACGTTCCTCGCGTCGCTGGCGGTCGCGGTGGCGATCGAGGTCGGGACGCTCGGCTCGCTCGCGCGGCTGAGCCATGCGGCGTGGCTGGTGCCCGCCGTCGTGATCCAGGGCATCTGGAATGCGGTGCTGGTGCTGGGTCTTGCCGTCATGCTGCGGCGGCGCTGGCTCGCCTCGGTCACGCCGGCTGTGGTCCTGATGGGGATCGTCTGGCTGCTTTCGCCGATCCTCTACCGGTTCGAGGACATTCCTTCGCCCGCAAACCCGATCCTCACCTCGTTCAACCCGGCCTCGCACATCCTGGCCGCGTACCACAACGCGCTGTGGCGCGGCGAGCCGATGAGCCTCACGGTCCTGCCGGCGGCGGGTCTTATCGGGCTGATCGTCATCGCCTGGCTCGCCCGGCGAATCGGCCGCGAGCGTGAGCGCGCGGCCGTGGCCGACATGGCCGGACCGGCAGATCTGCCGCATCTGGTTGCGGTTCTCGACGGGGTTGGGCTTGCCCCGGCCCCGGCGCGCGCGCCCGACCGCCCGACGTCGCGGGTGTTCGCCACCTGGCGTGGAAGGCTGACGGGCTATAGCGGCGAGGATCTGGTGACGTTGCTGGTCCGGCTGCAGGGCGGCCGAACCCGCCACCGGGCCGACCGGCTCGACCGGATCGGCGCAGCCAGTGGGATCGGGCGGCTCTACGCGGATTCGCTCGCGATCTATCCGCCCTGGGCGCTCGCACAGCTCGCCTTCGCCACGGCGATGGAAACGCCCGAGACGCGCATCGTGCTCGACGGCATTCTCGACGACGTGCGGCCCACCTTCCTCGCCGAGGCCTGGGCGCGGCTCGAGCGCGAGGCGGCCGAGGGCCGACAGGTCACGGTGTTGAGCTACACCGCCCTGTCGCTGCCGTGGTCGGCCAAGGGAACGTTCGAGGCGTTCGGCCGCGACGGCCAGCGGCGCGCCGGCGCGCTGGGGCCTGAGCTCGACGCTGCCTATGACGCCTTGCGTACCGCCGCGGCCCGGCGGCCACCGGGTTTGCGCGAGGCGTCGTCAGGATAGGCTGGAGCGGGCGCCGGCCCCGCCCTTCGGATATCGAAAAGCGGGGCCGCCAACGCTCCGATTCAGCCGACCGCTACTTCTTCGGCAGGAACTCTTCGGTGAACAGCTCGGAGTCCGCCGGCTTCTTGTCGAAGCGCTTGAGGTCGACCCAGCTCTCCTTCAGGATTTCAACGGCTTCCGGGTCGAACTTGCCGGTGTGCGAGAACTCCGGATATTCCCAGTCGTAGATACGCGAGATCAGCGCGGTGGGATGGCGCAGTACGGCGGCCGAGATTTCCACCGTCTTGTCCTTGTGTGAACCCATGAATTCGATGGTTTCGAACCACGCGGCCACGAAGCGGCGAACCATGTCCTTGTCCTTCGCCACGTGGTCCTTGCGCGCAAAGATCACGTGCGTGATGAACTTCGGCACGAGCTCCGAGAAGTTGTAGATTTGCTTGATCTTCTTCGCCGCTTCGAGGCCATAGGTCATCTCGGTCGAGATCACGCCGCCGTTCACCCCGCCCGTCATGACGGCGGAGACACTGGCGGTCGGCGCGCCGAGCGGCACCGGGGTCAGGCCCTTGGGGCCCCAACCCATTTGGTCCGACAGGCGGCGGGTGAGCCAGTCCGTGAGCGAGCCCGGGGTCGAGACCGCGATCTTCCCGCCCTTCAGGTCCTTGACGGTCTGACTGGAGTCGTATTTCACGGAGATGCCCAGGTTGCGCGGGGCGCCGTAATAGGCCGCGACGCCGAAGCCGCCGCCGCCCTTGGCGTTGAACGCCATGCCGGGGCCGGACGCGAGGCCGAAATCGATGTCGTTCGACAGCAGGGCCTGCTGCAGCTTGGCATCGCCCCCGAACGCGACGATCTTCACGTCGTCGAAGCCGTGCTTCTTATAGATGCCGGTCTGCACGCCGATATCGATCGGGGTGAAGGTCCAGGCGGGCGCCACGGCCTTGCCGACCGTGATGGAGTCACCGGCCTGGGCGATCGCCGGAACGCAGGCGAGTGCGCCGAATGCGACGACGGCCGTGACGGCAAAGTGCGTGTACAGATTTCTCAGTTTCATCGGACTGCCTCCCATATTTTGGTTCATTGTACGTGAATTGAGAACAATATGGGAGAGCCGGGGGTTTGCCAACTTCTACGGCCCCGCAAGAATCCCGACCGGAATGAGCGAAAAAGGGCGGGTCCGAGACCCGCCCCTTCAGCAACCTGAACTTGGCCGCCGAGCGGCCGCCGGCTTACCGGACGCAGCTAGCCGACCATCGCCTCGAGCGACTGCCGCGCGACCTCCGCCTTCGGGCGGGACAGGTAGAACTCGGCGTGGAACTGGCCTTCGGCCTCGAGCCCGGTGGGGTCGATGCCCATGCGGTTGAGCTGGGCGAGCACATGGGCCTGCTCCTCGGCCGAGGCGAAGCGCCGCTGGGTAAAGGTCTGACCCTCCAGCTTCTCTGTCACCAGCCCCCAGGACTCGAGCGTCGCCGCGATTTCGTCATAGGGGAACATGCGCAGCACGAACGAGGCGACCCACGGCGTGTCGCCGGGCGTTACCGCCGGGGCCAGCCGGTCGAAGGTACGCTCGGTGACGTATCCGATGCAGCCGGTCGAGGCGATCATGTCGGCCCGTGCCACCACCTTGGCCGCGTCGGCGGAGAGCGAGCGTTCCTCGAGGTTCTCGGCGATCCCGGCATCCAGGATCCCCGCCTTGACCGCGTATTCGATGGCATGCTCGGCGACATCGAGCCCGACCACGCGGATGTCCTCGGTCGGCGTCAGCGCGTCGTAGAACTTCGCATCCTCGCTGATGATGTCGGTCACCGGTGTGCCGTTGAGTTCGCGCGCCGCATAGCGCTGCACGAGGTCCGAGACCTCGAGGTCGTACTTCCAGAGCGCGCCGTTGATGCCGTACGAGCAGCCGAGGTCGAGCACCGTCGGCACCTCGATCTCGCGGGTCTCCCGCAGCGCGGCGATCACGCTGCGCAGGACGGGCTTCGCGGTCGAGGGAATTTCGTACTCGAGGGCGCCGAGTGTGTGGAAGTATCCAAAAGGAACAGGTTGGTTATAGATATCGTCAAACGTTTCCTTACCTGAATTGATTTCCGAGTAAGCGCTGGTCTCTGACATCTTTTTCTCTCCCGTTGCTTGATTTCATCAAAATGCCAACGGACGGCGTGCTGGCATTCATGCCGCACACGGCCAATTCTACATTTTCGGGACGCGTGAATCTTATCAGACGGTAGCCCGCAATTCAACCCATCGGGCGCAAAATCGTTCCGCCTTGAAATGCCTGGATATTCTCCGCCACCTGGGCGAAGCGGCGGTGCCAGAGGTCCCGCGTCAGGTTGCCGATATGCGGGGTGAGGATCACGTTGTCGAGCGCGCAGAGCGGGTCGGTCACGGGCATCGGCTCGGTGTCGAACACGTCGAGCGCGGCCCCGGCGATCCGCCGGTGGGCGAGCGCATCGGTGAGCGCCGTCTGGTCGACGATGGACGCGCGCGAGATGTTCACGAGATAGGCACCCGGCTTCATGCGGCCGAGCTCGGCCGCGCCGACCAGCCCCTTCGTGCGCGCGCTTGCGACCAGCGCGACGACGATGAAATCGGCGGTCGCGACCAGCTCCTCCTTGGGCACAAGCCGCACGCCGCCGACCGCGTCGCAGTGCGCCTGAGTCAGGTTGTGGCTCCACGCGACCATCTCCATGCCGAACGCGGCGCCGATGCGGGCGATCTGGCCGCCAATGCGCCCGAGCCCGAGCAGCCCCAGCCGGCGTCCGGCGAGCTCGACGCCCATCCCCTCCTGCCATGTGCCGCTTCGGACCGCCCGGTCCTCGCGCACGATGCCGCGGGCCAGCGCGACGATCAGGCCCCAAGTGAGTTCCGCCACCCCGGCGCCCTCGTCCGCCGTGCCCGAGACAGGAATTCCGCGCGCCTTCGCGGCCGCGAGGTCGAGCGAGGCGTTGCGCGCGCCGAAGCTCACGATGTAGCGCAGCCTCGGCAGGCGGGCGATCAGCGTCGCCGGAAACTTCGTGCGCTCTCGGTTGAGCACGACGATATCGAACGGGGCAAGGCGCGCCGCAACCGCGTCCTCGTCGGCCAGGTGGTCGTCGAACACGGTCAGCGCGATCACGGGCGAGATCGAGGCCCATGCGCCCTCGGCCTCTGCCATGTGCGTGTAGTCGTCGAGTACCGCGACGCGCAGCATGCCGCACCCTCTTGTCGGCCCCGCCGCCGGGTGACAACATCCACCGGTGCCGGCAGGGAGGTTTGCCATGAAACTCTACATGCATCCGATGTCGACCACGAGCCGCACGGTGCTGCTGTTCGTCGCGGAGGCGGGGATCAAGCTCGACGAGCAGGTGGTCGACCTGTTTTCCGGAGCGCATCACCAGCCCGAATATGTCGCGGTGAACCCGAGCCGCATGGTGCCGACGCTCGACGATGACGGGTTCCGGCTGACCGAGAGCTCGGCGATCATGAAGTACCTCGCCGAAAAGGCGAACTCGCCCGCCTACCCGAAGGACCTGAAGAAGCGGGCGCGCGTCAACGAGATGATGGACTGGATCAATACCAACCTGTACCGCGACTATGGCTACGGGCTGGTCTATCCGCAGGTCTTCCCGACCCACAAGCGCCCGTCCGATGACGTCCAGGCCGCGACCATTGCCTGGCATCGCGAGCGCGCGCAGAACTGGCTCGCCGTGCTCGACGGGCTGATCGGGACGCAGAAATATCTGTGCGGCGACGAGATCACGATCGCCGACTACTTCGCCGCCGAAATCATCGGGGTGGGCGATGCGATCCGCTGCGACTTCTCGAAATATCCCAACCTGGCGCGCTGGATGAAGACCATGAAGGGTCTTAAGTCATGGTCCCAGATCAACGGCCCGTTCGAGGGCTGGGCCGCCTCGATGAAGGACACGGCCTTCGAGGGCGTCTGACGCGGAGGAAGCCATGGCGAACGAGCAGATCAAGGTCACCGGCGTCGACCATATCGGCATACGCGTGACCGACACCGACCGCGCGCTGAAATTCTACGCGGCGCTCGGGTTCAAGCTGCTGCATAAGGTGGAGTTCGACGACGTCGCCATCATCCGCAACGACGACGGCGTCGAGATCAACCTGATCCTGAACGCCAAGGACGACAATGGCGGCAAGAACATCCTGATGGACGTGCCGGTGAAGTATCCGGGCTACACCCATGTCGCGCTGCGCGTCGCCTCGGTCGCGGACACGGTGAAGGCGCTGGCGGCGAACGACATCAAGATCACCCAAGGGCCGGTGACGTTCGGCGCCGACGGGCACGCCTCGGTGTTCGTGCGCGATCCCGACCGCAACGTGATCGAGCTGCGCGGCCGGGCCGAGGATGCCGGGGCGCTGGGCGCCACGCCCTACACGCCATAGGAGGCACGCATGGCCGCTATCCGCGTCGGCGACATCGCGGTCTCGCCCGTCGTCGACGATGCCGGCACGCTGTTCGAGGCGGCCACGTTCTATCCCGACGCGACGCCGGAGGCCTTCCAGGCCGAATATGGTTGGATGGTGCCGCGCCACTACGACCCGGAGAAGGGCAACCTCCGCTGCGTGACCCAGGGCTTCGTGTTCCGCGCCGGCGGCAAGAACATCCTGGTCGACACCTGCGTCGGCAACGACAAGCCGGGGCGGTCGAACCCGCGCTGGACCATGGCGAAGTTCCCGTTCCTCGAGAACCTCGCCGCCGCCGGCTTCAAGCCCGAGGACATCGACGTCGTGCTCTGCACGCATCTGCATGTCGACCATACCGGCTGGAACACGCGGCTGGAGAACGGCGCGTGGGTGCCGACCTTCCCCAACGCGCGCTATCTGACCAGCGCGACCGAGATGGCGGCGTTCGAGCGCAGGCGCACCCAGGGGCCGGCCTTCTACAAGCTGCTCTACGAGGATTCGATCCTGCCGGTCATCAAGTCGGGCCAAATCGAGCAGGTCGCAATGGATCATGCGGTCACCGGCCATGTCGCGCTGGAGCCGACGCCCGGCCACACGGCGGGCCACGTCGCCGTCCGGGTCGGCGAAGGGCGCGAGACCGCCTTCTGCATCGGCGACATGATGCACCACCCGATCCAGGCCGTGCATCCGGAGTGGAACAGCCGCCACTGCGAGGACAAGCCGCTGGCGGCGAAGACGCGGCGCGACTTCCTGTCACGCGTCGCGGACACGGGCAACTGGGTGCTGCCCGCCCATTTCGCGCCGTGCCAGGCGTCGCGCGCGGGCGACGCGTTCCGCTTCGAATTCGACTGACGGCTTAGCGGAAATCGGTCTCGTACAGTTGGTCGAGCGCGCCCAGCGCCGCGGCGGGCAGGGGACCGGCGTCGCACGCGGCCAGGGCCTCGTCGACCTGGCCCGGGTCGGCGAAGCCGATATTCGCCGCCGAGACGTCCGGGTTGGCGAGGACGAAGCGGAGCGCGGACTGGGCCTGCGTGCCGTGCGCGGTGCCGAGGGCGGCGAACACCGCGCGCGTCTTGCGCTCTTCCTCCGTCATGTCGGTGTCGGAGGTCAGGATCGCCTGCGGCACCGGGCGCCCGAACCCCGCGAGGATCCCGGCCGCCATCGCGCGAATCGCGATCACGCCCATCTGCTGCGCGCGGCAGGCGGCGATGAGGTTGCCGAAATCCTGGCCGGTCCAGCGCGCGGGCATGGCGCGCGCGGCCGACGGGTTGAGCATGTTGAGATAGATCTGCGCGCAGTCGAACCGGCCCAACTCGATCACCGCACGGCAGCTCGCCGCGTCGCCGAGCGCGGTGAACCCGACGAAGCGGGTGAGCCCCTGGTCGCGCATGCGGTGGAGCCCGTCGGCGACGCCGCCGGATTTCAGCACCTCGTCGAGCCCGATCGATCGCGCGCCGGTCGCGGGCGTCACGGCGTTGTGGAACTGCAGCAGATCGACCCGGTCGCGCCCGAGCCGGGCGAGGCTTTCGCCGACGCTGCGCTCGATCTCGCCGGCGATGTCGCCGAGCTTCGACGTGTCGAGCCGGACCTTGGTCGAGACGTGCGGGGACGCGCCCAGTTCCTTCAGCACGCGGCCGAGCGAGGTCTCGGACCGGCCCTGCCCGTAGGCGGCGGCGGTGTCGAACCAGTTGACGCCGGCGTCGAGCGCGCGCTTGACGCCCGCCACCATGTCGTCGGGCGCGCCCTTCACCAGCAGCCCCCCGACGTCGCCGCAGCCGAAGATCAGCTCGGAGACCTCGATCCCGGTACGGCCCAGTTTGCAGTATTTCATGCGGCCATTGTAACCCTCACCCTGTCCCTCTCCCAGAGGGAGAGGGGACCCGTTGCGAGAGCGCTGGCTATGATCCACCGGCGATCGACGGGAATAAACGGTCGCGCCGCACGTTCCCTCTCCCGCGGGAGAGGGACAGGGTGAGGGGAAGGCCCGCGTTCTGGTATAAGCGCCGGCATGGATACATCTCAGATCGACCGGATCGGATGGATGCGCGGCGTTCTGGCGCGCATCCCGGTGGCGGAGCTGATCGGCGCCGTGCCCGTCTCGTGGGACGAGGCGGGGCAGCGCGCGGTCATCGAATTCGAGGCCAGGCCCCAGTTCTGCAACCTGATGGGCACGGTGCAGGGCGGGCTGCTGACGGCCATGCTCGACATGGCGATGGCGTTCGCGGTGCTGTGCGGGCTCGAGGACGGATGGGTCGTGCCGTCGCTCGAGATCAAGACCAGCTACGTCGCGCCCGCCCGGCCCGGCCCGCTGTTCGGCGAAGGGCACGTTGTGCGGTTGGGGCGGACCATCGTGTTCATGGAGGGCCGCATCACCGGCCCCGATGGCGGGCTGATCGCGACCGCCACCGCGACGGGCCAGCTCCGCCAGCTCAACCGGCCGTCATAGCTATTGCCGCGCCAGCGCCTTCTCGCGGAGGGCGGTCAGCGTCGTGGTCGGCGTCGTCACGTCGGGGTCGAGCATGAGCTGGATCAGCGCCGGCTTGCCCGCCGCGCGGGCGCGCGCGAACGCGGCCGGGAAGTCTTCGGTCTTCGACACCGTCTCGCCATGCGCGCCGTAGGATTGCGCCAGCGCCGCGAAGTCCGGGTTGGTCAGCTTCGTCGCGATCACCCGGCCGGGATAGTGCGTCTCCTGGTGCATGCGGATCGTGCCATAGGTGCCGTTGTTCACCAGAAGGATGACGATGGCGAGATTCTCGGCGACCGCGGTCGAAAGCTCCTGGCCGGTCATCAGGAAGTCGCCGTCGCCCGTGAGGCAGACCACGTCGCGGTCGGGATGGCGCACCTTGGCCGCGATGGAGGCGGGAAGCCCATACCCCATCGAGCCGTTGATCGGGCCCACCTCGGTCGGCCAGCCGCGATAGACGTAGAAGCGCCGCAGCCATGCCGTGAAGTTGCCGGCGCCCTGCGCGACGATGGCGTCGTCGGGCAGCGTCTCGTTCAGGTGCACGACGATCTCGGCGAGGTTGAGCGGGCCGGGCGCTGTGGTCGGCTTGCGCCAATCACGCTCGTCGGCCACGGCCTCCTCGGTCCATTTCGCCCAGCGCGGTGCGGTGGGCGCGGGCAGGGCGCGCAGTGCGGCGCAGAACTCGGGCATGGTCGCCACGATCGGCAAAGCCGGCTGGTACACCCGTCCCAGCTCCTCGGGGCCCGCGAGCACATGGACCAGCGTCTGGCGCGGCCGCGGCACGTCCAGCAAAGTGAACTCGTCGGTGATGATGTCGGTGAGCTGCGTTCCGATCGCGATCAGCAGGTCGCAGTCGCGCATGCGGCGCGCAAGCTTCGGGTCCTTGCCGAGGGCGGCCTTGCCAGCGAAGTTCGGATGGCGATTGTCGATCAGATCCTGGCGGCGGAACGCGGTCAGTACCGGCAGCGCGTTCGCCGCGGCGAATTCGGCAAGATCGTCGCGCGCCTGGGCCGTCCAGCCAGATCCGCCGACCAGTACCAGCGGCCGCTCCGCCGTGGACAGGAGCTGGCCGAGCGTCTCCATGTCGGCGGGGGCGGGGGCCGCGCGCGGCGCGATGTAGTGCTCGCCCAGCGCGGCGTCCGACGTGTCCTCCTGCATGTCCTCCGGGATCACCAGGATCACCGGGCCGGGCCGGCCGGACATCGCGGTATGGAAGGCGCGGCTGATCATCTCCGGGATGCGTCCCGCTTCGTCGATCTGGGCGATCCATTTGGCCGACTGGCCGTACATGCGGCGATAGTCGATCTCCTGGAACGCCAGCCGCTCCATGGAGGCGCGCGGCACCTGGCCGATGAACACCACCATCGGCGTCGCGTCCTGGAAGGCGGTGTGGATGCCGACGGCCGCGTTGCACGCGCCGGGGCCGCGCGACACGAACAGCACGCCGGGCTTGCCGGTGATCTTGGCGTCGGCGTCGGTCATGTAGGCCGCGCCGCCCTCCTGCCGGCAGACGACGAGGCGGATTTCTCGCGCGTCGTGGAACGCGTCGAGCGCGTGCAGATAGCTTTCGCCCGGCAGGCAGTAGACCGTGTCGACGCCGTGCACGCGCAGGCAGTCGACGATGAGCTGTCCGCCGGTGCGCAGGTTGGATGCGGTCATGGGGTAATGGCCCTGTCGAGATGGATGGTCCAGCGGCGGCCGCGCGTCGCGACCACCGGGTCGTCATGCACATAGCGGGTCGACTGCTTGCCGAGCAGCGCGCGGGGCAGCAGCATGACGCGCGCGAACTTCATCGCCGCCTCGCCCTCGACCCAGGCGACGACCGGGTCGGGCCCGGTTTCGAACCATGCCTCGCCCGGCTTGAACGTGTTGGTATGCCCTTGCGTGTCCACACCAAACCCGCCTTCCAGCAGGCAGCGTATGCCCGGCCCCTGGTGGGTGTGCATTGGCGCCTTGCCGCCGGCGGGGAGCTCGACCGTGTCGAGCCGCATCAGCCAGGACGTGGCATCGTCCATCGCAACGGGTGCGTCCAGCGTGCGACGCGACGTCGCGCCCGCCGCCTTCAGCAGCCCGTCGTCGGGCTCGGGCCGGGCGACCAGCTCCCAGCGCAGCAGCTCGGCGCCCTCCGTCGCGGCGCGAAGGTTGGCCGCGCCATCGAGAAAGGCGGACGATCCGGGCGTCAGCCGCATCGCGGTCGTGCCGGCATCGATTTCCAGGATGCCGCCCACGACATAGAGGATGCGGTTGGCGGCGCCGAGGGCGACGCGGCTCTCGGCCGTGACGCTGTCGGTGAACAGGCGAAGGATGCGCTCGGTCATGTCGTTTCCGCCCTTGTTCCGGCACGGCGCGCCGTGCGCAGCGTTTCCTCACATACAGGATTTTGCTGATCCCTTCGACCGATTATGATGCCCCGGAGGGGGAGAGGAAAACCCATGAAAATCCACGAGGTTAAGGTCCATCCTTCGCGCGAGGCGCTGAAGCACGAAGACCAGCTCGCCTGGAAGATCGCCGCGGTCGCGGCCGATCCCGCGCCGCTCGACGAGGCTGCGGTCGCGACTGTGATCGACCGGGTAATCGACAATGCGGGCGTCGCGCTGGCGGCGATCAACCGGCGGCCGGTTGCGGTCGCGCGCGCCCAGGCGATGGCCCACCCGCGCGAGGGCGGCGCGACCGTGTTCGGCGTCGCACCCTATCGCCGGTTTGAGGCCGAGTGGGCGACCTGGGCGAACGGCACGGCGGTGCGTGAGCTCGACTTCCACGACACGTTCCTCGCCGCCGACTACGCCCATCCCGGCGACAACATCCCGCCGCTGGTCGCCGTCGCCCAGCAGATGAACAAGTCGGGGGCGGAACTTCTGCGCGGCATCATTGCCGCCTACGAGATCCAGATCGACCTGGTGCGCGCCATCTCGCTGCACGAGCACAAGGTGGATCACATCGCCCATCTGGCGCCGGCCGCCGCGGCCGGGATCGGCGCGATGCTGGCGCTGCCGGTGCACACGATCTACCAGGCGGTCCAGCAGGCGGTGCACGTCTCGTTCACCACGCGCCAGTCGCGCAAGGGCGAGATCTCGAGCTGGAAGGCGTTCGCGCCCGCCCATGCCGGCAAGCTCGCCATCGAGGCGGTCGACCGTGCGATGCGGGGCGAGGGCGCACCGTCGCCGATCTATGAGGGCGAGGAGAGCGTGATCGCAACGATGCTGTCGGGTCCGGAGGCGGTCTATAACGTGGCGCTGCCCGAGCCGGGCGAGCCCAGGCGCGCGATCCTCGATTCCTATACTAAGGCGCATTCTGCCGAGTACCAGTGCCAGGCGCTGATCGATCTCGCCTTCCGCATGCGCGACCACATCTCGAACCTGGCCGACATCGAGAAAATCGTCATCCGCACCAGCCACCACACCCACAACGTGATCGGCACCGGCTCGAACGATCCGCAGAAGTTCGATCCCAACGCCAGCCGCGAGACGCTGGACCACAGCGCGATGTACGTGTTCGCCGTGGCGCTCGAGGACGGGACGTGGCACCACGTGCGTTCCTACGCGCCGGAGCGCGCGCGCCGTCCCGAGACGGTGGCCTTGTGGAAAAGGATTTCCACGGTCGAGGATGCGAACTGGACGAAGCGCTATCGCGATCCCGATCCGACCAGGCGCGCCTTCGGCGGGCGCGTCGAGATCACGCTGAAGGGCGGCAAGGTGGTCGCCGACGAGATGGCGGTGGCCAACGCGCATCCCAATGGCGCGCACCCTTTCGCGCGCGCCGACTATGTCCGCAAGTTCGAGACGCTGGCCGAAGGGGTCGCGAGCGGCGGCGAGAAGGCGCGGTTTCTGGGCCTTGCCCAGCGGCTCGGGTCGCTGACCGCGAACGAGGTGCGCGCGCTCACGATCGCCGCCGACGCAACCTGGGTGGCCAGCGCCGGGCGCGATCAGAAGGGAATATTCTGATGCTGTTCGCGAAGAAGTCGCCGGCGGAAAAGCGCGCCGATTTCCGCAAGGCGCTGGCGTCGGGCACGCTGCAGCGCTTCCCCGGCGTGTTCTCGCCTCTGGTCGCGATGCTGATCGCCGAGCAGGGGTTCGACGGCGTCTACATCTCCGGCGCCGTGCTGGCGAACGAGCTGGGCCTGCCCGATATCGGGTTGACCACGCTGTCCGAGGTGGCGCAACGCGGCCGCCAGATCGCGCGCGTGACCGAGCTTCCCGCGATCATCGACGTCGATACCGGCTTCGGGGAGCCGATGAACGCGGCCCGCACAGTGCAGGAGCTGGAGGAGATGGGGCTCACCGGCTGCCATCTCGAGGACCAGGTGAACCCGAAGCGATGCGGCCATCTGAGCAACAAGGTGATCGTCACGCGCGACGAGATGGTACGCAAGGTGCGGGCCGCGGCCGACGCGCGGCGCGATCCGAACTTCGTCATCATCGCCCGCACGGATTCGCGCGAGCCCGAGGGGCTCGACGCCGCCATCGACCGTGCGAAGGCCTATGTCGATGCCGGTGCCGACATGATCTTTCCCGAGGCGCTGGCGGACGTGTCGGAGTTCGAGGCGTTCCGCAAGGCGATCGACGCGCCGCTGCTCGCCAACATGACCGAGTTCGGCAAGTCGCCGCTGCTCGGCGCGGGCCGGCTGCAGACGCTCGGCTACAACGTGGTGATCTATCCGGTCACGGCGCTGCGTCTCGCCATGAAGGCGATCGAGGACGCCTACGCCCAGCTTCACCGCGACGGGACGCAATCGGCGCTGATCGACCGCATGATGACGCGCAAGCGCCTTTACGAGCTGCTGCGCTACGAGGACTACGCCGCGTTCGACCGCGACGTGTTCAACTTCAAGGTATGAGCGGCGCGGACAGAACCGCTCTCCCCAACCCTTGGCGCCGCCGGACATGTCACTGGCATGTCCGGGCCCGGCGTCCAGTGGACGCCGGGCAGGCGCCAAGCCCTCAAGGGGGGGTGGTGAACACAATGGCCTGTGCGTCAGCGTCGAACGCGGTGCAGACGGTGACATTAGGCGGTTGTACCAGGGTCCCCTCTCCCCTTGAGGGAGAGGGACAGGGAGAGGGGTCCGGCGGCGAGGCTGCCGGTTACTAAGGATAGATACGAAAAGGGGGAACGGATGGCAAAAGCGCCGGCGAAGATCGAAAAGGGCCTGGCGGGGGTGGTGGTCGACACGACCGCCGTGTCGGAGGTGATCCAGGAGCTCTCCTCGCTCACCTATCGCGGCTACCCGGTGGACGAGCTCGCCCGGAGCTGCACGTTCGAGGAGGTCGCGTATCTCCTGTGGAACGGCGAGCTGCCGACGCGGAGCCAGCTCAACGCTTTCCGCAAGGCCGAGCGGGCGGAGCGCGAGCTTTCGCCGCGCCTGCTGCGCGCCATCGCCCAGTTCCCCAGATCCGCCCACCCGATGGACACGATCCGCACGGCGGTGAGCTTTCTCGGCACCGAGGAGGTGGCGTGGGGCGGCGAGGGCGAGGCGAAGGACCGCGCGCGGGCGATGAAGATGCTCGCCAAGATCCCGACCATGATCGCCACGGACTTCCGGCTGCGCAACGGCAAGCGGCGCATCAGGCCGCGCAGCGACCTCTCGATGGCCGAGAACTTCCTCAACATGTGCTTCGGCAAGGTGCCGCCGAAGGCGGTCGTGCGCGCCTTCGACGTGTCGCTGATCCTCTACGCCGAGCACAGCTTCAACGCCTCGACCTTCACCGCCCGCGTCGTGTCGTCGACCCGCGCCGACATCTACGGCGCGGCGACGGCGGCGATCGCGGCGCTGAAGGGACCGCTGCATGGCGGCGCCAACGAGGCGGTGATGCACATGCTGCAGGAGATCCGCACGCCCGAGCGCGCCGAGGCGTGGCTGCGGAAGCGCCTCGCCGACAAGCAGCTCGTCATGGGGTTCGGCCACCGCGTCTACCGCAAGGGCGATTCCCGCGTCCCCACCATGAAGGCGGCGCTCGCCGACATGTCGCGCTACGCCAAAGACGACAAATGGATGCGCATCTCGGCGGAGCTCGAGCGCATCATGGTGGGCGAGAAGGGCATCTATCCCAACCTCGATTTCCCGGCCGGGCCCGCCTACTATCTGATGGGATTCCCGATCGATCTTTACACGCCGATCTTCGTGATGAGCCGGATCACCGGCTGGTGTGCGCACGTGTTCGAGCAGTCGGCCGACAATCGACTGATCCGCCCGCTCTCGGCCTATACCGGGCGCGGCAAGCGTAAGGTGAAGCCGATCAAGGACCGGTAGGCAATCGGGACCCATTTCGCACGGAATTTGGACACGGCGAGATGGGCCCCGGCTCGCGCCGCTGTCTTCGTCAACGGCTTGGCCGGGGTGACAGTCTCTGAATGATTACGCTGTCTTCGCACGCTGGCGGCGGAGCTGCGCGTCGCGATAGACGATGTAGGCGGACGAGCAGATGATGATGACCGTGCCGGTCGCGGCCAGCGCGTCCGGCACCTCGCCCCACATCACGAACCCGATGACGGCGGCCATCGGCACGCGGGTGAAGTCCATCGGCTGGATCACGGTGATCTCGCCCGCCTTGTAGGCGTTGGTCAGCCAGGTCTGGCCGATCACCCCCGTGACGCCGGACACGACGAGCCAGGCGAACTGCTCCAGGTTGGGCGTCTTCCAGGTCCAGATGGCGGGCCCCAGCAGTATCAGCACGCCGAAGAAGAAGAAGTAGAACACGATGCGCTGCGGCGGCTCGGTCGTCGTCAGCCGCTTGACGTTGACCAGGGCGAGCGACGACAGGACGGCGGAGGCGAGGGCAAGGAGCGCCGCCGGCGAGATCCCGCCCTGCGGCTTCACCACCAGCACGACCCCGATGAAACCGGCGACGGTGGCGAGCGTCCGGCGCAGCCGCACGCGCTCGCCCATGAAGGCGGCTGCGATCAGGATCGTCCACAGAGGGTAGGAGAAGGTCAGCACCATCGCATCCGACAGGATCAGCTTCTCGAGCGCGAAGGTGAGGCATGCGAACGCGCCGATCCCGCAGGCCGAGCGCAGCAGATGACCGAACGGCCGCGCGGTGCGCACGGCCGGGATCCCGCCGCGCAGCGCCCACGGCACCAGGCAGAGGAACGCGATCAGGGTGCGGAACAGGGCGACGACGAAGGCGGGCTCGTCGGCCACCACGCGCTTGATCGCCGCAAACATGACGGTGAGCATGAAGCTCGCCGCCAGGATCCACAGCACGCCGCGCACATTGCCCGGCAGCGCCTCGCACCGGACGCGAAGTCGGGCAAGGGCGCTCACTGCGCCAGCGCGTCTTCGGCGGGGGTGAAGTCGCGCCCCTGTGCCTCGGCGACGGCGCGATAGGTGATGCGGCCGCGATGGATGTTGAGCCCGGCGCGCAGATGCGCGTCGTCGGCCAGCGCCTTGCGGTAGCCCTTCTCGGCCAGGGTCAGCACGAAGGGCAGAGTCGCGTTGTTGAGCGCGAAGGTCGAGGTGCGCGCCACCGCGCCCGGCATGTTGGCGACGCAGTAATGCACGACGCCTTCCTCGATATAGGTCGGGTCGGCATGGGTGGTCGGGCGGCTGGTCTCGCAGCATCCGCCCTGGTCGATCGCGACGTCGACGATCACCGAGCCGCGCTTCATGTCCTTCACCATCCGGCGGGTGACCAGCTTCGGCGCCGCCGCGCCGGGCACCAGTACCGCGCCGATCACCAGGTCGGCCGTCGCCACCTGTTCCTCGATGTCGTGCGTGGTGGAATAGAGCGTCGTGACGCGGTTGCCGAACTGCCAGTCGAGCACGGCGAGCCGGGACAGCGAGCGGTCGAGGATCGTCACCTGCGCCCCCATGCCGGTGGCGATCAGGGCGGCGTTCGAGCCGACCACGCCGCCGCCGATGATCACCACCTTGGCGGGTCCGACGCCGGGCACGCCGCCGAGCAGCAGGCCGCGCCCGCCGCGCTCGATCTCCAGGCAGTTGGCGCCGGCCTGCACCGCCATGCGCCCCGCCACCTCGCTCATCGGCGCGAGCAGGGGCAGTCCGCCCGCCGCGGCGGTCACCGTCTCGTAGGCGATGGCGACGGCACCCGAGTCGATCAGCCCTTGCGTCTGGTCGGGGTCCGGGGCGAGATGCAGGTAGGTGAACAGCACCTGGCCCGGTCGCAGCATGGCAATCTCGGCGGGCTGCGGCTCCTTCACCTTGACCACCATGTCGGCACCGCCGAACAGCTCCGCCGCGTCCTTTGCGATCTTCGCCCCGGCTGCCGCGTAGTGGCCGTCGTCGATGCCGATCGTGTGGCCGGCATTGGTCTCGACCAGAACCTGGTGGCCATGCGCCACCAGCTCGCGCACCCCCGGCGGGGTCATGCCGACCCGGTATTCGTGGGTCTTGATCTCCTTCGGCACGCCGACGCGCATGGCCGCTCCTTCCGCTCCGGGGCGCGTTTATACCAGAATACCGGTCCGCTTCGGGGCCTTCCGTCGAACGATCCGCGCCGCGTCGCGTTTCCCTGGCGAATCGTCGCGCCCTCGAAATCGCGGGCAGGGGCGGTTAGAGTTGCAACATGGAGCGGGCACCGGACGACCCTATGCCGGACGGCCATCACCATCACGGGCAGGCGCACGGCCATGGTCATGACCATAGCCATAGTCACGATCACGGCGCGGCGACCGCCGCGAACGAGCGCCGCATCTTCTGGGTGATGTGCATCACCGCCGGCTTCATGGTGGTCGAGGCCGGGGGCGGGTTGATGGCGGGTTCGCTCGCGCTGCTCGCCGATGCGGGTCACATGCTGACCGATGCCGCGGCGCTGGCGCTCGCTTGGTTCGCCTTCCGGCTCGGGCGTCGGCCGGCCGACACGCAGCGCTCGTTCGGCTACCACCGGGCCCAGGTGCTCGCGGCCTTCGTCAACGGCTCGGTCTTGATCGTGGTGGTGATCGGCATCGCCATCGAGGCGGCGCGCCGGCTGACGGCGCCGGTCCCGGTCGACGGTACCACCATGCTGGCGATCGGCGGGCTCGGGCTGGTGATCAACCTCGTCGCGTTCGCGCTGCTACACGGCGACGAGAATTTGAACGTCCAGGGCGCGGCCTTGCATGTGCTGGGCGACCTTCTGGGTTCGGTGGCGGCGGTTGGCGCCGGCATCGTCATTATGCAGACGGGCTGGACGCCGATCGACCCGATCCTGTCGATCGCGGTGGCGGCCCTGGTGCTGCGCAGCGCATGGGCGCTTCTTCGCCGCTCCGGCCACATCCTGCTCGAGGGCACGCCCGACTGGCTCGACGTAAGCGCGCTCCGCGGCGCGCTGGCGGCCGCGGTGCCGGGCGTCTCGGACATCCACCACGTGCATGTCTGGTCGCTGACCAGCGAGCGGCCGTTGATCACGCTGCATGCGACGGTGGCGCCGGGGGCGGATCGCGATGCCGTGCTCGGCGGCGTTCACGACTATCTGGTCGCGCACTACGGCATCGGTCACACGACCATTCAGCTCGAGGAGGGCCCCTGCCTCGACGAGGCGGCGTCTCCGGCGCATCATTGAGTTGGCAATGACCGACGCCCAACTCGAGATCGTGCTGCGGCTGGGCGCGGCGATCTTGGCGGGTGCGCTGATCGGTCTGGAACGCACTTATCGCGGCCGGCCGGCCGGGTTTCGGACGCACGCTCTGGTTTGCCTCGCCTCGGCGATGCTCATGCTGCTGTCGACCAATGGCGCCCAGTGGCTGGAGGGCCTGCCGTCGGACCTCTACCGTATCGATCCGACGCGCATGGCCCAGGGCATCATGACCGGCATCGGCTTCCTCGGTGCCGGCGTGATCTTCAAGGAGGGGCCGTCGGTGCGCGGCCTGACGACAGCCGCCTCGATCTGGGCGACGGCGGCACTCGGTATCCTATTCGGTGTCGGCATGTATTTCGAGGGGGTGGTGGTGACGCTCGCCATCCTGGTGATGCTGACCCTGTTCCTGCGCATCGAGCGGCGGCTCGAGACCGACAAATATACGCAGCACCATCTGCGCTTCGACCGCAAGGCGGCAATGACCGAGGCCCAGGTGCGTGAGATGATTGGGGCGCAGGGCCTCAAGATCGCCGAGATCGGTTACTTCCTGCGCGACGGCGGTGCGGTCCTGGAATACCGTATGGTCATACACAGCCGCGATCCGACGAACATCGATCGGCTGGCGCAACATCTCTTGAGCCGGCCCGAGGTGATCGAGTTCCGGCTCACACCGACGGCCGATTGACGGCTGCAAAGGAGGAAAAGATGGCCAAGTCGAAGCTTTACGAAGAGGGGCTGAAGGTTCGTCGCGAAGTACTGGGATCGGAATATGTCGATCCGCAGATCAAGCGTGCCGAGACCGATCCGCTGGCCGCGATGCTGCAGGACATGGTGACGGAATTCTGCTGGGGCGCGGCGTGGACCCGGCCCGGCCTGCCGCGCAAGACGCGGAGCCTGCTGAACCTTGCCATGTTGACCGCGCTCGACAAGCCCGAGGAGCTGAAAACGCACGTGCGCGGGGCGCTCACCAACGGCTGCACGCGGGAAGAGATCGCCGAGACGCTGTTGCACGCGACCGTCTATTGCGGCGTGCCGGCCGGGGTGAACGCGTTCCGCCACATGCGCGAGGCGTTCGACAAGCTCGACGGCAAGGGCTGAGGACGCCGCGCCCTTGGCCGAACACACCGGCCGGTCAGTCCTCCGCCTCTGCCGCTTCCGGCGGGCGGGGCAGATCGAAATAGCCCCCGCCATAGGACCGCGTGTCGATGTCGGGCCCGGTCGGCGAAACGCCGGAGCCGGGCGAGATCGTGTCGGGCGCCTGCGCATAGGGCGTGACGGGCCGCTCCTGCGGGTTGCCGCCGCCCGTACGGCCGCGCAGCGCCGCCCGGTCGTGCCAGGGCATGATTCGCGGCGGGATGAACGTCACCGCGCAACCCCGCAGCGAGGAGTAGCAGAACTGGCCCAGATGACCGGGAACCAGACCGGGCGGCCGCTCGGCACCCTGCGCCGACATCACGAAGGCCGCGTCGGCACCGACAATCCCAAACACCAGCGCGAGAGCGAGGGCCGCCTTCCTGACAATATTCCGCTCATTCTTCGGGCCGAACCGTCCCATGAACTCAATTTGGGACCATCGGCGCCATCGTCCTGTGATCGTTTCGGGGCATTGCGGGTCGGCAACTCAATCTCGCGGCCTCTCGCCGCCGCGGCCGAATGCCGCTACACTGCGCCCATGCCGAAGATGAAGGCCGAATACTGGCTGATCCTGGCGCTGGTGTTCATCAGCGGGCTCGCCTTCCCTGCCTTTCTGGACGTGAACCGGATCCAGACGATCCTGGTTACGATCTGCGCGGGGGTCGGGCTGAACTGACCCGCGTCTCGAGCGCTACTGCCCCTCGCGCAGCCGGGCGACGAAATCGGTGATGCCGACCTGGCGCTCGCGGCGCAGCCGCTCGGCGGTGACGATCGCCTCGACGTTGCGCACGCTCTCATCCACGTCGCGATTGACGATGATGTAGTCGTACTCGGCCCAGTGGCTGATCTCGTCGACCACCTTGGCCATGCGGCGGGCCACCACGTCCTTCGGGTCGCGCGCCCGGGTCTGCAGGCGGCGCTCCAACTCCGAGGTGGACGGCGGCAGGATGAATACGCTGACCAGGTCGTCGCGCGCCGACTGCTTGAGCTGCTGGGTCCCTTGCCAGTCGATGTCGAACACGATGTCGCGCCCGCGCGCGATCGCGTCCTCCACCGGCGCGCGCGGCGTGCCGTAATAGTGGTCGAACACCTTGGCGTGCTCGAGAAGCTCCTGCCGGTTGCGCATCAGCGAGAACTCGGTGGGATCGATGAAATAGTAGTCGCGCCCCTCCTTCTCGCCCGGGCGGCGCGGGCGCGTCGTCACCGAGATCGACATCTCGAGCGCCGGGTCGCGCTCCAGCAGCGCGCGCGAGATGGTCGTCTTGCCCGCACCCGAGGGCGAGGACAGCACCAGCATGAGGCCGCGGCGGGCGATGGGGTCGGATGGCATGGGCGCCGGCCTATTCGATGTTCTGGACCTGCTCGCGGAGCTGCTCGATCGACGCCTTGAGGTCGAGCCCGATGCGGGTGAGCTCGATGTCGGTCGCCTTCGAGCACAATGTGTTGGCCTCGCGGTTGAATTCCTGGCACAGGAAATCGAGCCGGCGCCCGATCGGCCCGCCCTGGGCCAGAAGTTCGCGCGCGGCGGCGACATGGGCGTTCAGCCGGTCGATCTCCTCGCGCACGTCGGCCTTGGTGGCGAGCAGCGCCGCCTCCTGAGCGAGCCGTTCCTCGGCGAGGCCGACGCGCGCCTCGAGCAGCGCCGCGACCTGCTCGGCAAGGCGGCGCTTCAGCGCCTCGGGGTGGGCGGCAGCCGTCCTGGTCGCGCTTGCGGCAAGCTCTGCGATACGGGCGAGGTGAGCCGAAACGGTCGTTTCCAGCCGGGCGCCCTCGTCGGCGCGCATGGCGGCCAGCGCGCCGATGGCCTGGCCAAGCGTCTTTTCCATGGCGCCTTCGCGCGCGGCGCGGCTTTCCTCCGTCTCCTCCTCCTCGACCCGCTCGACGACGCCGTGCAGCCCGAGGAGTCCTTCGACCGTCGGCGGCGGCGCGCCGATCTGGCCGCCCACCTCGCGGGCCAGCGCGACCATCTGGTCCAGCACCTCGCGGTTGACCCGGATGCGTGCCGCGCGTTCGGTCCGCGACAGGTTGAGGTTCAACGAGATCGAGCCCCGCCGGAACCGGTCGGCGCACTGCGCCCGCGCCTTCATCTCCAGCGCCTCGTTGCCCGGCGGCAGCTTGGCGCGCAGATCGAGGTTGCGACCGTTGACGCTGCGGACCTCCCACGACCAGGCATAGCCGTCCTGGAACCCTTCGGCGCGGGCGAAGCCGGTCATGCTGGCGACGGTCAACGAAACCTCATAGGTTGCGACGGGCGGGGTGGCGCGACTATAGCGGCGCAGGACCCGAGCGCCAACACGGGGCGGAGAATCGTATGCAGGCGCCGCGTTCGATCCTGATCACCGGCGGCTCGTCGGGCATCGGTGCGGCGCTCGCGCGCGCCTATGCGGCGCCCGGCGTGACCATCGCGCTGTCCGGCCGCGACCCCGAGCGGACCGAAGCGGTCGCCGCCGAATGCCGGGCGAAGGGGGCCGCGGCCACCGGGCGGGTCGCCGACGTGACCGACCGCGAGGATATGCGGGGCTGGATCGCCGAGCGCGACCGCGCTGCCGCGCTCGACCTGGTGATCGCCAATGCGGGCATCTCCGACGGCTCAGGGCGCGGCGACGAGGCCGAGGACCAGGCGCGCCGCATCTTCTCCATCAATGTCGACGGCGTGTTCAACACCGTGTTTCCCGCAATCGAGGCGATGCGCGGGCGTGCGCCGCGGGACGGGGTGCGCGGCCAGATCGCGATCATGAGCTCGCTCGCCGGGTTCCGCGGCTATCCGGGCGCACCCGCCTATTGCGCGTCCAAGGCGGCGCTCCGCTCGTGGGGCGAAGCGCTGCGCGGGCAGCTCTACGCGGAGGGCATCCGCGTCTCGGTGATCTGTCCCGGCTTCGTCACGACGCGCATGACCGAGGGCAATCACTTCCCGCAGCCCTTCCTGATGTCGGCCGAGCGCGCCGCAGGGATCGTGGTGCGCGGCCTCGCGCGCGACCGCGGGCGCATCGCCTTCCCGTTCCCGACCTATTTCCTCGCCTGGCTCGGCGGCGCGCTGCCCGATCGGGTGTGCGAGCCCTTCATGCGACGCCTGCCGAAGAAAGGGTAGGGGCATGTCGTCCGGCGGACCGAAGTTCCGGTTGTTCGTGGAGGAGGTGCTGGCCGCCGGCCAGGCGGTCGGGCTTGCCGCCGCCCAGGCACACTATCTCGGCACGGTGCTGCGGCTCGGGCGCGGCGAGGCGGTGGCCATGTTCAACGGGCGCGACGGCGAATGGCGTGCGACGATCGACGGGATCGGGCGCGGCTGGTGCTCGCTCGCCGTGCACGAGCGGCTCCGGGTCCAGCATTCCGCGCCCGATCTCTGGCTCGCCTTTGCGCCGATCAAGCGGGCGCGGATCGACTTCGTCGCCGCCAAGGCCACCGAGATGGGCGTCTCGGCACTCCGCCCGGTCATCACCCGCCACACGGCGGTCGCCCGGGTCAACACCGAACGGCTGCGCGCCAACGCCATCGAGGCGGCCGAGCAGTGCGGCCGACTCGACGTGCCCGACGTGGCCGAGCCGGTGACCATCGACGCGCTGCTGGCCGACTGGCCGGCCGACCGCCATCTGATGGTCTGCGACGAGACCGGCCGGGCCCCGTCGGTCGACGATGCGCTGGCGCCCTTCGCCGGAGCCGCGCCCGGTCCTTGGGCCGTGCTGACCGGGCCCGAGGGCGGCTTCGCGGAGGCCGAGCTTGACGCCCTCGCGAAAACGCCCTTTGTTATTCCCGTCGGCTTGGGCCCCCGCATCCTCCGGGCCGATACCGCGTCGGTGGCCGCACTCGCGTGCTGGCAGGCGCGGTTGGGGGACTGGCGGCCGCGCCCGTCCGGGGGTGGCGCACCGGCGTAACGGTCGAGCGATCAGGAGTCCATGTCCGCCCCAGCCACTACCGTCGCGGCACCCATCGCGGACCGCACCGACCTCGTTGCGCATCTGGAGGATGGCTCGAAGCCGCCCGCCGCATGGCGGATCGGCACGGAGCACGAGAAGTTCGTCTTCCAGCTCGAGACGCTGCGCCGCGCCCCGCATGAGGGCCCGCGCGGCATCGGCGCGCTGCTCTCCGGCCTCACCCGCTTCGGCTGGGAGCCGGTCATCGAGGACGGCAATGTCATCGCGCTCACCGGCGGCGACTGCAACATCACGCTGGAGCCGGGCGGCCAGTTCGAGCTGTCGGGCGCGCCGCTGGAGACGCTGCACCAGACCTGCGACGAGGTGCACACCCACCTTGCCCAGGTGAAGGAGGTGGCGGGCGAGCTCGGGCTCGGGATGATCGGGCTCGGCTTCGACCCCAAATGGCGACGCGAAGACGTGCCGTGGATGCCCAAGGGGCGCTACGCCATCATGCGGCGCTACATGCCCAAGGTGGGCACGCTCGGTCTCGACATGATGCTGCGCACCGCCACGGTGCAGGTGAATCTCGACTTCTCGTCGGAAGCCGACATGGTGAAGAAGTTTCGCGTCGGGCTCGCGCTGCAGCCGATCGCGGTGGCACTGTTCGCCAACTCGCCGTTCGTCGAGGGCAAGCCGTCCGGGTACCTCTCATATCGCAGCCACGTCTGGGAGGACACCGACCCCGACCGCTGCGGCATCCTGCCCTTCGTGTTCGAGGACGGGATGGGGTTCGAGCGCTATGTCGACTACGCGCTCGACGTGCCGATGTACTTCGTCTATCGCGACGGACGCTATATCGACGTCGCCGGCCAGTCGTTCCGCGATTTCATGGTCGGAAGGCTGCCCGCGCTGCCGGGCGAGACGCCGACCTTGTCCGACTGGATGAACCATCTGACCACGATATTCCCCGAGGTGCGGCTCAAGCGCTACCTCGAGATGCGCGGCGCCGACGGCGGGCCGTGGAGCCGGCTCTGCGCCCTGCCGGCGCTGTGGACCGGCCTTCTCTACGACAACCCGTCGCTCGACGCAGCGTGGGACCTGGTCAAGGACTGGACACTGGCCGATCACGAGGCGCTGCGGGCCGAGGTGCCCAAGCGCGCGCTGGCGACGCCTTTCCGCAAGGGCACGGTCGGAGACGTTGCCGCCCAGATCCTGGCCATTGCGCGCGCCGGGCTGAAGGCGCGGAACCGCCAGGACGGGGGCGGCTCGGACGAAAGTGGATTCCTCGAGGTGCTGACCCGAATCGTCGATGCCGGCGAAACGCCCGCCGAGGCCAAGCTGCGGCGCTTCCGCGACGAGTGGCACGGCGATATCGATCCGGTGTTCAAGGAGTACGCCTATTAGCCGCGCGTTGACGCGCCGGCGCGCCGGGGCCAGATTAGCCGGGCACCATACGGGATCGCGTCACATGATCCGGACCCTTCGCCTTTCCGCCGTCGTCGTTTCGTTCGCCTTTGCACTGGCCGTGGCCGGCATGGCTGCCGCGCAAAGTACCGCCGCGCCGCGGCGGGCCGCTCCTGAGCGGGCCGGCCTTCCGGCGCCGACCGTCGGTGTCATGCCGCATGCGCTCTATCCCGATCCGGAAGAGCAGGCCCGGCAGGCGCCCTTCGCCGGGCCGTCGGTGCCGGGCGCCAACGGCGCCCTGCGCGACCTCTACCGCAACCCGGCCGACCGGCTCTATAGCAACCCGTTCGCGCAGCCCTCGCCCAGCCCGGTAAATTCGGCGACGGGCAACGCGCTGCGCCGGCTTTATGGCGGCAGGTCGGCGCTGGCCTCGCCCAACCTCGGGGCGTCGCCTGGCGGCGCCTCGAGCGCCGCGCCGGTTTCGCCCACAGATCCCAGCTTCCGGCGCTACGACCTCAACGGCAACGGCACGATCTCTGCTGACGAATACACTGCGGCGCGCATGCGGGCCGCGCCCGCCAATCCCAACGCCGTTGATGCGGAACGCCGCCGCATGCTGATGGAAAGGTTTGATTCGCGCTTCCGCAGCGCCGACCGAAACCGCGACGGCCGCATCACGCCCGGCGAGATGGGCGGCGTTTCCAACCCGCGGTTCTGATGGCGCGCACTCTGCGCTAACATGGCGGCCGACCGACAGGGAGGATCGCCATGAACCGGTTCCGCAACCCCACAACCATCGCCCCGCCGCAAGGCGCCTACAGCCATTCGGTCGAGGCACCCGCCGGCTCGCGCACGCTCTATATCGCCGGCCAGGTCGGCGTCGACGCCAAGGGCGAGATCGGCAAGACGTTCCGGGACCAGGCCGAGAATGCCTTCACCAACCTCGCCGCCGTCCTGGCCGACGCGGGCATGGGATTCGAGGATGTGGTCAAGGTGACCACCTTCATCACCAGCCGCGACGATGCGCCAGCTTTGCGCGAGACCCGCTCGCGCTTCATGGGCAGCAACCACCCGGCGGCGACCCTGCTGATCGTCGCCGGCCTCGCGCATCCCGACTTCAAGATCGAGGTCGAGATGATCGCCGCGAAGGGGTAGCGGTGTTCGCTACTGCACCACCGGGCCGGCGCTGCAATGGACGACGTCGGGCGCGCCGACGCGGCCCGAGCCGCGCACGCCGCACGCCTTGATCTGGCCGTCGGCGTCGATCAGCCACAGCACGGTGCCGCCGGCGATGGCCATGGTCGCGGCCGGCCGGGTCTCGGCCGCGGCCGTCATCGCGTGGGCGAACCCGCTGCCGCGCAGGATGGTGGAATTGCCGGCGGCGGACTGAGCCGCGGCGCCGCCGCGCAGCACGGTCACGCCGGCCGCCATCGACGGTGAAGCGCTGGCGCAGAGAAGCGCGGCCACGGCCGCGCAGAGTGCGTACCTCATGATCGATCCTTTCGCTGCCTCTGGCGCTTGCCGCGCCTTGCCGCCATCGTACCACGATTGACCCGATGCGCCCATTTGGCGATGCTGGTGCACGCATTTCGCGGCGCCGCTCGCGCCCCACCAATCCGGGAATTCAGATGATCAAGATCACCGACGACATGCGCGCCTTTGTAAACAAGGCGCTGGAAGACGGGGTGCCGTGCCTGCTCGGCACGATCACCGAGGATGGCTTTCCCAGCGTCGGCCCCAAGGGAAGCATGTTGGTGTTCGACGACCAGACGCTCGCCTACTGGGAGCGGGCGCACCGCAGCGCTATCGAGAACCTGCGCAAGAACCCCAAGGTCGTTGTCTATTACCGCAACCAGGCGGCGGCGCAAAAGCTCGGGGGCGGCGGGTCGCTGCGCTTCTACGGGACGGCGGAGCTTCATCCGAGCGGAGAAACGCGCGAGAAGGTGAAGCCCATGGTGGTCGCCGCCGAGCTCGAGAAGGATCCCGAGAACAAGGGCATCGCCGTCCTGATCCGCGTCGACAAGATCACCAATCTGGGTGGCCAGGTGCTGCAAAGCCGCTGACTCCGTTGCGTGCCCTGTCACGTCCCGCGCGTTTCGCCGCGCCCCTGGTGGCGGCGCTCGCGCTTGCCGCCTGCGTCGCGCCGGCCGGGGCGGGACCGTCCGTCCCGCCCGCGCCTCCAGGCCCCGCAGCTTCCCTCGTCCGCGCGGTGAATGACGAACGCATCGCGCACGGGCTCCGCGCGCTTCGGCCGGATGCGCGGCTCGCGCGGATGGCCGAGGCTCAGGCGCGCGCCATGGCCGAGAACGACTATTTCGCCCATCGCGGGCCGAACGGCGAGACCCTGACCGCGCGGCTCGCGGCCGCCGGTTATGCCTATTCCTTCGCGGCGGAGAACCTGTCCGGCGGGCCGAAGGATGCGCGCGACGCGGTCTCGGGCTGGATGCAGAGCCCGCCGCACCGGCGCAACCTGCTGGCGGCCGAGGCGGTCCAGCTCGGCACGGGCTATGCCTTAAATCTGCACGATGACGGGAAGGCATCCTACCGGACCTACTGGGTGCTGGTGGTGGCTGCACCGGCCGAGCCGTGAGTCCCGACCGAAGACGCCATGGCGGGCTCGGCGCGCTGCGCCACCCGCCCTTCGCCGTGTACTGGGTATCGCGCATCCTGGTGGCGCTGGCGATGGAGATGCTGTCGACCGCGGTCGGCTGGCAGGTCTACCGCCTGACCGGCAGCCAGTTCGCGCTCGGCCTCGTGGGCCTCGCGCAGTTCGCGCCGTTCATCGTGCTGTTCCTGGTGACAGGTCTGGTCGCGGACCGGTTCTCGCGGGTGAAGATCCTCGCCTCCTGCGTGGCGCTGCAAGCGCTGGGCGCGGCGATCTTCTTCGCGATGACCGTGTCCGACGCCGCGGCGTTCGGGCTGATCATGGTGTTGCTCGTGCTGTTCGGCGTCGCGCGCGCCTTCTACGCGCCGCTCAACCAGGCGATGGTGCCGATCCTGGTCCCGCCCGAGATGTTCGGCAACGCCGTCGCCTGGCAGTCCTCCGGCAACCAGGTCTCGCGCATTGCCGGGCCGACGCTCGGCGGGGTCCTGATCGCTATCGGCACCGCGGCCGGGGTGAACGAGGTGCCGGTCTACGCGACCTCCACGGTGCTGCTCGCCGCCGCGTTCGGGCTCACCTTGTTCATCCGCACGCGCGGCCAGACGATCTCGCGCGAGCCGGTCACGCTCGACGTGCTGGCGGCGGGGCTGCGCTTCATCTGGACGCGCCAGGTGGTGTTCGCCGCCATTGCGCTCGACCTGTTCGCGGTGCTGTTCGGCGGGGCGACCGCGCTCTTGCCGGTCTATGCGCGCGACATCCTGCATGTCGGCGCCGAGGGTTTCGGCATATTGCGCTCGGCGCTGATGGCCGGCGCGTTCCTCGGCGCGCTGGTGCTCACCCAGCGCCCGGTCACCAAGCGGGCGGGGGCGAAGCTCCTCGCCTCGGTCGCGATCTTCGGCGCGGGCGTCATGGTGTTCGGGGTCTCGACCAGCTTCTACCTCTCGCTCGGCGCGCTGTTCGTGATGGGCTGCGCCGACGTGGTCAGCGTGTTCATCCGCCACACGATGGTGCAGATCATCACGCCCGACGAGATGCGCGGCCGGGTGGGCGCGGTGGTCGGCGTGTTCGTCGGTGCCTCGAACGAGGTGGGCGAGTTCGAGTCGGGCGTGACGGCAAGCTGGTGGGGCACCGTGCCGGCAGTGGTGGTGGGCGGCGCGGCAACCCTTGTCACGGCCGTCGCGTTCGCCTGGCGCTTCCCGGCGCTGCGCCAGATGGCGAGCCTCGATGTCATCCGGCTGGTCGACCGATACCGGCCGGCGCACGATCGGTTCGGCCGTCCCATGCCGAAAGCGCCTAGCCGTACAGAAGCGAGCAGATAACGACGGCGGCTATGATCCCCGCGAGATCCGCGGTCAGCGCGGTGGCCAGCGCGTGGCGCACGCGCCGGATGCCGACCGCGCCGAAATAGACGGCGAGCACGTAGAACGTCGTCTCGGTCGAACCCTGGAAGGTGGAGACCAGGTAGCCGGTGTAGCTGTCCGGCCCGATCGCCGGATCGTTGATGATCGAGGCGAGCACGCCGTACGCGCCCGATCCCGACAGAGGTCGGAGCAGCGCCATCGGCAGCGCCTCGGCGGGCAGGCCGAGCGGGCCCGTCACCTTGCCGAGTGCGGAGACGGCGATCTCAAGCGCGCCCGATTCGCGCAGCATGGCGACCGCGACCAGGATGGCGACGAGGTAGGGGATGATGCGGATCGCGACCTGGAATCCGTCGCGCGCGCCATCCACGAACGCCTCGTAGACCCTGACGCGTCGCGCCACCCCGAACCCCAGCAGCCCCACGGCGAGACCTGGCACAATCCAGGGCGAGATCGCCCGCCCATACAGGATCGTCACGGGCACGAAGGCGAATATGGCGGCGAAGGCAAGCGCGGTGACCCAGCCGGGATAGGCGGCGCTTTCCGCGAGGTCGGTGGCGGCGGCGGTGGCGTCGCCCGGCTCGGTTTCGGCGAACCCGGCCTCGGCCGTGTCGGGCGCGTCCTCGAGCGCGGCGGGGGCGGCAGTCTCTGGTCTGCCGAACGGCGCGAAACGGCGATAGGCGAAGGCCGCGAGCACCGCGACGCTGGTTGAGCAAATCGTCGCGAACAGTGTCGTCGGCAGGATGCCCGCCGGGTCATGTGAGCCGGCCGCGGCGCGCAGCGCGATCACGCCCGTCGGCAGCAGTGTGACGCTGGACGTGTTGATGGCGAGGAACAGCACCATCGCGTCGGACGCGGTGCCCTTGTGCGGGTTCAGCCGGTCGAGCTGCTGCATGGCGCGGATGCCGAACGGTGTCGCCGCGTTGCCGAGCCCGAGCGCGTTGGCCGAGAGATTCATGATCATCGCGCCCATCGCCGGATGGTCGGCCGGCACGCCGGGGAAGGCGCGCACCATCAGCGGCCGGATCGTCCGCGCGATGATGGTGAGCAGGCCGCCTTGTTCCGCGACCTTCATCAGCCCGAGGAACAGCGTCATCACGCCCACCAGCCCGATGGCGAGCGTCACGGAATCGCCGGCCGCCTTGATCATGCCGGCAGCGAGCGTCTGCATCGGTCCGGCGGCGTCGGGCGTCGGCGCGTGCCACGCGAGCTCGCGTACCGCCGCCGTCGCGAATGCGACCAGGATCATCGCGAAGAAGATGACGTTCACTTGCGCACGCTAGCACGCGCGGCGATTCGGAATGAGGTCAGGCGTCCTTGCGACGGGTCACGATGACCCAGAAGGATTCGTTCTGGTCGATGAACTGCTTGACCGCGAAGCGCTTGAACAGATGCGCCATCCACCATTCCGGTCCCTGCTGGATGAGATGGGCGTTGCGGCCATCGGGCAGGATCTTGACGGCGGGTCCGGTCGCGAAGGTAAAAACCCCGACAATGAGGGTCACGCGCTTCAGATCGTCGAGCACCGCGTCGATGCGGCCGGGCTCGATATGTTCCAGCACGTCGAGGCACGCGACCATCTCGCAGGGTTCGGGGGCAGCCGCCATCGCCGGGATCGCCGGGTCGTATTCCCGCAGATCGAAGGGAAAATCGAGGAGCGGCTTCAGCGCCACGCCAAGCCGCCCCTTGCCGGCCCCGTAATCGAGAAGGCGCTTCGGCCGTACCTGCTTCGCGACCTGTGCGACCAGCGGCGCCCAATGTTCCGACGCCACGCCATAGTTCGGGTTGCGATGCAGTTCGGCCTGCATCGCGCGGTAGTCCTCGCTGATCAGCGCGGTAGCGGACGCGCGGCGTTGGGTGTCGAGGCTCACAGCCATGCTGCGAGCCTCGCCCCGTGTGGTTAAGAATTGGTTGCGGGCGGTAGGTGTTTACTTGCCGGTGTCGGCCTTGAGGCCCGCGGCCTCGATGCCGGCGACGGCGGCGGTCTCGTCATTGTCCGAGGTGTCGCCCGAGGCTCCCACGGCGCCGACGATCTCGCCGTCCGCGTCGCGGATGATCACGCCGCCCGCGACCGGCACCAGCCCGCCGCCGACCGAGGACGAGATGTTGACCAGCGCGTTGAGGAAGTGCGGGCGCTGGGTGAAGCGGGTCTCCAACACGCGCGACGAAACGCCGAACGCGACCGCGCCCCACGCCTTGCCCATCGCGATATGCGGGCGCAGCGGCGCGCCGGGCCCGTCGGGGCGCACGAACGCCTTGAGGTGGCCGCCGTCGTCCAGCACGGCGATGGTCAGGGGGTTGTACTTCTCGGCCTTGGCCTTGGCCTGCGCGCCTTCGATGATCTTGGTGGCCTGATCGAGTGTGAGCTTCGCCATTGCGTCCTCCCATGCCTGTTGGCTGCCCCGCTTATGCCCCGAGCCACCATCGGTTGGCAACGGGGTGGCGAGACGGAGGGGGGAGGAACGAGCGCGTTCTAGAGAACGTGCAGGGAGAGTCCGACGGCCCAGGCGGTGAGCGCGCCGCCCATCAGGAGCATCAGCGACAGCACGATGCGGTGGGTTTCGAGGGCCTGCGCCTGCGGCTTCATCTTGATGTTCATGTTTGCATCCCGTTTCACGATGTCACGGAAGACGCGATGCAAGTTCCATGCCAGAGGAACGATCTGTTGGTATTTCAAAGGGTTGAAGAGCAGGGGCCGAGGATGCGGCGTCTATAACGGCAGCCCGCTGGCGTCGGCGATGACCCGGACGTGGACCGGCTCCGACCGGCCGCGCACCTCGAGCTCGTGGCTTGGATAGTCGGAGAGGTCGACGCCCGCGCTGATTGCCACCTCCTCGGACACGACGAGCTGGGCGCGATACTGCTTTGTCATGGTTTCGAGCCGGCTCGCCGTGTTCACGGAGTCGCCGATCGCCGTGATCGTGGTGGCGTGGCCATAGCCCATCTCGCCGATGATGGCTGGTCCGGCGTGGATTCCGATCCCCATGCGCAGCGGCGTCTCCATATCCTGTGCGAGGGCGCGGTTCAGGTCGGCGAGGTTCCGGCCCATGGCGCGTGCCGCCTCGAGCGCCTCGCGGCAGGCCTGGGGCAGGGGGCGGTCAATGCCGAACAAGGCCATCACCCCGTCGCCGATGAACTTGTCGAGATGGCCGCCGGCCTGTTCCACCGCCTGGCCCATGTTCGCGAAGTACCGGTTGAGGACGAACACCACGTCGTAGGGCAGTTTGCGCTCCGAGAAGCTGGTGAAGTCGCGCAAATCGGCGAACAGGATGGCGATCTCGCGCTCCTCGCCCTCGAGGTGAGGCGAGCGGGCGCGCGCGTCGCGGATCGAGGCGGTGTGCGGCGGCAGGAGCGGGATGACCTCCAGATCCTCGAACGGGCGGGTCTGGCAAGCCAGGCGCACGTTCCGTGGCGCGCCCACCCTGTCGAGCACGCGGCGCTCGTCGGTGCTCGGCTCGGGAAGCCGGTCGAGTCCGCGCACCACCCGCACCCGGCAGGTCGAGCAGCGCCCGCGCCCGCCGCATACCGAAGCATGCGGGATGCCGGCGGAGCGGCTGACATCGAGGATCGTGCGGCCGCGCGGGAAGGACGCCGTCCGCCCGTTCGGGTAGACGATGCGGACGATGCCATGGCGGCGCTCCCATACCGACCGGGCAAGCCGTGCCGCCGCGACGATCGCGAGCGCGAGCAGCGACACGAACAGCACGAAATACATCGCGCCATAGAGCTGCGCGGTCTGTGCGGCCGTCGGCAGCGAGGCGTTCGCCAGTGCCGCGCGCAGCCATTCGGGGTCGGCCGCGAGTCGCAAAACCTCGCGCCCGGCGACGGCGTAGCCGAGCAGCGCGCAGAGCGGCACGACGATCGCGGCGGCATAGAGGAGCCAGGCGACCGAGTGGTACCAGGCTTTCAGGCGCAGCCAGTAATGGATGCCGATCGCACCGTGTGCCCATGCGGCGATCAGTGCCGCCGGCTGCAGGATCAGGTTGATCCGCGCGTACTTCCAGTGCGTCAGCAGTACCAGCGTGTAGGTGTCGGCGGTGCCGGCCATCGCGTTGGCGCCGCGTGTGCCGACCACATGCAGTGCTAGAAGCGGCACGATGGCGAGGCCGAGCAGCACGCGGGCGATCTCGCCTCTCGGCATGCGCAGGTCGCGCCGGCGGTAGAGCGCCCAGTGGGCAAGGCCGAAATGCAGGATCAGCGACCCGAACAGGACGATCTCGACCGGCGGGATACGCCAGAAGCCCAGGAACCAGTCCCGGCCATTCTCCATCGCGGCGAGCGAAACCAGCCCGAGCGCGTGGTTGATCAGGTGCGTCGCGACGTAGAACAGGAGCACCAGCCCGGCGATCAGGCGGATGCGGACTGCCAGCGCCGCGGCTTCGCCGATGGATCGCCGCGGCACCGTCGCGGCGCGGCTACCAGGCCCGCGACGAGCTTGGCGGCGGGTGGTGCCCTGCCTTGTAGGTCGCGATGGACTGGGCCAGCGCCATGTATTCCTTGCAGCTCGTCCCGCAGACCTTGTTCAGGTGGGCGAGCCGGGCCTCGGCCAGCGGCAGCTTGTTGAGCTCGAGATATGCCTCGCCGAGATACTCGTTGGCGCCCTTGTGGTCGGGATCGACGGCAAGCGCCTTGTTGTAGGTTTCGACCGCAAGCGTCGGGTCGCCGAGGCGACGCTGGCTGTAGCCGAGAAGGTTGAGCGCGTCGGCGCTCTTCGGGTCCTTGTCGAGGATCATCTTCAAGGTCGCGACGGCATCGCGGTACTGCTTCATGTCGACCTGCATGGTGGCCTTTTTCATCAGTTCGCTGGAGCCGGACGACGCGGCGTCGTTGTTGTTCGGCATCATCGCGCGGGTGGGACCGGAGGTACCTAGCCCGGCGGCGAGCGCGAGGACCGCGCAGGCAACGGCGAAACGTGACATATGCTCTCTCCCCTTGGACGGCGGTCCGTCCGGACTGAACTGTCGGCGGCGATTTTACTCCGCCGGGATTCGACGGTCGAGGCTGGCCGAGTCGGTCGATCTGGCGGTATTTGCGGCCGCCAGCGCGGTGCTTTCCACCTGGATGCGCCAGGCCAGTAACGCAAAATTGACGAGCCCGAACCCGGCTGCGAGCCACACCGCGCCGAAGGCGAGCGGCAGCAGCGGGATCTCGGCGGCGACGATAAGGTAGTTGGGGTGGCGGACCCAGCGATAGGGACCGTCTTGCTCCGGCGGCCGGCCGGGCAGGACGATCACCCGCGTCGTCCAGCGGCCCTTGAGGCTCGCGATCGTCCAGTAGCGCAGCGGCTGCAGCGCGGCGTAGGCCGCGAGGAGCCACGGGTCGGGCTCGGCCGAGGCGGGTACGGCGACGAGGAGCGCCATCAGCCATCCGGCGTGAAGCGCGACGATGAAGGGGTAGTGGCCGGCGCCGTGCTCGATCCCGCCCGCAGCGCGAAGCCGCCTCTCGTTGCGGCGCGACACGGCGAGTTCGGCCAGGCGCTGGATTACCACCAGCGCGACGACCGCGTAGATCGCGCCGGTCATGCGGTCATCTCCAGGAAGGCGGCGGTGAAGCCCGGCCCGAGCGACGACAGGAAATAGCGGCCGCGCGCGCCGGACGCCATCACGCGCCGCAGCACGAACAGCACGGTCGCTGCCGACATGTTGCCGAAGCGACGTAGCACCTCGCGCGAATCGGCAAGGCCACCTGGGGGTTGGCCGAACGCCTCCTCCATCGCATCGAGCACCTTGGCGCCGCCGGGATGGCAGACGAAGCGGTCGACGTCGGCGAAGCCGCGTCCTCCCGCGGCGAGGAATTCGCTTGCGACGTCGCGGAAAGCGGTGCGCGTCAAGCTTGGGATGTCGCGCGAGAACACGACGCCGAGCCCGTCATCCTCGACGCTCCATCCCATGATGTCGAGCGAGCCGGGCCAGGTGTGCTGGCCGGCGCGCCCGAGGGCGGGTCCGTGACAAGCGGTCGAGACGATCGCCGCTGCGGCGCCGTCGCCGAACAGGGCCGTGCCGACCACGTTGGACTTGGAGGTGTCGGCCCGGCGGAAGGTGAGGCCGCACAGCTCGACCACGCAGAGCAGGACATTCCGGCCCGGGGCGCCGGCGGCGAGCGCCGCGGCGCGCGCGAGCCCCAGGACGCCACCGGCACAGCCCAGCCCGAAGACCGGCAGCCGCTCCACGTCGGGCCGCAGCGACAGCCGCTCGATCAGTAGCGCATCGAGGCTCGGCGTCGCGATGCCGGTGGTCGAGACGGTGACGATGGCGTCGATGTCGCGCGCCGCCAGTTTCGCGGTATCCAGCGCCTCGCCCGATGCGCGCGCAAGAAGGGCGACGGCGTTCTGGACATAGAGCCGGTTCTTCTCCGCCCAGCCATGCGGGCGCTCGTACCATTCGGGGGGCACGCAGGAATAGCGCGTCTCGATGCCCGCATTCGCATAGACCGGCATCAGCCGCTCGACGTTGGCCCGTCCGCATTCGGGGAACAGCCGGTGGGCGCGCGCCGTCAGCTCCGCCTGCGCGATCCGGTAAGGCGGCACCGCGGTGGCCAGCGCAGCGAGCCGGGGTAGGCGGTCTGGCGTCATGGTGTCGTCTTTCGCGGTGCGAGATGTTGGGCCGTCGCATGATGTACCCCGCACGGCGCCGCTTTGTTCCTGCTGCATGGGTCCCTTGCCCGAACGCACACGAATGACCATCTAGAAGTGTCCCGGTTCCGCGTGAGGTTTCGCTTTGGACGAATCAGAGACGGTTCCGCCGCCCGCGCCGCCTGAAGCGCAGAAGCCGAAGCGGTCCTGGCTGAGCCTGCATATTCGCCGCCATTTCCTGGCCGGCGTGCTGGTGACCGCGCCGCTTGCGATCACGGCCTACATCGTGTGGGTGATCGTCACCTGGGTCGATGGCCGTATCACGCCGCTGATCCCACCCGAGTACAACCCCGGCACTTACCTGCCGTTCCCGGTGCCCGGGCTCGGGCTCGTTATCGTGTTCGTCGTGCTGACGCTGATCGGCGCGCTGACCGCAGGCCTCGTCGGGCAATTCCTGCTGCACCTCGGCGAGCGGATCGTCGGGCGGATGCCGGTGGTGCGCAGCGTCTATGGCGCGATCAAGCAGATCTTCGAGACGGTCCTCGCCCAGCAGTCGAGCGCGTTCCGCGAGGTCGTGCTGGTCGAGTATCCGCGCCGCGGCATCTGGGCGATCGGTTTCATCACCGGCTTCACCGAGGGCCAGGTGCAGGAGGACACGGTGGAGGACGTGGTCAACGTCTTCCTGCCGACGACGCCCAACCCGACTTCGGGCTTCCTGCTGTTCGTGCCGCGCAATGACCTGGTCGTGCTCGCGATGACGGTGGAGGAGGGGATCAAGATGGTCGTCTCGGGCGGCATCGTCACGCCCCCTGACCGCCGGCCGCCCGAGGCGCGCCGCCGCCGCGTCGTTTCGACCGAGGGACTCGAGGACCAGCCGTCGCCGAAGGTCCGCGCGCGCTAAGGCGCGGTTCGGCTCAATATCCCCGTTCGCGATCGATCACCCAGGCCAGCGGCTGACCGGCCCGCGCCCGGCGCACGTTCTCGATGACCTGCGGGGCCAGGTCGCGCGGATGGGGCGCGCGCGCGACGTGCGGCATGATCGAGATGCGCGGGTGGTCCCAGAACGGATGCTCGGGCGGCAGGGGCTCGGTGCGGAACACGTCGAGCGTGGCCGCCGCGAGCTGGCCGGAATCGAGCGCCGCGATCAGGTCAGCGTCGACGATGTGCTGGCCGCGCGCGAGGTTGACGATGCAGGCCCCCTTGGGCATGCGCGCGAAGGCGGGGGCGTCGAGGATGTCCTCGGTCCCCGGCGTCACGGGAAGCAGGTTCACCAGGATCTCCGAGCGGGCGAGGAACGGCGCGAGCCCGTCGGCCCCGTGGAACAGGGTCAGGCCCGGCACGTCGCGCGGCGACCGCGACCAGCCGGCGACGTCGAAGCCGAACGCGGCGAGGAACCGGGCGAGCGGCAGGCCGATCTGGCCGAGCCCCATCACGGCCACCTTGCGGGTCGCGCAGTGCTGCACCGGTCGGCGCGGCTTCCATTCGTGCGCCCGCTGGTCGACCGCGTATTCGTGCAGGTGCCGGTGATGGCGCAGCACGTGCATCAGCGCCGTCTCGTTCATCAGCCGGTCGCCCTTGGGGTCGGAGGCGCGCACCAGCGGCACGTCCTTGGGCATGTCCGGATCGCCCACCAGATGATCGACGCCCGCCATGATCGAGGCGACGAAGCGCAGGTTGGGGCAGCCGGCGAGCGCCTTGCCGCGCGAGGTGAACCCGATCGCGGCGAACTCGATGTCCTTCGCCTCACCGATATCGGGAAACACGCGCACCTCGAGATCGGGGAACGCCTTCTTCAGCTCTTCGAGCCACGGTTCCGCACGGCCGGGGGCCGGATCGAGCAGCAGGGCCATGGGTCACCCTCTATGGAATGGAGCGGTCAGGTCAGTGCTGTATCAGGCTGGGAAGGTAGGTGCCGATCTTGGGGAAGACAATCAGCACGCCGACCGCCAGCAGGTCGCAGAAGACGTAGGGCATCGCCGCCTTGATGACCATCGGGAAGGTCGTGCCTTTCGGCCCGACCCCCATCATCACGAACAGCGACACGCCGAACGGCGGCGTCAGAAGCCCGATCTCAAGCCCCATCAGCACGATCAGGCCAAACCAGATCGGATCGAAATTGAGCGCGTTGGCGAGCGGGAAGAAGATCGGCACCGTCAGCAGCAGGATCGAGGCCGGGTCCATCAGCATGCCGAGGATGATCAGCACGCCGAACATGATCAGCAGCATCACCAGCGGGCCGACGTGCTGGTTGGTGGCGTAGTCGATGAAGCCGGAACTCGCGCCCGTATAGGCGAGCACCTGGCTGAACGTCGAGGAGCCGACGATGATGAGGTAGATCGAGGACGTGACGCGCACCGCGCCGCGCACCGACTGCACGATCACCTGCCAGCTCAGACAGCGCATGAACATGGCCAGCACCAGCACGGCCAGAACGCCGAACGCCGCGGCTTCGGTGGGCGTCGCCCAGCCGAGGAGGATCAGCCCGACGACGCAGAAGATCACCAGCCCCATCGGCAGCACGTTCTTGGCGAACGAGACCAGCATGGTCAGGAAGGGCGGGCGTTGGACCTCGTACTGTGGCGCGGCGGACGGGTCGATCTTGACCTGCAGGAAGATCAGCAGCGCATATAAGCTGGCGAGCAGGAGTCCCGGTCCGAACCCGCCGATCAGCAGTCCGCCGATGTCGATGGTGGCGAGGCTGCCCAGCAGCACGGCAAGCCCCGACGGCGGGATGATCATGGCAAGCGAGCCCGTGCCCATGATCGGTCCCATGCACATGTGCGGCTTGTAGCCCCGGTCCACCATCTCGTTGGTGAGCAGCGAGCCGAGCATGGCCGTATTGGCCATCGACGAACCGATCAGCGCGGAGAACAGCGTGCCGCCGCCGACGGCGAGGTAGGAGAGCCGGCCGGGGAGGCGCCCCAGCATCATCTCCAGCGTGTCGAACACGCGCACCACCATGCGGGTGCGGAAGAACAGTTCGCCCATCAGCAGGAACATCGGGATCGCCACGAGCGTGAATGTGGAGATCGACGTACCGGCGTTGGCGAGCACCTGGATGATGCCGCCCGTGCCGCCCATCAGGAAGAACGCCGCCACGCAGTTGACAGTGAGGAACGCGAACGGCACCGGCAGGCCCAGCATCATCAGCACGACGATGCCGCCGATCAGGATCGCCATCATCTCGTACCAGGGCATCGTCAGATGCCTTCACGGTCGGTAGCGCTCTGATCGTAGAGCGTCTCGCGGCTGAACAAGAGGCGCAGGAACTCAATGAACATCAGGCCGAACCCGATCAGCATGGGCGCGTAGGCAAAATAGGCGGGGATCAGGATGGCCCGCTGTTCCCCCTGGCCGGTTTGCAGGGTGAGAAGCGTTTGGGTGAGCGCGTACCACGCGAGAATCCCGCACAGCGCGGCGCAGACCAGATAGGCCGCGACCTCGACAACGCGGCGCAGCGGCCCAGGCATGATCATGCGGAAGCTCTCCACGATGATCTGCCCCTTGCTGCGCAGGAGCCAGGGCGAGCCCAGCATGGTGATGTAAAGAAGGCCATACTCGGCGAGGGGCACGACCACGCGCGACGGCTGGAAGCCAAGATCGCGCATCGTCACATCGATGACCACGGCGAGGAAGATCGACACCATGATCAGCCCAGCGACGACGGCCAGCGCCGACGTCAGCCAGAAGTAGAATTGAAGGAGCGGCCGCACCTCAAGTCTCCGCAATGGGGGTGAAGCCGCTCCTCGTTGTCAGGATCAATACCAGGCCTTGCGCAGCTCTTTCGTCACTTCCGGCCCGACCTTGGGGTTGCCGGCCATGCGGCCCCAGGGCGTCTTCATGTAGGTCTCGACGAAGTGATCGGCCGTCTTGCCCTTGAGCTGGACGAACTTCATGCCCTTCTTCTCGAGCGCCGCCCTCGTCTCCGCCGTGCGGTCCTCGATCTGCTTCCGCGTGATCTCCTCGAACTTGTAGGTCTCAGCGGTCAGGAAGTCGCGCACCTTCTCGGGCAGGTTGTCCCACTTGTTCGCGTTCGCGATCATCAGGATTCCCGCCTGGTTGAACGGCGGCTCGTAGGTGATGTGGAGGAACTTGTAGAGCCCCATCTCCAGGTTCGTGTCCATGTCGCCGCAGGCGCCGTCGACCACGCCGCGCTCGAGTGCGGTGTAGATCTGGCTGATCGACATCACGACGGGCGTGCCGCCCAGCGTCTTGATGAAGTCGCGATAGGCAGGTGAAGAGCGCACCTTCATGCCGGTGAGGTTGGGCAGTCCGTCCGCGCGGTAGGGCGGCTCTTTCGGCAGGCTCATGTAGAGGCCGAGCCCCTGGTAGAAGCGCCCCATGAAGTGCGCGCCGATCTCCTTACGCATCAGCCCGTCGACCAGCTTGTAACCGCCCCGGTCGCGCGCCTCCTTGGGCGTCTTGAACCCGCCGGTGAAATCGCCCGCCGGGAACATTCCCAGATAGTAGGCGGAAGGCCCGAACTGCAGGTCGAACAGCCCGTTGCGCAGCGCAACCGGCTGCTGCGGCGGCGGCGTGACCTCGGGCCCGCCGATATAGTTGATATGGACCAGACCCTTGCCGAGCTTGTTGACGTCGGCGATCAGTTCCAGGAAGGCCTTGGTATTGTTGTGGCTCTTGGGAAATGCCGAGACGCCCTTCAGGACGACCTCGTCGGCGCTTGCGGCGGTCGAGAGCCCCACCATCAGGGCCGCTGCCATCAGCCCACGCGAAATGGTTCGAATACCAGTCGTCATGCAATACCTCCCAGGTGATGCGGCCGAATTGGGCCAAAAGCCTTCGTTGCTCGGAAGTTGGCCCAAATCGGGCACGCTGTAAAGCTGCTTGGACCGCGCATCGTGACCCGTCGATGTAATCGCAACCGGCGACGGGAGGTGCTAGGTTTGGGCTGAAAACATGCCCTCGGGGAGGATCGCAACATGGATCAGAAGGCCAGCCCGTCGAAGTCGAACCGCGCGCTTTGGGGCAGCGACGTCATCGCCGCTGCGCTGCGCGAGCAGGGATTCCCGTATATCTGCCTGACGCCGGGCGCGAGCTATCGCGGCCTTCACAATTCCATCGTCAACTATCTGGGCAATGCCACGCCGAAGATGCTGGTCTGCCTGCACGAGGAGCACGCGGTCGCCATGGCCCAGGGCTGGGCGCAGGTGACCGACGAGCCGATCTGCGTGGCGGTGCACGCCAATGTCGGGCTGATGCACGCGACCATGGGCTTCTTCGATGCCTGGTGCGACCGCAAGCCGGTGGTCGTCATCGGCGCCAACGGGCCGCTCGACGCCGAGAAGCGCCGCCCTTGGATCGACTGGATCCACACCACCGCCGATAATGGCGCGCTGGTGCGCAACTACACCAAGTGGGACGACACGCCCGGCTCGCCCGGCGCTGCGGTGGAATCGATTAGGCGCGCCTCGATGATCGCGCGTACCCGCCCGTGCGGCCCGACCTATGTCTGCCTCGACGCCGCCATTCAGGAGATGCCGGTCGAGGAGATGCCCGAATTCCACGACATCGGCCGCTTCAAGCCGCCGGCCCCGCCGGCGCCCGCGGCCGAGGATTTGGCGCGCGCCGCGGACATCCTGAAGAAGGCGAAGAACCCGCTGATCCTGTCCGGACGCGTGACGCGCAGCGAGGAAGGCTGGGCCGAGCGCGTGCGCCTGGCCGAAGCGCTGGGTGCGCGGGTGTTCAGCCTCGGCAATTCGGGCACGAGCTTCCCGTCGCGCCATCCCCTGCATCTCGGCACGATCGCGTTCATCCTGCGCGGCCGGGTGCTGGACGAGATCCGCGCCTCCGACGCGATCCTAAGCCTCGACTGGACCGACCTCGGCACGCTGCTGACCCAGGCCTGGCCGGCCGGAGGGGGCGAGCCGCCGCCGGTGATCCACTGCTCCAACGACTTCCACATCCACAATGGCTGGAGCATGGATTACGAGAAGATCGCCGCCGCCGACGTGCGCATCGCGACGGTGCCCGAGTCCTTGGTCTCGGCCCTGCTGCCGCTGGTCGAACAGAAGGGCGCCAAGCCGGCCGCGCTGAAGCCCAAGGCGGAGCGCAAGGCGCCCGCCGGGTCGGGCGAGATCGGCATCCGCGACCTTGCCGCCGTGTTCGCTTCGGTGACCGCAGGCCAGAAGATCTGCATGATGTCGAAGCCGATCGGCTGGTCCGAGGCCGACATGGATTGCGAGCATCCGCTCGACTATCTCGGCTCGAATGGCGGCGGCGGCGTGGGCGCCGGTCCGGGAACGGCCGTCGGTGCGGCGCTCGCGCTCCGCGACATGAAGTCGGACCGCCTGCCCGTCGCGGTGCTCGGCGACGGCGACTACATGATGGGGTGCAATGCGCTGTGGACCGCGGCGACGAACAAGATTCCGCTGCTCGTGATCGTCTCGAACAACCGCTCCTATTTCAACGACGAGATCCACCAGGAGAACGTGGCGCGCATGCGCGGCCGTCCGCCCGAGAACCGCTGGGTCGGCCAGCGCATCGAGAACCCGCCGCCGGACTGCTCGATGATCGCCCGGGCGCAGGGCCTCGAAGGGGAGGGGCCGGTCACCGACCTCGCTGCCCTGCCGGCCGCCATCGAGAAGGCGGTCGCGCGGGTGAAGGCAGGGGCCGCGTACGTGCTCGACGTCGTGGTCAAGGGCGAGTACGCGGCGCCGGAGAATCTCACCGACCAGGTGAAGATGTCCAAATCCCGCGTGTGAGGATGGCGTAGACATACCTCACCGTTCGTCCTGAGGAGCGCCCCGAAAGGGGCGCGTCTCGAAGGATGAAGCCTCGTGATGCTGCCACCGTTCGCCCTTCGAGACGGCCGCTTCGCAGCCTCCTCAGGGCGAGCGGTAGCGGGGTGATGACGATCGAATGAACACGACAAACGTTACCCGTGACGAGCTGGTCGGCCGCGCGCGCGAGATGATCCCCGTCCTGCGCGCACGGGCCGGCGATGCCGAGCGGGCGCGGCGCATGCCGGACGAGACCCAGCGCGAATTCCTTGACGCCGGCTTCTATAATATCTACCGCCCGAAGCGGTATGGCGGCTACGAGATGGACGTCGGCGCGCTGGTCGACGTGGTGGCCGAGGTCGCGCGCGGCTGCGGCTCCAGCGCCTGGATCCTGTCCAACGTCGCCGGGCACGAGAAGGGCAATGGCATGCGCGACCCGCGCGCGCAGGAGGAGGTCCATGCGCCGGGCTCCGACGCGCTGACCTGCGCGTGCTTTCCCGGCAAGGGCGCCACGATGGAGCGCGTGGAGGGCGGGGTGATGCTCGACGGCGTCTGGAACTTCGCGTCGGGCGTCGACCAGGCGGTGTGGAACGACTTCAACATCTTCCTGCCGCGCGAGGGCACCTATCCGGAGCACTTCTTCGCCCTGGTGCCGAAATCAGACTACGAGGTGATCGACGACTGGTTCGTCACCGGCCTCGCCGCGACCGGCAGCCGGTCGTGCAAGGTCGACAAGATCTTCGTGCCCGAGCACCGCATGCAGGCGTCGGAGTTGTGCAAGGGCGGGTCGAGCCCCGGCAGCGCGTTCAACCCCGGCCCGCTCTACAAGGCGCCGATCTGGGCGCTGGGCGGCAAGATGTTCGTCTCGCCCCTGCTGGGCCTCGCCCAGGGCGCGCTCGACCTGACCCTCGATAATCTCGGCGCGCGGCGCTCGATCACCGGCGCCGACCTCGGCGGCCAGCCCACGGTGCACCTACGCGTGGCCGAGGCGGACGCCGCCATCGACACGGCGCGCGCCGTGGTCGAGCGCGACTGCCAGTCGGCCATGCATTACGCGCGTCGGGGCGAGAGACCGCCGACCGCGGAACGGGTGCGCTGGCGGCGCAACGACGCGTTCGCCGCCCGGCTCTGCATCGACGCGGTCGAGACGCTCTACCAGCTTGCCGGCGCGCGCCGGCTGGGCGTCGACGACCCGTTCCAGCGGGTCTGGCGCGACGCCCACGCCGCGGCGGCACAGATCACCCTCGCCTGGGACCTGCAGGCGCTCAATGCTGGCCGCGTCGCGTTCGGCCTGCCGCCCAACGATCCGCGGATCTAGCCCCTTCGATCCGCCCCTCACCATAATGTGCGCTCTGTTTTACGTGCGTCGAGTCGGGGGGATGCGTATGTTGGGAGGCGTCGAGAACGGAGGCCTCGCATGACGATCTGGCCCGGGCGCGCGCCCTTCACGCCCCTCAAGACCGCGATCCTCGCGGTGCTGGTGTTCCCCGGCGCATGGACCGCCTACGACCTCGCGATGGGCAATCTCGGCGCGCGGCCGATGACCGAGGCGATCCACGAGGTCGGGCTCGACGGCATCCGGCTGCTGTTCATCGCGCTGGCGATCACGCCGCTGCGCCAGATCCTTCGCTGGCCGCTGCTCGCCCAGCAGCGCCGCACGATCGGCGTCGCCGCGTTCTGCTACCTGTTCGTCCATTTCTGCCTGTACGTGGTCGACCAGAAGCTGAACATCCCGCACGTGGCGAGCGAGATCGTGCTGCGCATCTACCTGACCATCGGCTTCGTCGGGCTGCTGGGACTGGCCGCGATGGCTGCGACCTCAACCGACGGAATGGTGCGCCGGATGGGCGGAAAGAACTGGCGCCGCCTGCACAAGATCGTCTACGGCATCGGCATCCTGGCGGCGATCCACTTCTTCATGCAGTCGAAGCTCGACGTGTACGAACCCACCTGGATGGCGGGCTGCCTGGTCTGGTTGCTGGGCTATCGCATCGTGGCGAGCCGCAACCGCAATGCGGCCGCGAAGCCGCTGGCGGTGGCGTTGCTCGGGGTCTTCGCCACCCTGTTCACGGCGGTGGGCGAGGCGCTCTACTACTACCTCCTCAACCATGTCGACATGGTTCGAGTGCTCGAGGCGAACCTCGACCTCGAGTTTCCGTTGCGCCCGGCATGGTGGGTGCTCGGTGCCAGCTTGATCGTGTTCCTGGCAAGCGCCGGGCGCACCTGGTACGCCAGCCGGCCGAAGCTCAGCCCGAGCACAGCGTAATTTCCGCGATCCGCGTAATTGGCGACGCTGGCGCCATGCGCGGTCGCCAATCGATCAAACTTGCTTTCGCTGCGACGGGGCCGCAGGAAGACGGTCGGGCCGCACGTGATCTCCATTGAACCCGCCAGTTTCGGCGGTTCGCCAGACAGGAGATTCCGATGAAACGCTACCTTTCCCTTGCCGCATCCGCGTTCGCTCTGACGCTCGCCGCCGCGCCGGCCGTTGCCGGCAACGGGTCCAACGACATGCACCAGTACGAGCTGATCGCAATGGATCAGGCTGCCTGCGCCGAGATGGCTAAGGCGTTCGACTTGTCGAATCCAACCAACGCCGATGCCATCGCCCTCCGCAACAAGGGAGAGGCGAACTGCAACGAGCACAACTCGTTCGCCACCTCGGTCGGCGTGCAGGACCTGGAGCAGGCCCTCGCCATGATCGGCATCAAGGTCGACGCGCCGAAAGTTTCGGGCGAGACCAACTTCCAGTACACGGAGTAGTCGGCGACCGCCCCTGCCGCCCTTCGCGCGGCGGGGGCGTCCGCCGTCGGCGGCAGTTGACGAATTTGTCGCAACCGCCTTTGTCGGAACGGAGAGTGCTTCGCTGTGTTTGTAGGTCGGACGGCCAATTCGACCGTTCTTCAAACCGGAGAATGACCATGTCCCGTCTACTCTACAGCGGCCTGGCCGCGCTCGCTCTTGGTACCGTCTCGGCTTCTTCCGCTTTCGCCTACGGTGGCAAGCCAGTCGAGCATGAGGTGGTCGTCGCGCAGGTGAACCGCAGCGAGTGCCATGACTTGATGAAGCGGTTCGACGCCACGCATACCTCGGATGTCCTGGCGCTCAGGATGTTCCACAAGGCGAAGGTGAACTGTGCCGAGACCGACGACTTCTCGACCTCGATCGGCGTCGGCCAGATGCGGCATGCGCTCGGCATGGCGCTGGAAAATCAGGCCAACGCGAAGCGCGGGTCCTGACCGGCGCGGCACGCTCGAGGCACGGGGCCACGACCTCGTGCCCGCGCGTCCGCCTCGGCGTCGTCAGTTCGCGTAGTCGGGCTGGGTGCGATCGAGGTTGCGGCGGATCGCTTGCCAGGCGATCAGGCTGTAGGGCGAGTCGGGCGTATTGCGGCGGAACCGCGTCATCGAGGTGCCCTTCACCACCTCGTCGCTGGGCAGGTTGAGCTTCGCCCCGCCGGCCATGGCGAGCACCTGGTACTCGCAGGCGCGCTCCAGGTTGTAGGTGAGCTGGAACACCTCCGAGATCAACTCGCCCCAGGTCAGCGTGCCGTGGTTGCGCAGGACCATGCACTTGGCCTCGCCCATGTCGCGGGCCAGCCGCGCGCACTCGTCCTCGTCGGTCGCGATGCCCTCGAAGTCGTGATAGGCGATGTGGCCGAGGATCATGGCGTGCTGGCTGAGGGGGCGCAGCCCGTCGGCCTGGATCGAGACGGCGACGCCGTGCGGCGTGTGCAGATGCACCACGCAGGCCGCATGGTCGAACGCCTTGTAGACCGCCGAATGGATGACGTAGGCGGCCCGGTTCAGCGTGTAGGGCGTCTCCAGCACCGTTTTGCCCGTGTCGTCGATCTTGAGCAGCGACGAGGCGGTGATCTCGTTGAACGTCAGGTCCAGCGGGTTCACCAGGTAGCAGTTCGGCTCGCCCGGAACGCGCATCGTTATGTGGGTGAAGATGTGGTCGTCCCAGCCGCGCTCCGAGACGTAGCGGTAGAGCGCGGCCAGATCCTCGCGCGCGGCCCACTCCTCGCGGCTTACCTTGCTCCTGACGCCCGTCTCGACGCGACGCGACTTGCTGACCGCGGCCATGGGGTCCTCCCGCTTGAAATCGGCGGAAGCTTACGGCCGGGCCGTGGGAGCGTCAAACGCCTGACCTAACGCTTCTTGCCGTTCACCCGATCGAGGAAGGCGACAACTGACCGGTTGAACTCGTCGGGCATCTCGATGTTGGGGCAGTGGGCGCAGCGCTCGAACACGATCACCTCGGCGCCGGGAATGCGCTGGGCGAGCTTGGGCGCGAAGCCCTTCTCGCGCAGCGGGTCCTCGGCCCCCGCGATGATCAGGGTCGGCACCGCGACGTTTTCGTACGGCGTTTGGTCGGCGCCGCCGAAATAGGGCGATGGCTCGCGGAACGGCGCGCGCAGCCGCGACGCCGATGTGCACTCGAACGCGCCGGGCATGCGGGCGAATTCCTGGCGCTTCGCCACGTAGGCGTCGTCCTCGGAGAACTTCTTGTCATACAGCATGGCGGCGAGCAGAGAGCGCATCGCCTCTTCCGAGCCGTCATAGGCGAGCAGCACCTTGCGCGCGTCGGTCGCCGGCGTGCCGCCGCCGCCCGGTCCCAGCACCATCGAGCGGATTGGCAGCTTCACCGGTGGGCGGGCGGCGATCTGCACCAGCATCGACCCGCCCATCGAGTTGCCGATGAAATCGGCTTCCTTGATGCCCATCACCTCGGTAAAGCGGCGCATATGGGTGATCGGCCGTTCGCGCGGGCCGCTGAAATCGTAGATCTTGTCGGTGCGCCCGAACCCCAGCCAGTCGGGCGCGACGCAGCGATAGCCGGCCCGGGCCAGGGCCGGGATGGTGAATTCCCAGCTGATCTCTGCCGCGCCGCCGAACTCACCCGAATGCAGCAACACCACGGTCGGCCCTTCGCCGGCCTCGAGGTAATGCGTGCGGATGCCGTCGATTTCGGCGAACTTGCTCTGCCAGTCGGGCATGGAATTCTCCCTATGTGCCGCTTCGTTTCAGCATTTCGCCGGGCGTCGCGCCGGTATGCTCGCCGCCGCGCATCACGGCGGTGCCGTTGACGATAACCGTATCGACACCGACGGCAAATTGGTGCGGGTCGGTATAGGTCGCGCGCTCGGCGATGGTGGCCGGGTCGAACACCGTCACGTCGGCGCGGAACCCTTCGCGCAGTACTCCGCGGTCGGCCAGACCCAGCGCGGCGGCGGACGCTCCGGTCATCTTGCGAATGGCAGTCTCGATGGGGATCAGCCCCTCGTCGCGCACATAGCGTCCCAGCACGCGCGCGAACGTGCCGTAGAATCGCGGGTGCGGCTTGCCCTGGCCGGTGACGCCGGTCGGGGCCACGGCGTTGCCGTCCGAACCGACCATCACGTCCGGCGCGCGGATGAAGTCGCGCACGTCGTCCTCGCCGATCGATTCCACCACCACGCGGGTCTGGCCGCGGTCTGCGACGATGTAGTCGAGCGCCGCGTCGAACGGGTCCTTGCCCTGCTCGCGGCCGATCTCGGTCATCGTCTTGCCCGCATATTGCGGCAGGTTGGGCGAGATCGAGACGCGCACCGCGTCCCAGCTCTTCACCCGGCCGAAATTGTTCAGCCCGCGCGCGGCGACCTCGTCCTTGATCCTGCCGCGCTGGACAGGGTCGGCGATGCGCGCGGCCGTCGCGGCCTCGCCGCCTTCCTGCAGCCAGGGCGGCATCAGGTTGCGCAACGGGTTCGACGCGGCGGTGTATGGATATTCGTCGCAGTCGATGGCGACACCGCGCGCCCGCGCGTCGTGCAGCATGTCGAGGAACTGTCCGACCTTGCCCCAGTTGTCGGTGCCCGACACCTTGGCGTGGACGATCTGCACATGAACCCCGGTCCGCTCGCCGAACTCGATCGCCTCGGCGGTGGCGTCGAACACGGTGTTCGCCTCGTCACGCAGGTGGGTGAAATAGCGCGCGCCGTGCCGGCGCAGGATCGCGCCCAGCTCGACCAGCTCCTCGCCCTTGGCATACGACCCGGGCGCGGTGAACAGGCCCGACGACATGCCCATCGCGCCCGCCGCCAGTGCCTCCTCCAGAAGCCGCCTCATCAGCGCCAGCTCGTCGGGCGTCGGCGGCCGGTCCTCCAGCCCCATCGTCATCAGCCGCAGCGTATTGTGCCCGACCAGCATCACCCGGTTGACCGAGGTCGCGGGGTAGGTGGCGGCGTAGTCGGCGAAGCTGGTGTCCTTGAACGTAAGCCAGGGTGCGCTCGGGCCGAGATAGGCCTTCAGCGCGTCGGCCTTGCCGGGCAGGCACGGCGCGCAGGAATAGCCGCAATGGCCGATCACCTCGGTCGTCACGCCCTGGTAAATCTTGGACTCCGACCGCGGCATCAGCGGCAGCGTCCAATCCGAGTGCGTCTTGATGTCGATGAAGCCGGGCGCGACCACCTTGCCGCGCGCGTCGACCGTCTCGGCGTCGCCGGTCGCGATGTCGCTGCCGATGGCGACGATCCGCCCGTCCGCGATGGCGACGTCAGCCCGCTGGCCGGCCTCGCCCGTGCCGTCGATCACCGTGCCGTTCCGGATGACGAACCTGCCCGTCATGATGTCGCCACCGCCATGGTTGCCGGCATTTCGACGCCGAGCTTCGCCGCGAGCTCGCCCATCTGCTTCCAGATTGCCGGCGGGATCGGGATGCCGTCGCGCGATCGGCGGGCGAACACGCGGTCGCCGCGCTCGCCCGGCACCGTGATCTCGTCCACTCCGGCGGCGCGGGGCAGGGCCTTGATGGCGGCGACCAGCGCGGCGGTGCTGCGGCGATACTCGGCAGCGTCGCAAAACATCGCGGGGTCGATGGCGCCGACCAACGCGTTCTGGTTGTGCAAGTTGCCGCCGGGCACGCCGGTGATCGCCGGGGTGATGGTCGGGTTGCCGAGCATCAGCCCCGCCATGCACTCGATCATCATGGCGAGCCCCGCGCCCTTGTGCCCGCCGAGGGGCAGGGGCACGGCGGCCTGCTTCGGGTCGGTGGTCGGTCGGCCTTCGTCGTCGATGGCCCAGCCGGGCGCCAGCGCCTCGCCGGTGAGGCGGTACTCCTTCAGCTTGCCGCCGGCGACGACCGCGCTCGCCATGTCGAGCACCAAAGGCGCGCCGCCCTCGACCGGCACGGCGATGGCGAGTGGTGCGGTCGGCAGCACCGCCCCCTTGGCGCCCGGATAGCCCATCTGGGTGGGGACGCCGCAGGTCATCGCGATGCCGACCATGTTCTCCTCTGCCGCGCGGCGCACGAACAGCCCGATCGCGCCGGAATGGGCGACGCGGCGCACCAGCGACCAGGCGAAGCCGGTCGAGCGCGCCTTGCGGATCGCCCGGTCCATCGCCCCGGGCAGCACCAGCGGCCCGAACCCCCTGTCCCCGTCGATGACCGTAACGGCCGGCAGATCCGAGATCACCTTGATGTCGGGGCGGGGATTGGACTCGCCCTGCTCGAACATCTCGAGATAGCGGGGCAGGCGGATCACGCCATGCGTGTCCACCCCGCGCAGATTGGCCCACACGAGCGCCTCGGCCTCCGCCGCGGCGTGCTCGGGGCCCATTCCGCCAGCTTCGAGCACGGTAGCGGCATAGCGGCGCAGCGCCTCGGCGGCGACGCGTTTCGGTCCATCGGCCATCTGGTCCTCCTTCAACTCCGAAGCTACACTGCCGGCCGCCAAGACGGGAGACGGAAATGGAAGAGCGCGTCAGCTTCAAGTCCGGAAATCTGAACCTCGCCGGAATCGTTCACACCCCCAAGGACGCGAAAAAGGGCGAGCGGCGCCCGGCGTTCCTGGTGCTGCATGGGTTCGGCTCGAACAAGGCGAGCCATAACTGCACGCTGCCCTGCGAGTTCCTGAACGATTGGGGCTATGTCGCAATGCGGTTCGACTATCGCGGCTGTGGCGAGTCGGACGGCGAGAAGGCGCGGATCATCTGCCTGGAGCAGGTCGAGGACACCTCGGCGGCGCTCATCTACATGGCCAGTCGGCCGGATGTCGATCCCGACCGCATCGCGGTGATCGGCTCGAGTTTCGGGGCCGCCGTCGCGGTCTATACCGGCGGCGTCGACAAGCGGGTCGCGGCGGTCGTCTCGTCTGGCGGCTGGGGCGACGGCGAGCGCAAGTTCCGCGGTCAGCACCCGACGCCCGAGGCATGGGCGCGCTTCACCAAGATGCTGGCCGACGGCAAGGAGCATCGCGCCAGGACCGGCAAGTCGCTGATGGTATCGCGCTACGACATCGTGCCGATTCCGCCGAACCTGCGCGGCAACCTGGCGCCGGACTCGGTGATGGAGTTCCCGGCGGAGACCGCGCAATCCATGTTCGATTTCCGCGCCGACGAGGTGGTGGGCAACATCGCGCCGCGGCCGCTTCTCCTGCTGCACACCTCGCACGACACTGTGACGCCGACCGAGCAGTCGATCGAAATGTTCAAGCGCGCCAAGGACCCGGTCGACATGGTGATGTTCTCCGACACCACCCACTTCATGTTCGCGGCCGAGAACGTGCGCGTCCGTCATGTCCTGAAGGACTGGCTCGACAAGTACTTCCCGGCCAAGGCCAAGGTCGCGGCTTAGGGTCACGTCGGTCGAATTCGTGGCTTCGGCGCCCTCACCCTTATCGCGCGTCCTGATTGGCATCGTCGCGGCGGGGCTCGTGGCCGTCCTGCCCGCGCCGGGGGCGGGAGGCGGCGCGAGCGCCGCGGATGCTGTCGGCACGCCTATCGATCCCGCCGCCAGCACGCCAGTCAGTGGCGGTCACGGCCAACCGATCATCGTCTCCCAGGTTCACAACGCTTCGGGCTGGCGGCGCTCCCATATCTATCGCTATGCAACCGGGCCGCGGACACGGGTCGTTAACGGTCCTGGGTGGAACCATTCGCGCGGTACCTACGATCCTGGCAAGCCGCTCAACGCCTATGAGCTGACGTCCAAGGGCGACTGTGTAAGCGGGACGGATGGCGGCCCCTCCGGCAAGGTGCCGTCCATCCACGACGGCACCTGCACCTGGAAGTATCTTTCGCCGGTCGACTACATCTCGATCACCGGATGGGCCCTGGATAACCCGCCCTGGAGGCGGCGCGTTAACTATCGATACCGCGACTACGTCACGTCAAATTCGCCGCTCCGCGTTTATGCGCTCGAGAATGACGCGTGCACGAGCGCGACGGCGCCCAGCGGGATCGGGCGGCGGTCGATCGTGGAGACGCATGACGGTTGCAAATGGCGGTATTTCGCCGACATCGTCTACAGTTCTCGCAAATCGCACATTCCCACCCAGAAATATCGGAAACCCAAAAAAATGGGTGCGGATGTTCGGCTTGACGCCCATTACAAGGCGGAGCTTTGGAACGATCGGGAATACGTCGCCGGTCAGCACGGCGAAGCGTCGCCGATTCGCCTCCAGGCTCACAACGACCTCACGAACGGCGTCGGGACCAACGAACACGAGAACGGCCGTGGGTGCATGCCCTGCTATCATCTTGTCGTGGCGACCGCCCCTGGCGAGAGCTTCGTCGATTCGCTCACGCCCGCAGATCCGTTTGTTGGATACGATCCAACGAAAGGCGTCGCGATCCGATACAGCGACGGACGCACGTCTCCGACAGAGGCGGCGGGCTTCTTGGCCCGCGACAACTATGTCGATTTCACCGGCCTGCAGATCAAGAGCGACACGGGACCGGCGGTGGAAGGCATATTCGTCCATGGAAATTCGATGACGATCCGAAACTCCATTCTTGAAGGAGGCGGCGCGGTGACAGTCACCGTTGACGCCGGACCGTCGTTGATCGCAAACAGCCTCGTCATTGCGCACGGCAAGATCGGCATCGCATCCAAATACCCGATGATCGTGTTGCATTCGACGATCGTTAATCCTGACCGGACCGCCGGCAGCGTTGGCGTAGAGACGGGCACCAAGTGGTACTTTGATGATTCGACAATTTCGAACACAGCGATCTTCGGCTTTACGCATGCGGCAGCCCATCTCTCCGCCGGTACCTCCTGGTCTTCGCGTTCCTCCAACAATGTGACCGACGCGACGCCAGACGGTGCGGGAACACGTGTCGACTGGGTCGATAGACCGTCGGGGTCCACCGTGGACAGGTTGCCCGAATACGAACTATCGCGTGTCTGCCAAAGATGCGTTCGTTGCTTTCGGAAAGGATTGGCGACTTGCGCGAAAATCGCCTTTGCGCGGGGCTGGGGCTGCCTATGGAACGTTTCCTGCCTATCCTTGCTCCGCGCGTCGGGGCAATTGTCCTGCTCCGGAGTACAATTTCGACAGTCCCGACATCATCGGAACCGCTCGGCCACAGGATGGTCGTTACGACATCGGAGCCTGGCAGTCGCCCAGCCAGTCCGCCTCTCACCAGTGAATTGGGCGCGGCCTATGCCTTTCCCCGCGCACTGGTGAGGTAGCGGCGCAGACGGTCGTTGAGGAACTGGATCGCGTCCTCGTCGATCTCCTCGATGGCGACGCCGAGTTCGCCCGTTTCGGCAACGAGGCGCGTCACACGGCCTGCGAAGCGGAAGGTCTGTGCCTCCCAGCCGATCGAGCCGGTCACCGGATCGCCATAGCGAAGGCGCTCGGCACAGCCCTCGAGCAGGAATCCGCCGAACGACCAGTTCGTCGTTCGGTACGCACCGCTCTTCAGCACCACCGAGAGCGGGGGCGCTATGACGCGCCGGTCTTTGCGCTTTTCCCGGTATGGGACGATCCGGTATTGTGTGCGGCGACGGGCCATGGCGGGATTCCCGAGTGCGGGAATTATCGTTACGGCTCAAATCTTTATGCGCTGTTAAGGCCCGCCCCGCCGGTCCGGGCGGCGGGGCCGGGAGGAGAAACGCCCATGTCCGATATCCATCTCACGATGGCCAGCGAGGATTACGACCACATCCGCGAGCTGGCGACCGGCCGGGTCAAGTCCGAGGGGATCGCGCTCACCCACCTGCAGCACCAGGTGGAGGAGATCTTTTTCCGATTCACCACCACGATGGACTGGGAGGTGTCGGAGATCTCGTTCGGCATGTTCTCGTCCCACATGGCGCGCGACGACGCGCCCTATATCGGCATTCCGGTCTTCCCCTCGCGCGTGTTCCGCCATTCGGCTGTCTATATCCGCCCCGACGGACCTGTGAAGAAGCCCGAGGATCTGGCCGGCAAGCGCATCGGCGTGCCGCAATGGTCGCAGACCGCCACCGTCTACGTGCGCGGCTGGATGACCGACACGGTGGGCATCCCGCTCGATAAGGCGACCTGGGTCCAGTCGGGCGTGAACCAGCCGGGCCGCGCCGAGACCGGCCGCATCCGCCTGCCCGAGAGTGTGAGCCTGACCTACGTCAAGGACCGGTCGCTGTCGCAGATGCTGCTCGACGGCGATCTCGATGCGATCTTCTCCGCCCACGCGCCGCAGATCTTCGAGGAGGGCCACCCCGGCATCGCGCGGCTCTATCCCGACTATCGCCCGGTCGAGGAGGCCTATTACAAGGAAACCGGCATCTTCCCGATCATGCACACCGTTGCGCTCCGCCGTGACGTGTATGAGAAGAACCGCTGGATCGCGCGCAACCTGATGACCGCGTTGGAGGAGGCAAAACGCCGCTCGGTCGCGCGCATCTTGGACATCACCGCGTCGCACACCGCCGTGCCGTGGGGCTACGAGACCGCGCGCGCCACGGCGAAGACGCTGTGGGGCGACGGCGAATACTGGCCCTACGGCATCGAGCCCAACCGCGTCACCATCGATGCGTTCCTCAAATGGTGCTACGAGCAGGGTGTAACCGCGAAGCATCTGAAGGCCGAGCAGATATTCGCGCCCGAATGCCAGGGGCCGGGGTTCAAGATCTGACCATGCCGCCGAAGAAGAACCCGCTGAAGCTCAACGCTTTGCAGCTCAAGACGCTGGCGCTGCTGCAGGAGCTCGCCAGGAATCCGCAGACCTCGAGCCGCATCCCGGATTCGGGCGAGGTGGTCATCACCAACATCCCGCACCCGCACGGCGATCATTTCCACATCGGAGGCAAGCTGGTCCTGGCGCGCGACGCGACGGGGCTCCGCAACCCGTCGGTCTGGGTGGCGCTGGCGCGCAAGGGGCTCGCGCGCTACGACTACCCGCTCGCCATCATGCTGACCCGGGCGGGGCTCGACTACGAAACGGGGATCGCCAATTCCATCCTGGTCGGCTCGGAGCACTGACACATGAACGCGGCGATCGCGCGGCTGGGTGACGAGCGGGTCAAGCTGGTCGGGCTGATCTCGGCTGGCCACTTCATGAGCCACTTTTACATCCTGGTCCTGCCGTCGTTGCTGCCGCTGGTCGGACGGGATCTGGGAATCAGCTTCGCGCTGCTCGGCACCGTGGTCACCGCCTACTCGCTGATCGTCGCGTTCTGCCAGATTCCGCTCGGCTTCATTGTCGACAAGCTCGGCGGGCGCATGGTGCTGGTGCTGGGGCTTGCCCTCCACGGTCTCGCCTTCTCCTCGGTCTGGTTCGTCCATTCCTACTGGGCGCTGCTCGCGGCCTATGCCGTCGCCGGGCTCGGCCAGTCGGTGTTCCACCCCGCCGACTATGCGATCCTGTCGGCGCGGATCGACCGCAGCCATCTGGGCCGTGCCCTTTCGGTCCATGCCTTCGCCGGCAACGCCGGCTGGGGCGCGGCGCCACCGGTCGTGCTTGCCTTGACGGCCCTGGTCGACTGGCGCTTCGCCTACCTCGTGGTTGGGCTCGTCGGCTTCGTCATCGCCGTGATCATCTACACGCAGCCCGACCTGATCGGGCGCGGCGCGCCGCCGGCGCGGATGCACGAAACGACAGGCAAGAAGCGCTCGTCGTTCCGCGACGGGCTCGCTTTGATGAAAAGCCCGGCGATGCTGATCCTGTTCGCCTACTTCCTGTTCTCGTCGATGGCGGGCAGCGGCATCAACCAGGTCTCGGTGGTCGGGCTGATGCATATGTATGGTACCGACATCGTCGGGGCGAACACGGCGCTGACCGGATATCTCTGGGGCACGGCGGCGGGCGTCCTGGTGGGGGGCCTGCTGGCCGACCGGTTCGGCCGGCCCAACCTGATCGCCGGCGGCGGCATCGCCATCGCGGCGCTCTGCCTCGCCACCATCCCGTTCGGCGTGCTGCCGATGGCCATGGTGGTGGTGATGATGACCCTGGTCGGCACCGCGACAGGGGCCAGCGCGCCCTCGCGCGACCTGCTGGTGCGCCAGGCCGCCGGCTCCAACACCGTGGGGGTCGCGTTCGGCTTCACCTCGACCGGCTTCTCGGTCGCCGGCGCGACCATGCCGCCCTTGTTCGGCTATTTGCTCGATACTGGGCGGATCGGCATCGCCTACGGCATCATGGTCGCGGCGCTGCTGGTCGCGGTGATCGCCTGCTTCGGTCGCGACGGCAACGCCGAGCGGAGGTGACCGTCCCCGCGCACGGGCCACATCGCCGGGTCCTCGGGCTCGCCGCGCCCATTATCCTGTCGAACCTGTCGGTACCGCTGCTGGGCGCCGTCGATACCGCCGTCATGGGCCACCTGCCGGAGCCGCAATATCTCGGCGCGACGGCGGTGGGCGCCACCATCTTCGGCTTCATCTATTGGGGATTCGGGTTCCTCCGCATGGGCACCACCGGCTTCGTCGCCCAGGCGCTCGGCGCCGGCGACGGGTCCGAACTGCGCGCGGCGGCGGCCCGGGCCCAGCTCATCGCGCTGGCCATCGCCGTGCTGCTGATCGCGGCGCAGGGGCCGATCGGCTGGGCGGCGTTCCGCCTGATCGGGGCGAGTGCGGACGTGGAGCCGCTGGCGCGCAGCTATTTCGCGATCCGCATCTGGGACGCGCCGGCGGCGCTGCTCAACTACGTGTTCCTCGGCTGGCTGCTCGGCATGCAGCGGGCGCGCTCGGCGCTCGCGCTCCAACTCTGGATGAACGGCATCAACGTCGTGCTCGACCTGCTGTTCGTGCCGGTGCTCCACTGGGGCGTGCCGGGCGTTGCGCTGGCGACGGTCATCGCCGAATACGCGGCCGTCGGGATGGGACTCTATCTCTGCCACCGCGCGATCCGGGGCATTCCGGGGCGGATCGACCGCGCGCGCGTGCTGTCGGCCGACCGGCTCAAGGGCACGCTCGCCGTCAACCGCGACATCTTCTTCCGCACCATTTGCCTGATGCTCGCCTTTGCCCTGTTCACAGCGGAGGGGGCGCGCATCGGCGACGTGACGCTCGCGGCGAATGCCATCCTGATGACCTTCCAGACCTTCATGGCTTACGCGCTCGACGGGTTCGCCCAGGCGGCCGAGGCGCTGGTCGGCGGCGCGGTCGGGGCGCGCGACGGCCGTGCCTTCCGCGAGGCGCTGCGCATCTCGACCTTCTGGGCGGCAATTACAGCGCTCGCCTTCGTCGTGGCCTACGGGCTTGCCGGGACCGTGCTGATCCGGGTGATGACCGGCATCGCCGAGGTGCGCGAGCGCGCGCTCGACTTCCTGCCGTGGGCTGCCCTTTCGCCGGCCTTTTCGATCTGGAGCTTCCAGCTCGACGGGGTCTTCATCGGGGCGACGCGCGGCGCCGATCTGCGCAACGCCATGGCGATCTCGCTCGCCATCTACGTCGGGGCGATCTTCCTGCTGATCGGGCCGCTGGGCAATCACGGGCTGTGGCTCGCCTTCCTGATCTTCATGGTGGCGCGCGCGGTGACGCTCGGGCTCCGCCTGCCGCGGCTGGTGCGCGAAATGGAGGCGCCGGCTTGAAGCGCGTCATCGAGATCGCGGGCTCGCCTTACCTGTCGGCGATGTGCGGGCTCCTGTTCGTCTCCGGGATCATGGTGATGATCCGCGGGGTGGGGTACGATGTCCCGCCGATCGCGCTGACCTTCTGGCGCGCCGTGATCGGATCGAGCGTGCTGGTCGCCGTCGCCCTGCCGCACCTGCGGGTGGAGCTGCCGGTGATCCGCGACCGCTGGGGGCCGCTGCTGCTGTGCGGCTTTCTGCAGATGGTGGTGGGCAGCGGCGGGACCGTCATGGGGCTCCAGTCCACGACGGTGATCAACGCCAGCGTGCTCGCCGCCTTCCAGCCGATGATCACCGTGCTGCTCGCCTGCGCGCTTGGCCGCGACCGGGTGAACCGGCGACAGATCGTCGGGATCGCGATCTCGGCCGTTGGCGTGCTGATCCTGATCGCGCACGGACGGCTCGCGACGCTCGCGACGCTCGACATCCGATCGGGCGATTTGTGGATCCTGGTATCTGTCCTCGGCTTCTCGCTCTACACCGCAGTGATCCGCGAGGCGGCACCTGGCATGCATTGGATGAGCCTGACCGCTGCGGTCACGACGTTCGGCCTGCTTTGCCTCGTACCGCTCTACGTGTGGGAGCATGTGTGGGTGCGCCAGGCCACGTTCAGCGGGCCGATGGTGCTGACGGCCGTCTATCTTGGTCTGTTCGGCACGTTCTTCGCGGTTTCGATGTGGAACCGGGCGATCCGCATGTCAGGCCCGGCGCGCATCGGCGCGATCGGCAATCTCGGGCCGGTCTTCGGCATCGCCGCCGGGATGGTGTTTCTCGGCGAGGAGCTGCAGACCTATCATCTGGCCGGGGCGGCACCGATCGCCGTCGGCATTTGGCTCACCCTGTTCGCGGGGCGCGGCCGGGTCGGTCCGGGGAGGGGGCAAGCGACATGACCGAAGGAAAGGCGTCGACCGAGGCGCCCGCAGCGGGCCCGTTCGGGCGGGTCGTCCATTCGCCCTACCTCCTCGGCGGGGTGGCGATGATCCTCTATGCGGGGACGTTCGCCATGGTGCGTGGGCTTGGGACCGACATCCCGCCGCTCGGCCTGTCATTCTGGCGCGGCATGCTGGCCGCCACCGTCTTTCTGATCTGGGCGGCACCGCATCTGCGCACGGCATGGCCGACGATCCGCGCCCGCTGGAAGGCCTTCGCGCTCCTCGGCGTGCTGCAGACCGGGCTTGGCAACACCGCGTCGGTCATTGCGATGCACAGCACCACCGTGGTCAACGCCAGCTTCATCAACGCCTCGATCGCCGTGGTGATCGTTGGGCTCGCCTGGCTGATATGGCGCGAGACGGTGACGCGCCGCCAAGCGATCGGCATCGCGTTTTCCTGCCTCGGCGTGCTGATCCTGATCACGCGCGCGGATCTGTCGGTGATCCTGAACCTCGCCTTCAATCGGGGCGACCTCTGGATCATGCTGGCAGTGTTCAACTGGGGACTCTACGCCGCGGTGGTCCGGCGGCTGATCGCCGGCATCCCGGTCAGCGCCGGGCTCGCCGCCCTCACGGTCATGGGTGTCGTGGAGCTCACGCCGTTCTACCTGTGGGAAAATTTCACGCGCGGGCCGGTCACATTCGACGCCAACTTCTTCACCACCGTGATCTATCTCGGCGGGCTCACCACCGTGCTCGCCACCGCTCTCTGGACCCGCACGCTGGGCATACTCGGCCCGCAGCGCGCCTCGGTGTTCCAGCACCTGATCCCGGTGTTCAGCGTGGCGCTGGGGGTGGGGTTCCTGGGCGAGCGCCTGTACCTCTACCACCTGGCCGGGGCGGCGCTGATCGCGACCGGGATCTGGTTCACCGCCGTGGTCCGCGCGCGCCGCACGGGTGTGACGGGGGCCTGACCGACGTCTACCGGTTCGGGTGGGCCAGGCGCCAATCGTTGGCGCGGCTGGTCGCCATCGTGATCTGGGGCTTGGTGAGGGACGGGTAGATCATGATGAGCGCGTGCTTGGCCGCCTCGTTTCCCATTTCTCCGGCGAGCAGGAACCATTTGCACGCGTCGACCGGGCTCCGAACCACGCCCTGGCCGTAATAGTAGAGCCGGCCGAGATTGAACTGCGCGCCCACGTTGCCGGCCTCGGCCAGCGGCTGCCAGAGCCGCGCCGCGGTCGCAAAATCCTGGGCCTTGTAGGCGGCGACGCCGTCTTCGAAGTCGCCGGCTCGGACCGGCGAAAGCGCGGCAAGACCCACCGCAAAAATTCCAAGGATTGCAAGGGCTCGAAACCAAATTTTCCGCCTCACACCAAAGTATTCCAATATTTTCGATAAATTCGACATAAACATTCGTTTAACTCGATTCAATTGCACGACGATAGGGTTTGACCCTCCTTGAATGGGGTCTATATCGTCGGGGCAGTCATCGCGTGGCCATAGAAAGGGTCACAGTGATCGGTTCGTTCGCAACATCCGTGTCCGGCATCAACGCTGCGGTCAAGCGCGTCGAGGTTGCGGCCTCGAACGTCGTCAACGCGCACGACACGTCGCCGTTGCACGACAACCGCGTGACGCCGGTCAGCCCGGCAGAGGCCGCGCAAGCCTACCGGAACCCGGCATTCCGGCCGCGCGACGTCGTCCAGACGTCGGTCGAGGGCGGCGGCACGCGCGCCGACACGGTCGAGCGCGACCCACCATCGAAGCCCGCCTACGCGCCCAGCGATCCGTTCGCCAACAAGGACGGGCTGATCGCGCGGCCGAACATCGATGTCGCCACCGAGTTCGTCAACATCATCCTCGCCCAGCGTGCCTACGAGGCCGCCTTCAAGGCCCTGCATGCGCGCGAACAGGTCCTCGGCGTCACCATCGACGCGCGGTCCTGAGCCCCCCATCCCCCCGGGCTTTGCCGCGGACGACCGGCCGCCGACCTGCCCCCGGTCGGCGGCCGGTGCATTTCAGGCTTTGCGGTTCTGGCGGCGCGCGATGTGGGCGGCCAGCGCCTCGGGCGTGTCGAGGTCTTCCAGCACCGACGTGTCGGCCATGGGCACCTCGCAGATCTCGTCGGCGTGCGCGCCGATCAAATGCCGCGCGCCCACGTCGCCGGCCACCTCGCGCATCTCGGCGAAATAGCGCCGGGCCCACAGAACCGGGTTGCCGCGCTTGCCGTTGAAGGTGGGCACGCAGATCGTGCACCCGGCGGCCGGGTCGAAGGCGGCGATCAGCCGGTCGATGTGCGACGCCGCGACCGACGGCATATCGCCGAGGCAGATTACCACCCCGTCGATGTCGGCCGGCAGCGCGTCGAGTCCGGCGCGGAGCGAACCGGACAAGCCTTCGGCATAGAGCGGGTTGTGCGCGAACGCGACATCGCGGCCGGCGAGCGCCGCGCGCACGCGCTCCGGCTCGTGGCCGGTCACCACCACGACGGGTCGTGCCTTCGAGGCGAGCGTCGCGTCGACTGCGTGCGCCACCATCGGCGCGCCGTCGACCTCGGCCAGCAGCTTGTTGACCGGGCCCATCCGGCGCGACTGGCCGGCGGCCAGCACCAGCGCGGCGACGCGAAGCGGGCGCGGCACGGCGGCCGGCTGGCTCGCGCGCGGGGCGGGTCGGCCCGGAATGTCCTTGAGGAGGCCCCCCACTCCCATCAGCGAAATGTCGCGCGGCGTCACCTCGAGCCCTGCCGCGAGGCGCTGCAGCACGCGGTCGAACCCGTGCGGTCGCGGCGATCGCGCCGAACCGGGCAAACCCAGCACGCGCATCTTGCCGAGCCGGGCAAACAGGGTCAGGTGGCCGGGATCGACCGGCATGCCGAGATGCTCGACCGTGCCGCCGGCGCGCTCGACAGCCGCCGGCACGACATCGCGCCGGTCGACGATGGCCGAGGAGCCGAGGACCAGCACGATGTCGCAATCGCTTGCGAGGTCTTTGAGGCCCGCCGCCACGGCGCCCACGTCGTGGTCGGTGCGCACTTCGCGGTCGAGTGTCGCGCCGAGCGGCGCGAGGCGTTGGCGCGTGACCTCGACGCCCTTGTCGAGCAGGGTCGTTTTGTCGCCGGGCTGCAGCGTTTGCAGCAGTCCGACATGCTTCGGGCGGAAGGGGGCGAGGCTCACCGGCGCGCCGGCCTCGGCCGCGATGCGCGCGCAGTCGGCGATCACGGCCTCGGGCACGGCGAAGGTGACGATCTTGACCGTGGCGACGATCTGGCCAACCTCGACCGCCTCGAACGGCGCGACGGTCGCCACGGTCGCGGCCTCGTGCACCAGGTTGATGCGGTCGATGCGGGCGGGGTCGAGCACGGCAACGCCGGCGTCATCGGCGGTAAGGTTGCAGCGCCCGGTGAAGGGCGCGGCCACGGTCAGCCCGTCGCCGGCGACCGCTTCCGCTATGCGTGCGGCCGCCGTGTCCTCGCCCACGTCGTCCGGCTCCAGCTTCGCGGCGGCCACCGTGGCGACACCTGCCGCGCCGAGCGCCGCGACGTCCCCGGCGTCGAGCACGCGGCCCTTCTTGAGAACCAGCCGGCCGCGCCGGAGCGTATGGACCAGGATCGCCCCTTCGGCTTCCGCGAGGGGCGTGTCGCCGAATTTCACGCCGCGGCCACCTTGGCCTCCGCCTTGTGGTGGAGGACCTCGATGATCTGGGCGAGGATCGAAACCGCGATCTCGGCGGGCGAGATGGCGTCGATATCGAGCCCCACCGGCGCATGGATGCGCGCGATCTCGGCTTCGGAAAGCCCTGCCTCGGTCAGGCGCTGCACGCGCGTGGCATGGGTGCGCCGGCTGCCGAGCGACCCGACATAGAACGCCTCGGATTTGAGCGCGATCATCAATGCAGGATCGTCGAGCTTCGGGTCGTGCGTCAGCGTCACGACCGCCGTGCGCCGGTCGGGCGCCACGGATTTGAGCCCGTCATCGGGCCATTCGTCGACCAAAGTCACGCCTGGGAAGCGCGCGTCGGTGGCAAAGGAGGCGCGCGGGTCGATCACGATCACCTCGTAGCCGGCGACCGCCGCGATGCGCGACAAAGGCTGCGCGATGTGCACCGCGCCGACGATGACCAGCCGGAGCGGCGGGTTGAACACGTCGATGAACCAGCGCGCCCCCTCCATCTCCACGGTCTGGCTGTCATTGTCCTGCAGTGCGTGGCGCGCGGCGGCGACCAGCGCAGCCGGCAGGCCGGGGACGGCACCGTCGCGATAGACCAGCGCCTGCTCGCCCGTGTCGAGCTTCGTCACCATCGCGACCGGCCGCTTGGCGGCGCGGTCGGCGATCAGCGCATCGAGGATCGCGCGGTCCATCGGCTCAGTCCACGCGCTCGACATAGACCTGGACGCGCCCGCCGCAGGCGAGCCCGACCTCCCAGGCCTGCTCGTTGGTCACGCCAAAATCGAGAAGGCGCGGCTTGCCGTCCTTGATGGTGTCGAGCGCCTCCATCACGACCGCGCCCTCGATGCAGCCGCCGGAAACCGAGCCGATGAACTCGCCCTTGTCGTCGACGACGAGGCGCGATCCCTCGGGTCGCGGGGAGGAGCCCCAGGTCTTCACCACGGTCGCGAGCGCGACCTTGCGCCCCTTGTCACGCCACGCGGCCGCCTCGGCCAGCACGTCGGCATCGCCGGTTTGCCGGGCCGTCTCGATCACATCCGTTTGACCCATTCCGATGCTCCTTCCAGGCGGCGCCCCGCCGGGCGGTTCAGCGCCGCGATGAGCTGTTCCAGGCTTTCAAGATTGTGGACTGGCTTGAATTCGTCAACATGGGGCAGGATGGCCTGGATTCCTTGAGATTTCGGCTGGAAGCCCTCGAAACGGAGCAGGGGGTTGAGCCAGATCAGCCGGCGGCAGGATTTGTGCAGACGCTCCATCTCCAGTTTGAGCCCGCGCCCGGCATCGCGGTCGAGCCCGTCCGAGATCAGCAGCACCACCGCGCCCTGGCCGAGCACGCGCCGCGCCCACCAGACGTTGAAATCGTGCAGGCAGGTTCCGATCCGCGTGCCGCCCGACCAGTCCTCTGCCGCCTCGGCGACCTTGGCCAACGCCATGTCCACATCGCGCTCGCGCAGAAAGCGGGTGATGTTGGTCAGGCGCGTGCCGAAGAGGAAGGTGTGCACCCGCGCGCGATCGTTCGTCATGGCGTGCATGAAATGCAGCAGCATGCGCGAGTACCGGCTCATCGAGCCGGAGATGTCGCAGATGATAACCAGCGGCGGCGGGCGGTGGGTGCGCCGGCGCCATTTGAGCGGGATCGTCGCGCCGCCCGAGCGCAGCGCCGCCCGCAGGGTTGCGCGCATGTCGACGCGGGCGCGGCGCGGGTCGGGGCGGAAGCGGCGCTGCGGCACTTCGGGGATCGGCAGGCGCATGCGCGCGATCTCGGCCTTGGCGCGCGCGATCTCCTCCGCCGTCATCTCCTCGAAATCCATGGTCTGCAGCATCTCGCGCGACGAGGCGGTCATCACCGCGTCGTACTCGACCTCCTCTTCGTCCTTCTCCTCCTCCTTGCCCTGGCCTTCGCCTTCACCTTCGCCCGCGGGCTCGTCCGGGCGGAACGCGTCCTGGATGCGGCGCATCGGCGGCTCTTCCGGCTCGGCCATGCCGGGCTCGAGGTCGGGCATCGCCATGCCCATCAGCCGCTCGAGTATCTTGGGATCGCGCCAGAAGATGTGGAACGCCTGGTCGAACAGCTCGTGCTGGTCGCGCCGGTTGACGAGAACGGCATGCAGCGCCCAGTAGAAATCGGTGCGGTTGGTGATGCCGACCTGGGTGATGGCGTTGACGGCGTCGAGCACCTTGCCGGGCCCGATCGGCAGGCCCGCCGCGCGCAGCGCGCGTGCGAAATGCATCAGGTTGACGACCAGCTTGGATTCGCGCGGGCCTTCGTCGGCCGTCAATGCCTGTCCGTTGCCCCCGGTCATGGCGCGGGCGCGCTCATCCGCCGGCGGCGAGGTCCGTCTTGACCTGCTGGAGGAGGCGTGCGGCCTCCGAGCCCTGGATCTTCTCGATGTCGTCCTGGTACTTGAGCAGGACGCCGAGCGTCTGGTTGATGGTGGCCGGGTCGAGGTCGAGCTTGTCGAGCTGGATCAGCGCGTTGGTCCAGTCGATCGTCTCGGCGACGCCGGGCAGCTTGAACAAATCCATCGTGCGCAGCTTTTGCACGAAGGCGACGACCTGCTTGGCGAGCGACTCCGCGCAGTTCGGTGCGCGGACCTTGAGGATCTCAAGTTCGCGCTTGGTGTCCGGGTAGTCGACCCAGAAATAGAAGCAGCGCCGCTTCAGCGCGTCGTGAATCTCGCGCGTGCGGTTCGACGTGATCACCACGATCGGCGGGGACGGCGCCTTCACGGTGCCGATCTCGGGGATGGTGATCTGGAAGTCGGACAGGACCTCCAGCAGAAACGCCTCGAACGGCTCGTCGGTACGGTCGAGCTCGTCGATCAGCAGTACCGGCGGATGGCCCGACTCGTCGGGCTCCAGCGCCTGCAATAGCGGACGCTTGATCAGGAAGCGCTCATTGAAGATATCGTTCTCGATCGACCCGCGATCGCGCGAGCCTTCGGCCTCGGCGATGCGGATCTCGATCATCTGGGCCGCGTAGTTCCACTCGTAAACGGCGGACGAGACGTCGAGCCCCTCGTAGCATTGCAGCCGGATCAGCCGGCGGCCGAGAGTCTCGGACAGCACCTTGCCGATCTCGGTCTTGCCGGTCCCGGCCTCGCCCTCGAGGAACAGGGGCCGGCCCATCGACAAAGCGAGGTACAAAGCGGTCGCGAGCGAGCGGTCGGCGACGTAGTTGCCGGCGCGCAACAGCTCGAGCGTGGCATCGACGGAATCCGGAACCTGCTGGCTCATCGTCCCCTTCGCTAGCAGTAGGGGGCGGGTCATGGACCCGCCCCCGAAAGTCTCATTCCCCGATATGGCGGGGAATTCCGCTCAGGCAACCATTCAGCCGTTGGCCTCGGCCACCGCGCGCCGCGCCATCACGCCAACCAGATGGGCACGATACTCGGCCGAGGCGTGGATGTCGGCGTTCAGGTTGTCGTCCTTCTGGACGACCTTCTCGATCGCCGCCGGCTCGAACTTGGACGACAGCGCCTTTTCCATCTCGGCCTGGCGGAACACCACCGGCCCGGCGCCGGTCACCGCGACCCGCACATCGTTGCCCGTCTTGGAGACGAACACGCCGACGATGGCGTAGCGCGAGGCCGGGTTCGGGAACTTCATGTACGACGCCTTGTCGGGCACCGGGAACTCGACCTTGGTCACCAGCTCGCCCGGCTCCAGCGCCGTCTCGAACATGCCCTTGAAGAAATCGTCGCCCTTGATGGCGCGCTTGTTGGTATGGACCGTGGCGCCCAGCCCGACGACTGCCGACGGGTAGTCCGCCGCCGGGTCGTTGTTGGAGATCGACCCGCCGATCGTGCCGCGGTTGCGCACGGAGGGATCGCCGATCCCGCCGGCGAGCTTCGCAAGCGCCGGAATCGCCTTTTTCACCTCGGCCGAGGCGGCGACGACCGCATGCGGCGTCATCGCGCCGATGGTCACGGTCTTGCCCGACACGGTGACGCCCACCAGGTCCGGGATGCCGGCGAGGTCGACCACGTCGTTCAGCTTGGCGAGGCGCTGCTTCAAGGTCGGGATCAGCGTCATGCCGCCCGCGAGGAACTTGTTGTCCTCGGACCCGCCGATAGCCTTCACAGCCTCGTCGACCGACTTCGCCTTCTTGTAGTTCAGCTCGTACATGGATGGTGTCTCCCCTGCGCCGAGGCGCTCAGCCCTTCATCACCGGATAGGCGGCGAGGATGGCCTTGACGATGTTGTGGTAGCCGGTGCAGCGGCACAGGTTGCCTTCGAGCTCGTGACGCACCGTCTTCTCGTCGAGCGAGTCTTTCTTGTGCCGGTCGACGATGCCGATCGCGGCCATCACCATGCCCGGCGTGCAGAAGCCGCACTGCAGCCCATGGTTCTCGCGGAACGCTTCCTGCATCGGGTGCAGCTTGCCGTCCTTGGCAAGCCCCTCGATCGTGAGGACGTTCTTGCCCTCGGCCTGCATGGCGAGGACGGTGCATGACTTCACCGGAAGCCCGTCGATATGCACGGTGCACGCACCGCACTGTGTGGTGTCGCAGCCCACGTGCGTGCCGGTCATGCCCAGCTTCTCACGTAGATACTGCACGAGGAGTGTCCGCCCCTCGCAATCGGCCGAAACCTTCTTACCGTTCACGGTCATGGATACGGCAGGCATCCAATCCTCCTCGACCCTTGGGCTAGTGCACCCTGCCGCCCGATGAGGCGTTGATCACAGAGTGCCGGCCAGCGCGCCATTGTTATCCGGACGCTGGGGGGCCGGCGTGGCGTCTCCCCCTGAGCGATGCGCGAGTATCACGCCGGGACGCGAACAGGTCAACCCGCCTGTCCGCGCCGCCGCGCACCTATGCGAGCGCGAACGCAGCCAGCACGATGGCGACGATGACGACGATTCCGGTGATCCAGACGGCCGGAGAAAGGCCCTTGCGCTGGGCCGGTCCCGGTGCCGGCGTTGGGGGAACCTGGCCGGGTGCGGGAGCCGCCTGTTCGGCGCGCTCCGCACGTGGCGGCGGCTTGGGCGCGACGGTGGCTGCGTCCTGGGCGGTTTCCTCGGTGGCGGTCGGTCGCGGTGCCGGCGCTGCGCCGGCGGCCTCCGGCGCGGGCGAGGGCTCGGCGGCGGGCGCGCTGCCACCGCCCACCACGTTGGCGAACTTGCTGAAGAACTGGTCGGCCATCGAGCGCGCAGTCGATTGGATCAGGCGCGAGCCGATCTGCGCCAGCTTGCCACCGACCTGCGCGTCCGCGTTGTAGGTGAGCACCGTCTCGGCGCCGTCCTCGGCGAGGTGCACCTTGGCGCCGCCTTTGGCGAAGCCGGCGACGCCGCCCTGACCCTCGCCCGAAATCGTATAGCTTTCCGGCGGGTTGATCTCGGACAGGGTGACCTTGCCGGAGAACTTGGCCGAGACCGGCCCGACGCGGGCGGTCACCTTGCCGTTCATCTCGGTGTCGGAGAGCTTTTCCAGGGAGTCGCAGCCCGGGATGCACTGCTTCAGGATCTCCGGGTCGTTCAGCGCTTCCCAGACCTTCTGGCGTGGCGCCGGAATGCGGTATTCGCCCTTGATTTCCATGCCGGTTCCTTTCCTAACCCCCGATCCGCGTCTTGCGCGCAACCTAGTATGTGTACCTGTCGGCGACAAGCCGTGCGGGCTTGCCCGGACCCTCTGGCGGGCTATGATGCGGGGCCGGCCGGCGCGAAGAAGCCGACGGGCTGGGACATCCGGAGTGGGAGGAATTGATGCACACAGCCATGTGGACCGGCGCCGCGGCCGTTGCGGCGCTCGCGACAATCGGCCTCGCCGAGCCATCGCCTGCGGCGGCGCAGGAGAACGGCACCATCACGCTCGGGGCGGCGGTGTCGCTGACCGGGAAATACTCGACCGACGGCCAGCACACGAAGAAGGGCTACGATCTGGCCGTCGAGCGGATCAATCAGAAAGGTGGCGTCAAGGTCGGCGGCAAGACCTATAAAATCGCCATCAACTATTACGACGACGAGTCCACGCCGGCGCGTGGGTCGCAACTCACCGAGCGGCTGATCCAGCAGGACGGCGTGAAATACATGCTGGGCCCGTACGGGTCCGGCCTCACCGTCGCGGTCGCGCCGGTGATCGAGAAGCACAAGATCCCGATGGTCGAGGGCAATGGTGCGGCGCGCTCGCTGTTCACCAAGGGCTACAAATATCTTTTCGCGGTGCTCTCCACTTCGGACCAATATCTCAGCGAAGCGGTGAACGTCGCGGCCGAAATGGCCGAGAAGCACGGCAAGAAGCCCTCCGACATGAAGATCGCCATCGACGTTGAAAACGACCCGTTCTCGCTCGACGTGCGGCTTGGCGTGGTCGAGGCGGCGAAAAAGCACGGCATGAAGATCGTCATCGACGATCGCCTGCCAAAAGAACTGAACGACATGTCGCCGACACTGACCAAAGTGCGGGCGCTGAAGCCCGATCTTCTGATCGTTTCCGGCCATGCGAAAGGTGCGGCGACGGCGATGCGCCAGATCGGTCAGATGAAGGTCTCGGCGCCAATGATCGCCATGACACATTGCGATTCCGCGCAGATCGAGAAGAAGTTCCCGAAAGAGGCCGAGGCCGTGCTGTGCGCGTCGCAGTGGGACTCGTCGATGTCGTACAGCGACCGCTGGTTCGGCAAGGCGGCCGACTACGCGCGCGACTTCAAGGCCAAGTACGGCTATGAGCCGCCCTACCAGGCTGCGGAGTCCTCGGCGTGCGTCGAGGTCTTCGTGCATGCGTTCGAAACGGCGGGAAGCCTCGACAAGGACAAGGTGCGCGACGCGCTCGCCAAGACCAACTTCGAGACGTTCTACGGTCCGATCAAGTTCGACGCCACCGGCAAGAACATCGCCAAGCCGATGGTCCTGCTGCAGGTGCAAAAGGGTAACTACGTCGCGGTCGCGCCCACAAAGTACGCGACCGGCAAGATCGAGTATCCGAGGCCCAGCATGTAGCGCGGGCCGAGGCTCGGACAGGGCGCCCGGTTCGCACGCGGCGGGCCGGGCGCGTCGCTGCCATGTCCAATCTGGATATCTTGTTTCAGGCGCCCGTGCTGACGATTCAGCTCGTCGTTGACGGGCTGCTGATCGGGGCGATCTTCGCGCTGGCCGCCTACGGGATGGCGCTGGTCTGGGGGGTGATGAACATCATCAACATCGCCCAGGGCGAGTACGTCATCCTGGGCGGCTATGTCGCCTATTTCCTCGGCGTCGCGGGAATCCACCCGCTCTTCGGTATTCCAGCCGCGGCGGTCGTGCTCTACGCGCTCGGCTGGGCGATCTATCGCGTCGTGATCTGGCGTGTCGTCGACCGTGACATGTTCATTTCGATCCTTGCGACCTACGGCATTTCGATCCTCCTGCAGCAAGTGATGAACGAGGTGTTCGGCGCGGACGTGCAGACGGCGCAGTCGGGCCTCGACACCTGGTCGATGCTCGGCGGCAGCGTGACGGTGTCGCAGATCAAAGTGGCGAGCTTTGTCGCCGCCCTCGTGGTCGGGCTCGGGCTCATGCTGTTCCTCAGGCACTCGCGCCTCGGGCAAGCGATCCGCGCGACGTCGCAGAACGCCCGCGCCGCACGCGTCATGGGCATCGACACCGATCGCGTCTACGCCACCACCTACGCGCTCAACGCCGCGATCTGCGGTGCCGCCGGCGCATTGGTGGCGATGACCTGGGTGATCCAGCCTTATATCGGCGTCGCCTACACGATCCGCTCGTTCATGATCGTGGTCGTTGCGGGCGTGGGAAACGTCGCGGGGGTGATCCTGGCCGGGCTCGGGCTCGGCGCGGCTGAGCAGTTTGCGGCGTTTATGCTCGGCGCGCAGTTCCAGGTCGCATTCGTGTTCGGCCTTCTCGTCGTGATCCTTCTCGGGCGCGCCGCAATGCTGCGCCGCAAGCGCCAGGTGCTGCGATGAACAGAGCCCGCGCCGCCGCCCTGTATGCGGTCCTTGGCGCGGCCGCGCTCGGCGCGCCCTTCGTGCTCCATGCCTACCAGGCGCAGCTCGCGTTCCTCTGGCTGATGATTCTGTTCGCGCTGACCTGGGACATGCAGGGCGGGCAGATGGGCTACAACTCGTTCGGCAACATCGTGTTCTTCGGCATCGGCATGTATGTCTGCGCGGTGGTGCAGGTGGGGCTGTACTACGACGTATCCGCCTACACCGCCGCGGGCGGGACCAAGGTGTTCAAGTTCACCGAGCACCAGTTCCTGGTCGGGTTCGCGCTCGGCACGCTGGCAGGGGGGCTTGCCTCGGTCCTGGTTGCGGGAACGATCGGCTCGGCCATTCTGGGCTTGCGCGGTCACTACTTCGCGATCGGCACGCTCGGGCTCGGCATCGCGGCGGGTCAGATCGCCGGCGGCATCGACTTTATCGGCGCGGGGTCGGGCATGGTGCCGCCCTTGTTTCCCCAGACGCTGGGTGCACCGGCGCGATTTTTCTACTTCGTGTTCTTCGCGCTCTCGGTCTGCGCGTTCTTTGCCTTCAAATGGCTGTACGGCGGAAAGTTCGGCCTTGCCGTCAACGCCATCCGTGACGACGAGGACAAGGCCGAGGCGATGGGGCTGCGGACCACCCTGGTCAAGACCGTGGCGTGGAGCGTCTCGGCATTCTTCCTCGGGCTCGCCGGCGGCGGGACCGGCATCCTGATCGGGTTCATCGATCCGACCGACACGGCCTTCGCCGCCGAAAGTTATGGCGTGTGGATGGTGCTGATGGCGATCCTCGGCGGCAAGGGAACGCTGTGGGGTCCGGTGATCGGCGCGGTCGTGTTCCAGATCACGCAAGAGCTGTTCTGGACCTACCTGCTCGGCTGGCAGCGCGTGGCGCTCGGGTTGCTGATCGTGGTGATCGTGGTGTTCTTCCCGACCGGCATCGTCGGCTGGATGCGCACGCGCTGGCCGGAGCGGTTCGGCCGCAAGATCGACGCGGCGGGCGAGGTGACGCCGTGACCGCGCTGCTCGAGGTAGACCGTGTCTCGAAATCGTATGGCGGTGTGCGGGCCAACCGCGACGTTTCGATCTCGGTCGCGGCAGGCACCATCGTCGGCATGATCGGGCCCAACGGCTCGGGCAAGTCCACCCTGTTCGGCTCGATCTGTGGCGCGCACCCGATCGATTCCGGCGCGATACGGTTCCAGGGGCGCGAGATATCGAAGCTCCGCACCGGCGAGATTGCGAGGCTCGGCCTTCTCCGCACGTTCCAGCAGACCCGCATCTACGGCGAGATGAGTTGCACCGACAACATGCTGATCTCCGCGCCGCACCGCAACGAGGGGGTGTTCGCCCTGTTCCGCCGGTTCGACGCGGCCGAGCGCGAGCGGGCGGAGGAGTTGCTCGCGTTCGTCGGACTCTACGAGAAGCGGCGTCTGCTGGCGGGCGACCTCTCGTTCGGCCAGCGCAAGCTGCTCGAGTTCGCGATGGCGCTGATGAACGAGCCGACGCTGCTGCTGCTCGACGAACCGACGGCCGGCATCAACCCGACGCTCATCAACGGGCTGATCGACCGGCTGAAGCGCGCCAACGAGGAACGCGGCGTGACGCTGTTCGTCATCGAGCACAACATGCGTGCGATCATGAGCCTGGCGAGCCATATCTACTGCCTCGCCCATGGCGAAATCCTCGCCGACGGCCCGCCCGACACGATCCAGTCCGACCAGCGCGTGCTCGACGCCTATCTGGGTGCGCAGTGATGGTCGAGCCCGCCAAGCCACCGCCACTCTCAGTCGACGAGGTTGCGCGGCAGGCGGGCGCGCTCGCCGCCGACCGGCCGACCGCCGCCGAGGTCGCCGCCCTGTGCCGGGGCGAACCGCTGCTCAGCGTCGCGTCGCTGCGCGGCGGGTACGGGCGGATGGAGATTCTCCACGGCGTCGACCTGCAGGTCGGGCGCGGCCAGTCGCTTTGCCTGATCGGGCCGAACGGTGCCGGCAAATCGACCGTGCTGCATGCGATCTACGGCTTCGCCGACGTGTTTGGCGGCACCATCTCGATGGCCGGCACCGACGTCACGCACTTGCCGTCCAACGACAAGCTGAAGCGCGCCCGCATCGCCTACGTGCTGCAGGACAACTCGGTCTTCCCCGACATGACCGTCGAGGAGAACCTGCTGATGGGCGGCTACCTGATGCCGTCCGTGCGCGAGGCCCAGGCGGCGGCCGAGCGCGTGCTCGCCGACAATCCGCGCCTCGCCGAGCGGCGGCGGCACCGCGCGGGCGTGCTCTCGGGTGGCGAGCGGCGCCTGCTCGAAATCTCCCGCGCGCTGATCATGGACCCCGAGGTGCTGCTGATCGACGAGCCGTCGATCGGGCTGGAACCGCGCTACATCGACCAGGTGTTCGAGATTCTCGCACGGCTCCAGGCCGAGCAGCGCCGCACCATCGTCATGGTCGAGCAAAACGCGCGCAAGGGACTCGAGTTCGCCGATATCGGCTACGTGCTGGTTTCGGGCCAGGTGGCGCTCGTCGGGCAGGGGAAAGACCTGCTTGCCGACCCGGCTGTCGGCCGCCTGTTCCTCGGCGGCTGAGCGCGGCTACAGCGAGTAGAGCAGCAGGTAGCCCGCCAGCAGGATCGCCACCCATAGGACGGTGATCCCTGTCGGCATCGAGCGCGCCATCATGCCGTCGGGCCCATGATGGCGGTTGAGCGTGCTGATGACGCGTCGCGTCGCGCGCTGCAACCCGTCCATGAACGCGCCGTGCAGGCGGTCCCAGCCGTCGGCACAGCCGCGCGCGATCCGGACCAGAGCCACCCGGTAGAGCCAGTCCCAATCCATGCTGACGGTATTCGTCCGCTTCATCAGCGGCATGCAGACGAAGAAGGCGAGGCCGGAATAGAGCAGGAGGTTCAGCATCTCCACCAGGTGCCCCCCTGTGTAGGGCGCGTAGTCGACAGGGAAGGGCAGGATACGGTAGAGCGGCTCGGGCCACACGCCGATGCCGATGCAGAGCGCCGCAAACAGGACCATGGCAAGCCGCATGTTGAGCGGCGGGTCCGGCGGGCGCAGCCCCGAATCCTTCTGGAAGAAGACGAACCATGGGAACTTGATGCCGGCATGCAGGAACACGCCGGCCGAGCCCGCGGCCAGCAGGAACCACGCGATGGCGAGATGCTGGTCGGCGGCGGCCTGCGAGATCATCGATTTGGTCACGAACCCGGAGGTCAGCGGAAACGCTGAGATCGCGAGCGCGCCCACGATTCCGCACGCCATGGTCAGAGGCATCGACTGGAACAGGCCACCGAGCTCGGTGCATTTGCGTTTGCCGGTCATGTGGAAGACCGATCCGGCCGACATCAGCAGCAGCGCCTTGTAGATGATGTGGGCGAAGGCGTGCGCCGCGGCCCCGTTCAGCGCCATCTCCGAGCCGATGCCGATGCCGGTCACCATGAACCCGACCTGGTTCACGATCGAATAGGCCAGGATGCGCCGCATGTCGTTTTCGAGCAGCGCGTAGATGATGCCGTAGAACACCATGTACAGCCCGAAGAACACCAGCACATGCGCGCCCGGAAAGCCGTGCAGCAGCGCATATACGGCGGTCTTGGTGGTGAAGGCGGACAGGAACACCGTGCCGCCGGGTGAGGCCTCGGGATAGGCGTCGGGCAGCCAGGCCGACAAGGGCGGCGCGCCCGCGTTCACCAGGAAGCCGGCGAGGATCAGCCAGGTCGCCGGCGTCTCGGGTTTCATCGCGACGAAGGCAACCGAGCCGGTATCGCTGACATAGGCGATCACGCCCACCATCAGGATCACGCCGCCGAGCAGGTGGATCATCAAATAGCGCATCGAGGCGCGGTACGCCGCATCGGTATTGGCCGACCAGACGACCATGGTCGAGCCGAGCGCCATCAACTCCCAGAAGACAAACACGGTCACGAGGTCGCCGGCCAGCGCGACGCCGATGGCGCTGCCGGCATAGACGAACGCGGCGACGAGCTCGACCGTGCGGCTCTGGCGATAGGCGAACAGCGCGCCGGCGAAGGCCATGATCGCGAAGATGGTCGCGAACAGCCGGCTCAGCCGGTCGCCCTTCACCGGCTCCAGCGTATGGTCGAGGAAGGAGAGGGTGAGCTGCGTGCCGTCCGGTACCTGCCAGACCAGCCACAGCACGAAAGCCGGGAGGGCGAGCATCCAGGCCCCGCGCGCCGCGCCCCGCAGGAACGGGATCAGCGCGGCGCCAAGAACCAGCACCAGTCCGGGCGGCATGCCGGCGAGCGCGCTCATCGCTGCTGGTCCTCGTAATAGGTGTCCGGACGCTTCAGCACGTAGCCCAGCACCTTGGCGACCAGCACCATGGCGACGCAGGTGCCGAACCCGTACCAGGCGCTGAACCCGAATGTGCCGTCGATTCCGAACGCGCCATGGACGTGGAAGACCAACTCGGACGCCAGTACCGCGGCCAGGATCGCGATGAACCCGATCCACAGCTTGCGGATCGTCGCCGGGCGGACGAGCCAGTGCTTCTCGGTCATTTGGAAATCTCCGCGAGCTGCATGGCCAGATGCAGGGCCGTGTCGGGCGCGACGAACATGGCGACGGTCAGCGAAGCGGTCGCGACGAGCGCGATCACGATGGCGACCGGCGCCTCGCCGTGCGGATGGTCCTCGCCCGGTGCGTCCGACGGCTTCTGGAAGAATGCCGCGTACACGATGGGCAGATAATACCCGGCATTCAGCAAGGTGCTCAGCACGATCACCGCGATGGCGACGTTGTTCGCGCCCTGCAGCGCGCCCTGCAGCAGGAACCACTTGCTGACAAACCCAGCGGTCGGCGGCACGCCGATCATCGACAGCGCTCCGATCGCGAAGGCCGTCATGGTCCACGGCATGCGCCGCCCGATACCGGCGAGCTGGCTGATTTCGGTCTTGTGCGAGGCGGTGTGGATCGAGCCCGCGGCGAAGAACAGGGTGATCTTGCCGAACGCGTGCGCGACGATGTGGAGCGCCGCGGCCGCAACCGACAGCGGCGCGAGGATCGCCACCGCCATCACGATGTAGGAGAGCTGGCTTATGGTCGAGTAGGCGAGCCGCCGCTTGAGGTTGTTCTGGCGCAGCGCGATCAGCGAGGCGGCGAGGATCGTGAAGCCCGCGACCCAGACCAGCCAGTTGCCTTCCGCCGAGGCGCGCAGGTTGGCGATCCCGAATACGTAGACCAGCACCTTGACGATGGTGAACACGCCGGCCTTGACGACTGCGACGGCATGCAGCAGCGCGCTGACCGGCGTGGGCGCGACCATCGCCGCCGGCAGCCAGCGATGCACCGGCATGAGCGCCGCCTTGCCGATGCCGAACGCGTAGAGCGCGAGCAGGAGCCCGAGCGCCGGCCCCTCGACCTTGCCGGCCAGGATGCCGCCGGGCTGGAACGTCATCGTGCCGGTCGCGTGCCACGTCCACAGGATCGCCAGCAGGAACAGCCCGATCGACGTTCCGATCAATATGCCGAGATAGACGCGCCCGGCGCGCATCGATTCCGGATCGCCGTGATGGGTGACCAGCGGAAAGGTCGCGAGCGTCAGCGCCTCGTAGAACAGGAACAGGGTCAGCAGGTTCGCGGCGAAGGCGATGCCCATGGTGGCGGCTAGCGCGACGGCGAACCAGGCGTAGAACCGTGTCTGGTTATGCTCGTCGTTGCCACGCATGTAGCCGATCGAATAGACCGAGGTGACGATCCACAGCAGGCTCGCGATCCCCGCGAATACCATGCCGAGCGGCTCGAGCCGGAAGGCCAGCGGCACCGTCGGCAGCAACGGCGCGACGGTGATCTCGGGCCGCGCGCCGTCCAGCACGCCGGGCAGCAGCGAGAACACAATGCACGCCAGCGCGACGGCGACGACCAGCGTGATCGCCTCGCGCAGGTTGGGCTGGCGCCCGGCGGCGACGATCAGGATGGCGCCCGCGAGCGGCAGGCCGATCGCGGCGAGCAGCAGCTCTCCCGGGCTCACCGCACCGACTCCATCAGCAGCGTCTCGGCGCCGCGATGGGCGACCGACAGCGGGAAGTGCGGGTCGAGCCCGAACCAGATGCTGGCCCCGACCAGCACCAAGGTCGGGATCAGCAGCGAGAGCGGTGCCTCGCGCGGCGCCGGGGCGTCCGCCGGGGCGGGGCGGAAATACATCGCCTCGACCGCCCGCCAGACATAGATGACGGCAATCAGCGAGGACAGCAGGATCAGCACTGCGAGCGGCCAGCGCCCGCTGGCCAGCGCGGCGGTCCCCAGATACCACTTGCTGATGAAGCCGGCGGTGCCCGGCACGCCGATCAGCCCGAGCCCGCCGGCCACGAAAGCGGCGGCCGTCCACGGCATGCGACGCCCCAGCCCGGCCAGCGTCTCGATGCGCACTCCGCCCAACCGGTACATGGCGCAGCCGAGCGCAAGGAACATGCCGCCCTTTGTGATTGCGTGGTTGAACAGATGCAGGATGCCGGCGGTCAGCCCGTTCACGTCGGCCATTGCGATGCCGAGGATCATGTAGCCGATCTGCGCCAGGCTCGAATAGGCCAGCATCCGCTTCAGATTGTCCTGGAACACCGCGACGATCGAGCAGGCGAACATCGCGATCAGGGCGAGTCCGATCAGCACCTCGTCGAGCGTCGTTTCCTTGAACGCCAGCGTCGCGGCGAAAATGGTGAACAGGAAGCGTAGCAACGCGTAAACCGCCACTTTGGTCGCTGTCGCTGCCAGGAACGCGCTCACCACCGACGGCGCGAAGGTGTACGCCGCGGGCAGCCACAGATGCAGCGGGAACAGGGCGAGCTTCAGCGACACGCCCACCACGATGAAGGTGAAGGCCGTGCCCACGGTGCGCGTCACGCCGACCTCGCCGATGCGCATCGCGAGGTCGGCCATGTTCAGCGTACCGGTCGCGGCATAGAGCAGCCCGATCCCGATCACGATGAAGGTCGCGCCGATCGTGCCCATCACCAGGTACTGGTAGGCCGCGGTGAGCGCCCGGCGGTCGCGCCCGAGCCCGATCAGCACGTAGGACGACAGCGACGAGATCTCGAGGAACACGAACAGGTTGAACGCGTCGCCCGTGATCGTGACGCCGAGGAGGCCGGCGAGGCACAAGAGAAACGCGGCGTAGAACTGGTGCGCCCGGCGCGGGTCGAACTCGGCGGCGACGCTGGTGCGCGCGTAGGGCACCACCACGGCGGCGATGCCCGACACGATCAGCAACACAAATGCGTTCACCGCGTCGATGCGATACTCGATGCCATAGGGCGCGGCCCAGCCACCCATCGCGTAGCTGATGATGCCGTGATGCATCACCCGGTCGAGCAGGAACCACGACATGGCAAACGCCGCCCAGGAAACGACCAGCGCGAATGCCCAGGGCAGTCGCTGCCCGCGCAACAGCGAGCAGGCGGGCGCGCCGAGCAGGGGAATGACAACCTGCAGGGCCGGAAGATTCTCGGCGATCACGGCGCCTCGTCCTGGCGGCGGATCTCGTCCTCCTCGATGGTGCCGTACGCGTCGTTGATGCGCACCACGAGGGCGAGCCCCAGCGCGGTCGTCGCCACGCCCACGACGATCGCCGTCAGGATGAGGACGTGAGGAAGGGGGTTGGAATAGGTCTGGATGCCCTCGGCGACGATCGGCGCCGTGCCGCCGGTCACCTTGCCGAAGGTGATGTAGAGCACGAACACCGAGGCCTGGAAGACGTTGAGGCCGAGCAGCTTCTTCACCAGGTTCTCGCGCGAGACCACGACATAGAGGCCCGCCATCATTAGGATGATGACGATCCAGTAGTTGTAGAGCCCGAGAACGACGCTCATTTGCGCGGCTCGCGCCGTGCCCGATACGCGGCAAAGGTGTAGAACAGCAATGTCATCACCGACGCGACCGTGATCCCGACGCCGGCTTCGATCAGGGCGATGCCGAGCTCCTGGCCGTGCACCGGGTCGTGCAGCATCACGCCGTAATCGAGATACAGACCGCCAGCGAGCACGTTGTACAACCCGACCCCCCCATAGAGCAGTACGCCGATCGCCGCGGCGCTGCGCAGCACGCCGGGCGGCAGCAGGCGCTCGGCCGAGTCGGTGCCGAACACCAGCCCGTACAGGATGAAGCCGGAGGCGAAGATCACCCCGGCCTGGAACCCGCCGCCCGGGCCGAAATCGCCGTGGAACTGTACGTAGAGCGCGAACATCAGGATGAACGGCAGCAGCAGCTTGCTGACCACGCGCAGCACCATGTAGCTACGCATCGTCTTTGTCCTTCCGGGGCTCGCGCCGCCATCCGCCGAGCAGCAGCACCACGCCGAGCCCGGCGGTGAAGATCACCGTCGTCTCGCCCAGCGTGTCATAGCCGCGATATGCCGCCAGAACGGCGGTCACCACGTTGGGCACGCCGGTCGTCTTGGGGGCCTCGTTCAGGTAGGTGGGCGCGACATGCTTGTTGGCGACGGCGTTCGGGTCGCCGAAATAGGGCAGGTCGAGCGAGGCGTAGATCAGGCACGCGCCGGTCACGACGACCACGCCCAGCGGCAGCCAGGGAAAACGCCACCGCTCGCGCTCGCCGCCGGATACGACCGTCAGGGTGGCGAGAGCGAGCACAGTCGAGACGCCCGCGCCGACCGCGGCCTCGGTGAACGCCACGTCCACGGCGTCGAGCACCACGAACATGGCGGCGGCGAGCAGGCTGTAGATGCTCGCATACATCACCGCGGCATAAAGGCTGCGCGTGCGCACCAGCCCGAAGGCGGAAAGCGCCATCAGCGACAGCAGTGCGATGTCGACCAGAAGACCCGCGGTCGCTATGGCTGGGACTCCTTGCCCGGCGCGCGCGCCGTCCGATCCTCGGCGAGGACCGGACGCACGCCGCTCGTCATTCCGGCATGGGCCAGCGCGAAGCTGGAGGTCGGGCCGGTAAAGAACAGGAAGAACGCGATCAGCACGAGCTTCACGGACACCAGCGTCACGCCGCCCTGGATGATCAGCCCGAACAGGATCAGACCCGCCCCCAGCGTGTCGGTCAGGCTCGCGGCATGCATTCGGGTGTACAGGTCGGGCAGGCGCAAAACGCCGACCGCGCCCGCGACGATGAACAGCCCGCCTCCGAGGATGGAGAGCCAGGAAACGATGTCACCCAGCACGCGCCTTGACCCTGTTTTGGCACCGCCGCATCTTCGCACGGCATCGGTGAATGGTTATTGCAGCGGCGCCGGGCCGATGCAAGACGGTTCGGAACGTGCCGGGCCACGCAGGCATGCTAGACGCTTGCATCCTCATCCGGGTGGCCGGCTCGCGCGAGATCGCCGTACTTGACCAGCTTTAGAACGGCGATCACCGAGATGAAGTTGATCAACGCATAGACCAGCGCGATGTCGAGGAACTCGGGACGGCCCATCAGGAATCCCAGCACCGCGATCATCAGGACCGTCTTGGTGCCGAACATGTTGACCGCGAGAATCCGGTCATACAGCGTCGGGCCCGCGAAGGCCCTGATCAGCGCGATCGCCATGGCGATGACCAGCGCGGCTGCGGCGGCGATGAACATCAGCCGACCCCATCGAGCGCGGCGCAGCGCCGGTCCATCTCGCCCTCCTCGAGCGAGTCCGCGCCCTCGCGCGTCAGCGAATGCACCAGGATCTCGCCGCCGCCCACATCGACCGAGATCGTGCCCGGCGTCAACGTGATCGAATTCGCGTAGATCATCTGGCCGAGCTCGCTTGGCTGGCTCGCCTTGACGCGGACCAGCGTCGGCGAGACCGGCAGGCGCGGATGCAGCACGCGCCGCAACACGTCCCAATTCGCCTTGACGATTTCCCAGCCCAGCCACAGCCAGTAGAGGAAGACATGGGGCGTAAGATGCACCGGGTGGGTCTCGTGGTCGAGCACGTCCATGCGGTGCATGATCGCCACCACGGCCGCGCAGCTCAGCACGCCGAAGCCCAACAGGAGAGGCTCGAAATGGCCCGACAGAAGCAGCCAAGTCGCGAACAGGACCAGCCAGAGAGATATCGCGCGCCGCATGCCCCCTCCCTTGCGTGGCGGCACCGTATTCTAAACAAACGGGTTTTTCCACTCGCAATCGATCGGCCCGGCGAAGGTGGGCGCGCGACATGGGCGGCTATACCTACATCTTTGTCGGTGATTTCCTGCTTTGTCCGTTTGTCGCAAAATGATATCATTCCTTAAAAGAACTCAACGGGTGAGCTTCGTTTTCAAACAGGGGGTTCAGTTGTCGAGATGAGGGAACCCGAGGGGCTTTCGGGCGCGACACAAGAGTCGCCGCAAACGAAAGAGGTCCGTGGCGCGGTAAAGTGGTTCAACGTGGTCAAGGGGTACGGTTTCATTACACCTGACGACGGGTCGGCGGACGTCTTTCTACATCTTTCAGTGCTCCGGCAGGCGGGGCACGACCGGTTGCTGCCGGGCGCGACCGTTTTGTGCGAGGCCATTGCCGGCGCGAAAGGCCTGCAGGCGCACCGCATCGTCGACGTCGACGAGTCGACCGCCGAGCCCGAAGCGCATTTTCTCGACGCCAGCCCTTCATTCGCTGGGCACGAGGGGCGCCACCAGGGTCCGCACGCCCCGGCTGGCGGCGATCTTATGAATGCCACGGTCAAGTGGTTCAACCCCCATCGCGGCTACGGATTCGTATGCGCCGACGAAAACCAGGCCGACATCTTCGTGCACATGGTCACGCTGCGCCGCGCCGGCATGCAGCTTCTCGAGACCGGTCAGACGGTCAGCGTGCGCGTCGTCCAGGGCCCCAAGGGGCTGATGGCCACCGACATCCGTATCCGCTGACGGCGCTTTCCCGCCCGCGGCGGTTGCTTTAGTTTTCGCGGCATGATTTTCAATCTTCCCACCACACGCCTGTCGCTCGTGCTCGCCTTGGCGCTTGTCCTGGCGGCGGCCGGGGTCTTCGTTGCGCGCAGCCGGGCGCAGAGTGCGGTCCAGACCTTCGCGACCGGCACGCTTACCATCGCGAGTGCATCCGGGACGCACGAGTTCAAGATCGAGATCGCGCGCTCGGAGGCGCAGAAGGAGCAGGGGCTGATGTTCCGCGCCAAGCTCGCCCCTGATGCCGGCATGATTTTCGTCTATACGCAGCCCGAGCCGGTGTCGATGTGGATGAAGAACACGCTGATCCCGCTCGACATGCTGTTCGTCGGCGGCGACGGGCGTATCATCAACGTCGCGCGGCGCGCCGTGCCGCATTCGCTGAGGCCGATCTATTCGGCGGGGCCGGCGCTCGCGGTGATCGAGTTGAACGGCGGAACCGCCGACCGGCTCGGCATCAAGCCCGGCGACAAGGTGATTAGTCCCGCGCTCGGCGCGGTCGAATAGCGAAGGAACGCATCATGGCGAAGATCCGGCACATCGCGATCTCGGTGCCCGACCCGTGGAAGGCCGCCGAGTTCTACGAGGAGGTGATGGGGCTCGAGCGCGTGGGCGAGACTCATTCGCGCTACGCAGATGGCGTCTACCTGTCCGACGGCACCGTCAACCTGGCGCTGCTCAAGTACAACTCGGACGAGGGCGCGGGCGCCAAGGGCAAGGACTTCGTGGGTGCCCACCATATCGGCTTCTGGATCGAGGATTTCGACGCGGTCAAGACCAAGGCCGAGGCCCGTGGCGGCAAGTACTGGATGGGCGATCCCCAGACCTCCTACGAGGTCAAGTTCCACGACGCCGACGGCCAGATCTTCGACATCAGTCTCAGCGGCTGGCCCGGCACGAAGCGCGACGTGGCCGGCAAGCCCGCCCGCAAGACCGCCAAGACCAAGGCAAAGACGGCCAAGGCGACCGCGTAGCCCTCAGCCCGCCTTGCGCAGACCGGTCTTCGCCGCGCCCCGCCACAGCGCGCACAGCGCGTCGGCATCGGTGACGGTGCCGTAATACATCCTGACGTTCTTCAGGGTCGCGTCGTGCAAGTCCTTGTGCGACGAGCCGACCGCGTCCTCCGGCACCACGATGTAGTAGCCTCGGAAGAAGCCGGCGCGCAGGGTCGATTCCACGCACACGTTGGTGACGACGCCAGTGGTGATCAGCGTCCTGATGCCGTTGTGGCGCAGTATGTCGTCGAGCGGCGTGCCGAGAAAGGCGTCGTATCGGTGCTTCTCGACGAAGAACTCGCCGTCGCGCGGCGTCATGCGCCAGAAATCGTAGCCCCACGTGCCGCCTGCACAGCACACCGAATTCGACGGGTCGCGGGCCGCGTTGCGCGCCTGCATCGGCTCGGCGAGGTAGCGCGGCTCGTAGTTGGCGCGAATCCAGATGATCGAGACGCCGGCCTCGCGCGCCGTGTCGACCAGCTTGTTGATCGCGGTAGCGACGCCCGTGCAGCCCGACAGGTCGGCCTTCACCACCTTGTCGATATAGCCGCCTTCGGCGCAGAAATCGTTCTGCATGTCGATGACCAGCAGCGCCGTATGCTCGGGCCGCACCTGGTCCTCCACGCGGGTCAGAAGCTCGGTCATCGCGTCTCTCCCTTCAGTTCCACACCACGCCGCCCATGCCGCAGCGCAGCGCGACCGTCGGCTCGTAGCACACGATGCGCGCCTTCGCGCCCGCCGCCGCGCCCCACGGCACGAACCAGGCGAGAAGCTCGGGCGTGCCGCCGTCGCCCGCTTCCTTGAGCCGGTCGAACGTGCATTCGGCGAGCGCGCGCTTCGCCTCGCCGTCCTCGATCAGCCCCAGGAACCAGCGGTCGAACGCCTCGTCGATCTGGAAGTAGCGCTTGCCTCCCGGATCGTGCGACATGCCGCCGGTGCCCATCAGCGCGACGCGCATCCCGGCCGGCAGCGCCTCGCGCACGATGTCCGCAATGGTCCGCCCGACCTCGAAGCAGTGTTCGGCGGTCGGGCAGGGCGGCACGACGCAGTTCATATGCACCGGCACAAGCGGGATGTCGTAGTCCGGCGTCAGCATCGTCAGCGGCACGGAGAAATTGTCGTCGAAAAGCAGGTCGTCACGAAACGCGAACGCCACGCCGCGCCGGTCGAGCTCGCGCACTAACGTTCGCGCGACGTCGGGCCGACCCGCAACCGAGTAGCCGTCGATCGCCAGCCAGTCCCGGAACCATGGCGCCGGGCCATGCCATTCCGCCGCCGTGCCGATGCAGAAGTCCGGCGTGTTGTCGAGCGGCAGGTTGAGGATGTGGTCGTTGGAGAAGCCCAGGATCACGTCGGGCCGTGCCGCGCGGAGGATTTGCCCCATCTCGGCGTAGCCGTCCCTCAGCCCCTGCTGCTGGTCGGCCGGCGCCATGTCGAGCCAGCCGGTGAGGCCGGGCGCATGGGCGAGGGCGAGGGTGCAGACGATGTCGGCCATCAATCCTCCTCCACCAGCGCCTTCTGGTACAGCCGCGCCGCCTCGCTCGCCTGATGGTTGCGCGCCGAACCGAAATAGAGCCGGGTGATCTGGGTGAGGAAGTACGGGTGCACGCCGAGATCGGCCATCCGCTTCAGGTCCTTGTCGCGGAAGGCCTGCTTCTCGTCCTCGCCGAGCCCATACTCGGCCATCAGCCCTTCGAGGTCGTCGCGGAAGCGCGCGACCAGCGCCAGGTCGCGCCGGACCTCGAACACCATGCGATTGGCGGGTAGGGTGCGAACGACGTCGGAAATGCTCATGGGAACCTCCGCCGGCAAGACTATCGCGCATTCGCCGGCCGTGAAAGCGTCACCACACAGCGCAACTCCGGCCCCTGGTGCCGGCGATAGCGGATGTCGCGCAGGTCTGACAGGCTGCCGATGATCCGCGCCTTCACCAGCGCCTGGCACAGCCCGTCCATAATGGCCACCGGGCTCGAAAGCCCCGAGGCGGGCGGGGCGTAGCAGGTCAGCTTGATCTGCATGAACTCGTTGCGTGCGGGCTTGAACCCCGAGCGGATCATCAGACCGCGCATTTCGGCGGCGAGCTTTGCCACCTTGGCGCGGTCGGAGCCGAGCGGCGGAAGGCCGGGGAACTCGAACGTGAAATCCGCTGCCATTGCCCGTCTCAGCCCGCACGCGACGCGGACTGCACGCCGAACCCTTCCCAGCCGATCGGCGCGCGCACCTTCGCCGCCGCCTCGCCGGGCGGCCGCGAGCTATCCCACAGCCGGCCGACGAAGCGCGACCCGGTGACGCCGTCCGAGGCGTCGGAGACCAGCCACACGATCGGTGCCGCCATCACCTCGGGCCGTACCAGCTTTCCCCGGTCCTGGCCCGCGCGCACCGGCACGAAGGGCGTGTCGGTTGCGCCGCCGGGCACCAGGATGTTCACCGAGACACCCGAACCGGCGAGGTCCTTCGCCCAGATCGCGCTCTGCGCCTCGAGCGCCGCCTTGGCCGGGCCGTAAGGGGAGAAACCTTCCGCCAGCATCGTGTCGAAGCTGGTGGTCACGTTGACGATCCGCCCCCAGCCCTGCTGGGTGAGATGAGGTACGACGGCACAGGCGGTGAGGAACGGCCCCTTGACGTTGACGTCGAACAGACGCTGCCAGTCGGCGGGCTTGGCCTCCCAGAACTTCACTTTGCGTGTGGCGAAATCGGCGACGACGTGCTGCGGGCCGAGCCCCGCATTGTTGACCAGCGCGTGCAGCCCGCCGAACCGCGCGATCGTGGCGTCGACCATCGCGGCGACGGCGGCCTCGTCGCGCATGTCGGCCGTGATCCGGTGGAACCGATCCGCCGCGCCCGCCTGCGCCGCTTCCCCGGCGAAGGTTTCGAGGCCGGCTTCGTTGCGGTCGACCGCCGTGACCGCAGCGCCCGCGTCCAGCAATGCCCGCGCCATCACCTTGCCCATGCCGCTCGCCGCGCCGGTGACGATCGCGACCTTGCCGTCGAGCACGCCCATCGTTCTCTCCTCAATCGCGTCTGGCAGTGTAGCGTTCGCGCGCGTCGTTGTCGCGTCGGGGACGCCCATCTATAGTCGTATCGCGTCTGGGGAGAAGAAATGAGCGTACTGGAAACCATCGCCGACCACGTCGCCAGCGCGACGTCGGCCGAGCTGTCGCAGTCCGACCGCGAGATTCTGCGACGCCACGTGATCGACACGGTCGGCGCGCTGGTCGCCGGCCTCGCCACCGACGAGGGCCGGGCGCTCGCCCGGCTGTTCCGCGACGATGCGGTCGCGCGGCGCACCTCGGTCGCTCGCTTGACAGAGGTCGACGACATCCATCTCACCTCCTGCACGACGCCGGGCTCGGTCGTGGTGCCGGCGGCGCTCACCATCGCGCTCAACCAGCCAAGCCCGAGCGCCGCCGTGTTCGCCGATGCCGTCGCCGTCGCCTACGAGGCGATGACCCGGCTCGGCCTCGCCATCGAGGGGCCCAAGGTGCTCTATCGCGGCATCTGGCCGACCTGCTTCGCCGCCCCGTTCGGCGCGGCCGCCGCCGCCGCGCGGGCCGCCGGGCTCGACGCGGCCGCCACCGGCCATGCGCTCGCCATCGCCGCCGCCGAGGCGACGCCCGGCCCCGGCCGTCCCGGACCGCCCTTGCCGTCGCGCTGGATGGTGATGGGCGAGGGCGCGGCTGCCGGGGCGCGCGCCGCATGCGCCGCGTCGCAGGGTTTCACTGGCGACATGGGTCTGCTCGACGGGCCGTGGCTCAAGGGGGCGCACGGCATCGAGGGCAAGCCAGAAGCGATGACCGAGGGCCTACGCAACGGCGCCGTTCTCTCGCGCCTGTCGCTCAAGCCGTTCTGCTCGGCGAAGCAGGCCGTCGGCGCCGTTGCGGGCTTGCGCGCGATCATCGGGCGCGGCATCGACGTGGGCGCGATCAAGTCCGTGCGCGTCTTCGTACCCGAGGCGTACCGCGCGATGATCTCGACCAAGGCTGCGCCGGGCAACCGCACCACCTCGATCGTCAGCGCAGCCTACCAGCTCGGCCTCGCGGCGCATGCGCCGGACGGGCTCTACGACGTGGCGCGCGCCGAGATCGCATCGGACGGGCCGGTCGCGGCGTTCGCGGCCAAGGTCTCCATCGCCGCCGACGAGGCGCTCGCCGCGCACTACCCGGCACGCTGGCCCGCCCGCATTGAGGTCGAGCTCGATTCGGGCTCGGCATCGGAGGAGGTGCTCGACGCGCCCGGCGATCCCGGCAAGCGGCTCGACGCGGAAGCGGTGCGGCACAAGTTCCACCGTGTGGTCGCCCCGTCGCTTGCGACGCCCGACGCCGACGCGCTCTACGCCGCCGCCCAGGCCGCGATCGAGGATGACGGCGCGCTCGCTGATCTCGGCAGCCGCATCGCCGCGCTGGAGACCAAGGCGGCGGGGTAGGCCCCAGCTTGTCATCCCGGCCAAGCCGCGTCGCCGCGCGAGCCGGGACCCATTTCAGGGCGAATGAGAGGCTTTCGATGGGCCCCGGATCGTCGCTGAGCGACGTCCGGGGTGACAACCGAACCATAGTCGCGCGACGGCGCTATAGTCTCGCCATGCCCGAGCTGCCCGACATCGAGGTCTATATCGACTGCCTGCGCCCGCGCATCCTGGGCGAAACGCTCAAAGGCGTGCGCGTCGCGAGCCCGTTCCTGGTGCGCACATTCGACCCGCCCATCGCCACGGCGGCCGGTCGCAAGGTCGTCGGGTTGCGCCGCGTCGGCAAGCGCATCGCCATCGGGCTCGAGGGCGACATTCATCTCGTGCTGCACCTGATGATCGCGGGGCGGCTGCACTGGCGCGAGCCGGACGCCAAGCTCGCCGGCAAGTACACGCTGGCCGCGTTCGACTTTGCCGGCGGATCGCTGGTGCTGACCGAGGCCGGTGCCAAGCGCCGCGCTTCGTTGCACGTGGTGGCCGGCGAGGCGGGGCTGGCCGCCCTCGACCCCGGCGGCATCGAGCCGCTCGATTGTTCCGAGGACGCGTTCGTCACCGCGATCCGCGGCTCGTCCCACACGCTGAAACGCGCGCTCGCCGACCCGCATCTGTTCAGCGGCATCGGCAATGCCTACTCGGACGAGATCCTGCACGCGGCGAAGCTCTCGCCGGTGCGCCTCGCGCGCACCCTCTCGCCGGCTGCGGCGGCCGAACTGCACCGCGCCACCGTCGCGACTTTGCGTGACTGGACGGCGCGGTTGCGCCGGGAAGCCGGGGAGGGGTTTCCCGAGAAGGTGACCGCCTTCCGCAAGGGCTTCGCCGTGCACGGGCGCTACCGTGAGCCGTGCCCGCGCTGCGGCGCGCCGGTGCAGCGGATCGTCCATGGCGACCACGAGACCAACTACTGCGCGGCGTGCCAGACCGGCGGGCGGCTGCTGATGGACCGCGCGCTCTCGGCGCTGCTGAAGAAGGACTGGCCGCGCTCGCTCGATGAGATGGAGGCGCTGCGCGGGCGGGCGGCCACGGGCGCGGCGAAACCCGTTGCCGGGTCCGGCGCCGATGTGCCACGGTCGGCCAAGTCCGGCGGGCGGGGCGGGAAGGGACGATGAGCGGCGGCGGGTCGAACGTCGAGGCAGTGCTGAAGGCCGAGGTCGCCGAGTGCACGCGGCTGCTGAACGCCGAAGGTATCCTCGGCTATTCGGGCCACGTCTCCGCACGCCTGCCGGGACGCGGCGCGTTCCTGATCCAGGGCTTCGACGACAGCCGCGCGACCCTCGTCCCCGACGACCTGCTGACCGTCGATTTCGCGGGCAACGTCCTTGCCGGGCCGAGCGGCAAGAAGCCGCCGTCCGAGCTCTATATCCACGCCGAGATCCTGCGCCGGCGCGACGACGTGAATTCGGTCGCCCATTTTCATCCCGAGACCGCGACCCTCTTCACCCTGGTCGACGAGCCGAAGCTCGCACCGGTCAAGAACGCCGCGGCGCGCTGGGCCGACGGCATCCCGACCCATCCCGTCCCCGGCCATATCGACTCGCCCGCGCGTGGCGCCGACCTGGCGGCGACGCTCGGCGCGCATCATGCGGCACTGATCCGCGCCCACGGCGTCGTCGTGGTGGCGGAGAGCGTCAAGTCGCTGCTGGCGGACTGCGTGCATTTCGAGGAGAACGCCGAGGCAATGTACCGCGCCGCGGCGCTCGGCGCCGTGCGGCCGTTGACCGCTGAGGAGATGGCCGACTACACCGATCGTTTCGACCGTGCCCGTCACGCCGAGAAGCTTTGGATCTACTACACGAGCCGCGCCGCAACCGCGCCGACATCGGGGAGATAACGTCATGCCCGTCACACTCGCCAACCCCGCGCGCCAGCGCATGGAGCGCGACGAGCCCGCCTTGGGCGCCGGCATCCGCCATTCGCGCCATCCTGAGATCGCCGGGCTGATGCGGGCCGCCGGGTTCGACTACCTGTTCATCGATCTCGAGCATTCCACCATGTCGCCCGACATGGCGATGCAGATCGCCGCCGCGGCGCGGTCCTGCGGAATCTCTCCCATCGTGCGGGTGCCCGAATACGACCACAACATGGCGGGCCGGGTGCTCGACGGCGGTGCGCTCGGTATCGTCATGCCGCATGTCGAGAACGCCGCCCAGGCGCGCGAGATCGTCGACCGGCAGAAATTCCCACCGCTGGGCCACCGCTCGACATCGGGCCCGTTCGCCCAGTTCGACTATGTGCAGGGTGTCAATCCGCGCGAGGGCGCGGCGGCCATCAATGCCTCGCTGCTCGTGGTGGTCATGGTCGAGACGGAGAACGCCATCTCGCACGCCGACGAGATCGCCTCGGTCCCGGGCGTCGACGTGGTGATGATTGGCACCGGGGATCTGACCTCCTCGCTCGGGCTGCAGGGCCAGTTCGAGCACGAGCGCATCCTGGCCGCCTACGAGACGGTCCTCGCCGCCTGCAAGAAGCATGGCAAGTGGGCCGGCATGGGCGGGGTCGGTACCGAGGACGCGATGTGCCGCTACATCCAGAAGGGGGTGCGGTTTATCCTCGCCGGCAACGACACCAACTTCATCGCCGCGGGCGCCACGCGCCGCGCCGGCGCCCTGCGCACCGGCTCGGCTGCCAAGACCGCCGCCTAGCTGCGCCCTGCGCCCGGGGTAAACCGTTTCGGCGCTTGGAATGGGGCCGGGAGTCTGGCACAGTGACGCTCTGTCGGGCGTATCATAAGAACAAAGCGGTTACAGGGACCGGGCGAATCCCCGGAAAAGGCGAAGTTCAATGAACGGTTCGGGTCCATCGGGCGCGCGTCCGGGCGCCGTTGCGCGCTGGTTGCTGACGATTCCCAAGGTGCTGATCGGCGCTCTGATCCTCGTCTCGATCCTGCTCAATTTCGCGAACGTGGTTGCGCGCTACCTGTTCCTTTCGCCGATCCCGTGGGCCGAGGAGATCATGATCTTCATCATGATCTGGTGCGTGTTCATGGGGGTGATCCTGGTCGCCTGGGACGGCACGCATCTGCGAATGGACCTGTTGTCGTCGACCCTGCCGAGCCCGTGGAAGGAGACCGTGAACTTCGTCACCTGGGCGTCGGCGGTCGGCATCTGCGGCTTCGTGTCGGTCTATTCCTGGCGCGCGACAGAGCTGTTCGACCGGATGGGCGCGAAGAGCGTCATCGCCGGTATCCCGATGGTGGTGCCGCATGCGGCGATCACGCTCGGCTTCGTCGCCCTGACGGTGGTGTACCTCGTCCGCGTCCGCCAGTACCTGTCGGGCCGGTTCGACGCCGGCTCCGGCGCGCGCGGCGAGATGGACATGTCGGCGGAATGAGCACTCGGGTGGACGAGGGAACGCCTGCATGATCTGGTCCATGGCGGTCCTGCCGATCGCCCTTCTCATCTTCGGCTTCCCGATCTTCGTGATCCTGCTGATCTCGTCGGCGGTGGTGCTGCTGCTGTTCATGCAGGTGCCGCTGACACAGATGCACCTGCAGATGTTCGGCAACATCGACAAGTTCGCGCTCATGTCGGTGCCGTTCTTCATATTCGCGGGCGAGTTGATGGGGCGCGGCGGCATGGCGCGCCGCCTGGTCGACTGGGTGCTGTCGATTATCGGCGGCGTGCGCGGCTCGCTGCCGGTCACGGTGGTCGGCGCCAACACGGTGTTCGGCTCGATCTCGGGCTCGAGCGCGGCGGCGGTCGCCGCGATCGGCCAGATCCTCTATCCGCGCATGCTCGAGGCCGGCTACAACGAGCGCTTCTCGTCGGGCCTGCTGGCCTCGGCCGGTTCGATCGGCCTGATCATCCCGCCCTCGATCATCATGATCCTGTACGGCTTTTCGGCCGAGCAGTCGATTGCCCTGCTGTTCATCGCGGGCATTTTGCCGGGCCTCCTGCTGGCGGGAATGCTCGCCGCCTACCTGATGATCTACGCCAAGCGGAAGGGTATCCGTGAGCGGGCGCGCTTCGACTGGCACGAGTTCGTGCAGGCCTCGCGGTCGGGCTCGTGGGCGATCGGCATGCCGGTCATCATCCTCGGCGGCATCTATGCGGGCATCTTCTCGCCGACCGAGGCGGCGGGGGTCGCCTGCGTCTACGCCATGCTGGTCACGCGCTACGTCTACGGCGACGTGAACTGGAAGGACATCTGGGACGTTGCGGTCAGCTCGATGTACCTGACCGCGCAGGTCCTGATCATCGTCGCGGCGTCGGGCGTGTTCGCCTGGCTCCTGACCGTCTCGGGCGTGCCCCAGTCGCTCACCAAGCTGATCTCGGACCTGAACGTCGAGCCATGGATGGTGCTGCTCGCCATCAACGTACTGCTGCTCGCGGTCGGCTGCCTGCTCGATCCCGGCTCGGCGATCCTGGTGCTGACGCCACTGCTCGCGCCCGTCGCGCGCCACATCGGCGTCGATTTGGTGCATTTCGGCATCATCATGACGGTGAACCTCGCCATCGGCATGTTCACCCCGCCCTTCGGGATCAACATTTTCGTCGCACAGGCCGTGTTCAAGACGCCCCTATCAAGCCTCTATCCGGGACTCGTTCCGTTCATTATCATCAACGTCGTGGCGTTGATGGTGATTACCTATGTGCCGGAACTCTCGTTGTTCCTGACCCAGTTCGTTTCCTAGTCCGGCGCTGTCATGTCGATACCTCTGAACCGCCTCCAGGCGCGCCTGGGCCGGGACCTTTATGTCCCGATCGCGTTCCGAGTCGCGCTCGGCTGGGCCGAACTGCCGTGGGACGAGGCCATGGCCGATCCGGCCGCGGCCGCTACGGCTCTGCGGCGTTTCCAGCGTCACATCCAGTCCGACGGGGTGCTGCCCTGGTTCGACGGCTGGCTCGAGGCCGAGGCCGCGGGCGCGCGGGCCGACCGCGACTCGCTGGGCCGCGTCGTCGGCACGCCCGCCCCGCCGCGCCGGCTGCCGTCGGCCGCCGGCTTGGCCGAGACGCCGCAGATCCGCGCCGTGCTCGAGATCACGCGACAGCTGTGCGCCGAGACGCGCGAGCAATCCACCGTGCTCGGCTGCGTCACCGGCGTGCGCACCCTGGCGGCGCGGCTGATGGGCCATCGTCCGGTGCCCGGCGCTACGGTCGAGCCCGAAGCCATCGAGATCGCCCGCTCCCTCGCCCGCGCCTTCTGCGAGGCGGGTGTGGGAGCGCTGGTCATGGTCGCCGACCTCCCGATGGCGGATGCAGCCGACGCCCGGAACTTCGCTCCGATCACCGCGGTCGCGCGCGAGTTCGGCGTGCCCACCATCCTGATGTCGCGCCATCCCCTGTCGGCGCCTTTGGCGGCGGCGCTGCACGCGGCGGGCGTCGACCACGTCTCGGCGGCCGGCGGGCCCGACCCGGTCTGCGCCATCCCGAGCGCGATGCTGCGTGCCGCGCCCGAGGCGAGCGACGGCTGGTTCCGCCTGCAGCGCGGCGCGAAGCCGGCCCCGCGCCTGTTCGTCAGCGAGTGGGAGGTACCGCCCGACGCGCGCGTGCCCACAATGGTCGCGCTGCGCCACCGGGTGACCGGCTGAAATGATTGAGCTTCCCACCGCCTTCCTCTAGGTTGACCTCGTCTTCAAGTTGGGATTTGCCATGAACGGTATACGTTGCCGCGCGGCTTTCGTGCGGAGGATGAAATGAGCGACGGTCGTCCGGCCGCCCTGGTGACGGGCGGCGGCACCGGCATCGGCCGGGCCGCGGTGCTGGCGCTGGCCGGGGCGGGCTTTGACGTCGCGATCAACTACTCGCGCTCGGCCGACGCCGCCAAGGCCACCGCCAAGGAGGCCGAGGCCAAGGGCGCCAAGGCGATCGCGATCCAGGCGGACGTGGCCGACGACGCCTCGGTCCGGCGCATGCTGGCGGAGGTGGAAAAGACCTTCGGCCGGCTCGACGCGCTGGTCAACAACGCCGGCACCACGATGGAGACCGAGCCCAAGGATCTCGAGGGCGTCGATGTCGAGCAGTGGAAGAAGGTGTTCGATACGAACGTGCTGGGCATCTTCCTGGTGACCCGCGCGGCGACGCCGTTGCTGAAGAAGGCGCACGGGGCGATTGTCAACACCTGCTCGATCGCCGGCCTTCGCCCCGGCCCGCAACCGCTGGTCTATGCCGCCTCCAAGGCCGCCGTCGCCAACCTGACCCGCACGCTGGCCGGCGCGCTCGGCCCCGAGATCCGGGTCAACGGCGTCGCCCCCGGCTGGATGGAGGGCGACTGGATGAAGCGGACGCTAGCCGAGAACTACGAGGGGCTGATGGCCCGGCGCGCCCGCTACACGCCGCTGAAGCGCAACGTCACCGCTGAGGACGTGGCCGAGACGATGGTCAACATGATCGTCTCGAACAAGTTCGTGACCGGCGAGATCATCATCATCGACGGCGGCTTCGCCCACTCGACCTAGCGGTTGGAGTCGCCAACATATGCCGCATCATCCTATTGTCATCCCGGCCAAGCCGCGAACCCGGTTCGCAGCGCGAGCCGGGACTCATATGGACGCAGCGCGGCGCCCTTGAGACGGGCCCCGGTCGGCGCAATGCGCCGTCCGGGGTGACAATCGGGGCGTGCGCTTCAGGGACCAAGGAGACGACGAATGCTGGAAGGGGTTGTCAAATTCCCGCCGGAGTTCGCCCAGCGCTACCGCGACAAGGGCTATTGGGAGGATCGCACGATCGCCCACCAGTTCGCGGACATCTTCAAGAAATACGCGGCGAAGACCGCCATCGTCTCGGCCGGCCGCACCTGGACCTACAAGGCGCTCGACGAGGATTCCTCCCGCCTCGCGCTCAACCTTTTCGATCTCGGCCTCAAGCCGCTCGACCGCGTCGTCGTCCAGCTTCCGAACGTCGCGGAGTTCGCGCTTCTGTATTTCGCGCTGCAGAAGATCGGCGCCATCCCGATCATGGCGCTCGCCACCCACCGCTATCGCGAACTCACCCAGTTCGTGCAGCTTTCCGGCGCCGTCGCCTGTGTCGCGATGGACGCGACCAAGGATTACGATTTCCGCGCGCTGCTGACCCGGGTGATGAACGAAAACGCGGTGGTCAAGCACGGTATCATCCTGGGCGACGCCAGCGACGGGCTGCATTCCCTCGCCGAGCTGATCGCCCGCCAGCCGACCGCGACCGCCGACAGGCTCGACGGGCTGCACAACCGGGTCGACCCGACCGACCCGGCGGTGTTCCAGCTTTCCGGCGGCACCACCGGGATCCCGAAGCTGATCCCGCGCACCCACAACGACTACATCTACAACTCGAAGACCGCGGGCACGGTGACGGGCGTCGCCGAGGGCAAGGTGCTGCTCGACATATTGCCGCTCGCGCATAATTTGCCGCTCGCCTGTCCCGGCATGCAGGGCTTTCTCATCCGCGGCGGCACGGTGGTGCTGCACACCTCGACCCGCGGCGAGGAGGTGTTCCGCCTGGTGCAGGAGCACGGCGTGACGCACATCCACGTCGTGCCGGCGCTGCTGATCCGCTGGATCAACGATCCGGCCATTACCAAGTACGATCTCTCCACCCTCGAATTCATCCAGTCGGGCGGCCAACGCCTGCAGCCCGAGGTGCGCAAGCGCACCAGGGAGCTGATCCCCTCGGTCTTCGTGCAGGAGAATTTCGGCATGGCCGAGGGCATGCTGATGTTCGTCCGCAAGGACGACCCCGAGGACGTGCGGATGGAGACGGTCGGGTTGCCGATCAGCCCGGACGACGAGGTGCGCATCCTCGACGACGACGACAATATCGTGACGTTCGGCGAGGTGGGCGAGTTCTGCTGCCGCGGCCCCTACACGCTGCGCGGCTATTTCGGCACGCCCGAGCACAACGCGCGCGCGTTCACCTCCGACGGGTTCTACCGCTCGGGTGACCTGATGCGCCAGCACCCGTCGGGCCGCTACATGGTCGAGGGGCGCAAGAAGGACCTGATCAACCGCGGCGGCGAGAAGATCTCCGCCGAGGAGATCGAGAACCTGATCCTTACCCACCCGGCGGTGCAGAACGTCGCCTGCATCCCCTATCCGGACGACGTGCTGGGCGAGCGCATGTGCGCCTGCGTCATCCCGAAGGACGGCCAGGTGCTCAACTTCGACTCGCTTATCGAACATCTTCAGAAAGAGGAGATGGCGAAGCACAAGCTGCCCGAGCGGCTGGAGGTGATGGACGACTTCCCGCTGTCGGCCTTCGGCAAGGTGTCGAAGAAGCAGCTCGTCGAGGACATTGCCAAGAAGGTCGCGGCCGAGAAGGCGGCGGCGGAATAGCACCGCGTCACGCCCGGGCCAGTCCCGGGCCCGGCGAAATCATCTGGAACCGAGTTTCCCATGCGAAGAATCGACCTGCACTGCTACCCGAACACGCAGCCCTGGATCACCGCCCAGGGGCCCTATGTCGAGGCGCTGGAGAAATACTGGAACCGGCCGTGGAAGGCGAAGGAGGAGGCCGACGTCATCGCCGAGTTCAAGGCGGCGGACGTCGAGCCGGTGCTGGTCGCGTTCGACATCGAGACGGCCGTCGCGACCGAGCCCTGCACCAACGAGTACGTCGCCGCCATGCGCGACCGGCACAAGGACGTGGTGCTGCAGGCCTGGGGCGCGGTCGATCCGTTCAAGGGCGAGATCGCCATCCGCCAGGCCGAGACGGCGATCCGCGACCTCAAGATGCTGGGCTTCCACTTCCATCCGATCATGGGCCATTTCGCGGTGTCGGACCGGCGCTTCTACCCGCTGTTCGAGACCATCAGCGCGCTCAAGGTGCCGGTGATGATCGATGTCGGCACGACCGGCATGGGGGCGGGCCTGCCGGGCGGGCTCGGGGCGCGCATCCGTCACGCCCATCCGTCGCACATCGACGATCTCGCCGCCGACTTCCCCGACCTGACCATCATCGCCGCGCATCCCGGCTGGCCGTGGTCCGAGGAGATGACGGCGGTCGCGCTGCACAAGGGCAACGTCTACTGGGAGCTGTCGGGCTGGGCGCCGAAATACTTCCCGGACGCGGTCAAGCGCGATGCGCGCTCGCGGCTGGTCGACAAGATCATGTTCGGCTCCGACTACCCCTCGATCCCCTACGAGCGGCTGATGCGCGAGTGGGACGAACTCGGCTACAAGCCCGAGGTGATGGAGAAGATCTTCTACCAGAACGCGGAGCGCGTGCTGGGGCTGTAGCTTTCATTGTCACCCCGGGCGTGGCGCAGCATGAAATGGTGCGCCGCAGACCCGGGGTCCATCGTGCAACGTAGGCGTCGTCCGAATATGGGTCCCGGCTCGCGCCGCCCTCATCCTGAGCGGACACCCCCCATCCTCGTCCTTCGACAGGCTCAGGATGAGGATGGGTTGTCCGTCGAAGGACGCGGCTTGGCCGGGATGACAGACTCGGCTGTCCGCCCCCTTTGTGATCCCGCGTGATCTCGGGCAAACTCGCCGCGCGCAAAGAACAAGAGGGACGTCATGGCGGAGGGGTACGACACCATTATCGTGGGGGCGGGCTCGGCCGGCTGCGTTCTGGCGGCGCGGCTTTCCGAGGACGAGGGGCGGCGCGTGCTGGTGCTCGAGGCGGGCGGCGAGGACAAGAACCCGCTGATCCACATCCCGCTCGGCGTCGGCAAGATCTGGTCGAACCCGCGCTACAACTGGAACTACCAGGGCGAGCCCGAGCCCAACGTCGATAACCGCTCGATCTTCCACCCGCGCGGCAAGGTGGTGGGCGGCTCGTCGTCGATCAACATCATGGCCTATGTCCGCTGCAACCCGAACGACTTCGACCGGCTGCCGCAGCTCGGACTCGCGGGCTGGTCCTATGCGGACGTGCTGCCCTACTTCAAGCGCGCCGAGTGCTTCGACGGCGGTGAGAACGACTGGCGCGGCGGCGGAGGGCCGCTGAAGACGCGGAGCAACCCCGCCAAGGACACGGTGTTCGATGCGTTCATCGAGGCGGCGCCCGCGATGGGCTACAAGGCGAACGACGACTATAACGGCCCGGTCCAGGACGGCTTCTCCAAGATGCAGCACACGATCGGCGACGGCTGGCGCTGCTCGGCCGCGGTCGCCTATCTGTGGCCGGCGCTGAAGAAGAACCCGAACCTCCGGCTCGAGACCCGCGCGCACGCCGCGCGCATCCTGTTCGAGGGCCCGCGCGCCGTCGGCGTCGCGTACCTGAAGGACGGCCAGACCTGCACGGTGCATGCCAAGGAGGTCATCCTGTCGGGCGGCGCCTACAACTCGCCGCAGCTCCTGATGCTGTCGGGCGTCGGGCCGGCCGACGAGCTCGAGGCGCTGGGCGTCACACCGCGCGTCGACCTCGCGGGCGTAGGCCGCAATCTGTGGGACCATCCGAGCCTCACCAGCCTCTATGCGCGGAAGGACAAGTCGCCCTTCCTCGAGGGGCTGCGGCTCGATCGGCTGAGCCTCGCCATGCTGCGCGCCTGGGTGCTGCGCTCGGGCTTCGCGACGATCCTGCCCTCGAGCGGCACGGCGTTCGTCCGCTCCACACCGGACGTCGAGGTCGCCGACATCCAGGCCTATTGCGGCTCGGGCGGGTTCATGACGCGCGAGTGGTTCCCGGGCATCCGCGCGCGCAGCCCCGACGTGATCTCGCTGCTGTTCTGCCATGTGCGCGAGGAAAGCCGCGGCACGGTGACGCTGAAATCCCCCGATCCGAGGGACAAGGTGCGCATCTTCAACAATTTCCTGTCGACCGAGTACGACCGGCGCGCGATGCGCGAGGGCTTCCGGTTCTGCGCCGCCGTCGCCGAGACCGAGCCGTTCAGGGAGCTGATCGGGCCGCGCTTCCTGCCGGGGCCGGAGGTCAAGACCGACGCCGAGATCGACGCGTTCGTGCGCGCCAACATGATCACGATCTACCACCCGGCGGGCACCTGCAAGGCGGGCACCGACGCCGAGGCGGTTGTCGATCCCGAGTTCCGCGTGCGCGGCACCGAGGGGCTGCGCGTGGTCGACGCCTCGGTCTGGCCCTTGCCGCTCGGCGGCAACATCAACGCGCCGACCATCATGCTGGCCGAGAAGGCGTCGGACATCATCCGCGGTCGGCCGGCTCTCGCCCCGGCGGACATTTAGGGCGTTTTCAGGTCGGACGGCTCCAGCCCACTCCCCCTCCCGGCCACCCATACCAGCATACTGTCGTTGGGTGGCCGGGAGGGGGAGTGGGCTGGAGCGACCGCGTGAGCGGAAGACGCTCCTTCACCCCCTTCACCGCGGGGCCGAGGATCGCTAATCTTCGGGCGCAATCCGCGCATCACGCGCGATTCCCAAGGAGCCAACGTCCATGCCCGTTTCCCTTTACAAGGTGTCGGCGCCGATCTTCGTGCAGTATTTGACCGCGCTTTCGACCGTGCTCGACAAGGCCGAGGCGCACGCCAAGGAGAAGAAGCTCGACGAGGGCTATCTCCTCAACGCGCGGTTCTATCCCGACATGTTCCCGCTGGTCCGCCAGGTGCGCCAGGCCTGCGCGCATGCGGTCAACGCGGTCGGCCAGTGCGCCGGCGTCGAGGTGCCGAAGTTCGAGGACAACGAGACGAGCTTCGCCCAGCTGAAGGCGCGCATCACCAAAGCGGTCGATTTCGTCAAGTCGATCAAACCCGCCCAGGTCGACGGCCAGGAGGACAAGCAGATCACGATGCAGTTCCCGTCGGGCGAGCGCAAGTTCACCGGACAGGGGCTGGTGCTGAACTTCTGCCTGCCCAACTTCTACTTCCACTGCACCACCGCCTACGACCTGCTGCGCCACAACGGCATCGAGCTCGGCAAGCGCGACTTCATGGGCGTGCCGCCCCAGATGTAGGCCGCGCGCGGACGGCCCGGCTCCGACGCGGAGGCCGGGCCTATCCCCGCACCCCGATCGATGGTGCGGGCACGACGACCGCCACCTTCGGCAGCACCGTGCGCAACACGAGCCCCGAGATCTCGCGCCCCAGGTCGCACACCAGGTGGTCGAGCGGGGCCGTCTCGGCGGTCGGGCGGAAGACCGACGGCGACAGGGTGATGGCCGCGCCGGCATCGACGGTGAGCCGCGTATCGCCCGCGAACGTGACCTGGAACGGGCCGGCCGCGCCGGCGGCGAGCGTATCGCCCGGGTGGAGCTGGGTCCCCGCGACCAGGATTGTGCGCCGCAGCCCCTCGACCACGAAGGCCTGGCCCGCCACCGCCTCGACCAGCCCGATCTCCGGACGATCGTCGGCCACGCCGCCGCCCAGCGACCACAGCAGAACAGCGCAAGACAGGATCGCGACCGTAAAGGCCGCCGCATTGGGCACGCCGGCTCACTCCCCCCGGTGGGCCGCGGCTTGGGCGCAGCGGTCCAGTCACCGTTGATCACGCATGGCTCACATGATCGTGAGGAAGAAAAGCCGAAGGGCGTGGGGAGATACGTCGAAATACGGATAAGTATTTATACGTATCGAACCCGGGGTATGGTCAAGTGGCCAACCCGTGGTTCTGGGTTAATGAGGGGTTAAGAACGATTCGTCTCGCGCGATGTCACCGAGGAGACGCGAGATGTTACGTCTGTCGCCCGTTCTGTCGCCTCAATGTCGCCGATGTCACCCGAAGAGAGGCGACCGTCGCCTCATAAGCCTTTGAAATCGCCGACATGTCGCCCTGGATCCCGGAAAAATGCGAACCGGTGGGCGGGCCCGCTCCGGCCCGCACCAGGAGCGATTTAGGAACCGAGTCCGTGACCGGCGAGCCCCGGGCGTCCGAGGAATAGGGTCTGTGTCAAGCGTCACTTTTCGGACGGATTGCCCAATTCTCGGCCCCGCTCAGGCCGCCGCCGCCGCGGCCCGTATCTCCCAGGCGCGCTTCGCCGCCGGCCGGTCGAACACGCGCGCGTCCCAGCCCTTCAGGTTCGGCCAGGCCGAGAAATCGAGGTGGCGGCGCGGGCGGAACAGGGTGCAGCCGACATTGAGGTCGGCCAGGGTGAAGCGGTCGCCCAGCAGATAGGGGCGGGCGGCGAGCTCGCCGTCGAGCACGCGGAACAAAGGCTGCAGCTCGTCCCACGCCTTGGCGGCGATCTCGGGCTTGCGCTCGCCGGGGTCGAGGATGTGGGTGTGGAACGCCCACTGCACCGCCGCGCGCTCGAGATGGATGGTCGCCCATAGCGACCACTGCATCGCCTTGGCGTCCTCGCGCACATCGCGCGGCGCGAGCGGCCCGCCCTGCGTCTTCACCAGGTAGCTGTTGATGGCGAGCAACTCCCACAGCACGAACTCGCCGTCGGCCAGCGCCGGCACGCGCTGGTTCGGGTTGATGCGGCGATAGTCCTCGCCATAGATCGTGTTGCCCTCGTCGTCCCAGCCGATCGGCACGTTCTCGTAGGGCACGCCGAGCTCCAGGCACGCCCAGATGTTGGAGATCGCGCGCGAATAGGCGACGCCGTAGATCGTGACGGTCATGTGAGGCCCCGTGTGGTTGCGGGCGGGGAGGGTAGTCCCGCCCGGGCGCGGTTGGCGAGGGGGCTGAGGGCGGTGCAGTGACCCGACCTTCCGCGCGGCGGGCGCCATGACGCGTCGATCGTGCCGCGGGATCGGCCCCCGACAAGATTTTCGACGGTGCGCTAACCGCCTTCGTTCGTTGGGCTTTTCCAAGAATCCTTGTGGGGTTTGATAATAAAACACCGCTCAACGCCCAGAAAAATGAGAATATTTCGGATTCTGCGGGTATAATCCGCCAAACAAAAAAACGACGAAAAAATATTCGTCATGTCATTCGAATGAATGGCGCGCAATCCGGGCCGCCTTTGCCCGGCAAATCCAAGGAGGACAAGCGTTATGGCCGAATATCAAAGCTTTTCCAAACGCGTGGCGAACTACAAGGCGTCGAAGACGGTCGTTTTCTGGGCCTGCGCGGGGTGCGTCGTCGCCACCATGGCGGTCGGCTTCACCTGGGGCGGCTGGGTGACCGGCAAGACCGCCGGAGAGATGGCGGCCGAATCCGCGACCAAGGCGCGGGCCGAGCTGGCCGCGGCATTCTGCGTCGACCAGTTCGCCAAGAGCCCCGACGCGGCGGTCCGGCTCGCCTCGCTCGCCAAGCAGGATTCGTGGAAGCGCGACAGCATCGTCGAAAAGGCCGGCTGGACGACATTGCCGGGCACGAAGAAGGCGGTCGAAGGCGCCGCCGGGCTGTGCGCCGCTGAGCTGTTCAATCCGAAATCGGAGAAGAGCGCCGACGCGTCGACGCGTTAAAGCCGATCGTTTCGCGCCGGCACGGCGCGCTCGCGCCGGAACCGGACCGCCCGTCACCGCCGTTGGCCGTCCGGCCCGCGGCGGCGCGGCGCGGTGGAGAAATGTTGCAATGATTTCTTGCGACTTCGCGCGCCGCTCGTGGATGGTCGGGCCAAGCCCGACCATGACGTGGGGGCTAGGCGTTTGATCCGTATCCGACTGCCGGCACCTCTTGACCCGTAAGGCTTTCGACGGTCGGCCGTGATTGTAGAGATCGTCATGGTCGGACTTGGCCCGACCATCCACGGGACCGATAGTTCGGCAATGAAAGGCGGCTGGGTTTACATCATGACCAACCGGCCGAACGGGACGCTGTATGTCGGTGTGACGAATGATTTGGTACGTCGTGTGTACGAGCACCGCGAAGGGCTGGCGGATGGGTTCACCAAGCGGTACGGACTGAAGCGGCTCGTCTATTTCGAGGGGTTGGACACCATCGAGGCGGCGATCAGGCGCGAAAAGACTATGAAGCGCTGGGTCCGCGCCTGGAAGGTCAACGCCATCGTGAAGACCAATCCCGATTGGGACGATCTTTACGACGCGTTGATCTGACGACTTGTGGATGCTCGGGCCGAGCACGGGCATTACGTGTGGTGCGCACCTACTCCCCCTCCAGGGGCCAGCCGTCGGTGTTGGGCGACCAGGAGCCGGGGGTGAGGGGCCAGTCGATGTCGGCGAGGGGCGCCGCGACGGGTGCGATCTCCGGCGCGTCGGGGACGACCGGCAGGGTGAGGTGCGAGGGGTGGGCCGGGTCGTGGCGCAGCGTGTTCTCCACCGGCCAGGGCAGGATCTGCACGTCGATCTGGCGCTGGAAATTGTTGTAGGCGATGTCCTCGCTGGCGATGCGGAGCTCCAGCCGGTGGCCCTTGCGGATGGTGTGGAACACCGGGCGCAGCTCGATGCGGAACTCGTAGGTCCGGCCGGGCTCCAGCAGGTCCATCTTCTCGAACGGGTGGAAGGGCTGGCCGGGGCCGGAGCGCGCCTCGTCGACCGCGCGGAACGAGGCCTTCAGGATGCCGCGCGACAGCGCCACCATGCGCGCGTCGGCGCCGGGCGGCGGCACGTCGTTGAGATAGGCGTAGAACGCCGTGTCGATCTGCGACGACGACGCGTAGAGGGTGAGCGAGATCGGCCCCCAGATGCGCAGGTCCGCTTCGAGCGGCGGGGTGGCGAAGGCGACGACCGGCCGTCCCTGGGTGAGCTCGGCGTAGGAGTCGGGCATGCGGTACGTGTCGGGCGCCTCGTCGGTCGCGGGGGCGTCGGTGGCGAGCGTGCCGTAGGGCGGGGCGGTCGCCTTGCCGGTCGCGCCGGCGCGCAGGTAGTAGCTGGTGAAGCGCGTGCGGGCGAGCGGGTACTCGGCCTCGTAGCGCCAGGCGCGCGTTGCGCTGTCGAAGATCGCGACCGGCGGCTCGTCCATGATGCCGTTCTCGATGCCCTTCAGCCAGTAATCGTACCAGCGCAGCATCTGGCGGTTGAGCGCGCGGTTGGTGAGGTAGCGCACGTGCGACCAGAAGCCGGTCGGCGGCACGACCAGCAGCTTCTTCGGCGCGTCGATGCGCGGCCATGCCCAGAGCTGACCGCGGAAATGCAGCGCGCCGCCCTGGGGCGCGATGTGCATCGACGGCACCTTGATGCGGTCGAGCTTTGGCCAGGCCGAGCGGTCGCGATACCACTTTCCGTCGAACGGGTGGCGGATCACCTCGTAATGCAGGTTCATCGCGGGCTTCTTTCCCGCGACCTTGCCGGGCCAGGCGGTCTGCGCCGCCACGTACTGCGCCCAATTGCCGAGGAACTGGAAGTCGAAGATGCCGCCCTGGAAGCAGACGTCGCGGTAGAGGTCGGACGAGGAGTCGCACTGGCAGACGCATTTGAGGTGCGGCGGCTGGGCGATGGCGGCGTGGTACTGCGTCCACGACCAGTAGGAATCGCCGATCATGCCGACATTGCCGGTGCACCAGTCCTGCGCCGCGACCCATTCGATCAGATCGTAGCCGTCGGTGCGCTCGTGCGCGTCGAACCAGCGCCACGCACCCTGGCTGCGCCCGCCGCCGCGCCCCTGGGCGATGACGTGGACGTAGCCCTTGGGCACGTAGAACGAGGTGGCGCCGGATTCGATGGCGTGCGACCAGTGCGGCGGTTGGCGCTGGATGTCCTGCATGTAGGGCGAGAGGGAGAGAAGGGCGGGGTAGGTGCCCGGCGCCTCGGGCAGATAGATGTCGACGCAAAGCCTCACCCCGTCGCGCATCGCGACGTAGACGCCCTCGATCTTGCGGCAGCCGGCGGGCGGCGCGGCCCTTTTCACCAGCGCGCGCGGGTAGGCGTAGTCTATATGCGGTGCGTCCTCGCCGTCAGCCATGCGCGCCTCCCGTTTTCGGCAAGGGTGCCGCGCGGCGGCGGGAAGGGCAAGGGGCGACGAGTGATTGCGCGCGGACGCCTGTCCCGTCGTCATCCCGGCCAAGCCGCGCTGCGGCGCGAGCCGGGACCCATGCCGCAGCGAACGAGACGCGGGAAGATGGGCCCCGGCTCGGCGCGCGGGCGCGCCGTCCGGGGTGACAATTCAAATGCGTGCGGCTATGCCAGCCCGAGCTTGAAGTACGCGTCGGCGTTGCGCCAGAACACCTTTTCCTCGTCGGCGGCCGAGAGGCCCATCTCCTTGACGATGTCGACGTGTTCCTTGGGGTCGAGGGGCACGGGGCCGTAATCGGTGCCGAACATCACGTTGTCGGGGCCGAACACCTCAAGCGCCTCGCGGCAGTGCGGCGCCCAGACGCCCATCGTGTCGACCATCAGATGTTTGCGGAGATAGGTCGAGGGCTTCTCCTTGCACTTGATCTTCGAGCGCTCGGGCATGCCCTCGCAGCCGAGCTCCCAGCCGAAATTGAGCCGTCCCATCACGGGCAGCAGCCCGCCGCCCATATGCGCCACCACGACGCGGAGCTTCGGGTAGCGGTCGAACAGGCCCGACAGGATCATGCGGGCGAGGCACATGGCGGTGTCGAACGGCCGGCCGATCAGCTCGTCCAGCTTGTACTGGTCCATCTGGCTCGCGTGGCCGATGGGGGTGCGGACCGGGTGGAGGAAGATGGGCGTCCCGGTGTCCTCGGCCCATTCCCAGAACGGGAACGCCTCCTCGTTGTCGAGGAAGCGCCCGTGCCACGAGGTGGTGCAGAGCAGCCCCTTGTAGCCGAGCGGTCCCATGCAGCGCTCGGCCTCCTTGATGTGGTCCTTCTCGAGCGGGTTGACCGTGCCGAGCCCCCACAGCCGGTCGGGCTTGCGCGCGACGGTCTTGGCGGTCGCGTCGTTCACCGCGGCGACCACCTCGATCGAGGGCTTCGTCGTCAGCGCCGACATCATCTCGGCGCCGAACGGGCTCGACATCAGGCGCTTGTCGATGCCGGCCTTCTCGTTGACCTCGATCTGCTTGTCGAACTGGCCGAACTCGCGCATCTGCGACGACGGCAGGATGGCGTAGCCGGGGCCGGGATGGCGCATGTCGATGCCCAGCCGGTCGGCGACGCCCGGCTCGTTGAAATGGGTGTGGATGTCGACGATCATCTGCGTTCCCCCTGCGACCTAGTTCAGCCCGAGCCGGAAGAAGGCGTTGGCGTTCTTCCAGAAGATCTTTTCCTTGTCCTCGGCGGAGATCGCGAGCGCGCCCACGATGTCGACATGCTCCCTGGGATCGACCGGAACCGGCCCGTAATCGGTGCCGAACATGACGCGGTCGGTGCCGAACACCTCGACGGCTTCCTTCACGTGCGGCGCCCACACCCCCATGATGTCGACATGTAGGTTCTTGCGCAGGTAGCTCGACGGCATCTCGCGGCATTTGATGGCGGCGCGGTCCGGCATGCCGTCGCAGCCGAGCCGCCAGCCGAAATCGAGCCGGCCCATGCAGGGCAGCAGCCCGCCGCCCATGTGCGCGACGCAGATCTGCAGGCGGGGGTAGCGGTCGAACAGGCCGGACAGGATCATGCGGGCGACCGACATGGCCGTGTCGAACGGGCGGCCGACCAGCTCCTCCAGCTTGTACTGGTCCATCTGCTGGTCGTGGCCGAGCGGGATGCGCGGCGGGTGCAGGAAGATCGGCACCTGCTTGTCCTCGACCCATTCCCAGAACGGCCACGCCTCCTCGGTGTCGAGATAGCGCCCGTGCCACGAGGTGACGATCTGCAGCCCCTTATAGCCGAGCGGGCCGAGGCAGCGCTCGGCCTCGGCGATCTGGTCGGGATCGAGCGGGTTGACGGTGCCGAGCCCGGCGGTGTCGTCGGGCGCGCGCTCGACAAGCGCGGCGATCTCGTCGTTGCAGTGCTTGACCACGTCGCCCGCCGGCTTCTGCGAGACGTTGGTCAGCACCTCGGACGAGAACGGGTTCGACATCAGGCGGAAGTCGATGCCGGCCTTGTGGCTCACCTCCTGCTGCACGTCGAAATCCTGCAGCGGCCAGTAGGCGATCATCGGCACGCCGCCATAGTCGGAATAGAGGTTCTTGCCGACCATCTTGCCGCGCATCGCGCCGGCGACGCCCAGCGGATCGCCCTTCGGCGGTGGCGAGCAATGGGTGTGGATGTCGACGATGTGCGCCATGAACGTTTCCCCGCGGGTGTTCTCGTTGGGGAAATCCTACACCGGTGGATAGCCGGGCGGGTAGGGGAACGGAGGCGGCAGTTTCTCGACTGTCATCCCGGGCGCGGTGCAGCGCATAGCGGTGCACCGCAGACCCGGGACCCATTATCGGTTGTCGGTGGAGCACGGAGATGGGCCCCGGCTCTCGCCGCCACGGGCGGCTCGGCCGCGGTGACAGATCGGTGTGGCTACGCCATCCCCAGGTGGAAATAGGAGTCGGCGTTGCGCCAGAACACCTTCGCCTCGTCGTCGGGCGAAAGCCCCATCGCCTTGACGATGTCGATATGCTCCTTGGGGTCGAGCGGCACCGGGCCGTAATCGGTGCCGAACATCACGCGGTCGGGGCCGAACACCTCCAGCGCCTCGCGCACGTGCGGACCCCAGTAGCCCATCGTGTCGACGAAGAGATGCTTCTTCAGGTAGGTCGAGGGCAGCTCCTTGCACCTGATCTTCGCGTCCTCGGGCATGCCGTCCGAGCCGAGCCGCCAGCCGAAATCGAGCCTTCCCATCACCGGCAGCAATCCGCCGCCCATATGCGCGATGACGAGTTGGAGCCGGGGAAAACGGTCGAACAGGCCGGACAGGATCATGCGGGCGAGGCACATGGCGGTGTCGAACGGGCGGCCGACCAGCTCGTCCAGCTTGTACTGGCCCATCTGGGTGGCGTGGCCGATCGGCACGCGCGGCGGGTGCAGGAAGATCGGCGCCTGCCGGTCCTCCGCCCATTCCCAGAAGGGGTAGGACTCGGGGTTGTCGAGGAAGCGGTCGTGCCAGCTCGTCGACGCGCACAACCCCTTGAAGCCGAGCGGGCCCATGCAGCGCTCGGCCTCGGCCACGTTGTCGGCGTCGAGCGGGTTGACGATGCCGATGCCCCACAGCCGGTCGGGCGCGCGCGCGACGACCGCCGCCATCTCGTCGTTCACCACCGCGCAGATCTCGCGCGACGGCCTGGCGGTCTCGTGGCTCAGCGTCTCGGCAGTGAAGCCGGTGGACAGCAGCCGCTTCGTGACGCCGGCCTTCGCGTTGACTTCCATGTGGGTGTCGAACTCGCCCATCTCGGCATAACCCACCGCCGGCAGGCCGCGATAGTTGGTGACGGTGTTCCGCCCGACCTTCACCGGATTGAGGAATTTCGGGTCGATGCCGAGCTTCGGCGCGACGCCGGCCAGGGCGAAATGGGTGTGGACGTCGACGATGTGCGGCATGACAGGCTCCTCGCTGGCGTTCTTATTGTGGCGATGATGCCATGAACGCGCGGGCGAGGGGAGGCGGAGAAGCATCCGGGTTGTCATCCCGGCCAAGCCGCGCAGCGGCGCGAGCCGGGACCCATTTACCCGCGTGTTCGACTCGGCGAGATGGACTCCGGCTCGGCGCTTCGCGCCGTCCGGGGTGACAATCCGTCCTTTACGCCGCGAACTCGAGCCGGTGGCGGGCCCAGACCCGGGTGAGGGCGTCGACTAGCCGGTCCATGTCGTCGTCGGTGTGGAACGGCGTCGGGGTGAAGCGCAGACGCTCGGCGCCGCGCGGCACGGTCGGGTAGTTGATCGGCTGCACGTAGATCGCGAACTCGTCCATCAGCTCGTCCGAGAGAAGCTTGCACAAAGCCGCCTCGCCCACCATCACCGGCACGATGTGCGACACCGACGGCATGACCGGCAGTCCGGCCTCGCGGAAGCGGCGCTTGAGGCTCGCCGCGCGTTCCTGGTGGCGGATGCGCACGTCGTTGTTCGCCTTGAGGTGGCGCACGCTGGCCAGCGCACCGGCTGCGATGGCCGGCGGCAGGGCGGTGGTGAAGATGAAGCCGTTGGCGAAGGAGCGCACGAAATCCACTAGGTCGGAAGACGCGGCGATATAGCCGCCGACCACGCCGAACGCCTTGGCGAGTGTGCCCTGGATGATGGTAAGCCTGTCCATCACCCCGTCGCGCTCGGCGACGCCCGCCCCGCGCACGCCGTACATGCCGACCGCGTGCACCTCGTCGAGATAGGTGATCGCGCCGTGGCGGTCGGCCACGTCGCAGAGATCGGCGATGGGGGCGATGTCGCCGTCCATCGAGTAGACGGACTCGAAGGCCACGATCTTCGGCCGGTCATGGCCGAGCCCGGCGAGGAGCTGGTCGAGATGCGCCGGGTCGTTGTGGCGGAAGATCATCTTCTCGGCGCGCGAATTGCGGATGCCGTCGATCATCGAGGCGTGGTTGAGCTGGTCCGACAGGATCACGCAGCCGGGGAGCTTGGCCGCCAGCGTGTTGAGCGCGCCCTCGTTCGCGACGTAGCCGGAGGTGAACAGCAGCGCTGCTTCCTTGCGGTGCAGGTCGGCGAGCTCGGCCTCCAGCATCACGTGCTGATGGTTGGTGCCGGAGATGTTGCGCGTGCCGCCCGCGCCCGCGCCCGATTGCTCGATCGCGCGGATCATGGCGGCGCGCACGTCCGGGTGCTGGCCCATGCCAAGATAGTCGTTGGAGCACCACACCGTGACCTCGCGCACGGCCCCCTCGGCGTGATTCTTCGCGGCCGGGAAGGCGCCGGCCCGGCGCTCCAGGTCGGCGAAAATGCGATAGCGCCCTTCGCGCCGGAGGCCAGCCAGCGCGTCGGCAAAGAACTTGTCGTAATCCATCGACCCTGAAGCCCCCTCCTATGCCAGCGCGGCAATTTTATGCCGCAAACGACCCTGGCGGAAGTGCCTCAAATCGTCGCGCGCCCGGCCGCCGCCCAGGCCTGGGTGTCCTTCAGCGCGCGCGCGAAACCCGCCAGCATGGCCTCGATCTCGGCCCGGGTGATGATCAGAGGCGGGGAGAAGGCCACCCGGTCGCCCAGGCTGCGCAGAATCACCCCGTGCTCCTGGGCGCGCGCGACCAGATAGGGGCCGGCCTTGCCCGGCGGGTCGAACGCGCGGCGGGTTCCGGCATCGGCCACCAGCTCGACCACGCCCACCAGCCCGACGCCGGCCACCTCGCCGACATTGGCCTCGCCGCGGAACTTGGCCAGGCCCGACTGTAGGGCGGGCGCCACCTCGCGCACCCGGGCGATCAGGTCCATCTCCTCGTAGATCTTGAGGGTCTCGACGGCGACGGCGGCCGCGACCGGATGGCCCGAATAGGTGAAGCCGTGACCGAACGTACCGATCTCGGCGGTGCGCCCGGCCACGATGCGGTAGACAGGCTCGGTGATCATCACGGCCGAGATCGGCAGGGTGGCGGCCGACAGCGCCTTGGCGCAGGTCACGATGTCAGGGGTGAGGCCGAAGGTCTCCGACCCCCACATGTTGCCGGTGCGGCCGAACCCGGTGATGACCTCGTCGACGACGAACAGCACGTCGTGGGCGCGCAGCACCTTCTGGATTTTCTCGAAATAGGTCCGGGGCGGCAGCAGCACGCCGCCCGCGCCCATCACCGGCTCGGCGAAGAAGGCGGCGACCGTGTCCGGCCCCTCGTCTCGGATCAGCGCGTCGAGATGGGCGGCGAGGCGGGTCGCATACACTTCCTCGCTCTCGCCCGGCCGCGCGCCCGACGGGTGGTGCGCCGCCTCGACATGCAGGAAGCCGGGCAAAGGCAGTCCGAAGGAGGTATGGTTGTGCGGCACGCCGGTGACGCTGGCCGCCGCCGCCGTGACCCCGTGATAGCCGCGCATGCGCCCGATGATCTTGCGTTTCTCGGGCTTGCCGCGCGCATGGTTGTAGTACCAGACGATCTTGATGGCGGTGTCGACCGCCTCGGAGCCCGAGTTGGCGAAGAAGACGCGCGCCATGTGCGGCGGCGCGATGGCGAGCAGCCGCTCGGCCAGCTCGATCTGGGGCTCGTGGCTCTTGCGGTTGAAGCCATGATAGAAGCTCAGCCGCTTGATCTGCTCGGCGGCGACGTTCGCCAGCCGCTCGTTCGCGAAGCCGAGCGAGGCGCACCATAGCCCGGCCATCCCGTCGAGATACTTTTTCCCGGCATCGTCCCAGACATGCACGCCCTCACCGCGGACGATGACCAGCGGCCCCTCGGCCTCGTTCTCGACGGCGTTGGTGTAGGGATGCAGCAGCACGGCCGCGTCGCGCGCGGCCAGCGAGTTCGGGATCGCGGTCATGGCAAACTCATCGGTCACTCGTCCACAGCGTCCGTTCGCCCTGAGTAGGCCGCGAAGCGGCCGTATCGAAGGGCGACGGCGACGCGATCCAGGGGCTTCGTCCTTCGATACGCGTTCGCTGCGCGAACGCTACTCAGGACGAACGGAAAAAGCCACGGCAGTCTAACTCAACCGCCCGTCACGCTCATGTGGCGTCCGACCGCAGGGGCGCGGCGGCGCCGGTCGATGACGAAGTCATGGCCTTTGGGCTTGCGCGAGATCGCCTCGTCGATCGCCGCCATCAGCAGCCCGTCGTCGTCGGAGGCGCGGAGCGGCGCGCGCAGGTCGGCCGCGTCGGACTGGCCCAGGCACATATAGAGCGTGCCGGTGCAGGTGAGCCGCACGCGGTTGCAGGATTCGCAGAAATTGTGGGTGAGCGGCGTGATGAAGCCGATGCGCCCGCCGGTCTCGGCGCAGCGCGCGTAGCGGGCCGGGCCGCCGGTGGCCTCGTCCGTGTCGGTGAGGGTGAAGCGCTCGGTGAGCTTCGCGCGGACCATCGAGAGCGGCATGTACTGCTCGAGCCGTGCGCCTTCGCCCAGCTCGCCCATCGGCATCACCTCGATGAAGGTGATGTCGTGCCCCTCGTCGCCGCACCACTGGACGAGTTTCACGAGTTCGTCGTCATTGACGCCGCGCAGCGCCACCGTGTTGATCTTGACGCGGAGCCCGGCGCGCTTGGCCGCCTCGATCCCGGCCATCACCTTGTCGAGCTTGCCCCAGCGTGTGATCGCCTCGAACCGGCCCGGATCGAGCGTGTCGAGCGAGACGTTGATGCGCCGTACCCCGACGGCAGCGAGCTCGTCGGCATATTTGGCGAGCTGGCTCGCGTTGGTGGTGACGGTCAGCTCGTCGAGCGTGCCGGCATCGAGATGGCGGGCGAGGCGGCGGAACAGCCACATGATGTTGCGGCGCACCAAGGGCTCGCCGCCGGTCAGCCGCAGCTTGCGCACCCCGCGCGCGACGAAGGCCGAGCACAGCCGGTCGAGCTCCTCGAGCGACAGCACGTCGGCCTTGGGCAGGAAGGTCATCGCCTCCGACATGCAGTAGACGCAACGGAAATCGCAGCGGTCGGTGACCGACACGCGCAAATAGGTGATCGACCGGCCGAACGGGTCGATGATGGGCGCGGTCTGCGGGGCTACCGTATCCATGTCCTCGCTCGGTACGCTGGAGGCTACCCGGGCCGTCCGCCCGAGCGTTGGTTACCATTGAATATAACGCGTTTGGCCGGTGAGGGAAGGGCCACGACGATTGCGGGGCGCAGGCAGGGCAGGGGCACGCCCGCGCGATTCCAGGATGTTCTTCTAGTCGGCCTTCGGCAGGGTGACGGTGAAGCGCGAGCCCTCGCCCGGCGTGCTGGCAACGGTGATGTCACCGCCCATCAGGCGCGCGAGCTGGCGCGAGACGGAGAGGCCGAGCCCGGTGCCCTCGCGCGGCGCGGTCATCAGGTCGGAGCCGACCTGGTGGAAGCTCTCGAAGATCTTGTCGTGCTGGTCGGCGGGAATGCCCTTGCCCGTGTCCCAGACGGTGATCGCGACCGCGCTGTCCGGCGCATCGAGGAGTTCGACGCCGATGCGCCCGTCGCGCTCGGTGAACTTCACCGCGTTGTTCAGGAGGTTGACCAGGATCTGGCGCAGCCTGCCCGCGTCGGCCATCACCTTCCAGCGCGGATCCGCGGCGACGGCGGCGAGGTCGATGCCGTCCTGCTCGGCGCGCACCGAGACCAGCGACTTCGCCTCCGCCACCACGTCGGCGAGGATGACCGGCTCGATCGAGAGGTGCACCGAGCGCGCCTCGAGGCTGACCGCGTCGAGGATGTCGTTGATGATGGTCAGGAGGTGATAGGCCGCGTTGCGAATGTCGCGGAAGTAGGAGAGGTAGTGATCGCCCAACGGGCCGAACGCCTGCTGCACGGCGATCTCGGAAAACCCGATCACGGCGTTCAGCGGCGTGCGCAGCTCGTGGCTCATCTTGCCGAGGAAGTCGGTCTTGGCGCGCGCGGCCTCCTGCGCGCGGGACAGCGCCTCGTCGAGCAGCACGTTGCGCTCCTTCAGCTGCGCGAGGCTTTCCTGGAGCTGGCGCTGATAGTCGCGCATGCTCTCTTCGGCGCGGTAGCGCACCGTGACGTCGGTGCCGGTGCCGCGATAGCCGGCGAACGCGCCGGTCGCCAGGTCGAACACGGGCACGCCGGCGAGCTGTATGCGCCGCGTCTGGCCGTGCGCGTCGGGCATCAGGAAGGTCTGGTCGCGGAACGGCAGGAAGTCGCGCAAGAGCCGCTCGCGCATCGGGCGCGCGGCAGGCGCCTCGTCGAACGTGCCGAGCATCAGCAGGTTGCGGCCGACCAGCGCGCGCGGCAGCATCTCCAGCGCCTCGGTGATGCGCTCGGACACGTAGGTGAGGTTGAGGTTGGCGTCGGTCTCCCACACCCAGTCGGAGGTGGAGCGGATGACGTCGTGGTAGCGCGCTTCGAGCGCGGCCGAAGTCTCGAGCGCCTGCGCCTCGCCGGTCACATCGATGAACGTGCCGCCGAAACCGGTGACCTGGCCGTTCTGGGTGACCAGGAAGTGGTGGGCGCGCACGTGGCGCGTCTGGCCGGTGAGCGTCGCGGTGTGGCGCACCATCAGCTCGGAATGCGCGGTGTCGAGGCGCTGGAACACGGTGCGGAGATCAAACCCGCCGGTCCCCTCGGCCGCGGCGATGGCGGGGGCGATCGTGTCGAACCCGGCGTTGGCGTACACGATCCGGCCGTTGCGGTCGGCGAGGTACATGGCCGGCGCATGATCGAGGAAGGCTTGCGGAAGCGTCGCTTCCGTCCCGCCGGGCCGGGCGGCCACAGCGGTCACGTCATCTGCGGGGACGAGGCGATCTTGTGCTTCTCTGGCCACGGTTCACGACTACCCGGTGGGTCCTACGCACGCCGCGCCCGAGTATAGCGGGCGAGCGATTCACTATCTAACGAAAAATGGTTTAGATTCAGATAGCTTCGTTCCGTTCTCCGTGTGTTTGGTTAACGTTGGGTTGCAACTGTGTTCAAGTCCGGCCCACGACCGGGCGCGCCGTGGTTGCCCGCCGGACGGTCGGAGGCCATATTCGCCGCATGGCGCACGATTTCGTCCGGCCCGACCCCGACGACCCGCGGCTCACCCGCCGCGTGGCGGGCATCGATCAGGACGGCCTGCCGGTCGAGACGGCGGTTACGGTCGAACGGCCCCTGACCCTCTATCTCAACGGGCAAGAGATCGTCACGCTGATGACGGTCGGCGACTATCCCGACTGCCTGGCGCTCGGCTACCTCATCAACCAGAACATGCTGGCGGCCGACGAGCCGGTCGCCGGCATCGACTACGACGAGGAGACCGAAACGGTTGTGGTGCGCACGAAGCGCGCCACCGACTTCGAGGAGAAGCTGAAGAAGAAGACGCGTACCTCGGGCTGCGCGGTCGGCACCGTGTTCGGCGACGTGATGGAGAAGTTCGACAAGGTGACGCTCGATGCGGGCGCGATCGTGCGCACCTCGTGGCTCTACGCGCTGGCGAAGACGATCAACACCACGCCGTCGCTCTATCTCGCGGCGGGTGCGATCCATGGCTGCGTGCTGTGCGAGGCGGACCGGCCGCTGATCTATATGGAGGATGTCGGGCGCCACAACGCAGTCGACAAGATCGCTGGCTACATGGCGCTGAACGGCATCGGGCCCGCGGGCAAGATGTTCTACACCACCGGCCGGCTGACGTCCGAGATGGTGATCAAGACCGTGCAGATGGGCATCCCCGTCCTGGTCTCGCGCTCCGGCTTCACCGCCTGGGGCGTCGAGCTCGCGTGCCGTGCCGACCTCACCCTGATCGGGCGGGCGAAGGGCAAGCGCTTCGTCGCGCTCGCGGGCGAGCACCGTATCGTGTTCGACTCCGATCCTGCCGCCGTCGGCGACGAGCCGCGCGGCCACCAGCGCAAGGCGAGCGTCGAGGAAGATGCCTGAGCGCATCGCCGGTGTTCTGCTCGCCGGCGGGCAGGCGCGGCGCATGGGCGGCGGCGACAAGTGCCTGGTCGAGGTCGGTGGCGAGACGCTGCTCGCGCGGATCATGGAACGGCTGCGCCCGCAGGTCGGACCGATGCTGCTGAACGCGAATGGCGATCCCGCGCGGTTCGGCTCCTACGGCATTCCGGTGGCGAACGACGTGATCGAGGGTTTCCCCGGCCCGCTCGCCGGCGTGCTGACCGGGATGGAATGGGCGCGCACCCACGCGCCCGACTGCACCCATGTCGTGACCGTGCCGTGCGACGCACCCTTCGTGCCGCGCGACCTCGTGGCCCGGCTCGTGGCGGCGAAGGATGCGGTGGGCGCCGACATGGCTTGCGCCACCTCCGGCGGGCGCGACCATCCGGTCGTCGGGCTCTGGCCGGTCGCGCTGGCCGCGGAGCTGCGCCGCGCGCTGGTTGCCGAGGAGATCCGAAAGGTCGACGTCTGGACCGCGCGCTACAGCCTGGCACGCGCCGATTTCGCGACCGATCCGGTCGACCCGTTCTTCAACGTCAACGCGCCCGAGGACGTGGCGGCGGCCGAGCGCCTGGCCGCGCAGGCGTGAAAGCGTGCGCTCGAGCGGGGCGCGCTTGACAGGCGCGCGCACCGTGCCCTTGATGCCGCAATGACCGAGCCGTCGGGCAAGCGGCCGCGCCTGCGGATCCTGCTTGGCGAGGCGATCGCGATGGGGCCCGGCAAGGCCGACCTCCTGGATGCGATCGGCGCCACGGGCTCGATCTCGGCCGCCGCACGCCGCATGGGCATGTCGTATCGCCGGGCCTGGGTGCTGGTCGATGAGATGAACCGCGCATTCCGTGCGCCGCTGGTGATCGCGTCGGCGGGCGGGGCGCGCGGCGGCGGCGCCGAGGTGACCGAGGCCGGCCGCGAGGCGTTGGCGCGTTACCGAGAGATGGAGGCGAAAGCCGCGCGCGGCATCGCCGAAGAGATCGCCCGCTTTTCCGAGCTGCTGGTGCCGGAGGCGCGCGGCTAATTCAGCTCGCCTTTTTCCCGGCTCCCGGCACCTCGACCGCCCACTCCTCGCCGAGCTGTTCGTTGAGGAGCAGCAGGAGCTGGCGCGGCGAGAACGGCTTCGGGAGCACTGCGTCGGCCCCGAGCTGGTCGGCGACGGCGAGGATGTCGAGATAGCGGTTCCGCCCGCCGCCGGAGACCGCGACGATTCGGATGCCGGGGCATTCGGCGCGGATTTTGCGGATGGCGTCGAGCCCGTCGAGCCGCGGCATGACCAGATCGAGCACCGCCACGTCGGGCCGGCGCTCGACACACAGCCGCACCGCCTCGTCCCCGTCCGACGCCTCGATCACGTCGAAGGCGGAGCCGAGAATGTCGGTCAGAGTGCGCCGCAAAAGCGGATCGTCGTCGGCAACGAGAATCAGGGCCATGAGGATAACGTTGCGCGTCCAGCCGTTAACGGACTGCTAATCCTCGCCGGGGCAATGCCCCGCGCCTACGCCGGCCGGCGTCCGAAGCGGCGGGCGAAGGCCAGGTAGAGTTCCTTGGCGCGGCGGGCGACTGGGCCCGTCTGGTAGTCGCGGTCGTCGAGACGCAGCACCGGCATGACCTTGGTGTAGTTGCCGGTGGCGAACACCTCGTCGGCGGCCTTCACGTCGTCGTAGGTGAGGGTCGCCTCGCGCACCTCGACCCCGTCGTCGCACAGCAGACCCATCACGCGCGCGCGGGTGATGCCGGCAAGGAACGTGCCATTGTCGGCCGGGGTGAACACAACCCCGTTCCTGGTCATGAACAGGTTGGCGGTCGCGAACTCCGCGACGTTGCCGAGCGGATCGAGCACCAGCGCGTTGTCGAAGCCGGCGCCGCGTGCCTCGCGCAAAATCCGCGAGACGTTGGGGTAGAGGCCCGAGGTCTTGGCGAGGGTCGGCGCGGTCTCCGGCGACGGGCGCCGCCAGCGCGCGAGGCAGGTGGCCAGCCCCTCGCGCTTCGACATCGGCTCCTCGAACACCGACAGGAGGAAGCGCTCGCTGCCCGGCTTGTGGGTGACGAATCCTTCCTCGGTGTAGATCACCGGGCGGATATAGAGCTCCGCGCTTTCGGGAAAGCGGGCGATGCCGTCCCACGCCCGGGCCGTCACCTCGTCGGCGGTGACGGGCGGGTCGAACCCCATCGCACGGGCGGAGCGGATCAGCCGCGCGCAGTGCAGGTCGAGGTCGGGCGCCATGCCATCCCAGGCGCGCGCGCCGTCGAACACGACCGACGCCATCCAGAAGGCGTGGCTCATCGGGCCCAGGACAGGCGGGTTGCCCTCGTGCCAGGTTCCGTCGATGTAGGTCAGCGCCGCCATGTGCCGATTCCTTTGTCTGAACATAGCCCGGCAGCCCGGCACAGGAAAAGTGCGACCGCAGGGTCTATAGTCGCAGCGCGGCCCCGCACCGGGACCGCCCGACGGGAACGATCGCCGGCACCGCATGTTGATCCCGCCAAAGCTGAAGCCGTTGCATTTCGCCGCGCGTCCGCGCGTCGTCGCACGCTATCTGGGCCAGGTACTCGTCGTGCTGGCGGCGCTGAACCTCGTGCCGGCCGCCGTGGCGCTCGCCGATGGACATGCGCAGATCGCGCTTCGCTATCTCGTGGTCATCGCGATCCTTGCCATCGCCGGCGGGGCGGCTGCCCGGCTGCGCGCCGAGCCCGCGATCCAGCGTAACGAGGCGCTGGTGATCTCGGCGCTCACCTTCGTGGTACCCCCCTTTCTTCTCGCGTTTCCGTTCATGGGGTACGGGCTCGGCTACCTGGACGCACTGTTCGAAGCCGTTTCCGGGGTCACGACGACGGGACTCAGCACGCTGCCCAGTGTCCAGGACATGCCGTTCGCGTTCCATTTCGCGCGGGCCTGGATGCAGTGGGTCGGCGGACTGGGCGTGATCGTGCTGTGCCTCGCATTCCTGGTCGAACCCGGAATTGCGGCCAAGCATCTGGGGTTCGGCCCGCGCGAGGTGGACGACGTGGGCGGCGGCACGCGCGCGCAGGCGCGCCGCGGCCTGATCTCCTACGGTGTCCTGACCGTGGCGGGCATCGTATTGCTCGCCCTGTGCGGGATGGGCCCGGGCGACGCCCTCATCCACGCCCTCGCCGCTATCTCGACGGGCGGGTTTTCCGGATACGACGACAGTTTCGGCGCTGCGACAGCGGGACCCCGCTACGCGGTGCTCGTCATATGCTTCGCCGGCGCCGTACCGTTCCACCTGTACAACGGCGTCTGGCGCGGGCAGGGGTGGGCGGTCCTGCGCGATACGCAGCTCCGCGCGCTTGTCGTGAGTGCGTTGACGGTATCGGTCGCGGTGTTCGCCCTGCAATGGGGCGCCGACCTTTCGCGGCCATGGGCAGCGCTCGGCGACGCTGTCTTCACCGCGATCTCCGCCCAGACAACGGCGGGGTTCTCGGTGGTGCCCTACGACGCGCTGAGCCATGCCGCAAACGCGGTCGTGATCGCCGCGATGATCGTGGGCGGCGGCCTGGGCTCGACGGCGGGTGGTATCAAGATCCTGCGGCTGTTAATTCTTGTGCGTTTCATGCAGATCGTGCTCGTCCGCTGCTCGGTGCCGCGCTCGGCGCACGTTTCGACGCGCATCGGCGGGCGGCCGCTCGACTTCGTCGAGATCGAGGCGTCCAACGCCGTGGTGTTTGCGTATTTTGTCGTCATGTTCCTCTCGACGGCGGCGTTTCTCGCTGAGGGATACGACCCGATGCGGTCGTTCTACGAGGTGGCCTCGGCGGTGGGCACCGTCGGCCTGTCCAGCGGCCTCTCCGCCTCCGGGCTCTCGGGGGGATTGAAGGCCGTGCTCTGTTTCGACATGCTCGCGGGACGGGTCGAAATGCTCGCTTTGCTCGTGTTGCTGTTCCCGCCGACCTGGATTGGAAGAAGGCGCCTCGGGCCATGAGGATCGTTCTGCTTGGTACGGGATCGCTGTCACTTGCGACGGCGCGCCTTTTGATCGATCACGGTCACGAGGTCATCGTCATCGAACCCGACGCGACCAAGGTGGAAAAGCTGGGCGAGGAGCTTGACTGCAGCTTCATCACCGGTGACGTAAGCCGGCCCGCGGTCCTCAAGGAGGTCGGTCCCAAGAACACCGACTTTCTGTTCTGCCTGGCCGAGAACGACCAGGCAAACATCATCGCGGCGCTCGTCGGACGCACGCTCGGCTTCGGCCGCGTCGTGACCAGCATAAAGGACCCGGACTACGGCCCGATCTGCGCCGAGCTCGGCCTCGATGATGCGATCTTCCTGGACCGTTCACTCGCCCTGGACCTCGTGGACATGGTCGCCGGCGTCGAGCGAGCCAGTCTGTCCGCGGCCGTGCGCGGCGGCCTCCGCTTCCTCGCATTCCGCGTCCGCGGCGAGCAGGCGGGCACGCTTGCGGATCTCGGTCTTCCCGCGACAAGCCGGGTCGTCGCGATCACGCGGGCGGGCAAGTCCGCTTTGGCTGCGGAAGATACGAAGCTCGACGAAGGAGACGAACTGCTGGTCGTCGCCGACGCGAAAGCGATTGATGCGGTACGCGAGATATTCCGCCGCCACGACGAGAACGACAAGAACGCGAAGCGCTGAATCGGTCTACTGCCGCGACCAGACGATGCGCGACATCCAGGCGACCTCTTCGGTGCCAAGGGTGCGGTCGGGATGCGTTGGGTTGATCGATTGCAGCTCGATACGCGTTGCGGTCTGGCGCACGAACTGCTTCGCCATCACTTCGCCGGCTTTGGTCTTCACGACCACCCGGTCGCCGCGCCTGATGTCGGCGCCCGGCGCGACGATGATGATGTCGCCTTCGCGATAGACCGGTTCCATCGAGGTGCCGCTGATCTCGAGCGCGAAGGCGTGACGGTCGTTGATGTCGGGAAAGCCGATCTGGTCCCAGCCCGAGCCCGCCGGGAAGCCGGCATCGTCGAAATAGCCGGCAGCGCCCGCCTGGGCGAGCCCGACCAGCGGGATGCGATGCACGAACGTCTCGTCCGACCCGGCGGCGACGTAGTCGACGAACTCGGCGAGTGTCGCGTCGGTCGCGGCAAGAATCTTGGAGATGCTTTCCGTCGACGGCCAGCGCGGCCGGCCCTCGCGCGTGACGCGCTTCGAGCGGTTGAAGGTGGTGGGGTCGAGCCCCGCTTTGCGGGCGAGCCCCGAGGGCGAGAGCCGGTGCTCGCTCGCCAGCCGGTCGATCGCGCGCCAGACGTCGGCATGCTTTAACATGGGAACATGTTCTTACAAAGGTCCGATGCTGTCAGCAGAAATCTTTTCTGCGCTGCGGGGAACCGGGCGCATCACGCGGGCGTTTCGGATGGTTGCGCGTGTCGCATCTGGACGACGCGTGCAATCGCCTGGATGCGCTTGACCATCGCGGCGAGCCCGTTGGCACGGTTGCCGGTGAGGTGCGAGCCGAGTTCGATCTTCTCGAAGAAGGCGGGCGAGGTGGCCAGGATGTCGTCGGCCGTGCGACCGGAATAGAGCCGGAGCAGCAAGGCGATCAGCCCTTTCACCAGCACGGCGTCGGAATCGGCGGCGAAATGGATCCGCCCGTCGCGCTCCTCGGCGACGAACCAGACGCGCGACTGGCAGCCCTGCACACGGTTGTCCTCGGTCTTGCGGGCGTCGTCGAGCGGCGGCAAGGCGTTGCCCAGCTCGACGATATACTCGTAGCGCGCCACCCAGTCGCCGAGCACGGCGAACTCGTCGACGATCCGCTGCTTCTCCTGCTCGACCGCGGCGCTCGCAGGCATGGTCTCCCTCACTTTCCGCCGCTTCCATATAAGGGTGTTGGCCGCGCCGATCAACGCGCCGTGATCTGATATTCTGCTTACAAATCATGGGGGAGGAGTCCATGAGCGCGCAACGTCTGGAACTCAGCATTGCCCTGTCCGACAACCCGCGGACCCGCCCGATCCACGACGGCGAGGTGACCGCGGAGGGCATAAGGCTGGTACCGACCATGCTGCACCCGTCGGAAATGTTCTGGCGCCAGCTCAAATTCGCCGAGTTCGACGTCTCGGAAATGTCGATGTCGTCGCTGGTCATCGCGGTCGCCCGCGGCGAGACGCGCTGGGTCGGCATACCGGTCTTCACCACGCGGTACTTCTTCCACACCCGCGTGCTGATGCGGACGGACCGCGGGATCGAATCGCCCGCCGACCTCAAGGGCAAGCGAATCGGCGTGCCCGAATATCAGCAGACCGCGGCGATCTGGGCACGTGGCGTGCTGCAGCACGAGTTCGGCGTGCACGCGCGCGACATGGAATGGTGGATGGAGCGCACGCCCGAGCGCAGCCACGGCGGCGCCACAGGATTCACCGCGCCGGACGGCGTGACGGTGAACCGGATCCCGGCCGACAGCGACATCGGCGAGATGCTCGCGGATGGACGGCTCGACGCGACACTGCTCTACCTGCGCGAGCGCAACCTGGTGGACCGCAGCAAGCTCGACGTGACGACCGTGCCCGAGATCCGCCCGCTTTTCGTCGACCGGGCGGCGGAGCAGCGCCGCTACTTCGCCAAGACCGGGATCTACCCGATCAACCATGCGATGGTGGTGCGCCGCTCGATCCTCGAGGCGCACCCGTGGGTTGCGCTCAACATCTATGCCGCGATGCTCGCGGCCAAGGAGGCGCAGCTCGCCAAGGGGATGGCGATCGTCCAGCCCTGGCTGGACGCGGGGCTCCTCGGGCCCGGGGCGGCGACGGGCCTCGCGGCCGACCCGCTGGCCTACGGGGTGAAGGCGGCGCGGCCGGTGCTCGAAACCATAACCCGGTACGTGCACGAGCAGGGACTGGCCGACCGGCGCGTCGCGCTCGACGAGCTGTTCGCGCCTTCGACGATGGACGTGTGACACCGGTTTTGACCCCCGAACGGGATTGACAAGCGGTGGCCGGGAACGGCTAGCTCTTCGCCAACGAAGCAATTTCAACGCCAGCGATCCCGGAGGAAACAGTGTTCAAGAAGTTCGCTCTCGCCACCTGCGCGGCGCTCGTCGCGCTGCCGCTCGCCGCTCGCGCCCAGGAGCCCGTCATTCTCAAGTTCGCCCTCGTCGCCGGTGCGAACACGCCGAACTACAAGCGCTTCAACGGCCCCTGGATCGAGAAGGTCAACAAGGAGATGGCCGGGGCAGCGGAGATCAAGCCCTATTTTGGCGGCGTGCTCGCCAATTTCATCAACATGTACGACCGGCTTGTCTCCGGGGTGTTCGAGATCGGCGGCGGGCTGCAGGGCATGATCGGGAACCAGTTCCCCGGCACCTCGGTCGCCGACCTGCCGATCGTCTCGGAGAAGTCGCGCGATTCGGCCGCGGCGCTGTGGGCGCTGTACGAGCGGGGCCTGCTCGCTGAGGAATATTCCAGGATCAAGCCGTTGCTGCTGTTCGTCTACCCGCAGATCAGCTTGCATTTCCGCAAGCCGGTGAAGTCGCTCGACGCGCTGAGGGGCCTCAAGCTCAGCGTGTCGGACCGCACGGCCGCCGCGACCATGACCAAGCTCGGCGCTGCGCCGGTCACGATGGGGCCGCAGAACATCTACTCCGCGCTCAGCCGCGGCGTGATCGACGGCGCCGCGATCCAATGGACCGGTGTGCTGCCCTTCAAGCTGCAGGAAGTGTCGAGCTACCACGTCAAGACGCGGCTCGGCTCGTCTTCGGGCTACATCGCGATGAACAAGCAGACCTTCGCGAAGCTTCCCGAGAAGGCGCAGAAGGCGATCGACCATCATTCCGGCTACGCGGCGTCGCGCGACTATGGCGACGTGCTGGACGGTATCGCCGACGATGCCTATGCGCAGGTGTCGGGCGAGAAGGGCCAGACCATGGCGCGGTTCGACGCCAAGGACGAGGCGCGCATGTATGACGAGGTGAAGCCGGTTCTCGACGAGTGGGTCACGCGCACGCCGAACGGCGCGGCGATCCTGGCCGCGTTCCGGGCCGAGGTGGCGAAGTCGCAGGCGGCGGCGCATTAGCAGGCGCTCGGGCCGGGCGCCTGGACGCGGCGGCCCGGCAGGCCGCTGGCAATCAATTGTTCACCATTAACGCTATTCTCTAGTCTGATCGCAAACGCATCGGTTGGGGTGGCGGTTGACGTCCATGCATGGCCGATCGCGCCGGCCGGCGCTGCAAGCGCCGGTGGGACGCTCGACGACGGACTGGACGCGTCGCGCTGCGGCTCGGGAGGACCACCTCCTGCCGTCGCGCGGGACGTTCGCCGCCTGGGCGACGCTCATCGTCGTTGCGATCGTCTATGTCAGCGTGGTGGTCGGCCCGCTGGGCTTCCACTTCGTCCCGATGACGCTGGACGAAGCGTGGCAGACGTTTCTCCGCACCCGGTATGTCCAGCTCGGTTCGGACCAGCAGCCGGACTGGATGGCGAATCTCCTGATGTTCGTCCCGGCCGGCTTCCTCATGGCGGGGACATTCTGGCCGCGCCGCGCGAAGGGATCGCGTGTCGTTGCCGCCGTCGCCGCGCTCGTCGTCAGCGTCGGTCTGGTGCTGGTTATCAAGTTCGCCCAGCTCTACTTCCCGCCGCGCACCGTGACGCTGAACTACATCCTGGCGCAGTCGCTCGGCTCGCTGGTCGGAATCCTGCTGTTCGGACTTCTCGCCCGGCGCCTGTTCGCCGTGGCGCGCGCGGTTCTCGCGGGCGGGCAGCGCGCACTCGACGGCGCGCTCGCGCTCTACTGCGTCGCCCTGTTCTTCTTTTTCCTGTTTCCGCTCGACTTCGTGCTGACTGCGGCGGATCTGAGCCACCGGCTCGAGGGCCTGCCGCAGCTTCTCTTCACCTGGCCCGGGGTGGGACGGCCGATGGCGATCCGCCTCGTCCTGCTCGTGGCCGGCACGGCGTCGACGATCCCGCTCGGCATGCTGATCGCGGCGCGACGCCCGCTCATGTCGGTGCGGCGGGCGACCGTCCTCGGGTTCATCCTGATGGCGATGGTGACCGCGGCGACCGTTATGGTGCAGAGCGCGTCGCCCAGCCTCTTCGCGATCCTGTATCGCACGGTTGGCATTGCGGCCGGCGCCGCGATCCGCCGGCGCATGTACATCGTTCCCGTGGCGCGCTGGCAGGCGGTGGCGGCGCGTGCGGTGCCGTGGATCCTGCCGCCCTATGTACTGGCGGTGCTCTTGGTCAACGGGCTCCTCACCACGCATTGGCGAAGCTTCGCCGAAGCCTTGGCCGCATTCGACTCGCGCGGGCTGATCCCATTCTGGAACTACTACATCGTGTCGAAGGCGCAGGCCACGGCGAGCCTCATCGTTCACGCGCTGATGTTCGCGCCGGTCGGGATGATGGTCTGGCTTCGCTATGGCGGCGGCGCGGGCGCGACATCGTTCGCCGTGGGCGCGGCGTTCGTGTTTGCCGTGATCGTCGAGATCGGTCGGTGGATGCGGCCGGGCCTGTTGCCCGATATCAGCGATGCCTTCGTCGCCGCCGCCGCGGCAGGACTTGCGCTGAAGCTGATGCCGACGGTGTTCCGCATGCTGTCGCGCACGTCGGGAGACGAACCCATGTCGCGACCGAAGGACGACGCGCGGCCGGTTCCAGCGCGGCAAGTGGTTATCGGTCACAACGGAGCCGGCATGAGCGCCAACCCGGCCGCCTGGGCGGTGGGCGTCGTGCTGGTCACGCTTGCCGCCATCATCGCGGCGCGCTACCCGGTGCTGCCGGTGCCGATGGCCGCGCTGGTCGCGGTCTACGGTATCTGCCTGTGGCGCTGGCCCGGCATCTGGATGGTCGTGATCCCGGCCGCGCTGCCCGTGCTCGACCTCACGCCCTGGACCGGATGGGCCTATCTCGGCGTGCCCGATCTTCTGGTCCTCGCGACGCTTGCCGTCCTCGCGATCCGCGTGCCGCTGCAACGCGAGGATTTAGTGCCGGCCGGCCTGTCGGGTTGGGTCGTCGTCCTGTACGCGCTGGTCACGATCGTCGCGGTCGCCATCGGGCTCGGCGTCGCCGGACCGGCGGGCGGTTCCGACAATCCCTATCTGCGGCCCGACAATGCGCTGCGCCTGGCGAAGGGGCTGTTCGTCGCGCTGGCGCTATGGCCGTTCCTGCGCCAGAGGCTACGGACGCGCGGCGACGCGGTCGCGCTGTTCGGCGTCGGCATGGTCGTCGGGCTGGCCCTCGAAGGGATGGTCGTCCTGTTCGAGCGCGCCTTGTTTCCGGGCATTCTCGACTTCGCCACCGCCTACCGCGTCGTCGGCACGTTCTCCGGCATGCATCTTGGCGGCGGGCTGATCGGTGCATACCTGGCGATGGCGCTGCCCTTCCTCGTCGTCGGATTGCTCCGGGCACGGGCGACCCATGTGCTCGCCGTCCTCGCCGTTGCCGCCCTGGCCGGGTACGCGCTGGTGGTCACGTTCGCGCGGACGGCCTACGCGGCGGCGCTGATCGGCATGATCGTCGCGGTCGTGAACTGGGCGATGGCGGCCGGGCGCGGGCGACGGTCGCGGGCGACGGCGGTGGTCCTTCCCGCCGTCGTGCTCGCGACGCTGGGCGCAACGGTGCTGGTCGCGACGTTCGACAGCCAGTTCATGGAGGCGCGGTTCCGGACGACGGGGAGCGATCTCGGCACGCGCGAGGAGAACTGGTCGGGCGGGCTCGCGCTGCGCGACGACACGGTCATGGCACAGCTTCTGGGGATGGGGCTCGGTACCTTCCCGCGGATCGCGCTCGACCGGCGTGCGCCGACGCACGCGCCGAGCAACTTCGTGGTGCGGGAGGAGGGACGAACCACCTATTTGTCGCTGACGCCCCGGTCGTCCTTCTACCTGGTGCAGCGCGTGCCCATCGCGCCCGGCCGGTCCTACCGGTTGATCCTCAAGGTCCGTTCGCCGTCGGGGCCGGCGCGACTCGCTGCCGCGCTCTGCGAGAACGTCCTCCTCTATTCGTACGACTGCCGCGGCACCGCGCTGGACGTGCCGGTTGGAACGGCATGGGGCGAAGTCACGGTGCCGTTCCGTCCCGCCCGCCCCGACGAGCCGGTGCTGTTCGGCGTATTCCGGCGCCCGACCATCCTGTCGCTTTCCGATCCAATTCGCGCCAGCACGATCGAGTTCACCGACGTGCGGTTGGCCGACGATCGCGGCCGCAACATCGTGGCGAACGGAAGCTTCGCCGCGGGGATGGAGCGGTGGATCTTCACCGACGACGACCATCTCGTCTGGCGGATCAAGAACCAGTATTTGATGACCCTGTTCGAGACCGGCGCGCTGGGGCTTTGCGCGTTCCTGCTGCTGGCGGGCACGGCGCTGCTCGGCGCGATCCGCGCGGCGGCGGGCGGCAATTTGGCGGCGGCCTCCGTAGCGGGCGCGCTGGTCGCCTTCCTCTGCTCGTGCGGGTTCGACTATCTGCTTGAGGTCCCGCGCATCGCGACGCTGTTCTACATGGTGGCCCTGCTCGGGATCGGCGGCTTCTCCGTCCGCGCGCGCCCCGCGTAATCGGAAGCGGTGGCGGAAGGGGTGGGATTCGAACCCACGAGACCCTCACGGGCCTGCCGGTTTTCAAGACCGGTGCCTTAAACCGCTCGGCCACCCTTCCGTTCCGGGCCGCCCCGTGTCCCGGACGGGCCATGCCAAGACCTAGCCGATTTCGCCCGCCCTGCAAATCGGCGGAACGATCCGGCGCGGGTCACGTTTTCCGGTCTGGCGGTGCAACGGCAAGGGGAAGGAGCCGAAAATGGCCGGACAGAACCGATGGCTCTATTTCATCGTGGGCGCGCTGGTCGTGCTCGTGGGCGTGCTCGCCTATCTCTACCTCGACCAGCGGAACAGCTCGCACGAGGTGAAGATCGAGCTGCCGAAGGTCGAAGCGAAGTAGGCGGCCGGGCAGCTGGACGAAACGAAAGCGCCGTCAGATCAATGACCTGGCGGCGCTTCTTCGCGTGAGGTGGAAGACGGTCTAGGCGGCGTCGAACTCCCAGATCGCCCAGCCGGGGTGCTTGTCGTGCACCTGCGGCTGCCAATCGTCGTCCATGATGTCGATGTCGTTGAAGTACTCGGTCTTGCCACCGGCGGGATTCTGGAAATACCAGAACAGGTTGGAGCCGACCATGTGGCGGCCCGGGCGGGTAACCGCCTTCCAGCCGCGGTTGGTCAAATGGTGGCCGCCGACCATCAGCTCGTCGAAATCGTGCACCTCGAACGCCACGTGGTCGAACCGGTTCTGGTTCGCGCGGTGCAGCAGGAAGATGTTGTGGTGGTCGGTGCGTCCCGGCACGCGCATGAAGTCGCCGAGGTCCTTCGAGCGGTCGGTCATCTTGAAGCCAAGCCGCTCCATGTAGAAGTCGGAGGCCTTCTCCTTCATGTTCTCGGGGATCGACCACACCACGTGACCGATGCGGAGCGGCTTCGCCTGCCGGTCCATGTTGCGGTCCTTGATGATGTTGATCCGCGAGTTGATGTTGGAAAGGTTGATTTCCACCGGATCGAGCGAGACGACCGCGGGGGTCGAGACGCGGAAGGCGATCTGGTTGCCCGTGTCGTCCTGGGTGTGGATCGTGCCGTCGGCGTCGCGCCGCACCTGGCGGTCCTTGGACAGCTCGGCGCCCAGCGCCTCGAGCGCTTCCTTGGTGTCGACGCCCCAGGTGCATTCGCACATGGCGTTGCGCCCCTCGGGCGAGGTCGGCAGGCTCGTGTCCGACGACTTCTTGACGTAGATGAACTGGTTGGACGGCGTGCGGAACGTTGCCCCGTTCGCGCCGCTCTCCACCTTCTCGAGGCCGAGATCCTCATGGAACTTGACGCCGGCCGTGATGTCGTCGGCCCCGTATGCCAGGGATTCGACGCGCTTGATGGTCATGTCTCTCTCCCGTATCGCGATGCGCCGCTCGCCGGCCGTCCGGGGCGGGCATCGTAAGTGCTCGGAGTATAGGGTCGTTTCCCGACCTCGCCAATATCGCTAGGCGCCGAAGATGTCGTTCACCTTGGCGGCCATGATGAAGTCGTTCTGGTGCAGACCCTTGATCTTGTGGGTGAAGAACAGGATCTCGGCATAGCCCCAGCCGAACGTGATGTCGGGGTGGTGCTGCTGCCACTCGGCCAGCTCGCCGACCTTGTCGACGAACGCGATCGACTCGGCGAAGTTGGGGAAGGTGAAGCGCCGGGTGATCTGGGTGGCGTCGCCGTTCAGCGTCCAGCCGGGCGTCTCGGCGAGATAGCGCTCGGCCTGATCGCGCGGCAAAGGCGGTATGCCGCCCTGGCACGGCACACAGGTCATCTGGGTCAGGGCCATGTGCGTATCCTCGTAGCTGGTCGGGACCTATAGTCGAATCGATACGGGGGAAAGGTAGGGGTATCGACCGATGCGGGCAATGGTGCTGGAGCGTGCCGGGGCGCCCCTCCATGGGCGCGAGATCCCGACGCCCGAACCGGGGCCGGGCCAGGTGCTGGTGAAGGTGAGCGCGTGCGGGGTGTGCCGCACCGATCTTCACGTCGTTGACGGCGAGTTGACCGAACCCAAGCTGCCACTGGTGCCCGGCCATGAGATCGTCGGGCATGTGGCCGGCATTGGGGCGGGGACGGGCACTGGCGCCGTGCGCTTCCGCGAGGGCGACCGGGTCGGGGTGCCGTGGCTCGGCTGGACCTGCGGGACCTGCCGCTTCTGCACCAGCGGGCGCGAGAACCTGTGCGAGGCCGCGCGCTTCACCGGATACACCATCGATGGCGGCTATGCCGAGTATGCGGCCGCCGACCAGCGGTTCTGCTTCCCGGTCGCGGGCGAGGGGACGGACGTCGCAGCGGCGCCGCTGCTCTGCGCCGGGCTGATCGGCTACCGATCGCTGTTGATGGCCGGGGATGCGAAAAGTCTCGGCATCTACGGGTTCGGAGCGGCGGCGCATATCGTCGCCCAGGTGGCGCGCCACCAGGGAAGGCGCATCTTCGCCTTCACCCGCGCGGGCGACACGACGGCGCAGGATTTCGCGCGTGACCTCGGTGCGGTGTGGGCCGGTGCCTCGGAAGAGAAGCCGCCGGAGAGGCTCGACGCGGCGATCATCTTCGCGCCGGTGGGCGGGCTGGTGCCCCTCGCGCTCGCCGCGACCGACAAGGGCGGCACGGTCGTCTGCGGCGGCATCCACATGTCGGATATCCCGTCGTTCGGGTACGACCTTCTTTGGGGAGAACGTGTCGTCCGGTCCGTCGCGAACCTCACGCGGAAGGACGGCGACGAATTCCTCGCGCTGGCGCCAAAGGTGCCCGTCGTCACGGAGACCGAGGAATTTCCGCTCGATCAGGCGAACGAGGCGCTGACGCGGCTTCGCGAGGGGCGCCTCCGCGGCGCCGCCGTCCTGGTGCCGTAGGACGGATAGCGACAATCGGAAAAATCTGCGGTTAGACGTTCACCGAGTTGAGCTGGGCGGCAGGGTAACGCTCGCCGGCGGCCATCGGCGGGATCGCGGCCCGGAGCGTGTCGCGCTCGGCTTTCGACAGCGTGACCTCGGTCGCTGCAATGTTGTCGGCGAGGTGCGTGCGCTTGGACATTCCGGGGATCGGCACGATGTCCCCGCCCTCGCCGAGCAGCCAGGCGAGGGCGATTTGCGCCGGGGTGCAGCCCTTCTGCTTCGCCATCGCCTCGAGCGGGGCGAGCAGCGCGACGTTCTTCGCGAAGTTCTCGGCGAAGAAGCGCGGATGCTCGCGCCGCCGGTCCTTCTCGGGCAGCGAGTTCGAGCGACTTGAACCCGGCGGTGAGGAAGCCGCGCCCGAGCGGCGAATAGGCGACGTAGGAAATGCCGAGCTCGCGGCAGGTGGGCAGCAGCTCGTCCTCGGCGAAGCGGCACCACAGCGAGTATTCGGTCTGCAGCGCGCAGATCGGATGGACGGCCGCCGCGCGCCGGACAGTCGCGGCGGCGGCCTCGGAGAGGCCGAGATAACGCACCTTGCCGGCCTTCACGAGGCCCGCCATGGCGCCGACCGTCTCCTCGATCGGCACGCGCCGGTCGACGCGGTGCTGGAAATAGATGTCGATCGTGTCGATGCCGAGCCGCTTCAGGCTCTTGTCGCACGCCTCGATGACGTATTCGGGCCTGCCGTCGCCGCCCGGCTTGCCGTCGGGCAGGCGGACATTGCCGAACTTGGTGGCGACCAGCGCCGCCTCACGCCTTCCCTTGATGGCGCGGCCGATCATCTCCTCGTTCGCGCCGGCGCCATAGGCGTCCGACGAGTCGAGGAAGTTGAGCCCGGCGTCGAGCGCGGCGTGGATGGTGGCGATGCATTCTACTTCGTCCACCGCGCCGTAAATGCTGGTCATGGTCATGCAGCCGAGACCGATCGCCGACGTCATCGGGCCGTTCCGGCCAAGCCTGCGCTGTTTCATGCCTGCCTCCCGTCGCAAAAAGCGAGCATCGCGGCAGGCGGCGGCAGGGTCAACCCGCGCGGGCGGGCGCGGCGACGGCTTCGACCGGCCGGTCGTCGATCGGGAAGTGCAGCAGCGCGGCGACACCGCCGAGCGCGATGGCGAGCCACCAGGCCGGCATGTAGCTGCCGGTCACGTCATAGAGCCGCCCGCCGAGCCAGACGCCCATGAAGCTGCCGATCTGGTGCGACAGGAACACGATGCCGTAGAGCGTCGCCATGTAGCGCGGCCCGAACATCGAGGCGACCATGCCCGAGGTGAGCGGCAATGTGGCGAGCCACAGGAGCCCCACACCCGAAGCGAACAGCGAGACGGTGAGCGAGTTGATCGGGCCGTGGATGAAGGCGAGCATCAGCAGCGATCGGCCCATATAGACGCCACACAGCAGGTACTTTCGCCGGTAGCGCCCGCCCAGCCAGCCTGACACCCAGGTGCCGATCATGTTGAACAACCCGATCAGCGCGATCGCGGTGGCACCGAGCGCACCCGCCTCGCCGTGGTCCTGCAGGAACGCGGGCAGGTGGTTGGCGATGAACTGGAGCTGGAATCCGCAGACGAAGAAGGCGGTGGTGAGCAGCCAGAACCCCTTGTGCCGGCTGGCCTGATGCAGTGCCTGGCCGAGAGTTCTGGGGGTGCTTCTTCTCGAGCGCCGACTTGCCCGCGCGCGACAGCGCCGCCGACAGCGGGACCAGGAGCGCCGCCATCCCCGCCATCACGAAGACCGTAGTCACCCAGCCGTCGGTGTCGATCACATGCTGGTAGATCGGCACGATGACGAGCTGTCCCGCCGTCGCCGCGCCGGTGACCAGCCCGAACCAGAGACTCCGCTGGTCCTCGCGCGCGACGCGCCCGACGATCGAGAGCAGCAAGGTGAGGCCGCACGATCCCATGCCGATGCCGCCGATCACGCCAGTCGCCCAGAACATGCCGGCGGGCGTCGTCGCGTTCGCCATCAGAACGAGGGAGAGCGTGTAGAGGAACGCCCCGGCCAGCAGAACCTTGATCGGGCCCCACTTGTCGGCGACGGCGCCGACGAACGGGCTGATCAGCCCGATCACCAGGCTGTTGGTCGCGAAGGCGATGGACAGCTCCTCGCGCCCCCAGCCGAACCCGTCGGTGATCGGCCGCAGCAGCAGGCCGAAAGACTGGCGGATGCCCCAGGTGAACAGCACCATGGTCATCGCCGCGATCAGGACGAAGATCGGCCTCCGCCAGAACGGTGTCGCGGTCACCGGCGCGCGGTTTCCGTCAGGCGCCGGCCGGGGCAACGCTGAGGCGCGCCAGCGGCTTGTCGTCGATCGGATAGTGGATGAACGACGCCAGCACGCCGACGATCACGCCGCCCCAGAAGATCGCGTCGTAATTGCCGTAGATGTCGTACAGCACGCCCCCGAGATAGATGCCGAGGAAGCTGCCGATCTGGTGGCTGACGAACGTGATGCCGACGAGCGTCGCCATGAACTGGGTGCCGAAGATCTGCGCGACCAGCCCGGTGGTGAGCGGCACCGTGCCGAGCCACATGAGCCCCATGGTCGAGGCGAAGATGATCACGCTGGTCGGCGAGATCGGCGTCGAGATGAAGATCGCCATGTCGATCGCGCGCAGGAAATAGAGGATGCACAGCAGATTCTTCTTCGGCCAGCGTCCGCCGAGCTGGCCCCAGATGACGCAGCCGATGATGTTGGCGCCGCCGATCAGCGCGAGCGCCAGCGCGCCGAGATAGCTCGGCTGGCCGAGGTCGGCGAGATAGGCGGGCAGGTGCGCACCGATGAACATGGTCTGGAAGCCGCAGACGAAATAGCCGATCGAAAGCAGCTTGAAGCCGCGGTGGCGGCCGGCCTCGCGGATGGCCTCGCCGAAGCGCTGGTTGCCAACCATGTCGGGCGCGGCCTTGTTGCCGCCGGCAAGCGCGGTGGCGAGGGGCACGGTGAGCGCGGCGAGGGCGCCGAGGCCCATCAGGGCCGTCACCCAGCCATACTGGTTGAGGAACGCCTGGCCGAGCGGCACAAGGATGAGCTGGCCGGACGAGCCGCCGGCCGAGGCGATGCCCAGGAACAGCGAGCGCCGCTCCGGCCCGACCGACCGGCCGATCACCGACAGGATCACTGGAAAGCCGGCCATGGAGGCGCCAAAGCCGGTCAGCACGCCGATCGAGATCGTGGCGTGCAGGGGATCGGTCGCCTGGGACATCATCCAGAGCCCGCCGCCATAGAACAGGGCGCCGCCTGCGGCGACCTTCGCGGGGCCGTACCGGTCGGCGATGAATCCGGCGAATGGCGTCGACAGGCCCCAGACCAGGCTCTGAAGGGCCACAGCGAACGCGAACACCTCACGGCCCCAATGCAGGTCGGCCGAGATCGGCGCCATGAGCAGCCCGTAATTCTGCCGCACGCCGAACGTCACCATCAGCATGGTCGTGCCGCAAATCAGCACCACGATGGGCGCACGTTTCCGTGACGTCTCGCTCATGAAGTCCTGCCGCTCCCTGACCTGCGGGATGCCGATCATACCCCAAATCGCGTATGGGAAACCCATTTCGCGCCGCCGGGCACCATCCGGTTGCGGAAAGGAGCCCCGCGCCGGACGCAAGGCGTGCGCCGGTTTGTAGTTCCTTCAGGACGGAAGTGTTAACCTGCACCGCGTCCGCTCCTCAAAGGCCTGCCACCGCCCTCATGGCCACCGCGATTTCCGGCTACGGCGCGATTGTCCGCGCGCTATCGGGTCCGAATTTCCGCAATTTTGCGATCGGCAGCGGCTGCTCGATGGTGGGCACGTGGGTCCAGAAGCTGTCCGTCGGCTGGCTGACCTGGAAACTGACCGAATCGGGCACGTGGCTCGGCATCATCTCGTTTGCCGACATCCTGCCGGGCGTGCTGCTTCTGCCGCTGACCGGCGCCGTGGCCGACCGGGTCGACCGGCTCCGCCTGCTGCGCTGGACGCAGATCCTGCTCTGCGCCCAGGCGGCGGCGCTCAGCCTGATTACCGCGTCGGGCTGGATGACCATCTGGATCCTGCTGCTGCTCACGATCTGCTCGGGCACGATCACGGCGTTCAACCAGCCGGTGCGGCTCGCCGTCGTGCCCAACCTCGTCGACCGCCACGACATGGCGGCGGCGATCGGCATCCATTCGATGCTGTTCAACGTGGCGCGGTTCGTCGGTCCGGCGATCGCAGGCGCGGTCATCGCCTCGGCCGGGCTCGGCGCGGCCTTCGCGGTGAACGCCTGCACTTACATCATCAACTCGGTCGCGCTGGTCTTCGTGCACATGGTGCAGGAGGAGGAGGTCGGACCGCGCCGCCCGATCCGTGCCATCCCGGGCGAGATCGCCGCCGCCTTCCGCTACGGCGCGGGCCATGCCGGCATCGGCGGGATGATGCTGCTGCAGTTCATCACCGGCATCTGCGTGCGACCCTACGTTGAACTGTTGCCCGGCTTCGCCGCCAAGGTGTTCGAGCAGGGCGTGCACGGGCTCGCCATCATGACCTCGACCATCGGGATCGGCGCGATCATGGGCGGGCTGTGGATCTCGCAGCGCGGGCGCGTGTCGGGCCTGTTCATGATCTCGAACACGATGCTCTTGGTGCTGATCGGCGCGCTGATCGTGTTCTCGCAGCTCCATGTGTTCTGGCCGGCGCTGATCATGCTCGGGTTCGGCGGCTTCTGCATGTCGGCAATGGGCGTGTCGCAGCAGATCCTGGTGCAGTCGGCGGTCGAGGGCAGCATGCGCGGGCGCATCCTCGGGCTGTACGGCCTGCTCGCCCGCGGCGCGCCCGGGCTCGGCGCGCTGATCATGGGCGCGCTGTCCTCGCATTTCGGGCTGCAGGCGCCGATCGCGGGCGGCGCGATCCTGTGCCTCGGCGCCTGGTACTGGTTCTGGCGCAGGCGCGCGGTGATGACCCGCTCGCTCGAAGGGAACACGACGAGTTAGACCAATTCGTCATCGGGCGGAACCGCGGTGCGACGGCCTCGCCCTTCGACAAGCTCAGGGTGAGGCCGAAAATAAGCTCCTCATCCTGAGCTTGTCGAAGGATGAGGGCGGCTGTCGTTCGGAGAACCCAGTCTAGGATTTGCCGCGCGACGAGATGGCGATGCCGGTGAAGATCGCGACGATCCCGGCGAGGTGGAACCATTGCAGCCGCTCGCCCAGGATGGCGACGGCAAGCAGCGCGCCGAACACCGGCACCAGATACTGCGCGAAGGCGGCCTTGGACGGGCCGACCCGCACCACTCCCAGGTTCCAGCAGATATAGGCGAGCACCGACGAGCACACGCCGGCATAGAGAATGATGCCGAGATTGAACAGATTGAGATCGAATCCCTGGCCGTTAGCGATCTCCATCGCGTAGAACGGCGCGATCATCGGCACGGCGAGACCGGTGAGGCACAGCATGAAGGCCGACTGGTCGAGCCCGACCGAGGCCTTGCGCAGCGCCACGGTGTAGAACGCCCAGAACACCATCGAGACCAGGATCAGGACGTCGCCGATATTGATGCTGAGGCCGAGCAGCTCGGCGAGCTCGCCCCGAAACACGATCAGCAATGCGCCGCCGACACCCAGCACCACGCCCGCGAGCTGGCGCGCCGTGATTGTCGTGCCCAGCGTCAGGGCCGAGATGACCAGGATCAGCATCGGGGACAGCGCGTTCAGGATCGCGGCGTTGGCGGCCTGGGTGTAGATCAGCCCGTAGAAATAGGGCACTGAGAATCCGCCCATCCCGAGGAAGGACAGGGCGACCAGCGCCTTCCAGTTGCGCCGCGCGGCCTCGCGCTGGCGCCAGAGCGCGCCGGCCCCGAGCGGGATGAACACCACGAAGGCGAAGGCCCAGCGCCAGAAGGTCAGCGCGAAGGGCGGCACGTGGCCGGCGGCGGCGCGCCCGACGACCGCGCTGCCGCCCCAGAACAGCGCGGCGAGGGTCAGCATCGCGCAGGCCACCCAGAAGGGCAGCAGCTTCTTGCCGGCGGCGTCGTGGCCGGCGGTGGCGATGCTGGAGCGGCTCACGCGTGGCTTGCCGCAGACGGCGCGCCGTCCTTGCGCGCGATCAGCTTGATGCCCGGCTTGAACGAGATGGCGCGCCAGATGACCGTCAGCCCGTGGGCGGCGAGGAGTCGGGCGAGGTTCCGCGGGTTGAAGTAGAGGCAGTGCGCGGGCGGGCAGTACGCGTCCCACTTCTCGATGGCGCGCGGGCGGCGCCAATGATCGATGTCGGGGGTGGTCAGGAACACGATGCCACCCGGCGCCAGCACGGCGGCGAGGCGCGCGACGAAGCGGTTGGCATCGGCGACGTGCTCGATCACCTCGGAGCAGTAGATGGCGTCGAACGAGGCATCGGCGATCGGCGCATCCTCGAACAGCCCGTGGATGTAGTCGTTCCGTGGATAGTGCGCGCGCGCCCAGTCGAGCGACGGCCCGTCGGGATCGAGCCCCGTGGCGGCGAAGCTCAGCTCGCGCGCGGCCTCGGTCATGAACCCGCCATTGCAGCCGATATCGAGGAAGCGTTTGCCCTTGGCGCCGCCGGTCACGTGGCGGGCCAGCCGGCGGGCCCGGCCGCGCGAGCGCTGCAGCTTGCGCTCGACCTTGGTGAAGTAGCGCGTGGTCGCCCCGTCGCACGCATCCTGGTAGAGCGCGGTCGCGAGCTCGGGCGTCACCGGCGGATGCTGGAACACCAGCCTGCAGCCCTCGCAGCGCCACAGGCGGCAATCGTTGCGCTCGGCGAAGAACCGGTGCTCGTGCCCGCCGCAGACGGGGCACGGCTCGGTCAGGGTCATCGCGTCCATGTGGCGCAATGTGCGGCAAGGGCCGGGGCCGGTCAACGGCATGGCTTGCCCACCGACCCTCACTGCCTATACTCGCGCCCGAACGCATCGCGGAGAGGCCCGTGCCGCCCCCCACGTTCGGCCAGCGCATCCGGGCGGCCCGCAAGCTGCTCGCGCACGCCGATCCCTATATCCTGATCGCCAAGAAGCCGCCCGACATGGTGGCCGAGCGGCTGCCGTCGCACGTCTTTACGGCCCTTGCGGAATCGATCGGGCGGCAGATGGCCGACAGCGCGCTGGCGAAGCGGGTGCTGGAGGACGAAGGGCTGGTCGCGCGGGCGCGCGCCGCGGTCGAGGCGCATCGCAACGACTATCTCTCGCCCGCCGATGCCGCGGTGCTGTACGGTGTGGTCTCAGCCCTCGCCCCGTCGCGGATCGTCGAGGTGGGCAGCGGATACTCGACCCGCATCATGCGTCAGGCCGTGACCGACCGGGGCGGCGCTTGCGAGATCACCGCCATCGACCCGGCGCCGCGCGCCGAGATCGCGGCGGTCGCCGACAGGATCGTCCGCCAGAATGTGGTGGGCGTCGACGCGGCGCCGTTCCGCGCGCTGGGCGCGGGCGATGTGCTGTTCATCGACGGCTCGCACTACGCCTTCAACGGTACCGACACGCCGTTCTTGCTGCTCGAGGTCCTGCCCGCGCTGGCGCCCGGCGTGGTCGTCCACGTGCACGACATCTTCCTGCCCTACGAGTACGACGAGCTGTTCTCCTCGCGCTTCTACAACGAGCAGTATGTGCTGGCGGGGCTGCTGCTGGGCGGGCGGATGCTGCGGGTCGAGATCCCGGTCCAGGCGCTGCACCGGGCGGGGAAGCTCGGGCCGGGCAGCTCGTTCTGGATGACCCGGCTCTGATTTCACCCGCCCGAAAAAGCCACTAGACTTGCCGGCATGAAACCTCCGCACGCGAGCAAGTCCAGCGGCGCCACCTGGTCCGAGCTGTTCCGCGGCCCGCGCGCGGTCTACACGCTGCTGCTCAATCTTGGCATCTCGCTGCACGCGATCGACATCTTCATCATCTCGACGGTCATGCCGACGGTGGTGGAGGAGATCGGCGGCGTCGCCTACTACGCCTGGGCGGTGACGCTTTATGTCGTCGGCTCGATCGTCGGCTCGGCGAGCTTCGCGCCGCTGCGCGTGACGCTGGGCGCGCGCGCGGCCTATGCGCTGGGCGGAATCGCGTTCCTGGCCGGCACGGCGACCTGCGCGCTCGCGCCCGAGATGTCGGTGCTGCTGGCCGGCCGGTCGGTACAGGGCTGGGGCGCGGGCGTCGCGATGGGCGGCTCCTACGCGCTGATCGGCACGCTGTTCGAGGCGCGGCTGCGCCCTTATGTGCTGACCACCAACAACGTCACCTGGACCATCGCGACGCTGCTGGGCCCGACGCTGGGCGGGGTATTCGCCGAGATCGGCTGGTGGCGCGGCGCGTTCTGGGTGGTGGTGCCGCTGGTCGTGCTGTTCATCGGTTTCGCCTGGTGGAAGGTGCCGGACACGCGCGGCACCGGGCGCGAGGCCCGGCCGCGCTTTCCGTTCTTCCGGCTGGTGCTGCTGGCGGGCGGCGTGTTCTGCGTCGCCGAGTCGGGCCAGATCCCGAACGTCGCGGCCCGGGTTGCGCTGCTGGCGCTCGCCGTCGCCGCCATGTGGTACGCGTTCCGCCGCGACGCGACCGCCGAGAACCGGCTGTTCCCGACCAGTCCGCTTTCGCCCAACCATCCGGTCGGCGTGTCCTACTGGGCGCAGTTCCTGATGCACGGCGCGCAGACCACGCTCTACATCTATCTTCCGCTGATCCTGCAGCTCGTCCAGGGCCTGCCGCCGCTGTATGTAGGCGCGGCGAACGGCTGCCTCTCGCTCGGCTGGTCGCTGGGCGCGGCCGTGGTGGTCGGCTGGTCCGGCGCGCGCGAGCGCGCTGCGCTGGTGATGGGGCCGGCTTTGTTCGGCATCGCCATCGCCTGGCTTGCCGTCGACGTCGCCGATGCGAGCCTCGCGATGATCCTCGCGGTCGTCGCGGTCGTCGGCATCGGCATGGGGATGTACAACGTGCTCGTGGTGGCGAAGACCATGTCGGTCGCGCGGCCGGGCGAGGAGAGCATCACCTCGTCGTCGCTTGCGACCGTGCGGTCGCTCGGCGTCGCGTTCGGCTCGGCGGCGGCGGGTCTCGTCGCCAACACGGCCGGGCTGACGACGACGGCGGGCGCGGAACCGGTGGCGCGCGCCGTGACCTGGGTGTTCTTCTGGGACCTGCTGCCGGTCGCGGCGGCGGTTTTGCTGATCCTGCGCCTGCTGCAGCTTCTCTCGCGACGGCTGCAGCCGGCCGAATGAACCCGAGCGAAGGAGAGAGACCATGACGTTCAAGACCATCGCGGTGATCGGCGCGGGCGACATGGGCCATGCGGTCGGCGCGGCGCTCGTCGCGCAGGGCTACGACGTCGTCACCTGCCTGGCGGGGCGCAGCGACATCACCCGCGCGCGGGCGAAGCGGGCGGGACTGCGCGACCTGCCCGACCTCGATGCGGTGATTGCGGCGAGCGATGCGTTCCTGTCGATCCTGCCGCCGGCGCTGGCGCCCGAACTCGCCGACCAGGTTGTGGCCGCGATGGGGCGCACCGGCAAGCGGCCCCTCTACGCCGACATGAACGCGATCTCACCCGCAACCGTCACCGCGATCGCGGCGACGATCGAGAAGGCCGGCGCGAAGTTCGTCGATGGCGGGATCGTCGGCTCGCCACCCGGCAAGGCGGTGCCGCGCATCTATCTGTCGGGGCGCGACGCCGACTCCGTCGCCCGGATCGCCGCGCTCGGCGGCAAGGCCATGGACATGCGCCCGTGCGGCGCGGAGCCGGGCCGCGCCTCGGCGGTCAAGATGTGCTACGCGGCGCTGACCAAGGGGTCGAACGCTCTGTTCACCGCGGTGCTGACCGCGGCCGAGGCGCTCGGCGTGTCCGCCGAAGTGCGCGGCGAATACGAGACGAGCCAGCCCGATCTCTACAAGCGTATGAAGTCGAGCGTGCCGTTCCTGCCGGCCGATGCCTGGCGCTATGCGGGCGAGATGGAGGAGATCGCGGCGACGTTCGAATCCGTCGGGGTGACGCCGTTGTTCCATCTCGGCGCCGCCGCGACCTACCGGCTCCTGGATACGACGCCGTTCGCCAAGGAAACGCGGGAGACGCTCGACCGGTCGCGCACGCTGGAGCAGTCCATCGAGGCTTACGCGCGCGCGCTGAAGAAAGGCGAGAAAATCCCGGCGGAATAATGACACGGAAAACGAAACGGAAAGGGCGGACCGATGGTCCGCCCTTCCGTACGCCGGAGACTGAAACGCTACAAGCGTTAGGCGGCCTTGCGGGCCGTCGAGCGCCGGGCCGTCTTCCGACGGGCAACCGGCTTCTTGGCGATGCGAGTCACCTTGCGGGCCGACGACTTCTTCGCGGCCGGGCGACGCGCTGTGGTCTTGCGCGCGGTCGTCTTGCGCGCTGTGGTCTTACGAGCGGTCGTCTTGCGCGCGGTCTTCTTCGCGGCCGGGCGACGCGCCGTGGTCTTGCGCGCGGTCGTCTTGCGCGCGGTCTTCTTCGCGGCCGGACGACGCGCCGTGGTCTTGCGCACCGCCTTCTTGGCGGCGGGCTTCTTCACGACGCGCTTCGCGGTCGCTTTCTTCTTCACTGCCATTTCACACTCCTCGGTCGTGTGGTGGTGCCTTCGCAAGCGGTCCGGATGGGCCGCCAACGGAACCCATGTAGGTTCAAACGGTTAACGAAACGTAACTCAAAGCAAAGAGTTCCATTAAACCAAGACACGGTTACAACTTGCACGAATCAGCCGCTTGCGTCGAGTATCGTCGACACAGAGCAATTCGCAGTGAGGATTTCGGCGTGACGACGCTATGTTTGCCGAGCGGTAAGACGGTGGCGGTCGACGTGCGCCGCAGCGCGCGCGCGCGGCAGATTCTCTTGCATGTCGACTCCTTTACCGGCGCTGTCGAGCTCGTCCTGCCGCGTCGCGCGACGGAGCACGAAGGGTTCGACTTCGTGCGCGCGAAGGGTCGCTGGATCGATACACGATTGCGTGAGATCAGGCCCGTGGTGCCGTTCGTCGACGGCGCGCGCTTCCCGATCCTTGGGCGCGACGTGCGCATCTGCTGCCAGCCGCAGCTGTTCGACGAGGTGTGGCGCGAGCGTGACCGGCTGGTCGTCGCCGGGACCGAGGACGGCGTGGCGCAGCGCGTGGAATCGTGGCTGCGCGCCCAGGCGCGGACCACCATCACCCAGCGTGTGAAGCAGAAGGCCGGGCAGATCGGCCAGCGCTACCGCTACATCCAGCTGCGCGACACGCGCACGCGCTGGGGCAGCTGCACCCGGTCAGGCGATCTCAGCTTCTCGTGGCGGCTGGTCATGGCGCCCGAGCATGTGCTCGACTACGTCGTCGCCCACGAGGTGGCCCACCTCAAGGTGATGAACCACAGCCAGCGCTTCTGGGACGAGGTCGAGCCGCTGTGCGACGACATGGAGGGCTCGCGCGCCTGGCTGCGCATCCACGGCGCGACGCTGCACCGCTACGGACCGCCGCCGCAGCGCGGCGAGGCGTAAGCTACTCGCCGCCTTCGGCCACAGCCGCCGCCGCGGCCGCGCGCCGTGATGCCGCCGCGCCGGCGCGCTCGCGCAGCGCGATGAACAGGGTCGCGGCGAAGATCACCGTGCCACCGACCCAGGTCCAGGCGTCCGGCACCTCGCCGAACCAGAAATAGCCGACCAGCGCCGCCCAGATCAGCTTGGTGAAGTCGCAGGGCAGCACGACGGTCGCATCGGCGAGCTTGAAGGCGTTCGCCAGCATGATCTGGCTGACTGTGCCCATCGCGCCGACGACGGCGCAGATTGCCAGGACGAGAAGGCCGGGCCAGGTCCACACGAACAGGGCGGCGGCCAGGTTGAAGGGCAGCATCAGGTAGGCGGCGTAGATCGCAATGGTCAGGCTGGAATCGCGCCGCGTGAGCTGTTTGATCACCACCAGCGCCGCGCCCCACGTGGCCGACGACGCCAACGCGAGCCACATGCCGATGGAGATGTCCTCAATTCCCGGACGCATCACCAGGAACGCACCGGCGAACCCGACCGCGAGTCCGATCGCGCGCGTGGTGCCCATACGCTCGCGCAGCACGAGTGTCGCGCCGATCGCGGCGAACAGAGGTGAGGTGAACATCAGGGCGGAGAGCTTCGCCAGCGGCACGTAGGTGAGCGCCAGGAAGAAGCACAGCATCGAGGCGGCGTTGAGAACGGCGCGCAGGACCTGCAGCCACGGGCTGTGGGTGCGCAGTGCACTGAAGCGGGTGCGGATGACGACGCTGGTGAGGAAGATCGAGCCGAACAGGGCGCGGAAGAACGCGGCCTCGAACGGGTGCATCCCAAGCCCCGCGATCTCGCGGATCGCGCCGTTCATTATCTGGTTGGTGAGGCCCGCCCCGGTCATGTTCGTCATGGCGAGAAGCGGCCGCTGGTTCGCGGCGCTGGGGACGGCCGGTCGCTTGGTGGAGATGCGCATCGCCCTTCCGAGGTTCCTGCCATTAGCGCGGATCGGGCCGCCGAAATCAATCCCGCGGGCCATGCGATGCCACGAGCCCTCGCTTGCGGTGGCGTGCGGGCTCGGCCATCATCGCCGGACGGCGAAGAACAGCCTGAATGGCGGAGCGGGGAGGCGGAGATGGATTACGACTACATCATCGTGGGCGGCGGCTCGGCCGGCTGCGTGATGGCCAACCGTCTCTCGGCCAAGGCCGAGAACAAGGTGCTGCTGCTCGAAGCGGGCATGGACACGCCGCCCGACGCGGTGCCGGCCGACATCCTGGCGAGCTACCACCTGTCGCAGGCCAACCCGCGCTACAAGTGGATGCGGTTCCTCACCACCCTGCAGCCGACGCGCCACAACGCGCCCGACCGCCCGCCGCTGATGTTCTACGACCAGGGCCGCGTGATGGGTGGCGGGTCGTCGATCAACTACACCGCGGCGAACCGCGGCACGCCCGACGACTACGACGAGTGGGAAACGATGGGCGCCGCCGGCTGGAGCTGGGAGGGCGTGCTGCCCTACTTCCGCAAGCTCGAGACCGATCAGCAGTTCGACGGGCCGCTGCATGGCAAGGAGGGGCCGCTGCCGATCCGCCGCATTCCGCGCGAGCAGTGGGGCACATTCGCCAAGGCGATGGGCGAGGCGATGGCACTTCAGGGCCTGGAGTTCCTGCCCGACCAGAACGGGCTGTTCGGCGACGGCTACTTCCCTTCTACCGTGAACAACCTGGATGACCACCGCGTCTCGGCCGCGATGGCCTATCTCGACCGCTCCACACGGGCGCGGCCGAACCTCACCATCGTCGATCGTGCCCAGGCGAAGCGGTTGATCTTCGAGGGACGGCGGGCGGCGGGCGTCGAGGTGGCGCGCGACGGAGGCGCTGACGAGACCTATCGCGGGCGCGAGATCATCGTGTCGGCAGGGGCGGCGCACTCGCCCGCGCTCCTGATGCGTTCGGGCGTCGGGCCCGGCCACCATCTGCGCGAGATGGGGATCGACGTGGTCGCCGACGTGCCGGCCATCGGCCAGAACCTTCAGGACCACCCCGGCATCGCAGTGTTCCGTTACTTGCCGCGGCGCGCACGGCTCTATTCGGAAGGGCCATATCTACACGTCGCCGCGCGCTACTCGTCGAACGTCGCCGGCTGCGGGCCGAACGACATGTACATCGCGATCATTCCGCGCGCGCTGTGGCACGCGGTGGGGCGGCGGACCGGCCAGATCTCGACATGGCTCAACAAGCCGTTTTCGCGCGGCGAGATCCGGCTGCGCTCGCCCGACTGGCGCGACGAGCCGATCGTCGAGGTCAACATGCTGTCCGACGCGCGCGACCTCGAGCGACTGAAGCTCGGGCTGCGCTACATCGTGGCGCTCGCCGATGCCGAGCCGGCGCGCAAGGCTTCGCACGAGCTGTTTTCGACCGGCTTCAACAAGCGCGCCCAGGCCGTGGCCCTCATGACGCCGCGCAACAAGATGCTCACCGACGTGCTGGGCGCGCTCCTGGACGGGCCCGGGCCGTTGCGCCGCGCGCTGATCGAGCGGGTCATGCTGGGCGAAGACATCAAGGCGAAGGTCGCGGCGGGCGACGACGCGATCGAGGCCCACATCATGCGGCACATGAACTCGATCCGCCACATTTCGTGCTCGTGCCGCATGGGGCGCGACGACGACCCGACGGCAGCGACCGACACGCAAGGGCGCGTCAAGGGCGTGGTGGGGCTCCGCGTGTGCGACGCCTCGTTGTTCCCCGCGGTGCCCCGGGCGAACACCAACATCCCGACCATCATGACGGCCGAGAAAGTCGCCGCCGCGATCGTCGGCGGGTAGGGACTGCATCGCAGCGGACCCCTCTCCCATCCGCTCCCCCTCAAGGGAAAAGGGGCGAGCGGGACGGTCTTTGCGTCGATGTCGGGCTTGGCGTCGATCAGCAGAAAGGCCTGCGATACCAACGTTCCCTCCCCCCTTGAGGGGGAGGGACAGGGAGAGGGGTGGAGGCCGTCGCGACCGCGACGGCCGACCTTCACTCCGCGGCGGCCTTGAGGATCGAGGCGCCCTCGCGGGTGAGGCCGGCCTCGGTGATTGCCTTGCGGATGCGCTCGAGCTCGGCGGGCGTGATCTTGGCCAAGGGCGGGCGCACGACGGCGCGCGGCAGGCGGCCGAGCATCACCAGCGCCTCCTTCATGCGGTTGTGCATGTCGGCGCGCGGGTCGGCGTAGAAGCACTGCGCGGTCGGGTAGATGCGGTCGTTGACGGCTTGCGCCGTGGCCAGGTCCTTCGCCTGCACCGCGCGCCACAGCGCGACGTGCAGGTCGGCGATGATCGAGCCCGAGCCCGACAGCAGCCCGTTGCAGCCCATGGTCAGCGAGGCCATCAGCCACGGCGAATGGGTCGACAGCACGTTCACCGGGCGCGGCAGGTTCTGCAGCACGTGAATGTGGCGCTCGTGCACGACCGCGTCGTAGCAGCCATCCTTGATCGCCTTCACCGTCGGCACCGCGTCGCAGATCTTGAGCAGCGTGTCGGTCGGGTAGCCGTAGCCGATCGAGAACGGATACTGGAAGATGATGATCGGCAGGTCGGTCGCGTCGGCGATGGTCTTGAAGTGCGAGACCGCCATTTCCGGGCGCATCTGGCCCGAGCCGTGGCCGATCGAGTGCGGCGGGAAGACGAGCAGGGCCGAGGCGCCGCCGGTCGTCGCCATCTTGGCGAGGCGCGCCGCGTTGTGGCTGCCGTCGGCGTAGATGCCGTTGATCACCGGCACCTTGTCGCCGATCTCGTCCATCGTGACGGCGAGCACGCGTTCCTGCTCCTCGATCGTGCAGGCATGCACTTCCGACGAGTGCGCGTTGGTGGTGACGGCGGTGATGCCGTCGACGCCCGCGACGTCGCGCAGGTGGCTGCGCGCCGATTTCTCGTCGATCGAGTAATCCTCGTTGAACGGCAGCAGCGCCGCGGGGATCACGCCGTGGGGGATGTAGTCCTTGAAGCGGGGCATGTCGGTCTCCTTCGTGCTAGACCGGGATGTGCAGGAACCGGGCCGCGTTGGTCGAGAGAATCTTGCGCTTGTCGTCGCGCGAGATCCTGGCGCCGTTGACGAAGCCCACCGGGTCGTCCTCGCCCATGAAGACGGGGTAGTCGGTGCCCATCATAACCTGATTCACGCCGACCTTGTTGACCAGGAATTCCAGCATGTCGCGGTTGTAGATGACCGTATCGTACCAGAACTTCTTCATGTAGACGCTGGGCTTGGCCTTCAGGTGGCTGACCTCGGGCCGCGTCTCGTAGGCGCGGTCGGCGCGGCCGGCGTAGAACACCAAGTACCCGCCGCCGTGGTGGATGCAGAGCTTGAGCTTGGGGAACGTATCTATCACCCCCTCGTAGATGAGGGACTGCATGGCGAGCGATTCCTCGAGCGGCTGGGCGACCGAATTCCATTCGAAGAACCGTGCGAGCCGGTCGGGATGCGAAAACCCCTGCGGATGGATGAAGACCGGCATGCCGGCCTGTTCCGCCGCGCGCCAGAACGGGCGGAACATCTTGTCGCCGAGGTCCTTGTCGCGGATCAGCGACGAGATGAGAATGCCGCGGAAGCCCTGCTTCTGGATGCGGCGCAATTCGGCGGCGGCGCGCTTCGGATCCTGCATCGGCACGGCGCCGATCGGGTAGTACCGGTCTGGTGCGCCGGCGCAGAACTCGGCGACCGTTTCGTTCAGAATTCGTGCCGCCTCGAGCCCGGTCTCGCCGTCCATCCAGTAGCAATCGACCGGGAAGTTGTAGCTGATCATCTGGATGTCGATCCCCATCCGGTCGAGGTCGGGGAACCGCGACTTGGGGTCGAGATGCTTGGCGCCGATCGCGCGCTCCTGTTTCTTCTGCATCGCGGCCGAAGCGGAGGCGGGCGGCACCCAGGGCGCGGGCTTGCCCGGCACGTTGCCCACGGGATGCTCGCGCATGAACTGCATGAGCCTGGGCACCCTTATGTGGGTGTGGATGTCGATGACGGGGACCGAGGACCCCCGCCGCTTCACCTTGGCCGGCGCCTTCCGCTTCGCTGCCGGCCGCCTGGTCGTCGTCTTGACCATCGTCCCGCCCGTCCTCAGGCCGCGCGGCGCTGCGGTGCCGGCGCCTCGTCCGACGGCTTGTAGGTGGCCTTGGTGGCCGGGCGCGCCATCACGCGCTCGTACCACTCCTTGACCCGCGGGTGGCTTTCGATCAGGTCCGGCCGCGGGCCGCGGAACGCGTCGAGATAGGGCAGGATGGCGATGTCGCCGAGCGAGAACGCCGGCCCCGCCACGTAGGGCCCGTCCGCCAGCGCCGCCTCGACCCGGTCGTAGCAGTACTGCATGCGGCCATAGGCCTCCTCGAAATCGCGCTCGGAGAAGCCGCCCGACCGCAGCGCCTTCATCTTGAGCTGGTGGTCGACCAGCGGCGTCTCCTTGATGATCTTGTCGAACGCGGCGTCGTCGACCGCTTTCAGCCCGTCGGTCTTGGTGCGCGTCCAGGTCGGCACGCGGGTCGCGGGCAGGGCATACTCGTCGGCCATCTTGCAGAACACCCGCATCTTCGCGCGCAGATAGGGGTCCTCCGGCTGCAAGCGCGGCCCGTCGAACACCTCGTCGGCGTACTCGTTGATGATGCAGGATTCGATGATCGACTTGCCGTCGTGAACCAGCGTCGGGACGATGCCGTTCGGATTGATCTTCAAGTATTCCGGCGTGTGGTGCTCGAACTTGTCGAGCCGCACATAGCGGCTGGTGTAGGGCACGCCTTTTTCCTTGAGGCCGTGGCGCGCCTTCTTCGAACAGGTGGTGAGGCCGGCGTGGTAGAGCTCGAGCATCGATGCCTCCCTGGGCTGGGTTGGGGGGAGGTTACCAGAGGGCCGGGAAGGGGGAAACGGTTTGCTATTCTCCCGCCGGGACAGCCTCGGTTTCGGGTGCGGACGCGGGCGAGCCGGTGACCGCCTCGCCGCGGGCCTCGGCCTCCTGCTGGCGGCGCCACATGGCGGCGTAGGCCCCGTCGGCCTCCAGCAGGTCGGCGTGGCGGCCGCGCTCGATGATGCGGCCGCCATCCATGACGAGGATCTCGTCGGCGTCGATGATGGTGGACAGGCGGTGCGCGATCACCAGCGTGGTGCGGTCGGCGGAGATCTCGCGCATCGCCTTCTGGATCTCGCGCTCGGTGCGGGTGTCGAGCGCCGAGGTCGCCTCGTCGAACAGCAGGATCGCCGGGCGCTTCAGCATGGTGCGGGCGATGGCGACGCGCTGCTTCTCGCCGCCCGAGAGCTTGAGCCCGCGCTCGCCCACCTCGGTCTTGTAGCCGTCGGGCGTCGAAACGATGAAATCGTGGATGTGGGCGAGCCGCGCCGCCTCCACGACATCTGCCTCGGTCGCGCCGGGCCGGCCATACGCGATGTTGTAGCGGACCGTGTCGTTGAATAGCACGGTGTCCTGCGGGACGATGCCGATGGCGGCTCGCAGGCTCGCCTGGGTCACGTCGCGGATGTCCTGGCCGTCGATGCGGATGGCGCCCGCGCTCACGTCGTAGAACCGGAACAGCAGACGCGAGATGGTCGACTTGCCGGCGCCCGACGCGCCAACGATGGCGACGGTCCGGCCGGTGGGGACGGTGAAGCTGACGTCGTGCAGGATCGGACGGCGCGGCTCGTAGCCGAAATCGACATGGTCGAAGGTGAGCTCGCCGTCCGTGACCGTGAGGGCCTTCGCGTCGGGCTTGTCGCGCACCTCGGTGTTGACGTCGAGCAGGTGGAACATCGCCTCCATGTCGATCAGCGATTGCTTGATCTGGCTGTAGACGAAGCCGAGGAAGTTGAGCGGGATGAAAAGCTGGATGAGATAGGTGTTGGCGAGCACGAAGTCGCCCACCGTCATCCGCCCGTCGACGACGCCCTGGCCGGCCATCATCATGACCGCCGTCAGCCCGATGCCGATGATGAAGGCCTGGCCGACGTTCATCATCGAGAGCGAGGTCTTCGACTGCACCGCCGCCTGCTCGTAGCGGGCGAGCGCGTGATCGAACCGGCTGGCCTCGTGCTCCTCGTTGCCGAAATACTTCACCGTCTCGTAGTTGATCAGCGAGTCGATCGCGCGGGTGTTGGCCTCCTGGTCGGTCTCGTTCATCCGGCGGCGATACTTGATTCGCCACTCGGTGACGGTCGCGGTGAAGACGATGTAGCCCATCACCGATACGAACGTGACCAGGGCGAACCAGAAATTGAAGAACGCCCAAAGCACGCCGCACACCATGCAGATCTCGAGCAGGGTCGGCAGGATGTTGAACGCCATGAAGCGGAGCAGGAAGTCGATGCCCTTGGTGCCGCGCTCGATGGCGCGCGACAGCCCGCCGGTCTGGCGCTCCAGATGGAAGCGCAGCGCCAGCGAATGCAGGTGGCGGAACGTCTTGAGGGCGACGACGCGGATCGCGTTCTGCTCGACCTTGGCGAACACGGCGTCGCGCAATTCGCCGAATGCGATGGAGGCGACGCGGACGATGCCATAGCCGAGGATCAGCGCGATAGGAAGGACCACCACAGCCGCATGGTCCTTCGGGGATAGCGCGTCAACGGCAAGCTTGTAGAGGATGGGCACGTAGACGTTCGTACCCTTGGCGAGGGCGAGAAGCACCAGCCCGATGACCACCCTGACCTTGATCTCGGGATAGCCCTTCGGCCACATGTAGGGCAGCAAGGCGCGCACTGCGCCCCATTCGAATCCGCCGTCCCGCTTGCGCCCGGTACGCGACCGCTGGGCCTCGGCCATTCTTACGCACACCTTTCCATTGCCGGGCCTTGCCGCCCGCGCCAGTCATATAGGCCGATTCGTCTTGAGGGGCGAGGGGGGGCCGTCTGGACTAGGCGGCGCCGCGCCGCCGCGCGCCGGCCACGCGGGAAAAAGGGAAGTGGACGCGGACGCGCGTGCCCTCGCCCTTGTGGCTTTCGATCTCCAGCGTGCCCTCGTGCAGTTCGACCAGCGTCTTGGTCAGGGGCAGGCCGAGCCCGGTGCCCTCGTAGCGCCGCGACAGGGCGCTGTCGACCTGACGGAACGGCTCGAACACGATCGCCAAGTCCTCACTGCTCATGCCGATGCCGGAATCGATGACGGTGAAGTCGATGCCGCCGTTGGCGGCTGGCTGCGCCGCGATCTCGATGCGCCCGTTGTTGGGCGTGAATTTGATCGCATTCGACGCGAGGTTGAGGATCACCTGGCGCAGCCGCGCGGGATCGGCTTCGAGCAGTGGCAGGTCGGCAGCGACGGCCAGATTCAGGATATGGCCGGCTTCGGTGCATTCCTGCGCGATGTGGTCCTGGCATTCGCGGAACAGCGTGGCGAAATCGACCGGCTCGGTGACGATCGAGAGCGTACCGGCCTCGGAATGCGCCATGTCGAGGATGTCGTTGATGATGGTCAACAGGTGCTGGCCGCTCCTTCCGATGTCGGTTGCGTAGGTGCCGTACTGCGCGACGCCCAACGGCCCCAGCGCCTGGCCCGAGATCAGCTCCGAAAAGCCGATGATCGCATTCAGCGGCGTACGTAGCTCGTGGCTGATATTGGCAAGGAAATGGGTCTTGGCGAGGTTCGCCTGCTCCGCCTGCTCCTTGGCGATGCGAAGCGTCTCCTCTCGCTCCTTGAGGGGCGTGATGTCGGACCAGATTACCACCGTGCCGCCGCTGCGCGCGGCGGAGCGGCTGACCCGGAGCCAGCGCCCGTCGGCTAGGCGCGATTCTCCCAGCCCGAACCGGCCGGCCCGGCCGATCGTCAGCGCGTCGCTCGACGTATGTTCCGGATTGCTCAGAAGGCCACGCGCCAGCCCCTCGCGCAGGATGACGTCCAGCGTCGCGCCGGGGGCGAAGCAGCCGGCGAGATCGGGGAAGAATCGCCGTGCCTGGTCGTTCGCGATGACGATGCGGTCCTCGGCATCGGTCAGGATCACGCCTTCGGTCGCGTTCTCGAGCGCGTCGGCGAGCTGGGCCTGCGCCGATTTTCGGGCCGCGACCTCGCGCGCCATCATTGCGCGAAGCTTGTCCTGCATGACCGCGAGCGATCGCAGCAGCGTGCCGGTCTCGTCGTCGCCCGGGGCGGGAATGACGGCGTCGAGCTCGCCCTCGGAGATGCGCTCGGCGACGCGCACCGCCGCGCCGAGGGGGCGCAGGATCGTGCGGCTGAGCAGCCAGGCCAGCAGGATCGACAGGACCAGGATCGCCGCGATGGCGGCGACGTTGGTGGCACGAGAGCTTTCGATCGCGCGTAGCGCGTCCTGGCGGATCAGAAACCCGTCTCCCGCGGTCAGATCGATCAGGAGGTTGAACTTCTTGGCGACCTGCTGTGACAGCGCGTTGAGCCGATGCCACTCGGCCGGCGCAATGCCATCCGATACGCTCTGCGCCCGCTCGTCATGCCATGCGGCAGCGAGGCGGCGAATATCGCGGATGACGGTCACCGATCGCGGCGAAAGCGAGCGCTCGGCGGCGATGCCGAGATCCTCGTTGAAGGTCTTGTGCAGCGCTTCGATACGCTCGAGATGCCGGGTGCGGTCGGCCGGATCGACGGCGGCCGCCATGCGCAGCAGCTCACGGTCCATCTCTGAGAATTCATACAGCGCCGAGCGGGCGAAATTGATCGCCATCAGCGGCTTGTCGTAGGTGCGGGTCACCAGGGCGCTGGTGTCGCGGATGCTGGAGACCGCGTAGGCCCCGAAGGCGCCCATCAACAGGACGAACGCGAGGAACGCCAAGTACAGCTTTCCCCGGATCGATCGCAGCGACTTCGGCACGACGCGTTCGACCTTCATTCGTCCCCGTCGAAAATTCGTCGCGCGCGGCGCGGAAAAGTCGCAACGCACGCGTGTACACCTATCGAGGAGCGCTTCTTTATCGTCGTCGAGCGCTTAAGGAACGCTTAACAATGAAGGGCGAGGGTATGGCCGGATTTTCGAGGCGGACATGAAGCGGCTGACGATCCTTGTGGCAGCACTGGCCGGGCTCGCTACGGCGTCGTTCGCCGCGACCGGCCTGGTGATCACCCAGAAGGACAAGGCCTTTTTGCCGGGCACGATCGACGTGAAGGTCGGCGACGTCCTGCGGGTCAACAACGAGGACCCGTTCCTGCACCATGTCTATATCGAGTCCCCCACCATGAACTACAATTCCGGCGAGCAGCCGCCGGGGCGCACCATCGAGATCAAGTTCGACCGTGCGGGCACGTTCGAGGCGCGCTGCGCAATTCATCCGAAGATGCTGCTGGTCGTTCACGTCAAACCGTGAGGAGATACCCATGGACCATCGCAAGCGGAAGGTGATCGGGGCGCCCGGTCTGGTGGTCTTTGGCGCCGCTGCGGCCATCCTGGCCATGTCGGGCTGCGCCGCGCCGCAGCCGGGAACACAGATGGGCCCCGCCATGGTTCAGTCGAGCAAGTTCGGGCCCGTTCTCGCCGATGCGCACGGCATGACGCTGTACACGCACAAGGACGATGATGGGGCGGCCTCCACCTGCTACGGCCGGTGCGCCAAGGCGTGGCCGCCTTTCGCGGCCGCAGCGTCGGACAAGCCGTCCGGGGACTTCACGCTGTCGCGGCGCAAGGACGGGACGATGCAGTGGGTGTATGACGGCCATCCGCTCTATCTGTGGGAAAAGGACAAGAGGCCGGGCGATGCGACCGGCCACAAGTACGGCGACGTCTGGTACGTCGCTCGGCCCTAGCCGGTATCGTCCGAGGCCCGCGCGGCGGGCTACGTTGCGCGGAATCCCGCCGCGGGATATGACCGCGCCATGTTCTTCGTCCTGTCGAAGCTGTTCGGGATTTTCGGCCAGCCGGACAATCTGCTGCTCGCCGCCTTGGTGGTGGGGGCGGTCCTGCTGTGGACGCGCGCGCGGCAGGTGGGGCGCCGGGTCATCACCGCCAGCGTGGTGATCGCTCTCGTCATTGCGACCGTCCCGATCGGGAACACGCTTCTGGTTCCGCTGGAAAACCGGTTTCCCCAGCGGGCGCTGCCCGACAAGGTCGACGGGATCGTCGTTCTGGGGGGGCAGGTGGACCAGCGGATTACGGCGGCGCGCCATCGCCCGACGCTCAAGGGATCGGGCGAGCGCATGACCGCGTTCGTTGCCCTGGCACGGCTTTACCCGCACGCCAAGTTGGTTTTCACGGGTGGGTCGGCGCTGCTGGATCATCCAGAAATGAAGGAGGCGCCGGTTGCGCGCGCCTTCTTCAGGCAACAAGGGCTCGATCCCGCGCGGATCGTCTTCGAGGACCGGTCGCGCAACACCTATGAGAATGCCCTCTACACCAAGCAGCTGGTCAAGCCGAAGCCGGGCGAGACCTGGGTGCTGGTGACCTCGGCCAGTCACATGCCGAGAGCCTATGGCTGCTTCTCGCAGCTCGGCTGGACGATGCTTCCCTATCCGGTCGATTACGTGACCGAAGGCGTGTACGCCCTCACGCTGATGTACTCGCTGGGCGGCGGGCTCTACCGGCTGGACCTCGCCCTCCACGAATGGCTCGGGCTCCTGATATACAGGATGTACGGCTACACCAACGCCCTGTTTCCGGCCCCGCCCACGGGTTAGCAGAGTCCTCTCCGGCGCTTGCCCACAGCGATTTCCTGTGGTTCCCTTTTGGTCGCAGCGATGCCGCTATGGGATCGGGCAGGGGAGGCGACGATGGCGACCGAGTTGGACCCGCAGACCCAGGTTCACATGCAGGGCTGGCGCAGCTTCGCCCGCCTGCTCGGGTTCTCGATCCTGGGGCTGGTGATTCTGCTGCTGCTGATCGCGGCAATCACGCTCTAGGCAGAATAGTCCTGTAATTTCAATCTATAACCGTGCGTGTTTCGGGCGCAGGTTGAATTTAATGTTCCGCGTCAACCGACGATCTCGAGCCCACTGAAAAAGAACGCGATTTCGGCCGCCGCGTTCTCGGCCGAATCGGAGCCGTGGACCGAGTTCGCCTCGATCAACTCGCCGAGCTCCTTGCGGATGGTGCCGGGCGCGGCCTTGGCCGGGTCGGTCGCGCCCATGACCTCGCGGTTCCTGGCGACGGCGTCCTCGCCCTCCAGCACCTGCACCACCACCGCGCCGGAGATCATGAAGGCGCACAGGTCGCCGAAAAAGGGCCGGGCAGAATGCACGGCGTAGAACTGCTCGGCCTGGGCGCGGGTGAGGCGGAGGCGCTTCTGGGCGACGATGCGCAGCCCGGCGGCCTCGAGGCGGGCGTTGATCTGGCCGGTCAGGTTGCGGCGCGTGGCGTCGGGCTTGATGATCGAGAGGGTCCGTTCGGTGGCCATGAGTGTGCGCAACTCCGTGAAAATGGCGCGATTCGCGCCGGCGCGGCCTTATAGCCGCATCGCGACGGGCGGGCAACCGCCACCATGCGCCGTTCTAGGCCTCCTTCTTCTCCCAACCCCCACGGTCGGTCTGCTGCCAGTAGGCCAGGCTGTGGCCGGCTGCCTTGAGAGTACGCCAGCGTTCCCGGGCTGACGTCACGGCGTCAGGGTCGCCGCCGTCGAACAGGTCGATGCAGCGCTCGAATGTGTCGATCCGGGCGCTGGTCGCCCCGTCGGTGAGGACCAGGAGGCGAGCCGCGTTGGGGTTCTCGTCCTCGGTGGTCAGGTAGATCGGCTGCGCTGCCGCCTCGCCGTCCCGCGCCGTACCATGCGGGAGAAAGGAGAGCTGCTCATAGGTCCACAGCGCGGTATCGAGCGCCGCGACCCGTTCCTCCGACCCGGCCAGCACCACGGCCCGCAGGCCCTGGGACAGCGCCTTCTCCAGTAGTTTCGGCAAGGCGCGTTCCAGCGGTGTGCCGGTCAGGTGGTAAAATCCGATCTCGGTCACGCTGGCACTACCGCATCGAGCACTACCGAGATTCGTAGTGCTCGGCCACTAGCCGATCGAGCAGCCGCACTCCGAACGCGGTGCCGCCCTTCGGCACGGTCGGTTTGCCTTTGGACGACCAGGTGACGCCGGCGATGTCGAGATGGGCCCAGGGCACCCCCTCCTGCACGAAGCGATGGAGGAACTGGGCGGCGGTGATGCTGCCGGCGGGCCGGCCGCCGACATTCTTCATATCGGCGATGTCCGAATTGATCTGCCGATCGTAGGCATCGCCCAGCGGCATGCGCCACACGGGCTCGTCCACTGCCTTGCCGGCCGCGGTCAGCCGCTCGGCCAGCGTATCGTCATTGGCGAACACGCCCGCCATCTCGTGGCCCAGTGAGATGATGATTGCGCCGGTCAGAGTGGCGAGGTCGATCATCGCCCGCGGCTTGAACCGGTTCTGGCAGTACCACATGGCGTCCGACAGGACGAGCCGCCCCTCGGCATCCGTATTGATGACCTCGACGGTCTGGCCCGACATGGTCTTCACCACGTCGCCGGGGCGTTGGGCCGTGCCCGACGGCATGTTCTCGACGCAGCCGGCGATGCCGATGGCGTTGACCTTGGCCTTGCGGCCGGCCAGGGCGCGCATCAGCCCGATCACCACGCCGGCGCCGCCCATGTCCCACTTCATGTCCTCCATGCCGCCGGCGGACTTGATCGAGATGCCGCCCGTGTCGAATGTCACCCCCTTGCCGACGAACGCGATCGGGCGCTTGTCATGGGCGCGCGGCGCACCATTCCAGCGCATGACGACGAGGCGCGGGTCGTGGGCGCTGCCCTGCGCGACGCCGAGCAGCGCGCCCATGCCGAGTTCTGCCATGCGGCGCTTGTCGAGCACCTCGACCTTGACGCCGAGCCGGGAAAGCTCGCGGGCGCGCTGGGCGAGGGTTGCGGGATAGATGACGTTGGCCGGCTCCGACACCAGGTCGCGAGTGAAGAACACGCCATCGGCGATGCGCGCGAGCGGCGTATAGCCGCGCCGCGCCGCGGCGGGGTCGCGCGTGCCGATCACGATGCCTGTGAGGGACGGCTTGTCCTCGGGCTTCTGCTTGGTGCGGTACTTGTCGAAACGATAACTGCCGAGCTGCGCGCCATAGGCGAGGTGCGCGGCGAACGCGGCCGCGGTGAGCTTCGCGCCCTTGAGCGGATCGGCCGCGATCTCCGCCGTGCCGAGGCCCGAGCCGCCGAGCTCCTGCACCACCTTGCCGCCGAGCAATTCGGCTGCCAGCTCGTCGAGCGCGTCGGGCTTGCCCACGCCCAGCAGCAGGACGCGCGCCGCGCCGATGCCCGAGGGGGCCGGGATGTGCAGCGCCTGATCCTTGCCGCCGCGGAACCGCCCGGACTTGATCGCGCGGACAAGCGCGCCGCCCGTCGCCTTGTCGATCCGCTCGGCGGTGGGGGACAGCGAACCGCCATCGAGCACGAACGCGACGACGGCGCCGGAGCGCGGCAGGGACGGTGCGGCGAAGCTGACTTTCATGACTCCCCCATCGGACATTGATTGCTGCGCAATGTAGCGCCGAACGGCGTCGCTGTGGCCGGAAAGTGAAGCGCGAGTGACACGGGCGCGCGCGTGCCGTAGCTTTCGGCGCCCGCCCCGCCCGGGGAACCGAACCTGGAACGCCGGCATGAGCCATCGGATCGTCGTTCTGCTGCCCTGCTACAACGAGGAGATCGCGATCGGCGGAGTCGTCGAGGGATTTCGCGCCGCATTGCCGGGCGCCGACATCTACGTCTACGACAACAACTCGACCGACGGCACCTCGCGCGTCGCCGCGGCAGCAGGCGCGATCGTGCGGATCGAGCCGATGCAGGGCAAGGGCAACGTGGTGCGACGCATGTTCGCGGACATCGAGGCCGATATCTACGTGCTGGCCGATGGCGACGGGACATACGATCCGGCCGATGCGCCCGCCCTGGTCGAGCGGCTGGTCGCGGACGGGCTCGATATGGTGGTCGGCGCGCGCGCGGCGGAGGGCAAGTCGGCCTATCGCGCCGGCCATGCCTGGGGCAATCGCGTGTTCGGCGGGCTCGTCGGCTCGTTGTTCCCGCGGCGCTTCACCGACATGCTGTCCGGCTATCGCGCCTTGTCGCGCCGCTTCGTGAAGTCCTTCCCGGCGCTCGCCACCGGGTTCGAGACCGAAACCGAGCTCACGATCCACGCGCTCGAGCTCCGCATGCCGGTGGCCGAGATGAAGGTGCGCTACCTGGCCCGACCGACCGGCTCGCACTCGAAACTTTCGACCTGGGGCGACGGGCTGAGGATCCTGGCCGTTGTGATCTTCCTGTTCAAGGAGGCGCGGCCGTTCAAGTTCTTCGGTGCCATCGCCGCGATCCTGGCACTGGTCGCGCTGGTCCTCGCGGCGCCCCTGGTCGTGACCTACGTCCAGACCGGCCTGGTGCCGCGCTTTCCGACCGCGGTCCTCGCCTCCGCGATCATGGTGATCGCGGCGATCAGCTTGCTGTGCGGCGTCATCCTCGACACGGTCAGCCGCGGCCGGCGCGAGGCGAAGCGGATGCGCTACCTCGCGGTGCCGGGTCTTGCGCCGATGCGCGACGCACCGCGGTGACGGCGAGATTCTTGCCGAACCAGCGCCCGAGCAGCGGATCGAGCGCGCGGCTTGCTGGGAAGACTAGCCCGTCATAGAGCCGCACGGCGCGCGGATCGAGCACGCCCTCGCGATCGCCCAGCGCGCGAAAGGCGAGGGCGGCGGGAAACCCGAGGCAGTCGACATAGCCGATGCGCTCGACCGTGAAGCCCGCGCCGGTGAGCAGGCGGGCGAACGGTCGGCGCCGGTAGCGGCGGAAATGCCCGACCTTGCGGTCCATCGCCGAGTAGAGGATCGGGAAGGCGGGAACGTAAAGCATCAGCCGCCCGCCGGGGCGGAGCCGGTCGTGGATCTGGGCAAGCGCGGCCGCGTCGTCCTCGATATGCTCGAGCACGTTGAGCGAATAGACGACGTCGAGCGAATCGGGCGCGACGGCGTCGAGGCTGGCCACGACATTGAATCCGTCCGCGGCGAGGCGACGGCTCAGCGTAGGGTCGGGCTCGAGGCAGAGCGGCGGCGTACCCAATTCGCGCAGCATCGCCGCGAACGTGCCGATCCCCGCGCCGAAATCGAGCACGTCGCGTGCGCCGCGGCACGCCTCGGCTACCAGACGGGCGAGGTAGGCGTTGTAGCGCCGGGCCTCGACCATCGATTCGAGATTGTCGGCGCCGACATATGCCGAGTCGGCCACAATGTCCGCCATAATCTAGTCCTTGCGCGGAGTCGGCACCCGCAATATCAAGCCCGGGGTCGGATCGCGCCCGGGCGGCGGGGCCGGCCTCGCGAGCGGGCGAATATAGCACCGGCAGCGTGATGTCGCGATTGAACCGCTACGTTTTTCGCCAACTGTTCTGGATGACCGTGCTCGTAGCGGCCAGCCTGACCTGCGTGGTATGGCTGACCCAGTCGCTGCGCTTCGTCGAGCTGATCGTCAATCGTGGCCTCTCGGTCCCGCTGTTCGTCTATTTCACAGCGCTGCTGTTGCCGTCGCTGCTGACGATCATCCTGCCGATCGCGTTGTTCATCGCGGTCGTGTTCACCTACAACCGGCTGACGGTCGATTCCGAGCTGGTGGCGATGCGCGCGACCGGGCTGAGCCAGCGCCGGCTCGCCACCCCGGCGCTGGTGCTGGCTGTCGGCTGCACCCTGGTCGGTTATCTACTGTCGCTGTGGCTGCTGCCGGCGTCGTACCGCCAGTTCAAGGACACGCAATTCGAGATCCGCGACTCCTACGCCAGCGTGCTGCTGCAGGAAGGCGTGTTCACCACTTTGATGAAGGGCGTTACCGTCTATGTGCGAGACCGCGCGCCGGATGGCGAGCTTCTCGGCATCATCGTGCAGGACAATCGCGACCGGCAGCACTCGGCCACCATGATGGCCGAGCGCGGCGCGCTGGTGGAAGGTACCAACGGGCCGCGCGTGCTGATGATCAAAGGCAATCGGCAGGAGCTCGACGAAAAGACCGGGCGCATGTCGATCCTGTATTTCGACCGCTACGTGTTCGATGTCGGCACCGCCAGCGCCGCGACGCGGGCGCGCTGGCGGGAGCCGCGCGAACGCTATCTTGACGAGCTGTTCCTTCCATCTTCGGACCGCGACAAGATCTGGAACTACAACAAGCTTCGGATGGAGGGGCATTCGCGGCTGGCCGGGCCACTGCTCTCGCTCGCCGCCGCGCTGGTCGCGCTCGCCTGCCTGCTTACCGGCGAGTTCGACCGACGTGGACAGGCGCGCCGGATTGCCTTCGCCATCGCGCTGGTGGTGGTGATCGAGGGCGGTGCGCTGGTGCTGAAGAGCGTCGGCGAGAAGTACCTCGCCGCAGCGCCGCTTCTATACGCGGACCCGATGCTGCCCATCCTGATCGCCGGGCTCGCGCTCGCGGTGACCGGGCGGCGGCGCCGGCGCGGCGCACCCGCCGTGCAACCGGCCGTCTGAGGCGGGACGTGCGGGTTTCGACCACCCTTTCGATCTATCTCGGCCGCCAGTTCCTCGTATGGTTCGCCATCGTGTTCCTGATGCTGGCCGGCATCGTGTTTCTGCTCGACATGATCGAGCTGCTGCGGCGCGTCGCCGGACATGACGAGGCCGGGTTCGGCATCGCCATAGAGATGGCGGCGCTGAAGCTGTCCGACACGGCGCAGAAGGTGGTTCCGTTCGCCGTCTTGTTCGGCGCGCTGGTTGCGTTCTGGCGGCTGAACCGCAGTCACGAGTTCGTCGTGGCGCGCGCGGCCGGGGTGTCGGCATGGCAGTTCCTTCTGCCGGCGCTGGTGCTGGCCGTCGCGATCGGTGCGTTCCGCGTGACGGTGGTGAACCCGCTCGCCTCGATCCTGCTGCTGCGCTACGACCAGATGGAGGCGCGCTACGTCGAAGGCCGCCAGAGCCTCCTGTCGGTGTCGCCGACCGGGCTGTGGCTGCGCCAGGGCACCGCGGACGGTCAGTCGATCGTGCATGCCAGGCGCGTGACCCCGGAAGACATGCAATTTACGGACATCACCATCTTCCTGTTCCACGGGCTCGACCACTTCTCCGAGCGCGTCGACGCAAAGCGGGCCTGGCTGGGCAAAGGCGAATGGATTTTGGAGGATGCGCGCATCACCACGCCGGGCGGCGTGCCGCGGACCGCCGACGTCTACAAGTTGGCTACCGACATCACGCCCTCGACCATCTATGACGGGTTCGCCGAGCCCGCGACCATGTCGTTCTGGGCGCTGCCCGCCTTCATCCACCAGCTCGAGGAGGCGGGTTTCTCCGGCCTGCGGCATCGACTGTATTGGAACTCGCTGCTGGCCGACCCGCTTCTTCTCTGTGCGATGATCCTGATCGCCGCCACGTTTTCGCTGCGCAGCGCGCGGCGACGCGGCACCGGCGTGGTGTTCGCCGCCGGGGTGGGGGCAGGGCTGATCCTCTATTTCCTGACCGACGTGGTGTTCGCACTCGGCTTGTCGGCCCGTATCCCCGTCGTGCTGGCGGCCTGGACTCCGGCAGGCGTGGCGTCGCTGCTCGGGCTTTCGATGCTGTTCCACCTCGAAGACGGGTGAACCGGGTGCGGGGGGGCTGGGAATCGCTGTCGCGACACTCTGCGCGGTCCTTTTCGGGCCGCCGGCGGCGGCGCAAATCGAGAAATCGGTGGGAACGGGCACGGGCCCCGTCCTGTTCAAGGCCGACGAACTGCGCTACGACCGCGAGCTCGCGATCATCGTGGCGACAGGCCATGTCGAGTTTTCGCGCGGCGAAAGCGTCCTGATGGCCGACACCGTCACCTACAACCAGCGCGAGGACACAGTCGCCGCGTCGGGCCACGTCACGCTGCTCGTGACCGGCGGCCAGGTGATGTTCGCCGACTATATGGCGCTGTCCGGCGACCTGAAGGACGGTCTGATCCGTAATTTGCGCGCGCGGTTCAGCGACAACTCGCGCGTCGCCGCCAACGGGGCGCGGCGCATCGGTGGCGTGCGGAACGAGATGGCGAAGGCGGTCTACACGCCCTGTGCTGCCTGCGCCGCACATCCCGAGCGCGCGCCCTTGTGGCAGCTGCGTGCCGACGAGGTGGTGCACGACGAGGTCGCGCATGAGATCAAGTACTACGACGCGACGATGGAAATGTTCGGCGTCCCGGTCATGTACCTGCCGTATTTCCAGCACCCCGATCCGACGGTCGAGAAGAAGACCGGCTTCCTCGCGCCCAGCTTCGGCAGCGACAGCGAGCTCGGCAAGATCCTGCGCGTGCCCTACTTCGTCAACCTCGCGCCCAACCGCGACCTGACCCTCGATCCGATCATCACCACCAACGAGGGACCGGTGCTGGCCGGCGAATATCGCGAGCGTTACAGCCATGGCGAGCTGCAGCTGGCAGGGAGCGTGACCGAAGGAAGCGCGCCGAGCGGGAAGGACGAAATCCGAGGCCACGTGAAAGGCTTCGCGCGGTTCGATCTGGGCGACCACTGGCGCACCGGCGCGGATATTTTCCGCACCTCCGACGACACCTACCTGGCGCGCTACGGGTTTGACTCGCAGTCGCTCCTCACCTCTCGCGCCTACCTGGAAGGGTTCCACGGGCGCGACTACACCGTGTTCGAGGGCTATTCCTTCCAGGGGCTGCGATCCGACGATGCGGGCGGCCAGACGCCGCTGGTCCTGCCGCTCGCGCGCTACAGCTTCGTCGGCGAGCCGGGACGGCTCGGCGGGCGCTGGGAGGCGAATGCCGAGGCGCTACAGGTCACGCGGTCCGACGGGACGGATACGCGCCACGTCTCGGTGACGCCAGGCTGGCGGCTGCCCGTCGTCGCCAATGACGGCGAGGTCTACACGGTGTTCGCCACCCTGCAGGCCGACCTGTACCAGTTCGACGATCTCGCCGATCCCAACCTGCCGAACGGGCCCACGAAAAGCGGGGTGTCGGGGCGGGTCTTCCCGCAAGCCGGGGTCGACTGGCGCTACCCGATGATCCGCCACGGCAACGTGCTGGACGAGGTGATCGAGCCGATCGTCGGCGTGGTCGTCGCGCCAAACGGCGGCAACCCGGCCGACATCCCCAACGAGGACAGCCAGGATTTCGAGCTGCAGGACACCAACATCTTCTCGGCCAACCGCTTCACCGGGCTCGATCGTGTGGAGGGCGGTCAGCGAGTTTATTACGGGATGCGGGCGACGCTGCTCGGCCGCACCCAGGGTTCGGGCTCGGCCTTCATCGGCCAGAGCTATCGGCTGAACAAGGATTCGACATTTTCCGCCGGGAGCGGATTGGCCGATCATCTGTCGGACATCGTCGGCCGCGTCGAGGCACAGCCATCGCCACTCCTGGACCTGCTCTACAGGTTCCGCATCGACCGTGAGAACTTCAAGATCCGGCGCCAGGAGCTGGGCGCGGCCGTTGGCCCGCCCGCCGTCCGGCTTTCGCTGAACTACCTGTTCATCGACCGGCAGGCCGACCAGCCGGAATTCACCGCGCGCGAGGAGGTGCGGGCAGGCATCCAGGCGCAGGTGACGCCGCACTGGCGCCTCGGCGCGAACATGGTCCGCAACCTGGGTGATCCGGGCGGCGAACTGTCGCACGGGTTCAACCTGACCTATGAGGACGAGTGCTTCATCATTTCCGGCAATTACAGCCGGAATTTCAGCTTCGATCGCGACCTGAGGCCGACCACGACCGTCTTCTTCCGCGTGGTCTTCAAGAACCTGGGCCAGGTGCAGCTGTGATCGATCCGCCGGGCGCGGCCGGGGATTTGCGTCGCGCGAAGGCCGGGCCTATATAGGGGCGGCCGATGTGGAGTACCGATCCGAAGCGTGCCGGCCCGGCCGTGCCGGGTGGCGGGAAGCCCGTGCACCGAATGATGCTTGCCCGGATCGTCTTGCTGGCGTTCGCCGTCCTGTCCGTCTCGGTCCCGTCGCGGGCGCAGGACCTGCAGCGCATTGCCGCCATCGTCAACGACGACATCATTTCGATGTTCGACCTCAACTCGCGGGTCGACCTGGTGATCGCGACCTCGGGCTTGCCCGATTCCACGGAGATGCGCACCCGGATCCGGCCCCAGGTGCTGCGCAGCCTGATCGACGAGCGGCTGCAGCTTCAGGAGGCGAAAAAACGCAACGTCGCCGTCACCAAGTCCGAGATGGACAATGCGGTGGCATCGATCGAGCAGCAGAACAAACTGCCCAGGGGCGGCCTTGAGCAGTACGTCGAGAAGGCGGGGCTCAGGCCGGACACTCTGATGGAGCAGATCCGCGCCAACATCGCCTGGCAGAAGCTGATCTCGCGCCAGTACCGCCAGAGCGTGACGGTCACACCCGAGGAGATCGACGAGGAGCTGGCGAAGGTCAAGGCCGCGCGCGGCGAGGAAGAGGATCGCGTGGCCGAGATCCTGCTCAACGTGAACTCGCCGGATGAGGAGCGTGCGGTACGTGAAAACGCCGAGCGGCTTGCCGAGCAGATCCGCAAGGGTGCCCGGTTCGATGCGCTGGCCCGCCAGTTCTCGCATGGCGCGACCGCCGCCGTCGGCGGCGATCTCGGCTGGGTCCGGCCGCCGGAGCTCGAGCCGCCCGTCGCGGCTGCGGTCGCCAAGCTGAAGCCGGGCGAGGTTTCGGCGCCGGTGCGCACCATCGCCGGCTACCACATCCTGCTTTTGACCGAGCGGCGGCGCGCGATGAGCGCCGATCCCTCCGACGTCAAGCTGACGCTCGACCAGCTCTTCCTGCCGAGCCAGGGCGATGGCAAGGCCGCCTCCGATCTCGCCAGCGTCATCGGCCAGACCGTCGAGGGTTGCGGAGACATGGAGCGTGTCGTCAAGGAAGCGCGTTCGCCGCGTCCGGCGCGTCTCGGCCAGTTCACCCTCGGCGAACTCTCGGCCGAGATGCGCAACCTCGTGGAGCCGCTCAAGGTCGGCAAGCTGTCGAAGCCGCTGAAGACCGACGGCGGGCTCCTGATGGTCATGGTGTGCGAGCGCAACGAGCCGAAGGTCGCGCTGCCCACGCGTCAGCAGATCGAAAGTGCCCTCGTGCTGCAGCGCCTCAACATGCTCGGCCGGCGCCATCTGCGCGATCTGCATCTGTCGGCCGTCATCGACGTGCGCGTATGATGGGACCCGCCGTAAAGCCCCTGGCGCTCACCATGGGCGATCCCGCGGGAATCGGCGGCGAGATCGCGCTGATGGCGTGGCAGCGCCGTAACGAGGGCATGCCCTCCTTCTTCGCGATCGACGACCCGGCGCGGCTCCGCCGCCTCGCCGCGCATGGCGGGCGCGACGTTCCTATCGCCACCATCGCCGCGCCCGAGGACGCCGCCGCGGCGTTTGCGGAGGCGCTGCCGGTGCTGGCGCTCGACGGTCCTGTCGACGCGACGCCGGGCCGGCCCGATCCGGCGCATGCCGGGGCGGTGGTCGCCGCTATCGACGCGGCGGTCTCGCTGGTCCAGGCGGGACGGGCCGGGGCGGTGGTGACCAATCCAATTCACAAGGCCGCGCTCTATCAGGCGGGTTTTCCGGATCCCGGCCACACCGAGTATCTCGCCCGGCGCGCCGGGCTCGCCACCGATCCGATCATGATGCTGGCGATCCCCGGCCTTCGCGTCGTGCCGGTCACGATCCATGTCGCGCTGACCGAGGCGATCCGACTTCTTTCGACGCCACGCATCCTGCACGCCGCGCGCGTGACCGCCGCGGCGTTGCGCACCGATTTCGGCATCGACCGTCCGCGCCTCGCCATCGCCGGGCTCAACCCCCATGCGGGCGAGGAGGGGCATCTGGGGCGCGAGGACATCGACATCGTCGCGCCGGCGGTGGCGGCGCTGCGCAGCGAGGGGATCGACGTGGCGGGGCCGCTGCCGCCCGACACGATGTTCCACGCGGCGGCGCGCGCCGGGTACGACGCCGCGATCTGCATGTATCACGACCAGGCGCTGATCCCGCTCAAGGCGCTCGACTTCGAGCATGGCGTCAACGCCACGCTGGGCCTGCCCTTCGTGCGCACCTCGCCGGACCACGGCACCGCGTTCGACATCGCCGGCACGTTCCGGGCCAGCCCGGAAAGCCTGATCGCCGCGCTCCGCATGGCCGAGGCGATGGCCCGCAACCGGGCGGTGTCCGCCGCGCCCGTTGCCTGACCAGCCGGCCGGCGCGGCGAACCTTCCGCCGCTGCGCGAAATCATCGCCCGGCACGGGCTCGCGGCGCGGCGCGCGCTGGGCCAGCACTTCCTCAACGACCTGAACCTGACGCGACGCATTGCCCGCGCGGCGGGCCCGCTCGATGCCGGCACGACGATCGAGATCGGACCCGGGCCGGGCGGTCTGACGCGGGCGCTACTGGAGCAGGGGGCGACGGTGCTGGCCGTCGAGCTCGACCGACGCTGTATCGCCGCGCTCGCCGAGCTGGCCGCCGCCTATCCGGGACGGCTCACCGTGATCGAGGGCGACGCGCGCCGGATCGACCTTCTCGCGCAGGTGCCGCCGCCGCGCCGCGTTGTCGCGAACCTGCCTTACAACGTGGCGACGCCGCTGATCGTGGGCTGGGTGCGCGACATCGCCTCCTACGAATGCCTGACCCTGATGGTCCAGAAGGAGGTGGCGGAGCGCATCGTCGCAGCCCCGCGCACACCGTCCTATGGCCGGCTCGGCGCGCTGGTCGGCTGGCGGGCGGAGGCGCGACGCCTGTTCGACGTCGACCCGCGCGCCTTCACCCCGCCGCCGCGCGTGACCTCGTCGGTGGTCCGCATCGTGCCGCGTGCCATGCCGCTCGCCGACGCCGATTTTGCCGCGTTCGAGCGCGTCACCGCCGCGGCGTTCGGCCAGCGTCGCAAGATGCTGCGGTCCGCGCTCGCCTCGCTCGGCGGCGATCCTCTGGCGCTGCTGGCCGAGGCCGGCGTTCCGCCCACCGCGCGCGCCGAGGAACTTCCCATCGAGGCGCTGTGCGCCATCGCCCGCGCCCTCGCCGCGCGCGAACGCCGTCAGGCCGATTGAGAGTTATGGGAAATGGCAGGGAGTGGCGGAGAGGGGGGGATTCGAACCCCCGAAACAGGTTTAAGCCCGTTTAACGGTTTAGCAAACCGCCGCCTTCAGCCGCTCGGCCACCTCTCCGCGGGGTCGCGGCCGTTCTAGCGGTCGCCGCCGGGCGGTGTCAACGACGGCCGGCCGCCACCGGCGTCATTCCGCCGCGTTCTCGGCGGCGGGCTTCGCGTCCGGCATGCCGCGCGCGCCCAGGAGGAACCGACGCCACTGGACGAGCTGGGCGTCGGTCGGCGCCAGGTACTCCGGCCGGTCGTAATAGGCGTAGACGGCGGCCGGGCGGTCCTGGGCCGAGAAGTTCCGGTCCATCACCCAGTGATGGTAGAAATGGTAGGCGCACCATTCGTAGGCGCGGCCCCACCATGTCGCCCGCTCCGCCATGTGGAAATAGAACATCCGGGTCGTCTTTTCGTCGACCGGCACGGCCCAGCGCGTCCACATGTGCGTCTGGTAATTGATCCGCACCATGCAGGGCAGATGCTGGCCCGTGTCCCAATCCTCGCTCGGCTTGTAGGTCGGGAAGCGCGAGAACGGGATGCGCAATATGTCGAACAGCCAGGTCCAGTAGCGCCGCCGGCGCGTGCGCGGCCACTTGGCGCCCAGGCCCGGGAAGTACTCCTGGTCGATCGGGCTGATATCGTGCAGCGGCCGCGTCGGCACGAGGCGGTGCTTGCCGATGCGCTTCGGCCGGCCGGGCGGGAAATGCGGCGGGTAGATCGCCTTCATCAGCAGCAGCGCGGAGTTGCGGTGGAGGTAGCGCACGTGGCTGTCGAACGAGTTCTCGAAGCAGGGGCGCCAGTTCTGGTGCCACACGGTCGCCCAGTCGAGCACGATCTTCTCGGGCTGGAAAAACTCCTCGGGGATGTTCTCCTCGAGCGCCACCGGCTCGCCGTCGCCCATCCAGACGAACACGACGCCCTTCAGCGTCGCGGTGGGGTAGGTGCGGGCGCGGATCTTGCCCGGCATCGGCGAGTTGGGACCCTCGCCCAGCGCCGCCACGCACTCGCCGCGCTCGTCGAAGACGAAGCCGTGATAGAAGCAGGCGACGTGGCCGCGGAACTCGCAATTGCCGTGCGACAGCATGGCGCCGCGATGCGGGCAGGCATTGGCGAGCGCAACCACCTTGCCCGACTTGCCGCGGAACAGGCAGATATCGTCACCCAGCATCTTGACGAAGGCCGGCTTCTTCCAGCCGACCTTGGACTCGCGCATCGCCGGATACCAGTACTCGCGCAGCCCCAGCACCGGGATCTTTTCGCGCAGGTCCGACCGGCCCATGGGGAGCTCGTCGTCGCCCATCCCGGTATCGGCGGGCGTCGTCAGCATTGCCGAGACGCCGAGCTTGGTGCGCTCCGTGGTGGCCATGGGCGTCCTCCCGTTCGCTGGCGAAATTATCGGAAGCGCCGTGAAGCCCGTCAAACGGTTATGATGACGAAACGAAAGTGATCGACGGGGGGCACTTGGGCCAGAGAATTCGTGTCTACGCGACCGGCGGGCCGGAGGTGCTGCGCTGGGAGGCGTTCGAGCCGGAGCGGCCCGGCCCGGGCGAGGTGCTGATCCGCCAGACGGCCGTGGCGGTGAATTTCCGCGACGTCCTGCTGCGGCGCGGCCAGCACCAGGGCAAGCTGCCGATGGGGCTCGGGATCGAGGGGGCCGGCATCGTCGAGGCGGTGGGCGAGGGGGTGGAGCACCTCTCGGTTGGCCAGCGCGTGGCGAGCTGCGGCGGGGCCGACAACGCCTATGCCACCCACCGCGTGGCGCCCGCCTGGCGCACGATCGCGCTTCCGGACGCGATCGACGACCGCACCGCGGCCTCGATGATGGTGCGTGGCTTGACGGCGCGCTATTTGCTGTTCGCGACCTACGCGGTGCAGCCCGGCGATACGATCCTGGTGCACGCCGCGGCGGGCGGGGTCGGGCTGATCCTCTGCCAGTGGGCCAGAAAGCTCGGCGCGACGGTGATCGGCACGGTGGGCTCGCCCGAGAAGGCCGAGGTGGCGCGTGCCCATGGCTGCCACTACCCGCTGGTGCTCGGCCGCGACGATTTCGTCGCCACGGTGAAGGAGGTCACGGGCGGGAAGGGGTGCCCGGTGGTCTACGACTCGGTCGGGAAGGCCACGTTCGAGGGCTCGCTCCACTGCGTGGCAAGGCGCGGCATCCTGGCCTCGTTCGGCGAGGCGTCCGGCGATCCCGACCCCGTCCCGCCGCGCCGGCTCGGCACGCTCGGCGGCATCTTCCTCACCCATCCCAGCCTGCCGCACTACACCGCGACGCCGGAGGAGTTCGCCATGACGGCGCGCGACCTGTTCGAGGTGGTGGCCGACGGCTCGGTGCGGATCGAGGTGAACCACGTCTACAAGCTGCGTGACGCCGCCCGGGCGCACATCGACCTCGCCGCGCGCCGGACCACCGGCTCGGTCGTGCTGGAGGTCTGACCGCCATGCTGGATTCGCTGGCGCCCATGGCCTAGCCTCGGGCACGAAACGCGAGGGAGGCCGACATGCCGACGCTTCCGCAGGTGCGGCTCACGCATATGGGGCTCTGGGTGCACGATCTCGACCGGATGGTCGCGTTCTACATGCGCCTCTATGGGTTTCTGCTGTCGGACCGGGGCGAGGCGCGCGGCTCGCGCATCGCCTTTCTCACGCTGGACTCCGGCTCGCACCACCAGCTCGTGATGCAGGAGGGACGGCCGGAAAAGATCGACTTCAACATCCTGCAGCAGATCTCGTTCAAGACCGACTCGCTTGCCAACGTGCGTGCCTTCCACGCCGCGCTGCAGTCCGAGCCGGTGACCCAGCTCCAGGGCATCACCCACGGCAATGCGTGGAGCGTCTATTTCCACGACCCGGAGGGCAACCGCTCGGAGATCTACTGCGACACGCCGTGGCACGTGGCGCAGCCCTTCGGCGTACCGATCGACATGGCGCTTCCCGAGGACGAGATCGTGCGCCTGACGCAGGAGCTGATCCGCGACAAGCCGACGCTCAAGCCGATGGAAACCTACAAGGCCGAGACGGCGGCGCGGCTCGCCGCCGGGCGCGCCGATTGATCTACCCCGGCAGCTTTTCGGCGGTGTCCGGCGCGCCGATCGAGAAGATGTTGAACACCTGCGCGAGCAGCCCGTAATAGCCGACGGTCGTCGCCAGGTCCAACATGCCTGCCTCGCCGAACCGCGCCTTGCCCTTTTCGTAGAGCGCGTCGTCGAGGCCGCGCTTGTCGATCAGCGTGGTAACCAGGTCCCACACCAGCCCGGCATCCGCGTCGCCCTCCGGCCGGCGGCGGTTGGCGATCGCCGCGACCGTCGCGTCGGACGCGCCTTCCTTGCGGGCGAGGGGGGCGTGCGCGCCCCATTCGTAATGGGCGTTCCAGTGGCGCGCCGTGACCAGCACGGTCAGCTCCATCACCTTGCGGGGCAGGGTCGAGCCGTAACGGCAATAAGCGCCGAGCTTCTGGACGTGGTCGCAGATCGCCGGCGTACGCAGGAGATAGGGGAACGGCCCGGTCACGTGGCCGCGCGGGCCGGCCATCATCTCGTCATGGACGCGGCGCTGGTCCGCCGTCAGGCGGTCGGGCTGGCTGACATCGACGGGGGGTATGCGGCTCATGCCTGAATCCTTCTCGTTGCCTTCACCGAACGTTAACCGTGCCCCTGTCGAATCGGCCTCCGTGGTAGGGGAGTCCGGTCCATGAAATTCTCACGGCGCACCATCGAAACGCTGCTCGATCTTGTCGAGATCAAGCTGGCGCAGATCGAGATCACCGATCGCGAAGACGCCCGCGAACGGAAGGCGCTGGAGACGGCGCGCAGCGAGCTGCTCGCTCTTCAAGCGGCGATCGCCGCCCATTTGCCGCGGCGCCCGCCGCCCGTACCCGAGTTGATCGCCCGCGCCTGAGCGCCGCGCCCGCTACGCCGCCTTGGCGTAGGGGGGATTGACGCCCCGCTGCACGGCCGGCCGCGCCTCGACCGCCTGGTACCACCGCTTGGCGTTGGGGAACTCGTCCAGGCTCACCCCTTGCCATTCATGGCGCTGGCACCACGGGAAGCAGGCGATGTCGACGATGGTGTATTCGCCGGCCGCGATCCATTCGTGGTCCTTGAGCCGGGCGTCGAGCACGCCCCACAGGCGCCGCGTCTCGGTCGTATAGCGCTCGATCCCGTAGGGGATCTTCTCCTTGGCCGCGCGGCGGAAATGGTGGGCCTGGCCGAACATCGGGCCGATGCCGCCCATCTGGAACATCAGCCACTGGATGGTTTCCCACTTCTTGCGCGGCTCCTGCGGGAAGAAGCGGCCGAACTTCTCGCCCAGATACATCAGGATCGCGCCGGACTCGAACAGGGTCAGGGGCTTGCCGTCGGGCCCCTCGGAATCGACGATCGCCGGGATCCTGGAGTTCGGATTGATCTTGATGAAGTCGGGCGTGAACTGCTCGTCCTTCTGGATATCGACGGGATGCGTCCGGTACGCGACGCCCAGCTCCTCGAGCATGATCTGCGGCTTCTTGCCGTTCGACGTGTTCCAGGTATAGAGGTCGATCATTCTTCGCTCCGTTGGCCGGCCGAGGGTCGCGCACCTTCTCTTGGGGGGCTTCGCCGCGCAAGGCGAATTTGGCGCGCCGCGCCCGATCTCCCCTCAACGAACCTCAAGGAACCCGAAGGAACCTCAAGCGAACCTCAAGGAACCCGAAGGGGCCTATAAACAACACGAAAATCTTCCTTCAAAACCTTGAATCAAAACGAATATTGCCCGAAGCGACCGGGAAAGCCCGCCATATCTGGCCCGGTCGAGATAGACGAGGTCCACGCTCTCCGTCGCGATGCTCGCGCGCAGGACCTGCAGATTGTCCCCGTAATACAGCGCCTTCATCGGCCCCCCTGTCGGGACGGCATTAGGACAGGCCAAGCGAGTCCGATCAACCGCCCCGCCGATAGAGAACATAATAGGAACATTTCGCCGTTCTGTCCAGGAAAATCCGCCGCTTCCGGAAGGGTCTCCTGGGTGCCGGCGCCCCGCTGCGCGGGGCATTCAGGACGAGCGGCGGGGGGTTGTGCCCCCACCGATTCACCGGGGCGAATTCGCCGTCCGGGGACCGTCGACCGAGACGTCGAGGTCGCGCACCAGGCCGCTGGCGAGCGAATAGACCCAGCCATGGACGGAAAGCGCCTGGCCGCGCAGCCAGGCTTCCTGCACGAAGCGGTCGGTGGCGACATTCCGCACCTGCTCGATGACGTTGAGTTCGCACAGACGGTCGAGCCTGGCCTCGCCGCCGGAGATCGCGTCGAGCTCGTCCCTGTGGCGGTCGCACAGTTCGCGCACCGGGTGCAGCCAGTGGTCGACCAGGCCGCGCCGTTCGCCGTCCACCGCCGCCGCGATGCCGCCGCAGCCATAATGCCCGACCACCAGGACGTGCTTCACCTTCAGCACGTCGATGGCGAATTGCAGCACCGACAGGTAGTTGACGTCCTGCGGCGGCGCCAGGTTGGCGATGTTGCGGTGGACGAACATCTCGCCGGGATCGAGGTCGACGATCTGGGTGGCCGGCACCCGGCTGTCGGAGCAGCCGATCCACAGATATTCCGGCGCCTGCTGGCCTTCGAGCCGCTTGAAGAACCCGGCGTCGGCGGCGACCATCCGCTGCGCCCAGGCGCGGTTGCGCGACTTCAACTGATCCAGCATGCGGCGGGTCCAAATCCGATTCGGTCGTCACGGGGCCACAGCGGGCACATAGGACGTGGCGTCGCGGCCCGTCAACCTGGCTAGGGACAGGCAAGCCGCCGACGACGCGTCACATGTTCGGGCTGACCAGCCCGTCGGCCGACCGGACTGCCGAATCCACATGCCGGCGCGCGAGAACCGGCGTAGAATTCCGCAATGAGCGACGCCCAGCCTATGTTCGCCGTGCTGCGCCAGTCGGCGGCGGGAGACGTCGTCGACGCCATCGAGCGGGCTGTCGCCGATGCGCCGGACCGCAAGCTGGGGCGGGTCAACGCGCTTGCGTTCGCCGCCGAGCACGGGCTCGACGACGAGGAGGCAGTTGCGGGATTCCTTCATGCGGCGCGGCTCGGCCTGTTCGACCTGTCGTGGAACGTGCTTTGTCCCGGCTGCGGTGGGGTGCTCGACGCCGGCACGTCGCTCAAGACCGTGCAGAGCGACGCGTACACCTGCACGCTGTGCGCCGCCGGCTACGAGCCGACGCTGGACGAGATGGTCGAGGTCACCTTCACGGTGAGCCCCCGCGTCCGGCGGATTGCGGCGCACGATCCGCAGGCGCTGCCGCCACTCGAGTATTTCCGCCAGATTTACTGGGGATCGGGCGTCCACCTGCCCGAGGAGAACTACGAGTCGCTGATCGACGGGTTCATCCTCGAGGTGCTCGAACTCCCGCCCGGCGAGAAGGCCGTCATCTCGCTTCAGCTTCCGGCCGAATTCGTCATCGTGTTCGAGCCGGTCACCCATGCCGCCCAGTTCCTCGATGTGAAGGGCGAGCCGACGCGCGAACGCCAATCGCTTTCCCTCGTGTTCGATCGCGCGCACCGCCACAACGAGACGCTGGAGATGCGCCCGGGCCCGGTGCGGATCTCGCTCGAGAACCGCACCGAGGTGCGCGCCCTGCCGTCGGTCTGCGTCGCCAACGACGTGCTGCACGAGCTTCTCGGCAGGCGCCGTCCATTCCTCACCGCCAAGAGGCTCCTCTCCAACCAGACGTTCCGCGACATCTACCGCACCGACACGCTCGACGTGAACCAGCGGCTCAGGATCACCAGCCTCACCTTCCTTTTCACCGATCTGCGCGGCTCGACCGAACTGTACGAGCGCGTCGGCGATCTCGCCGCGTTCGATCTGGTGCGCACGCATTTCGGCGTGCTGAACGAGATCGTCGCGGCCGAAGCGGGCGCGGTGGTGAAGACGATCGGCGACGCGGTGATGGCGACCTTCCCGACCCCCGATCGCGCGGTCGCCGCGGCGATGCGCATGCGCGAAGCGATGAAGAAGCTGAACGCGGCGCGCGGCGGCGAGGACCTGCTACTCAAGATCGGTCTGCACGAAGGGCCATGCATCGCGGTCAGCCTGAACGAGCGGCAGGATTATTTCGGACAGACGGTGAACATCGCATCGCGCGTGCAGCGCCTGGCGACGTCGGGCGAGATCTACGCCACCAGCGCGGTGCTTGACGATCCGCGCGCATCGAGCTTTCTCAGCAGCCGCGGGGTTCAGCCGACGGCGCGCAGCGCTGCGTTGCGCGGCATAACCGGCGACGTCAGCATCTTCGCAATCCCGTAGATCGCATTCCATGCGCGCGCGGCGTTTGCATCTCGCGCCGGTGCCCGGATAGTCTCGGGCGGACCGGAAACTCGGCAGGGAGGGGAACGTGGCGGAAGCGACCCAGGCTTTGGCGGGGTTCGCGGCCGGGCTCGGCGTCGAGGCCATTCCCGGTACGGCGCGCGAGGCGACCAAGAAGCTGATTCTCGACGCGCTGGCCTGCGCGCTGGCCGGCCATCACGGCGAAGAGACCGGGCAGGTAGCCGCGCTGGCGGAGGCGCTCGGCACTTCGCGCGAGGCGAGCGTGATCGGCGCTGGCGGGCTGTCGCTGGCCGGGGCCACGTTGATGAATGGCTACCTGATCACCGCCGTCACGATGTGCGACGTGCATCGCGCGACCTTGACCCATATCACGCCCGAGATCGTGCCGCCCGCGCTCGCCATCGCGGAGCGCGAGGGCGCGACCGGGGCCGAGCTGCTGGCCGCCATCGCGGCCGGCTGCGAAGTGGCGACTCGGGTCGGCATCGGGCTCGACTATCCGGTGTTCCGCGCCAAGGGCTGGCATGGGCCGGGCGTGCTGGGCCCGTTCGGCGCGGCCGCTGCGGTCGGGCGGCTCCGCAAGTACGACACGGACACGATGGCGCGCGCCTTCGGGCTGGCGGGCAGCCAGGCGGCGGGCACGTTCGCGGCCTGGGGCACGCCGACGGTGAAGTTCCACCAGTGCCGCGCGGCCCTGTCCGGCCTGATGGCGGCGCTGCTGGCGGGCGAGGGTTTCGTTGCGACGCGCGAGTTCCTGACCGCGCCCGACGGCGGGCTCTACAACACCTATGCCGAGGGTGGAAAGCCGGAGGTCGCCGTGGCCGGGCTCGGCGAGCGGTGGGAGCTGGAGCGGATTGCGCTGCGCCTGTGGCCGGCGGCGACCGCCTTGCAGGACGTCATCACCGCCCTGTTCAACCTGGTCGCGCAGCACGATTTGGCGTTCGAAAAGGTCGCGCGGGTGCGGCTCGCCCTCGGCAAGACGCCCTTTGCCATGCACGGCAAGTATGCGACCTACAAGGCGAAGTTCGAGGCGCTGCTGTCGGCGCACTACGTCTCAGCCGTCTTCCTGCGCGACCGGGCGGTGACGCTCGCTCAGTTCGAGCCCGAATGCTATGACGATCCGGCGCTTCGCCGCTTCGCCGCCGAGAATGTGGTGGCGACCGAGGATGCGTCGCTCGGCGGCGGCGAGGCGGTCGCGACGGTGGAGACGACCGACGGGCGCACGCTCACCGCGCGCTGCGATCACCCTCTCGGGTCACCCGAAAACCCCTTGTCGCGCGGACAGGTCGAGGACAAGTTCCGCACCTATGCCGAGGAGCGGCTCGGCGCGGACCGGACCGCGCGGGTGATCGACGCGGTCGCGCGGCTGGAGGAGCTGGAGTCCGCTTCGACGCTGATCGAGCTTGTGCGCGGCGCATCCTGACGCGCCCGGCCGCCCTGCGAGCCACCGAGCTCGACGACGCCCTCACGACGAAAATGCAGGCGGCGACCGGCCAGGCCGCCGCCTCTCGTCAGTTCACCGGCACGAACAGCTCGTCGAGCGTCGGGCGGCGCTTGATGAAATCCTGCTCGTGCAGGTATCGCACCAGCGTCTCGCAATTGTTGCGGTTCTTCTCGATGCCATAAGGCCAGGGGTCGCCGCCGAAGATGTCGTCGATCTCCTCGAGGTCGTGCGGCAGCCAGGGCAGCATCAGCTTGAGCGCGCCGGGATAGGTGAGGTCGGCGAGACCGCGACGCCGCGATTCCTCCAGCGCCTTGAAGAGGCTGGACGCGATCCACGGATTCTTCTCGTAGACCTCGCGCTTGATGGCGACGATGTGCATGATCGGGATGATGCCGGTGCGGCGGAAATAGTCGCGCTCGACGTCCCGATAGTCGGGGAACAGCCGGTCGACGTTGGGGTAGTTGTGGAGCGGCTCGGGACCGCGCGAGCCGAGCGAGGCGTCGACCTCGCCCAACTCGAGCATGTCGGACAGCGATTTTTCGGCCGGCGCGATCTCCATGTTGACCGGCTTGAGGAGCGGCGGCGCCGAGGGATGGCCGTGGCTGCCCGGCTTCTCCATGGCGCCCTGCACCCACCGCACGGTGGAGAAATCGACGCCGTAATCGTCCGACAGGATTCCGCGCGCCCATACCGCGGCGGTCTGGGTGTAGAGCGGCGTGCCGACGCGCTTGCCCTCGAGGTCCTTGGGCACGCGGATGTTCTTGCTGCGGTTGCGATAGATGAAGCCATGGCGGAAGCACTTGGAGGGGAAGGCGGGGATCGCGACGAAGGGAGAATTGCCCTTGTCGTAGCCCGAAATGTATTCGGAGAAGGACAGCTCGGAGGCGTCGAACTCCTGCTTGCCGGCCATGCGGTCGAAGATCTGGCGCGGCGAGCGGATGGCGATGAATTCGAGGTCGATCCCCTCGGGCGTTACCTCGCCGGTACGCAACGCCTCCATCCGGTCGTAGGGCCCGCAGGCGAACGTCAGTTTCAGATTGGCCATCGTCATCCCTCCTTGGTTTGGGCGGAGTTTGCCCCTCGGGCGATGCACGGTAAAGTCCCCGGATTCCGCCCTCTTGCGCTTCGGGGCGCGCCGGGCGAGAGTCGGGCTCGGAGAACGACAATGTCGGACGATTTCGTGGACGAACGCAGCCGGCTGATCGAGGAGATTGCGACCAACGCCGAGCAGTTGGCCGACCGCATCGGCCGGCGTTCGTTCGATGCGCGGGTGATGCAGGCGATGACGCAGGTGCCGCGCCACGAGTTCGTGCCGCCGGAGATCCGCCGGTTCAGCTATCTCAACCGGCCACTGCCGATCGGCATGGACGCGACCATCTCGCAGCCCTTTATCGTGGCGCTGATGACCGACCTTGCCCAGATCGCCCCGGACGCGAACGTGCTGGAGATCGGCACCGGAGCCGGCTACCAGGCGGCGGTCGCGTCGTTGGTGGGCGCGCACATCTATTCGATCGAGATCAACGAGAACCTGGAAGCGGCGGCGCGCGACCGGCTCGCGCGGCTCGGCTACGCCAATATCACGACACGCGTCGCCGACGGCTATTACGGCTGGGCCGACCGGGGGCCGTTCGACGCGATCCTGGTGACCACGGCGCCCGACCTGATTCCACCGCCCTTGATCGAGCAGCTTGCGCCCGGCGGGCGCATGGTCATCCCTTGCGGCCTGCCGGACGCGCAGAAGCTGATGCTGGTCACGCGCAATGCGCAAGGGCGCACGGTGACAACCGAGATTCTCGACGTGGCGTTCTCCCAGTTGCAGCGGGCCGGCCATGCCTAGTTCGCGCGTCGCGGGATTGGCCCTGCTATGATCGGATCGGGAACGCGCCCGAACGGCGCCACCGAGAGCGAGGCATGATGGATCCGATCAGGCTGGGCATTGCGGGTGCGGGGATCGGCGCTCTGCAGGTCATACCCAATCTGCAGCGACTGAAGGACAAGGTCGTGCTGACCGCGCTGGCCGATACGCGGCACGACAACATGAGCTACTTCGCCGAGAAGTACGGCGCACCGGTCGAGATGTTCGACACGGTCGAGGCGATGTGCGCGTCGGCCGACTGCGATGCGGTGTGGGTGTCGACACCGAACGAGTTCCACGCGCGCCATACGATCTGCGCCGCCGAGAACGGCAAGCACGTGATCTGCGAGAAGCCGATGGCGGTGACGCTGGACCAGTGCCGCGCCATGGTCGAGGCGGTCGAGCGCAGCGGGGTGAAGTACGTTCAGGGCCATTCGAAGGTGTACGACTCGCCGGTGCGCAAGATGGGCGAGATCGCGCGTTCGGGCGAGTTGGGCCGCGTGATCCATATCCAGACCTGGAACTGGAACGACTGGCTGATCCGCGCGGTGATGCCGCAGGAGGTCGACACCGATCTCGGCTCGGGCGTCGTGTTCCGGCAGGGCCCGCACCAGATCGACACGGTGCGCTTCATCGCCGGCGGCCGGGCGTTGTCGATCCGCGCCATCGCCGGACGGCACGAGCCGAACTTCCCGAAATGCGAGGGCAACTACACCGCCTTCATCGAGTTCGAGGGCGACATCGCCGCGACGCTGATGTTCGACGGGTACGGCTATTTCGACGTGTCGGAGTTCACCTGGGGCATCGGCGAGTCCGGCCGCAAGCAGCTCAACCCGGACTCGCTGATCGCGCGCGACCGTCCTTCGGGGCCGGTCACGGCCGAGGAGAAGTACCGGCAGGTGCGGAACGGCAATCCCTACGGCTACGGCAAGGGCGGCGGCACCAGGCCGGATTCGCCCGTCTACCAGCCATTCTTCGGCCTCACCATGGTGACGTGCGAGAGAGGCGTCATGCGCGTGTCCCCGGAGGGTCTCTATGTCTACGACAAGGACGGGCGGCGCGCGGTCGACTGCCCGTCGACGCCCAACCGCGCGGCCGAACTGATCGATCTGTACGACGCGCTGGCAAACGACCGCCCGACGCTGCTGGACGCGCGGTGGGGCATGTCGACCGCCGAAATCTGTCTCGCTATCCTGCAGTCGTCGCGCGAACACCGCGAAGTCCGCCTGGCCAACCAGACGGCGGCGCCGGGGTTCAAGGCGGCAGCGGCGTAAGTTGAAAGGGGAGTACAACCATGGCCGAACGTGAACGCACCCGGGTCCGCGAGCGGGAGCCGCCGTCCCTCGATTCCTACGAGGTGGCACTCAAACAGGACCGCGAGTATCAGGAGCGCATGCGGACCGGCCGGATCGTCTGCAAGTTCGCCGATTGCCCGCAGGGCCTCTCGCGCCAGGGCCGGCTCCGCTACTATCTCAGCCTGACGGTCAATGACACGGCGCTGCAGGACTGGATCGTCTTCACCCACGAGATCCGCACCCATTCCGGCAAGCACCGCCACCAGGGCGGACTGGTCATCTACGTCATCGACGGGGTCGGCTATTCGGTCGTCGACGGCGAGAAGATCGACTGGAAGAAGGGCGACCTTCTCCTGCTGCCGTTGCGCCCGGGCGGGGTGGAGCATCAGCATTTCAATTCGGATCCCGGCGGCAAACCGGCCTTGTGGATGGCATTCATCCACCAGGGGATGCGGGAGTTTCTCTCTTCGGAAATGACGCAGACCGAGCCCTCGCCCGAGTTCGTGGCGATGCAGGAGGGCCGGGGCGGTTGATGCCGTCATCGGCCTCTTGCCCAAGCGCAAGGAAGCGGGAGCAAGGCGATGGCAGAGCGTGAGCGCACGCGGGTTCGGGAACGGGAACCACCCAAGCTCGATTCCTACGAGGTCGCGTTGCAGGAGGATCGGGCGTTCCAGGAGCGACAGCGGAACGGCCGGATCGTGGTCAAGTTCGCGGATTGTCCTCAGGGCGTGTCGCGCCAAGGCCGACTGAGGTTCTATCTCAACCGGCTGACCAAGGACACGGCGCTGACCGACTGGACGGTGTTCACCCACGAGGTGCGCACCCATTCCGGCAAGCATCGCCACCAGGGTGGCCTCGTCATCTACGTCATCGACGGCGTCGGCTACTCGGTGGTCGACGGCGAGCGCATCGACTGGAAGAAGGGCGACCTGCTGCTGCTGCCGCTGCGTCCCGGCGGGGTGGAGCACCAGCACTTCAACACCGACATCGGGGGAAAGCCGGCGTTGTGGATGGCGTTCATCCACATGCCGACGCGCGAATTCGTGGCTTCCGAGATGACGCAGACGGAACCCTCGCCGGAATTCAAGGAATAACGCGCGGCGAGAACCAACCAAGGACGGCAGTCCAGACAGGGAGGAAATCATGTCGATAACACGAAGATATATGCTGATGGCCGGGGCGGTGGTGCTCGGCCTTGCGTTCGTGGGTGGCGACGCATTGGCGCAGAGCGACTGGCAGGCCGGCGGCGGCCAGAAGTGGCAGGACCTGCTCGCGGCCGCGCGGAAGGAAGGCAAGGTTGTGGTGGCGGCTCAGTCGCCGTTCGGCGATCCCGTGCGCAAATCCTTCAAGGAAGACACCGGCATCGAGGTGGAGTTTCTGTCCGGCAACACGCGGGAGCTGAGCTCGCGTTTCAACAACGAAGCGCGTGCGGGGAACCTTTCGATCGATGTGATCCTTGCGGGCGGCGCGCAGTTCCCGCTGGTCAAGGCCGGTCTCCTGAAGCCGCTCCGCGAGCAGATCATCCTGCCGAAATCCGGTGACGGCCCGTGGTATCCCGACGGCAAGATGAAATTCATGGACTCGACCGGCACGTACATGTACGAGGGCGCCGAGTTCCGCAGCCCGCCGCCGGTCGTCAACACCGACATGATCAAGCCGGGCACGCTCACCAAGTTCGCCCAGCTGCAGGATCCCAAATACAAGGGCAAGATCGCGGCCTACGACCCGCGCCAGGGCGGACCCGGCCTCGCCGTGGCGAGCTACTTCGCGCACAAGTTCGGCATCGACTTCGTGAAGAAGCTGTATCTGGGCCAGGAGGTCAAGTACACGCGCAACAGCCGCCAGCTCGTCGAATGGGCGGTGCGCGGCGTCTACCCGATCGTGCTCGGCACCTCGCAGGTCGAGGTCCAGAGGTTCGTCAAGCAGGGGATCAAGAACCTGGAGCCGCTGGAAATGACCGACGCGCCCGGCAGCGTTTCGGCCGGGTTCAGCGTGGCGAAGATCGGCAAGAGCGCGCCGCATCCGAACGCGGCCCAGGTGTTCATCAACTGGTACGCCAGCCAGCGCGGCCAGCAGGTCTACACCAACGCGATGGAAGAGCCGAGCCGGCGCAAGGACGTCGATGTCACCAACGTGCCGGCCTACATCTTGCCCAAGCAGGGTGTCGACTATCTCGATCAGTATTCCGAAGCCTGGTATCTGGGCGAGCGCACGCAGTCGCAGAAGGCCATCGCCAAGGCCCTCGGCGGGCACTGAAGTCGGTTCGAAGCCCGCTATCCGGGCGTGCCACCCGGGTCCGCAACGTGAGTGCAGCGCGCCGGGTCGATCGTGAGAAACACGGTCGACCCGGCGTCCATTTCGAGCGATGCGGCGACGCGGGCCTGTAGCACCGCGGTCCCCACCTTGACCTGAAGGTCCTGAGTGTCGCCGAGGAAGGCGCGGTTCTCCACCGTGCCCTGCCAGACATTGGCAGCGTCCGGGCGCGTCGCGGTCACGCCGATGGTTTCGGGTCGGACCGAGAAGGTCGCCTCGGCCCCGGTCGCGAGCGGCTCGGACGCGGCAACCACGAGTGGTCCGCACGGGGTGGCCAGGCGAAAAAGCCCGCCGCCCTGGACCGGGCCCTGGACCGGCCCCTCGACGCGTCCTTCCAGGAAATTCGTGGTTCCCACGAAGTCCGCGACGAAGCGGCTTTGCGGCCGGCTGTAGATGTCGCGCGGGCGGCCGATCTGGACGATGCGGCCCTCGTTCATCACCGCGATCTGGTGCGACAGCGCCAGGGCCTCGCTCTGGTCGTGGGTGACATAGACCGTGGTGAGCCCCAGCTCGCGCTGGAGGCGCTTCAACTCGAATCGCATGCGCTCGCGCAGCTTGGCATCGAGATTGCTCAGCGGCTCGTCGAGCAGCAGGAGCCGCGGCGCCTTCACCAACGCGCGGGCGAGGGCGAGGCGTTGTTGCTGTCCGCCGCTCAGCCGAGTGGCGCGGCGTCCGGCCAGCTCGTTGAGCGCGACGACGGAGAGCACTTCCATCACGCGCTCGCGGATGTGGGCCCGCGTGAGCCCGCGCTCGACCTCGAGCGCGAAGGCGACGTTGTCGAACACGGTCATGTGCGGCCAGATCGCGTAGGACTGGAACACCATGCCGAAGCCGCGCCGGTTGGGCGCGACGAAGACCCGCCGGTCGGAGGAGAACACCGTGCGGCCGTCGGCGACGATCTCGCCGGCGTTCGGCCGTTCGAGCCCGGCAATGGACCGCAGCGTCGTGGTCTTGCCGCAGCCCGACGGGCCGAGCAGGGTGAACATCTCCCCCTCGGGCACCTCGAACGTCACGTCGCGCGCGGCCATTACGGGCTGGCCCCGCTCGTTGCGGTAATCCTTCGACAGCGCGGAGACGCTCAGCATCGTGCCCCTCCGGCACGCCGCGTCGGGCGGTCAGCTTTCGACATTCATCCTTATCCCGATCTTGAAGGCGATCGACGTGAACAGCAGCGAGATCACGGCGATGATCACGCCGATCACAGCAGCGGATTCGAGCCGGCTCGCGGTGGCGAACTGGAACATCAGCAGTGACAGGGTGCGCGTGCCGGGCGAGGCGAGCAGCACCACGGTCGAAATGTCGCGCAGGGTCGACATGAACATCAGCAGGAACACCGCAACGCACATCGGCGCGATCAAGGGCAGGGTGATGCGCCGGAAGATGCGGGGAAAGCCCGCACCCGACATCTGGGCCAATTCCTCGAGCTCGCCGGATACCTGGTGCAGCGCGGTGCGCAGCATCTGCACCCCGATCGGCATGTCCTTGATGATCATGGCGAGGACGAGCGGCACCATCGTGCCGTAGAGCGCCGAGATCAGCGGCACGTTGAGCATGAGGTTCGACAAAGTGACGCCCAGCACCAGCCCGGGGATCGCCCAGGGCAGCCAGGTCAGGAGCGCCACCGTGTCGCGGCCGCGGATCGCGGTGCGCACCAGTACCCAGGCGATCAGCGCATAGAACAACGTGCCGACCAGTCCGGAGACGAGGCCGAGCGCGATCGAGTTTGCGGTCGCCCGTGTAAAGGCCGAGCTTGTGAACACCTCGGTCCAGTGGCTCATGGTCCACGGGTCGGGCATGAAGAAGAACCCGAACAGCTTGTTGAACGAACCGAGGATCAGGATGGTGAGCGGCAGGAGAATGCTGATCCCGATATAGACGAACAGCACGCCCGAGGCGACATAGGCCCATCTGGTGCGGAGCCGCGGCTGCAGACGCATCCCCTTGCCCGTGATCGTCGCCTGGCCTGCGAAGCGCTTGAGGAAATGCTGGTAGCCGAGGGCGATGGCGAGGAGGAGCGCAAGGAACAGTGCGCTGAGCGCCATCGCCTGCGGGTAGAGTGGTGGATCCCACGTCACCAGGTCGAAAATGCGGGTGGCGTAGACCTGGATGCCCACCGGCGTGCCGAGAAGCTGTTCCACCTCGAACACTTCGAGGCTGCGGATGAAGGCGAAGATGAAGGCCGTCAGCACCGCCGGCGCGATCAGGGGTACGGTGATGCGCCGGAGCGTGGTGAGGATGTGCGCCCCGCACATGTCGGCCGCCTCCTCGATCGCCGCGTCCATCTGGCGCAGCGCCGGGGCGAGGAGGATCACCATCACCGGTATGGTCGACAGGCTCAGATGCACCCAGATGATGCCGGTCGCCGAGTAAATGGAAAAGACCGGCCCATCGATGAAGGGGAGCTTCTGGACAAGCCCGTTGAGCAGCCCGTAATGGGAATCGAGCAACAGAATCCAGCCCATCGTCATCGGCAGGACCGGCAGGAAGAACCCGAACCACAACGCCCGCTCGATAAAGGCATGGCCGGGTACCTGCACGCGGATCAGCAGCCAGGCGACGCAGAACGCAACCGCGATGCCGATCGGAATGCGTATCTGCGAGCAGAATGGAGTAGCCGATCGAGCTCAGCGTGCGCGCGTTGGAAAACGTCTCGATCCAGCTCGATAGCCCGAACTTGAAGGGCTCGGCGGTTCCCGCGACGTCGAAGCTTTCGACCAGCACATAGGCAACCGGTACCAGCGTCAGCGCTCCGACGACGATCAGGAGCAGGGCGCCGAGAGCGCGGTCGGACGACAGCGCAGCGGCAAGGCGCGGCGTCTCCAGGTCGACGCTTTCGATCCGTTGCATGCGACGTTACGCCCCTGTTCGTGTGCGCGCCTTCGCGACGACCTCGCGTGGCGCGGCTTGCGCATTTTATAGCCTACTTTACCGCGCGGCCGAAAAACCGCAGCGCATTGCCGCCGGCAATCGCCTCCAGCTCGTCCGGCGCGAGGCCCAGCTTTTCCACGAAGTCGCGCGGGAATGGCTGCCGCAAGGTCGCGGGATAGTCCGTTCCGACCATGAGCTGGCTCGCCCCGAAGCGCGCGACGAGATGCGCAAGGAACAGCGGGTCGAAGACCAGCGTATCGAAATACAGCTTTCGCGCCGCCTCGAACGGGGCGAGCGCGCGCTCCTTCAGCATGTCGTGCGCAGTCGCGCCATGGTTGAGCCGCGGCAGGATCGCGGCGAGCGTGCCGCCGCCGTGGCTGAACGCGATGCGCAGGTTCGGGTGACGTTCGATCAGCCCGCCGGTGATCACCGAGGCGGCCGAAAGTCCGACCTCGGTCGGGAATGCGACCAGGGGCTGGACCATCTGCGGCCCGACCAGCCGCTCGGTTCCGGCAGGATGCAGCGCATGGACGAACACGGCGAGCCCCAGCCGCTCGGCCTCGGCGAAGAACGGCTCCAGGAACGGATCGCCCGGCACCTTGCCGTTGACGTTGCTGCCGATCTCGACCCCGACCAGGCCGAGATCGTCGCGCATCGAGGCCAGCTCGCGCGCCGCGATCTCTGGATCCTGCAGCGGCACCATGCCGAGCCCGAGGAACCGGTCGGGCGCGGCGTGCACCATCTCGGCAATGGCCCAGTTCATGTGGCGCGCCATGGCGAGCCCGTCGGCGGGATCGAACCAGTAGGACAGCAGCTCGGGCAGGGGCGAGAGCGCCTGGATGTCGACCCGCTCCGCGTCCATATCGGCGATGCGGCGGGCGACGCTCCAGCTCCGGTTGTCGAAGCGGCGGAATGGCTTGCCCGCGATCATGACGGTGGCCGTGTCGTTCTCTCCGCGCACGAGGCTGGGCCAGCGCCCGTGCCCGCATTCCGGCGCAGCGGCAGGAAACCCGTCCGGCACGATGTGGTTGTGGATGTCGATGGTCGGCATGGGTATCCGGGCGACCGCCGTTGCGGCGCCGCTGATCGAAACTACTTCTTAGTCTTGCGGAACTCGGGCGCCTCTTCCATCTGCTCGAAGCCGGTGCCGCGATCGACCGTCGTGCACGCGAAGAAGTTGGGCTCGGCGGCCACGAACTTCACCGATTGGTCTTCGCTCTCGTTCACGTGCTGGACGATGATGCCTTCCTTGCGCAGGGGCAGGTTGAGCACGTCGCCCGCCTCCCACGGATGCTTCACCCCATCGATCAACGTGTAGCCCTTGCCCTCCAGGATGTACATCACCTGGCCGCCGCCGAACTTGAGCCGGCCGGAGCGCGAGGCCGGGGGTATCTCCTGCTCGAAGAACATCAGGGTCGACAGGATCGTGTCCTTGATATTGGGGTGCAGGTACCAGCGCATCAGCCCCTGGCTGTTCACCTCCTGCGGCAGGTCGTCGCCGCGCACCACCTGGACGGCGTTCTTGATCCGCTCGCGCTGCTCGTCGCGCATCTGGAGAAGCTCGCCCCAGTAATTGTGCTTGCCGAGATCTTCGGACCGCTGCTGCGCCATCACACTCTCCCTATAGACTTCAAGACCTTACGCGGGCCGGAACCGCCATTCAAGGCTGGGCGAACACCCGGCCTCAGCGCGGCGTGTCGAACACCAGCGGCGTCGGGTCCACCGGCTCCTTGGTCATGCCAAGCTCGACCATCAGCGCCGCCAGACGCTTCATGGCCGGGATGTCGTTGTCGGTCGAGATGTTGCGCAGGTGCATGTGCTTGATCGCCTCCGGCTTGAGCCGCGTGTAGCTCGCGATGAGCTGGTAGAACTCCTCCTTGCCGTTGTTGGCGTTTAGCCACTCGGCGCCCTTGCGCAGCGCGCGTACGAACTTGTGAACCACCTCGGGGCGCTTCTTCACCGTCTCGCCGGTCACGATCCACTGGGCGGCGCGGATGCCGGGCAGCACGGTCGAGAACGGCCAGCCGACGATGGTCAGGTTCGGGTCGCGCAGACCGCCCGCCAGGAACGGTTCGATGTTGTGTGCCACGTCGACCTGCTTCGACTTCACCGCGTCGTTCATCTGAGGGAACGGCACCTCGCGAATCTTCACCTTTGAAACGTCGCCGCCAGTCTTCTTGATCCAGGCGACGGCGAACAGCCAGTTGATGTTGTTGCGCTGGTTGACGGCGATCGTCTTTCCTTCGAGGTCGGCGCCGCTCTTGATGTTATCCGCCTTGCGGCCGATCAGGCCGGACGTGTCCGGCGGTTTGGTCCCCGCCTGGCTGCCCGAGGCGATGATCCGGACATCGATGCCCTGGCTCTTGGCGAGCAGGGTGGAAACGATATTGGTATAGACGATGTCGTACACGCCGGCGACCGCGCCCGGAATGCCGGCTGTGCCGCTGACGATGCGCGCCGTATCGACCTCCAGCCCTTCCTCGGCGAAATAGCCCTGCTTCTGGGCGGCGAACAGCGGCGCGGTATCGACGATCGGAAGGATCGAGACCTTCAGCTTCGTCATCTCCGCGGCGCTTCCGGCGCCGGGCGCGACGGCAATCATGGTTGCCGCGAATGCGAGCGCCGCGACGCACTGGGACATACGTGTGAACCGATGCATGGTTTCCTCCGGTGGGTTTTTCATGATTGACGCGGTGCGTTCCAGAAGGCGATGCGGCGTTCGACCCAGTCGAACAGCATCGCGAGGGCGAAGCCAACGACCGCCAGGATCACCAGCCAGGCGAAAGTCTCGCGCACTTTGAAGGCGTGCTGCATGTCGAGGATGAGCTGGCCAAGCCCGCCCGTGCCGGCCAGCATTTCCGACAGCACGACGAGGATCAGCGCGATGCCGAGGCTGACCCGCATGCCGGCCAGGATCATCGGCACGCTTGCCGGCAGGATGACGCGCAGCAGGATCGTCGGTGTCGCGTGGCCGAACGTGCGGGCGGTGTCGATCAGGGTGGGATCGACGGCACGGACCGCCTGCACCGTGTTGATCAGGACCGGGAAGAAGGCGGCCAGCGCGACGACGAACAGCTTCATCTGCACGCCGAGCCCAAGGAACAGCATCAGCGGCGGCACCAGGACGGGCTTGGGGATGGTGCGCAAGTATCTCGGCCAGCGGCTCGAGCAGGCCGTAGATCGGCTGGTAGTAGCCCATGAGGATGCCGATCACGATCCCGAGGATCGAGGCGATGGCATAGGCCAGGAACAGGATGCCGAGCGTCAGGGCCAACGGGCCGACGACCTCACCCGAGACGATGATCTGCCACAGGACGCCCGCCACTTCGGTCGGGGGCGGCACGATGATCGCCTTCACCAGCCCGGTGCGCGAGGCGAATTCGATGGCGGCAAGGGCGAGCACGATGACCGCCACGCCGGGGAGAAGCTCGAGCGGGCCGCGCAGGACGAAGCGCCTCATGCCGGCCTCGCCAGAAGCTTGTCGAGCAACCGATGGCGGATTTCGAGGAAGCGCGGCAGCCTCCTTCGTGGCCACGGGGTCGCGCGGGCGGGCGAGGCCGGTCTCGATCGTCTCCGACACGATGGCGGGGCGCTGGGTCAGCACCGCGACGCGGTCGGCGAGCAGCACCGCCTCGTCCACGTCGTGGGTGACCAGCACGGTGGTGAAGCGCTTCTCGGTCCAGAGCTGGAGGATCAGCGCATGCAGGTCCATGCGCGTCAGCGCGTCGACGGAGGAGAACGGCTCGTCCAGCAGGAGCGCGCGCGGCTCGGCAGACAGCGCCCGGGCGATGGCGACGCGCTGCTGCATGCCGCCCGATAGCTGCCAAGGGTAGTGGTTGGCGAACTCATCGAGCCCGACCATCGCAAGATACTCGGCGCAACGGTCGCGCGCCGCGCGGGCCGACATCGGCATGCGGTGGCGGAAAGCGAACATCACGTTCTTCTCGACCGTCAGCCACGGGTAAAGCGACTTCGAATATTGCTGGAACAAATAAACGAGTTGGGCGGGCGGAGCGGTCACCACCTCGTTGCCCATGACGACCCGGCCCGAGCTCGGCGGGATCAGCCCGGCGACGATCTGCAACAGGGTCGACTTGCCGCAGCCCGATGGGCCGACGATGGCGACGAACTCGCCGGCCGCGATCTCGAGGTCGACGGCGCGGATCGCCTCGACGGCGCCGCCCTTGCCGGCAAACACCTTGCCGACATTTTCCATGCGCAGCGGGACGCCGTTGGCGCTCATGCCTCGGCGCCCATCGTCTCGCGCAGCCGCGACCAGTGGATGACACGCGCCTCGAAGGCCACGAACGCGCGATTGATCGCATAGCCGGCCGCGGTCAGCATCACGATTGCGGCGTACATGTCGTCAGCGCGCGCGGCGTACTGCATCGAGCCGACGTAGTAGCCGATCCCTTGCGAGCCGGCGACCAGCTCCACCACCACCGTCACGATCAGTGCGATGGCGAGCGAGATGCGCATACCGGCGAGGATGTGCGGCAGCGCTGCCGGCAGGACCACGCGCGACAGCGTCGCCCAGTGCCCGACACCGAACGTGCGCGCCACCTGGCGATGCACGAGGTCGACCGCGGCGACTCCGGCCATCGTGTTGATCAGGACGGGGAAGAAGGTGGCAAAGGCGACGATGAAGATCTTGAGGGCGTCGTCGACGCCCAGCAGGAACATCAAGGGCGGGATGATGGCGGGGGCGGGGATCGGGCGCAGAAGCTCGATCATCGGCTGAAGCGCGAGACGCGCCGGGCGCCAGCTCGCCAGCGCGAGCCCGAACACGACGCCCAGCGCGCAGCCGATGGCATAGCCGCGCGCCATGCGCCAGAGCGTGGACGCGATCACCTCGACCAGCTCGCCGTCCGCAGTGCCGCGCCAGAACGACGCGGCGATCGCGGTAACAGACGGCCAGTTGTCGCTCTCGACCCAGTGCCAGACAACGCTGGCCTGCCAGAGCAGCAGCAGCGCGACGACGAGGAGAAATCCGCTGATCCGCGTCCGGCGCAGCTCGCGCCAGTTCACGCGACCCGTTCGTGTCACCACATGCGCGCCGGGACTAGGTGGCGGCCGGCGCCGTGGCCGATGCGCCCGCGGTGGCGCGCGGTGCACCGGTCTCCGGGCGCGCAAGGGCGAAGCACTTCGAGGAGTTGAAGACGTAGGTCTCGACGTAATCGACTACCTCGATGTCGCGGCTCAGCTCGGTCATCGCGCCGGCAAGGCATATCCAGTTGAGGATCTCGGATTGGCCCGCATCGTCGATCTCGGCGCGGGTAAGCTCGCCCCAGCGGGTGAACGCGCCGTTCTTCAGGTCCTGGTAGCGCTGCCGGTCGGCGTCGAGGTCCGGGTAGAGCCGGCCATGCTTCGCGGTGAGCGAGCCGTGCGACCAGCTCGACGATGCGATCAGCGCGACGCGCCACGGGCTCTCCGCGAAGAAACGGGCGGTGGCCTGGCCGATTTCGAAACAGCGGCGCGGGCTTGGCGCCGGTGGTGAGGTGACGTCGCGCCCTTCGCCATGTGCGCCGGCCGCGACCTTCATCAATTGGCGGCCGTAGCAGTTTACGTGGAACGGGACGATCGGATAGTCGAAGCCGCGCCGCTCGTAGTCGAGATAGAGGATCGTGTTGTTGAACGAATGGGCGAGGCCGGCGCCGTGGCGCGGCTCCATCATGTAGGCGACGTCGAACCCCTCGTCGAGCAGCGCCTCGGTGAAGTCCGAGCCCGCCTTCGCGTGGCACTTCACGTGCATCTCGTAGTCCGGCGGCAGGCCCCACGCGTTGGTGCGCGTCTTGAACGGGCCGAGCGTTCCGGCAAACGGCTTGCCGACCACCTCGTTGAGCACGCCGATGCAGAAGGCCGGCACGCACTCGCGCTTGAAGTTCTCGTACTGGTCGTCGCCCCAGATCAGCACGACGTCGGGATCGAACGCGTCGAGCTCGGCCCGCAGCTTCCTGTAGCCGTCGAGCAGGCGCGCGCGGTGCGTCTTGGCGGCGGCAAGCCCTTCGTCATTGCCATACTCGGCAAGCATTCCGGCCGGCCAGCGCGAGCGGTCGGCGAAGAGCTCGGGTGTGACGCGGCCGATCTCGACATTCTTTTCGAGCATGCTGGCCCAGTACTCCACCGGCACGCTGGGGCCTGGATAGTGGCTCAGCCCGAGCCCGAGAATTTCTGCCATGTCCGTTTCCCTACAATATCGTCCGACAATTTCGTGCCGCTGGGACCGTCGGCGTACCATGAGCGGGTCGTGCTGGCCAGCGCGGCGATCCGTCGAGCCGGACTAGATAATCATGCGACGGCGAGCGGTGCCTAGCATTTCCTTCGCCGGTGCGACCTTCCCAGTTGACCGTGGCGGGTCGTTGCACCTACGGTCGCGGCACGACGGCGGCGCGAGCCGGGCAGGGTAAAGAGAAATGCCTCTGTCGGCGACGCAACGTCGAAATAGCAATCACAGGCAGAGCGTGGTTCCGCGGCATTCGGTGGGCTATGCGTGCCCTGACCGTGGGCGGGTGCACGGCGTTGAGGCGAAGTCCCTTGGCCGAGGCTACGCTGTTCGATATCGTAGGACGATTTGATCTAGGGAGAAAAGCGACATGGCGAACTCGGTGATCCGCTCACGCTGGGCGAATGTGAACGGTGTCAGGACCCATTATTCGGAGACAGGGGATAACGGTCCGGTCATCGTGGCGCTGCATGGCGGCGGCGCGGGCTCGTCCGGCGTCGCGGGAATGGGCCCGGTGATGGAGGCATTGGCCGACACCTATCGCGTGATCGCGCCGGACTCGATCGGCGGGTTCGGGCTGACCGACCTCAACGCGCCGACGCCCTATGGGCTGATCAGCCGCACCACGCACATCGCGGAGTTCATCGACACGCTTTGCCTCGACAAGTTCACGATCCTCGGCAATTCGCAGGGTGCGTTCTGCGCGGCGCTCTACGCAATCGAGCATCCCGGCCGGGTGGATAAGGCGATCCTGGTGTCGTCGCTGACCATCGCCAATGCGCTTGGCATCAGCCAGCCGCCGAACCCCGCGATGAAGGCGCTCAACGACTATGACGGGACGCGCGAAGGGATGCGCAATCTTCTCGACGCGCTGATCGTCGACAAGTCGCGGATCACCGACAAGCTGATCGACGAACGCCAGGCAGCGGCGACCCGTCCCGGCGCGCTCGAGGCGTTCAAGGCTCTCGGCAAGTCGATCCGGGCGAGCCGCGAGAATCCGCTGCTCAAGCACCGTTCCGATATGACCGTCTCGCTGCCCCTGATGGCCAAGGAGATCCCGACCATCTTCCTGTGGGGCGACAGCGATCCGTTCGCCGTCCCCGCGACCGGCAAGCAGATCGAGGAGAAGGTGCCGGAGATCAAGTTCCATTGGGTTCCGGGCGCCGGCCATCAGGTACAGAACGACAAGCCGGTCGAGTCCGCCAAGATCATCCGCGAATTCCTCGGCAAGTAGGCGGGGAAGGCGCCATGGGGGCAACGGTTCCAAACCGGGAATCGATGAAGCTGGGTGCCGGCGCGCCGGACCGCATGGAGGGGATGGTGCCGGGCGTCAAGGCCGGCGGGTTCCTGTTCCTTTCGGCGATCCGCGGCCGTGTCCCCGGCGGGCACGAGATGCCGGAAGACCCGCTGGAGCAGGCGCGACAGGCTTTGCGCAATCTCGAGGCGGTCCTCGCCGGCTCGGGTGCGACCCTCGCCCATGTCGTGAAGGTGACGCTCTATCTGCACGACCTCGAGATGCGGAGGCCGTTCCACCAGGCGTGGATGGAGTTCTTTCCCGAGAACCCGCCGGCGCGGATCGCGGTCGGCGTCGCCGACGCCAACGCCGCACCGGGGGGCAAGGCGCATTTCGCCCTCGACGTGATTGCGCTCGCGCCCTGACGGCGTGAGCGGAACCGCGTGAAGACCGCGACACGAAGCCGCCGTCACCCGTCCGAGGGTCGCGGCGGTAGCATCGTGCCCCCGCGCGGCGCACCGTTCGACTTTCGCCAGAACCTGGCGCCCATCTATATCCAGCTCGTCACCATCTTCCGGCGCTTCGTCGTCAGCGGCCAGTGGCCCGTCGGCAGCCAGATTCCCCGCATCGACGACCTCGCCGCGCGGTTCGGCGTCGCCCGGGCCACCGTGCGTCATGCCTTCGACCTGCTGGAGCGCGAGGGGCTGGTATCGCGTCGGCGCCGCCACGGAACATTCGTCACGGCGCGTCCCGAGCCGCAACGCCTGCACGAGGTGCCGACCGATTGGTCGGGCCTGGTCCGCGCGAAGGACGGGATGGAGGTCGAGTGCCTCGACCACAGGTCAGGCGTGCCGCCGCCCGAGCCCTATCACGCCGGTCCCGTCGGGCAGGCCAGCCGCTATCACCTTTTCACCAAGCTCTACCGCGCGGGTGGCGTGGCGCTGGTGGTGGAGAACGCCCAGATCGACTCGCGGATCGTCCGGCGCATCGGCGCGAAGCGGCTCGCCGCCGAGCCGACACTTCGCACGCTCGACAGCCTGCCGGAGCTTCGCATCGGCCGTGCCGACCAGACACTTTTGGTGGGGATCGCCGAGGGTGACATTGCGAGCCTCCTGGACGTGCCCTTGCATGCTCCGGCGGCGATCGCCCGCTGCACCATCCGCGATGCCGACGGCACGTTGATCTGCGAGTCCGAGGAGGTGATTCGCGGCGATCTGTTCCACGTCACCGAACGTCTGGACGTGTGAGTATGGACCGCCTTCGGCAAACGTGATTGAATTCCAGATAAGAAGGTACCGAACGAACGCGTGGCATGGATAGCGCGAAGCGGGCGTCGTACTGAAGAAGCGTCCAAGGGAGGAGATCATGAGCCGTTTCCGTATTCCGGCCGTGCTGGCCGTCGCCGGGGCCGTCGTGGGTGCGGGCTTGCTTCCGCCGCCCGCCCGGGCCGCGGAGCCGATCCAGATGAAATTCGCCGATCCGGGCCGGCCGGGCGACTGGGTTTACAAGGGTATCGAGCACTGGGTCGCCGAAGTCGAGAAGGCGACCGGTGGGATGGTCAAGTTCCAGATCTTCGCGGGCGGGTCGATTGCCAATTTCCGCAACGTCTATGACCGGCTGCTCAACGGTGTGGTGGATGGCGCGTTTGGCGCGTTTGGCGGCATCGAGGACCAGTACAGGAAGACCTCGGTCGCGGGCCTGCCCTTCACCGCCGACCGCAGCTCGACGGCCGGTCTCGCCATGTGGCGCCTTTACGCGAGCGGCGTGACCGCCGACGAGTACACCAAGGTGAAGCCGATCCAGATGATGGGATTCGGCGTGGCGGGCATCCACCTGACCGATCCCATCGAGCATATCGACGGGCTGAAGGGGCTGAAGATCATGGTCAATGGCCGGTCGACGGCCAAGATCGTCGCAGCGCTCGGCGCGACGCCGATCACTTCGAACCCGGCGGAGCTCTATCAGGGGCTGAGCCGCGGTCTCGCCCAGGGCATCGAGTTCACCTATACCGGGCTGGCGGCATTCAAGGTCTACCCCCTCACCAAGTATCACATCGACGCGCCGTTCGGCACGACCGGCGGCTACTTCTTCCTCAACAAGGCGTCCTACGACCGCCTGCCGGAGAAGGCGCGTCACGGGATCGACATGGTGTCGGGCGAGCCGGCTACGAAGGACATGGGCAAGCGCGCCGACGACGAGGACGACCGCACTCGCGCCCTCGTGCTCGGTACCAACGGGCACAAGCAGATCAAGCTGTCGCCGGCCGAGGTCGCGCAGATGAAGAAGATGGTTTCGGCCTACACCGACGAATGGGTGAAGTCGACGCCGGACGGTGCCAAGGTTCTTGCCGCCTATATGGCAGAGGTCGAAAAGATCGAGGGCAAGAAGTAGGGCCCTTTTCCAGCCCTCATCACATCTCGCGGAGCCGAGGGAGCACCTCGGCCCCGAACAGCTCGATCGAGCGCATCGTGCGCGTACCGATCTGGAAGGCGGGCACCAGGTCGAGCACGCCCGGCGCCATGCGCTCAGCGATTATCCTGGCCTGGGCGACGATGCTTTCCGGGCTGCCGATCAGGAGCTGCCCCGCGTCGACCCGGTCCTGAATGCCCGATTCGCGCAGCACCCGGGCACGCTGGCGCTTGTTGTCGGCGCCGTAATAGCCGGTCTCGGCGACCATCGCTTCCAGTGCGCGGTTGAGTGCGATCGGGCTGATGCGCTGGGGCACCTTGCGGCTTTCGCCGAAATCCTTGGCGGCCTGGTCGTCGGATTCGGCGACGTGGAAGGAGAGGCGGTAGAGCACGTCGTCGGGCCGCGGCTCCCAGCCCGCCTCGCGCGCCTTGGCGCGGTAGAGCGTCGCGGCATCGGCGGCGGCGGGCAGGGTGGTCACGGCGAGGCCGAGCGACACGCGCTGGCGCGCGGCGAACGTCGCCGACTCGGGACTCGAGCCCGACATGTAGAGGGGCGGGTGCGGGCTTTGTACCGGGCGCGGCCAGATCGAGATCGAGCGGTACTGGTAGTAGCGCCCCTCCCAGCCGAACGGCTCGCGCTCGGTCCACGCCATGCGAATGACCTCGAGCGCTTCCTCGAAGCGCGCGCGCGATTCCGACGGGTTGGTGTTGTAGGTAACATACTCGTTCGGCGTGCCGCGCATCAGGCCGGCGATCAGCCGCCCGTCGGTCATGGTGTCGATCATCGCGTATTCCTCGGCCACCCGCACCGGGTTGAGGATCGGGACGTTGGGGCCGAGCAACGCGATCTTGGCCCGCTTGACGACCTGGGTCAGCGCACCGGCGAAGATCATCGGGTTGGGCGTCAGGCCGATCGGGCCGTAATGGTGCTCGGCGACGGTCACCCAGTCGAAGCCCACCTCGTCGGCCAGGCGGAACTGGTCGAGCGCGGCCTGCATCGAGATCTTGGCGGTCGCGTTGTCGTAGACCGTTGCGGGCGTGGGCCAGCCGGTCGAGGCCTGGCCGGAATAGAACACGGGGGAGAAGAAGGCAGCTTTCATGGGACGCTCGTGAACCTCGTCATTTCATCGTCTGCGGCAGCCACAGCACGATCAGCGGGAACAGCGTGATGAGGCTCAGCTTTACCAGGTCGGCACACAGGAAGGGCGTGATGCCGCGGAACACGGTCGACAGGGGCACATCCTTGCCGGCGATGCCGCGGATCACGAACACGTTCATGCCGATGGGCGGCGTAATCAGGCCGATCTCGATCACCACCACCGTGACGATGCCCCACCAGATAAGGTCGTAGCCAAGGCTCGTGACCAGCGGCGCTGCCACCGGCACGGTGATCAGCAGGGTGGTGATCGGGTCCATCACGCAGCCCAGCACGAGATAGATCACCAGCAGGATCGCGACTACCGTCAAGGGAGCCAGGCTCTGCGTCTGGATGTAGGCGACGATAGCGTTGGGAAGCTGGGTCACGCCGACAAAGAAGGCGAACATCACGGCGCCAAACAGCAGCAGGTAGATCATCGCCGTGTTGGCGGCGACCTCGCCCATCACGTCCCAGAACGCCCCGCCTTTCAGCCGCCCGCGGGCGAGCGCGAAGAGGAACGCGAGGCCGGCGCCCACCGCGGCGGCCTCGGTCGCGGTGAACACGCCGGCATAGATGCCGCCGATCACCGTTCCGAACAGCAAAAGCACGCCCCACGCGTTGGCGAGTGCCGACAGGGCCTCGCGCGCGTCGGACCGGTCGACCGGCCCGGCGGCGTCGGGGCGCACGCGGACGTACAAGGCGACGGCGCCGAGATAGAGCATGACGGCCAGAATGCCCGGCACGATGGCGGCGATGAACATCTTGCCGATCGAGGTCTCGGTCAGCACGGCATAGATCACCATCATCCCCGATGGCGGGATCAGCGAGCCCAGCGTGCCGCCGGCGGCGATCGATCCGGTGGCGAGCTCGATGGAATAGCCGCGGCTGCGCATCTCGGGGAGTGCGACACGTCCGATCGTGGCCGCGGTGGCAAGCGACGAGCCCGTGACGGCCCCGAACCCGGCGCAGCCGCCGATCGTCGCCATGGCCAGCCCGCCGCGCTGCCGCCCGAGCAGTACGTGCGCCAGCCGGTAGATATCGCCGGAAAGCCCGGCGGTGGCGGCGAAACTGCCCATCATCAGGAACAGCGGCAGGACGGCGAGGTTGAGGCTCGACAGGAACGCGGCCGAGTTGATCACCAGCGTATTCGCCGCGGCATCGAACCCGGTGAGCGCCGTGCCGCCGGCGAGGCCCGCGAACAGCATCGCGCCGCCGACCGGGATGAGCACCAGGATCGGAATCCACATGGCGGCGAAGCCGATGGCGGCCAGCGCGATGGGGCCCACCTCGCTGCCCCAGCGGAGCATGACGACATACAGGCCGGCGGTCGCGAGAAGGGCGAGCCCGGTTACCACCGCGCCCGTTTGGCGCCCGCGGGGTGCCGTGGCCAGCGAGCGCGCGGCGGCGCCCACCTGATTGGCCAGGACGACCGCCTGCACCACCGCGCAGAGCGCAAGGACGCCCGTCACGAACCACCAGAACGGGGCGACCGGAATGCCCGTCACCAGGGTGATCTCGTGACGGGCGGCCAGGCGTTCGGTGTGGTCGACGAAGCGGAACGTCAGCAGGATTATGAAGGCCAGGATCATCAGGCCGCCGATCGCCTCCATCACCGGCTCGAGCCGCGGTCCGACAACGCGCCGCAGGAAGTCGATCGAGATGTTGTTGCGCGTAGCCAGCCCGGCCGGAAAGCAGGCCGCGATAATCGCCGCCATCAGCAGCTCCGACGCCTCGTTCAGCCCGGTGATGCCGAGATCGAAGAAGTAGCGCAGGCTGACGTCGACGATCGTCAGCAATGAGAGGATCAGCATGCCGGCGACGGCGATCAGAGCGATGCGCCGCGCAAGCGCCACGCACCATGCCTCGGTCGCAGCAAGACCCTCCATGGCCGGGAGCCGCCCGGCGCCGCGCGGATCAGTGCCCGGCGCGCGCGTCGGCGACGGCCTGACGGAAGCCTTTCAGGATGGCCTGACCATTGGGCACGCGCTTCGCCCAGGCGGCTGCGACGGGCTCGACCTTGTCCTTCCAGCGCGCGAGCTCGGCGTCGGAGAGCCCATAGATCTCGTGGCCCTTGCCTTCCTTGGCGAGCTTGCCGATCAGTTCCTTGACCCGCACGACCTCGCCGTCATTGGACACGCCGAGGGCACGCGACAGGGCGAGGCCGGAATGCTTGTCGAACGCGGCTTTCGCCTTGTCCGGCAGCTTGTCGAACGTCGCCTGCGACATGACCAGCATGCCGCCCGCGCCGTTGAGCGGCACGTCGAGATAGTACTTGGCGACTTCGGTCAGGCGGAACGCGCGCGTCGCGGTCAGCGATGCCCAGGCACCAGCGATCACGCCCTTGTCGATCGCCTGATAGATCTGGTCGACCGGCACCTGCACCGGGGTGGCGCCCAGCGCCAGCACCGTGTCCGCCTGCAGCTTGCCCGAGACGCGCAACTTGAGGCCCTTGAGAGTCTCGAGCTTCGTGATCTTGGCCGACTTGGTCTGGATCGCGGCGGCCGGCCAGGCGGTCAGGCCGAACAGCTTCACGCCCTTGTAGTCGCTGGCGATCAGCCCGCTTTGGTAGATGCGCCAGAACGCGACCGCGCCGAACTCGCCCTTCTCGTAGCCGAAGGGCAGCTCGATGATCGAGGACTTCACGAACTTGCCCGGCGCCGCATGCGGCAGCGCCCAGCCGATGTCGGCCGCCCCGCTCATCACCGAGTTCGAACATGGTGCGGGCGCTGCCCAGCACACCGTCCGGATAGAACTTGATGTCGATCGTGCCGCCCGAATCCGCGCTCACGGCTTTCATCCAGGGGATCACGACCTCGACGTAAAAGAAGGACTGCGGCGGTCCGAAGCTGCCGAGCTTGAGCTCCTTCGGCTCGGCCTTGGCGTGGCCGCAGAGCGAGACGGCCGCGATTGCGGCCAGGACGGCCGCAACGGCCCGAGAACGTGTCATGATTTCCTCCCGATCAGCCAAATAGGCCGACAATTCTTAGCTACCGAACCGTATCGGCGACCGGCCTACCCGTCAAGCGCGTGCCGGCCGCATGCCTACTCCGCGGCCGACTTCGCGGGTTCGGGGACGTCCGCCGCCGCGATCAGCCGCTCGCGAGCCACCTCGAGCGCAGCGGTACGGGTCCGGTACTCCTTCCAGCCCCAGGCCCAGAACGGGAATATCTCATTCACCGTGCCGCACTCGGGGCAGGTGCGCAGCTTCTCGTCGTTGTTGAAGAACTCCGCTGCGAGCGAGGATTCGCAGATCGAGACGAACGAGCGCAGCGGATCGACCGACGGGTCCGAGTAGTCGACGTTTTTGTCATATTTGTAGACGACTTGGTTGCACGACTTGCAGGTCTGGATAAACGCCTCTGCGGGCTTGTCGCCGAACGGGTGGCGCTGGGTGATGACCGACAGCGACACCATCTCGCGGTCGTCCTTTTCCTCGTGCGTGCGCTCGCCCACGCCGTGCGTGTTGGGCCCGACCCGCACGATGCCGACCTTGGCGTAGAAGTCCTTGTTGCCGATGTTGATGTAGACCTCATCGAGCGAGTTGTAGTGCACGAAATGCCCCATCTCGCGGTACGGCCCGCCGCGGTGCAGTGCCGTGCAGGGCACGATCGAGCCGGGGCTGAGATACGGGAATATCGGGGTGAGCATCGTGGTCGCAACGCGCGCGAAGGCGAAGGCGTTGACCTTCAGCGGCTCCTTCCTGCCGTCGGGCGGGGCGATTTCGAGCGTGCGGTCGGACGCCTGCGATAGGCTGAGCTGGCCGTCGGCGCGCAGTTCGGCCGCGGCCTCGGCCCAGCGGAAGGGCGCGAGGTCGATCGGCGCCAGCACCTCGCCCGTCGCCTTGCAGGTGCGCATCGCCGGGTCGGCGTTGAATGCCGTGCAGGCCCGCAGGTAGCCCTCCTGCGGAAGTTCGACCGCGGTGTCCCAGACGACCGTCGCGGCGCGCGCACCGGTCGCCTCGCCATACCAGGTCACGCCTTCGAGGCCCGCATGCTCGGCCTTGTAGCGGATCTGGATCGAACTCGGTCTCCGGCACGTAGCGGTGCGGCATGCCGGCGGGGACGTAGGCGAAGTCGCCTGGTTCCATCCGGTGGTACCTGACGGGTGCTTCGTGGAAATGCAGCCGGCCGGTGCCCGACATCTGCAGCAGGATCGTGTCGAACTCGCACAGCAGATAGAAGGGCTGGGCCACGTCGTTGCGTGACAGGCAAAGCTGCGGGTCGATCCCCGGCGGCAGCATCGGGTACTCGTCGTACGGCCCGCGCTTCGGTGCGTCCTCGAACGTGGAAAAGCTCTTCCGGCGTTTCATGACGATGGTTGCTCCTGCGCGTCGTTATTCTGCCGCGTCGCGCGCCGCAGTGGCAGCGGCCGCATTCATGATCTCGCGCGCCATGGCCACGACATGGGTGCGGCGGCGGTATTCGCTCCAGCCCCAGTAATCGGTGGGGAAGGGGGCGTTGACGTGGCCGCACTGCTTGCAGGTGCGGTCGCTCTTGTTGAACGCCTCCGACGCAGCTGCCGACTGCGACACGGTCGGCAGGCCGATCAGCCACGGCTCCGCCGGGCTCTCCAGCTTATCGGGGAAATCGTGCGCGTTGTAATCGCTACGCGCCATCTCGGCGTCGCACTTCTCGCAGCGGAAGATGATCAATTCCTTCTGCGGTTCACCCACCGCCTGGCGCTGCGTGATGACGCCGATATTGATCATGCTGCCGCTATTGCCGGCCTGGCCCGGTTTCTGGCCGACGCCGTGCGTGTTGGGTCCGACCTGCACGCCGCCCGGCACCTGATAGGAGTCGCGCGCGCCGAAGCTGACATTCACTTCCTGCACCGTGTTGTAGTGCACGAAATAGCCCATCGGCCCGCGACCCCCGGGATCCTGCAAGGCGACGCATGGCACGATGCTGCCGGGCGCGAAGTATGGGAACATCGGGGCGAGCGCGGCCGTCGCCTCGCGCGCGAACTCGTAGACGTTGACGCGCAACGGATCGCAATCCTCGGCGGGCGGTGCGATGGTCAAATCGGTGCGCTTTGCGACTTCCTTGATACGGCCCATCTTTTCGGCGCGGGCGCGCTCCGACGCTTCGGCCTCGCGGATCTCCTTGGCCAGCGCGGCCCAGCGATAGGGACTGAGGTCTATCGTGGGCAGCACCTCGCCCGTGGTCTTGCAGGTGCGCATCGCCGGATCGGCGTTGAACGCGGTGCAGGCGCGCAGATAGCCCTCCTGCGGCAGCTCCTCAGACGTGTCCCAGACGATGCGGCTCAGCTCCTCGCCCGTCTTCCCGGAATACCAGGCCAGGCCTTCAAGGCCGGCATACTCGGCCTTGTAGCGCAGCACGATGGACTCGGTCTTCGGCACGTAGCGGTGCGGCGTGCCGGCCGGCACGTAGACGTAGTCGCCGATCTGCACGTTGAAATAGTTGACCGATGTGCCGCGGAACTCGACGCGAGCCGTCCCCGACATCTGGGCGATGATCGTGTCCTGCTCGCAGATCAGGAAGAAGGGCTGCGGCCTGTCGTTCTTCGACAGATGGAGCTGCGGGTCGATCCCCATCTCCAGCATCGGCAGCTCGTCATAGGGGCCGCTGTTCCGGGCTTCCTCATAGGTGTGGAAACGGCCTTTCCGGCGCATGGCGATCCTCCCCGAATGGGTGTTTCGGGACCTAAGGTTAGTCCAAGGTCGGGCGCCGTGCCATACCGATGATCCTTGGGGAAACATTGCAAGCCGGGGAGGGAGTGGCCTACGCTCGGGCACCTGATCCGATGTTGGGAGCCTGACGTGACCGACAAGCCGAGCCTGACCATCCCGCCGCCCGAAAAGGGGCGCGAGCCGATGAAGACCAACGTCTTTCGCTTCTCCCAGATCAACGTCTCTACCCTGTCGCCGATGTTCCCCTATATCGACGAGGGTTCGATCGTGCCCTGCGTCGCGACATTCCGCGGCGGGCCCGGCAAGAAGTTCGGCCGCTTCCAGCATTTCAATACCGTGGACGAGGTGGTGATCATGTTCGGCGCCAAGGGCGGCCGCGGCCGGCCGGGCATGGTACGGGTGGGGCCGAAGCTGCACCAGGTCGGCGCGCCGTTCGAGGATCCCGAGGACCCGGGCAGCCTGCGCGTCACGACCATCACCCAGCGCCAGTCGATCGGGAAGTCGCAGCGCGAGGAGTACCGCTTCGCCTGCGAGAAGTGCGACCGGCGTCTTTATTTAGAAGAGGTCGACGCAACCCCGCCCAAGCGCGGCACCGGGCCCGGCGCGACGGGCGGGAGCGTGCCGTTTACCACCACGATCGAGACCTACGAGGCCGCGAAGCACTTCAACGAGAACGAGGAGGCGCGCCGCTGCAAGCATTGTGGCCACCAGAACCCGCCCTTCCCGATCGAGGATTGGGGCTGGGATCACTATGTCCGCCAGGCCGAGATCATCGAGATGGCCCAGGAGTCGATCGCGGCCGAGCTCGCCGGCGCGAACACGCCGAAGACGGCCGGGTAGGGGACGGGGCCGTGGCGCGACAGCTTGTCTTTTTCGCCTATGACGAGGCGAAGAACGCGGGGCCCTACGACGAGCGGCCGATGCTGCCGTCGAACGTCGACCTGCAGATCCATATGAGCCGCAACGACCGGCGCCAGCCCTTCTTCCTGATCTGCCAGCACGACTGCGTCCTGGTCACGATGTCGGGCACGGGCGAGGTGGAATACAAGGACGCGCCGGTCCTGCGCCAGGCCTATGAGCTGGGCGACTTCATCTACGTGCCGGCCGGCACGCCGCACCGCATCGCGCCCGAGACGGAGTCGCTCCACCTCCGCTACAAGCTGCCGGAATCCGACCGCGAGGGCGTCGCCTGGTACTGCGACGGATGCGGGCGGGAGTTGCATCGCGTGGTGTGGGACCTGAAGGAGTCACCGGCACAGGAAGGGTATCTTCGGGCCTGCACGTCGTTCAGTGCCGATGCGGCCCTTCGCACCTGCAAGGGGTGCGGCGCTGTCCATCCGCCGGTCGACCTGGCCGGCTACCGGTGGGAAGAGGTCGCCGAGGAGCAAAGGTCCGGCGCGCCCGCCGCGGCGACGCAGCAGCCGCATCTGCACGGCTAGCGGCGGCCGTCGCGCCCGAGGCCCGGCGCATTGACCGGGTCCGGGTCGCGGGATAGCTTGCCGCAATGACCGACGAGCTCAGGAAACTGGCCGAATCCGCGCGTGCCTGGCCGTTCGAGGAGGCGCGCAAGGTGCTCGCGCGCACTGCAGGCAAGGTGCCCGAGAAGGGCTATGTGCTGTTCGAGACAGGGTACGGTCCGTCGGGCCTGCCGCATATCGGCACGTTCGGCGAGGTGGCGCGGACGAGCTGGGTGCGGAACGCGTTTTCGACCCTGTCCGACATCCCGACGCGGCTCTTCGCCTTCTCCGACGACATGGACGGGCTTCGCAAGGTGCCGGACAACGTGCCCAACCAGGAGATGGTGCGGGCGCATCTCGGCAAGCCGCTGACTTCCATCCCGGACCCGTTCGGCACGCACGAAAGCTTCGGTGCGCATAACAATGCGCGGCTGCGCGGCTTCCTCGACGCGTTCGGGTTCGAGTACGAGTTCCAGTCCTCGACCGAATGCTATCGCGCCGGCCGGTTCGACGCGGCGCTCCTCGCCGTGCTCGCGCGTTACGACGAGGTGATGCGCGTCATCCTGCCGACCCTGGGGCCCGAACGCCGCGCGACCTACTCGCCCTTCCTGCCGATCAGCCCCAAGACCGGGCGGGTCCTCCAGGTGCCGCTGATCGCGCGCGACGTCGATGCCGGCACCATCGCCTTCGAGGACGAGGACGGCACAAAGGTCGAGACCGAGGTGACCGGCGGGCGCTGCAAGCTGCAGTGGAAGGCCGACTGGGCGATGCGCTGGTACGCGCTCGGCGTCGACTACGAGATGTCGGGCAAGGACCTGATCGACTCCGTGAAGCTGTCGGGCCAGATCTGCCGGATTCTCGGCGCGACGCCGCCCGACGGGTTCATCTACGAGATGTTCCTCGACGAGCAGGGCGCGAAGATCTCCAAGTCCAAGGGCAACGGCCTCGCGGTCGAGGACTGGCTGCGCTACGCGCCGGCGGAGTCGCTCGCGCTGTTCATGTACAACGCTCCGAAGAAGGCGAAGCGACTCTATTTCGATGCGATTCCGCGCGCGGTGGACGACTACCTGGCGCACATCGAGAGCTTCGTCGGCCAGGACGCGGCGCAACGCCTCGAGAACCCGGCCTGGCACATCCACACCGGAAACCCGCCGGCGCCGGAAGGCCATGTCTCGTTCGGGCTGCTGCTCAACCTCGCCAGCGTGTGCAACACCGACGATCCCGCCGTGCTGTGGAAGTTCATCTCGCGCTACGCACCGGGGGCCAGCCCCGAGACGGCGCCGTTCCTCGACCGGCTGGTCGGGCACGCCGTGCACTATTTCCGCGACTTCGTGCGCCCCGCCAAGCGCTACCGCCCGCCGACCAAGGACGAGGCCGCCGCGCTCAACGACCTCGCCGCGACGATCGAGGCGATGCCCGCCGACGCCACGGCGGAGGCGATCCAGTACGAGGTGTACGAGGTCGGCAAGCGCCACGGCTTCGCCAATCTGCGCGACTGGTTCGGCGCGCTCTACGAGACGCTGCTGGGCCAGTCCCAGGGCCCGCGCATGGGCTCGTTCATCGCGCTCTACGGCCGGACCGAGACCGTCGCCCTGATCCGCCGAGTGCTCGCCGGCGAGGACCTCGCGGTGGCGTGACCGCCCGCCCGGAACGGCGTATGCTTCCCCGAACGGCGGGCCGAACCGCGCGGCGAGGAGGAGTGAGACCATGAAAATCTTCCTGTTCCACCTGATGCCCTATGCCGACGCCGATCTCGACGCGATCAAGCGCAACGGCTCGTCGTGGCTCACTCTGCCCAACACCGAATACGACCCGGTCAAGGGCTCCGCGCTGTATCACCGCTACCTCGACGAACTGGAATATGCCGACGAACTCGGCTTCGACGGGGTGTGCGTCAACGAGCATCACCAGACGGCGTATGGCATGATGCCCCATCCGTCGATCTTCGCCGGCGCCCTGTCGCGCGCCGTGAAGAAGGCCAAGATCGCCGTGCTCGGCCGCGCCCTGCCGCTGCTCAACAACCCGCTGCTGGTGGCCGAGGAGTATGCCATCCTCGATAACCTCACCCGCGGGCGGTTCGTCGCCGGCTTCGTGCGCGGCATCGGCACCGAATACCATGCGATGGGGATCAACCCGGGCTTTTCGCTCGAGCGGTTCCACGAGGCGCACGACTTGATCATCCGCGCCTGGACCGAGGCGGGGCCGTTCAGCCACCACGGCAAGCACTACAATTTCGAGTATGTGAACCCGTGGCCGCGACCCTACCAGAACCCGCGCCCGCCGGTGTGGATCCCGTCATCGGGATCGACGGAGACGATCAAGTGGGCGGCCAAGATGCGCTACGTCTATGCCCAGACGCTCGCGCCCATCGCCCAGGTCGCCCAGGTCTTCAAGCGATACCGCGAGGAGGCCGACGCGCTCGGCTACGAAGCGAAGCCGGAGCAGCTTGCCTGGTCGAACTCGATCTACATCGCCGAGACCGACGAGAAGGCGCTGCGCGAGGCGAAGCCGCATCTTGAGGCCTACGCCAACCGCTTCGTCTATCAGCCGATCGACATGCTTCTGCCGCCCGGCTACACCAGCATGGAATCGATGAAGCGCATCCGCAAGGTTCGCACGGTCGCCGCGGAACAGTCGGCCGAGGATTTGATCCGCAACGGCGTCGTCATCGTCGGCAGCCCCAACACCGTGCGCGAGAAGCTGGCCGCCTACCAGGACATGGCAGGTTTCGGGATCATCACGACGAAATGCCAGTTCGGCACGTTGCCCGCCGACATGACGCGCGCCAACATGGACGCTGTCGCCGAGGAGGTGCTGCCCTATTTCCGCGAACGCCAGCCCAATCTTGCGGCCGCGCGGGCCGCGGCCGAATAGCCGACGAAGAACGGCATCGATCAGTACAGTGACTTTTTGCGGGCTTTCGGCCCGATGCTATAATCCTTGCACGAACGACGTGCCCGGCGCGACCGGGCCCGGGGGAGACGATCATGGGTCAGTATGAAGTCGGACGGCCGGAACTGCGCGAGGAGGACATTGCGCTTCTTCAGGGGGCCGGACGCTATGTCGACGACGTGAACCTGCCGGCGACGGCGCATGCCTATGTGCTGCGTTCGCCCTACGCGCATGCCCGCATCCGCTCGATCGACACCAAGGCGGCGCTAGCCGCGCCGGGCGTGCTGTGCGTGCTGACCGGCAGCGATCCCGAGGTTGCGTCACTCGCCCTGCAATCGCCACGCATGCCGCGCAAGCGGCGCGATGGCAGCCCGCAATTCATTTGCCCGCAACCGCACCTCGCCAAGGACCGGGTGCGCTATGTCGGTGACTACGTCGCGTTCGTGGTGGCCGAGTCCGTGGCTCAGGCGAAGGACGCCGCCGAGCTGGTCGAGGTCGATTACGAACCGCTGCCGGCGGTGACCTCCACCGAGAAGGCGGCCGAGCCCGGCGCGCCGGCGGTATGGGAGGAACTGCCCGACAACCAGGCCTTCTTCCACAGCGACGGCGACAGGGCCAAGGTCGACGCCGCCTTTGCCAAGGCGGACCACGTGGTGAAGCACCGCATGGTGATCAACCGCATTACCGCCAACTCGATGGAGCCGCGCGGCGCGCTCAGCCATTACGATCTACGCGAGGGCCGCTACGTCATGCGGCTGACGCTGCAGTCGCCGCACCGCGCGCGCAATGCGATCGCCCAGATCTTCAAGCAGCCCGAGATGAAGTTCCACGTGATCGCCGAGAATGTCGGCGGCGGGTTCGGCATGAAGGGCGGCGTCTATCCCGAATACATCCTGACGGCCGTCGCGGCGAAGAAGATCGGCCGGCCGGTCAAGTGGATCTCCGATCGCTCCGAGGCGCATTTGACCGACGAGCAGGCGCGCGACAACGTGACCGACGCGGAACTCGCGCTCGACAAGAACGGCAAGTTCCTGGCGCTGCGCACCCGTACGCTGGCCGCGACCGGCGCCTACAACAACACCGATCGTAATTCGGCGCCGTCGATCGGCAATCTCGGCGGGCTCGCCGGCACCTACACCACCCCGGCGATCCATTGCGAGGTGATCGGCGTCATCACCAACACGATGCTGACCGCACATTATCGCGGCGCCGGCCGTCCGGAGGCGTCCTACGTCATCGAGACCATGGTCGACCTCGCGGCGCGCGAGCTGAAGATGGACCCGGTGGAGATCCGCCGGGTCAATACGATCCCGGCCGACGCGCTGCCCTACAAGACCGGGCTGACCTTCACCTACGATTCCGGCGACTTCAACAAGAACCTTTCTGACGCGCTCGCGCTCGCCGACTATGACGGGTTTGCTGCGCGCCGCGCGGATTCGCAGAAGCGTGGCAAGCTGCGCGGTATCGCCGTCACCAACACGATCGAGCAGACCGCGGGTGGCATGCTGGAGCATGCCGAGATCCGCTTCGACATGACCGGTGCCGTCACCCTGCTCGCCGGCGTTCATGACCATGGCCAGGGCCACGCCACGACCTTCAAGCAGGTGCTGTCGGAACGGCTCGGCATCGATGCCGACCTGATCCGATACCGCTACGGCGACACGGACGAGATCATGACCGGCACGGGCACGTTCGGGTCGCGCTCGGCCGCGACCTGCTCGGCCGCCATCGACATCGCGGCGAACAAGATCGTCGCCAAGGGCACCAAGATCGCCGCCCACATGCTTGAGGCGGCCGAGACCGACATCGCGTTCGACAAGGGCAAGTTCACCGTGGCCGGCACAGACCGCTCGGTCGGCATTCTCGACGTCGCGCGCGCCTCGTTCATGCCGCCGCGCATCCCGCGCGGGATGGAGCCGGGGCTCTACGACACGGGAACGTCGGCGACGCCCGCCACCTATCCCAACGGCTGCCACGTCTGCGAGCTGGAGATCGATCCGCAGACCGGGACGGTCGAGATCGTGCGCTACGTCGTGGTCGACGACGTGGGTCGGGTGATCAACCCGATGCTGGTTCACGGCCAAGTGCATGGCGGAATCGCCCAGGGGTTGGGCCAGGCGCTCTTGGAGGACATCCGCTACGACGAGGAGTCGGGCCAGCTGCTCACCGGCTCGTTCATGGATTACGGCATGCCGCGGGCCGACGACATGTGTGCGATCGAGATCCGCTCGAACGAGGTGCCGACCAAGACCAACCCGCTCGGCGTCAAGGGTGCGGGCGAGGCGGGCACTGTCGGTGCGCTTCCGGCCGTGATGAATGCGATCAACGACGCGCTGGCGCGCGAGGGCGCCCCATACGTACAGATGCCGGCGACCCCCGAACGGATCTGGCGCGCGCTGAGTGCCGCGCGGGGGTGACGCCCCGACGGTCCAACGTTCACAGAGGGAGGTAGAACCATGACCAGGACAAGGACCAGCCTACTTGCGGGGGCGGCAGGCGCCGCCCTGCTGCTCGCGACGCAACTCGCGGCAGCGAAAGACTACACGTACGGCGCCGGCATCCCGGCGAAGTCGGACGAGGTCGCGATCGGCATCCAGAGCTATGTCGATGAAGTGAAGAAGCTGTCCAAGGGCTCGGTGAACCTGCGGATCCTGGCCGGCGGCCAGGTGGTCAGCCTGCAGAACACGCTTCAGAACCTGCGCGACGGCACGATCGACGCCGGGTTCATCGTGCCGGTCTTCACCCGCAAGGAGCTGAAGAACACCAACGTCATCTACGACACCGAGGTGTTCGGCACCGATCCCGCGGCGATCACCGGCGCGGCGAACGAGACCATGCTGTTCGACTGCAAGCCCTGCATGGCGGAGTTCAAGGCGAACGGCGCGCTCTACCTGGCCTCGTTCGGCAACAACGACAAGGGGCTGATCTGCCGCGACAAGGTTGCGACCGTGGCCGACGTGAAGGGCCTCAAGATCCGCGCGGTCGGCGGCACCCGCGGCCTGATCCAGATGCTGGGCGCGGTTCCCGTGTCGATGAGCCCGCCCGACGCGACGACGGCGCTCGAGCGCGGCGCGCTCGACTGCGTGCACGGCGTGATGACCTGGCTGCAGAATTTCGGCTACTGGGATGTCGTCAAGTACGACCTCGAAACGCCGCTGGGCAGCCCGCGAACGATCAGTTCGGTCGTCTGGGCACGACGCACCTGGGACACGCTGTCGACCGCCGACAAGCAGGCCGCGATCGACGCCATTCCGATGCATCTGGCTCGCATGGTCTACGACGTAAACGTCCAGGCGGACGAGCGGATCAAGAAGATCGCGATCGAGAAGCACCACATCACCTTTCTCGAGGGCGGCAAGGATTTCGAGGCGGTGATGAAGAAGTTCCAGGACAAGGAGCGCAAAGACCTTCCTGCCACGATGAAGAAGGTGCTGGGCGTGAAGGATCCGCAAAAGATCTTCGACGCGTTCCTGAAGAACCTCGAAAAGTGGGAAAAGCTGGCGAAGTCCAACCACATGAAGAACGATCGCGACCTGATGGCCAAGATCTACAAAGAGCGGATCTATTCGAAGCTGGATCCGAGCAAACTGTAGGAGTTCACTCCATGACGCGACCCGCGGGCCCGCTTCGGCGGGCCCGTGGCGTTTCGGGGCCGGCGCTCAGTTGCCTGTCATGTTCGGCAGCCACAGGGAGATTTCGGGGAAGGCGATCAGCAGCACCATGATGATCGCCTCGCAGGCGAGGAACCAGGCGACGCCCTTGAAGATCGTCTCGAGCGGGATCGAGTCGCCGACCACGGTCTTGATGACGTAGACGTTGAATCCGACCGGTGGGGTCAGCAGCCCGATCTCGAGATACTTCACCACGATAACGCCGAGCCACACGAGGTCGAGGTGCAGCCGCTCGAACATCGGCAGCAGGATCGGCAGGGTGATCAACAGGATGCCGAGCGGGTCGAGGAACATGCCCAGAACGAGATAGACGATCGAGGATGCGATCACGAGCAGCAGGGGGTCGAGCGCCCACGCGCCCATCAGGTGGCCGATATAGAATGGCAGGCCCGACAGTGCCATGAACTTGGTGAGCAGAATCGCGCCGACGCCGACGAACAGGAGGCGCGACGTCGAGACGATCCCCTCGGTCACCGCCGCCTTGAACACGTCCCAGGTCAGGCGGCGCTGGATGAACGCGATGAAGAAGGCGAGGAAGGCGCCGAACGCGCCGGCCTCGGTTGGGGTCACCACGCCGCCCATCAGCCCGCCGATGATGCCGAGCACCAGGAGAAGGATGGGCCAGACATCCATCAGGGCCCGCCACTTCTCGCCGGGGTAGGCCTGCTCCGACGCGGCGCGCGGCGCAAGCTTGGGATTGGCGATGCAACGGGCGGCGATCATGGTGGCGTAGACGGCCGCGGTCAGCAGCCCCGGAAGGATGCCGGCGATCAGCAGCTTGGTGATCGAGGTCTGGGCGAAGATGCCGTACAGCACGAACAGGATGGAGGGCGGGATCAGCGAGCCGATCGTCCCCGCCGCCGCCACCGTGCCTGTGGCCAGCGCCTTGTCGTAGCCATGCTTCAGCATTTCCGGGATGGCAATTGCGCCCATCGCCGCCGACGTGGCCACGCTCGAGCCCGACGCCGCGGCAAAGCCCGCACAGGCGAAATTGGTGGCGATGGCGAGCCCGCCCGGCAACCGTCCGAGCCACAGCCGAGCCGCGGTGAACAGGGCCGACGATATCCCGGAGTGGTGCGCCACCGCGCCCATCAGGATGAACATGGGGATCGCCGACAGCTCCCAGCTCGCCATGAAGTCGTAAGGCGCGGAACGCAACATCGAGATGGCGACGTCGGTCCCGCGGATCTCGGCGATACCGACGATCGATACGGCCCCGAGTACGATGCCGATCGGCACCCGGATCGCCAGCAGGATCAGGACGGCGACGAGCGACCACGCGCCCAGCTCGACCGGCGACATCTCAGCTCCCCCGTGCGCGGCTCATTTGCCGGCTGCCTTGCGGATGTCGCGAATGATCTGGATGAGAACGACCAGCGCCATGATGCCGGCGCCGACCGGCAGGAACCAGCGGGTAGGCCACTGGATGATGACCGAATCGCCCAACTCGCGCACCTCGCCCAGAAGCGTCTTGTTCACCGCCTCGATGCCGCTCATCCAGGTGAACAGCCCCATGAACGCGAGGGTAAACACGCCCACCGCGGCATCCAGCGCGGCCAGGCGCCGCGGCGCCATCTTCTGGGTGAACAGGGCGACGATGATCTGGCCATCCTTGCGCGTGACATAGGCGAAGGGCAGGACCACCACCATCACCATGTAATAGATCTGCACGGTCTCCAGCGTGCCTTCGATCGGGCTGTTGAACACATAACGCCCGATCACGTCGGCGAAGACGTGCACCATCATCAGGACAAGGGCCGCCGCCCCCGCGAGTAAGGTGAGGTTCGACGCCCATCCGGCGAATCGATCAGCCAGACGCAACGCGTTCATGATCGAGTCATGTTCTGCCGTCCCCGATGCGCCGTATCGCGCTTTCAGCGCGTTGGGCCTCTTGTTATGGGACGGAGCCTAGCTCAATCGCTTGCATTGCGCAAAGACGGTCCGGGCGGCCGGATGCGACCTAATTTCCGGGCAGGTGATCAGTGTACGGAGCGATGCGAAAGGGCGCGTCGCAAGGCGGCCGTCCGGTCGCGCCGTTGAGGCGGCAGGCCGCATCGATCAGGTCTCCCCTCCCGTCGGGGAGTACGAGCCACTCGGCGAGAACTCGCGCCACGCCCCAGTGGCCCTCCCGACAGGCCGCGATCAGCGCGGCGACGCGGTATTCGTCGGACGATAGGCAGGGGCAACAGGGCTGGTGATAGGCGAAGTTCTTACGGGCGCGATTGCACAACACGCCGACCATCGTGGCGAGTGCGGCGACCGCATCGTGCGACGACGAATGGCCGAACTCCTGCGTGAATTCGCGCACCACCATGAGCCAGTGCTGGGTGTCGCGCCGTGCGTGGCCGGCAATCCAGTGGCGGAAGGCCCAGATGACCGATCGTTGCGCAGGCTCGAGCGCGTCGATGCGGTAGAGCGGTCGGGCAGGGAGTGGGGCAGGGCGGTGCACGGTCATGACGGGGGCTCCTCGGGCATGAGGACGCCATCCTAATGCAAATGCGACTGAGTTGCAATTGCACTTTTTGATTTCGGTTCGGCGCGTGCGAAAAGTTTCATCCTGCGGTCACGCGGCCGTCACCTCCGGCCCTTAAAAAATGCATGCGTGCCCCCGCACTGCATCCAACGCCTCGCGGGCGCCGCGCTCGGAGAGTCCCGAAACTTGGCCGTCCTTCTCCCGTGGAGGGGCGGTCATATTTTTTTCGCGCAATCGCAACGCCAAGGACTCCGAACCGACCTCCGTGAGTCACCGGCCTGTCATCGGCCCTGAATAGCTTGCGCGCGACCGCCGCGTACCGGGCGGAACATTCAATCGAAGGGGGACCGAATGACTGGAACAAAAAGGGTTTCGCCCGCGCGAGCTATCGCGCTGACAGGAACCGCATTGGCGCTTGTGTTGGGGCTGCCCGCGGCGGCGGCGGCGCAGTCGACACAGATGCTGCAGGGGAAGATCGAGCAGATGGAGCGCGAGCTGCAGGCCATGAAGGCCCAGATGCAGGACATGCAGAAGGACCGGGAGCGCACGATCCCGGAATCGCACGCGGCCAAGGAAACGCGGCCCAGAGACATGGCGCATTCCGGCAATGACAATATCAGCCTCAAGATATACGGACAGGTAAACCGCGAGGTGATGTACGGCGACGACGGCAACACGTCGGACGTGCTGTTCACCGATAACAACGTGTCGTCCAGTCGATTCGGACTCGAGGGTAAAGGGAAAATCAGCCCGACCTTCAGCGTTGGCGCCAAGATCGAAACCGAGGTCGAGTCCAACGCCAGCGACAAGATCATGCTGGATCGCACCGAGACCTTCGCGGGCGACGTCAACGTCGCGATCCGGAAGGTCGAGTTCTGGATCGAGGACACGAATCTCGGCCGCCTGACAATCGGACAGGGCTCCGTCGCAACCGACGACGTGGCGCTCGTCGACCTGTCCGGTACCGAGCTTGCCGTATTCAACGAGCAGGAAGACTGGGGCGGCGCCTTCAACTTCCGCAATTCGGTCGGGGGTGGCGCAGGACCGACCGTGAAAACGGTCTTCACCGATCTCGATGGCAGCCGCGACGACCGCGTCCGCTATGACACGCCGAAGATCGCGGGTTTCGTCGGTTCTGTCGCCATGCAGTCGAATGATCGGCCGACCTTCGCCATCAACTGGGGCGGCGCTTTCCCCAGCTTCAAGGTCGCCGCCGCCATCGGCTATGCGCACAACCCCTCGAGCGCGACCGGTACCGGCGTCGGTTCTGTTGAAGACATCGTCGGGTCGGCCTCGATCCTGCACAGCTCGGGCCTGAACGGCACGATCGGTGCGGGCCGCCGCGACAAGGGCGTCGTCGGATCGAACGATTTCACCTACTGGTACGGAAAGCTCGGCTACCGGTTCAAGGCGTTCTCGTTCGGCGGGACGGCGGTCGCGATCGACTACACGTCGAGCTCGAACTCGCTTGTCAACGGCGACGGTGGCGACGGGTTCGGACTCGGCATCGTGCAGAAGGTCGACGATGCGGCGCTCGAACTCTATGCGAGCATCCACGTCTACTCCTACGATCAGCCGGGCGCCGACTTCAAGGACATCACCGTCGCCACGACTGGCGGCCGCGTGAAGTTCTAGGAAAGGAGCCCCTCATGCAAAAGGCAATGGCGCTTGCGCTTCTCGCGCTGAGTCTCGCCGCTTGTGGCCAGATGCAGCCCTTCGCGCCGCACAAGGCGAGCGAGGTGCCTGACGGGCCGGGCCTGTTCACCGGCAAGGACGGCGCCTTCTATATCCTGCGGGGGGCGCCCGACACACCTTCGGGACCGGCTGCGCGTTAACGGGCGTCGCCGATACCTCAGTCCGCGCGGGTTGCCACTCCTCCTCCACGGTGTCCCTCGCGAACGGAAGCCCGGGTTTCGGCCCGGGCTTCTTCGCGTCTCAGGCACAGTGGGGCCGGCGCTCGGCGAGCTTCGCCTCGGCGATGGCGGCAGGGATATCGGACGGGTTCACCGGCGCCATCAAATGCGCGCCGGCGACGCCCGGGATCTCGGTCAGCCCCTGCAACAGCTCGGCGCAGATCCGGATGCCCTCCTGCCGGGCGTCGGTCGCGCCTTCGAGGCGAGCAACGATGGCGTCGGGCATCACCACCCCGAACAAATTGTCGCGCATCCAGCGTGCCGAGCGAGCCGAGGCGAGAGGGCCGATCCCGATCAGCATGAACAGCCGGTCGGTCAGCCCTTCCTCGCGCAGTCTCGTGACATAGCGCCGGACGAGGCCGATATCGAAGCAGAGCTGGGTCTGGACGAACTGCGCGCCGAGATCGGCCTTGCCGGCCAGCGCCTTCGGCGTCCAGTCGGGCTTCGGATCGGTCGGGATGTCGGCGCAGCCGACGAACAGGCGCGGCGGTGTGTCGATCTCGCGGCCCGAGGCGACGATCCCCTTGTCGCGCATCGCGACCGCCATGCGGATCAGGTCGCCCGACGACAAGTCGAACACCGGCTTCGCGTCGGGCTGGTCGCCGGCCTTCGGGTCGTCGCCCGTCAGCATCAGCACGTTGTGCACGCCGAGCGCGGCGGCGCCCACCAGGTCGGATTGCAGTGCGATCCGATTGCGGTCGCGGCAGGTGCATTGCAGCACCGGCTCGATCCCCTCGCGCGCCAGAATCGCCGAGGCGGCGACGCTCGACATGGCGACCCGCGCGCTCGCGGCATCGGTGACATTGACGGCGTCGACCGCGCTACCGATCGGGCGGGCACGCTTGAGAAGGGCCTCGGCGCTGGCGGCAAGCGGGGGGGCGACCTCGGCGGTCAGCGCGAAGGCGCCGTCGAGCAGGCGGCGGACCAGGGCGCTCTCGACCGGAAGGGTCGGCGCGCCGTTCATGTCAGCTCCGCCGGCGCGAGACGACGTAGGACTCGTCGTAGAACCAGAGCCCGCCCTGTTCCTTCAGAACGTCGCGGGTGGCCTCGAGATATGAGCCGTCGGCGATCACGTCCTCGAGCCGCTCGTCCTCGATCTGCGCCACATAGATCGCCGCGTTCCACGCCGCGAGCAGGGTCGAGGTGCCGATCGTCTCACCGCCGATTTCGGACGGCAGGGTGTGCATGTCGTAGCGGAAGATCGCGCGCTTGTCGGCATAGGTGTTGTAGGCGATGTCGCGATGGGTGCGCCCCAACGTGCGTTTGAGTGCCTTCAACAGGTCGTGCCGGTTGGTGGCGAAGGGCTGCTCGCCCGGCCACACGCGCTGCACGATCTCGATCCCGGGATCATGGCCGAACGAATGGATGCCGATCAGCCGGCCGCCGGGTGCGAGCGCGCGGGCCAGCGGCGCCAGCACCTTCTCCGCCTTGAACTCCACCGACATGCGCGCGCGATAAGGCTGTGACGCGATGATCAGGTCGTAGCCATCCGGCGCCCGGCCGGGATGGGGCACGATCTGGTCGAGCAGGAACTTGTGGTCCTCGCGATACAGCACCAGCACCGACGGGCGCACATAAAGCGGGTTTCCGGTCTTGGCGCTGGGCTTCATCCGCCAGCCGTCGGCCAGAACCGGCTGCAGCGCCTTGATCTGCTCGTGGAACTCGTGCGACGAGGTGCCCTTGAGGGGCACGTCGATCCAGTTGAGTGCGGCGGCCGCCTGCAGCGAGCGCGGCATCAAATGAGGCGCCTCGGTGTAGTACATGTTGGTGACGACCAGCACCGTCGCCGGATGCTCGAAGAACCGGTCCGACATCTTCTCGAGGCTGAGCCGGACGTCCTCGAGGCTGATTTCCTTGCCGACGATATAGAACGGCACGGCCGGGAAGCGCGCGTGCATCTGGCGCATCACCCCGGTCAGCACCGAGCCGTCGCCCATGCCGGCATCGAACAGCTTCAGCGCCGGCGGCTGCGGCTGGAGATGCTGCAGCTCCATCCCGACGCGTTCAGCGACGACCCACTTCTCCGAGCAGGTGTTGACGAACATCAGGTATTTCTGCCGGTTGTCGTAGAACCTGAAGGCCGTCTTGCCGTCTTCAGTGGTCGCCTCCGCCTCGCCGTTCGCGCGCGGCACCTGGCGGGGGGCGGGACCTGCGCCGGAGGGACGGACGGCGTCGGTGTGATCGTCGAGATAGCGCCGGACCCGCGAGACCGTCGCGGTGGTAACCCGCCGGCCCTCGCGCAGGCGGCCAACGAACTTGCCGTCATTGACGACCAGCTTGCCGAAGGTCAATTCCGCTACGCCGTGGTGGCGGCAATAGTTCTCGATCTCGCCGATAAGTTCGACATGCTCGTTCATGAAGCAGATTGAAGGCCGTTGCCTAATCGTGAGTCAAGGAAAATGTCCCAAAAATGTTTCGGTGGGCTAAAATGGGACTGCGCCCACTTCTGCGTTCCTATCCGGGTGGGGTTCGTCCCAACGCGAACACGGCGCTCGGTCCGAGTCGTCCGGGCCCGGTTGACGGGTCGCCCGCGACACTCGGATACTTTGTTCCTCGACAGGGGAGAGCCACATGCCGACCACCGCGACGCTCACGACGGATAGCGGACCGATGGGTCTTTACGTCGATGCACCGGACAAGGCGAACCGGCACCCTGCGGTGCTCGTGATGTTCCATCGTGGCGGCATCGACGACTTTACCCGCGCGGTCGCGGCGCGGCTTGCCGGCCATGGCTTTGTCGCCGCCGTCCCCGATCTGTACCATCGCCGCCCCGAGGGCGAGGATACGGGCGAGTCCCTCAAGCAGGTGCTCGACGCCGAGATTTTGTCGGACGTCGACGCGAGCCTCGCCGCGCTCCGCGCGATGGAAAACGTCGATGCGTCGCGGATCGGTGTGATCGGCCATTGCTTCGGCGGGCGGAACTCGTTCCTGGTCGCCGCATCGCGCCCCGACGCGATCAGGGCCTGCGCGGTCTTCTATGGCGGCAACATGGCCGTTCCGCGCGGCGGCCCCAAGGCGCCGCTCGACCTCGTCGCCGACGTAGCCTGCCCGGTGATCGGATTCTTCGGCAACGATGACCAGAACCCGTCGCCCGACGACGTGGACCGGCTGGACGGCCTGCTCAAGAAGCACGGCAAGCCGCACGATTTCTATCGCTATGAAGGAGCCGGCCACGCCTTCCAGAACTTTACCGGCAAGGACCGCTATCGCGAAAAGCAGGCGGAAGACGCCTGGTCCAAAGTGATCCCGTTCTTCGGCCGCACGCTCGGCGCGCCCGCCCGCGCCCCCGCCCCGGCGAAATAGGCGGCCGGCACCCGCGGTGTCGCACGGGCCGGCCTTCGCGCTGCTTGCGGCGGTCCTGTTCGGGCTGGCGACGCCGGCCGCGAAGATTCTGGTCGGCACGGTCGATCCGTTCCTGTTGGCAGGGCTGTTCTATCTTGGCTCGGGCATCGGGCTCGCCGCCCTGCGTGCTGCTCTTGTCCGGCGGGGCGCATGGTCCGAGGCGCCGCTTGCCCGTGCCGACCTGCCGTGGCTGGCCGGGGCGATCGCCCTCGGCGGTGTGGTTGGGCCGGTGCTGCTGATGGTCGGGCTGTCGCTGACCGAAGGTTCGACCGCGTCTTTGCTGCTGACCCTGGAAGGTGTTGCGACGGCGCTGATTGCCTGGTTTGTCTTTCGCGAGAATTTCGACCGGCGGATCGCGCTGGGCATGGCGCTGATCGTGGCGGGTGCGTCGGTGCTGGCCTGGCAGGGACGGCCGGGGCTGGACGGGCTGGTCGGACCGGCCTGCGTGGTCGGGGCGTGCATCGCCTGGGGTCTCGACAATAACCTGACCCGGAAGATTTCGGCCGCGGATCCGATGCAGATCGCGATGATCAAGGGGCTGGCGGCCGGCCCGATCACCCTGGCGCTCGCTTTCGCCGCCGATGCGAGCGTTCCGCCGGTGGCGCAGGTTGGTGCGGCGGGAGCGGTGGGTTTCCTCGGATACGGGTTGAGCCTCGCCCTCTATGTCCTTGCGCTGCGCCATCTCGGGACGGCGCGCACTGGCGCCTATTTCTCGGCTGCGCCGTTTGTCGGGGCCATCGCGGCGGTACCGCTCCTGGGCGAGCCGCTGACCGTCCGGCTCGGCGCCGCAGGAGCGCTGATCGCCGCCGGGGTCTGGCTGCACCTCACCGAGCGGCACGCGCACGAGCATGTACACCTGGTGCAGACGCACACGCACCGGCACATCCATGACGCGCATCACCGCCATGTTCACCACCTGTCCGACCCGCCGGGCGAGCCGCATACCCATCCCCACCGCCACGACCGGCTGCGCCATGCGCACCCGCACGTGCCCGACCTGCACCACACCCACGCCCATTGACCCGGCCGCCGGCCCCCTATGC